>JAXLUD010000003.1:0-438576 GCA_046329655.1 Ferruginibacter sp.
AAATTTTAGTCATAAATTCAACTTCGGTTCCGGGCGGACAGTTGGAAAATCCCCAACTTCGCTAAGCCTTGGCCGTTGCAAGCAATTTTAAAAGACCACTCTCATAATGACACAAGACATAAAAAATGAAGCATTAGAACAGTTGGAGCTTGACATTAAGTTTGGTTTTGAAAATGAAGAAGAACTTTTTGACAGCATAAGAGAAATGTTTTATGACGAAGAAGATTTTGACGAAGAATGGTTACGACAAACTATTGCAGAAAAATACAAACAACATCAGCAAGACAGTTTAAATTGGACAAGACCAAACGACTTTGATAGACTTGCCAAAACATTTGACCAACTCATTCAAGACAAAATAGTTTGCTTACACAAAGCAGGTTTTACAAAACAAGATGGCGAAGGCGACTGTATGGAAACTATAGAAAGACTTAACGAACTTGGAATTAAAGCAATCGGCTTTTGTTACTACCACTCACAAGACTTGGCACGAACTGTTGACAAAGAAATAAGAAACTTGTATTTAGGTTTTGACAGCCCAACACAAGACGACAATGAAACCTTGCAAGTAGCAAACAAGATAGTTTCAGCGTTAAGAGAAAATAATTTTGAAGTAAGTTGGACAGGAACTATTGACCAAAGAATTGAAATTAAAAATATGAATTGGCAGAAAATTCCAGACAATGAAAGTTGGGGTTCAGACAGAGTGATAAAGATTTTAAGTAAAGACAACAAAAGCAAAAAACCGTTTTGGAAATTTTGGTAGTTTTTCGTCTCGGTGAACGAAAAACTGCTTGCAACAAACGGTTTTGGGCAAGTGTGGCTTGACAAACTAATTTCAGCTAACTGCATCTCCGGTCTTCAGTTCTGGCTGGACGTTCTATTTTGGGCTTTAGTTCTTAACTTCAACTAAACAAAATAATCAGCCGCGGTTCCGGGCGGACAGTTGGAAAATCCCACACCAGCCCAAAGCCGCCGACGTTGGCTGCAAAATTTAGTGACACCCTACAAATGACAGAGACAATAGACATTCCTCAACCATCAATTGACAATTCCTTTAAAAAGTATATCCCAATCCTTACAGCAATCTGCTGTATGATAAGTATCGTTTTATTTATTGGAATAAACTTAGAGGGTAAACTTGACAATTGGGAAGTTTACAAAAAATGGGGTTCGCCTTCAGTGACAGATATTTTTAATGGAAGTTATTGGGGACTTATTACTTCCAATTTCTTGCATACTGAATTTTGGCATATCGCTTTTAATCTGTATTGGTTATGGATTTTTGGAAAAAAGATTGAATTTGAAAGCAAGAAACCTTTTTACGGACTTTTGATTTTATCATCTGCTTTGGTAAGTTCTTTATCAGAGCTTTCATTTGCTGACACAACGGGTATTGGACTTTCGGGAATTGGTTATTCACTTTTCGATTTTTTATTCATAAAAAGTAAAACGACAGAAGCCTATAAAAACTATCTTGATAAAAGAACGATAAGGCTATTTGTGTTCTGGTTAGTACTTTGCATAGTTTTGACGCAGACTAAGGCTTGGAATGTTGGAAATGCAGCTCATATTGGCGGGCTTTTGTGGGGTATGACATTGGCGTATATTTCTAAGTTTGACAATTATAAACAGTGGGCTGTCGGACTTTTACTTTTTTCTATTTTAGCTTCTTCAATTTTTTGGAATCCATTATCTACTTCGTGGCTCTCTCATCAAGCATTTGAACTTCATAAAAATCAAAAGGTTGACGAAGCTATAATTATTTATAAACAAATTTTAAGTAGGGACAAAGACAATGAGTTTGCAAAGGCAAATTTGAAACAACTTGAAGTTCATAAATTACAAGTAAAAGCAGTTGAGCTTCATACAAATCAAAAATATAATGAAGCTAGACAAGTTTATAATCAGATATTAAGCATTGATAAGGACAATCAATGGGCAAAAGATAATTTGAAGATACTTCCTGCTGAGTAATTCTGCAGCCAACAAAAGGTTTGCCGCAAAGCTGGCGGACGGAATAACAATCGGCTGTTGTACTACTATCAGCTAATATCAGGCTTGACCGAATTCTATCTGGCTTTTAGTTGTTAACTTCAACTTCAGTTTTTCAATCGGCTTCAGTTGCCGGGCAGACAGTTATTAAATCCCAGCCCTGCGGCAAGCCTCGAACGTTGGCGGTAATTGCAAACTGACATTATGAAATACTACTTTTTATTCTTAACACTTTTTATTTCAAATATTTTACAGATACAAGCACAAACTGCAACTATAACTGGTGAAATTTATAATCCTAAAGGTGACACTATTAAAATAGTTTTATTGGAAAATCCAATTATCAGGCAATCTGAAACTTATTCCATACCAGTTAAAAATGATAGATTTTCCTATAATTTTCTAATTACTAAACCAACCTATTTCTACACAAATGATGGCTCAAACTATATTAGCGGGTTGTTAGAACCAAATGATAGCGTTGTTATTATATACGATGCAGAAAACATCATATCATCTCTTAGGATTTCAGGTAAAGGAAGTGCAAAGACTGCCTTTGCTAATTCACTTACTCAGGTAAAACTTTACAGACGTTTTCAAGAACAATTACCTTTTGCGAAAGCAAACAAACACCCTTTTGACTATTTGTTTAATTATGCTGACAGTATTGGAAACGTTTTAAGCAATAAATTAGATTCTATAAAATCTTCAATGAGTTTTAAATCTTATAATTTACTTAAGGCAGACATTAATGCTATTCTAATGGGAAATAAATATCGAAGTGTGGGGTTAGTGTATAATGAAGGTATTGCTGAAACATTGAGTAAAAGAAAAGATGAACTAACTCAAACATCCGAAGAACATCTAAGAAAGGCACAAACCTTTGACAGTACGTTATTCTACTCTTCAAGTTATATCAATGAGGTTTACAATATTCTTTCTTTAGAATACGATGGACTTGTATTATCAAATCAAATAACAAAGGGAGTAGTGAAAAAATATGATTATCTCAACTCCCGTTTACCTTCATCATTACGTATTCCAGTTCTAACACTTTTCTTTAGTCATGACATTGATAACTTTCATCAGAATACCGACACCGCTAATTTGCAAGCAGTCATTGAACAAACTTATCAGGAAAAAAAAGATTCTGTTTATAAAAGTTATATTGACAACAGGTTTCAAGATGCCATTAGTTTTAGAAGAGGAACAGATGCTCCGGACTTTACTTTAGAAAATGAGAATGACGATAAAGTTTCACTTTCATCATTTAAAGGCAAAGTAATCTACTTAGATTTTTGGTATGCTGCTTGCGGACCTTGCCATATCTTATTTGAAGCCATAAAACCAGTAAAAAAATATTACTCAAAAAATGAAAGCGTTGTTTTTCTCACAGTCTCAATTGATTCACGAAAAGTTTGGAAAGAAGCTCTTAAAAAATATAATATTGCCGGATATAATGTCTTTACGGAGAATAAAGGAGAAAGCCATCCTATTATAAAAGCCTACAAAGTAGCAGGCTTCCCTTCAACTTATCTTATTGACAGAGATGGCAAAATATTTATGACAAATCCATCAAACAACCCTCAAGAGCTTCAAAAAGAAATTGAAGATGCTCTGACGACAAAGAGCAACTAACCGCCAACAAAAGTATTGCTACAAGCGGGGCTGGACGTTGTAAGTATCAGCAGCAAATCGCTATTCAGCAGCAGTTCCAGCGTGACGGGTTCTATTAAGCTGCAGTTTGTATCATCAACTTTTATATCTTTATTCGGCTGCAGTCATCGGCTGACACAGCGCTGAATGCCCCGCCTGCAGCAATACCGAGCCGTTGGCCGCAAGCCAGCCGCGGGCGCAAAGCCGGGCAATATTTTTTTAAATTCTATTTCGCAGTTTCCTTTTTACTTGTAAGCTAATCATCAGCTTTTGTTCAATCCCCAGCTTTTGGTCTCTTAACCTTTTAAGCGCTTTTGGTTTTTTGTCCAGCGGCCAACAATGGTTTGCCAAAATACGGGCCGGACAATCTTAGCATCGGCCTTGGTTCGCTCATCTGCTTCGGTTCCGGGCAGGACAATCTTCTCTCAGCAGTTGTGCGCAACTCCAAAAATTAGTTATAATTTCATCTTCAGTTCCAGGCGGACAGTCGGTCAATTCCCGTGCTTCGGCAAGCCTCGAACGTTGCCTGCAAGCCTAAACCGACATTCCGTGACAAAAAGAAAATTTATTTTATTAATATCAGCATGTATTTTGTTAGCTGCCATAATCTTCATTGGGCAGCGTTTATATTATGTTTTTCATGAAGCAAAGGGTTGTAATGAAGATTTCATGATGGACAGAACTGATAGGTACCTTTGGCTCTTTGACAGCTCCAAAACTTCTTTGCTTAAATGTGACTATCCACTTGGTAACGACAGTGCAAAAAAATATAGATTTATATACACTTACAAAAATCAATTCAGGTATTTGATAGTTGAAGACGCTAGCCTAAATAACATATCCCTTGACAAAATAACTGATACACTAAATTCCGTCAGTTCAAGCAAAGTTTATATTAATCCTTCTGAAGTTAATGACTGGTATGGCGGCGGACATATTTATTTCCAATCCAAGCTATGTATTGACCTTTCAAATAGATTTCTAATTAATAGTGGCGAACAAGCAATAGCAGTTAAAAATGATACTTTGCAGACACTCTATTTTGATGGTCTTTTCAAAAATGTTTTACTACAAAATGAAAATTATGAAAATCAATATTTAATTAGGTATGACAAACCTACACAAACAACTATACTTTTTTATAAACCCAAAAAGATACTTTACTTAATAGTTATCAATCCAATTGTTGCTGCAGTTGGACAAGGCAATGGAATTGATAACTTATCTTTAAAATAAGGCCAGCAGGCAACATTGGTATTGCCAATAGTGGGGCTTGACATTGGAGCAATCGGCAGCGGTAATTCTGCTGTACTGCAGTTCGGGGCTCGACGAATAAAGCCGAGCTTTAGTTCTTAATATTTAACTTTATCAAAAAGCCAGGCAGTAGTTCCGGCGGACGGAATTCTAATTCCCCACCATCGGCAATACCTGTTCGTTATGGGCAAGTTTATACGACCACCAAAAACATAGACACTAAATGAGAAAATTCCAAAGCTTGCTGTTTATTTTTTTTCTATTCTCACAGGCAAAACTTATTGCACAGCAATTCCCAAGGACAAGTTGGGAGTATAACTCACAACCTGAAAAAAATGGTTGGGACACTGCAAAATTTAAAAGCCTTAAAAAATTCGTTATTGACAGTACGCAAATAACAGGAATGATGATAATTTATAAAGGCTCGGTTGTCTTTGAATTCGGAGATGTTGTTGAGAATTCCTATATCGCCTCTTGTAGAAAAAGTATTTTAGCAATGTTGTACGGAAAGTATGTTAAGTCGGGAAAAATAAATCTGAATAAAACCCTAAACGATTTAGAAATTGATGATGTTGGCGGCTTGCTGCCAATTGAAAAAGAGGCGACAATAAAAGATATTCTTGAAGCAAGGTCAGGTGTTTTTCATCAAGCAAGTTATCCAGGCGACTTTTTAGATCTTGCCCCTAAAAGAGGAAGTGTAAAACCAGGCAGTTATTGGCTTTACAGCAATTGGGACTTTAATGTGGCAGGCTATATTTTTGAAAAAGAAACAGGACAAACTATTTATGGTGAAATTGAAAAACAGTTAGCTAAACCTTTAATGATGCAGGATTGGAAAAGAGAATTGCAAAAAAAGGAAGGCGACTCTACCCGTTCTTATTTTCCGGCGTATCCTATGTTCTTTTCAACAAGAGATATGGCAAGAGTTGGGTTACTGATGCTTAATAAAGGTAAATGGATGGACAAACAAATAATAGATGAAAAATGGATACAAGAAATGATAAACCCAATTACACCTTATACAGAGGTTGACAAAAACATACCAATTTTTAGAGGTAAAGATTATTCATTTGGCTATGGGCTTTATTGGTGGTTGTGGCAGAATATAGCAGACAATCGTTTTAAAGGCGGTTATTCAGCATTGGGACATTGGGGACAAACTATATCAATATTTCCAGTGATTGACGCAGTTGTAGTTTTCAAAACAAAGGATGATTATCAAAGGGAGACACCAAGTAATGCAAGGTATCGTTTGCTACAACTTGCAGTACGGTGTTATGACAAAGACAAATGACAGTGAGAGGAAAACCTGCCCATAACATTGGTATTGCTGCAAGTGGAGCTGGACGTTGTTAGCTTCGGCTGCAGTTCGCTATCAGCAGCGGTTTCGGCAGACGAATAAAGCCAAGCCACAGTTCTTAACATCAACAATTTTATAAAGCCAAGCAGCAGTTCCGGGCTGGAAGTTCAATGAATTCCCCACCTGCAGCAATACCTGTCCGTTATAGGCAACTTTAAACAACCACTCCAAAAATTACAATGGCTTCAGACGATTGGTATAGAAATAATGATTGGAATGACACAATCGAAATAGAGTTTGAGGCTCGACTAAAACGTTCCAGGGGAGCGTATAACAAAGCACAGTATTTAAGGATTCAAGCAAGTTATTTACTCGACAACTCTGACAGAAAAAATCAACTCGTTGGACTTCGTCTTATGAATAGATTGGCAACTGATTTCCCGAATGAAGAGTTCAGTGTAGTATTTGGACAAGAACAATTAGGCGACTATTATTTTAAAACTGGTGACCTCGACTTAGCAGAACAATTTTACCGAATTGTTACTATCCATTATAAAACTAAAAATTCTAGAAGTGGGACAAGTGCAATGGCTGACTTAAAACTTTCAGAAACAATATTGAATTCAAATCAAACAAACAAATTCGAAGAAGCATACAAAATTTGCAAAGAATACCCGGTTGACGAGTTGACTTTTAATAGCGATAAATTTTACTATTCTGAACTTATGGCTCAACTGTGCGACAAAATGAATAAAACTGACGAAGCAAAGTCTTTTGCTAAAACTGCATTAGAAATTTCAAAAATTACAGAACCGCAATTTGCTCGACACAAATCAATTGGAATACCAAGTGCATCAAATAATCAACTGCGGACACTTGAGCAAATTATTAAGGCGTAAAAAAGCTGCCTATAACAAGGGTTTAGCAAAATTGGGGTTTGACCAGCAAATCTTCAGCTTCAGTTCGCTAATCGGTTCTTGTTACGGGCTGGACAATCTTCTCCAGGCAGTTGTGCGCAACTTCAAAATTTAGTTTTAAATTCAACTTCGGTTCCGGGCGGACAGTTGGAAAATTCCCCAACTTCGCTAAGCCTTGGCCGTTGTGTGAAATGCAGCTGAAGGCTACCCCTTTTCTGTCAAATTTTAAATTAGAGTTTCGGGCATTTTAAGAACTGTTTATTCACTTCTGCAGGAGTTGATCCTTTGAGTGAACTGTGTGGCCTGAAGTGGTTGTATTCTTCTTTCCAGGCATTGATTTTATCGATAGCATCTTGTAATGACAGGAACCAATTTGTATTTAAGCATTCATCTCTGAAGCTGCCATTAAACGATTCTATAAACGGGTTATCTGTTGGTTTTCCGGGACGTGAATAATCTAAAGTTACATTGTTTTGATGAGCCCAACGGTCAAAATCTTTTCCGGTAAACTCACTGCCATTATCTACCTGTATTCTCTGGGGCAGTGTTTTATATGATATCCTGATTTGTTCCAGTGTTTCGGCAACTTGTATAGCGGTGAAGCTTTTTGCCACCTGTATTGCATAACAGTAGCGGCTAAAATTATCGACTATAGTTAAGGCCCTGAATCTCCTGCTGTCAAAAAGCTGGTCATGCACAAAATCCATTGACCAGCATTGGTTGGGTTGAGTGAGCAAGGGTCTTTCCAGGCGGTGCATAGCCGACTTTGATCTTCGTGGCCGTTTAAGTCTTAGATTAAAGCCTTCTTCCCTGTAGATACGCCGTACTTTTTTGTGATTAACCATCCAGCCTTCTCTTCTCAGAACCATGTGGATCCGGTCGCTTCCATACCGTACCCTTGAAACTACTAACTCCCTGATTCGATTACGCAGGGCAGTATCATCTTTAGTGCGCTTTATATACCGCATGGTAGACTCCGGGAAACAGATAACAAGGCAAGCCCTGTGTCTTGATATACGGTAATTGTCGATAAGGGAATGAGCCAGGAGTTTCATTTGGGAGATTTTCAGACATTTTTTTTTAAAACATCCTGCAGCATCTGTTTGTCAAGACTTAGGTCAGCAACAATTTTTTTAAGTCTGCTGTTTTCTTCTTCAAGTTCTTTAAGCTTTCTTAACTCCGAAACCCCGAGGCTTCCGTATTTCTTTTTCCAGTTGTAGAAGGTGGCATCACTGATTCCGAGTTTACGACAGACTTCTTCTACTTTAACGCCGTTCTCGGCCTGGCGAAGCGCAAACACTATTTGTGCTTCAGTAAATTTTGTCTTTTTCATGTGCAATTTTTCATTTTTTAAGTTATGAATAATTGCCCGGTTTCTCTATTTTACCTTTTGCCAGTTTTTGGGGTAGGGGTCACAGCCTTAGGTTACCATAGCCGTAAAATATTTGTTAGCTTTGGCTGACAAACACATAAAAAGTGCCAAATCTTTATATTATTTCTGGATGCAATGGAGCTGGGAAAACTACAGCTTCCTTTACTATACTTCCTGAAATGCTTGATTGTAAGGAATTTGTAAATGCCGACGAGATAGCAAAAGGCCTTTCACCTTTCCAACCAGAAAGTGTCTCATTTCAAGCTGGGAGAATCATGCTTGAAAGAATTGATGAACTTACAAAGAGCGGAGTTGACTTTGCATTTGAAACAACATTGACAACTCGGTCATATTTAAATACAATCAAACTCGCAAAAGAAAAGGGCTATTCAGTGACCTTATTATTTTTCTGGTTAAATGACGTGAATCTAGCTATTGAACGTGTTAAGACCAGGGTGAGCGAGGGTGGACATAATATTCCAGAAGAGGTAATTAGAAGAAGATACTTTCGAGGTATTTATAATTTAAGCAACAAATTTATCGAACTTTGCGATTTCTGGATTATTATCGACAATTCAAGCAGACCATTTAACTTTGTAGCTGAAGGCCAAGGTTCTTTTGAAATAAAAGTCCATAATAATTTTGTATGGCAACAAATAAAAAATCAAACTGATGAAAAAGAATGATATTGATATTCAAAATCTCCGGGAATTAATTCGTAAAGGATTGGACCTAACGTTTCAGAAGCTTATTACACAAAAAAAAGCTCAAAACGGTATTCTTGTTTTATCTGAGAATGGACAAATCAAGAAAGTAAACGCAGCTGAAATCCGGTACTAACTACAGCACTTCACACAACAAACGGTTTTGGGCAAGTGTGGCTGGACGGAACAATCGGCATCAGCTGCAACTCGCTTATCAGCTTCATATCGGGCGGACGGATTTCTTTCAGCATTATTTGCTAACTTCAACATAACAACAAACTCAGGCTTCAGTTCCGGGCGGACACAACATCTCGCCCCACCGGCGCAAAGCCCCCAACGTTAACGGCGATTTTCGCAGCACACATTTTTCCGACACCGTTATGCTCATATTTCGGACTTATTTATTAGTATCAAAGATGAATTAACTATCAAATGAAAACAATTTCTACATTACTAATCTGTTCACTTTTTTTTAGCTGCAATTTTAAAAAAACACTTGAAAAGATTGACACAATCAACTCCGATTTAAGAACCACATTTAACCACCAAGATATAACCACAGGCATTAGCATGGGAACAAATGAGGGAAGCAATAACGTTATAGTCTCATTTTACAACTTTAATCTAGATAGTCTTTCAATTTCAGATTTGACCAATTTGGCTTCGAGGGTCGAATTAAGGGTTTGTGAAAAGAACTCAAGTTTTAAAAAATTGGACTATATAGAAGTTCGCTTTACAAAACAAGAATATCCTGATAATGCTAGTGATCTAGTTTCTTTTAAATTCGAAGATAACGCTCTCTGTAATCCAAACCGCCGTTAACAATGGCTTAAGCAAAATTGGGGCTAGACCAGCATTTTTTCAGCTTCACACCCCTATCAACTCCTGTTCCGGGCTGGACAAACTTCTCTAAGCAGTTGTGCGCAACTCCAAAAATTAGTTATAATTTCAACTTCAGTTCCGGGCGGACAGTCGGCCAATTCCCGTACTTCGGCAAGCCTCGAACGTTGGCAGCAATGGCACACGAGTTCGTAAAAAAATGCTACTTTTAACACATGAAACTCTCCAATGAGGAAATAATGGCAATTCGAGAATACTTTCGGGACAAACCAGTCCTAAAGGCATTTGTATTCGGCTCATTTTCCCGGGATGAAGCATTGGAAGACAGTGATATTGATATTTTAGTTGAATTGGACTATTCTAAACACATCGGTCTTGGCTTTGTTAATATGAAACTTGACCTGGAAGATAAGCTTCGCAAGAAAGTTGATCTTGTGTCAAGTAATTCTGTTTCAAAGTATATCCTCCCTTTCGTTAATAACGATAAAAAGTTAATTTATGAAAGGTAAAATTGGAGATAAACAACGCTTACTTCACATACTAGAATCCATATCTGAAATAGAGAACTATATCTCAGGAGCAAACTTTGACACTTTTGTTAAGAATTCAATGATGCAATTTGCAACAATTAAGCAAATCGAAATAATTGGTGAAGCGGCTAACTACATAACAGAAGAAACAAAAGCCAAGTTCAGTGAAATCCAATGGCGTCAAATCATCGGTTTGCGACATATTCTCGTTCATGAATACTTCGGAATTGACAATAATTTAATTTGGCAAATCATAGCCAATGACATCCCTAGTCTTAAATTGGGTATTACAGAAGTGATTTCTTCGATAGATACGGAATAGCCACATGGTGCCAACAAATGGGCTTATCAGTGGGACCTGGCAAGCAATGGTATAATGATGAAGGGTGGCTTTGGGGGACAAGCCCTCTACATACATCCCGAAAAAGAAATTGTAATTGCCTGTTATAATTATGTTGACAAAGACTGGGATGTTAACAACCTGATTTCTGAAACTGCATTAAGTGAAATCATTAAAGCCGCTCAACCGGGCAAATAAAATGAATACGGGCTAAGGGTTATGGTCGATCCTGGCATCTTACGAAAACCTGCAATTCCGGCTGACTATTTTATCTCGCTGTAAAATTTTGGAAAAAATTTGCGAGACCAAAGGGTTGCACTTATATTCTCAACCAAATAGTTTCACAACTAAACTAAAAAGTCAAACTGTTAGCAACACTTAAAAAATAAACCCATGACTAATTTACTGTTTGAATTCAAGGTTGATAAAGCAACCCACACTGTTTTTGTAGACAGGGAATTTGATGCAGCACATTCACTTGTTTGGGACGCATTTACAAAACAGGAAATCCTTGACCAATGGTGGGCGCCAAAGCCGTTTACATCAAGAACCAGTCACATGGAATTCAAAGTTGGAGGGAGACGTTTTTATGCTATGGTTGGTGCCGATGGGCAGGAAATCGGCTGGCATATACAGGAATACACCTCTATTACCCCTAAAACAAACTTTAAATATTTAAGTGCATTTGCTGACAAGGATGAGAACCCGTTTTTGCCGGGTTCGAATTGGGATTTGACTTTTAGTGAGCGAAATGGAATTACGAAAGTCAGCATCATTATCTACAACGAATCCCTTGAACGAATGGAGAAAATGATAGAGATGGGCTTCAGAGAAGGATTTACTGCTACATTAAAAGACCTGGAAAATTTATTAACGACTTTTAATAAACAAAACAATGAAAGCCTGTAGATTTTTTCTTTCCTCTGCCCTCCTGGTAGCTGCTATTTCAGGTTGTGAAAATGCGCAGCAGCATGCTGACCATACGCCCAAAAAAGATACCACTACAATGCAAACAGCAGCAACAAAGCCAGGCGCTGTTTTGCAAAAAATCACACCTTGCCTCTGGGTTGAAACGAAGGATGCAAAATCAGTGGCTGATTATTACCTTTCAATCTTTAAAGAGGCCAAACTAAAGGAGCTCCGCCACTATAAAAATCCACCAGAAGCCGGCGGGGGCGACTTCGAAACCGCCATTTTGCAAATGGGTGATATAGAGTTTAATATTTTAGCCGCCGGCCCCTTCTTTAAATTTAATGAATCTGTTTCATTCGTTATTAATTGCAAAGACCAGGCGGAAGTGGATTATTACTGGAATGCGCTGACAGCAAATGGCGGACAAGAAAGCTCCTGCGGCTGGTGCAAAGACAAATATGGCTTATCATGGCAGGTGGTTCCCATTGAATATTTTGACCTGATAAACAGTAATGATCCTAAAGTGAGGGAAAAAGCGATGAAGAACACCCTCAAACAGAAAAAAATAATACTTTCAGAACTTAAATAATAAATAATTTTGAGCAGGAAAAACAGGAATAAAAGCATGGCTTAGCATCATCAGAAAAAAACATCTGATCATACGGCAAAAATTGCCAATATGCTGCTGAAAGAAATCAGTAACAACAACATTGATGGATACAAGTGCGGTTAATACTGAAACAATGATTTTGCTTAAATATCACCAATGAAAAAATTATTCCTCCCCGCCGGGTTAATGTTATGCATAACATGGCTGCAGGCACAACAACCTGCAACTAAGGAACAGCTGGCTGTACAGCAAACCATTGTTAAGTTGTTTGATGCCTTATCGGTCCGTGACACAGTGGCACTCAGAACATACAGTACGGCCGACATTACTTTTTATGAATACGGCGAGCGCTGGACGATGGATACACTGATTGCAAAGGCGGTTAAACCCCATGTACCGGCAGATTTTAAACGCACCAACAGTTTTGAATTCATCCAAACAGCAACGAATCAATCGATGGCCTGGGCCACTTACCATTTACAGTCGGTTATCATAAAAGACGGCAAACAAACTACAGTGCAGTGGCTTGAAACGGTTGTGCTTGTAAAAGAAGATAAACGCTGGAAGATACAGCACCTTCACTCCACGCTTCTGAAGCGAAGCTAGCTGTTTGATGGCCGTTGCTGATCGCCGACCAACAACCTGCTAAAATTGTCCAGGTCGCATAAGCTTCAATGCTATTTACTATTCCCTTACCCACCACTCACCACTCACTACTCACCACATTATTCTGTATATTTATCTACCAGACACCAACTAAACAACACAACATGCCAAACAAGATCATCCTCACTTTTGCAGGGGTCATTTTTGCGATCGTATCGCTGCAGGCACAAATCAATAAACAGGTACACCTGCTGGCTTATGCAGATTCTGCTGCCATGGTAACCATGTATAAAGACCTCCATCAAAATCCTGAGCTGGGTTTTATGGAATTGAGAACAGCAGGTATTATTGCCAAAGAACTCACCGCACTGGGTTATGAAGTGAAGACAGGCATTGGTAAAACCGGGTTGGTGGGCATTTTAAAAAATGGAGACGGTCCGGTGGTGATGTATCGTGCCGATATGGACTGTAACTCGGTAAAGGAAATAACCGGTCTGCCCTATGCCAGTACTAAAACCATGAAGAAGGAAGATGGCACTGAAGTACCCGTGATGCATGCCTGCGGTCACGATGCACATGTAACATGGCTGTTGCAGGTGGCTAAAATGATGGTGAAGCTGAAGAGTGAATGGGAGGGTACACTGGTAATGCTGGCGCAGCCTGCCGAAGAAACATTAACAGGAGCAAAAGCCATGGTGAATGATAAGATGTATGATAAAGGCGTGCCGGTACCGGATTATTTATTTGGATTGCACACCACGCCCCTTGCAACCGGCAGCGTGAAAAACGGGTATGGAGAAAGGGCTGCGGGGAGCGACCAGCTGGATGTTACTTTTTATGGGATTGGGGGGCATGGATCCGCACCCGAATTTGCCAAAGACCCGGTGGTGATGGCCTGCAATGCGGTGATGCAGTATCAGACTATTATCAGCCGGAGTATTGCGGCACAGGATGCTGCCGTGCTTACTGCCGGCGCCATTCATGGTGGCGGCGACAACAATGTAATTCCTTCTTCGGTGGTGGTGAAACTGAACCTGCGCTGGTTTACCGAGAAAACAAGAAAGGTATTGCTCGATGGCATCAACCAGGTTAATGAAGCCATCGCCGTTGCCAATGGTTTACCAAAAGAATTATATCCCTCTGTTTTAATGAAGGGAAGTGTGTATCCCCAGATAAATGACACTGCCGTGGCCAATAAGGTAAACAAGGCGCTCGCCATGATCATTGCGCCGGATAAGATCATCAACAACACACCACCCATTATGGGGTCAGAAGATTTTGGCCACCTGGTATGGGGAAATGGCAAAACAACCTGTGATTATGTATGGGTGGGCACGGCCGAGCCGGGGCTGTATGCAAAAGCCCTGAGTGAGGGAAAGAAAGCGCCGTTTTATAATCACAATGGGAATTACCAGGTTGACCTGGCTGCCATTCCGCTGGGCGCAGAAATTGGCGCTGCTGCATTGCTGGGATTGTTTAAGAAGTAAAAGATGCACGGCCTCTTTATCATTGCAACATCTGTAATGATACATCAGGATCGCTTCTTGCTTTTGAAAAATAGTTTAGTATCTTAACGTATAATCCATTCTTCCTTAAAATTTCCCAGATCCTGCCGTCTAAAATCAACTTCAAATAAATGGAAGAAGAAAAGCCATTGCCCGAAAGCAATGAAGAAAAGAACGCCGGTGTAAACAGTGAAGAGAACGGGCAGGAGCCAGCAGCAATTTCGCCCGCTGCCGAAAGTGTTTTGCCTGAAAGAGAACAATCACAAATTATCAATTTACCCGCCAAAGCCATCTCTGCCCCGAAGGCAGATACAGCAAATGCGGACAATCAACCAGCAAAAGCAACAATGGAAGTACATCATCATGCCCACGACCCGGCAGCACCCCATCATAAGAAAAACTGGAAATCGTATTTATGGGAGTTTTTAATGTTATTCCTGGCGGTGTTCTGCGGTTTTTTAGCCGAGTACCAGCTGGAACATAAAATTGAAAGGGACAGGGCAAAAGAACTGGCAAAAAGTTTTTATGAAGAACTGCGGAATGATTCTGTAACGGCATCTTTAAAAGTTGCCAGCAGGCTGAAGCAAGAGGCCGCACTGGATTACCTGGCCCATTTTTTTAAAGACAGCAGCTTTTCCAATGTTTCGAAAAAATTTGCCATCAGCTTTGAATTTGGCATCAGTTTTCGCACACCCACCATTTTTGAGCCTCGTACCATGATGCTGGAGCAGTTAAAAAACTCCGGGTCGCTCCGGTATTTTAAAAACGAAAACCTGCAGCAACTGGTGGGTGATCTAACGGTGGCCATCAAAAACATTTACGACCGGCAGGAACTCGAAAGCCAGCAACGGCTGCATTATATCAACCCAATCATCATACAGCACTACGACTATGATTTTGATGCAGCAATGAAAAAAGGCGGCAAAACAATTTTTGAAGGGATCCAGGAATATGAAAATAACCATGAGCAAGTGCCTTATTCCATTAACCAGGTTGAAAAAATTGACCGAAAAACCATTACCAGCCAGTTAAATTTTTATTTATCCAATGTGGTAACCTCCACCCGGCAGGTGCACATACAACGGTATATTGACATTAATGCATCACTCCTAAAACTATTACGCCAGGAGTACCATATAAAAGATTAGCAAATGGTCTGACTATGAAATTTAAAACAACAGGGCATCACCAATCATTACATAAATGATGAAAAAAACAGGATTGATCATTTTCTTTTGGGCAACAGCACTGCTCTCTTTTGCACAACAACTTTCACCTGAGCAGGCGGCCAGAACCAGCGACAGCCTGTATAAAATGCTCACGGCAACCAGCAATCCCCTGCAGCGTTTTGGCATCATCAACCAGTTGTTGTTAAACGAGAACGGGTTTTCAGGAAAAATAGATTCTGCCCTGTGCATTCAGCAACTTCAGATTGCGGAGCAGTTGCGGAGCGATTCATTGCTGGGCACCGCTTATAACTGGATCGGCACTTATTTCTCATTGAACAAGGGAGATAATACTACGGCGGTGGAATATTTTTTTAAAGGTATTCCTTATGCAGAAAAAGCAAAGGATAAGCGCCGCATCAGTTCGTTGTATTTTGACCTGTCGCTGGTATATGCCAATATGCAGAATAACGGGGAACTGCTGAAATACCTGCGCAAGGGAGAAGAAAATTTGCCGCCACCATCCCACCCGCTTTATAATTATATGCTGGCCCAGTACTTAAGGGGCATCACTTTTTATTTTACCCGTACCAACCAGCCCGACTCTGCATTGCACTATGCCCGCCAGGCCGAAGAAGTGGCGCCCCGGTCCAACAGCCTGGTAATGGAATTTTCAGCACACCGTGTAAGCGGCGCTGCGTATGCACTGGCGGGAGAAAAACAACTGGCCGAAGTTTTTTTCAATAAAGCGCTTGCCATGAAAAAAATAATAAGAAGCAATTCGGAGATACTGCGGTTCAGTTATGATTATATTCCCTATTTACTAAAAGATAAACGGCTGCAGGAAGCCAAAGTACAGGCAGCAGAGCTACTGGAGCTGGGAAAGGAATTTAACAACAACAACCTGAAACTGGCAGGCGCGGGTTATATGCAGCAGGTATATGATTCATTGCAGCACACCGACAGCGCTTATTATTATTCGAGGATGGAAGCCGGTATAAATGCGCAGATCTACAGCCAGAATAATATCAACAAAATGCAAACCCTCGCTTTTAACGACCAGATACGGGTTATAGAAGAAGAAGCCAAAAAAGCGGAAGAAGACCGGCACCGCAAGGAGAATATCCAGTATTCATTAATGGCACTGGGGATTATTGTGTTGCTCACATTGTATTTGCTCCTCAGTCGCAGTTTTATCACCAATACCAGGCTGATAGAATTTTTTGGTGTGGTGGCTTTACTGATCGTGTTTGAATTTTTAAACCTGTTGCTGCATCCTTTTTTAGAACGCATTACCCATCATTCCCCCATACTGATGCTGCTGGCACTGGTGTGCATTGCCGCACTGCTGGTACCGCTGCATCATAAAATAGAAAAATGGGCTACGCATAAATTAGTGGAGAAGAATAAACAGATCCGGCTGGCGCAGGCTAAAAAAACCATTGCGCAACTGGAAAAGGAAAACTAAAATAATATAAACGGTATCTACATTTATAAAAACCTGTCATGAAAAAAAGAACACTTTGCATTTTAGCTGCAGCATTTTTTTTCTTAAATAGTTATGGGCAAAAAATAAAAGCCAGTTACGCACCTGCTGTTTTTAATGAACCCTTCACGGGTTATGTGATCGCTTATTTGTCGAAAGAAAACAAATCCCCGAAGGATGGCGCCATTGGGTTTGAAAATATTCCCTGCTACCGCATACAGGTAAAAGATGTAAAGCCGGGAGCAACAGTTATGTTTGATGATAACGCGACAAGCTATCCTGTTACGCTTTCCGATATGGAGCGGGGTGATTATTATATCCAGATTGTATGGGACAGGAACCTGGGCGACCGTTCTATTGGAAACAGCGCCGGAAATTTGTACAATACCACGGAGAAAATTCATATCGGCAAAGACAGCAAAGCCATATTTAATATTGTTGCAACGAAAACGATTGCCGCTGCTCCGGCATTTAAAGAGACTGAATTTGTAAAAGAACTGAAAGTGCCCTCTGCCCTGCTCAGTACATTTCATAACAAAAGCATCACAGTGAATGCGGCTGTCATTCTTCCCAAAGAATATTATACAGCGCCGGAAAGAAGATTTCCCGTACTGTTCAATGTTTTTGGTTATGGCGGCGATTATCACCGGTATTCGGGTAATAACGATCCTGCCGCAACACTGGATACGATACCGGTGATAAAAGTGATATTAGACGGCAACTGCCCGCTGGGACATTCTGTGTATGCCAACAGCGATAATAACGGGCCCTGGGGCGATGCATTTACCTCTGAATTTATTCCGCAACTGGAAAAACAATACCGTTGCAATGGCGCCCGGTTATTAACCGGTCATAGTTCCGGCGGGTGGACGGTACTGTGGCTGCAAACACAATACCCGGACGTATTTAATGCCTGCTGGTCCAGCGCACCCGATCCGGTCGATTTCCGCAGCTTTCAAAAAATAAATTTATACGAAGACAGGAACATGTTTTACGGTAAGGACAGTGCCTTAAACCTGGTGGCAACAGTGGCTGGTTCTTATCCATGGGTTGCCCAAAAAACAATTTACCAGGCAGAGCATGTGGTTTACCGGGGCGAACAAATGCATTCATTTGACGCTGTGTTCAGCAGCAAGGGCAGTAATGGATTGCCGCAACCTGTTTGTGACAGCAAAACCGGAGTGATTGATCCTGCCGTGGTGGCACATTGGAAAAAGTACGATATCTCACTAAACCTGCGCAAAAACTGGGAACAATTAAAACCGGTACTGGATGGAAAAGTCAGGATATCTGTCGGAACCGGTGATAATTTTTTATTGAACCATGCCGTTACAATCCTTGAAACCGAAATGAAAAAATTCAACGCAAATTTCCGTTTTGCCTATTATCCCGGCGATCACTTTACTGTATTTACGCCCGAATACAGGAAAGACGGTTACCAGTTCCTGGCACGGCAATATATGGAGTGGCTTGCGAAAAGCGGTGTAAAAAAATAACACGCATTACAGGGAACAGAATAACCATTCAGCAGGGCATAATGAATATAATGGCCTTTGTGTAAAACAAACGAAACAGTAAATTGCAGGCATGCTGCAAGCAAAGCGACTCACCGGCACCTAAAACATTTCTGATGAAAAAATATATTTTGACAGGCCTGATCAGTACAATACTCTTATCCTGGACCTGTCAATTCATTGAACTGGAATTGAAAACATTGTTTGATGGCAAAGTGGAGATACTGTTACCTAAAAATTTCGGGCTGATGCCGGAAGACATGCTGAAAGCAAAATACCCCAGCAACAACCGCCCCACACTGGTATATACCAATGAAGGCGGTTCGGTAAACCTGGCTTTTAACCATACCAGCAGCAGGGCATCACAACAGGTTATTGAACAATACCGCAACGTACTGGCTTCCACTTTTAAATCCTCCTATCCCAATGCAGTGTGGGAAGCCAATGAAGTGAGAACCATTAACAACAGGAAAGTCGGGGTGATCATTGTAACCACGCAGGCGGTGGACACTAAAATCTATAACCAGCTTTTTTTTACAGATGTGGATGGCCGGTTGCTGATTGGCACATTCAATTGTACTGTTGAGGAAAAGGCGGCCTGGAAAGAAAGCGCCGGAAAAATTCTCCATTCTTTTGTGGTAAAATAGTTCCTTTCCGGCAATCAAACTGGAATTACAGAAGATATTTCTTTACTCCCGGCAGCTATCGGTAAAACAATCAGAACCGCTTACTCACCACTCACGACTCACAACTGACTACTGACCACTCACGACTGCCATTTTTTCCGTAGCTTTAAAAAAAGACAGCCGAACA
Organism: Ferruginibacter sp.; assembly: GCA_046329655.1. GTDB lineage: Bacteria > Bacteroidota > Bacteroidia > Chitinophagales > Chitinophagaceae > Ferruginibacter. The sequence continues at coordinate 19,521 of JAXLUD010000003.1, forward strand.
CTCCCATGACAGTCAATCACAGTTTCTGGCAGAAGCACAAGTCCACCATTCTTTACAGCAGCAGCCTGGCACTGTTATTATTCCTGCTTAAATGGCTCGAGCTGCGCTATATCATCATCGATCATTCCTTTGAAATATACATTGGATGCATTGCAATTATTTTTACCGCACTCGGTATCTGGCTGGCCCTGAAATTATCCCGGCCAAAAATTGAGACCATCTTGGTGGAAAAGGAAGTGTTTGTGCCAAAACCCGAAAATTTTATTTGTAATACCGCCATGATCGCTGAACTGGAGCTCAGCAGGCGGGAAATGGAAATACTGGAACTGCTGGCACTGGGGCACAGCAACCAGGAAATTGCAGGCCGGCTGTTTATTTCACTCAGCACCGTTAAAACACATAACCAGAATATTTTTGAAAAACTGGAAGTGAAAAGAAGGATACAGGCAGTTGAAAAAGCCAAAAAACTGCAGATCATCCCTTCATAACTCGTTCTTTGGTATGAAAAAGAATGGAAATAATGAAAAATGGCCGAAAGTATGAGTGCTTCCGGCATCGCAGCAATCATATTTGCATAAAAAAATAACAATGAAAAAGAACATTCTCATCCACGGGCTGATAGCCGGTGCACTTGTTTCGGGTTTTATGCTCTTCATGATAGGAAACTACAGTTATTGCGAAGGCAATGTTGATATGAGTTACAGTATGCTGCTGGGTTATGCATCCATGCTCATCGCCTTTTCACTGGTTTTTGTAGGCATCCGTAACTACAGGAATAAATATAATAACGGTGTGATCAGTTTTGGCAAGGCCTTTAAAATCGGGTTCATGATCGCCCTGATCGCCTCCACCATGTACGTGATCGCCTGGATGTTCGATTACCATTATTTTGTGCCGGATTTTGCAGAGAAATATTCAGCACGTATCCTGGGCGACCTGAAAGCTGCTGGTGCAAGTGCTGCCGAAATAGAAAGCAAGACAAAGGAAATGGCCGATTTTACCCGGATGTATAAAAATCCGCTCTTTGTAATACTGATGACCTATGTGGAGATATTACCCGTGGGTATCATTGTTTCACTTATCAGTGCATTGATCTTAAAAAGAAAAACTGCCCCGGCAAAGGCATAAGCATCGCCATGAAAAAAATAAACCGGTGCAGTTGCCCCGGTTTATTTTGTAATTGATACATGTTAAATCAGGCGGCACCCAGGAAAGCGATGGTTAAAAAAAGCAGTCCGGCCGAAGCGCCTGCCAGTGCCCAGTACACACGGTTCCTCCTCGCCTCGCCACCAATAAGAAAGGCGATGCCCACACCGATTACACTCAGAAATAGTCCCAGCAGCAAACCACCCAGGTGAAAACCCTGCGCATGGTCATCGGGTGCGTAATATTTTTTTACCGCATCGGTCTTTATCGTACCGTCGGCATTGATATCCTGTTTTAATTTTCGCTGTGCCAGTTTAAAATTCAGCCGCTCAACCATATTCAGCCGGCGGCCGACCACAGCCGCATAGGCTTTCACACTCATATTCGCCACCTGCTCAAGCGAAATGGTTTGACCGTTCTTTCCAACAGGAACCATTACGGCAGCAGCCTTTAATGCGTTGCCTTCGGTAAACGGTGCGGTTACAAAACCAAAAGATGAAATAAACGCTGTACACAGCAATAACAAAGTGAGACTTGTTTTCTTCATAAAGGAATGGTTTGTGTGAATCTTTTTGAAATACTGGCTATACCACCTAAGTGGTTGTTCAGGATCGGCTGCCTGCAACAGCACAACGCATTTTACAATATGAAAATTGCGTTGAACGGTTCGTGCAGCACCAATCATCAGGATGTAGCTGCCACTGCTGCGGCCGTGCTGGCAGCCTGACTCGCTGCAGCAGCAGCTGCAGCAGCACTGGAATCATTACCTGCACCGGCAATACTTACAAAACCATAGCCCCAGCCTTTCAAATCATTCTTCCATACCAGCGAACCATCTTTTGCATCCAGGCAAACAAGGATACCCGTTGTGCCCACGTAAATTTTACCGGCTTCCGCGGTGATCTGCCCAAAACTGTAGGCCGAACCGCTGCCAACATATTCCTTCAGCTTTACTTCCCAGATAATACTGCCGTCTTTTTTACTGATAGCGGCCACTCTTCCCTTGGATAAAATATACAATGCAGGTATTGTTTTCATACTTTCTATTTTGAAATGAAATTATGGAATTTTACATAACAGCCTGCTCCGTTATGAACGAACGGGATATTAAAACCACCAGTGGCAGTTTTGTTGGTTTGTTTTATGCCGGCAAATGGTGACCAGACGGAAACCATTACCCATCTTTTGAAATGAACATCATAAAAAAGGCGCCTTACGGGGCGCCAGTTTTTTTAATTCAGAGGTTTTCTTGAATTGGTTTCCAGGTATCAGATTTTTAAGCGAGGCTTTACATAGGAATCTGGACCGAATGTTTTGTCTTGGATGTTGGATTTGGACTTTGACTGATCATTGATCAATCATTGTGATGTAAAATTAATACAGCTGAAGTTTCTAACATATCGCAATTGCGCCCAATTATATTCGACACACTGCAACAAGCCTGTAGAAAATCTGCCAATGAAAAGTCCCGTATTTCTACGTAGCACCGTGTTTTAACCTGCCAGGTCAGGTGGTGGAAATAAAAATGGCGCCTTACGGGGCGCCTAATTTTTTTTAAATTCAGAGGGTTTTCTTTAATTGGTTTCAGATATCAGATTCTGTGTTGGTTTTCATAAGAACTGGAGCGGAAATTACTTTGGTCTTTTTTGGATCGTTGGATTTGGATTGGTTTTTCTGGATCTTGGTTTGAAACCGGATGACCTTGTGTATCATTCAATTTCTGATGTAAAAGTAGCCTGATTATAGATGCCGTACAAGCGCAAAACCGCCCTTTTTTCATTCCTCAGAAATTACACAAATGCATCGTAAGTCAACGAAAAACACGCACGTAAAACTACGTGTTATATAAAATAAAGCTGATACATCTGCCCATATTTGCTTAATTTAACCTTCCTAAAACACCTTGCTATGAACCAGGAGATCATCAACCTCTACGACGAATACACCCATAAACCTTTAAGCCGTACAGCATTTTTAAAGAAGCTGGCCATGATTACGGGCAGCATGGCCGCAGCGATCGCAGTACTGCCCATGATCGAGGTAAACTATGCCCATGCAGCCATTACTGCTGCCGATGAGCTGTTTACAGAAACGGTTACTTACACCGGTATTCCCAATGTCATGAGTGCGTATGTTGCCAGGCCAAAGCCGGCGAAAAAATATCCCGCCGTGATTGTGATACATGAAAACCGCGGGCTTAATGCGCATATTGAAGATGTGGCCCGGCGGGCGGCCAATGCAGGTTACCTCGCTATTGCGCCCAACGCTTTATCTGCACTTGGTGGCACCCCTCCTGCCAATGAAGATGAAGCACGGACAAAATTCGGCGAACTGAAAGCGGAGAACAACCTGCAAAATTTTATCAACGTTTTTGATTACCTCAATTCCCGGAAAGATTTCAATGGCAAAGCCGGTTGCGTGGGTTTTTGCTGGGGCGGCGGCATGTCAAACAGCCTGGCCGTGAATGTACCTTCTTTAAAAGCTGCCGTGGCATTTTATGGACGTCAGCCCGCAGCAGAAGATGTCAGCAAAATAAAGGCAGCCATTCAACTGCATTATGCCGGGCTCGACGAACGTATCAATGCGGGCATACCGGCTTACGAAGAAGCGCTGAAAAAAAATAATATCGCCTATGAGCTGTACAAATATGAGGGCGTAAACCATGCTTTTCATAATGATACCGCTCCCACAAGGTACAATGAAGCGGCTGCTAAAATGGCCTGGCAGCGCACGCTGGATTTTTTTGCAAAATACCTGGCGTAAGAGTTTTGCGGGGGAGTTTATCTTAGTGATGTGATCTTTTTTGAGTCCTTTGTGGTAATTCGGCTATCTTTGCAGCACTCACACTCCAGGTACGGCAGGTTGTAAGCCGGTGGGACAGAAACAAATTTTGCTGATTTAAGAACATACAACGTCCCTTCAGCCTCATATTCACAAACCAGTTAAATGGATTTTAAAAACCTTGGGTTAATTGAACCCATATTAAAAGCACTTGAACAACAGGGCTACAGTATGCCCACACCCATACAGCAACAGGCCATTCCCATTGTGCTGAAACAGCAGGACCTGCTGGGCTGTGCACAAACAGGTACCGGTAAAACCGCCGCATTCGCCATTCCCATCCTGCAATTGCTTTACCAGCAGAAAAAACAGGTTCCGGGAATCAAGGTACTGATATTAACCCCCACCCGTGAACTGGCCATCCAGATCAACGACAGTTTTGCAGCATACGGCCAGTATACCGGCATTTCACATACGGTGATCTTTGGTGGTGTTTCGCAGCTGCACCAGGTAAGTGCCTTAAAAAAAGGGGTGGATGTACTGATCGCCACACCGGGCCGTTTGCTCGACCTGATGAGCCAGGGCTTTATCAGCCTGCGCCACCTGCAGGTTTTTGTACTCGATGAAGCCGATCGCATGCTCGACATGGGCTTTATTCACGATGTAAAAAAAGTAATTGTACGGCTGCCCGAAAAAAGACAAACCTTGTTCTTCTCGGCCACCATGCCGCCCGAAATTCAAAAGCTGGCGCAGGTGTTATTGACAAATCCCGAAAAAGTAGAGGTTACGCCGGTATCATCCACCGCTGAAGCCATAGAACAATCATTGTTCTATGTGGACAGGCCCGATAAAAATAAATTACTCCTGCACCTGCTGCGTGAAACTGATATCAGCCGCGTGCTGGTATTTACAAGAACCAAGCATGGCGCCGATAAAGTGGTAAAGATTTTATTGAGGGAAAATATTCCAGCCGCTGCCATTCACGGAAACAAATCCCAGAATGCCAGGCAGAATGCGCTTAACAATTTCAAGAACGGGCAGCTGCGTGTGCTGGTGGCCACCGATATCGCCGCACGCGGTATTGATATCGACGATCTCACGCATGTGATCAATTTTGAATTGCCCGAAATTCCTGAAACCTATGTGCACCGTATTGGCCGCACGGGCAGGGCCGGCAATGAGGGCATTGCTTTGTCGTTTTGCGATGCCGATGAAAAAACGGAATTAAGGGATATTCAAAAACTCATTGGTAAAACCATTCCGGTTATTACTGAACATCCTTACCCGCTGGCAGCAGATGCACAGCCCAAAGCGCCGGAGGCGAAACCGCACCAGCGCCCGAATTTTAAAAACAGGGGCAACAGGCCGCAACATTCCGGCAAACAACAAAAAAAGAACAGGCCCGCATTTGCAGGCGACAGAAGATCATAAAAAAACTGCCGGTGAAAACCGGCAGTTTTTGTAAATATAACACGCACCTTTAGCTATGGAAGAAATGAGTATCCCTTTCTCAGCTTCCACATAAAATATTTCTCGAGTATCACTTTGTTGATATCATAAAACACGTTCGGCAGCATGATGGCAAATGTGCGGGGTTTAAAGAGATGATTGCTGAAAATGATCACTTCTTTTTTACCGGCATCCATTACACAAAGCCCGGCGATCTGTCCCCATTTTTTGCTCTTCAGCGCTGTTTCTCCTTTGGTGACCCGGATGATGTTTTCTGCAACGATCTTGCCGGTTTCATCACTGGGGTATCCTGTTTTGGGAACGGCAAAAGGTATCTTCTTTGATTTGAATGGTGCAGGCACATCCACTGTTAATCCTGCGCCCCAAACATTTTTATAGTGTTTATGCTGGTAAGTCCCTTCCACATCCAGGAAACCATTGGCCAATGAATCGAGTTTGGGGGAATTTCGGATAAAATCCACCCCTGTAAAGGGCGGCATCAGCATCACAAATTTTGATTTGACTTCTTCCCCGTTATTGAGCTTCACGCTATCGGCGGTTACTTCCTGTATCCCCACCTGTGTGCGGTAATGGATATGAAACATCTTCATAAACATCTTCAGCATGCCTTCCCCGCCGGGCATTCCTTCAATACCAAAATGGCCTAAATAATCTTCCGGGGTTACCCAGTACAGGTCAACTTTTTTACGGATGTTTTCATCCCTCAGCCATTTTTCAATATTGAATAAAAACTCGTAAGCCGCTCCCATACAACCGGCATTTTGAGTGGCACCGATCACGATCGGGCCGGGATCTTTTTTAAACGCCTCCAGTTTCTCTCTTGTCTTCATGGCGCCGGTGGGTGTGCCAATATAAAGACTGTGTTCACGCACACCGGGGGCAATATCAAAATTTACTTTTGGCCCCGTGGCGATGATGAGCTGATCGTATGGATATGCACCTTTCTCTGTATTTACAACCTGCGCTTCCGGGTCAACATTGAGTGCAGTGGTGCAAACAAATTTTACGCCTTTTCTTTCAAACACAATGCGCCGCGGTGTGGAGATGTCTTTCACTTCCCTCCTTTTAATGGGCACCCAGATCAATGAAGGGATATATAAAAAGTCTTCATTCCTGTCGATCACAGTAATATCAACTTTGTCTTTGAGTTTTCTTTTCAGTTCGAGGGCCGCGGTAGAACCTGCGAAATTTCCCCCGACAACAACTACTTTCATAACTTTTGATTTAGTGGTGATGAACATTTACGGTGTAAAATTTCATCACAAAAAACCTGTATGATGTAACAATTGTTACAAGCATGCAGGCAAATGATATCAATCAGATTTTTTTATAACCGGTATCAGCAAATACAGTACCCCCGAAATGAAAATGTCTGTTTTTTACCACCATCACCTATTCAAACACTGGCAAATTGCATGCATAAAACCATTGACCATGCAACGCAAAATATTTCTCCGCAATTCCCTCCTGGCAGCCCCTGCCCTCCTGCTGGGGAAATCAGCAGCAGCAACAGCATCCCCCGGTACAAAAAAGAAACCCTTTGTAGTTTCCGAAGGGAAGTCACGTTTTGGAGACATCATAAAATTCAGGGGCGAACATCCCAACGATCTGAAGATATCATCCAAAGATACCGGCGGCCAGCTCTCGGTTTTTGAATATACCGGTTTGGCAAAAGTGGGACCGGCGCTGCATATGCACCTGTACCAGGATGAGATCTTTATGGTAACAGAAGGTGAATACCGCTTTGTGGTGGGTGCAGACACTTATACACTCAGGGCTGGCGAAACCATCTTCCTGCCGCGAATGGTGCCACATACCTGGATACAGCTCTCCGATCATGGCAAACTCATTTATTTCCTGCAGCCGGCCGGGAAAATGGAAGCTTTCTTTACGTACATGAACAATTTAAAGTCAAAGCCATCACCGGAAGAAATAGCCAGGATCCACGAAGCCCATGGCATGAAAATAATGGGGCCGCCACTTAGCCTTTAATCATTATCTTACAAAACGAAAAAGAACAGTTTGCTTTTAAAAGACTTCATACCTGCGCCGGATGTACAGGAGTTTGTGCAGCTGTACCGTATTGTGCACCTGGTTTTTGAAAAAGGAACTGCAGTTCCGGCCAAAGCCTATCCTCCCAGGCCTGAGCAATGCCTGGCTTTTTATCCCTACGATACAGAAACGGTGGTTTACGAGCGTTCGGGTAAGGAAATAAAAAACATCCCCATTGTATTATATGGCCAGTTTGCAGAAGTAACACAACGCAGTATTGGAAATAATTTTCTGGTATTCCAGGTAATCTTTAACCCGGGTGCATTGTACAGACTTACCGGCATGCCTTCTTCTGAGATCACCAACCAGTATATGGATGCTGCCACGGTTTTACCGGCTGCAGTGAAGGAGGTGAATGAGCAGTTATACCATGCAAATAACTATAGTGCAATGATTGCAGTGGCAGATAATTTTATAAGAACACTTATAAAGCAATCACGTAAAGACCAGCACCCGGCCGACCTTGCCTGCAAGCTGATGTTAAAGGCGGATAACAGGATGAGTTTGCAACAACTGGCTTCCAGCAGTTTTATAAGCAGCAAACAACTGGAAAGGAAATTTAAAGAACGTACCGGTGTAAACCCCAAACTCTTTGAAAGGATCATCCGGTTTGACAAAGCGTTCCGGTTAAAAAATTCAAAACCGGGCATGGACTGGCTGCGCATTGCGATGGAATGCAATTACCACGATTACCAGCACCTTGCAAAAGAATACAAGGATTTTACCGGCCTGGGACCAAATGCATTTCATGATATTGAGAACAATGCCCCAGAAAGAAAACTGGGACTCATTGAAGGTTATTACAGTTAATGACTCAAAAATGCCTTCCGCAGTTCTTCTGTTTGCTCATCATTGATGGGCACCATTTTTCCCACCGAAGTTGACATCACGATAGACTTGGCGCTGAACTCGGCCACTTCAAGATAATCGAAGGTTTGGAGCAGCCTATCACCCACCACCACCACGCATTCGTTTTGTATGAGCACGGCAGGTTTTTCCCTGGAGATACATTTTACCACTTCATCCGCTGCGTTGTACTGGGCGCCAAAGCTGAGCTGGTGCATGTCTTTCAAAAATATCCAGCTCTCAGGAATGGTACGCACATTGATCTCCACACCGGATACGGCAAATGCCATCAGGTAAGGCGATTGTGTAAGAATGATGGAATTGATATTGGGATGGCTGGCATAGATCTGCTGGTGCAGCATGGCTGTAAGACTCGGATGTTTACCGGGTTCGCATTTGCCGTCTTTCACCTGTACGATATCTTCTGTATTCAGGTCCCAGCGGGGAATGCCATTGGGTGTGATCAGGAAATCATTGCCACGCCACCTTGCCGATACGGTTCCGAATGAACTCTTCATCAGCCCGTGCTGGCAGGCACGTTTTACAATATTGCAGATTTCCAGGCGCTTTTCCCTTTCATCGCTCGGGTATTCCACCGCCTGCATGGCAGGAAACTGTTTATGCAGCTGTTCGTTGTAACTGCTGATCTTATCATCACTGAGGTAAACCGGCTTGCCCAGCTGGCTGGCATAAATTTCGGTTCGTGCACAAAATTCAAGTGCCTCAAATCTTTCAAATGCGTCTGACAGGTCGGTACCGCCCACCACTGTACCATGGTTTTCCATGATCACGGCGGTGAAGCCTTTTTCAAATTCTTTTGCAATGGTATCACCCAACTGCTGGCTGCCGGGCAGTTCATAAGGCGCATAACCAATTTCCCCGCAAACCTGTTTGGCCTGGTAAATGATATTGGTATTGGGAATCTGCCTCACAATGCTGAATGAAACCAGCGCCGGGGAATGTGCATGGATCACCGCTTTTACATCAGGCCTTATTTTATAAATGGATTTATGAAAAGGAAATTCAGATGAAGGTTTATGCTTGCCCAGGATACTGCCATCGGGTTTTACACACATGATATCTTCCGGTTTCAGCGATCCTTTATCAATACCGGAAGGTGTGATCCAGATATTCTGGTCATCATCAATTACAGAAATATTTCCACCGCTGGTGGTGGTAAGTCCCATACCATACACCCTTGCAATTACAAGTGCTATCTGGTCCCTCGGGTGCATCAGTTTTGTATCAAGTACTGTGTTCATTGAAAATATTTTTTACTAAAGCGGTTGTTATTAAACAAAACAGCTAAATTATCAGCTACGCTGCAGGCAGTAACTGATAATGGTTAGCTATCGGCATGATAAGAATTTTTTTGTCGTATCCATTCTATGATAAAAACAAAATTCTTCATCCAACCAGTTGCAGTTCAGCAGAAAATGATTTTTAATGTGATTATATTAGGAATGAATTGCTGTTAATTTTCGCTAAAATTACATCATGCAGTTAAAATAATAGCTTTAAAAGGTGGCAGAGCTTAATAATTAGGTGTAAATTGCATATGCACTAACACCCCCTAAGAATGTCTAAGCTTACACTGACCACCACTGCCCCCGGGCGGCTATACGACATTTTCCAAAAATGTCACCAGCCCGGGAAAAGCAATGAATTCAAAGCCAAAGGTATTTGGCCCTATTTCAAAACAATTTTTGCAAGCGAAGGTCCTGAAGTAAATATGGAAGGCCGTACAGTTATTATGTTCGGCAGCAATAATTATCTCGGACTCACCGCACACCAGTATGTTAAAAATGCAGCGGTAAAAGCTATTAAAAAATATGGCACCAGCTGTTCGGGATCACGCCTGCTTACGGGCACCATTGACCTGCATCTTGAACTCGAAAGCAAACTCGCTTCTTTCATGGATAAGGAATCCTGTTTGCTGTTTGGTACAGGATACCAGACCAGCCAGGGTGTGATACAGCCGCTGGCAGGACGTGGCGATTATATACTGAGCGACCGCGATAACCACGCCAGTATTGTAAGTGCCAACCTGATGGCAAAAGGTTTAAACACGAATGTGATCCGTTTCAAACATAACAATCCGGAAGACCTGGAGAAACAGATTTTGCGCATCCCTGATACTGCAGGCAAGCTGATCGTGATGGATGGCGTATTCAGTACCGATGGCAGCATTGTAAACCTGCCTGCTTTTTATGAGCTGTCGGATTATTACAATATCCCGATTTTACTGGATGATGCACATGCATTTGGTGTGATCGGTGATGGCGGCCGTGGTACTGCCAACCATTATAACCTGCAGCATGAAATCCCGATCACGTTCTGCACCTTCTCCAAAACACTGGCCAGCATCGGCGGTTTTGTGGTGGGCAATAAGTCAGAGATCGATTACCTGAAACATAATTCACCTGCACTGGTGTTCAGTGCGTCTCCTTCTCCGGCCAGCACAGCAAGCGCACTCGCGGCACTTGATGTACTGATCAAACAGCCCGAACTCGTAAGCAGGCTGCAGCATAACGCACGTTTTGTTCGCACACACCTGATCGATCTAGGTTTTGATGTACCGGAAGGAGAAACCGCCATTGTGCCGATTACAGTGAGCGAGGATATGGGACTGCGGTTATGGCAGGAATTATACGACCGTAACATTTTTGTGAATGTGTTTGTACCACCGGCCACGCCTGCAGGAAAATGCCTGATCCGCAACAGCGTGATGGCTTCGCATGAACAAAAACACCTCGACTACCTGATTGAAACCTACAAATTCGTCGGAAAGAAATTAGGCATCATCGATTAATAGTGTTGAGCATATTTTTAAAGCCCTGCAGATTGCGGGGCTTTTTTATTTTCAGTAACAGCTTTTATTTCCCGGTATCTTTTTCTATTTTGTTTGTCAAACCAAAAAAACTTCAACATGAAAAAAACGGTTATTGGCGCCATCGTTGGCGGCATTATTCTTTTTGTATGGCAGTTTCTTACATGGGGAGCACTTAACCTGCACCAGAAGCAACAGCAATACACACCCAAACAAGACAGTATACTGGCATATCTCGGCACGCAGTTCAATGAAGACGGCGCTTATTTCATGCCCACTTTTCCTCCCGGCACTTCCAACAAGGAAATGGAAACCAAGATGAAGGCCATGGAAGGCAAACCATGGGCACAGGTGGTATATCACAAGAAGATGGAAGGCATGGATAAAATGTTTATGAACATGAGCCGCAGCCTGGTGGTAGACATTTTTGTTGTGTGGCTGTTATGCTGGCTGCTGGTGAAAATACCTTCGCCTTCTTTCGGTACCATCTTCGCCGTCACATTGGGAACCGGGCTGATCATATTTTTGAATATGCCTTATACCCTGCATATCTGGTATGGCAGTTTCGACCTGATGGCATTTTTCCAGGATGCACTGATTTCATGGGGCCTCACTGGCTTATGGCTGGGATGGTGGCTGAGGAGGAAGTGATGAGAGAGGAGTTATAAGTTATAAGTACTAAGTTTTAAGGAACAGCCTGGTGGACCGGGCTGTTTCTTTTTATTTGAAGCCTCACTTATTCTGTAGAAAAAGCAGCAACTTTGCTGAATAAACTATCTTTTAGCCATGACATTATTAGCCATCCTGTTACCCTGGCTTTCATTTATTTTAAGGGGGAAAGTGCTTACGGGCGTTATCTGTCTCTTACTGCAACTCACATTATTAGGCTGGATACCGGCAGCCATCTGGGCCGTTGTATCGCTCAACAATGCCCGGGCCGATAAAAGAACCGACCGCATTGTCAGGGCCATTAACAGGCAGCAGCGTTAAAAATACCAGCTTGATTACTGCCCGTAATTATAAACGCTCCTTATAATCCAGTTTATTTGCAGCCAGTGTGCGTTTCGCTATTTCATAACCGGCATCTGCATGCCTGATCACACCCATACCCGGATCATTGCGTAATACACGTGCCAAACGTGCAGCAGCATCATCTGTGCCATCTGCCACAATCACCATACCGGCATGAATACTGTAACCCATTCCCACACCACCTCCATGATGCAGTGAAACCCATGAGGCACCGCCTGCAGTATTCACCAGTGCATTCAGTACCGGCCAGTCGGCCACGCTGCATCTGCCATCCATCATGGCTTCGGTTTCACGGTTGGGACTGGCTTACGCTGCCCGTATCCAGGTGATCACGACCGATTACAATGGGAGCCTTTACCTTTTCGGTACGCACCATTAAAAGCAACACCGGCTTTTTCACGCTCGCCCTGACCAAGCCAGCAAAAGCGGGCAGGTAATCCCTGGAAGGCAATTTTTTCCTTTGCCATCTGCATCCAGCGTATCATGCCCTTGTTTTCGGGAAACATGTTCATGATGAGTTCATCGGTAGCAGCAATATCACCGGGATCGCCACTTAATGCGGCCCACCTGAATGGTCCTTTTCCTTCGCAGAATAAAGGACGGATATAAGCGGGTACAAAACCGGGGAAATCAAAAGAGCGGCCGGGCTTATAAGGTATCGTTGAATGCTGCTCACCGGTTGCGGTTCTTTGTTCGTATTCTTCTGCCCTTGCACGGATATTATTGCCATAGTCAAAAGTGACGGCGCCCTTATCCATCAGCTGCAGCATCAGCTGTACATGCAGGTGCATGCTTTCGTAACTCAGCTCAATATAGTGCTGCGGGTTTTCTGCCCTTAATACATTCGACTCTTCATTACTGAGCGTATGCGGCACATAACCGATCAGCGGGTCATGGGCACTGGTTTGATCTGTAAGTGTATCCGGAATGACATCCCGCTGCAGCAGCCTGTCGAGCAAATGCACAGCATTACATAACACACCAATGCTCTTCGCCTCGCCTTCCTTGCGGTAATGCATGGCCGCATTAATGGCATCATCAATATTGGTATGCTTCTCATCCAGGTACTTTGTTTCAATACGTTTATCGATACGCCACTCTTCCACTTCGGCCACCAGTGCCACGCCTTCATTCATGGTGATGGCCAGCGGTTGTGCACCACCCATACCTCCCAAACCGGCCGTAACATTGAGCGTTCCTTTTAATGTGCCGCCAAAATGTTTATCTGCGGCGGCGGCATAGGTTTCATATGTTCCCTGCACAATTCCCTGAGAACCGATATAGATCCACGAACCGGCCGTCATCTGTCCATACATCATCAGGCCCTTTTGTTCCAGTTCAGAAAAATGTTTCCAGTTGGCCCAGTTCGGAACAAGCTGGGAATTGCTGATCAAAACCCTGGGGGCATCCTTGTGTGTTTTTAAAATACCCACCGGTTTGCCGCTTTGTACCAGTAAGGATTCATCATTTTCCAGCACTTTCAATGCTGCGATGATATTGTCAAGCGCTTCGAAATTTCTCGCGGCTTTCCCCCTTCCACCATATACGATCAGGTCATCGGGCCGTTCGGCCACTTCGGGATTTAAATTATTCAGCAGCATACGCAATGCGGCTTCCTGTATCCATCCCTTACAATTCAGTTTGCTGCCTGTGGGTGTTTTGTATTTTACCGGGTCGTAGTTTTTTGTAATCGTGCTCATGTTATTTATTTTAAGCCAGGGATTTTGTACAAATCTTTTTGCTGCGCTCAGGGTGTTTTTATGGAGCTGAGTTTTTTGATCAGTTCTGTTTCCTTTACATCGTACGGTGTACCGTCTTTACGAAAAACATCATGAAACCAGGGACTGGGTTCCGGGCTGCCTTCCTTACTGCCCCAGGGAAAAATAGTATTGCTTTTGCCACTTACCAATCCCCAGTTGATGGCTCCCACATTGTACCTTTTTAAAATGGGCAGGTGCGTTACAAATTTGCTGTTATTCGTCCTGGCCATGTATTCGGTGCAGATAACGGGCCTGCCTCTTTTTTGCAGGCTGTCGATTGCTTTTTTCATGGAGATGGTGTCTTCATAATTATGAAAGCTGATCACATCCGCATGCTCCAGCTGGTAAGCATTCACTTCGGGATATTCCATGATCCAAACCCCGGATGTGAGTGGCTGGGATGGCCTGACTGCCCATGCCCATTCATATACTTTTTTCAACAGCGGTAAAGACCTTAAGCCATAGCCGCTGTTATCGGGTTCATTGTACAGGTCCCACATCAGTATCCGCTGGTCGTTTTTAAAACGGGTGAGAATATCTGTAACATATTGCTCCAGGTATCCCCATTGCGAAGGATCATCATGCACCGTTTTCGACGGACTGCGTACCCATCCCGAATTATGCACGCCGGGTTTTGGATCGGGCTGTTTTCCAGAGGCAGGATCAGGATTCCAGCAATCGTCCAAAATACAAAACAGGATTTTTATTTTGTGTGATGCGGCAATCGATAAAAACTGATCCATTCTTTTTTTAAAACCATCCGCATCTGCTTTCCATGCAAGATCGTGCAGGTATACCCGCATCACATTCATACCAATGCCGGCTGCCCAGCCCAGTTCTTTGTCAATAGTAGCCGCATCAAAAGTGGACGCCTGCCACATTTCCAGCTGATTGACCGCAGTACTGGGTAAAAAATCGGCCCCCACAAGCCATCCCTGTTTTTTATACCAGGCATTGGCCTGTTCCTTTGTCCAAATATGTTGCTGGCTGTAACCGGCCGTAAAGATCAATAGCAATAAAACCGTTAAACCTTGTTTTTTCATGTTTTGTTTTTTGTGTGTCACAAAGATTCGCAGCGCTTACAAAAACCTGCACAAAATCCTTTGTGTGTCCTTGGATTTCTTAGTGTATCTCAGTGGAATTATTTCTTATAAACGACACTGCCTTCACCATATCATCATGCAATATCCTGTCGGCTGCATTAAAGCTCACTTCCTTACGGAAAGCAGCAACAATGGCTTCCAGTGCAGGCGAAGTTTTTAATGGCCGCCTGAATTCAAGTGCCTGCACCGCAGTTAATAATTCAATTGCCAGCACTTTCTCCACGTTATCCATTAACCGTTTGCATTTGGTAGCGGCATTGGCGCCCATGCTCACATGATCTTCCTGGTTATTGCTGGAGGAAATACTGTCTACGCTGGCCGGCGTGCACAATTGTTTGTTCTCACTTACTATGCCTGCTGCCGTGTACTGCGGGATCATAAAACCGCTGTTGAGCCCTGCATCCTTTACCAAAAATAAAGGCAGCCCGCGCTGGCCGCTGATAAGCTGGTAAGTCCTTCTTTCGCTGATATTGGCGATCTCGCTCATGGCGATGGTTAAAAAATCCAGGGTGAGCGCCAGTGGCTGACCATGAAAATTACCACCGCTCAGGATCAGGTCCTCTTCGGGAAAAATATTCGGGTTATCTGTAACAGAATTGATCTCTTTTATAAAGACAGACAATACATAATCAAAACTGTCTTTACTGGCGCCATGCACCTGTGGTATACAACGGAAACTGTAAGGATCCTGTACCTGCTGTTTTTGCTGCACGGCAATTTCACTGCCCTTCAGTAACTCCCGCATGCCGGCTGCCGTATCCACCTGGCCTTTATGGCTGCGAACGGAATGTATCTTTTCATGGAAGGGACCATCCACACAATCAAACGCATCAAAAGATATGGCTGCGATGGTATCCGCCCATTGCAATAAACGTTCGGCATTGATCAGGTTATACAATCCATAGGCGCTCATGAACTGTGTGCCGTTAATCAGCGCCAGTCCCTCCTTGCTCTGCAGCTTGATGGGCTCCCATCCAAATTTTTTCATCACAGCTGCTGCTGGCATTTTTTTACCGGCATGCCATACTTCACCCATACCAATCAACGGAAGGCTGAGATGACTCAGCGGCGCAAGGTCACCGCTGGCGCCCAGGGAGCCCTGGGTGTAAATAACCGGCAGCACATCATTATTGTACATGTCCATCAGCCTTTTCACCGTATCTATCTGCACACCGCTGTTGCCGTAACTGAGTGATTTAATCTTGAGCATGATCATCAGTTTGATGATATCCGCAGGCACTTCCTCTCCCATGCCGCATGCGTGCGACTGGATCAGGTTGCTTTGCAGCTGGTGCAGTTGTGTATTGTCAATCTGAACATTTTGCAGGTACCCAAAGCCGGTATTGATGCCATAAAACAGTCCGTTGCCGCTGCTCAGTTTCTGATCCAGGTAATGACGGCATTCGGTAATACGGTAATGTGCATCAAAAGTGATGGAAACCAGTTGCTGAAAAGCCAGCAGGTTTTTTACCTGCTGAAAATGCAGGGGTGTTTTATCTAAAGGCAGATAATTATAACTCATAGCACTGGCAATTTTTTTAGCGACCGTTGTTCAGTTTAGTTGCTTCAAATGTAAGATAAAAACGGTTTACCGGGAGGGAAGTCAAGTTTTAAAAACTTGACTTCCCTATAAGCAGGGCTGGTGATAAGTCCTGCTTTTTTTAAAAGCAATTCTTATTACATTTGATGCCATTGACCCTTAAAATTCTGATAGATGAAAAAGATTTTTTTTGCTTTTCTGATCTCGTTTGTTTGGCTTGTTGCACACGCACAAAAAGTACAGGTACTGGTGAAAGATAAAAAAGCATCCTTACGCGGCTTATGCGTGGTGAATGATAAAGTGGTTTGGGTAAGCGGCAGCAATGGTACGGTGGGACGCAGCATTGATGGAGGTGACAGCTGGAAATGGTTTACGGTAAAAGGTTTTGAAAAAACCGATTTCCGCGATATTGAAGCCTTTGATGATATGACTGCCGTGATCATGGGTATTGCAGAACCGGCCTATATTTTAAAAACAGTGGACGGCGGCGAGAACTGGAAAGTGGTTTTTCAAAATAATAACAAAGGGATGTTCCTGGACGCCATGGAATTCTGGAACGAGATGAGCGGAATTGTGATCGGCGACCCGGTGAAAGTTTCACAGACTTCCAATACTGCCGGCATTTTTGTGGCACGCAGTTTTGACGGAGGCAGTACCTGGCAGAATATTCCCCCGCAAAATTACCCGGTGGCCGACAGCGGGGAAGCCTGCTTTGCCAGCAGCGGCACCAATATTGTGGCGCTGAGTTTACAGGAGCCGGTATTTGTTACCGGCGGTCTCCGCTCCCGCATGTTCATCCGCGACCAGAAAATAGACATGCCGATCATACAGGGTAAAGAAACCACCGGCGCCAATTCGGTGGCGGTAAAGGGCAATAAAAAGAAAAAGACCATCATCGTGGTGGGCGGCGATTTTACAACGCCCGATTCCACCGCAAAAAACTGTGTGATCACCACCAACCTTGGCAAAACATTCACCATGCCTTCCATCCCGCCGCATGGTTACCGAAGCTGCGTGATCTATCTCGACAAAAATAACTGGCTTACCTGCGGGTTAAATGGCGTTGATAACAGTGACGATGACGGCAATACCTGGCGCAGCATCAGCAAGGAAGGTTTTCATGTTTGTAAAAAAGCAAAAAAAGGGAAAGCGGTATTTTTTGCAGGTGGCGGCAAAGTGGGGAAACTGGTAACAGATTAAGCTGTTCAGGTGAAAAAAAATGTCTTTTGCATTTTAATGATTTGCTGTACCGGTTTTGTGCATGCGCAAACCAGTGCTGCTGATATTGTACGGCAGCACCGGAGTAAAAAACCTGTTTTTATAAATGCGGGCAATGCGACTGAATCTGCCATCATCATTCCCTGTGCTTTTGGTAAGGCAGAACTGGCGTTTCCGCCCGGCATGCCCGCTCCTGGTTCGGTACAAATAACCGCCATTGACCTGGCATTTACAGATTATCCCTCCGGCGATGATTTGATCGCACTCAATACAAAACGCATCCAGCACCTGTTTGATAAATTTCCGCAGCTTGCTGCTGATAAAAATATTGAATGGAATGTGGTGCGCCAGATGAACGGTGCCACAAGGGACAGTGCCATCGGTATGTTCCATGGTTTTGTGATCAGCTACCGGCCCTTGCAAAATAAAGCCACCCTAAAAAAGGATATAGAAAAACTTAAAACCCTGCTCACACCGGAAACCACCCTGGTGAAAAAGCGGCATGGCTTTGTTGCCGCCGATACCACCCTCACCAAACTGCGGTACGAAACGGAAGAATATACAACTATATTAAAACTGCCTGCGGGAAAGGCCCTGGAGATGGTGGGCATTGATCCTAATGAAAGAACGGCCTATAAAACGCATGATTCACTTTTTGTTTACCTGAAACCGGCCACAGACAGTTCCCTCAAAACTATCTATAAAGAACCCGAAGATTCCACTGTAATAAAAGTACTGGACCGTATGCAGTGGAACAATATGATGGTGGCAGCCGATGTTACCGCCAGCATGTATCCCTATACCGGCCAGCTGCTGCTTTGGTTAAAACTGCACGAAGATGAACGGCGCATCCGCCAGTTTGTTTTTTTTAATGATGGAGATGATAAGGAGGAAGATGCAAAAATTACCGGCAGTACCGGCGGCATCTATATTACTTCTTCCTCCGTATTTGAAGTGGTGGAGGATTTATTGTACAAAACCATGAATAATGGCAATGGGGGCGCCACCCCGGAAAACAATATCGAAGCATTGTTAAAAGGCAGCTGCAGTAATTGTGATCATATCGTAATGATAGCCGACAATGGCTCGCGTGTAAGTGATTTGAGCCTGCTGCCGCAATTACAAAAACCGGTGCACATCATTCTCTGCGGTGTGCATGGCAATATCAACCCCGATTACCTGGAGATTGCTTGTAAAACCGGCGGATCGGTGCATACTGCGGAAGAAGACCTGCAGCTGGCCATGCAATTAAAAGAAGGCGCATTGATCAAACTGCATGGCAAAAATTACATCTTATCCGGCGGCAAGTTCAGACTGCAATAAAAAAGCCGGTGAAGAATCACCGGCCCATAAGTAAACACTTATTAAGAACTACCTATGCAAAACAATTTTGCCAAGATCCGTATCATCTCCCTGGCGGATCTGGATATTGGTGATCACTGAATCTTTATAACCATTGGATGGCGTGATAATGAGTGTGGCTGTTGCTGTTTTAATACCCCTTATCTTGAACTCTCCCTCCCTGTCGGGAATGGCAGTCAATGTATCGGTACCTGCAATGGCTTTTACAACAGCCGGCAATGCAGCCGAAGGTTTGATCTCCCCTTCTATTTCACCTGAATTGCTGTGGCAGAAATGTGAAATACGGAGTTTCAGTTCCAGCCGGCCATTGTGCAGGCGGATAGAACCATGCCCGTCAAAATCGAGCCAGAGCCTGAACCGGCGTATGCCCACCCTGTCAACACTGCCATTCACATCAATGATGATCACGGCATCGCTGGTATTCATGAACAGCGGGAAGGTAACCCCGTTGAGCATGGCGTAATTATTGGTGCCCAGGGTAACACGTATTTTTTCAATGCGGCCATTGGGAATATTACCGGTGGCGATGAGTGTATCCAGCCCGTTACGGAAACGGAGGATATTGTATACGCCCGGGGTGATCGTAAGCGTATCCCAGTGTTCTGCACCCGTGGAATCCTTCACCTTCACCTCGATACGTTTGATATCGATGAAGATGGAATCAAAGATCTGTGAAGGATCATCGGTGAGCATGATCTGTAACTGGCTTTTACCGGCAGGAATATCTGCATCTTCGGGTTTCACCACATCTTTCTGGCACGACAGGAAAAAAATGGTTACAGCAGCAAAAATGAGGGACAAAAAGAGAAACGGCTTGTTGGCTTTCATATGAAACTAATTTTTGGGTGAATGATATGAATTGACAGGATCATACAGCCAAATTAGTACCAGAGATGGTCATGGATAAGTAAAATTTACTGAACCGGCAGCCAGGGGTGCTGAACTGGTAAAAAGTCCGCCTGTATCAAAAAAGGCTATTTCATAAAAGCGAAGTACACCGCACCCATGATAAAGGCAAAACTCACCAGGTATTTCCAGTGAAAGGGCTCTTTTAACCAGAAGATGGCAAAAACAGCAAACACCACCAGCGTGATCACTTCCTGTGTAATTTTCAATTGAAAACTGTTTAAGCCGCTGGTATAACCCAACCGGTTGGCGGGCACCATCAGGCAGTATTCAAAAAACGCAATACCCCAACTGATGGCCACGGCCTTCCACAATGGCATGCCGGTATCTTTTAAATGGCCATACCAGGCAAAGGTCATAAAGATGTTGGAGGCGATGAGGAGAAATATAGTACGGAGCATATAATGGATAATTGATAATTTAAAAATGGATAATTTTTTCGGGTTGATGCAACTTACATATTCCTGAAGTTAACACCATCAAAAAAATTATCCATTATCCATTAATTAATTATTCATTAGTTCAGGCTTCTGAAATCCACCGGCACCAGCTTGCTCACCCCGGCTTCCTGCATGGTTACACCGTAAATCACATCCACGGCGCTCATGGTTTGCTTATTGTGCGTAACAATAATGAATTGTGAGTTTTCACTGAACTTCTTGATCATATTGGTAAACTTGCCCACGTTGGCATCATCCAGCGGTGCATCCACCTCATCCAGGATACAGAATGGTGCAGGTTTGATCAGGTAGATGGCAAAGAGCATGGCCGTTGCTGTGAGTGTTTTTTCTCCACCGCTTAACTGTGTAATGCTGCTGGGGCGCTTGCCTTTTGGTTTGGCCACAATATCAATTGCGGTATCCGCCAGGTTTTCGGGATTCACCAGGATCATATCTGCAGTATCATCTTCAGTAAACAGGGCCTTGAACACTTTCTGGAAATTATCCCTTACCTGGTTAAAGGTATCGAGGAATTGCTGGTTAGCCGTTGCTTCCACTTCCTGGATGGTTTGCAACAGGCTGTCTTTGGCCGTTACCAGGTCATTCTTCTGTTCAAGGATGAACTCGTACCGTTTTTTCATTTCGGTGAATGCCTCAATGGCGGTGGGGTTCACTTCCCCGATATTTTCAAGGCGCTTGCGCATGCGCTCACTTTTCTCCTGTAATTCTTCCAGGGGTGTTTCGCCGGTCCTTGGCTCGTCGATGATGGCATCCAGGTCCACTTTAAACTCCACGCTCAGCCTTTCTTTCATACCCGCCAGCTGCAGTTTCAGTTCGGTGAGTTTATCCTTAATCTCATTCAGTAATGTATCGATGCCTTCTTTTGATTTTTGCTTGTGACGCAGTTCACTTTCTTTTTCTGTAAGTGCGTTTCGCAGGTTATAATAAGCCTGGTCTGCTTCATTCAGCTTGCGCTCTTCCGCTTCCTTATTCTGGAGCATGGTCACCAGCAGGGCTTCCAGGCCTTCCAGTGCCTCGGCTGTTTCTGTGATGCTGCCGGAAGCTTCGGTTAACTGTGCCGTGCTGCTTTCCACCTGTTGCTGCAGGTCCTGCAGCTGGTTGCTCTTGAATTCAAATTCCTGCTTGAGCGAATTTACTTTACTCTGCTGCTTGGTAAACTGCAGGTTGCTGTCATTATATGTGGCTGTTGCAAAACTGTATTCCTGTTCTGCTGCTGCGTAATCCTGCTCCACGCCCTGCATTTTATCACCCAGCTCCTCCAGTTGTGTATTGAACTTTTCCAGTTCATCACGGGTGCTGGCAATGGCATCGTGGTTGGTATCCAGTTGCTGCTGCAGCTCATCAAGGCGCCTGCTGCTGTTCTCTTCCAGGTGGTGCAGGTTCTCAATTTTGTTTTGCAAACTGAAAACAAGATTGGTGAGCGTATTGATATCCTGCTGCGTTTGGCGGATGGCATTTTCCTTCAGCTGTTCGTTATAGGCGATCACTTCATTGTGTCTTGCCTGTATTACGGCTTTCAGTTCATGCACAACGGTTTCCTGTGCAGCAATTTCTTCTGCCAGTTTCTCCAGGTTCTTGGCACGGCCAATCTTTTTGCCTTCAAACAAACCAACACTGCCGCCGGTAAGTGAGTATTTTCCTTTTACGTATTTACCTGTTTTTTCCAGCACTACCGAACCATTGCTGTTACGCAATGCTTCTTCATTTTCTGCAATAAACACATTTCCCAGCAGGTGTTTCGCCAGGTTGGCGTATTTGCTGTCGAACTCCACCACGCTCAGAGCAGGAATGGTTCCGGCAGGCTGGTGCTGTTCTTCGAATGAATTGAATTTATCCTGCAGGAAGAAATTGGCCTTTCCTTTTTTGTTGGCATCCAGTAAATGCACGGCCTGCAACCCTTCTTCCAGGTTATTTACCACGTAGTAGTTAAGGTAGGGCTCCAGCACATTTTCCACGGCCGCACGGAACTCTTCTTTTACATAGATGATATCTGACAGTAAGGGCGCTTCATGGTTCCAGCCTTCGTTCTTGTGTAAAAACTTCACGCTTTCCGGGTAACCTTCCATGGAATCGATCAGGCTT
This sequence comes from Ferruginibacter sp., assembly GCA_046329655.1. GTDB lineage: Bacteria > Bacteroidota > Bacteroidia > Chitinophagales > Chitinophagaceae > Ferruginibacter. The sequence continues at coordinate 42,110 of JAXLUD010000003.1, forward strand.
TTCAGCAGCGCATGTTCATTTTTCTTGCTGTCGAGCTTACGGCTTTCCTCTGCCAGTTCATGACGAAGCCCTTCCAGTACGTTTTGTGTTTGTAAGATTTGTTCCTTGGTAAACTCATGGTGATCCTGCAATTGCTGCAGATCGGTCTTCTTTTGCTCCAGCTCTTCTTCCTTTATTTTTTTATCGGCTTCCAGCTGTTGCAACTGCGCCTGGCGCTGGCTTTTTTCTTCCTGTATCTGTGCAATGGTGCGCTGCAGGTTCTGGATGGAAGTATCGGCCACCGCCACTTTCTTTTCAGCTTCAAACTGGTTGCGCTGTATGGCCTGGTTCTCCCGGCGCAATTCATCAATGCTGCTGCGTTTTTCGTCAAACACACGGCGCTTATCTTCCACAGCATTTTTCAGTTCATCCAGCTTGCCTTCAAATTCCTCCAGTTTGAGTTCGTCATCCTTTATCTGGTTGCTGGTAAAATGAATGCTTTCTTCCAGGCCTTTTAACTGGCCGCCTGCTTTTTGTAAAAAATCCTGCAGGCTGGTTTCCCTTTCTTTCAGGTATTGCAGGCGCTGTGCTCCCAGGTTTTTATCGCTTTCCTTGCTGCGGAGGGCATCCAGCATATCGTTAAAAGCATGCTGCATTTGCTGCAATGCTTTTTCTTTTTCAATAAAGCCCAGCTTTTCATGTTCCAGGGCGGCTTCTTCCAGTGCGATGGCAGCTTCCAGCTCAATACGTTTGTCCACTTCTTCCTGCTGCTGGTGGTTCAGGTCCCGGTACGTGATGTTGAAACCTTCCAGCGCAGCTTTTGCGAGCTCAATACTAACCTCTTTATAATCTTTTTTGATCTCGTAATACTTTTCGGCTTTTTTAGCCTGGCTTTCGAGACTTTTCAGTTGGTTATTGATCTCGAAAAGCAGGTCCTCAATACGTGCCAGGTCCTGTTCGGTGGCATCCAGTTTTAATTTGGCCTCTTTTTTACGGGTTTTGTAGATGGTGATACCGGCAGCCTGTTCCAGCATTTTGCGGCGGCTGTTTTCCTTATCCTTGATGATATCATCCACCATACCCAGTTCAATGATGGCGTAACTGTCGGTGCTCACACCGGTATCCATAAACAGGTTATGGATGTCTTTCAAACGGCACTGCACATCATTGAGACGGTATTCGCTCTCACCGTTTTTGTAGTATTTACGGGTTACGGTTACGGTACTGAATTCGGTGGGTAGTAGGTTCTTGGTATTTTCGAAGGTAAGGCTTACTTCGGCCAGCCCGCTGGCACTGCGGCTTTTTGAACCATTGAACACGAGGCTCTCCAGGTTTTCACTGCGCAGGTTGCTGATCTTATGCTCACCAATCACCCAGCGGATACTGTCCACAATATTGCTTTTTCCGCAGCCATTCGGCCCGATCACACCGGTAATGCCTTCATCAAAGTTCAATATGGTTTTGTCGGCAAAACTCTTAAATCCTTTTATTTCTAGACTCTTTAATCGCACGTTTCAAATTTTTTGTCAGGGGAGCAAATATAACGGAATGGGTGTAAAGATTTTTTTTGTTTTGAAAGTAAATATGCCTACTTATTCACAGGTTCTTCACAGGTAAAAGCACGTGTTTTGAAAGCGTTTAAATACACGTCCGGACGGGCTTTTACTATTCAAAAAATAAATATTTGATTACACGCACAATAGCACATTTTCTATGCCGTTTGCATTAAAGCAACACAGTTATTATCCACATATGGCTGTGATTTTTTAATCCAAAAATTCAACTTATGAAAAAACTATTACTCCTGCTTGCGGTTTGTACAACCACAACCGTATTGGTATCCTGCAAAAAAGAAGTTCCTGTAAAAGAAGCAGAAAGCAGCACAGAAATCATCACTCCGAGGGTGGATAATCCTGAAGAATGTCCGCCAACAACGGTTCAGCTCACTGCAGGTCAAACCATCAATTCCGGTACTGTAACCGTTAGTAATGATGCCAATTTTATCTATGTAACATATACCACGGCCAATGGTTATTTGCTTACGCAAACGCATTTGTATGTGGGCGACTGTGCGGCCGTTCCTGTAAACGGACAAGGGAACCCCATTCCGGGCCAGTTCCCGTATGCAAGTGCACATAATTACCTGAACAGTTTTACATACCAAATTCCAATTGCAGCTCTTGGCACGGCAGGTTGTGGCTGCATCGCAGCCCATGCGGTGGTGGTTAAGCTCAACAGCAGCGGCCAGGTAATTGAGCAGCAAACCGGCTGGGGCCAGGGTGTGCGTATCAACCCTAACAGTGGTAACTGGGGAATGAAATTTGAATACTGTAGTTGTACCCTTTAAAAGTTTTCGTCAATATAACATGCAGCCGGCCCCAGAGCCGGCTGTTTTGTTTGTGTTAAAATACTGCTAAAGGAAACGCGGCCTGCATTTATTACGAACACATTCGTATTTTTGACTCTTAAACAACTGATATGAAAAGAACGCTACTCTTCTTTTTTGTTTGTGCTGCAGGTACTGCCATGGCGCAAACAAAAACAATTTCGCAGGCCATTATCACCACCAAAACCACCATTGTATCCCCCGAAGGACAGGAAGACGGCGCCCCTCCCGCCCCGCCGGCACCAGAAGGCGCTGTTGTGAGAACCTTTAGTTTTGGGGGTGATGGAGAAACAAAATCGGTAACAACCCTTAAAGGCGAGCTGGTAAAAACCTTCACAGAAACAGATATGAGCCGCACCACCGTGATCCGCGATAACGGAAAAAAAATGACCACCACATTAATGGAAATGATGGGTAATAAAACCGGATTTTATGCCAGTGATGCCGACCAGGAGGAAATGCGCAAGCGGATGGACAGCCTGATGCAGACCCGGAACCAGCCGGGTATGAATAACAGCGGGCAGCAGGTAAGCGGCACTGAAATCAGTTACCTGGATGAGACAAAGAAAATTGCAGGCCAGCAATGTAAAAAAGCGCTGATCATCGCCACCCGTAAAAATGGTACGAAAGACAGTACAGCGGTATGGTACTGCCCCGATTTCAAATTACAGGGACTTGTTAGTACCGGCGGTATGGGCAATGCCATGGGTTTTGGTTTTGGTAACAGGAATACCGGTTTGGCCGGACTGGCAGACCTGGCGGGTTTCCCCATGCAATATGAAATGAAAATGAACCGTGGCCGTAAAATGATCATAGAAGTAACCAGGATTGTTACTGATAAGGAAATTGCAGACAAGGAATTTGATATACCAAAAGATTTCACACTTAAATCTGCCAAAGAAATGCAGAATGGTGATGGAAGGATGCAGATCCGCATTGGCGGCCCCGGCCCCGGCGGTCAGTAAAGAAATCAATGAAAGCAATTACATACAAAAAATAAACCCCGGGATATCCCGGGGTTATTTATTTCTTGATTACACTTAAAGTTTTTCCGCATCCGCTTTTTTCTTATCGTATTCGGCTGCTTTTTTAGCATCACCTTTTGCAGTATACAACTGGCTTAAAATATCCAGTGCGATCTTAAGGTTTGCCTTATGCACAGGTTTTAATGTGGTCTGGGCACTGTAAAAGGTCGCTACAGATTCTGCATATGGAATACATTCATCAATCTTTTTAATAAAAAATGCTTTTGCATCATTGCGCTTCTTCACATCCTCCGGCTTCATGCCTTTGAATTTTTTAGAAGAATCCTGGTAATCGTAAGCGTCATTGAATGTATGCCTGGTCATCAGCATCCTGGCATCTGCACCTTTTTCTCCCTGGATGGCAATGGCGTTCTTCAGTATTTCAGTCAGTTTGGCTTTCATGGCAAGTGCATTGGCAGGCTTTGCATCACCGGCATACAATTCGTTGAACAGCTCCACGCTCAGGTTATAGGGCCAGGTATATTCATCGGGATAGCGCTTCATCAGTTCCTCATATTTTGCATAGAGGGCTTCCTTTTTGCCGGTTCTTGACACTGCATCCACTTCCACTTCAGTCCAGTATTTTTCTTTTGGATATAAGCTGCGGCCTTTATCAAGCATGGCATTCATGTTGGCTTCATCCTTATTTTTCAGGTAGTATTCAGCCAGTACCTGGTAAATACCCATATAAGCCTCGCCACCCACATTGGCATCTGTTATTTTCCTGTAATAAGTTACACCCGCTGCTGTGTCCTTTGCCTGGTAAGCCGCCATAGCCGTGTTCTGGATCAGGGATGTATCCATTACCGGGAAACGGTAGCCATTGTATTCATAATTTTTACTGCGGGTATATTCTTCAACCACCAGGGCATTTTTGAAACCGTCAAAGGCACCGCTGTAATTTTTCCTGTTGTATTCTTTGGCACCAATATCAAAGAAACCATTGTAGAGGTCGAAATACCAAACATACTGGTCGTTTTTCAGGTTCAGTTCCTTTGGATCGAGCTGTTGGTATTTTTTAAAAGCTTCAAAAGCATCCATTTTCAGCTTCATCGCATCCGTAACAGATGTTCCGGAGTCTTTGGAAACCGCATTGTATATACGTCCTTTATAATACCAGGCATCGGCTTTACCGGCATTCTTGGGCTCGCTGATAAATTTATCAAGTACTTCCTTCGCCTTTTTGTTTTGTCCGAGTAAATGATATTTACTTATTTCATCAATGCCTTGCGCAGAAACAGCAATACCGGCAAGCAGCAGTATCGCCATAAAACAATATTTCTTCATTCTTTTAGATTTTGAGTGATAAAGATACTTAGTTAATTACTTTTCAGGATGAAATCAGTCCCCATTTTTCACAGGTCAAAGCAAAAAATTAGACGTAACCCGGCGCCGGAAAGTTCCATTTAGATTGTTAAATTGCAGGTTCTTTACCTGTATTTTCTGATCACGCAAAATACCATACAGCAAATACTCAGCCGTATCGATATCATTGATATCGTGGGCTCGTTTGTGAAGCTCAGGAAGCGGGGCACCAATTACCTTGGGCTCTGTCCTTTTCACAATGAGAAATCACCCTCTTTCACGGTATCTCCAGCCAAGGAAATATACAAGTGTTTTGGCTGTGGCCGCAGCGGCAACTCCATCAGTTTTTTAATGGAGCATGAAAAATACAGTTACGTGGAAGCGCTGCGCTGGCTGGCCAATAAATACAATGTTGAAATTGAAGAAACCGAAACCAGTCCTGAATATAAACAACAGCAGCAGGTAGCCGACAGCCTGTATATTATTAACCATTTTGCCCAGCAGTTTTTCAGTAATGCGTTGCTCAATACAGAAGACGGGCAGGATATTGCACTGGCCTATTTGAAAGAACGGGGTTTCAGGGAAGACATCATTAAAAAATTTCAGCTTGGTTTTAACCCTGAGGCCAGGGACAGTTTTACAAAACAGGCATTGGCCGCACAGTACAATCTTGATCTGCTGCAAAAAACCGGGCTGGTTGCGGTGAGAGATGGCAATGCCTACGACAATTACCGCGGCCGTATCATTTTTCCCATACATAACCAAAGCGGTAAAGTGCTGGGGTTTGGTGCAAGGATCATCAAAAAAAATGATAAGGCACCGAAATATATCAATACCCCGGAAAATGAGATCTATGTAAAAAGCAAACTGCTCTATGGCAGTTATTTTGCCAGGATGGCGATTGATAAGGCCGATGAATGTTTACTGGTGGAAGGTTATACGGATGTTATCAGCCTTCACCAGGCCGGTATCGAAAACGTGGTGGCCAGCGGGGGAACTTCCCTTACGCCCGACCAATTACGGCTGATAAAGAAATACACCAACAACCTCACCATTGTTTACGATGGTGATAATGCCGGTATAAAGGCTGCATTAAGGGGCCTGGACCTGGCGCTGGAAGAGAGCCTGAATGTAAAACTGGTACTGATACCCGATAAGGAAGACCCCGACAGTTATGTAAACAAAGTGGGGGCAGCCGCCTTTACAGAATTTGTTGCCAATAACAAAAAAGATGTGATCCTGTTCCAGCTCGAAATTGCCCTGAAAGATGCCGGCAGCGATACCAATAAAAAATCGCAGGTGGTGAACCAGATCGCAGAAACGATCGCACGCATCAACAAGGCCGAGGATTTTACCAAGCAGCAGGATTATATAAAACAATGCGCCGAAATATTACGGATTGAAGAAAGCGGATTGCATGTGCTGGTGAATAAATTCATCCGGGAAAAGATCACCAAGGCAGAAAACCAGCAGGCAAGACAGGAAGCCGCTGAAACAGGCGCAGTAGATGCCGGGCTGCCTTCAACAGAAGACGATGCCATCAGCCTGTTTAACAAGGATGAAATGCATGAGCGGGCGATGGTACGCAGCCTGCTTGAATTTGGGTTAAAGCAATGGGATGAACACCAGCAGGTGGCACAATATATTTTTAAGGAAATTGAGTTAAACCACCTGGATGAGCTCATTGATAACAAGGAACTGCTGCAGGTAGTGGAAACTTATAAAACCTGGTATGAAGCCGGAATTGAACCTAGTTCCAAAAACTTTCTTTACCATGATAATCTGCAGCTGAGTTCGCTGGTGGTCAGCATCATGGATTTTCACCACGAAATAAGCCATAACTGGAAAGAACATTTTGAAGGACATATTCCCACACGTGATGACCTGTTTAAAGAAGAAGTACATTCTACCCTGCATTATCTTAAACTTAAAAAGATAAAACGCATGATGGATGAAAACCAGCGTGACCTTGAAAAATCTGTAAACCCCGAAGAGCAGCTGATCTTCTTACAAACCCACCAGCACCTCAAACAAATGGAAATTGAACTTACCCGGCAGCTGGGTACAGTAATATTCAAATAAAAATCCCGGCATACAATACCGGGATTTTTTATGAACGTTCGTCGAGGTTATTTTTTCTTGAACAGCAATTTTGCATTCACTTTAATAAGAATCGGATTAGCGGTATTCTTTTATATTACCAGCTTTCGTCATCATATTATCAATGATCTAACCGGGTATTCAGGGTAATTTTAGTCTGCATCAGAAAGCAAAGCGGCTTTCTTCCGGGTTGTTTTTTTGGCAGCAAGCTGACCAGGCATTTGTACAGTGGCATTCAATGGGGCGAGTGCAGGTTTCGTAAACCGTACCGCATTCCAGAGATTATCAACTGCAATCATTTCTAAAGTTTCGTAACCAAATGCGTTCATGCAGTCCCAACTGGCATCCCGGCAGAGGTCGCTGGCGATTTTGGAGGTCGACTTGGGATAAGCGATCCAGAATTTAGATTCGCCATGCAGGGCCGGTAACACTTCCTTTAATATCTCTTTCAGCTGTTTCTGGCTGAAGGCAAACACCAGCGCAAAATCAACTTTTTTAGTCCGGAGCAGTGGTGTTACATTCTTTGAAAAGGAATATTTGATAAACTGTTTTTCGATGGCGAGCGGCAATCCCTGTAACAAAAGGTTTTTTTCGTCCTGCAACTGCAGTTTTTCAATCAGTGAAATAGAAGACATAGTGAAATACCAGGTTTAAAATTTACAAAGATTTACACATTTCAATGATGCCTGTATATATTACAAACAAACGGGTGATGGCTTTTCAGGGAAGGTTATTAAAAATCAGCCAGCAAAAATACGCAATATGTTTGGTAGAGAAAAAAGATTTCAATAAAAAACTCCGCCTGCAGCGGAGTTTTTTATTGCCTGTTCAGGCTTCATTATTTTGTAGACGGGTTTACAGGCTTGTACAGTTTAAGTGCTTCGTCCATATATTCCTGTAACTTGGCAATCCTGTTCTCGTCAGACGGGTGGGTTGATAAAAATTCAGGTGGTTTTTGTCCCCCGCCTGCCTGCGCCATCCTTTGCCAGAAGGGAATTGCCTCACGCGGGTTATACCCGGCCATGGCGCAAAACAAGAGGCCATAATGATCAGCTTCATATTCCTGCTTGCGGCTGTTGGGCAATAACACACCCACCTGTGCTCCGGGTGCAAAAACATTATTAAAAAGCGAATTGTATTTAGGGTTATTGGCGGTGGCGATATTACCAACAATTTCGAGTCCCTGGGCCAGGGCTCCCTGGCTCATCCTTTCGTTACCATGACTGGCAACTGCATGGGTGATCTCATGACCAAGCACCACGGCCAGTGCTGCTTCATTTTGCGTAATAGGCAAAAGGCCGGTATATACCACCACCTTACCGCCGGGCATACACCAGGCATTCACTTCCTTGTTATTAACCAGGTTGAATTCCCATTTGTAACCTTCCAGTTCTTTCACCACATCCTGCTTGCCGGTTTGGGTGTAATATTGTTTGATGGCAGCAGCAATACGTTTACCAACCCGCTGCACCATTTCAGCATCTTTATTCACAGTTTCACTTAATACCTGGTTCTGCGATAAAAAGCTTTTGTATTCCGATACAGCCATTTGCTGCAGGGATGCTTCACCAAAAAGTTTTAATTGCTTGCGGCCGGTTACAGAATTTTTACTGCAGGCAGCAACAAGCACGATGGCAGAAAGAAGGACTAATAATTTCTTCATGTGTTGGGGTTTTGATAGTAATAAACAATTGGCGTACCAATTTACTTAACCATTCATTACAATCTGTAATTTTTAGTTAAGATGCAGTTTTATGAGATAAGGTTGCAGTAAGATTTAAGGACGGCGGCGGGCCTTGCGTTTATCGCGGTGTTTTAAAATAGGCACCCGGCTTTCGACGCCCCTTAATATGCGGCCGATGTTTTTCTGATGGGTGAATATTACAAGCAATGCCACAATCAGTGCAAAAATGCGGTAAAGCACTTCATGCTCGTTCCATATCCATAAAACACAAACAGGTAGAAATACAGAAGCAAGTATGGAGCTTAATGAAACATAACGGGTAAGGTACAGTACCAGCAGGAACACTCCGACACAGCAAACAGCCACCACGGGCTGAATGGCCAGGATCATCCCGAATAAAGTGGCCACCCCTTTCCCCCCTTTAAAATTTGCCCAAATCGGGAATATATGCCCCACCACAGCGGATAAACCCAGACCAATCATAAAATTGGTACGCTGCAATTCATTTTCGGAACCCAGGTAATGAGGAAGGAAGTTGAACAGGCCCACGGCAATCACTCCTTTTAAAATATCGAGCAACATTACAATTGAACCATATTTTGAGCCCAACACACGGAAAGTATTGGTGGCACCCATGTTGCCACTGCCGTAATCCCGTATATCGATGCCAAAGAATTTCTTACTGATTATTAAGGCCGTAGGAATTGAACCAATAAGATAAGCCACGATGATAAGGAGTAATTCTTTCATTCGTTTCTTCGAGTTGAGTTGAACACAAAAATAAGGAATTACGGGATTGTGTTAACATTAATTTAATCCCGTCCGTTCATATGCAATCACAAATACATGTATCAGGATTTAGCCGCTTTGATACACAACCATCCATTCCTTTCCCGGATATCATTAAAAATCAGTCCGTTAGTTTCCGCCGCCGCTTTTAACTGGGATTCATCATTCACCAGTATCCCGCTGAACAGCACCAAGGCTCCGGGTTTGCAAATGGCGGCAATTGCACGCATATGCGCCAGCAGCACATTGAGGTTTATATTTGCAAGTATCACATCATATTGATCCGGCGTGTCAATGGTTTCTGCTTTCCACGTATTGATATTGCTGCAGTTGTTGGCCACAATATTTTCTTTCGTGTTTTCGATGCTCCAGTCATCATTGTCTATCGCATCAACGGCGGCCGCCCCCATTTTATCCGCCAGGATCGCCAGTACACCCGTGCCCGTGCCAAAATCAAATACTTTTTTACCGGTAAAGCTGATCGTTCCCATCTGTTGCATCATTAAAAAAGTAGTGGCATGATGGCCGGTACCGAAACTCATTTTGGGGGTGATCACCACTTCATATTGCACGCCCGGGACGGGGGCATGAAAACCCGCTCTTACGGCTGCAAAATCCTTGATGATCACAGGTTCAAAACTGCTCTCCCACTGCGCATTCCAGTTTTGCTGTTCAATGGCTGTAAGACTATAACGGGCACTGCAGGTTGCCGTTATTTGTGCAAGTTCCGTTTCCTCGAATGTTGTTTCATCAATAAAAGCCAGCAGGGCATCATCGGTTTCTTCAAACCCCTCGTACCCCGCTTCTGCCAGCAATGCTGTCAGGATCTCCCGTTGACTGTTTTCGGTGCATTCGATGGTTGCCTGGATATATCTCATGGTGCAAAGTTAGTTTTTTCACCAGCGTAAAAAGCCGGTTCGCATATTGCAAAAAAAATTGTTCGCCCATTCCAACCATTTTATAGTTTCATGCTCTTATTACTGTAATTATCATTTGACAGCGCCCGGAAATATACAAACTGCAGTTATTCGCAAGGCCGCCAAGGGTGATACAGATGCAAAAGCATGGCTCTACCACCAATACAGCAGGGCGATGTACAACATTTGTATCCGCATGACCGGGCATGTGCCTGATGCGGAGGATGTGTTGCACGACGCATTTATCAGCGCATTCAGTTCACTGGACAGTTTAAAAGACCCGGAAGCTTTCGGGGGCTGGTTAAAACAGATCGTGATCAATACCTGTATCCGCCGTATAAAGAAAACAGTTTACTGGGAGGAATGGAATCATGCCGACCATGAACACTTACAGGATGAGTCACCGGGATGGTGGTCGGCCGTAAACATCGCCCGGGTACATGAAGAAATAAAAAAACTGCCTGATGGCTGCCGCGAAATATTTGTGTTATATGCCCTGGAGGATTTTCAGCATAAACAGATCGCAGCGCAACTGGGCATTACCGAAGGCACCAGCAAAAGCCAGTATCACCGGGCCCGGCAATTATTAAAAGAAAGGATCACCGCACAAATTGTAAACAATGGATGAACTGAAAAAATACCTGCAGCAGCATGTACATGAGATGGACCTGGATGAACCATCTCCCCAAATATTACAGCGTGTAATTACTGCTGGCAATACCGGCAAAACGGCCCGGATAAGGCCTTTTTGGTATGGGATTGCTGCAGCTGCCTCTGTAACACTGCTGCTGGTGCTGGGTATAAAAATTTTCCGGACCGGGTCGCCCGTAATGCCGGGTAACGCACTTCAGGAAGCTTCAAAGACAGCCGCTGTAAAAGAAAATAATATTCCTGTTACCAGCTTCCCTTCCCCTGCCGGCAGTGATACATCTCACAATACCGGTGCGGCTTTTTTACCTGTGCCGGGTGAAGATAAAACAGCGGATGACCGTGAGCCCTACAGGCTGCTGAGTTCGTTTGAATCGCACTATACAAAAATGGTAACCCTGCAGCTGCAATCCATCAGGCAAAGCCCTTTGTATGGCGAACCGGCAGGATATTTTGAGGACCTGAAAAACCAGCTAAGGAAAATGGGTGAAGACGAAGCGGCTGTCAAAACAAATATCCGTCAAACAGGCCTTACGGATGCACTGCTCACGCAACTGATCACTGTGTACCAGCAAAAGATCAGCCTGCTTAAAAACATCCAGGCTGAGATCAATCATATCAATCAAAAAGTAAAGGAAAATCACCAGCCCGGTGACAGCCTTATAACAAGTTATGTCAACATTTAGAAAGTTAGCCATGAAAAATAAACTTCTTATTATCATTGTATCATTCCTGGTCATTACAGCCGGAATAGATGTGCATGCCCAGCAAAAAGATACTGCGGCAAGAGCGATAGCCGCAACCATTGCCTCCGACTCCTTAAAATATATTACCAAAGTAATTTTTGTTACAGATACAACAAAAAACAAAGTATTAAAGACGATCAGCCTTCCTTTAAAACATGTATCCCGGGAAGGGCATATTGTAAAGGACACCATTTACCTGCAATCAGCCACACTCCCTGCACTGGATACTTCCAGGTTCTATATCGTTTACAGCAAAAGCGATTCCTTATATGAAAGGATGATTCCGATCAAACTGGCATATGATACCTCCCGTAAAAAAATATTCAGGCTCAGTATGGTACCTGATACTGCTTTAAAAGCAAAAAAATCAAAAGCTGCTGCCAATGTCAGGATTGCAAAAGGCCTGTATGTAAAATATGATTCGCTGTATAAGCAACAGGCAAGGTTAAAGTACAGCGCCGATACTGCATATGCTAAAAAGTACAAGCTTTATTTAACTGCCGACAGTTTTTTCCGTAATAAAAGTTTCCCCGCATACAGGGCAGATTCCCTTCAGCACAAAGTGTACTCACTCAGACTGCAGAGCGATTCTTCCAGGATAAAGAAATATCTCGATATTAAAGAGCACCGGCAAATCCTTCTGCTTAAAAAAGTAACCGCCTTGGGCAGCGGCTTCCGCACAAAAAAACTGTTACTGTCTGTACCCTGCGTGGAAAGCGACACGCTTTTTATAAAAAACATTTACAGGAAAGTGCGGGTAACCACCTCCAGTAAATCTGCTGTGAGCATTACCACCACTTATTATTATAAAGACAGCCTGGTGATGAATGACGAAGCCCTGTTGAAAAAAATGGGCATAACGGTTGACAGGAAGGGAAAGAATGTGACCGTGATGGTGAACGGGCTCAGTCCGCAGCAACTCACCCATGATGACCCGCTGAAGCCTGCCCTGAATAACCCGGCAAACAGCAACCAGTATGTTTCAATCGAAGTGCCGGCCAATATTACGGTGGTGATCAATACCAGCAACACGGAGACAAAACTTGACAGCTATGTAAAAAATCTGAAAACCCAGGTAATGAACGGCACTTTGACCATGATCAGCGCAGGTCATGCAACATTAAAAGCAGATTACTGCACTATTACAGCAGGCGATATTCAAAAGGCAGAAATGTATATGTTTTCGTCCCGGCTGTCGGCAGCGAAGATCACCGATGCCACACTCACATCCGGGGCATCGGAGATTGACCTGGATGAATGTAAAAGTCTCGAACTCAAAAAAAGTTCAGGAGATGAAATCAGGCTTAAGAAAGCCGGTTCCGTGAGGGGAAATAAGAATTTCGGTACACTTTCTCTAACGGCCCTCCAGGATACAGTGGCGCTTTCCGGTTATGGAATGGCAGTGAGCATTAAAAAGTTCATGGCCGGCACAACCAGGGTACAGATAAACAGTAAATATGCCGATGTAAAACTGCCTTTATCAGGACTGAAGGATTACGCAGTGTATTACGAAGGTAGTTTTAAGGATGTGAACAAAACGGTAACAGCAACCAAAAAGCTCGGAAGCATTGATAAAGTACAGGCAAGCTTTGCCGTGGTAACAGATTCGCTTAATAAAAATATTTATAACCAAAACAGCTTTAAAACGATCCTGAAAGCAAATGCAGGCAACATGACAGCGGGGCACGCAAAAATTGATATTGTTTGCCCCTATTGCAATGTTGTTTTTAATTGACTGTTCAGTTTTCTCATTTAAAGTATAGCCATTTTTTTTTTGCATGAAACACATCTTCCTGACTGTTGCAGGCTGCTTATGCCTGTGCACCACTATTTTTTCACAGGGAATTATTAAGGGTAAGCTCACAGACTCGGCCACGAAATCCCCGCTGGCACTTGCAACCATCACCATATTCAGGGCCAGTGATACAGCCATCATCACTTACCGGTTAAGCAACCCGGAGGGGGAATTTAAAGTACCGGGTATTCCATTAAATATTGATTGCCGTATGGTGATCACCTATAACGGTTTCAACAGCTACCGGAAAGCATTTCTGCTCACCGCGGGAAGTGAAACACTGGATCTGGGAACGGTCAGTATTGCAGCTACTTCCAAAACGATGGACGAAGTGGTGATCGTGGCAGAACGGCCACCCGTGCTGATCAAAAAAGATACAATCGAATTCAATGCCGCTGCTTTTAAAACATTGCCCAATGCACTGGTGGAAGACCTGCTTAAAAAGTTACCGGGTGTACAGGTTGATAAGGAGGGCAATATCATGGTGAATGGCAAGCCCGTTAACCGGATACTGGTGGATGGAAAATCCTTTTTTGGAGATGATCCTAAAATGGCCACCCGGAATTTACCCGCCAATGTGATCGACAAAGTGCAGGTAACAGATGACAAGGAAGAACTGCTCCGTAATGGGGATGACAACATCAACAATGTGGGCAAAGTGGTGAACATCACTTTAAAGAAAAGCGTAAAAAAAGGCTGGTTTGGAAAACTGTATGCTGGTGCCGGTACCAAGCAAACATATGAGGCGGGTGCCATTGCCAATATTTACAGGGATACACTGCAGGTGAGCGTTCTGGGTTACCTCAATAACTTAAACCGTGCAGGATTTAACTATGGGGAACTGATGCAGGCCGGCGGTTTATCACGCAGCCGCGGCACCAGCAATGGCAACAGCACCAGTGTATGGCGAAGTTCGAACGGCAGCGGCATTTCAATCAATGGCGTAAATTTCGGCGGACAGCAGAGTTATGGCGGCGTGGCCACCAGCAAAGGCGCCGGCATCAACCTTAACCACACGCCCAACAGCAAACGAACATTTTTTGCGCAATACTTTTTTGGCAATGTGATCATCGACAGAACCACCACTACCAACACGGGTCAGTTCATCGGGGATACAGTTGTAAATAACAGTACTATTTTGGGCGGTGATGTGGTAACATGGGCGCATAATATTGGAATGGGCATCCGGCTGAAACCTGATTCGGTAACCAACATCCTGGTAAATGCCAATTACACCATCGGGTTGCAGGATGAACAGCGCATCAGTAATATCAGCAGCAATAACAACAAACTGGGGCCGCTGAGTTATGGAAATGTTTTTCAGAACAATCCAGCCAATACATACTATTACCGGCATACCGTAAACATCACTCGGCTGTCGAAAACAAAAAAAGGAAGAAGGTATAATTTCAGCCAGAACCTGGATATCAATAACCGCTACAACGATTACAGCACCGAATCCGGACTTCATTATTTATATCCAAACAATTATGACAGCATCTTATCGCAGCTAAGGATTGAAAGGGTGCCGAGAACCGATGTGGTAACCACTTTTTTATACAGTGAACCTTTTTCAAAAAAAATAACCTGGCGTATAGCGGGGCGGCATGATTATAACCAGTTGTACAATTCCGTAACCACTTTCAACAAAAATGCCGGCTCCGAGAACTATGACTTACTGAACCCTTCACTCAGCAGCCGCTTAAGCAGAACAGGCAACCGCTTTTTATTTACAACAGGTATCGATATTAAATGGAAAGACCTGACCATTTCACCCACATTGAGATACCTGGTACAGTCGTTCGTAAATACGCTGGCCACATTACCAAATCCCATCCTGCAAAAAACAAACAGCTGGTTGCCCGCCTTTGGCATTGTGTACAAAAAACTCAATATTAATTATAACAAAGATGTGGTGATGCCGGGCTATAATTCACTGATCCCTGTATCAGATAATACCAACCCGTTTTTCATTACAAAGGGTAACCCCGATTTACAGCCTATGGAGCGGCATAATTTTTCAGTGAATTATTATTTCAATAATCCCAAAACAAACCTGAATACTTATTTATGGTCGGGCGGTTCCGTTACCAATAATGATATCGTGCAAAACATCATTGTAGATGACAAAGGCGTGCAAACCTATCAGCCTGTAAATGGCAACGGAAGTAAAAGTCTTTCTGCCAATTTCAACATCAGCAAACAATATAAAAACAACCCCAAACGCATCTTTAGCTGGAATGCGGGCGGCTACTATAATATCAACGCAACTTTTCTGGTTTACAATAATATAAACACAAGACAAAGCACCTACATGATCAATAACTGGGCCGGGGTCGGAATCAATTTCAATGATAAAGTGGAATGGAATTGCTCGGCCAGTTTTGGAAATAATTTTACCCGGTATTCCAATAATATTTTTAAAAACATCAGCAATAATTATATATGGGTAGACAATGAACTGGTGGTACGGCTGCCCAAACATTTTATCTGGGAAACACAATTTAATACTGAATATAACAGCGCCCTTACTTCTTCCGGTAAAAGGATTTTCCGCTGGAATGCAGCAATCAATTATACAACGCTTAAAACAGATGCACTGGTATTCAAACTCTCGGTGTTTGACATCTTAAAAACCAATCTGAATTTCAGCAGTTCGGTTAACAGAAATATGATCAGTACCACGCAAACCAACACATTGCCGCAGTACATTATGCTCACTGCCACTTATAATGTCAGGCCTTCAGGAGCACCCAGGAAAAAAGTGGGTGGCAGGGACAGTTTCTTTTTATTCTGAGAAAGCAGTGCTCATTTTAGGTTTTGTATAAAAAAGCCGCAGGTTTTCACCTGCGGCACTTCTTATTATTTAACCTTTATTAAGCCTGTTCGGGCGCTTGTCCGCCTTCAGGTTTAGGTTTGTTCATTTCCGGTTTTGGGATCAGTACCTTGCGGCTGAGTTTGAACTTGCCGGTTTTTGGATCCACATCCAGCAGTTTTACTTTCACCTTCTCTCCTTCCTTGAACACACCGTTCATGGTTTCGAGACGCTTCCAGCTGATTTCACTGATGTGCAGCAGGCCTTCTTTCTTGGGAAGGAATTCAACGAATGCACCAAATTCCTTAATGCTCTTCACGGTTCCTTCATACACCTGTCCAACTTCAGGAATAGCAGTAATACCCTTGATCCATTCAACCGCTTTATCCAGTCCGGCTTTGTTCGCACAGAAAATGCTTACTTCACCCCTGTCATTGATCTCTTCGATATTAATGGTTGTTCCGGTTTCTTTCTGAATTTCCTGGATCACTTTACCACCTGGCCCGATTACTGCACCGATAAATTCTTTATCGATAATCAGTTTTTCCATACGCGGTGCATGCGGCTTCAGGTCTTCACGGCGTGCCGGTATGCATTCGTACATGGCATCCAGGATATGTAAACGGCCTTTACGGGCCTGTTCCAGTGCCTCACGCATGATCTCCATGCTTAAACCATCCACTTTAATGTCCATTTGCACACCGCAAATACCTTCGCGGGTACCGGTTACTTTAAAGTCCATATCACCCAGGTGGTCTTCATCACCCAGGATATCGGTCAGCACCGCATATTTACCGGCTTTTGTGATCAGGCCCATCGCCACGCCACTTACGTGTTTGGGGAAAGGCACACCCGCATCCATCAGGGCCAGCGAACCGGCACAAACGGTAGCCATAGAGGAAGAACCATTACTTTCCAGGATATCACTTACCACACGCACTGTGTAAGGATATTCACGGCCGGGCATCATTTGTTTTAAAGAACGCATGGCCAGGTTACCATGTCCCACTTCACGGCGGCCCACACCACGGATCATTTTCACTTCACCAGTAGAGAATGGAGGGAAATTATAATGCAGGAGGAATTTGCTGTAGTCTGATTTCTGAGCGCTTTCTATCAGTAACTCATCTAAAGGAGTACCAAAAGTAACTGTTGTAAGAGACTGTGTTTCACCCCTTGTAAACAAAGACGACCCGTGTGGCGTTGGCAGGATATTCGTTTCCATATACAATGGACGGATATCTGATAAACCACGGCCATCCAGCCGTTTGCGGTCGTTCAGGATCATGTCCCTTACCACATGGTATTGCAGTTCACCGAAATAAAAACCGATCAGTGATTTATCGGCATCTGCCAGTTCTTCACCTAAAGCGGCTTTTACCTCGTCTTCCAGTTTGTCAAATGCCTCTGCACGTTCATGCTTGGCGCTGGCTGAAGAAGATATCGCATACATTTTATCTTTTGCAAGTGCAGTGATCTTCTGATTCAGTTCTTCGTTGCGGTAAGGCTTGGTATATTCTCTTTTGCCGGTTACACCTACTTTATCACGCAGTTCAGCCTGTGCTTTTATCTGGATTCGGATGGCATCGTGTGCCAGTTCCAGTGCCTTCACCAGGTCTTCTTCCTGGCATTCTTTTGCCTCGCCTTCCACCATCATGATGTTCTTTTCGGTGGCGGCAATCACAAATTCAAAATCCACACCTGATTCTAACTGGCTCCTGGTGGGGTTGATAATATACTCGCCATCTTTACGGGCAATACGCACTTCAGAAATGATCTCCATAATGGGAATATCTGAAACCGCGATCGCCGCAGATGCTGCCAGACAGGCCAGTGAATCGGGCATTACTTCCGCATCGGAAGATACCAGTGTTACAAGTACCTGCACATCGCAGAAATAATCTTCCGGAAACAGCGGACGCAGCGCCCTGTCTATTAAGCGTGAAGTAAGAATTTCGTAATCATTTAAACGGGCTTCCCTTTTAAAGAATGATCCGGGGATACGGCCGGCAGCGGCGAACTTTTCCTGGTAATCCACAGATAATGGGAAAAAGCTCTGACCTTCTTTAGGTTCGCTGTTGGCAACTACAGTAGCTAATATCACGCAATTGCCCTGGCGAACGGTTACAGCGCCATCAGCCTGGCGTGCCAGTTTGCCGGTTTCGATGGTAACCTGTTTGCCACTGGCAATATCAAAAGTTACCGATTTGGGTTGTAAAAAAGACATATAATATGTTCAGGATTTAAAACCTGTTCGCTGAACGGACAGGTTGTTTTAAGATAATTATGTAAATAGCACAATTCCCAACCGTTCAATTTCAGTTGGGAATCGTTATCTGTTACATAGAAAAAATTATTATTTGCGGAGACCTAATTTCTCAATCAAGCTTCTGTACCCTGTAAGATCGTGTTTGCTAAGGTATGTCAGTAAGCGTTTGCGCTGACCTACCATTTTCATCAAACCCCTCTGGGAAGAGAAATCTTTTTTGTTTTCTTTCAGGTGATCTGAAATAGAATTGATACGTTCGGTTAGTAAAGCAATCTGGCCCTCAATAGAACCTGTGTTGGTGGCTTTTCCCCCGTAAGTAGAGAAAATGGTTGCTCTTTTTTCTGTTGTTAAATACGGCATTTCAATGTTTTTTAATAACGTCTTTGTTATAGTTTCTTTATATTTCGGCGCAAAAGTAGGTAAAAAAAATGGTTTTAGTGGCAGAACAGGCAATTTTTTATAGCGCCTGTTTTATCTTCATGGCTTAAAAATCAAAGATTTAATGAACAGCCTGCTGATATTTTCTGAAAACACCAGCCCGAGGCTCGATTATGTTTGCAGGCTTCTGTTCACGGATCATTTGGGGCTTGCATTTTCTATCACCACTGATAAAGAACATTTTAATACGGCCACTGGTCCTAAACTTAATTACAGCACCTCCTCCCTGCCATGCCCCCTCCGGATCGAAGCCGCAACGCTTTTATTTGAAACAGGCATCAAAAAGCAGGACATAAAAATTGCAGTTTACAAGGGATTCAACGTTCCCTTTGCCCGGGAACAGGGTAATTTTCCCTTTGATATTTTCGCTGCAGTCTTTTACTTCGTCAGCCGTTACGAGGAATACCTGCCTTTTGAACCCAACCAATACGGGCAGTTTAAGGCAGCAGATTCACTGGCGCACCAGCTTGGCATTTTGGAAAAGCCCGTGGTGGAAATATGGATCCATGAACTGGCCAAGGAACTGCTGCGTCATTACCCGGGGCTGCAGGTTAAGCAAAAAACATTTACCGCAATATTCACCTACGATATCGATGTGGCATATGCTTACAAAGGCCGCAGCTTGCTGCAGCAAATGGGACATATTGTAAAAGACGCCGCCACCCTCCAATTCAAAAAACTGGCCAGGAGGCTGAAAGTGCTTCTGCAAAAAGCGGCAGACCCCTTTGATACCTACGATCATATTGAGGAAACAGCGGGGCGGTACAAACATCCAGTAATTTTCTTCCTGCTGGTTGGTCCGCGGAATACCTATAACCGCAACCTGGCGCCTTACAGCAAAAGCATGCAGCAGCTGGTACAAAAACTGGGCGGACTTTTTCCCATCGGTATTCACCCCTCTTATTACACCAGCAACAACCTGCTGCAACTGCAGCATGAAAAACTGTTGCTGGAAACCAGCGCCAGCAAAAAAATCACCCAAAGCCGCCAGCACTACCTGCGGCTGGAGTTTCCGGAAACATACAGCAACCTGTTGAAAGCCGGCATAACAGATGATTATACTTTAGGTTTTGCAGAACTGCCCGGTTTCAGGGCCGGCACCTGTAACCCCTTCCGCTTTTATAACCTGTTAACTGAAACCGGGACGGAATTGATGATCCATCCCAATACATATATGGAAGGCACATTTGCCGAAGACCTGCAATTGCATCCTGCAGCAACACAGGAAAGGATGGAGATACTGATCGATGAGGTAAAAAAAGTAAACGGCACATTCATCTGTATCTGGCACAACCACTCCATTTCTGATGAAGGAAACTGGAAAGGAATGAAGGCTGTGCATGATCATACAGCTGCTTATGCTGCAACTGGCCGACCCTGAACCGTATAGTTTCTTAATTTTACCCCGATGGCAACTGTGATCGTTTCTGTAATTTCTGATTTGGTGACCGACCAGCGTGTGCACCGCACCGCCCAAACCCTGCATGAAATGGGCTTTGATGTATTGCTCACCGGTACAAAGAAAAAAAACAGTCTTCCATTAAATAACCGCAGCTATCCTACAAAGAGATTCAATATGGTTTTTCAAAAAGGCTTCCTGTTTTATGCCGAATGGAATACCCGTTTATTCTTTTTCCTTTTATCCAGGCCCGCAGACATTTTACTGGCAAATGACCTCGACACCCTTCCGGCAAATTTCCTGGTTTCCAAAATCCGCAGCAGAATACAGGTATATGATACACATGAATTTTTTACCGGGACCGCCGAACTTTACAACCGGTCGTTTGTTAAAAAAACCTGGCAACGCATTGAAAACTTTTTCTTTCCAAGGGTGAAATACATATACACTGTAAACAAAAGTATCGCCGCTTTGTATAAAGACAAATACGGTATAGAACCTGTAGTCATCAGGAACCTTCCCTATAAAAAAGCGGCCATGCAGCAAACCGCAGGTTTTGATCTGCCTGCAGGAAAAAAAATATTACTGGTGCAGGGAACCGGGCTCAATGAAAACCGCGGACTGGAGGAACTGGTAAGTGCTGTAGCATTACTTCCGGAAACCTTTATGCTGGTGATCGCCGGCGGCGGACTTATCATCCCCGCATTAAAGAACAGTGTTGCGAAACAACAGTTGCAGGAACGTATCCTCTTCACCGGCGTACTGGATCCGGTGGCATTGCGACAACTTACGCCCCTTGCGTGGTGTGGTTTCAGTCTCGACAAACCCATCAATATTAACCAGCAGGCCAGTCTGCCCAACAAATTGTTTGATTATATCGCGGCGGGCATTCCTGTAATCGCCAGTGATATTATGGAAGTGGCCGCCATTGTAAGGCAATACGGAATTGGCACAATACTCCCGCAGGTTTCCCCGGAAGCCATTGCCACGGCAGTACTTGAACTGGATGCAAACGAAACGAATTACCAGCTATACAAAAGCAATACCGCTGTTGCTTATGAAACGCTTAACTGGGAGAATGAACAGCAAATACTCCGCTCCCTGTTTATAAAAATCACAGCGGAAAACAATATCAGTATTGGATAAGCATTTACATATTATAAGTCTTGATGTGCCCTGGCCGGTTGACTACGGCGGTGTGGTGGATCTTTTTTACAAACTGAAATACCTGCACCGGCTCGGCGTCAAAATTCACCTGCACTGTTTTACCAATGGCAGACCCGAACAGGATGAATTGAAAAAATACTGCGAGTCTGTGCATTATTACCAGCGCAGGCCCAATCAAAAAAGCTTTTCACTATCATTGCCACTGATCGTTTCTTCAAGGATCAGCGATGCACTTTTACAAAATCTCCAAAAAGACAACTATCCTGTTTTACTGGAAGGCATCCATTGCTCCTATTACCTGTACAAGAACCTGCTTCAAGACAGGAAAGTGCTGCTGAGGCTGCACAATGTTGAGTTTGCCTATTACCGTCATCTTGCCAAACATGAAAAAAATTGGTTTAAGAAACTGTATTTTTTTTATGAAAGCCTGCTCCTGCGCCGCTATGAAAAAAACATTGCAGACAAATGCCCCGTCATAGCGGTAAGCATGGAAGATGCGAATGTGTACCGAAACCTGTTCGGGGCGCCGGAAGTACATTATCTGCCGGTATTTATTCCGCATACTTTGGCGACGGGCAAGGAAGGCAAAGGCTGTTATTGCCTGTACCATGGCAACCTTTCTGTAAATGAAAATGAAGCCGCCGCCACATGGTTGCTGGAACAAGTTTTCAACGACATTGAAATCCCTTTTGTGATTGCGGGTAAAAACCCATCAAAAAAACTGGAGGAAAAAGCACACCGGCACCAGCACACCTGCATGGTAGCCAATCCCGGTGGACGTGAAATGCAGGATATGATCAGCAAGGCGCAAATCCATGTACTGCCTTCCTTTAACAGCACCGGTGTTAAGCTAAAACTGCTGAATGCACTTTTTAATGGCCGTCATTGCGTGGTAAATAAAAAAGGCGTGGAAGGCAGCGGGCTCGAATATGCCTGCAATATTGAGGAAGGGGCTGCCGCATTTAAAAAAGCGGTTACAAAACTATACGTAGAACCATTTACCGAAGATGAAAAACAGCAGCGCCAGGGGCTGCTGCTGTCTCAATATAATAACGAAGCAAATGCGCTGCAACTTATGAAATGGCTATACTAGCATTGTCCCACACTTTACCCCGCTCCGTCTTGAGCATTCTTGCAGGAAATTTATTGATCACAATATAATCGTGTGTGGCCATGATGATGGTGGTGTTGTAATCTTTGCAGATATGGAACAACAGCTGCATGATCTCATCACTGGTTTCAGGGTCGAGGTTACCGGTAGGTTCATCAGCCAGTATCAGCCTGGGGGAATTAAGCAGGGCCCTGGCAATATCCACACGCTGCTGCTCGCCGCCGCTCAGTTCAAAAGGCATTTTGAATCCTTTTGTTTTTAAGCCCACTTTATCCAGCACATCGGCGATTTTTTCATCCATCAGTTTTTCGTCCTTCCAGCCGGTGGCTTTCAGCACAAATTTCAGGTTTTCGTTTACATTGCGGTCGGTAAGCAATTGAAAATCCTGGAACACCACGCCCAGGTTTCGGCGTAAGAAAGGCACGGTTTTCCAGGTGATGTCTTTCAGGTTATGGCCTACGATAAATCCTTCCCCTTCTTTGAGCGGCAAATCACCATACATGGTTTTCAGCAGGCTGCTTTTGCCTGTACCGGTTTTACCCACCAGGTAAACAAATTCCCCTTTATCAATGGAAATATTCACATCACTCAGGATCAGGTTATCGCCCTGGAATATTTTTACATTCTTTAATTCAACAACAGATTGTGACATGGCTTGGTTTTCTGTTTTCTGAGCCGGTACGCATTAAGCGGCCGGGATGATTTTAAAAATTTTGTTACAAGCAGTGGTGCTTTTTTCAAACCCGGTGGCGTCGCACACTTCAACGGCTGTTCTGTATTAAGCATTACTCATACCTGTAACTAACTGGGCAAATTTAGCCCTTAACACTTCTTAACTAAAAAATATTTTCTGCACGCCTGTTAAAAAACCGTCAATATGTATAAAAACTAAAAAAATAGTTGTAAAACTAAATTATTAGTTTTAGATTTGAATTCTTAAATATTCAAGCATGAAAACACTTACCAAGGCCGAAGAACAGATCATGCAGGTGATCTGGAAACTTGACAAGGCTTTTTTACGTGAAATACTGGATGAACTGCCTGCCCCCAAACCACATAATAATACCGTGGCCACCATTTTAAAAATACTGGTGGAAAAGGAATTTGTCGGCATCACGATTTTCGGGCGCACACACCAGTACTACCCGCTGATCACAAAAGATGCCTACAGCAAATCGTCGATGAAAAGCCTGGTAAAAGGATATTTCGAAGGCAGCTTCAGCAATGCCGTATCCTTTATGGTTAAGGAAAACAATATCAGCGTGGATGAACTGGAACTGCTGCTGAAACAACTGAAAAAAGGAAACAGGATTTAATGAGCTTACTGCTGCAGGGTGCTTCTTTCGTCCGACCGGTACCTTTCGGCCATTTACAATTCATCAATTAAAAGCCCGTTTATGCTTGCATTGTCATACTACCTGCTTAAAGTAATTATTTGTTCGGCGGTGCTGTTCGGTTATTACTGGCTGGCATTGCGCAACAAGATTTTTCACCAGTATAACCGTTTTTATTTACTCGCAGCGGTGATGCTCTCCCTCCTGTTACCCGTAATAAAAATTGATTTCTGGGAAAGCAGTCATACAGGAAAAACCACGGTGATCAAAGTGCTGCAGGCCGTGTCTGATGGCGATGTGTATCTTGATAATATTATTGTAAGCACCCCGGCGGGCAACAGCTGGACTGCGACCGACTGGGCAGCCGCAGCCTATGGCGGGGTTGCACTGGTCATGTTGCTGTTGCTGTTTCAAACCCTTTTTGTGATATACCGGCTGTTGAAAAAATACCCGAAACAACAGATCGGGGATATTTCATTGGTAAGTACGGATGCCAAAAGCACCCCATTCTCTTTTCTGAATTATATTTTCTGGAACCGTAATATCGATGCAGAATCTGTCACAGGCAAACAGATATTCAAACACGAAGTGGCACATATACAGGAAAAACACACGTACGACAAACTGTTCATGAACCTGGTGCTGACCGTTTTCTGGTGCAACCCCGCGTTCTGGCTTTTGCGCAGGGAGCTGAATATGATCCATGAATTTATTGCTGATAAAAAAGCGGTGGAAGACAGTGATACGGCATCTTTTGCAGCCATGATATTACAAGCCGCCTACCCGCAACACCAGTTTTCGCTCGCCAATAATTTCTTTTATTCACCCATTAAAAGAAGACTGGCCATGCTGGTGAAAAACAAAAATCCCCGGGTGAATTACTGGGGCCGCATACTTGTTTTGCCCCTTGCAGTACTTGTTTTTGCCGCATTTACCTTTAAAGCAAAGAAAGCTCATCCGGGCGATGTGTATTCAGGCGAAAAAATTACTGTTGTAATTGATGCGGGTCACGGAGGCGGGGATCACGGGGCAAAAGCAAAGAATGGCACACTGGAAAAAGAGATCACGCTGGCAATTGCAAAAGAGATCAGGGCACTGAACACAAACAGCAATATAGAGATTGTACTCACAAAATCTGATGATATTTTTCTTTCCAAAGAAGAAAAAACTGCACTGGTAAAGAAAAATAATGCAAGCATGTATATCTCTATCCACACAAGTTCCGGCCTTGAATCTGATGGGGAAAATGGGTTTGATTCCAATAACAACACTGCATCAAAAGGACTGAGGATATGGGTACCGGAAAACAGCGAACCAATTGCCGCACAAAGCAGGTTATTGGGGTCTGCAATCCTGGGTGAGTTTATCAACAATTACCGCCTGCCTGTCCAGCCGGAATTACACCAGCGGCGCTTATATACTTTTATAAACAATCCATGTCCGTCACTGTACATTGAAACTGCCATGATATCTAACCCGGAGGACATGAAATATGTGACTTCCGAAGCGGGTAAAGAAATCATTGCAAAAAACATCCTGGCGGGTATTGAAAAATTTGCCATTGCCAATTTTCAGCAAAAACAGGCTGCCGCAGCGCAGCCTGCCCCCCTCTACCAAAAAGGTATGGCACTGCTGTATGACACATCCCGCAAGGCAAAAAAACAAAACATTCAAACCTATATCAGCAATAACACCTGCCTGATTTCTGCAGATACCATCATATTTGAAAACGCACTTAAAAAAGAAATTGAATCTGCTGCAAAAATGGAAAGGCTGGTGATCGTAAATGGAAAAGAGTTTGACTGCAAACCCTATCCCAGCCTGCGCATTGTGGCAAAAATGGCCAGGGGGTATGGTGCAAATAATAAAGAAGCCATCGGCAAATACGGTGCAAAAGCGGGCAATGGTGTACTGGAATTTTATGATGCGGTGGTGGAAGAACCTGCCGCAACAGTATCCACTGCGCAAATTCCCATTAAAACTGCCGGCACAGCCCTCGTGGTGATTGATGGAAGGGAAAGCGGCACCGGTGAAATGGCACTGGCAAAAGTTAACACCGAAAATATTGATCACATCTATGTGCTTAAAAATGAAAAAGCCCTTGAAAAATATGGAACGAAGGGTGCCAATGGCGTGATCGAAATTTATACAAAGAATGAAAAAGGATTGCCGGGAAATGTACTGTACGTGGTGGATGATGCCGTTCGAAGTAAAGAATACCTGAACAGCATTTCGCCCGAAGAGATAAAAACCATTAATGTTATAAGAGATGAAACCGGCATAAAAAAATATGGCGAACAGGCAAAAAATGGTGTCGTGGAGGTTATTACAAAAGATAAAGCAAACCAGTTACAGGAAGTGGTGGTTGAAGGCTACCCGCTTGCACGTGACAGGGAATATAACAATCAAAATGCTGCTGCCCCGGCTGCGATTGCACTGGACAGGATGAATGTTCTGTATATTGGCCTGGATAATCCCATTACTGTAACCGCCTATGATATCGCCCCCGAAAACCTGGTGCTTACTGTAACTGAAGGCAGGGCCAGCATCACAGGTAAAAATGGAAAATATAATGTAAGGGTTACTGCTCCCGGGCTGCTCACCATTGGTGTGATGGAAAAAGGCAAAACAACAATTAACTCCAGTTTTAATTTCAGGGTAAAGCGCCTCCCCGACCCGGTAAATGGAGAACTGCCTGCCGATTATGAAATAAAGAACATACAAATCAACCCGCTCCCCTCGGAACAGCAATGGCAAAATGCTGCGAAACAACCAATGGACAGCAGTCTTTCAAAGGTTAATGATAAAATTTTTACAAAGGTGGATATTGAAGCTGCTTATCCCGGCGGAATGGAAGCATGGCGCAACTACCTGTTGAAAAAACTGGATCCGGGCATTCCCGCCAAAGAAGGATGGCCTGCTGGCACATATACCATCGTGGTTGAATTTATTGTAAAAACAGATGGCAGCATTTCAGCGGTTTTTGCCCGTAACCGTACCAATTCTAAAACAGCGCAGCATTGTGTGGATCTTATCAAAAACAGCGGCAAATGGAAACCCGCCATCCAGAATGGCCATGTTGTGAATGCGTACAGGAAACAGCCCATCACTTTTATGGTAAAGTAAATAGTATAGTCATAAAAATAAAGCCCCGGAATCCGGGGTTTTATTTTTAATAAGTAATGGTTTCATCTTTCAGTTGTATCACCAGTTCTTTTTTCTCACTGGCTTCCACCCTTCCGATGACCTGTGCATCAATATTAAACTGTTTTGCAGCACCAATCATCGTCTGCGCATCGGCAGCATCACAATAAATTTCCATCCTGCAGCCCATGTTGAACACTTCATACATTTCTTTGTTACTGCTGCCGCTGTTCTGCTGAATGATCCTGAATATCTCCGGCGCTTCAAATAAATTATCTTTTACAATCCTGAAATTGCCCGGCAGGTATTTCATGCACTTGGTTTGCCCGCCGCCACTGCAATGAATGAGGCCATGAATTTTATCAAAATGATTTTCCAAAAGCGGTTTCATTACAGGCGCAAAAGTGCGGGTGGGACTTAACAACAATTTACCGATTGTTAATTGGCTATTTTCAATGGCCGGTTCACTCAATTTGTGTTTCCCTATGTAAACCACCTCATCACTTAAACCGGTATTGTAGCTCTCCTTAAAATTTTCCGCATAAAATTTGTGCAGCACATCATGCCTGGCACTGGTTAACCCGTTACTGCCAATACCGCTGTTGTATTCCGTTTCGTAACTGGCCTGTCCAAAACTGGCCAGTCCCACTATCACATCGCCTGCCTTTATTTTTTCGTTGCTGACAATTCTATCTTTGGGCCAGCGGCAGGTCATGGTACCGTTTACAGCAGCCGTACGCACCACATCACCCACATCGGCTGTTTCTCCGCCCAGGTAATGAATATGCACACCTGTTGCTTTCAGCGTATCAAATAATTGCTGGCTGCCACCGATGATCTGCTGCAGTACCTCCCCCGTAATTAAATTCTTATTGCGGTCGATGGTGCTGTTGAAAACGATATTATCATAAATACCCACGCAAAGCAGGTCATCGAGGTTCATCACGATCGCATCCTGTGCAATACCCTTCCATACGCTGATATCGCCGGTCTCTTTCCAGTACAAATAGGCCAGTATGCTTTTGGTACCGGCCCCGTCGGCATGCATAATATTAACATATGCATCATCCCCGCCCAGGTAATCGGGATACACTTTGCAAAACGCATACGGGAAAAGGCCCTGGTCGAGATTTTTTACCGCGGCATGCACTTCTTCTTTCTGGGCAGAAACCCCTCTTTTAGCGTATAAGGACATCTAAATTTCAGATTTATGATTTTCGATTGCAGATTTCTTAAACCTGCTGCAGCATTTTGAGGCGCAAATTACAACCGAATTATGCATTATCCGTTATAAAATTATCAAGTAGATTTGCACTTACTTTAAAATGAAACTTCATAACACAACAGATAAGCTCCCCGTTTTCAATAAGGCCGTGATCACGATCGGCACTTTTGATGGTGTGCACTGCGGGCACCAGCAGATCATCCAGAAACTGAAAGACACCGCATCGGCAGCCGGCGGCGAGTCGGTCATCATTACCTTTCACCCGCATCCGCGTAAAGTGGTAAGCAGCGTGGTAACGGGTATCCGCCTGATCAATACATTGCAGGAAAGGATCGACCTGATGGCAAAATCAGGTATCGATCACCTCGTGGTGGTGCCGTTTACCGATTTTTTCGCCAACCAGTCGGCCGAAGAATATATCAGTGATTTTTTGGTGGATAAATTTCATCCGCATACCATCATCATTGGCTACGATCACCGTTTTGGGAAAGACCGCACCGGCAATTATAAACTGCTGGAAGAAAAAGCGCCTGTTTACAATTACCGGCTGATGGAAATCCCGGAGCATTTGCTGGATGCGGCCAAAGTAAGCAGCACAAATATCCGCAGCGCCATCATACACGGACAGGTGGATGAAGCCAATAAATTACTCGGCTATCATTTCTTCTTTGAAGGCGAAGTGGTGCATGGCGATAAGATTGGACGCACCCTCGGTTACCCAACCGCCAATTTAAAAATACTGGAAGAAGAAAAGATCATTCCCGGCGATGGCATTTATGCAGTAACGGCCGATGTGGATGGCAAAAACTACAAGGGTATGATGAGCATCGGTTTCAGGCCAACCATCAATGGAAAAAAACGCGTGGTGGAAGTGAACCTTTTTGATTTTAGCCGGGAAATTTATGGACAGGTCATCAGGGTGTACGTGGTAAAATACCTGCGGAGCGAAGTGAGGTTTAACGGGCTGGAAGCGCTTAAAGAACAACTGCATCTTGATAAAGTTGAAAGCCTTAAATGGCTTTGACCTGGTATAATTACAATCTTGCATTATGAAATATCTTTCAATTACAAGCTGGTTTTTTGCCGGGCTCATTTCGGTAGCCTCCGCACAAAGCAAATTAGGTGATGTTGCCTGTGTATACGTCACTTCTTCCAATACAGATTCTTCCCTGGCAGTGTATGAAAAACTGGGCTTTGCAAAAAAAGCCGCCAGCGCCTACCCCGCTCCCTGGGTACAGGTTTCTGATGGCAGCCTGCTGATCATGATGCGGAAAGACAATACGCCTTACTGCGGGCTTACCTATTATGCGCAGGATGTTGAAAAAATTGTTGCGCAACTTGAGCACGACAGCATTGCGTTTGACCAAAAACCAAAACCCGGGGATGCCATCAAAAGATATTATATAAAAACGCCGGACGGGTTTAATATTGTTTTGTCGAATAACCTGGGCCAGTTTACACAGCCTTCGGGCACCACCCTGCTCAACATGAACCAGGCTGATTATAATACCGCCGGCAAATACCCCAACCGGCAATGCGGTGTATTTGGTGAGTTTGCTCATCCTGTAACGGATATTAAAAAATCGGTTGCCTTCTGGAAAAGACTGGGTTTTACAGTAAAAGCCGAAATGAAAGCGCCTTACCCGCATGCCATCCTGAGCGACGGGCTAATGATCATCGGCCTGCACCAGACCAGTCATTTTAATTACCCTGCGGTAACTTACTTTGGGATCAATACCTCACAAAGAATTGAAGACTTAAAAAAAGCCGGGCTTAAGGGGCTGTCGGCTTTTGGCGGCCCGTCGAATGCCGTATTGCAGACCTGGGAAGGACAGCATTTCTTTATTTTTTCACTGTATTGATAAAAAAAAGCTGCACACTGGGAACAGCGGCAGCACTTAACCTCTGACGTATCTATGAAAACAAAATTATTTCAGCAGTTGCTGTACAAAACTGATGGTACCATCGCTGCTTTTTAACTGCAGCATGTATATGCCCGCAGGAATATTTTTAAGATTGCTGATATTAACCTGGTTGCTTCCCTTTACCACATTACAGTTAACCTGTGCCAGCACTTTGCCATTCATATCGGTGATGCGTGCGAGCGCTGTGGTTTTTACATTGCTGAAGAAAGAGATATTTACGGTTTCGATAAATGGATTGGGAAATACCTTTACGGCATCCACACCTGACTTGCGTACCACCACAATATTGGAATAGGTGATTTTTCCATTGAGATCAGTAAGCCTGATACGGTAATAAACCACTGCACCGTTTACATCGCTTATATCATCCTGCACACTGTAATTCTTTGTTGCGGCACTGTTGCCGGCAGCAGCCACACTGTTTACAACTGTAAAGTTGCTGTTGTCGTTGCTGCGCTCCACATAAAAGCGGCTGGTATTTTCTTCGCCGCTGGTTTTCCAGCTGATCAGGGCTGCATTTCCGTTAAGACTGGCGGCCACTTCAAATGATTTTACGGGCAGCAGGTATAACCATCCGATCCTGTACAATGCCGGGTTGCTCACCTGGTCAGCTGCATCATAGCTCTGGTAAGTAAATATCAGCTCCACGCTGCCGGCGCCACAATATTTCACCGTCAGCAGGTCCGGGTTGTAATTATTGATGATCATGGTACCCGCGATCTCCACCCCGTTATAGAACAGCTTATTGCCATTCATTGCAGCATCAGTGGTAATACTGAACTTTTTGCCACTTACCAGGTAACCTTCTTCCGGGTCATTGCCCCTGATGGTACCAGGATCTGCAATAGTACCCGTACCATTTAAAACAGCTGCAGAATTATAAGCAGGTTGAGCGATTGTATAAGATTGTGCAGGTGCCAATGGCGGACGTTCAATGCCAAAATTGATATTGGCCACATCTGTTGTGTTTACGGCAAATGCGGCGGAAGCACTGTTTTTATCGCCATCATTACCGGTGTTCTGTGTTCCGTTGAATTCGCCGGTAGCCACCCAGCCTGATGGCAAAGAAGCCGCCGGTGCTGTACTGCCCTGTGTGCCGGTGGTAACACTCAGTTTTACGGTATAATTTCCTTCGAATATGGATGGAAAACTAAATGTGCCATTTGTATTTACACTAACCTGGCTCACCAGTTTACCGTTATTGTCAACCAGGTTTGCATACATCCCCGCAGGCACAGCATTGGCAATGCCGGTACTGTTATTTACATTACCTCCATCCGCATCGTTGAACACGTTTCCGGAAATGGTTACAGGTTTTAATATTGACACCCCAACCAGGGAAAGATCGCCGCTTACCATACCACTGGCGCTGAAAGCATTGGTGGCACCGAGTGCCCAAAGCGGGTTTAAGCCGGCATCAGGCGAAACTACGATACCTGAACTGTTGCTTACCCGGCCGCCATCACCATGCACATACACTTTTAAAGTAACAGCAGTGATGTTGGTACCTGTAGCTTTCACACTTCCGCTGGCAGCATAACGTGTGATGCCATTCGCCGTGGTTCCCTGTGAGCTGGGGCCCATGTAGGTTGCAGTATTGGTAATTTGCGTGGCAGTTACATTCAGGTAACTGTTGCCCGCCAGTTTGCTCAATGTTACATTGCTGCCCAACAGGTCAAACTCTGTTGCAAAACCGAGTTCATAGGTCTTGCCAGATTTGGTTACCGTGGTGGTGCCACCCAATCCTACAAAATGCAGTACAGGATTAGACACAGGCTTATTGAAAGTAATGGTAATATCCCCCACATACACACGGGCATTCAGGGCCCTGGTATTGGCACCGGTGCCTGCATTTATAAAAGCTTCCGTGCAATTGAACAGGCTGATAGCTTTATCTGTGGAAACACTGATACCTGTTGCGCCACAGCTGCTGCAGGCCGAGAACATATTGTCCTGCGGCGAACCAATACCATTCATGGTTGGATAGTATGCCTGTGCAACCATAGATGAATTGGCTGAAGCATTGATATTACCGCCAAAATTCATGGCAGGTTTGGATGAAATGCCTTCCAGTGTTCCGGCAGCAAATTGCTGGTTGGACATGGTATAAGTGGCCGTCACAGCAGGCGTATAGGCTGTTGTGCCGTTCGTATATAATGTTACCGCCTGCGAACCCGTTCCGGGGCCATTGCCGGCAGGACCGCCACTGACACCCATTTTCAGGGTATTTTGCGCATGGATAATAATACCAGCAAATACTGCCGGCAGCATGAGAAAGAAAGTGTAGAATTTTGTTTTCATTTCAGGTCTTTTTCTTGGTACGAGAATCAGTGGTAAAACTACTTGCGTAGTATGCTGCAGAAATTACTATAGTTGTGCCAAAAAGAAATTAGTTGAAAACCAAATACTTAAAATCCTTCTTTTCCCAGATTATTCCGGAAAATGGACAATATTTCCAAAAAAAAGTGTTTTTACGCATGCCCGGTACGTAAACACACGCTCCAGCCATCAAGGATCACTTAGTAAAACAACTGCGCCTTACAAATC
The DNA here is from genome assembly GCA_046329655.1 of Ferruginibacter sp. GTDB lineage: Bacteria > Bacteroidota > Bacteroidia > Chitinophagales > Chitinophagaceae > Ferruginibacter. The sequence continues at coordinate 74,858 of JAXLUD010000003.1, forward strand.
TTTATTTACGCTGCAAGCCTTTCGCTCCCTCCCCTGTTTTCCTTAGTTTTGCAGCCCGAACAAGCTTATAATCAATCAATGGAACTGAGTAAAAATTTTGAACCTGCAGCAACCGACGCAAAATGGTATCAGCATAGCCTGGATAAAGGATATTTTAACAGCACCCCCGACAACCGGGAGCCCTATACCGTGGTAATACCGCCTCCCAATGTTACCGGCGTATTGCATATGGGGCATTGCCTGAATAATACCATCCAGGATATTTTGGTGCGCCGTGCCAGGATGCAGGGAAAAAATGCCTGCTGGGTACCGGGTACCGATCATGCCAGTATCGCCACCGAAGCCAAAGTGGTGGCCATGCTCCGGGAACGGGGTATTGCCAAATCTTCACTGGGCAGGGATGAATTTTTACAATATGCCTGGGAATGGAAAGAAAAATATGGCGGCATCATTTTACAGCAGCTGAAAAAACTGGGCTGCAGCCTCGACTGGAACCGCACCAGTTTTACCATGGATGATGATTATTACAAAAGTGTGATCAAAGTTTTCATCGATCTGTATAATAAAGGACTTATATACCGTGGCAAACGCATGGTAAACTGGGATCCGGTTGGGCAGACAGCGCTGAGTGATGAGGAAGTGATTTTTAAAGATGTTGATTCAAAACTTTACTACGTAAGCTATTTGTTTGCTGATGGCAGCGGCAAGATTACAGTCGCCACCACCAGACCCGAAACCATTTTAGGTGATGTGGCCATTTGTGTAAACCCGGCCGACGAACGTTACAAAACCTTCGTTGGTAAGGAAGTGATTGTACCAATCATTAACCGCCGCATCCCCATCATCGCCGATGAGTATGTAACAGCTGATTTTGGTACCGGCGCATTGAAGATCACTCCGGCCCATGATAAGAATGACAATATGCTGGGGTTAAAACATAACCTCAAAGCCATTGATACACTCGACGCCACCGGCAAGTTCACCAGTGCAGAATTATCAGCAGACAATCCATCTGAACAGGTATTAAGCTACAATGGTGTTGACCGTTTTGCATTACGCAAAAAGATCGTGGAAGACATTACTGCACTGGGACAAGTTGAAAAGACCGAAGATTACAAAGGCCAGATGGGCACCAGTGAAAGAACCGGCGCTGTGATCGAAAGCAAATTGTCCATGCAGTGGTTTGTTGACATGAAAAAATTCATGGAGCAAAACCCGCAAACGCTGGATGCGGTTATGAAAGATGAGATCACATTCCACCCTGCCAAACTGAAAAACACGTACAGGTACTGGCTGGAAAATATCAAGGACTGGTGTATCAGCCGGCAGCTGTGGTGGGGACAACGCATACCCGCCTGGTACGATGCGGAAGGAAGATTTGTTGTTGCTGCAACGGAGGCTGAGGCAAAAGAAAGGTTCAATACTCAATATTCAATTTCCAATGCGCAATTGAAGCAAGACGAAGATGTGCTTGATACCTGGTTCTCTTCATGGCTCTGGCCCATGGAGGTGTTTAAAGGCATCAGCAACCCGGGGAATAAGGATGCTGAATATTACTATCCCACCACCACCCTGGTAACCGGTCAGGATATTATTTTCTTCTGGGTGGCCAGGATGATCATGGCGGGTTACGAATACAAACAGGTAAAGCCTTTTAAAGATGTTTATTTTACCGGCATGGTAAGGGATAAACAGGGCAGAAAAATGAGTAAACAGCTCGGCAACTCTCCTGATTTACTGGCATTGATCGACCAGTACGGTGCCGATGCCGTGCGTTTTGGTATCATGATCGCCTCTCCCGCTGGTAATGATTTATTATTTGATGAAAGCAGCCTGGAACAGGGAAGAAACTTCAATAATAAATTATGGAATGCGCTGAAGCTGGTGAAGATGTGGGAACAACGTCAGTCGTCAGTAGTGAGCAGTGAGAATTTAAGCGGTACTGCTCACCACCCGCCACCTGATAGCTATCGGGGCACCACTCACTTTGCACAGGACTGGTTTGAAAACCGCTTGAATGAAGTAAAGACAGAAGTGGATGGTTTGATGGAGCAATTCCGCCTGAGTGAAGCGCTGAAAGTGATTTACTCACTTGTATGGGATGATTTCTGCAGCTGGTACCTCGAGTGGGTAAAACCCGGGTTTGAACAGCCTATTGAGGCGGGTGTATATAAAAAAACGGTGGGATTTTTCTCTGAGCTGATGCAGTTGCTGCATCCATACATGCCTTTTGTTACGGAAGAAATTTATCATTTGCTGGAAGAAAGAACAGATGACCTGTGCATTAAACAATTTTCTGCAACTGGCACTGCAGACAAATCCGTTTTGCAACAGGGTGATTTACTGAAGACCGTGATCACAGGATTGCGTGACGCAAGAAACAAAAATCAAATAAAACCCAAGGAGCAGATTCAACTGCACATACAAACCGCCGATAAGGGCGGTTACCAGTATATCGAAAATATCCTGGCCCGGCAGGTAAATGCAAAAACCATTGCGTATACCGGCGAGGCGGTTGCCAATACAATTGCCACAGCCATTGGCAAGGATAAGTTTTATATCGAAACCGAACAACCCCTGGATACAGGCAATCAAAAAGAAAGCCTGTTAAAAGACCTTGAACATCAAAAAGGATTTTTGGCATCGGTGGAGAAAAAGTTGGGCAATGAAAAATTTGTTGCCAATGCAAAACCCGAAGTGCTGGCGCTGGAGCAAAAGAAAAAAGCGGATGCACTGAGCAGGATCAAGGCCATTGAAGAGAGTTTGGCGGCATTGTGATGGTAAAGTGGTGAGACGGATATTGCTGACAAGCAGATTGCGGCCAATCCTGCTAAGAAGCCGGCATTGACTGCCTTTCACCATATCATCCAAACAATACGTTAAATCACCCGGCATATACTTTTAAGACTGTAAATTCGTTTCACAAAAAAGTCGGACCATGAAACTGAAACCTTTCTTTCTTCTTTGTTGCCTGGCCGTTTCGATGGCTGTAACAGCACAAACAAAACCTCCTGTAAAGCCGGCTGTTGCACCCGCAATGCAGAAATTCAAACCACCCAGGTTATATACCAGCATCGGGTCTCAAAAAGACAGTATCATTACCATGGGAGTGAATGATGCCATCAACCTGGTTAATCAGTCCATCCAGGTTACGGATGAAAAGAAAGGCGTTTATAGTATCACATCTTACCAGTGCCTGTATAAACGTAAGGCTGTTACAGAAGATGAGGAAACAGGTAAGGTATCTCCCACCACCAGTACGGTTGTACAGCGTTTCACCAGCACCCCGCTTTCTGAAATATGGCGCAAAACCATTTACGAGCAATTAAAGGCAGGTGAGGAAATTTCATTTTTTGATATTGTGGTAAAGGATTCACAGAACCGCCTGATGTTTGCCCCGGGTTTTAAAATCATCGTGAAGTAATGCCTGTTGTAAGAAAAGCATCGGTGGGTGATATTCCCCTGATCCGCGAACTCACTTTTGCCACCTGGCCGCAAACCTATGCTTCCCTGCTTTCAGGGGAACAGATACAATACATGCTTGAGATGATGTACAGCGAGTCATCCCTCAAAAAACAAATGGAAACGGATGGCATTGTTTTCATCATCGTTTACGACGAAAATATCCCCGTTGCTTTTGCAGCCTACAATGAAATAAAGCCACAAGTATGGAAACTGCATAAGATATATATTCTGCCATCACAGCAGGGCAAAGGCACCGGCAGGTTTATCATACAGTATATTCTTGACGAAATAAAATCCCAAAATGCCCGGGCACTGCAGCTGCAGGTAAAACGGGATAACCCGGCACAGCATTTCTATAAAAAACTGGGATTTGAAATCATTGAAACAGCTGATTTCGATATTGGTAATGGCTATTTCATGAAAGATTATATTATGGAGCTGGCTTGTTAACCGATCCAGACTTTGCTGCCAAATTCATTTTACCCCTTTTACTTCCAGTTAATTTTAAAACCGGGCCGGAGCATTCCAGGTGCTGTATCAGTCTGAAAAAATTGTGCCCTGAACTTATTAAAGACCGTTTCAGTGTAGGGTGAGCCGGTTTGAACTGCCTGCCTTGCTGTTTCGGGCAAGGTATTTTCAAACTCATTTATTCCGGATTTTGAATTTCTCTTTTTTTTTATTTTCTTGTGTGTAATTGGACGTATTGACAATAATCCCCTTCCTCCCTTACCGCAAGATATCTTCCTGTTCAGGCATTGGTAAAAACTGCAGCCAGGGCTGGGTATAACTCTGTATTTTATCCGGCATTTATTTTTTTACTAAATCATTTTTATGAAAGCACAATCATTGCTGATTGGCCTTAACAATGTTGACCCATCCTGCTATAACGGATGGGATGGCCATCTCGCTGTATGCGAAAACGACGCATCCTCCATGGAAAAAAAATTAAAAGCATCCCGTTACGAAACAACCTTGCTCAAAACTGCTGAGGCCACACGTAATGCCGTACTGGATGCGATCGATAAAGCTGCCGCTGTGCTTAAAACAGGCGACAGTTTTGTACTGTATTATTCGGGCCACGGCAGCCAGGTACCTGATACAAACAGGAAAAAGATTGTTGATGGCGGTGATGAAGCGGATGGCATGGATGAAACCTGGTGCCTGTACGACGGTCAGCTGATCGATGATATTTTGTTCCAGCGCTGGTTTAAGTTTAAAGCCGGTGTGAAGATCATCGTGGTATCTGACAGTTGCCACAGTGGAAGCGTGATCAAAAATACACCCACAGGTTTCAAGCCCGGGAATGATCCTGGGCTGGTTTATAAAATAATGCCGCCGCAAGTGGCCGTTGCCGTGTACGAAAGCCATCAAAAAGAATACACCGCATTCAATAAAAAGGAATGCCCCCTGCGCAGTTCAAAAACAAAAAAAATACTGAAAACAGATATTAAGGCCACCGTGCTGTTAATGAGCGGATGCCAGGACAAGCAGTTATCCCAGGCGCAAACATTCAGCTTCCCCGATAACAGCCTGTTCACCGCAATGATGCTGCAGTTGCTGGAAAAGAAAAAGCCTCCTACTTCCTATGCTTCACTTGTGAAAGCCGTGAGGGATAAAATGCCGGCCGACCAGCAGCCAAACCTGATGACATTGGGCAAAAAACCCGAAGCACTCGAAATTCAAAAACCATTTAAACCCTGAGATATGAATAATCCCATCGAACTGATCGTGGATGTAAATGCACAAACAGTTACCAAAGGCATGACAAAAGCCTTTGAAAAAACGGTCAAGGACAGCGGCATCGAACTCAAAATGATCCCGCTCGACTCCCCTTCGAGTATGAAATCTAAAGGTGAGTCTAAGAAAAAGCAGGCCGCCAAATTCCTGGTAAGTTCAAAAGTGAATGAAGGTGAAATCCATCCCTGGGACCTTGCGCAAATGGTGCAGTCTCAGCAAAAGAAAAATTTCTCCTTTACTGAACCAGACATGGACAATATCATGGTGTATGGCGAACAAAAAAGCGCTGCCAACCATAAAAGTTTTTTGAAGTCGCCTGAAGACACGCCACCTGACACCAGCTGGGATCCCGACTGGATGCCGCATGAAAACAGGATCTGGCACCTGGATGATCGTTTTTCCCAACTGGGATCTGCGCAAAAAGCTGTTGACGGACTGAATACCGGTGATATCCGCATTGCACATTTTGATACCGGCTTTGATGGAGACGGGCATATCACCCAGCCACCCAACCTGGAACTGAACCTGCAGCATTGTTTCCGCAAAGGAGAAGACCCGACCAGCGCAGCCGATATCACGCCGCATGTAAAAACAAATATGCCGGGGCATGGTACCGCAACACTTGCATTGCTTGCAGGCAACAAAATAAAAGCAGGCGCCGGTTTTAACGATTTTATTGGCGGTGCCCCCTTTGCCAAAGTGGTGCCCATGCGCATCAGTAATTGTGTGGTGCTCGACGGAGGCATCACCACGATTTTTAAAACAAGTTCATTTTATGCAGCCATGCGGTATATGCTCGACCTGCACGATGCCGGCACCGCGTTTCACGTACTGAGTATGAGCATGGGAGGTGTGGCAGCAAAAAGCTGGGCCGATGTGGTGAATGAAGCCTATGAAAAAGGCATTACACTGGTTACTGCTGCGGGCAACAATTTTGGCGGTTTCCCCACCCGGCACCTGGTTTACCCGGCAAGGTTTAACCGCGTGCTTGCCGCTGCCGGCGTAACATTTGAATACAAACCTTATTATATCAGCAAGATCACCGAAATGCAGGGCAACTATGGCCCGGAAGATTTAATGGATACCGCCATCAGCGCATTTACACCCAATACACCCTGGGCGTTGATGGGTACCAGGAACCTGGTTTCATTCAGTGGTGCCGGCACTTCATCCGCCACACCACAAGTGGCAGCCACTGCTGCCTGTATCTGGAAAAAATTCAAACCACAACTGGATGCGCTCAGCGGCTGGCAAAAAGTGGAAGCCGTAAGAAAGATCATGTTTGATACAGCCCGTACAAATTTTGCAGGTTACTCAAAGCTCAAATTTGGTATGGGGGTGATACAGGCCAATGATGCTGTTTCGGCCACCTTTCCAAATGCGGGTTCATTAAAAATGGCTGCTGCTGATAAAGTCAGGAGTTTTTATATCGACCTGCTGAGCGGCATGTTCAAAGCCCTGCCAACCGGAAAACAGGCCCCAAAAATACCTTTTGATAAAAACCTGCTTAACCTTGAACTGACACAGCTGATACAGCAGGATATGAAACTGGAAGCAAAAATCGAATCATTGAAAATTCCTAAAAACAATACCAGGGCCAACCAGAAAAAAATAGTGGAGCAGATCATCGAAAGCCGCAAGGCATCCAATACACTTAAATTATACCTGAAAGGACTATTATAATACCGGTAACAAGCTCACCGGCCGTTACCAAACCAGCTGGTGGGTTTGTTTAATGATACCCATTACAAAAACACTCTGCACATGACCCATGTTCTCAATATTGCTGAGTTTATTCACATGAAAATCGTGGTAGGCATTCATATCTTCAGTTACCACTTTCAGCATAAAATCAAATTCGCCTGAAATGGTATAGCACTCTGTCACTTCCGGCATGGCGTTAATGGCTTTGATAAATTTGGTGCCGGCAGTTTTACTGTGCTCCTTCAGTGAAACATAGCAAATGGCCATCAGTCCTTTTTTTACCTTGGCCGGATCGAGCAAGGTGGCGTATTGTTTGATCACGCCATTTGTTTCAAGCCGCTTGATCCTTTCATGCACCGGTGTGGTGCTCAGGTGTATTTTATCCGCGATCTCCTTTACGGTGATCCTCGCATTTTGCTGCAGCAGTGCCAGGATGGAAAGATCCTTCGCATCCAGCACGGTTTCGGCAGCAGCCGATTGTTCTGTTTTGAGCGATTTTGCCATATTCAAAAAGTATTTTTTCCTTTTAAAATAACATTTTCAGGATTATTTCCTGAATTTCCATAAAATTATAGAATATTATTCTAAGATTCTATTTTTGTGTTCAAATTTTAAAACATGTCAACACTCGCAAACACCTCCATCGATTTCAGCCTTAAAAATAAGGTTGCCGATATGAGCCTCGCTGAATGGGGCCGTAAAGAAATTAAATTAGCCGAAGCAGAAATGCCGGGCTTAATGGCCATCCGTGAAGAGTTTGGCCCTGCACAACCCCTGAAGGGCGCACGTATTGCAGGATGCCTGCACATGACCATTCAGACTGCCGTGCTGATTGAAACACTGGTAGCACTGGGCGCAGAAGTAAAATGGAGTTCTTGTAATATTTTCAGCACACAGGACCAGGCTGCTGCTGCTATTGCCGCTGCAGGTATTGGCGTGTTTGCATGGAAAGGACAAACCATTGAAGAAGCTGACTGGTGCATTGAACAAACCTTGTTCTTTGGTGGTGCTGACCGTCCGCTGAATATGATCCTGGATGATGGTGGTGACCTGACCAACATCGTTTTTGACAAATACCCCGAGCTGATAAAAAATATCAAGGGCTTGTCTGAAGAAACTACAACAGGTGTGCACCGTTTATACGAAAGGATGGAAAAAGGCACATTGCCCATTCCTGCCATCAACGTAAACGACTCTGTAACCAAGTCTAAATTCGATAACAAATACGGTTGTAAAGAATCACTGGTGGATGCCATCCGCCGTGCAACAGATGTAATGATGGCCGGTAAAGTGGCTGTGGTAGGTTCATATGGTGATGTGGGTAAAGGTTCTGCCGCTTCATTGAAAGGCGCAGGCTGCCGCGTTATTGTTACAGAGATCGATCCTATCTGCGCACTGCAGGCAGCGATGGACGGATTTGAAGTAAAACCCATGATCAAGGCTGTACCTGAAGCTGACATCATCGTGACTGCTTCTGGTTGCCGCGACCTCATCACTGAAAAACATTTCCGCCTGATGAAGGATAAAGCCATCGTTTGTAATATCGGCCACTTTGATATTGAAATTGACATGGCATGGTTAAATAAGAACTACGGTCATACAAAAGACACCATCAAACCACAGGTTGATATTTACAATATCGAGGGTAAAGATGTGATCGTACTGGCTGAAGGCCGCCTGGTAAACCTCGGCTGCGCTACCGGTCACCCTTCATTTGTGATGAGTAATTCATTCAGCAACCAGACACTGGCTCAGATTGAACTGTGGACCAACAGCGATAAATACGAAAATAAGGTTTATGTGCTGCCTAAACACCTTGATGAAAAAGTGGCCCGTTTGCACCTTGCAAAAATTGGTGTTGAACTGGATGAACTCACTGCTGAACAAGCGGCTTACCTCGGTATTCCGCAGTTTGGTCCGTTCAAATCTGAACACTACCGTTATTAATTGAATAACTGAAACAGCGTTTCCCCGGTACAGGTTGTACCGGGGATTTTTTTTTCATACCCATCCGGCTCATAGTAGCATTACTACAAAAGACTTTACTGGATAGTATATGTATTAGTATGGATATAGAATTATGACCATTTTTTGATTTATATCAGAATAATACTGATGTAAATCAATTTTTTTACGTGTATAATTATGATATTGGAGAAGGAATATCCATTCAGCAATGACTGAACGGGTAAACTATATTGAGAAGATTGTTAAGCATGAAAAAACTCCCTGTAAAGGCACCTGACTACCAATGAAATTTTTCTATGCCAATAAATTCATTATTGCAGCATTGACATTGTGTCTTTCAGCCTGCGTGTTTGTATTTATCATTTCGGTAAAACAAACAAAGAAGGTAGCAAACACTTCAGTTGAAGTTATACATACAAACAGGGTGCTGGGCAACATCGATAACCTTATTACCACTTCACTTGAGCTGCAGAACAGTACCAGGGAGTTTGTACTTACTGGAAATGAAAACGTACTGGCAGCTTTTAAAAGCGCACCGGCATCCTACAATAATGCATTGGTTAATATCAAACAGCAGGAAGGGCGCAGTAAAATTTATAGCCTGAAACTCGATACGCTGGAGACACTCATTAAAAAAAGGCTCCTGCAGACCAAACAAATCATATCGCTGAAAAAAGAAAAGAAAACGGATGCTGCGGCAGCACTGATGGAATCAGCAGAAATGACTGCATATGATGAAAAGATCAGGAGTATATGTGAAGCCATCAAGGAAAATGAGCTCAAAAGCCAGGACAAAACGAGGACGGCCAATGAAAAAGCCATTCAAAATCTGAACAGTGTATTATATTTTGCCCTGATCCTGGTTGCCGTACTGGGCATTTTGCTGTTTGTGAAAGTGAAGAAGAGTTTTAATGAACACAGGACAGGTGAAGAAAGATTTAAAGCCCTGCTTGAATCGGCTCCTGATGCCATGCTGATATCTGATAATAATGGCAACATTCAGCTTTCAAACAAACGTGCCACTGATCTGCTGGGTTATTCAAGGGAAGAGCTGACAGGTATGCCTGTAGAAAACCTTATTCCCATTTCAGTGCGTGATAAACACAGGATGCTTAGGGAGAATTATGCCAATTCTCCCCGGCTAAGGGATATCAATACTGGAGTTGAAATGCAGGCAATGGATAAAGCAGGCAGCGTCATCCCGGTGGAGATAAGCCTCTCTCCCATTGATACAAATGGCGAAGTATTGGTTGCTGCAGCTTTAAGAGATGTATCCCAGCGCAAGGCTGCGCAACATGAAATACAAACCCTGTTCACCCAGATAAACCAGGCCAGTGAGGCGATCTATTCTGTAAACAGTCATTTTGTAATTGAAAGCTGGAATAAAGGTGCCGAAAATTTATATGGTTTCAGCAAAGCCGAGGCGATTGGCAAAAATTCTTTAGAACTGCTGAAGACCGAACTCTCGAAAGACGATATGGAGAATGCGATGCGGCAAATTGAACAAACCGGTTTCTGGTCGGGGGAAGTGAAACGCTTTACAAGGCAGGGTAATGAAATCTATGTTTACTCTTCGTTGTCGCAGGTAAAGGAAAATAATGGATCACCCCGGAGTTATGTATCGGTCAGTTTTGATATTACCGAAAGAAAGAAACTGGAAGAACAGGTAAAACATCTTGCCAGCATCGTGGAAAATTCTTCTGAGGCCATACTATCCCGGGATTTGAACAGGAATATCATCAGCTGGAATAAAGGAGCAGAAAGAATGTTTGGATATACCAGGGAAGAAGCCATTGGAAAATCAGTAACAGATCTTGGACTGATGCGGATTACGGAAGACATGAAACAGCATATTGAAAATGCCATTACACAAAAAGGAGAGTTTCATGAAGAAATAGAATATTATCATAAAGATGGGCACAAGATCACCGGATCGGTAACCGGCAATGCGGTACACAGCTCCGGAGGTGAATTGGTTGCCTTGTCTTTTGTAATCAAAGATATTTCTGCCAGGATACAACTTGAACAGCACCTGAGAAGCTACAATGAAGAGCTGGAACAAAAAATCAGGGAAAGAACAAGGGAAATCACCCTGAGTGAAGAAAAGTACAAACTGCTGTATAATAATAATCCCCTCCCTATGTTTGTACTGGATCTTGAAACTTTCCGGTTCCTCGACCTGAATGAATCTGCTGCGCACCTGTATGGATACAGTCATAAGGAATTCCTGGCAATGACAGCACTTGATATCAGGCCAAAAGAAGATAAAGATGCCTTCCTGCAGCTCGATCATTCATATGAATCCAATGGCGGCAGCAATAAGGGCATATGGAGACATATCAAAAAAGACGGCAGCATCATCAATGTTGAAATATTCGGGCATTCCATCACATTTGAGAACAGGAAAGCAAGGCTTATTCTTGTAAATGATATTACCGAAAAACTAAAGGCAGAACAAAAGCTCATAAACAGTGAAAAACGCTTCCGTGCACTGATTGAAAAAAGCTATGATATCATCATTATGCTTGACAGAGATCTCAATATCCTTTACCGGAGCCCCTCCACTGGCAGGATTACCGGGCGTACTGACGCAGACGTGGTTGGATTTGATATCAGGAAGCATATTCATGCCGGTGACATTCCTAAACTGGATTCCAAGCTGGAAAAATTGCTGTTAAATCCATGGAACGTGGAGGAATTTACATTCAGGTACCTGCATAAAAACGGCCACTATATCTGGTTTGAAGGCAATGCCACCAACCTGTTGCACGATGAAAGCATAAATGCCATTGTTTTTAACTACCGGGATGTTACAGAAAGAATCGTTGCTGAACAGCAGATACGTACAAGTGAAAAACGCTTCCGTGCGCTCATTGAAAAAAGCTACGATATCATCACCATGCTGGATAAGGACTTTAATGTGCTTTACCGCAGCCCTTCTGCCAAACGGGTTACAGGCAGGGAAAATGATGATGTGATTGGACTTGACGGCAGAAAAAGAATCCACCCGGATGATATGATGATGGTGCAGGAAGGCATCAAACGCCTGCTGGCTGCACCCGGCAATGTGGAAGAATGCAGCTTCCGCTACCTGCACCGCAATGGTTCTTATTTATGGATTGAAGGCAATGCCACCAATTTGCTGCAAGATGAAAATGTAAATGCGATCGTATTTAACTACAGGGATGTAACAGAAAGGGTCGCCGCACAGGAGAAAGTGCAGGAAAGTGAAAAACGGTTCCGTTCGCTGATAGAAAATGGCTCAGACATCATTAACCTGCTCGACAGTTCATTCAAAGTAATATACCGGAGCCCTTCCGCAGCCAGGCAAAACTGTCTTGCAGATGCAGATATAATGGGTGCGGATGGGAGAAAGCGAATACATCCCGATGACCTGCCCGCCGTAACAGAAGGGATAAAAAGACTGCTGGCCGCTCCTGGAAATATTGAAAGCACCATTTTCCGTTACAAACGTAATGAGGACGAATATATGTGGCTGGAAGGAACCGCCACCAACCTGCTGCACGATGATGCGGTGAAAGCAATTGTATTCAACTACAGGGAAGTTTCAGACAGGATTGAGGCACAGGAAAAGCTGAAGGCAAGTGAAGAAAGATACCGTTCCGCTTTTGATAATATGATCGAAGGTGTGCAGATCATTGGCTTTGACTGGAGATACAAATATGTAAATGATGCTGTGGTAATACAGGGTAAATACAAGAGGGAAGAATTGCTTGGATTTACGATGATGGAAAAATACCCGGGCATAGAAAATACAGATCTTTTTACCGCCATGAAAAACTGTATGACTGAACGTGCGCCCGTCGTATTCGAAAATAAATTTGTGTACCCTGATAATACGGCAGCCTGGTTTGAACTGAGTGTTCAGCCCGTACAGGAAGGGATATTTATACTCTCGGTTGATATTACTGAAAGAGTTGAAGCTGCTGAGGCATTAAAAGAAGAAAAAGACAAGCTCTCCCGTATCGCTGCCACATCCCCCGGGTTGATCTATTCATTCCGCATGTCACCAGACGGGGCATTGACCTTTCCATTTGTAAGTAATGCTGTGGAGGATATTTTTGGTTATCCTTCAGAGATGGCCGGGGAAATTGTAAATCCGTTGCTTCATTCAGTACTGCATGATGACCTTGATCTTGTAACAAACAGCATTTTGCAGTCGGCAAAAACATTACAACAATGGCAGCTGGAATTCCGTTTCATGCATCCGTCAAAAGGACTTCGGTGGCTGGAAGGAAATTCCTTACCTGTTAAGGAAAAAGACGGCAGTATTTTATGGCATGGTATCATTATGGACATTACCGAACGCAAAATTGCCGAGGAAAGATTTATTGAAAAAAGCGCCCAGGTTGAAACCCTCAGTAATAACCTGCCCGGTGTAATGATTTACCAGTTGAGCGGCGAAGATTTTGCAAACAGAAAATTTACTTATGTGAGCAAGGAAGTTACAAGGCTCACCGGGAAAACACCCGAACAGGTTATTGCTGACCCATCGGTTCTCTACAAAATGCTCCTTGAAGAAGATATTCCCGCATTCATTAAGGCCGAAAATGACTCGTATGAAAAAATGAGCACATTCAATGAAGAAGTCAGGTTCAGAAATCATACTGGTGAGATCAGGTGGCTGAATATCATCTCCACCCCACGCAAAACTATGGACGGTAAGCTGGTTTGGGACGGATTCCATGTTGACATTACCGACCGTAAAAAAAGCGAGGCGGCACTGAGGAACAGTTATATGGAAAAGCGGATGCTTGCCGAAAAGTTGACCACCATCCTGAACACCCTGCCGGCCAATATTGCATTGCTGGATGAAAATGGCACCATCGTGGATGTAAACCAGTCCTGGATGGAATTTGCAGCAAAAAATGATTGGTATGGCAGCAATTATGGTATTGGAGCAAATTATATTACGCTGGCAGAAAATGACGGGCTATTTGATTATAAACCAGCTGATAAGCAAAAGCTGGCTGTTGGTATCAGGGAGGTATTAAACAAAACAGCTGATAAGTTCATTTATGAATGTCATACCCTCAACAAACTTCATTGGTTCAGAAAAATTGTTTCGCAGCTTTCCGGGGATGGTTATACCGGTGCTGTTGTGATGAATATAGATGTTTCGCAGATACACAAACTTGAAGAAGAGCGGCTCAGGATAAAAACAGAAGAGCAAAAAAATATTACAGCGGCCATTTTACAGGGCCAGGAAAAAGAAAGAAATGCCATTGGCAAGGAACTGCACGACAATATCAACCAGATACTGGCTGGTATCAATATGCTGATGGGCCTGCTGGTAAAAAGGCCTGAGCGAATCAACGAACTGCTCCCGCTTTGTATAGACAACATTAACCTGGCCATCAAGGAAAACCGTAAAATTGCCCATGAGCTGGTTGCCCCGGGCGAAAATGCAGAAACCCTGGTGGAACAGGTGAAGAATGTAGCCAAGAATATGCTGCAAAATGCCGGTATCAGTACAAGAGTGGACCATAAACATTTTGATGAAGCATTACTCAGCAATGAGCAAAGGCTGGCTGCTTACCGCGTTGTACAGGAACAATGCAACAATATCATTAAATATTCCGAAGCCAAAAACGTGGTTTTCCTCCTGCATACATCCTCCACCAGCTTCCTGCTGATCATAAAAGATAACGGGAAAGGAATGGATATTAACAAACGTACTGACGGAATTGGCATACAGAATATCCGGAACCGTGTAAGTGTTTTTAACGGGCATGTGAGCATTACAACAAGACCCGGCGGCGGGTTTATGCTTTCTGTTGAGATACCATTAAATAAAATAACCGAATTGCCATAAACAGTTTATACCACCTGTTTTTTTCGCAGCTGATCTTACAATACATTTGCATAAAATTGCATTTTGGAGATCAGCAACCGTAAGGCATACCACGAATATTTTTTTGAAGCAAAGTATATTGCCGGCATGGTATTGTCGGGCACTGAAATCAAAAGCCTGCGTGCGGGCAAGGCCAGCTTTAATGACAGTTACTGCGTTTTCAACCGGGGCGAGCTCTTTGTAAAGAGCCTTCATATTTCAGAATACGCATACGGCACTTATGCCAACCACGAACCCATGCAGGAGCGCAAACTGCTGCTCAATAAAAAAGAACTGAAAAAGCTCGAATCCAAAATAAAAGAGAAGGGTTATTCCATCATTCCGCTGCGGATATTATTAACAGATAAAGGCTGGTTTAAACTCGAGATCGGCCTTGGCAAGGGTAAAAAGATCTACGATAAAAGGCAAACCATCAAGGAAAGGGAAAATGACCGCGATATGAAACGGAAATTCGGTTAAACGCACAAGAAATAAGTCCAAATGCTTGCCCAAACCGGGGTTAAGCTATATATTTGCAATGAAATCCGGTTATCCTTCCACAAACCATCTCCCCTTAGTAAATTCTTATAACTTTTTAGTTCAATTCGGTATCTCCTGAAAGCCAGGTTTTTAAGCCTATTTTTAATCATTTTAAACCGTAGAACAATGAAAAGGATTTACTCTCCAACGATCGCAGATGCTATTACTGCTATTGGAATTATTATGGCATTTTATGGCTGTTTGGCTGTAGTGGCATTGATTGCTTTCTAAACTTTAGCTTACAAATGAACACACAAGGGTTTCCGGATTGGGGCCCTTTTTTTGTTTTACAGCCTTTTTATATTCAGGATCGTCACAGGTTTAATAATGGCCTCACCATTGGAGGGTTGCCGGTGTATTTTGCGTACGATACTCATGCCACTGGTTACTTTTCCAAATGCGGCAAAACCTAAACCATCCGGGTTGAGGCTCTTGCTGTCGTCGTACCCCGACTGATCGCCGATACAAATAAAAAATTCGCTGTTGGCAGAACCCGCAGTTGTTCTTGCTAGTGATAATGTACCGGATGTATGGGAAAGCCCGGTTTCCCGGGGAGATTCATGTTCAATACCGGGCAATTGTGCTGCCTTAGCATTATTTGTTTGCCAGATGCCTCCCTGTATCACACCTGCATCATCATCATTGCTCATCATTTCATCAAATACAACCCTGTAAAACGATCCGTTGGTAAACAGCCCGGAATCTGCATAAGAGAGAAATGCGGCCACTGTTTTAGGCGCTTTTTCCGGATATAATTCGGCTTCGATATTGCCCAGGTTTGTTTCGATGATGATTTGCGGGTATTTGTTACTGTTTCCGCATGACAGCAGCTGCATGATTACAGCAATGCACAGCAATGATTTTTTCATGCTGCAAAATACTTGATTTGGGAAAGGGGAAAAATAAAAAAACCGGCCTGCGCCGGTTTCCTGTATTAATTCTTTGAGAGCAATTTGTAACTGTTGTACACTTCCGCTGCGGCCACAATTTTTTTGGTGATATTCATCTGCTTGTTTTTGGTATGCAGCACTGCAACGGCGTCGGTGTTTTCTTTAACCAGTTCCTCCAGCAGCTCATGCGTGCATACGGTGATCTGGCCCTCTGTTCCGTGCTGAACAAACAGTTTTTCTGTGGCATTCTGGCCATTATAAAATTTAATTGAAAAGATATTCAGGTGTCCTTTTACAATCCGGAGTGCAAAGCCGGGTAATACGTCTTTGGCAACCAGTGTTTTTGTTTTATCACCTATTTCTTTTTGGGAAATCGCAAAGCCGTTTTCATTCTGGTATGCCTTCACCTGGTCGGCAAAAATTGAGATGCTGTCATCAGCAAGCAGGTGCGGGGTTTTAAAAATACCCGTAACCAGTTTCAACGTGGCAAACTGTTTAACCGTTCCGTCTGTGAATTGAACAAAGCAGCCATTATATTCTGCATTCGGCAATTCAAGAGGTTTTGGAAAATGTGTTTTTGCGTTTACAGAAATGTTTAAAAGGAAAAACATGCACAGCAGGGCCGGCACTTTAGGTACAGATGTTTTCATGATATCAGGGTTTGCCTGATAAACGTATTTTATTGCATGATATTGTGAAAAAAAGCATGAGATTTCTCAATAAAACGGGTTAAAAAGATCATAACATATTCTATCTAAAAATATACAGAAACCCCCGCTCCATTTTTCTGTTATTTTGATAAACAGGAGGATATTTTCTTCTTACAAAGGGCGATTCCCCCTAAATCCCGCTTATTCCTGGCATCCGGACTTTCTTCTTGTGTCGATCAGGTACTGAATTTTCCACACCCCGTTAAAACGAACCAGTTGAAAAGAGTTTACCCCGCAATGGCTGAAATTGCCTTTATAAAAAAACCGGTAGGGTGTCCAAACAATTGCAAGTGGACCGTCGGTTTTAACCACATCAAACTGTATGCGTTCGTCTGCATCACCTTTAGCCAGTTTAGCCACAGAAGCGGCGAAGGCTTTTACCTCTTCATTCAGCACCACGGTTTTGCCTTCCTTATTCCGCGTGATGGTTTGTAACACAGCGCTGTCACCAAAAACTTCCTGGATCATCTGCGCATCACTGGCTTTCATCCCCTCAAAAAGTTTATTGACGGTTGCTTTCACCGAATCCTCAGCAGTTTGCGCATTGGCAATTTGAAAGCAACCAAGCGCCGTTAAAAAAAGAAAAAAAGATTTCATAAACTGTTGATTAAAGTTTTTTGGCAAAATAATTGAGAGGTAAATGTATTACCCCTAAACCATGAAAAAAATAAAATTACACAAGTGGTCTGCCCCTGCAGTTATCTTAATACTGCTGTTTGTTTCCTGCAGCAGGAAAACTTTTTCGGAAAGCAGCAGCAATACAGAAGACCGGTACGAACCTGCTACTATTAATAACAGTAAAAATTACACTCCGCCTCCCGTTATCAGTATCCCGGATGAGAAGGCAAGAACCAATAAGGAAGGTGAATTGTACTACGATGATGCCAATGGTTACCGTTATTGGCGGTATTGTGATGGCAAATACTACCTGGACAAAAAATATGACACCGGCTCCCTTGCTAAAAAGAAAAAAAGCCGGAAGAAACCCGGCAAAAAAGTAAATAGTACGGGACCCGACGAATATGCCACCAATGAGTAGGCAATATTTTTTTGGAAGCGCCGTTATCTGTTTAGTGGACGATAAAAAACCACTATTAAATTAAATAGCCCACCTGCAGGAAATAGTCATGTGGGCTTATTTATTTTAATAATATCCCAGGATCTTAAGCATACTCTGTGCCGTTTGTTCCTTGGCGTACACCCAATCTGTAAGTTTACCATTCTTATCGTGTCCCACAATGATATGTTTGGGAGAAGGAATTAGGCAGTGCTTGATTCCGCCATAGCCGCTGATCTGGTCCTGGTAAGCACCCGTATGAAAAAAGCCAACATACAAAGGCTCGCCCTCTCCCACTTTGGGTAAAAACACTTCATTGATATGCTCCTCGCTGTCATAATAATCATGACTGTCGCAGGTAATGCCACCCAACACCACACGGTGATACTCATTGTCCCATTTATTAATGGGAAGCATTAGAAATTTCTCCCCGATACCCCATGTATCTGGCAGCGTGGTGATGAAAGATGAATCGATCATATACCATGTTTCACGGTCGTTTTGGTTTTTCTGACCGACCACGCTGTAGATATGCGCCATGCTTTCACCCACGGTGTAGCTACCAAATTCTGTAAAGAGATTTGGCATGGGCACTTTATTCTTTTTACAGGCTACTTTTATATTACGTACAATTTCATTGATCATGAACTGGTAGTCGTATTCGAAACCGAGTGAGTGCTTGATGGGAAAACCGCCTCCGATATTGATGGAATCCAGCTCGGGGCAGATCTTTTTTAACTGGCAGTAAAGGTTGATCACTTTATTCAGTTCACTCCAGTAATAGATATCGTCTTTGATTCCCTTATTTAAAAATATATGCAGCATCTTGAGCTGAAACCGGTGCTCATTGCCTTCGATTTTATCTACATAAAATTCCAGTATGTCTTTGGCACGTATGCCAAGGCGGGAGGTATAGAACGGGAAACTGGGTTCTTCCTCTGCTGCCACACGGATGCCCAGGTTAAACGGCACTTTTACTGATTTGATATAGGCCCTCAGTTCGTCTTTATTGTCAAGTATCGGGATCACATTCTTAAACCCGCTGTTCAGTAAACCGGCGATCCTGCTGGTGTATGCTTTTTGTTTAAACCCGTTACAGATGATATACGTGTCCTTATTGATCTTCTTCTTTTCGTACAGTTTCTTGATGATCTCTATATCATAGGCAAAAGAAGTTTCCAGGTGGATATCATGTTTTAAGGCTTCTTCAACTATAAATGAAAAATGTGAGCTTTTTGTACAGTAGCAATAATTGTACTTCCCTTCGTATTTATGGCGCTTGAAGGCTGCGGCAAACATTTGCTTCGCTTTATTGATCTGCTTACCGATCTTGGGGAGATAGGTAAGCTTTAAAGGTGTGCCGTATTTATCGATCAGCGCCTTTATATCAAGATCATTGTATTGCAGGTAATCGTTCTTAACCTTAAAGTCATCCTGGGGAAAATTGAATGTCTGGTTAATGAGGTTATTGTAAGTATTATCCATTTACAAAAGGCTTAAACCGGTTAGTAAAAATTTTTACAAATGTAACAGAATGGTGAATATGGTTCATAAAAAAAACGGGTGTGAAAAATCACACCCGTTCCTATACGTTTTGCCTGCATTAATTACTTAACGGAAGCTACCAGTTTTTTGAATGTTTCGGGCTCATTCATTGCCAGGTCGGCCAGCACCTTGCGGTTGAGGTCGATATTTTTTGCTGCAAGCTTATGAATGAATTCGCTGTATGTGATACCCTCTTCCCTTACGGCTGCATTGATACGTGCAATCCATAACTGGCGGTATTCCCTTTTCTTGTTTTTACGGCCTACATAAGCGTATGTCTGACCTTTTTCCAGTACGTTTTTAGCGACTGTATATACATTTTTACGCTTGCCATAAAAACCTTTGGCAGCTTTCAATATTCTTTTGCGGCGGGCCCTGCTGGCTACTGCATTTACTGAACGTGGCATATCTTAATAAGTTTAAAGTTAAAATTGATGAATAAAGTGATGTTTACAGGTCTTATTTCATACCCAGCAATCTTTTTACAAAGTGCAGGTTAGCATCGCTTACTACACCATCTTTACGCAGGCTGCGCTTACGTTTAGTTGTTTTTTTGGTAAGAATGTGACGTTTGAAAGCTTTTTGATAGGTGATTTTACCGGTGGCGGTAACTTTAAAGCGCTTCTTGGCGCTGCTGTTGGTTTTAACCTTTGGCATTATATAACTTATTTACAGTTACTCCCTGCTGGCGCCCCGAACAGACGGGAACTTGTTGAGCCATGTGGGAAATGATTAAAAAGAGAACTTTCTTTTTAGGGGTGCAAAGGTAGGGCAAAAATCCTTATAAAAGAAGGTTTTTGGAAAGAAAATGGCGCCTGTTAAAAAATTACGGCCCCGGCATTTGCCGGGGCCGTAAAAAACTACAGTTATTAATCTAATTAATAATTTCTCGCTTTCATTTCAACCCTGCGGTTTTTAGCACGTCCGGCAGCGGTTTTATTATCAGCCACAGGTTGATCCTGTCCATGACCAGTTGCACTCATCCTGCTTTCATCAACACCTTTGCTGGCAAGATAAGCTTTAACAGCAGCAGCCCTTGACTCACTCAACGACTGGTTCTTTTCTGCAGTACCGGTGTTATCAGTATGTCCGTCAATATCCAGTTTCAGGCTGGCATCCTCTGCCATGATTTTGGCTACTTCATTCAGAGATTTGTAAGACTTGGGCAGCAGCTTGGTGCTTCCGGTCGCAAAGAAGATATTCTTAGCTGCAAAATTGATCTTTTCAATCACTTCCTGTTTGATTTCAGGACAACCGAAGTTTGAAGCAGGTCCGGCTTCGTTGATACATTTATCTTCCTCGTCATTCACACCATCTTTATCTGTATCAGGAATAGGACAACCCTGGTAGCGGGCTACACCTGGTGTGGTCGGGCATTTATCCTGTTCGTCATTTACGCCATCTTTATCTGTATCAGGAACCGGGCAACCATTGTATTTTGCCAGCCCTTTTACATCGGGGCATTTATCGTCAGCATCAGTAATGCCATCACCGTCTTTATCAGGACATCCCTGTAAAGAAGCCAAACCGGGTACATCAGGGCATTTATCGTTTGCGTCAATTACGCCATCACCATCCCTGTCTTTAGGCGCTTCCACAACCGGAGGTGGTGGCGGAGGGGGCGGCATTACTTTTTCTTTTCCGATATTTTGTGCAAAGCCTACTGAATAAAACAGGTTATCTCCAAGCACTTTGTCAGTAAGGGTAAATTTGTACTGGGCTTGCAGCATCAGGTAAGTGATACTGTTCATGTTCCATTGCAAACCAACACCTGCAGGAACAAAAGCGCCGAATTTATCATTATAAATTCCACCACCCACACCGGCAGTAAGAAACGGAGCCAGTTTGGTTGCATCTGTGAAAGGACGCACATTCAATGCAGGTTCCAGTTCAATACCGATTTCAGTTTTACCGGTAATACCCTGGTAAATGGCGCTGTAATCACGGAACATGGCATTTGCTTTTACCGACAGGTCGATTTTAGAAGTAAGTCCTTTCCAATACGACAGCGAAAAACCTTTGTTCATTTCCCTAACAGAGCTGTATACTTTACCGGTAATTGGATCTTTGATCCCGGTTGGACCTTTAAAATCAGCCATGTTAAAGTGTACTCCAACCAGAGTACCCTTTTTGGAAGGCAGCCAGTTTCTCTGAGCAAAAGAACCGCTCACAATCAATACCAGTGCCAGCAGTAAGCTTAGTTTTTGTTTCATTTGTGTTTAGTTTAAAATTTTTGGGCGAAGCCTATAGAATAAAATAAATTGTCCCCCAGTACATCTTTTGTAAGGGTAAATTTATATTGCGCCTGAACAAACAAATAGGTTACGCTTTCGAAATTAACCTGTAAGCCAACGCCTGCAGGAATATATCCGCCGAATTTATTATTGTAAATACCAACTCCTGCACCTGCAGTTACAAAGGGCGACAGTTTTGCAGATTCAGGAAATAATCTTGCATTCAGTGCAGGTTCCAGTTCAATCCCAACTTCTGTTTTACCGGTTTCACCCTGGTAAATCGCACTGAAATCACGGAAAACTGCATTTGCTTTAACACTCAGGTCCACTTTGGAAGTAATACCACGCCAGTAAGACACAGATACTCCTTTATTCATATCCCTTACTTTAGAATAACCTTTTGGAGCCAGCGGATCTTTAACGGCGGCAGGGCTGTTAAAATCTGACATGTTGTAATGAAGGCCAAACAACTGACCTTTTTTTTGTGCAAAAGCAAAGCTTGACAACACTGATAATGCAATGATTAGTGTGAGTTTTAGTTTCATAATTTAGTTTTTGGTAACTTTAATGTGCTTAGGTAAGCAAATATAATGTTAAATTTAGTAAAGCCAAAAATAGGCGCCAAATTTATATCTGCATCAGAATCAAATGGCTATACTTTTACCAGTTTCCACTTTCCCCTCCTGAAAATAAGCACCGCCACAATGGCTAAAACGGTTTCAGCAATACCAATGGCAACATACACTCCGAAAGGACCCATATGCAGATATTTTGCCATAAAATAAGCCAGCGGGATTTGAAGCATCCAGAAAACAAAGAGGTTGATCAGCGTGGGAGTCATTGTATCTCCCGCCCCATTAAAGGCCTGTGATACGATCATGCCGTATGCGAAGAAAACATAGCTCACCGACAGGCTTTTTAAACACAATGTTCCTGCTTTTACGGCAACTGCATCTGAAGTGAAGAAACGCATCAGGGCTTCCCCGCCAAAGAAGAACACAACTGCCACCAGCGCAAAAAAACAAAGTGTAAGGAATGCACTGCGCCAAACTGATTTTTCTGCACGGTCAGGCTGTCCGGCACCTAAATTTTGCCCTACCAGGGTTGCTGCGGCATTGGCAAGTCCCCATGCAGGCAAAATCGTAAATACACAAATGCGGATGGCCGTAACATAACCTGCTGTAACCGATTCGCCCGATTCTGCAACGATCCTGGCAAGAAATATCCAGCTGCAGCTGCCGATGATAAATTGCATCATCCCTCCCAAAGAAGTACTGAGGATATGCTTGATCACGGTAAACCTGATCACGAACTGCCTGAGAGTAAGCCGGATAATATCACCGCCTTTAAACAGGTGATACAACTGGTATAGCACGCCAATGAAACGTCCCGTGGTTGTAGCCACAGCTGCGCCCAACAGCCCCATTCCATTAAAAGGGCCGATACCAAAAATCAGCAGCGGATCCAGCACAATATTGATGGCATTGGCGATCAGGAGTGCTTTCATGGCAATGGCAGCATCCCCTGCGCCCCTGAATATGGCATTGTTGACAAACAGCAGCATGATCACAATATTACCGGTGAGCATTACCTGCGTAAAACGATAATTTTCACTGACCATTTTTTCACTGCCGCCCATCAGGGACAGTATTTCTTTAGAGAAGAAAATGCCGGCAAAACTGATTATAATGGAAAAAATAACCGCCACCACAATACCCTGCGCAGCCACATCTCCGGCAGCTTTGTGATCTTTTTCTCCAGTACGGCGGGCCACCAGTGCCATAATACCCATGGCAAGCCCCCATGCAACTGAATACAAAATACTGAGAGCTGCTTCTGTAAGGCCTACAGTGGATGCCGCTTCTGAACCCACTTTATTCACGAAATAAATATCCGCAATGGCAAAGGAAGCTTCCAGCAGCATTTCAAACACCATGGGTACGGCCAGTAAAAAAATAGCTTTATCAATACTGCCTGAGGTAAATTCTTTTATATCGCCCCTTACAGCCTGTACAAGCAGTTTAAAAAATGAAGTATGATGAGATGAACGTTGTTCTGTCATTTGAAAAGATTAAGAAAGTTCTGATTAAAGTGTTATGAGCATACAATGCCCGGCAGAAGGAAAGTAAAAACATAAAATAGCAGGTTACTGCGTTAATTTATGCTGCCGGGATATTTACGAAATCATATGCGTGAATTGAAGCAGGCAAAACTAAGATTTGGCTTTGCAACAGCCAAATAAAAAATTATTTGCCCTATATTTGCAGCCCGATTATGGTCTGGTAGCTCAGCTGGATAGAGCATCAGCCTTCTAAGCTGAGGGTCATTGGTTCGAATCCAATCCAGATCACAAAAAACTCCCGGTTTAACGGGAGTTTTTTATTTTTATACAAATGAATTACGGTAATGGATGTGAAAATTGAAGACTCATGGAAAGAAGTGCTGAAGCATGAATTTACCAAACCGTATTTTCAGCAGGTGGTTACTTTTTTAAAAACCGAAAAGGCCGCCGGGAAAACCATCTACCCGCCTGGTGCACTTATATTCAACGCCTTTAACCAAACCCCTTTTTCGAAAGTAAAAGTTGTGATCATTGGCCAGGACCCTTATCATGGACCCGGGCAGGCTCACGGGCTGAGTTTTTCTGTTCCCAACGGTATTAAGCCCCCGCCATCTCTGGTCAATATTTTCAAAGAGATACAATCAGATATTGGCGTGGCTATGCCTCAGGGTTATGGCAATCTCACCAAATGGGCCGAACAGGGCGTGCTGCTCTTAAATGCCGCCTTAACTGTGAGGGCCAACGAACCTTTCAGTCATGCTAATTTTGGCTGGGCCGATTTTACCAATGGGGTTATCCAAAAAATATCAGACGAAAAAAAAGGGATTGTGTTTTTGTTATGGGGCAAGTTTGCACAGGACAAACAACTTTTGATCGACGAAACAAAGCACTTTGTTTTGAAAGCGGCACATCCCTCGCCTTTCTCTGCCGACAAAGGTTTTTTTGGCTGCAAACATTTTTCAAAAACAAATGAGCTGCTTGTAAAGCAGGGCCTCGCTCCCATCGACTGGAAATTATTAACCCCTTAAGCCTGTTGGCGCATTTAGCATGAAAATACTGAAAAATATTTTTGCAAGATTATGGGCCCTTTGGGGTATAATCTCTTTCATCATCACTTTCCTGATCATTTTCATACCATCCATGCTCTCGTACCTGGTGAAGGATCCAAAAGGCCAGGATTATTTTATCAGGGTAGCAAGACTGTGGATGAATATCTGGCTGCCGCTCATTGGCTGCCCGTTAAAAATAAAGGGCAGGGAAAATTTTGAAAAAGGCAAAAGCTACGTGGTTACATTCAACCACAATACCCTGCTTGATGTGCCGTTATCTGCGCCGTATGTTCCGGGGCCGAATAAAACCATTGCCAAATCATCTTTTGCAAAAGTGCCCTTGTTTGGTTTCTTTTATGCCAAAGGATCCGTGCTTGTTGACCGCAAGAACGAACAAAGCCGCATCAGGAGTTTTGAAGAAATGAAAAAAGTGCTCAACTCGGGCATGCACATGAGTATTTATCCTGAGGGCACCCGCAACCGCACGAGCGAACCGCTGAAAGCATTTTATGACGGCGCTTTTAAACTGGCCGTGGAAACTGAAAAAGATATCATCCCCTGCCTCATATTTGGAACAAAAAAAGCCATGCCGGTAAATAAGTTTTTTTACCTGTTACCTGCAAAACTGGAAATGCATTTTCTGCCAGCAGTATCATCCTCCGGTATTGAGACCAAGCAACTGAAAGAAAAAGTATATGGGCTGATGAAAGATTATTACACATCAAACTCCATGTAATTATAACTGGTAGAAATACCTGGTGCGGTTGATCTTGAGGTCACGCAGTATGCCCGATTTTGGATTGATCGTAATATTGAAGAAACGGTATTTTCCAACCGGGGAAATATTGATCGCCATTTGCCAGCAGTGCATTTCACGGGTAAGATACATGCTTAACGAACCCAGCTCCTTCGAAGTAATGTTATAATAACCATTAATGCCCAGTTGCCATTTACTGGTAAGATTCAGGGTTCCGTTCCAGTTCACATTCTGTCCAATCACACCGTAATAACCACTGTAATCTGTTTTAATTGTACGGTTATAGGTAAATGAATAAGAGAGGCTGATGCTCCAGGGAATATTAAAGTTGGCAAACTCTCCCGGGTTCTTGCTGATATAGGCGGCCTCCTGCTGGTATTCATCGTAAGGCATGCCCGACACCGGGTTTACCTGGTTTGGATTTGACAGGTTTTGTGTGGGTGTTTTTTCACTCTTATCGCCGCCTTTGAAACTGGTCTGCAGTGATAAGTTGGCATTGGTAAGTGTTCCGAGTGAGAAAGGTTTTTTTCGCCAGATCACCTTATCAATAAAATCGCCCCTGCTATTGGTCTGATAAGGCATGGTGGTCCCCCCGGCAGTGATACTGATTTTATCAAACAGGTTGGTTCTTGCCTGTATGGAAAAAGGACTGAGCCTGAAAGAATCTCCGAGTAAATTATAACTGGCATTGATACTGAGCCCGTCGAGCAGGGTTACTTTTTTTATAGCAGCTTCGCCAGTGTCTTTCCTGCTCTTCACTTTCATCTGGATATTATTATCTATTCCAAATGTGATGGCACCACTTTTACCCTCGCCAAAGGCTGAAAAAACATTGCCATCGTAATAAGAAGCCCGGGCGAAATTTTTTGCAGTACTGTCTATCTGTACCCAGTAGTGATCTTTTCCGTTCATATTGGGATGATAACTGAACCCAAAGCTGGGCCTGATCTCATGCCTGATGGCCTGCACTTTGCTGTTCTTGTTAAAACCGATCATTCCAAAAATCCTGGTAGATCCTGAAATGCCCCATGACATTTCCCTTGCGCTATAGAAACCTTTGCGAATGGCAGTATCGATTTTCTTTGCCGAATTATTCCATTCCTTATAAACTTTATTCTGGTACCAATATTCCTGATAACTGATAGAGGGGCTGATCTGTATGGGCCCCATCGGCGGCAATGAAAGAGAGATGGGCACACTATGACTGGCGCCCCATTGCAGTTTATCGATCAGCTGTTTGCCGATATTACTCGCTGTATCATAAAAGTAAGTGAGGCTTTTTACGTTTGAATTGAGCGCCACACCCAGGTTTTCGAACCATTTTAAATCTGATGCACTTTCTTTTTTCCGGAATGGATAAAGTGTATTCAGATTAAAGGCAATATCCGGCAAATTAAGATTGATGAGCTTTTGCGAAGTGTTCTGGTTATGGTTAGCACTCACGGTAATGCTCGCGGGCTGGTTGCCCGACCTGTTCTTCCACACTTTTGAATAAGTGATGGATGACTGCATCTGGTTTTGGAAATTGCGCTGCGGACTGTTGGGTACGGCCGCATTGTAACCACTGGTACCGGCATTTACATTGGCAGAAAAAGTTACACCGGGCCTGGCTTTTGAATCCATCGAATGGCTCCAGGTAACATTAAAACTCCGGGAACCAGCACCGTCAAGGTCACGGAAATGCTGCAGGTTGATATTAAAATTACCCTGGTAATGGTATCGTTTCAGGTACCGGGGGCTCAGGCTCATCGTCCATCCGCCATAAGAATACAATGTACCCCGGGCCACCGCATCCCAATGATCATTGATGATCCTGTAATATCCCAGCCCTTCGAGTGCAAGCCCGAGTTGTTCATTCGCCGTAAAAGCGGGCGCAATCAAACCTGAGTGTCTTCCCTTCGACAAAGGATAAATACCAAAAGGCAAAGTAATTGGCAGCGGGATATCTTCAATTTCAGGATGCACCGGGCCGGTAAAAGCCATTTTCTTGTTGATGAATTTTATCTTCTTGCTTACAAAAGCAAAATGCGGCGTATCCAGGTTGCAGGTGGTAAAGCGGCCGCGGTATGCATAAAAAACATCCGGGCTTACTTTCTTGATCTTCTCGCCATACACAAACATTTCATCCTGCTTGGTATATGTTCCCTTGGTGATACCCTTGCCGTTTTTCATATCAAAACGGATCGAATCACTCACCGAAATAAAATCGCCCTGTGTGAAGGTGGGAAAGGAAATTACTTTGCCGGTGCTGTCTTTTACAAAATAAGCACTCACCAGGTTGGTCTGCTGGTCATATTCAATATGCGGTGCCTCCAGGTTATTATCGATATATTTTACCGTTGTCTTTTTCCCGTACAACAGAATTTTTTTGGTGGGCACATCCAGCACCATGGAATCATCGGCATGGTAACTCACCGGCGCATCAAGGGTGTCTTTTGACCGTTTGAATGTGAAAGTATCTGTAAAATTTACGGTGCTGTCAGTAATTTTCTTTGCGAGTGAATCGTTATAGTTTTTCAGGGCCGCAGTATCCGTGATTTTCTTAACCGGTGGTGTGTCTTTCAGCGATTGCACAGGAGCAGGTGGATTTACAGGGATCCGCTTCTTTTTAGCAGGTGTGTCGCTGTTTGCAGTTAAATTACTGTGAAAGTAAAAAGAAGAGAAACTATTATTACCACCATAGAGCGTTACAGCAGCAACCAGCAGTGCCAAAGCCCATGTCAATATGTATTTTGCCTTACCTTTGTACAGATGGTTCATAGTTAGCGTGGCAAAAATAGCCATAATAACACAATGATTTTGTGAATAATAATATAATTACTAACCCCCGGATAAACCTTTGATTGATTATGCTGAAAAACCAAGTACCAGTTTTGGCATTAATTGCTGCTTTTACTTTGTTAATATTACCCGGCGCCTTTTCGCAAAAAAAATTAACCACCATCATCGTTGATGCCGGTCATGGTGGCACCAGGGATCCCGGCGCAACCGGGCAATATGAAGGTTCATTACGCTCCAAAGAAAAAGATATCACCCTTGCCATTGCCATGAAGCTGGTGGCAGAATTAAAAAAACAACTGCCCGATGTAAAGACCCTTCCAACAAGAACTACTGACATTTACCAGGACCCCAGGGAAAAAGCGAGAATTGCCAATGAACTGGGCGGACAATTGTTTTTATGTATCCATGCCGACAGCGGTCCGTTAAAACAAGGACGCAGGCAAATAGGAACCCGTGAAGAAACGCGATACCGTTATACTTATACGGGCAAGGGCAAGAGAAAGAAAAAAATTCCCCACCCCTACACGGTAACTGTACCGGTGTATGAATATTTCAAAATGCCGCTTACAAGAAGTGGCACCAGTGTTTGGATATTCGCCCCGCATAAAACCAGCGATAAACTGAAAGCCATTATCGATGGCGGGGAAGATTTTGAAATTGAAGCCGACAATGCAGACTCTACCGACAACGGCTTTGATTTCAACTCACCAGAAGGAAGACAGATTGCGCAGATATATGCCAAACGTTTCCAGGAAAGAAGTGACCGGCTTGCCATGTATGTGAATGATGAAGTGGATAAAACAGGCAGGGCCGCACTCGGTGTGAGCCAGCGCCAGAAAGGTATCTGGGTGCTGCAGGCCACCAATATGCCGGCCATACTGGTGGAAACAGGTTTCATCAATAACCCCGAAGATGAACGTTATCTCAACAGCGAAAAGGGGCAGCAGGAACTGGCAGAATCCATTACTGCCGCTGTGATCCGTTATAAAAAACATATTGAAAGCGTGAACCGCCCCACGCCGCAAAACCCTGACGTAAAACCGGTGGCTGAAGAAAAATCCAATACCGAGAAACTCGACAGCCGCACCACGAAAGAACAAAAAGTACTGCAGGTAAAAAGCAATAAGTTAAGGGTGGAATTATTTGACGACGGGGAGATTGACAATGATATCGTATCGGTTTATTTTAACAGGAAACAGGTAGTGGATAATAAATCACTCACCGTGAACGGATATGTGTTTAACTTAGACCTGGTGGAAGGCAAGACCAATGAACTGGTGCTGTATGCTGACAATCTTGGTACCATTCCGCCCAATACGGCCCTGATGGTAATCACCGACGGGGTAAGCAGGTACGAAATAAGGCTGGCGGCCGATCTTAAAAACAATGCTTCCATCAGGTTTGAGATCAAGGCACCATAAGTAATAAGAACTGAAGGCAAATCTTTGAACAATAACTACTGCAATGAAAATCTCTAACGAAACCAAGGTAGGTGTATTAACGGCTATCGCCATTACCCTGCTTGTGTTAGGCTTTAATTTTTTAAAAGGAAAAACTTTCTTTGGCAAAAGCCACAGCCTTTTTGCAAAATATACCAATGTACAGGGCCTCGCCAACAGCAACCCGGTTGTGATCAACGGGCTGCAGGTGGGAACAGTTTACAGCATCTCCACCGACAAAAACATGAAACAGATACTGGTGAATATGACCATCAATAAAGATGTAAATATTCCGAACAACTCTGTAGCCGTAATCCGTACAAACCCGCTGGGCACCACCAGCATTGAAATAAGACTGGGCGACAGCAACAGTTATCTCAAAGAAACCAATGATACGATCAGGACTGAGCAAAGCGCCGGTATTATGGAAGCTGCCGTACAGGAAATACGGCCTGTTTTAGGGCAGGTAAAAAGCGCCATTCACTCACTGGATTCTGCACTGGCCACTGTTGCCGGTGTGTTTGACCCCACGGCAAAAAATAATATCAGGGCTATTTTAGACAACCTGAATAAAACCACGGCCGGTTTAACCGTTTCGTCAGCCTCATTGAACGAACTGCTGAATACGCAAACCGGCGCTTTGGCAAAATCACTGAATAATGTGAGCGCCTTCACCGGCAACCTCGCAGACAATAACCAGAAGCTTACTTCAGTGATGAGCAACCTGGATAAAACCACCACCAACCTGTCGAACCTTGACCTGGAAAAAACACTTACAGCACTGAACAGCACCATTGGCGAACTGAAATCAACGATTGGCAAACTGAATTCCACCAATGGAACAGCAGGTCTTTTACTGAATGATACAAGATTGTACAACAACCTCACTGCCACATCCAATAAACTGAATGTGCTGCTCGATGATATGAAAACACATCCCAAACGGTATATCTCGTTCTCTGTTTTTGGCAAGAAGGATAAAAGTACCCCGCTTTCTGTGCCCCTGCCCGACACCGTGAATGCGCCGTATACAAAGCAATAATTTTATCATTCTCTTATAAAATAAATAATGCATCTTGCATGCGAGAAATTATTTAAGTTGACGATAAGATTTACGATCACAGTTTTATTCACCGCATTCTTCTTCCTTTTTACAGGTAATGTATTTGCACAACAGCCTGTTGCTGCTGCTCCCGCAACGGATACCGTGCGTTATATACGCATTGTGAAGGCCAAAAACCTCCGCGAAAAAACGATCGACTCTGTGAATACCATTGAAACCGCGGCCGGTGATGTGGTGATCATTGAAGGGCTTACCACTACTTACTGCGACAGCGTGGTGATCCAGCGGCCAGCAAATATTGTGGAGGCTTTTGGAAATATCCATATCAATGACAACGACAGCATACATACTTATTCCCAGTACCTGAAATATATCGGAGGCGAACGGGTAGCCTATTTGAAAAAATCGGTAAAGCTTACGGATAAAAAAGGCGTGCTGACAGCAGATGAAATTGAATATAATTTGAGAACCGGGATAGCCAGCTATAAAAATGGCGGCAAAGTGGTGAACGGGAAAACAACCCTTACCAGCAAGGAAGGTGTTTATTATTCAGATACGAAGGATGTATACTTCAAAAAGAATGTGCACCTGGTGGATCCCAAGTATAATATCTGGACCGACAGCCTGCTGTATAACCTCAATACAGACATTGCCACCTTTATCGCCCCTACCCATATTGTAAGTAAAGACGGCATTATTGATACCAAAAGCGGTACCTATAACCTGAAGACGGGTGAAGCCATCTTTTTTGAACGCACTTATATCAGGGACAGCACGCATTCTATCATTGGTGATAAAATTTCATCTGATGAAAAGACCGGCATTGTGACTGTTGACGGGAACGGGAAATTTGTTGACAGTGTGAACCAGGTTACTGTAATTGGCGGTCGTCTTGAAATAAGCAGGAAAGAGAATTCCTTTCTTGCCTATAAGAAACCGGTTATGATCCTGCACAAAGACGGCGACAGCACTTATATCGCCGCAGACACATTGTTCTCGGGTTTGAGAAAGTATGATTCGCTTACCCAAAAACAGGTGGTTAAAAAAGATACCGTCAGCAGCACCATCATTGTAAAAAAAGACAGCCTGGCCATTGCATCGAAAGACTCGCTTAACAAAGGAGACAGCCTGCAGCTTACACAGGCTCCAAAGAATGACACCATCATCAAAGCTGCCGTTATCAATCTTAATAAAACGGAAAAAGATACGGCCATCCGCTATTTTCTTGCCTTTCATCATGTGCGTATATTCAATGATTCGTTGCAGGCCGTAAGCGACAGTTTATATTATGCCACGGAAGACTCCACCTTCATGCTTTTTGGAGAGCCTGTTGTATGGAACGGGCAAAGCCAGGTTACCGGCGACACGATGTATATGTACACACAAAACCAGAAACCTAAACTGCTGTATGTATTTTATAACGGGCTCATCATTAACGAACCTGCAAAAGGCCTGTATAACCAGGTGGCAGGCCGAACCATCAACGGGTATTTTAAAGATGGCAGCATTGATTATGTACGGGTAAAGGGCTCCCCTGCCGAGAGTATTTATTACCCGCAGGACGATGACAGTGCGTTTGTGGGAATGAACCGCAGCAGCGGTGATGTGATCGATATTTTCTTTGTGAACAAAGAACTCAATAAAGTTAAATTCATCCGTGCCGTGGAAGGCATGATGTATCCATTAAGACAGATACCCGCCGACCGTAAACAACTAAAGGGTTTTAAATGGCTGGATGCACGCAGGCCAAAAAACAAACTCGAACTGTTTGAATAGTTTGTTCATTTTTCTTTTTGCATAACCTTAACAGCATAAACCGTCATTGCAGCGTTACATCAAAAAATTGCCGGCTTACTGGCATTATTTTAGATAACTCCACTATAAAAAGTAACGCATGAAAAAAACAATCTTACTCGCTGCGGTTATTCTCATCTCCCTTGGCAGCAAAGCACAAAACAGTTCTTACAAAAATGCATTGGGTGTTTGCCTGGGATCATCGGTTCCTGCGATTAAAAGCGGTGTGACCTACAAACATTTTTTTAACAATAAGGCGGTGGAAGGTATTTTAAGTTTTGGCGATGGCATGGCCATTTGCGGACTGTACGAAATTCATAAACCTTTTACCACCACCGAAAACCTGCAGTGGTTTTATGGTGCAGGCGCATACCTGGGCATCAATAATTCAGAAAATAATTTTGGAGGTGCCGGCATCATCGGGCTGGATTATAAATTCAGCAATATACCACTCAATATCACGCTCGACTGGAAACCTGAATTGAATATTGTTTCAAAGGTTGGGTTTGAAGCTTCGGGCATTGGATTTTCAGCAAGGTTTACATTTTAAAAAAAGGGAAGTCAAGTTTTAAAAACTTGACTTCCCTGTTAATGCTGCTCATTATCTCACTCTGCAGGAAACCTCAGCTGAATATTGTTTCCGGGTCGGGTTTGAAGTTTCGGGAATTGGGTTTTCTGTCTTCCATATATAAAATAACCCGCCTTCATTGGCGGGTTATTTTTATTGAAAAGGAATTTATTCTGTTTATTTCAGTTTCACTAGTGCCTCTTTAATCCTCGCCCATGCCTTTTCGATATTGGGCATGCTGTTGGCAAAAGAAAAACGTACACAGTTGGGTTCTCCAAATGCATCTCCCATTACAGATGATACATGCGCCGTGTTCAGGATGTACATGCTGAAATCGGCTGAATCTTTAATCGTTTGTTCTCCGTCTGATTTGCCATAGTAGTAGCTTACATCCGGGAAAATGTAGAACGCACCTTCGGGAGCACTGCATTTAAACCCTGGAATATCTTTGATCAGTTCCATCACCTTCGCCCTTCTGTTGGTAAACTCTTTTGTCATTTCAAGTGAAGGAGTCAGATCGCCGGTTAATGCTGCCACAGCGGCTTTCTGTGTTATGGAACAGGTGGCGCTGGTATGCTGGCCCTGTATTTTTTCGCATGCTTTTGCAACATCCACGCTGGCCGCAATATAACCCAGCCTCCAGCCTGTCATGGCAAATCCCTTGCTCAGCCCATTGATGAGGATGATCCGGTCTTTCAGATCGCTGAACTGCGCAATGCTTTCATGCTTGCCAACAAAATTGATGTATTCATAAATCTCGTCAGAAATGATATAAATATCCGGGTGCTTACGAAATACTTCCGCCAGTCCTTCCAGTTCTTCCTTGCTGTAAAAAGCACCTGATGGGTTACAGGGAGAAGAAAACATGAACAGTTTTGTTTTGGGAGTGATGGCCGCTTCCACCTGGGCAGGTGTAACTTTAAAACCGGCTTCAGGTGATGTACGTACCTGTACCACTTTACCGCCGGCCATTTTCACCAGTTCAGAATATGTTACCCAGTAGGGCGTTGGGATCACCACTTCATCGTCTTTGTCCACCACTGCGTAAATGGCATTGGCAAGACTTTGTTTTGCACCCGTGGAAGTAATGATGTTTTCGGGTTTGTAATCTAAATTATTATCCCTTTTCAGTTTTGTACAAATGGCTTCTCGTAAATCGGCAAAACCTGCAACCGGAGTATAATGGCTCCAGTTATCATTGATGGCTTTGATGGCGGCATCTTTAACATGCTGCGGGGTATCAAAGTCCGGTTCTCCAAGGCTGAGGTCGATTACATCAATTCCTTTTGCTCTTAATTCCCTTCCTAATTTGGCCATTTTAAGGGTTTCTGGCTCATTAAATCTAATTAACAGTGATGATAGTTGCATAATTTGCAAAGCTAATGATATTGGGTTGAAAAAAATTCTAAATAATACGCAAACGTTTACATTTTCGGTTAGTCCTTATCATAATAGAATATGAAATCAGAAAAATCCGGCAGGTGTTTCTTATTGCGCTGCGATTCGTAATCATACATCACCTGCCCGAGGTTCTTCAGAAAAGGGCGGCCCACCTGGTCATAATCATATTTATCATCATTGATGATCCCATCGCTGTTGCAATAGATCACTGCAGATAAGAAGAACTCGACCTTTTTAGCATAATCCACTATGTACGCAACATCCAGCAATTGTCCGTAGGCCCCGCCGGTTTTATTGAAAATGCGGATATGCTTGGGATAGTTGTTCTTTTCATCGCCCCCGAAAATAAAATACTTCCCTCCTGCCGCATTATACCTGGCGGTATCATCGGCATAGGGCGGATACAAGGTTTCAGTGGGCAGCTGGCTCATGTATTTGAATAAAAACTCCCTGTCGGCATCGGTTAAATTAAAGCGCTGGCTGGAGGGTACTTTATTGGGAAATACCAGGCTGATCAAAATATTGTGCAGGTCTTCCAGGCTGATCCGGTTCTTCAGGGAAAAATCCATGGCTCCGTTCACCAGCTGACCACCCTGCATATAGCCGGTGCCCATACTGTCGCTTCGCTTTACATATTGTGCCGTGGCATTTTGCAGGGGCTGATCATATAAAACGTTTCCGGATGCATCCAGGAATTTTACCGGGTTGGTCTTCCTGTTTTCATCGGCAGGCAAACTCAGTTGGAGCCGGTGCAGTAACTGTACATCGCCATAGCCCTTTTTATGCAACTCATTATTGATATAATCCTGCCCTAAAAATTCATACAGCCGGTTATAGGCATCATTATCACTCACCAGCATTATTTTTTTTATATAATGCGCAATACTGGGTCGGCCGTCGGGTGTGGAAGGGTCATTGTAAACCGCAGTTTGAGATGTTGTTCCCGCTTCGGTGATCATGGTGGTGTTCTTGTCAATTCCCTTTTCCTTCAGCTCGTTCAGTCTTTGAAGGGCAAGCAGGCTTACCGGGAATTTCACCGTAGAAGCCGGGTAAAAATAATTGGCGGGATTCACATTGAAATAGTAGTTTTTCAATGCCGGGATGCCATTGGCGCCCCTGTCTACCTGGGTATAGATCACCTGCACATTCCACTTGTCTTTATTAGCCACCACATCACTGAAAAACTGCGGGTTTGATACCAGTAATTTTTCAAGAAAAGCATCTGTCTTGTTATTATTTACCGGCACAGGCGCCGTCACAACCGGAACAGGGGCATCGGGAATAACCGTAACCTTTTTGGGAGCGGAACAGGAAGCCATCAAAACCATCGCAAAGAAAGCCGCTGAAAAACAATATCGGGTATAGCGCATAATGGGGATTTCGGGTGCAAAATGAGTAAATTTTTTAAATCAAAAGCCGGTTATCTGCAAACGGTTTTTCCCCTATCTTTGCACACTTCTAAAAAGAAGCTTAGCTATTAAAAGTTACTATTATGAAATTGAAAGGGCTGGTTTGGTTTTTTACCATTGCATTGATCTTGATATCACTTTGGGAACTTTCCTACACGTGGGTGATACACAACTATGAAAGCGATGTAAAAGCACAAGCTACAAAACTGGTTAAAAAAGCAGCACCCTCACTGGATGCAAAAAGCGATGATTTCAAGGCAGAGGAAAAAGTTAAATACGACAGTATTTTACTGGCTACAAGAGACAAAGCAATTTTTCCTGTTGTTGGCACTACTTACCAGAAGTGCAAGGAAAATGAACTTAACCTGGGTCTCGATCTGCAGGGTGGTATCAGTGTAACAATGGATGTAAGCCTGGAAGGTTTGCTCAAGTCTTTAAGCAATAATGCCAAGGATCCGGCACTGTTAAAAGCGATTGAAACCGCCACCCAGCGCAAAATCAACAGCGATGCAGATTATATCACACTGTTTAAAACAGCTTTTATTGAGCAGAACGGTCCGGGTAAACTGGCCGCATTATTTGCCGGCCAGGGCAAGGATATCAAACCTGGTGACAGTGATGAACAGGCTGTTTCAAAATTATCAGGTATCGCCAAAGGCGCCATTAAGGAAACCTACAAAATATTATTAAAACGTATCGACCGTTTTGGTGTGGCCCAGCCCAATATCAACCTGGATGAGAATAAAGGTATCATCAATGTTGAACTGGCCGGTGTTGACAATCCTGAAAGGGTTAAAAAATTATTACAGGCATCTGCCCGTTTGCAGTTCTGGGAAGTTTACCAGTTGAAGACCGATAATCCATCTGACAATAGTTTTGTAATGGCTTTTCAGAATGCCGACAAAGCGCTGGATGCTTACAAAAACAGCATTGACAGCTCAGCAAGGGATACCAATTCTCTTTTCCGTGTAATGATGCCGATGCAGCCTTACCAGAATAAAGACGGCAGTGTTTCTTATTCAGCGGAAATTGCCAGGGTTATCACAAAGGATACACCTAAATTATTCCAGTACCTGAACCTGGATGTGGTGAAGAACAGTTTCCCTGCAGACGTAAAATTTTTACTGGGTGCAGAAAACAGGCCCGAAAAAGGTGAAGCCTTCTTCCCTATTTATGCGATCAGGACTTTGCCTGGAACAGATAAAGCACCGCTTGAAGGTGAAGCCGTTTCTGAAGCAAGGCAGGATTTTGACGAACTGGGACGCCCAGCTATTAAAGTACTTATGACGCCCCTGGGTTCTAAAACATGGGCAAGGATGACCACCAAGAATGTAGGTCGCCCGATTGCGATTTCACTGGATGATATCGTTTATTCTAGTCCGAATGTAATTGGCCCTATCGAAGGCGGCAATACCGAAATTTCGGGCAGCTTTACGGTTGATGAAGCCACTGACCTTGCCAATACATTGAAATCTGGTAAAGTGGTGGCCCCTGCAAAAGTGGTGGCCAGCCAGGAAGTTGGTGCTACATTGGGTGCCGATTCAGTAAAAGGCGGTGCAAAAGCATTTGCCATTTCATTCCTGGTAATATTTATCCTGATGCTGGTTTACTATAATACTGCCGGCTGGGTGGCCAATATTGCCCTGATCCTTAACCTGCTGTTTACAATTGGTGTGCTTACAGCCTTTGGCGCCACACTGACTGCTGCAGGCATTGCGGGTCTGGTGCTTACCATCGGTATGGCGGTGGATACAAACGTAATCATCTTTGAACGTATCAAGGAAGAACTTACACGTGGTAAAAGCTACCAGCAGGCGGTGCACGACGGTTACCGCCGTTCACTGGCACCTGTACTGGATGCCCACGTTACCACATTCCTCACCGCTGCGATCCTGTTCTTCTTTGGTCTGGGTCCTGTACTTGGTTTTGCCACCACGCAAATGCTGGGTATCGTTTTATCATTGTTCTGCGGTATCCTTGTTTCAAGGCTGATCACAGATGTATGGACCAGCAAACAGCGTCACTTCAACTACTTCACCGGTATATCCAAACGCATTTTCAAACACGCCAATTTCAAATTCATTGAATACAGGAAAGTGGCTTATATCATCTCGGTGGTGGTATTGCTCGCTGGTATTGGTTCATTCTTCAATGGCTTCAGGGAAGGTGTTGAATTTAAGGGTGGCCGCAGCTATACCGTTCGTTTTGACCAGGCCGTGAAAAATGAAATGGTGCTCGATGACCTTAAAAATGCATTTGGAGATTTCCCTGTTATTAAAACACTGGGCGACAGCCGCCACCTGAATATCACCACTTCTTATATGAAGGGTGTTGATAATGCCGACAGCGCCGTACAAACCAAGTTATACGAAGGTTTGAAAAAAGTGCTGCCTGCAAACCTCACTTATGGCGATTTTATCAAAAAGAAATACATCCAGAGTTCAACCACTGTACAGCCAAGTATATCTGATGACCTTAAGCGTGGTGCGGTTAAAGCAACCATCTTTGCCATCCTGATCATCTTCATTTATATCCTGGCCCGTTTCCGCGACTGGAGATATTCACTGGGTACCATTGTGGCCCTGCTGCATGACGTACTGGTTACGCTGGCCGTATTCTCATTCTTTAAGAATATTGTACCCTTCCCGCTGGAAATTGACCAGCACTTCATTGCTGCCGTACTTACCGTAATTGGTTTTAGTATGAATGATACGGTGATCGTATTTGACCGTATCCGTGAATACAGCCACGGCAGTCATAAAATGGATAAGGGCACCATCATCAATACCGCGATCAATGATACGCTGAGCCGAACCATCATGACATCATTAACAGTATTCCTTACCCTCCTTATCCTCTTCATCTTTGGTGGTGAGGTAACAAGGGGCTTTGCATTTGCGATGCTGATTGGTGTTATCACCGGTACTTATTCTTCTATTTTTGTGGCGGCGCCCATCCTGGTTGACCTTTCTAAAAACAAACCATTGGGAGAAGCAGATGCGGCCGCTCCTGCAGCAGCTGCAACGCCTGCTAAAAAAGCATAAACCATCTTACCGATAAATAAAAAACCCGTTCTTAAGAACGGGTTTTTTATTATCCCAAAGAATAAATTATCTGAAACAAGATGACAATTATACAGCGAAACTGGTTCCGCAGCCACAGGTTTTGCTGGCATTGGGATTATTAAAAGTAAACCCTCTTGAATTGAGCCCGTCCTGCCAGTCAACCTGCATGCCCATTAAGTAAATGCCATGCGCTTTTTCCATGATACAGGGCACTCCCTCAATTTCAAAATGGCTGTCCTTTTCTGTTGCCTGGTCAAAACCCAGTACATAGGTCATACCACTGCAGCCACCTCCCTTTACGCCAATTCTTAATTGCTGGCTGCTGTCAAAACCCGGTTCTCCCATCAGCCTTTTTATTTCGGCAATGGCGGTGGGTGTTAAACTTACCGGTGCGGTTGTAGTTGCTTCCATAGTTATATTATTTAGACAAAGGTATAAACATTTTAAAAACGGCCGGCTGCCCCCGGTTTCGAATAGGGGAATAAATAGGATAAGGCTCAGCAGGGAGATGCCGTTGAAAGAAATGCGACGCAACAAAAGCTGCTGTCAGCAGGATGCCCGGTACAGGCCATTGCCAACCTGCTAATTTGTAATACCTGTCAGTTTTTTACGGAGCTGTTTACCTTATTTTTGTTGCAAAATTTTATACATGTACTTACTGGAAGTGACTGCCACTGGAATACAGATTGCCGGAACATTCATGTTCTTTATTGCCATTGCCTGGTTAATAGCGGAATTCAAAGGCATGAAGGATGAGATCAAAGAGCGCATGGGTATCAACAATGAAACCATTAAGATCAGGCTGCAGGCCTATGAGCGGCTGACATTGTTTGCCGAAAGGGCTTCTATCAAAAACCTGGTGCCCCGAACGCATGCAGAAAATGCCAGTGCGAGGGAACTGCAGCTGGCGCTGATACAATCACTCAACAGTGAATATGAATACAACCTGAGCCAGCAGATTTACGTGAGCCCTGAACTGTGGAAAGCGGTGACAAAGCTGCGTGACCAGAATATTTTTATCATCAACCAGGTGGCGGGCGCCTTACCGGTTAACGCCAGTTCCTTAGACCTGAGCAGGGCCCTGCTCGAATACGCGGCCAACGCGAATGCCGAAATCGGTAAAATTGTACTGGACGCTTTGCAATTTGAAGCCAAAAAGATTTTATAACGATTGTAAACGGTCAAACATTTTTTATGAGTACCGAAAAGAAAATCTTCACCGATTCAGGTATTGAAGTACAACCTGTTTATTATGCCGGTGATGCGCCTGCCATCAATGAAAAGCCCGGTGAATTTCCCTTTACCCGCGGGGTACAGCCTGATATGTACCGGGGCAAATTATGGACCATGCGCCAATATGCCGGTTTTTCCACGGCAGAAGAAAGCAATAAGCGTTATCACTATTTACTGGGCCAGGGCGTAAGCGGGCTGAGCGTGGCTTTTGACCTGCCCACGCAAATTGGCTACGACAGCGATCACCCGCTTGCTGACGGCGAAGTAGGAAAGGTTGGTGTGGCCATCGACAGCCTGGAAGACATGGAAATATTGTTCCGTGGCATTAACCTGGAAGAAGTATCCACCTCCATGACCATTAACGCCAGCGGCTTTATCCTGCTGGCATTGTATGTGGCGCTGGCCAAAAAGAATGGCGCCGATATCAAAAAAATATCCGGCACCATACAGAATGATATTTTAAAAGAATACGCAGCAAGGGGCACTTATATCTATCCGCCCAAGCCCAGTATGCGCATCATTACCGATATTTTTGAATGGTGCAGCAAGGAAGTGCCCAAATGGAATACCATTTCTATTTCGGGATACCATATCCGGGAAGCAGGCAGCACGGCGGCGCAGGAAATTGCTTTTACCCTCAGTAACGGCAAGGCCTATGTAAAAGCGGCGCTTGAAAAAGGGCTCGACATCAACGTATTTGGCAAACGCCTCTCTTTCTTCTTCAATGCACACAATAACCTGTTTGAAGAAGTGGCCAAATTCCGGGCGGCAAGAAAAATGTGGGCAGGTATTATGAAAAAACTCGGCGCAACCGATCCCAAAGCGATGATGCTGCGTTTTCATACACAAACAGGCGGCAGCACACTTACCGCACAACAGCCGCAAAATAATATCAGCCGTGTAACCATTCAAACCATTGCCGCTGTATTGGGTGGCACCCAGTCACTCCATACCAATGGTTTTGATGAAGCATTGAGCCTGCCCACCGAAGCCGCTGCACGCATTGCCCTGCGCACACAGCAGATCGTTGCTTTTGAAAGCGGCGCAGCTGATACGGTTGACCCGCTGGCCGGCAGTTTTTATGTTGAAGCGCTCACTGCTGAAGTGGAGAAAGCAGCTCAGCTCCTGATCGATAAAATAGATGCCATGGGCGGCAGTGTGGCTGCGATTGAACAGGGCTTTATGCAGCAGGAAATTGCTAAAAGCGCCTATGAATACCAGCGCAGCATCGAAAATAATGAACGCATCATTGTAGGTGTAAATAAATTCCAGGTGGCCGAAAGCGAAACGGTACCTGTATTTAAAGTGGATGAAAGCATCCAGAAAATACAATCAGACAAACTGAAAGCCCTGCGTGCAAAACGTGATAACGAAAAAGCCACAGCCTTTCTTGCCAATATACGTGCCCGGGCACTCAGTGGTGAAAACCTGATGCCCGCCGTGGTGGAAGCCGTAGAAGCTTACTGCACACTGGGCGAAATTGCAGATGAACTGCGAAAAATTTTTGGTGAGTATAAATAAATGCCTCAAAGAAGTCAAGTTTTATAAACTTGACTTCTTTGTTTGCAGAAAGATTTTCCATGCGGGCAAATAATCCTTAATTTGAATGATGAAAATATACGTGCTGGTTTTTGTGGCTGTTTACACTTCTCTTTCGGCAACAGCCCAGGATATTTCCAAAATGATCGAATCAAGAGCCACCGCCCTGCAGGCAAAACTGGTGGAATGGCGCCGGCATTTGCATGAACACCCCGAACTGGGCAACAGGGAATTTAATACCGCGGCATATATAACAGCACATCTCAAACAACTGGGACTCAGTATACAGACCAGCGTTGCAAAAACCGGTGTGGTGGCCATTTTAAAAGGAGATAAACCCGGTCCCTGTATCGGGTTGCGTGCCGATATGGATGCATTGCCCGTAAAAGAAAGGGCCAATATTCCCTATGCTTCAAAAGACAGCGGCATTTTCCTCGGTGAAAAAGTGCCCGTGATGCATGCCTGCGGCCATGATGCGCATGTGGCCATGCTAATGGGAACAGCCGAGGTTTTATCCACCATGAAAAAAGATATT
Source organism: Ferruginibacter sp. (assembly GCA_046329655.1). Lineage (GTDB taxonomy): Bacteria > Bacteroidota > Bacteroidia > Chitinophagales > Chitinophagaceae > Ferruginibacter. Next base: position 117,257 of record JAXLUD010000003.1, read on the forward strand.
GCCGGCACGGTAAAATTTATATTCCAGCCTGCAGAAGAAGGTCCGCCGGGAGATGAAGAAGGCGGTGCAGCACTGATGGTGAAAGAAGGCGTGATGGATAACCCCAAAGTGGATGTGGTATTTGGCATGCACATCGAAAGCTGGATACCTGCAGGTGATATACAATACAAGCCGGGTGCATTTATGGCTTCCACCGATGCATTTACAGTAAAAGTAAAGGGTAAACAAACACATGGTTCACAACCCTGGCTGGGTATCGACCCGGTAGCCGTTTCGGCCAATATTATAGAAGCATTTCAGCAGTTGGTAAGCCGGCAAATGGATATTGTAAAAGCACCGGTGGTCATCACGGTTGCGAAGATCCATGGCGGAGTACGCTTTAATATCATTCCGGAAGAAGTGAATATGGAAGGCACGCTTCGCACACTCGACAGTAAAATGCATGAAGATGTGCAGCAGAAAATGAAGTTCACCGCTGCAAAAATTGCCGAAGCATCCGGGGCAACAGCCGAAGTGATTTTTTACGAACGCACACTGGTGAATTATAACAATCCTGAACTGACAGAAAAAATGATTCCCTCGTTGGTAACCGCGGCAGGAAAAGAAAATGTACGCACCATGAATTGGGTAACGGGTGGTGAAGATTTCAGTTATTTTGGTGTGAAAGCCCCCACTTTCTTTTTTTATTTTGGTGGTATGCCACGTGGCAATGATGCAGCCGCTGCCCCGCCCCATCACACACCGGATTTTATGATTGATGACAGCCGGCTCTTTGTTGGCGTAAAAGCATTTTGCCAGCTGGTAATGGATTATCCCAAAAACTTCAAGCACTAATAATATTACTTATGAAAAGAATACTGATCGCGGTTGCCGCATTGTCTTTTTACAGCGCTGTATCACAAAATACAATGACGCCGGAATTATTATGGAAACTGGGCCGTGTTTCCGGTTTAGGTATATCCAAAGACGGAAGGTATGTGCTCTATTCTGTGTCTACGCCCAATGCCATGGAGAATAAAAGTTCGAGGAAGATCTATGCCATTCCTCTCGGCGGCGGAGATCCTGTTGTTATTTCACATGCCGACAGTATGCTGGCAAATGAGAAATTATCGCCAGATGGGAAATACCTGCTCAGCAGTGCAGAAGTGAAAATAAAAAAGGTTACCGGCAGCGATTATTATCCTGAGCTCAGCAAATCGAATGTGTACATATTCGATAACCTCAATTACCGCCACTGGGATACTTATGAAGACGGCAAATTTGATCATGTGATGTTAACCCCCATTGTAAACGGTACTCCCGGTGAAGCCAAAGACCTGATGCCCGGTGAGCCGCACGACTGCCCGCAAAAACCTTTCGGCGGTGATGAGGATTTTGTATGGAATCCCAATGGCAAAGAAGTGGTGTACTGCACTAAAAAATTGTATGGCACACCCTACGCATTAAGCACCAATACCGACCTGTTTGCCTACAATATTGAAACAGGCGCTACAAAAAATCTTACGGAAGGAATGCCCGGTTATGATGTAAACCCGCAATTCAATCAAAAGGGTGATCTGGCCTGGCTCAGCATGAAACGGGCCGGCTATGAAGCCGATAAGCAGGATATCATAGTTTCAAATGGGGTGGGCAAAATGAATCTTACTGCACAGCGGGATGATATTCATGTGGAAGGATACAAATGGAGTGAAGATGGCAGCAAATTATTTTTCTATGCCCCTGTTAACGGTACCCTGCAGCTGTTCGAAGTTTCATATCCCGGGCTAACCAAAATGATGCCGGTAATAAAACAGATCACGAAAGGAGATTTTGATATAAACAATATCATCGGGCAAAGCGGCAATACCCTCGTGGTTTTGAGAACCGATATGAATCATGCCGCAGAGCTGTACACGGTTGATATTACAACTGGCACCATGAACCAGCTCACGCATATCAATGACGCAGTATATGCCGGTTTGAAAATGTGCAAAACGGAAAGACGCATGATTAAAACCACCGATGGAAAGGAAATGCTGGTATGGGTTATTTTTCCTCCAGATTTTGACGCATCCAAAAAATACCCGGCTTTATTGTATTGCCAGGGCGGCCCGCAATCACCGCTCACACAATTCTATTCTTTCCGCTGGAATTTTCAGCTGATGGCGTCCAATGGTTATATCGTGGTAGCACCCAACCGCCGTGGCATGCCGGGACATGGCACTAAATGGAATGAGCAGATCAGCAAGGACTGGGGCGGACAGGTGATGAATGATTATTTAAGCGCTATTGACGGAGTAAGCAAAGAACAGTATGTTGATAAAAAGCGCCTGGGTTGTGTGGGTGCAAGTTATGGAGGCTATTCTGTTTTTTACCTCGCGGGAATTCATAACAACCGTTTTAAATCATTCATTGCTCACGACGGGGTTTTTGATTTCAGGAGCATGTATGGCACCACGGATGAAATGTGGTTTGAGAACTGGGATAAGGGTGGTCCGTATTGGGATAAAGGCAATGCAGCTGCACAGAAAAGCTATACAAAATTTAACCCGAGCGACCTTGTTGCAAAATGGAACACGCCCATCCTGATTTACCAGGGCGGCAAAGATTACAGGGTTCCCATTGAACAGGGGCAGCAGGCGTTCCAGGCAGCACAACTCAGGGGTATCAGGAGTAAATTTATTATGCTGCCGGATCAGAACCACTGGGTGCTCACTTCACAGGATGCACTGGTATGGCAGCGGGAGTTCTTTAAATGGCTGGATGAAACACTGAAGTAATATTTTGCACTGCAGTACCAGGCTGTGCGATTGCTCCGGTAATTGCACAGCCTGTTTTATATTGAACCGCTCATCAATCTGGTTTGTTGCAAAGCGCACCATGGAATAATTTTACCTGCAGCAGTATTTACAGTTTATTCATGATACACCATAACAGCCTTAAAACAACCTTCGTTACATTTTTTTCCGTATTCACTTTCATACTCCCTGTATGTGCCCAGCAAAAAATCCAGGGAAAAGTGATACAGGAAAACAACAAAGCTGTGCCATTTGCAACCCTCAGGCTGGCAAGCGAATCAAAATATATCATTACTGACAGTGCCGGTAATTTCACCCTGTATTTGCCTTCGCACAAACAAAACGATACCCTGCTCATTTCCTCTGTTGGATTTGAACCGCTGAGGGTTCCGCTGGTATCTGCTGCAGGCAATGGAAAATATATCCTGAAAACATTTTCCCAAAAAATGGAAACGGTGGTGGTGCGCTCCTTCAGCAAAGAAGATGTGGCCGGCGCAAAATCAGACAATGTGGGATATTTCAGGAGCTGGAATGCAGACCATACGGGTGGAGAAATCGGGCGTGTTTTTTATATGCCTTATTCAGCTTACCAGTTAACCCGTTTAAGATTTAAACTGTTCAGCACATGTGATACCTGCTTAATAAAACTGCATATCCGTGAAATGAAAGGCGGCATACCCGGCGACGATATTTTAGAGAAACAGGTGATTCAGAATTTTCCCCATGCCGAATCAGCAGAAAAAACCTGTGATATCGACCTCCTGAAATACAAACTCATACTGGACAACGAAAATATTTTTATTGGGTTTGAAGTACTAAAGGGCAGCAGTGGTGCAAAACGCTGTTCCGTATCTTTCGTTGGTTCTGAATCCGGTAATTATATGTACAAATCTGATGAGGAAGGTTCATGGCGCTCCAGTGATGACTTTGCCATTCACATGAAACTGGTATTCAGGTACGACGATTAATGCGCAAAATCCTTCTCGTAATCTCCTTTGATGCGTTCCATAGAAGGATTAAAGTAGCCGAATTTCAATTGAGGAAATTCTTCCCGGATCAGTTCCATCATTTGTTTAACACCCAAACATTCTCCCGTATCTGCCACACCGATTTTGCCAAGGTACCAGTCGGGATCTATATTGAAATTGCGCCACTGTATCATGCAAAGGTCCGTTTCCTTAATCAGCTTTCTCAATGCCTCATATTCCTCAATACTGTCAGTCATGCCCGGAAATACAAAATAGTTAATACTCGTCCAGCCCCCGAAACTGCGAACCACTTTCAGGCTTTCAATCAGATCACTGAACGTATAATTATTGGGCCGGTAATAGGGTGTGTATACCGACTCCCTGGCGGAGTTTGTGCTCACCCTGATACTGTCAAGCCCCACTTCACATAAGGCCCTTACAGCATCCGGTTTGCTCCCATTGGTATTGATATTGATACTGCCCCTGCCGGTATGTTTTCTTATTTCAATGATAGATTCCCGGAGCGTTTCCCACATCAGCAAAGGCTCTCCCTCACAGCCCTGGCCAAAACTTACAATGGGATATGGCGCCGTTTCAAGATGCGGCACTGTAAACTCCACTATTTCTTCAGCCGTGGGTTTAAACACCAGCCTGTCCTGTGTGCTCACAATGGTTTCCTCCTGGGGCTGAAAGCTGATGCATCCAATACAGTTGGCATTGCAGGCCGGTGATGAAGGCACGGGGCACTCCCACCTGCCCATGGCAAAGTTTCTTGCAGCCGGGCAGTTATAGGTCATGCAGCAATTTTCCATCAGGTGTTGTACCAGGCGGTTCTGCGGGTAATTTTTGAGCAGGTTACCGGCGCCCTGTTGTATAAGCCCGTCATCATAACCTTCACATTCCTGGCGGATATCTTTTTCAATTCTTACGGCGGGAACATAAAATTTGTCGTTATACCAGCCTGCAGCGGTATAACAAAACAGCGGCAAAGTGGGGGCATCTTTTTCAGTTTCGTAAGCGGCAATATACAACCCCGTATGCGCCGGCGGGATAAAAGCCGCCACGGCCCAGCCCTTTTCACAAAGGCGCATCTCCCCTGTTTTCACATCTATCCCGATCCCCTTACGCCCGGGGAGTTCGTATAAATTTCCCCCACCGGGAAGTTCAATCCATTCATCTGCAGGAACGGGTACTGCATCCCAGCCGGAACGGCCGGTTACATAAAGCGAAGTGTCTTCAAAAATATTGCCCTGTCCGTCGGAGTAAAGTATATAAGGCGACTGCATCGAAAATGGATAATTGATATTTTTTAATGGATAATAAATGAAGCGGAGAATTATCCATTATCCATTACATCATTATCCGTTGACCAGGTGTTTCCTGCAAAAATCGTCAATTTGCTCCAACTCTTCAATTTTTAAATTCTGGCGGAGGTTGAATTCGATTTGCTGGTTACGCAGTGTTTCGATGAATATGCTGTGGTATTTGGGGATGATCCGTTTTATTTCATTCCAGCCGATCTCGGCATCTTTTACAAAATTGGGAAAACTGATACCGGTGGACCTGATATCAACCGCTTCCGAACGCACTACCCGCCATTCCCGGTAAAATAAAAAAAGGTATCCTGCAGAAGCGAGACCGTGTAAAAAACCCAGCGAGTGATGCCCGTCTTCAAACAGCGTAATGGCAATACCAAATAGTGCCAGCGCCTCAATCAAACGGAATATAAGGTTCAGCCTGGGCGCTTCTACCAGCACAACCCCGCCAAAGAACACCAGCAGGTAAATATCCACTGCAATGATCATTTGTGTATAGCACAATACCTTGTTACCATCATGTGCATTCAGGATATGAATGGCATTGATCAGGATGACGGAGGCTGCAATAAAATGAAGTATCCTGGCACTGCGTTTCAATAATTCAAAAGCGGGATGTACAACGGGAAGGGAGTATTGGGTTTGCATAACAGTGAGTTTTTCTCTCTGATGCGGCTTTTATATTATTCCACAAGCAGTCAAAAAAAATTATTGGCCGGTGTACCGGGCACAATAAGCATTGAATGCCTGCTCATCCACTGTTTCACTGATCGTAAGGTACCGGATATGGTTATTCTTATGATCCAGCACCAGTATCCCGTCTTTGATCAGCACCGCGTTAAAGTTGGACCACGCTGTTTTTTTAGCTGAAAGGATCGTACGGGTGGTAACACCGTTTTCATCCACCCACACTTCAGGTGCTTTTACCAATAACTGAACAAGCACTCCATAAACCAGTAAGATCAAAGCAACGTATACCTGTAAAGTGGCGGCAAAGAGGATGATGGCCGCCATGGCCAGTACCAACCATTTACTGATACCCCTGGCAATAAAAAAAGGCCTGACAAATATTCCTCCGGTTAATAAAAGCAGGGCCATTATATAACTGAGTGCCTGGTAATGGGGCTGCCGGTAGATAAATGCCGCCACTGCTGCAAGCACCAGCATTGACTGGATCAGTATAATTTGAATATCAGTCTTGTCTTTTTGAAAAACGAACTTGTACACGTAACCTTTTTTCTGATTAAATATTGGATGCCACCAGTAAGTTACACATTTTAAAGAGACACCTGGCACCCACATTCTCATCCCATTCACTGCGGCTTACGCCCACTTCATTGAGATCGAAACCAAGTATTTTACGGCCGCTGAGCAGAATACGTTTGAAAAGATAAAAAACCTGTTCGGTTTCAAAGCCACCGGGTACGGGTGTGCCTGTATGCGGACAAAGTTTGGGATCCAGCCCGTCGATATCAAAACTGAGGAACACATGTTGCGGCAGGTGGCTGATGATCTCATCGGCTATCTGGTGCCATGTTTGCCCGTTGAACTGGCGTTCTTTGATATCCTTGTCGAAATAAGAAACCACCCGGCCTTTGCTGGCCATCATATAGTCAAATTCTTCGTCACAAAAATCACGGATACCTACCTGCACCAGTTTAGTGATACTCGGCAGTTCTTCCAGTGCATTGTGCATAACGGATGCATGCGAATATTTGAACCCTTCATAAGCTTTCCGCAGGTCGCAATGCGCATCAATTTGTAACAACCCGAAGTCGCCAAATTTTTCACCGATGGCTTTGTAATAACCTAATGGCGTGCTATGATCGCCACCCAGCAAAGCCACCAGTTTTCCTTCTTTGAGCAGGCTTTTTGTTTGTTCGTACACCCAGCCATTCAGGAACACGCTTCCCTCGTTGATCTCTTTCAGGGTTTTGCACATGAACTTATTTTCACTCACGGCTTCACCCTGGCTAATATAATTGAGATAGAGTTCTGCTTCTTTGCGGAGATAATCACTTTTCAGCTGCACTTTCTTGTCGCAGGGCAGCATGTGAAAACCACGTTTCCATGCGTCTTTAAAATCAAGATCAAACAGGTCTACCTGTAAACTGGCGTTAAAAATATGTTCGGGGGCCCTGGCGGTTCCGGCTCCATAACTCACCGTAACTTCCCAAGGTACGGGAAGGATGATCACCCGGGCATCTTCTTTAGAAAACGGCAGTCCGAAAATGTTGTTATTTGGATTTCCTATGCCATTCGGGTCAAATGTAGAAAGGTCAGTCATCGCCTGGTTTTTGAACAAGTGCGCAAAGATAGTAGAGTATCGGGCAAATTAGGTTGCATGTGAAAAAACACTTCTTATTAACGCCCGGACAACCGTTTTGTTATAACTTTGCCCCGAAAATTACAAGCTATGAAGAAAACAAATATTATCATACTGGTGGGGATTGCTGTGGCTATTGTGGCCCTGATCGTTTTTGGTTTCCCCGCCTCCGACTTTTCCACTTACGATACCATCAGTTCGGCCAGGGCCAAGCAGGGCAAATATGTTCACCTGATTGCCAAACTCGACCGCAGCCAGCCCATAGAATATGATGCCATAAAAAACCCCAACTACGTGAGTTTTAATGTAGTCGACAGTTTGGGCGCCCAAACAAAAGTGGTGTACCGCAACAGCAAACCTGCCGAGCTGGAACAAAGTGAAAGAGTGGTACTGCAGGGTAAAATGCAGGGCGATGTGTTTGAATGTAAAAGCATCACACTGAAATGTCCCAGTAAATACAAAGACGATAAAAGAGGACTGGAAAGAACATTGAATGGTGCCGAGGCTCCCCCCGTTGCCGTTCCGGCGCAGGCAGCAGACTCATCAGCAAAAAAATAATTCCTGAAAAGCTAAATTCGAATCATGCAATTTGAAGGCGAACACTTACTTCCCGGACAGATCGGTCACTTTTTTGTTTTACTTGCCTTTGTTGCATCCGTGCTGGCCACCATTGGTTATTTTAATGCCGGCCGTTTAAAAGATCTTTCAGCAAAAGCTTCCTGGATCCGTTTTGCAAGGATCAGTTTTTATACAGAACTGGTGGCCGTACTGGCCGTGTTTTCCATCATTTTTTACATTTGCTCCCAGCATTATTTTGAATACATGTATGCCTACAAGCATGCTTCAAAAGAACTGGAATCCAAATACCTGCTGGCCTGCATCTGGGAAGGCCAGGAAGGCAGTTTTTTATTGTGGACGATCTGGCATTGCCTGCTGGGTGTGTTTATTATCTGGAAAGAAAAAGAATGGGAAGCCCCGGTAATGACCGCACTAAACTTTGCCCAGTTCTTTTTACTGGTGATGCTGCTGGGTTTGTATTTTGGAGATATCCGTATTGGCAGCAGCCCGTTTGTACTTACCCGCAACGAGATCAACGGCCCCATATTCAGCCAGCCTGATTACCTGAATTATATTAAAGATGGTGTGGGCCTGAATGTGTTGCTGCGCAATTACTGGATGGTGATCCACCCGCCCGTTTTATTTCTTGGTTTTGCTGCCTGCATCGTTCCTTTTGGATTTGCTTTTGGCGGGTTGCAGACAAAACGTTTTGGAGACTGGGTGAAGCCTGCCCTGCCCTGGGCATTGTTTGGTGCCTGTGTGCTCGGTGTGGGCATCATGATGGGAGGAAAATGGGCTTATGAATCTTTATCCTTCGGCGGTTACTGGGCATGGGACCCTGTAGAAAATGCATCATTGGTTCCCTGGATGATACTGGTGGCCGGCCTGCATACCATGGTAATTTATAAAGCAACCGGGCGTTCACTCAAAGCAAGCTATGTATTTATCATCCTCAGCCAGGCATTTGTGCTTTACTCCACTTTTCTTACCCGGACAGGCATTTTAGGTGATACTTCTGTACATGCTTTTACCGAAAAGGATGAAGTGATGAAGCTGCTGCTTGAACTGTTTTTTGCAGTGTTCACCATTGCTCCATTCGTACTGTTTTTCAAGCAGTCGAAAAATATGCAGGCTGCAGGACCAGAAGAAAAAACAGACTCCCGTGAGTTCTGGATGTTCATCGGATCCATCGTATTCTTCCTCTCGGCCATATTCATCATTGCAAAAACATCGGTGCCTGTTTACAATAAAATTTTCGGGACAAAATTTGCACCGCCGGAAGATGCCGAATTCTCTTATAACAAAGTGATGGTGATGGTGGCCTTTATCATTGGAGTGCTTACCGCCATCGCACAGTATTTTAAATATAAGAGCACACCGGCCGGGTATATACTTAAAAAGATTGCGGTGCCCACACTGACAGCAGCCATCATCACTATATTGCTGGCCATATTTTACCCGCTTACTTTTTATAAACACGGGGCCGGTTTTTTAGGTGCATTATATATTGCACTGTTTGCTTCCATTTATGCAGCAGTGGCCAACGCGATGTATATCTGGAGCGGACTGAATGGTAAAATTAAAAGTGCCGGCGGGTCCATTACGCATCTTGGCTTTGCAGTAATGATGGCGGGCATGATCATTTCATCCTCCAATAAAAAAACCATCAGCGATAATTCAGTTACAGGCATCAATATTCCATTTGGCAAGGATGAAAAAGGGAGGGATGTGGAGAACCCGATGGAAAACCTGACCCTGCTGCGGGATGTGCCCACCCGGATGCTGGATTACAACCTTACTTACAGGGGTGATTCTGCGGGACATGAGAATGGCAGGAAGTTTTATAAAATAGACATGGTCAGCAGGGATTCTGCCGAGCATTTTGAGCTGACGCCTGATATCTATCTGGGCAAAAATGAATTAAAGAGCAGTAACCCCAGCACCAAACGTTATCTTACAAAAGACATTTACAGTTATATCTCGAGTATCAACCCCGGAAGCAGCAGACCCGATACTGCCCAGTTCGCTATTAAAGAAATTGGGGAGGGAGATACCGCTTTTTTCAATAAAGGTTATTTCATACTGAACAGGGTGATTAAAAATCCTGATACAGGCAAGTATCATTTTACACAAACAGATGCGGCGCTGATGGCTGATATTACACTGGTGACGAAAGATGGCCGCAGCTATAAAGCCGCCCCGCTGATACAGCTGATTCCCTCAGACAGTTTTAATGTAAAGTACTATGATGATACTTTGTTTGCACAAAACATGTACCTGCGTTTTGCCGGAGTAACAGAAAACCGCCAGGTGAAAATCGGCATTAAGGAATCTGATACCTTCATCGACTTTATCACGCTGAAGGCATACCTGTTTCCTTATATCAACCTGGTATGGCTCGGACTGGTGGTAATGGCAATGGGATTGCTGGTGAGTATGGTAAACAGGAGCAAGATCAGCAAATCCACTGCTGCAGCAGTATTGGTAATTGCAGCCATCGCCATGTGCTATATGTTTTTTATTGCAGGAGGATAGAATAATTTCCAACCTTTAAAATTTCCCATAAGAGAAGTCAAGTTTTTGAAACTTGACTTCTCTGTAAAATCAGTCTTCTCCTTCCATCCTGGCACCGGTGATTTCGCCATTTTCAACATCCACATAAATATGTTCATCGGGCGTGGTGGACACGGAGAGTCCCACATAATCCACATCCACGGGAAAGGTTTTATGCGTGCGTTCCACCAATGCCAGTGTCTGGATTTTTTTAGGATGCTGTTGCAGTAAAGGCTTTAGTGCATACAGCATGGTGCGGCCGCTGTTGGCCACATCATCCACCAGTATCACCGTTTTATTATTAAAATCCTCCGAAGGTGTGATCGTAATATCACCGGGATGCTTTTTATCGATGTACAGTTCAAGCACTTTTACCCCGCCGGTAAATACTTTTTTTAATTGCGCTGCGATTTTATTGGCGATCACGGTTCCGTTATCCCTGATGCCCAAAAAAACAATTTCAGTCTCTGCATAATTTCTTTCTGCAATTTCAAGGGCCATGCGGCTGAGTTTTTTTTCAGCCACTTCGGGTGATAATATATGATTGTTATGACTCACTGTTCTGTATTTAAAAAGGAAAATTACCAACAAAAAAACAATTAAACAATTCAGCCCTTAAACTATTAATGATTTCCTGCTACCTTAGCAATACAAACGATGCTTATGGCTGTAATACTTCAAATAGTTTTCGCTGCCTGTGTTGGCGTGGCTGCATGGTTATTCACCAAAAACATCCTGCAGATACGCCGCAACATCCTCCTGGGCAGGGATGAAGATTTTTCTGGCAATAAAAACCTGCGCTGGAAAAACCTGGTGCTGCTGGCGCTCGGTCAGAAGAAAATGTTTAAAAATCCGCTGGTGGCACTGATGCACCTGGTGATTTATGCAGGCTTTATCATTATCAATATTGAAGTACTTGAAATTTTGCTGGATGGTATTTTAGGCACCCACCGTTTATTCTTTCCCATACTGGGAGGTTTTTATACATTCCTTATTAATTTTTTTGAGATACTGGCTGCCGGGGTGATTGTTGTTTGCGCTGTATTTTTAGTACGCAGGAATGTGATCAAGCTCAAACGTTTTATCAGCAACGACCTGAACGGCTGGCCGCGGAGCGATGCCAACTATATTTTAATAACTGAAATTGCGCTGATGCTGCTGTTCCTGAATATGAATGCGGCAGACAGGGTATTGCAATTGCATGGTGTGGGGCATTATGCCAATACAGGCGACTTCATTATTTCAGGATTACTCACCCCTGCTTATAACAGTTTTACCCATGAAAGCCTGGTAGTGATGGAAAGAAGTTTCTGGTGGCTGCACATCATCGGCATACTGGCTTTTTTGAATTACCTGCCTTACAGCAAGCACCTGCATATTATGCTGGCATTTCCCAACGCTTATTATGCCAGGCTGAATGTGCCGGGAAAGATCGGCAATATGGAACATGTGCAAAAAGAGGTTTTGTATATGATGCAGCCGGAACTTGCTCCCACCGGCGAAGCGGCCCCACAAAAGTTTGGAGCCAAAGATATATTCGATCTCAGCTGGCGAAATTTGCTCGATGCATACAGTTGTACTGAATGCGGACGTTGTTCCGCGGCCTGCCCCGCCAATCAAACAGGTAAGTTATTAAGTCCGCGTAAAATCATGATGCGCACACGTGACAGACTGGAAGAAGTTGGGCGGAATATCAATGCCAACGGAACATTTAAACCAGATGACAAACAATTGCTCAACGACTATATTTCTGTTGAAGAACTGCGTGCCTGCACCACCTGCAATGCCTGTGTGGAAGAATGCCCTGTATCCATATCTCCCTTAGAAATTATTGTTGAACTGCGCAGGTCGCTCATTATGGAGGACAGCAATGCGCCGCAGGAATGGAACAGCATGTTCAGTAATATTGAAAATAATTTTGCGCCATGGAAATTCAGCCCGGATGACAGGGACAAATGGGTAGGCGAGGTTTAAGCAAAACATCAAGGGTTTCCGACCTTTAAAAGGTTGGAAACCCTTGATGTCACTTCACTCCTGCAGTTTTATTCACGGTAACGGCATCTTTCTCAAACGGCCCTTTAAAGCTGTTAACGTCTATCGTAAAATGCCGGGTATAAATATTATTGGTTTGAAAAAGCCCCTTTAACCAGGTTGCAGTCCTTTCAAAAGCATAACCGTCTTTGGTATCATAGTCATTCAGGATAAGCCCCTGTGCTTCCTTCTGCATGCTTTGCGGATCGTCCAGGTAATAATAAAGCACGGCCAGGTTAAAATAACTGGCATAGCGCATTTTGCGGTCGTGCTTGCTGGTACTGCTGTATTCAGTTTTCAGTTTTTCAAAATAGTCAATAACCGGCTTCACCTGTTCCCTTACTTTTTCAATGGAAGTATTCGCATTCATGCTGAACAAAAATTCACTCAATTGCCTGAAGGCATTGCGGTGCGAATCATACTCAGGATGTTTTTTACTGTCAACGATCCACATAATATCATTCCCGCTCACTTCCCTGAAACCATAGTTATCTGTAATCAACTCACTCAGGTTATGCATGGCATTGGTTACACTGCGCCTGAACAGTTCATTGGTGATTTTGAAAGTATTCAGTGCAAAATAACCTTCCGCTAAAGGACGGAGGGGAAATTCCGGACTGTTATAGGTAAGCTTACTGCCCCGGTCGCTGATAATGATATCATCAATATGGGCACCTTTATAATCTGTGATAATTGCTGAGGCGGCGAATGAATACCGAACCTCTTCATGATAAAAGGTCCGGGTGCCGGTTATTTGCCCCAGGTTGTTCTTTACATTCTCGGTTCGCTCTTTTATATTCACCGATTCAGGCAGCAGGTCATCCAGCTTTACCTGTATGGTGATATGCCCCTGTTCCGGCAGTTTGCGCCAGCCTTCCAGCAATACGAAGTTCCCCGGACTCATGTCTTTTAAAAATGGCTGCACCAATCTCGTGCCCTCAACGGTAACGTTATAAGTGCGGTAGGTACTGTCAATTTTGAGTTTGGGTAAGGACCGGTATTGAACAGAAAAACTGAATGGATCCAGGTCAACTTTCTTCTGCGCCACAGCCGCTAATGGCAAAAGACCCGCAAGTAAAATGTATAGCTTTTTCACAGGAAATGTTTTAGTACCATAATAACGAAGGGAGAAATGATTTATTTCTCCCTTACCATTGTCGCTATACTTTTTTATCGGCTTAAGCGTAGTGCCTGCGCTGTAAGGTAGTTCTGCGGCTGCGCTGGATATTCCACAAATCTGCGGCTGTAAAAGGCTTGTTCACGATGGCATCAAATGCGATGGTTTCGTTCACTACGTTTGTAAGGCTTTTTGTTTCTTCCTTTGTTAATGAAGTAAACAGTTGGTTGTTTTTTGTGTTCATGGCTTAAATTTTTAATAGTTTAAATGAGTTATTGTTGAATCAAGTTTTACTTACTTTGATAACACAAAGCTAAGGCAATATTTGGTACTATGCAAAACAAAGTAGTAAGTTTTAAAAAGTAATTTCCAATAAATACTACCGGTTTAAGTTTTAACTTAACTGATTTCAAACAACTTATATAATTACGTTTGCCTAATAAGTTTGTTACCGCGATTTTACAGGCGGATTTTAACTGGTATAAACGGCATATAATCAGGTTACATATCGCAGAAAATCACCCCAAAATTGAACATGGTTCCTTAATTTTATAAAAACAGATACCATGAGTTCGAATAGATTGTTGTTGATAATATTTGCAGTTATTGCCCTTGCAGCATGCGACCGAGTTAAAAGAAAACTGAACCCTGATATGCCCAATACCTCGTATAAGCCTGCTTTTGAAGGGCAGACCAGGATTACCGAGGTTACCACAGAAACGCCTTATAAAACAGATACCCTAAATACCTGGTTAGGAAGGCCATGGGCCATTATTGCTTTTCCCGGCAACCGTTTCCTGGTTACAGACAGGAGGGGTTTTATGCAACTTATCAGCACCGGTGGAGCCATTATTAAGAAAATCAAGGGCTTTCCTAAAGTGCTTGATGAAGCCCAGGGAGGGCTGCTGGATGTGGCGCTGGATCCGGAATTTGAACAAAATCATACAATTTACTGGTCCTTTTCAGAACCAAAGGACAGCGGGTATAATAACACTGCTGTTGCGAAGGGAGTGCTTAACGAAACAGATACTATGATTACCAACCCTCAGGTAATTTTCAGGGCAACACCTGCACTGAAAAGCAACCTGCATTTTGGGTCTAGACTGTTATTTGATAAAGACGGTTATTTATTCGTATCTGCCGGGGAACGGTCCATTCTTGATGGCCGCAAACAGGCGCAATGGCTTAACAGCGGGCTCGGAAAAATTTTCAGGATTACTAAGGATGGAAAACCTGCGCCGGGCAATCCTTTTGCCGGTCAGTCCAATGCCCTGCCTGAAATTTACTCCTATGGTCACCGTAACCCCCAAAGTCTCGATATTAATCCTGTAACCGGCGATTTATGGGAAGCAGAATTTGGTCCGCGTGGCGGAGATGAACTCAACCTGATCAAACCCGGCAAAAACTATGGCTGGCCCGTAATTACCTATGGTATCGAATACAACGGAGATAAAATTGGCGATGCCATACAACAAAAGGAAGGTATGGAACAACCGGTTTATTACTGGGATCCGGTGCTTTCACCCAGCGGTATGGTATTTTATACAGGAGATGCCATCCCTGAATGGAAAAACAATTTATTTATCTGTGGCCTGAGCAGCACCCATATTGCCCGACTGGTGATCAAAGACAACAAAGTGGTGGGTGAAGAAATTTTACTGAAAGATAAAAGAGAGCGCTTTCGTGATATTGCACAAATGAACGGTATGCTGTATGCCGTTACTGATGGTGGCATTTTGTTCAGGATCAGCAGGCAGTGATGATACAGGAGGCTGGGGTGTGTTGAAGAAATGATAAGCTGCGTGATGAAGCTGAAGTGTGCGACGCCAATGAAGCTGAAGCGCATTCCTGTTGCCCGTTACAAAACCTACCCCACCCTTACCCTTGGGTCTGCCAAAGCATATAAAACATCTGCAAGCATATTGATGAGGATAAAGATGAAGGCACTCACCAGCACGGAGCCCATTACAACCGGGTAATCCAGCTTTTCAAGTGCGTCTACGGTAATTTTTCCAACGCCCTTCCAGCCAAAAATATATTCCACAAAAAAAGCACCTGCCAGCAGTTCGGCAAACCATCCGGTAACGGCTGTAATTACCGGGTTAAGCGCATTTCGCAGTGCATGCTTAAACACCACGGTCCGTTTCCTTAATCCCTTGGCAACAGCCGTGCGTATATAATCCTGCTGCAGCACATCCAGCATGGCACTGCGGGTAAGTTGTGTAATGATGGCCAGTGGTCGGATACCCAGTGTGAATGCAGGCAGTACCAGGTTTTTCAAAACGATATATTTTTCACCGGTCACTTCATCCATTTCGAACCAGCTGCCCGTGAGATTTAATCCGGTATAACCATGCATCACCACGCCGAAAAAATAAGCAATGATGATGGCCATAAAAAAAGAGGGCGCAGAAATTCCGGCGATACTTGCAAATACTGCTGATGTATCCATCCAGGTGTCTTTTTTAACAGCCGCCACCACACCCAGCAAAACGCCGATAAACGTTGCAAATAACATGGCCGCGAAAGCCAGCAGCAAAGTGCCCGGCAAGGCTTCCATCAGCAACTGGCCCACTTCTTTTTTTGTTTGATAGCTGCGGCGGAGATATGGGACTTTCAGGGCAAACTTGGTATCGCCGCCCATAAAAACACCTTTCAGTTGTTTTTTTTCAATATCTGCCCTCGTATGAAACGAAACAGGTGAAACATCGTTGAGATACAGCACGAACTGTTTCCATTTGGGCTGGTCGAGATAAAGATCCTTACGGATATTATCCAGTGTTTTTTTGTCGCCGGTTTGCCCAACGATCATACGTGCAGGATCTCCAAAGCCCTGGAACATTACAAATACCAGCGCCACCACACCAAGCAGCACCAGCAGGGAGTAAAATATTTTTTTGATGAAGAACAATCGTAAATGGTGAATTGTAAATGGTGAGTAATTAATTACTGCGGTTTTCCAAAGCTTTTCGCAAATCGGCCCACCCGTATTTTTTTTGTACCACCGCACCTTTCATTTTATACAGGGTGGGATTGCTTCTTGCTGCTGTTTTAATGGCAGTACCATCGCAGGTAAGAACGGGTACATGGGCTTTCTCCCTTCCTTTGTTGAACAATGCATCAATGGCATCGGGTTGTGAACTCACTACAAAATGCGGAATATTTGTATTCCGCAGCATCATGTAGGCAATGGTGGCACTCCACTCCTCTTCGCCGGGAAATTTATCTTTTATAAAAAGCAGGTAGTATTCACCCTGTGTGCTCAGCAATGCTTCGGTTGTATCGTTGCCACTTTGCGTGGTTAAACTGAAATCATGGATCAGGGCTGTTTTTCCGTTGCCTTTTTCAATGAGTTTCTTGCTGCCTTCTTTTACATATTCCCAGGTACTGTCGGGCAACTGGTCCATACCAAACTCTTTTTCCTGGCCGTCTTTTTTATAAATATAGCTGTAAAAAAACTTGTCGTATGTGGCATCTTTTGGAATCTTCCGCAACTCAAGAATATTATTACCTTCTTTATATGGAAGGCAGTCTTTTACCGGCAGGTGTTTTTGTACATAAAACTGCAGCCATATCGTAAATGCAGTGGCGCCAACAATCTTCAGGTGCAGCATCCAGTTTTTTAGCAGGGGTTTGATGTGTTTTTGGCCGATGAGAATGAGTATGATGAGGAGTGTAAGGATGATATCCTTTGTAAAAGTCTGCACTGGAGTTAGCGGAATACAATCTCCAAAACAACCACATGCCCTGATTTTACCACTAAACAATACATAACTGGTAAGGAAGGTAAAAAAAAGTGTAAGCAGGAGCAGCAGCCAGGTGGTGATTTTTTTTTGCCAGCCGATGATCAATGCTGTACCAAGCACCACTTCCAGTGTAATCATGAACACAGAAAAACCAAGCGCATTGTGATGCAGCCTTTCCATCAGGTTCTTGAAATAACCATCAGCAGCCCATACTTCAAAAAACTCCTGCATTTTGTAGGCCAGTCCCAGCGGATCGATCGCTTTAACAAGGCCCGAAAAAATGAACAGGCTCCCAACCAGGATACGTGCTATGTTTACGGTGAGTTTCATATTGTGAGTAGTGTCCCGATAGCTATCGGGAGGTGAATGGTGAATGAAAAAATAGTATGAATCTTCAATACTGACCAATGACTCAATGACTAATATCCATATACTATAAGCCACGAACAATGAACCATCCACTACCCTGCATGCTTCCCCTCTTCTATCAGGATCAGTCCGAATACAGCATAGTTGATGATATCATAAAAATTAGCATCAATTCCTTCACTGATGATGGTTTGGCCTTTATTGGCGATGATTTGCTTGATACGGAGAATTTTTGCCAGCACGAGGTCGACAAAACTTTCCTGGCTCATTTCCCGCCATGCTTCCCCGTAATCGTGGTTCTTATCCAGCATCAGCTTTTTAGCCGTGGCAATTTTTTCATTGTACAATTGCTCCACCGTTTCCACCGGCAGGTCTTCCACTTCATCATCTTTGATCTCCAGCTGTATCAAACCGATAATACCATAATTCAATATGCCTTTAAATTCACTGGTAATATCATCCCCGATTTTCTGCTCGCCCTTTTCCTGTATGGTGCGGATGCGTTTGGCCTTGATATAGATCTGGTCGGCCACAGAAATAATGCGGTATACCCGCCATGAAGTACCATAATCCTTTGTCTTCTTTAAAAAAACGTCTTCGCAGGTTTTTACTGCTGCATCGTATTGCTGATTGGTAGTCATTTAAAATCGGTCTTATGTATCTTAGCTCAAAAATAACTGAAATAAAGAGATGTTCACGTTAAACTGCAGGGGAAAAATATTGGCGGCAGAAAGACCGCTTGTGATGGGGATTTTCAATGCCACACCGGATTCATTTTTTGAAGGACATCTTGCAAAACCCGGGCAGGAAATCCTGGATATGCTGCATACAATGGTGGAGGACGGCGCAGATATCATAGATGTGGGCGGACAAAGCACCCGCCCGGGAAGCGAACGCATTTCAGCACAGGAAGAAATTGAACGGGTGGTGCCCGTTATTGAACTGGTGAAAAAGCATTTTCCCGGAACCATTATTTCAACGGATACCTACAGCAGCGAAGTGGCCATTGCAGCGGTGCATGCAGGGGCTTCCATTATAAACGATATCAGCGGCGGCAATATGGATGAAGCCATGCTTTCAACAGCCGCAGCCCTGCAAACGCCTTATATCTGCATGCATATGCAGGGCACACCAGATACAATGCAGGTGAACCCTCATTACGCGGATGTGGTGAAGGATGTGCTGGACTTTTTTATTGCCAGGATTGCGGCATGTAAAAAAGCCGGGATCCATGATATTATTATCGACCCGGGCTTTGGTTTTGGGAAAACCATTGAGCATAATTTTTCGCTGCTGAAAAATTTAAAGGCATTGCAAATACTGGATTTACCGGTGCTGGCTGGTTTATCAAGGAAAAGCACGGTTTATAAAACACTCCAAACCACCGCTGGTAAGGCGCTGAACGGCACCACCGTTTTAAATACCATGGCATTGCTGAACGGGGCATCCATACTGCGGGTGCATGACGTAAAAGAAGCACAGGAAGCTATTACTTTATGGGAGGCATATAAAAAAGCGCCCTGAAAAGGACGCTTTTAATTATTATCTTTTTGTGTGTGGCTTACTGGGCCTGGGCATCTTTCAGTTCAGGATGCGCCTTACGCAAACTGTCAATCACACGCTTCTTATCTTCTTCCTGCTTTTTTTGTTCTGCTGCTGCTTTCGCCATTTTAGCTTCTTCTGTTGCAACATCCACCACTTCCATTTCAAAAACAAGAATCTGGTCAGGCTTGATCTTCGGAGCCCTTCCACCCTTTCCATAACCTAAAGAAGAAGGCAGGTAGAAAGTGGCTTTGGATCCTTTTTTCAATTGATAAAGACCATCAAACCAGCCTGCAATAAGGCCGTCGAGCTGACTCATGGGCACATCCATTGCACCTACGTGCTGAAATTGCGGATCCACATTTGAATCAAATACCTGGTTGCTGTCGAGCGTGCGGCCAGTGTAGTTAACAGAAGCAATATCATTTTTGCTGATCAGGTTTCCTGTACCTTCTTTCTGGATCACCACATAAGAACCCCATTTGCCTTTGATGGCTTTAAGATTATTTTTGGCCAGGTATTCCTCAATCACTTTACTGTCGGCTTCAATTTGTTTCTTATTTTCAGCAAGTCCTTTTTCAATCTGCTTCAGTTGCTTTTCATATTGTTTTGCCTTTGCTGTTGCCATATGCGATTTTTGCGCACTGTCGGCCTGCTCCATTTTGGTGAAAACGCCCGATACTTTGAAAGACTGGTAGATGTACTGGCCTTTCTTCATAAAAGGTGCAGCCTGGCCGCGTTTCATAATACTGTCGGTAGGCATACGCAGTACAATACTGTCGCCTTCATGAATGCTTATAAATGCTTCTTTAAAAGGAGAAGGAAATGCAGATGTATCGTATACACCGTATTGCGGCATGCCATCTTCATAGGTGCTCATTAAAATACTGTCTTTGTATTTTACCACCACGTTCATCTCCAGGAAATTACCATTCATGGCTTTTTTGCCGCTGCTGTTACTGATCACTTTATATTCAGAACCATCCTTGGCCTTTTTGAAAGGTGTGGTGCAGGCTGTGAGTGCCACTGCACATATAACCGCCGCATTCATGAACTTTTTCATTGTTGATTTTTATTTTATTAAAATTGATAACTGCTTAATTGTTCCCTGTTCTCTTCCATGGCTTTCATAAATTTTGCCACCACTTCTTCCAGGGGTTCTTTATTGGCTCCGCCGGCTGCATTGAAGTGACCACCACCGTTGAAATATTTTCTTGCAAAAGTATTTACATCAAAACCGCCCTTGCTGCGGAAAGAACTTTTACGCTCCTCGCCGCGGTCGATGATAATGGCCGCCAGCTTGATGCCCTTAATGCTTAATGGAAAGTTTACCAGCCCTTCTGTATCACCGGTCTTTACATCATATTTAATAAGGTCCTGCTGCGGTATTGAAATCAGCGCCGTATTGTACTCATAAAAAATCTCCATCCTGTTCAGTAATACATTTCCAAAAAAGCGAAAACGGTTTTCAAGGAAATTATCAAAGAGTTCTTCATGAATATGGCTGTGCTCCAAACCTTTTTCCTTCAGTTTTGCCACAAGCGTATGCACACTGGCTGTGGTAGAGGGAAAACGGAAAGAGCCCGTATCGGTCATCACACCAGCATAAATACATTCTGAAACTTCTTTGTTCAGCTTATCTTCCCCACCGGAATCTATGATGAAATCAAAGATCATTTCTGCAGTGGAGCTTTTGCCCGTATCGCTGATACCGTATGCAAATACTTCTGTTTGCGGTTCGCGGTGATGATCAATCAGAATTTTTTCCGCACCTGCCACATTGAGTTTTTCCTCCATGCGCTTGGTACGGCTGAGGGTATTGAAGTCGAGGCAAAATATCCATTCTGCAGCAGCGATGGCCCTGTTAGCCTTATCATTGGGCGCCTCGTAATCCAGCACCTCCTTACAACCCGGCATCCAGCTTAAAAAACTGGCCCAGTTTGTTGGTGAGATCACGGTTACTTCGTGCCCAAACTGTTTTAAAAAATGTGCCAGCGCCAGTGATGAGCCCATGGCATCCGCATCAGGCTTCTGGTGCATCGTTACCACCACTTTCCTTGGCTGCGTTAATAATGGATATATGTTTTTGATCGGTTGCATGAAGCGGCGCAAAAGTAGGCTAATTAAGGGATAAAACAACGGGGGTGAATTTTAGATTTCGGAGTACAGGCGGCTGGCGGGATTTTACTTTTAGCAGGCCTTATCACGGCTTCTGACAACAATCAGTTGCAATAAAACTGCCATCTGCATTCCAAAATCAGCAATCCTTGCCTATCTTTGCGCCTCAAAAATCACACTATGAGTAACAGAACATTTACGATGATCAAACCAGATGCCACCGCGAACGGGCATACCGGTGCAATTTTACAAATGATCAATGCAGCAGGTTTCAGAATTGTAGCCATGAAAATGACCCACCTGAGTGCACAAAAAGCAGGAGAATTTTATGCTGTACATAAAGAACGCCCTTTCTATGGCGAATTGGTTGAATTTATGAGCCGCGGTCCGATCACTGCAGCCATCCTTGAAAAAGACAATGCAGTGGAAGATTTCCGTAAACTGATCGGAGCCACCAACCCGGCAAATGCTGAAGCTGGTACCATCCGTAAATTATTCGCCACTTCTGTTGGTGAAAATGCGGTACATGGCAGCGACAGTGATGAAAATGCAAAAATCGAAGGCGATTTCTTCTTCAGCAAGCTGGAGCAGTTTTAATTGAAAGGCAAGATAAAAAGCTTATCATATAGAAAAGCCCCCCGAGGAATCGGGGGGCTGTTTCTTAACTAAAAGCACAAACAAACTAAAAGTTTACAAGCAAAAAACAATGCGTTTCTGTACCTTAAACGCAAAATCGTTCCGTATATTGCTTAATTAGTTGATATGACCGTATCTTTTACCATAATTAAATACAGGCGCCGGTTCATCTTCTTTGCCTTCCTTGCCATGGCCCTGTTCCGTTTGCCCCTCTGGTTCAGCAAACGCTGCAGCTTCTGGAAGCTTCTGGGCAGCGGTAAAGGCGGCAGTTTCAGCAAAAAACCCGACCTGCGCCAATGGGCCATGCTTACGGTTTCACAGCTGAATTTTAAACATGTGCAGCTTAAGCATTACCCTGCCCAACTGGTGATAAGAAGACTTTACGGTCCCTTTATAGGCTGGTGGCTGCGGATTTTTAAATGCGAAACGGTCACCTACCTGCTGGTGCCTGTTGAAGGCCATGGCATCTGGGACGGTAAAAATGCCTTTGGGGATTTACCCCGCAAATCTGACTATGATGGTATCATTGCCGTACTCACCCGCGCCACGATCCGTTTATCGGGTCAAAAACGTTTCTGGGCGCATGTGCAAAATGTATCAAACCGCATGCTGCAGTCCCCGGGCTTTATACAATCCTATGGTGTGGGAGAAGTGCCTTATTTTAAACAGGCAACCTTCAGCATCTGGGAAAACAAAGCAGCCATGAGCAATTTTGCCTACCGCAGCGAGGAGCATGCAGCGGTGGTTGAAAAAACACGCCGGGAAAACTGGTACAGCGAAGACATGTTTGTACGTTTCCGGATCGACGGTTGCATCAGTTCCATCGTGAAAGACAATCCCTTAAAAGGAAAGTTGTAGCTTTGGACAAACTAAACGCCGTGCTTGCCAGCCGGTCAGCGTATGAAAAATATCAAACTGATTGAAGTGCCTTCCGAAATAGGTGCAGGAACCCGTGGCGCCAGCCTGGGCATAGAAGCGGTGAAAATTGCCGCCCTGGACTTTATGAGCAATTTCTTCGTTCACTTTCCTTCTGAAAAAATTGAAGTGGAGAACCAGCTGCTGTTTGAACCCATACAGTCGCCCTACGCCAAAAGAATCAATGGTGTGTTAACGGTTTGCGAAAGGGTGGCCAAAGCGGTACATGATACCGTGAAGAATAATTTCTTCCCGGTAGTGCTCAGCGGTGATCACAGCAATGCGGCCGGTACCATCGCTGGTTTAAAAATGGCCAAACCCAAGAGCAAACTCGGTGTGGTATGGATAGATGCGCATGCCGACCTGCATACACCCTACACCACGCCCAGCGGCAATATGCATGGCATGCCGCTTTCGGTAAGCCTTGCGGAAGACAATAAGGAATTTAAAGTGCACGACCTGGATGAGAAAACAGAAAAGATCTGGCAGCAATTAAAAAGCATCGGTAAAATCTCACCCAAGATACTGCCCGAAGACATTGTGTACATCTCCCTGCGAGACCTTGAAAAAGAAGAAAAACATATCATTGAAAAATACGGCATCAAGGTTTTCAGCACCAATGAAGTGAGAAGAAACGGGGCTGAGATCATTTACAGGAAAGCCATCCGTTACCTGGGCGATTGCACGGATATTTACCTGAGTTTTGATGTGGACAGCCTGGATTCAACCATCAGCCGCGGTACCGGCACGCCTGTAAGCAATGGCCTGCGGGAACGGGAGGCGGAAGACCTGATCAGCAAGTTTATGCAACACCGCAAAATATGCTGCTTCGAAATCACAGAAGTAAATCCAACATTGGATAAAGAAAACCTGATGGCCGAAATCGCATTCAATATCTTACAGCGTAGTGTGAATGTGCTGATGATGAATTAGGGAGTGGTGAGTTGTGAATTGTGAATGGTCAATGGTCAATGGTGAAGGAAGGTTCCGGCACACTTCTTACTCACTACTTATAACCTATTACTTATTACTTACCACTTATACCCCGTCATAAAAACACTTCATGAAATTAACACTCACCCTCTTCCTCTTTTTTATTTTTTCTACCAGCTTTTCGCAAACAGGAAAGGATTATGTAAACACTTTAAAAACCTACCAGCGCAATTATATTACAACCCATGAAGTGGTGAAAGGAAATGATAAAAAGTATTTCAGGTTTTATCCTGTTGATGAAAAATATAAAATGCAATGCCGGTTTGAGCCCGTTTCTGATACAACAGTGGTGGTAATGAAGACATCCGGCAAAACAATTCCGCAGAAGAATTTTGTACGCTATGGAAAAATTTATTTCTCCATCCATGACACAGCGGTGTTTCTTACCGTTTACCGCTCAAAAGAGCTGGAAAAAAATCCGCAGTACAGCCGTTATTTATTCATTCCTTTCACTGATATTACAACAGGAGATGAAACTTATGGCAGCGGACGGTATATTGATATTTTTACCTGGGATATAAAAAAAGGTTCGGTGGAAATTGATTTCAACAAGGCTTATAACCCGTATTGTGCCTATTCAACAGGTTATAATTGCCCCATTCCTCCAAGGGAAAATTTATTGCCCGTGGCGATAAAGGCGGGAGAAAAGATATTTGCAAAAGGCATGCATTGATTACAGCCCCGCCCCAAAACTCTGCTGCTTTTTTAAGCGGCCTAAAGAAGGGTCCATTTCAATGGCCATATCACACATGCCCTGTCCTTTATCCTTCTGGCCTTTCTTTATAAAACACTGACCCGCCTGGTATAAAGCCTTGGCGTCTTTTGCGTCGGCCTCCAGCAGTTTTTGCAGGTATTCAAGTGCTTTATCGTATTGTTTGCCGCCGTAAAAAGCGTCGGCCATATCACGTACCAGGTCTTTATTACCGGGTTTGCGCTCCAGAATTCCCAGTATCATCTTCTCTCCCTTCTCAAACTCGCCACTATAGAGGTATGCAAAACCAAGGTTTTCATTAAAATCATTGCTTTGCTGAAAACCAGCAGCAATAGCCTTGTTAAAATACACCACGGCCTTACGATAGTTGCCTGCGCCAAAACAAATAACCCCCAGCTCATTCATCCAGGTGGCTTTTGTGCTGTCTAATGCAATGGCCTTTTCATAATATTCCTGCACCCCTTTGGCATTTTCCAGTTCCATATAAGTGCGGCCCAGTGCATAGGCCACATCTGCATCTTTATTGTTTTTGGAGAACACGTTCAGCAGCGTTTTTTCAGCTTTAGCATAATCTTCCTGCTGGTAATAGCTTAGTGCGATGATTTTCTCAGAATTGGGACAGTCTTTACACTGCTGCGCCAGCTCCACCGCTTTTGGAAACTGGCGGTAATTATAATAGAGTTCTATCAGCTCTTTGGTGGCAATTGTATTACCAGGATCGAGCTCCCTGGCTTTGGAAAACTGGCTGATGGCCTGGCTGTTCTTGTACATGGCCATGTTTACATAACCACTTTGGATATAGGCCTCCGTAAATTTGGGATTGAAGGCGATTGCTTTATCAAAACTCTTAACCGCCTGCGAGTATAATTTAGCGTCTTTTTGCTCCGTACCTTTTGCAAAAAAATACTGGGCGCTGTCGGCAGGCTGGGCCTTTGCGGCAGCACAGGCAAATAAAAAAACCGGGAATAATAAGGTTTTCATTGAGGGATAGTGCTTTTAAAAATCATTTTAGAATCACTGCTGCTAACGCCGGAAGGTGCACATTTATTTCATACCGTTTGGTCTTTTTATCCACCAGCGTGCAGGCAATTTCGGGATTGAACACATCACCAGTTCCCCAGTACGTTTTGGCATCGCTGTTGAAAATCTCTTTCCAGGCGGCTTTATCGTGCACATATAGCTTCCAGTTATTGCGAACCACTGGTGTCATATTCAATATTACCAGTACATCGTCTTTGCGGTTTTTGCCTTTACGGCGGTACACCATCACACATTCATTGCGGTTATTCAGGTCAACCCATTCAAAACCATCCGGATCAAACTGCAGGTCGTGCAGGGCCTTTTCGTTTTTGTACAGGTGGTTAAGATCCTTTACACATTGCTGCATCATTTTATGACAGTCGAACTGCAGCAGCTCCCATTGCAGCTCGGTCTTATAGTTCCATTCGTTTGTTTGGGCAAATTCGTTGCCCATGAACAATAATTTTCCGCCGGGATGGGTGAACATGTAGGTGTACAGCAAACGCAGGTTGGCAAATTTCTGCCATTCGTCACCCGGCATTTTATAGATCATCGGGCTTTTGCCATGCACCACTTCATCATGACTCAGCGGCAGCATAAAGTTTTCGTCAAAGAAATACATCATGCTGAAGGTGAATTTATTCTGGTGATGCGAACGGTAAAGCGGGTCGATCTTAAAATAATCCAGCGTGTCATGCATCCAGCCCATCATCCATTTCATACCAAAACCCAGTCCGCCGTCATAAATGGGTTTGCTGATCTTGGGCCAGTCGGTGGCTTCCTCGGCAATGGTTTGCACATCGGGAAAGTCACGGTAGATCATCGCATTCAGATCCTTTACAAAGGCAATTGCTTCCAGGTTGCCATTGCTGCCATATGCATTGGGCTCCCACTCTCCTTCCTTTCTTGAATAATCCAGTCGCAAAATCGAACTCACCGCATCCACCCGGATACCGTCAATATGAAATTTATCAAACCAGAACCGGGCGCTGCTGGTTAAAAAAGACTTTACCTCGCCGCGGCTGTAATTGAAAATATAACTGTTCCAGTCGGGATGATAGCCCTTGCGCATATCGGCATATTCATAAGTATGGGTGCCGTCGAACATAAACAGTCCGTGTGAATCGTAGGGGAAATGTGATGGCACCCAGTCGAGAATCACGCCAATATCGTTTTGGTGAAAGGCATCCACCATGGCCATAAAATCTTCGGGTGTGCCAAAGCGGGATGTGGGCGCAAAATATCCTGTGCCCTGGTAGCCCCAGCTGCCATCGAAAGGATGTTCCATCACCGGCATCAGCTCAACATGTGTAAAACCCATTTCTTTTACATAAGGCACCAGCCTTTCTGTTATCTGTTCGTAACTGTTATAGGCTTCTTCATTGTTTTTATCAGGACGCATCCAGCTGGCGAGGTGCACTTCATATACACTCCACGCTGCATTGAGGGCATTGTGATCCTTCCGCTTTTTCATCCATGCCCCATCATGCCATTTACGGTCCATCTTCCAGGCAATGGATGCAGTATTTGGCCGCACTTCCCAGTAATTGCAATAGGGATCGCCTTTATCCAATTCCCTGCCTTTAAAGCCAACCATATGATACTTGTATGCCTCGCCTTTTTTCATATGCGGTATAAAGCCTTCCCATATACCCGAACCGTCCTGACGTACAAAAAGATCATGCGCAGCAGGATTCCAGCCGTTGAAATCGCCTATCACACTTAACCTTGTGGCATTGGGCGCCCACACTGCAAAATAAAAACCGGTTGTATCCAGCACATTCAGCTGGTGGTTGCCAAATTTGGTGTAAGCATTATAAAGTGTGCCTGCCTGGTAATTGCGGATGTCTTCATCCGTAAACAAAGAATAATTCCATACTGCTTTTGAAGTATCCACAAAATATTGTTCTTCGTAAATAATGGGGTCCATTTTTTTTATTGTTGTCTTTCTTACAGGCGCTTTCTTTTTTGCCGCTGTTGCATTTTTTGTTGCCATTTATGGAAAGTTAGTTTTAGCGAATCGTTAATGATGCATTTTTGCTTTAACGTAAATTTAAGAATTAGAGTTAAGGATTTAAGATTTATTCCCTATATCTTTAACTAATAATTTAGTTATAGCCATAAAACAAAACCCCTGCTCATGCTAAAACTGCCTGTATTGCTGTGTGCGCTCTTTTTTACTGCCACAGCATTTTCCCAAAACACTACTGTAAATGGTGTGGTGAACGATCAAACTGAAAAAAAACCGGTGAAGAATGCCGTGGTGGCATTACTTACACCAAAAGATTCCATCCTTTATAAGTTTGCCAGGTCTGGCGCCGATGGGAGTTTTCATTTTAACAATGTAAAGTCCGGGAATTACATTCTGATGACCACCCATCCCTTATTTGGCGACCTGCTGGATAATATTGAAGTAAAAGATGCCCCGCTTAACCTGGGAAGTGTGGCCCTTACCAATAAAATGAAATTGCTGCAGGAAGTGATCGTTAAAAGCGGCAGTCCTATCAAAATTAAAGGCGATACAACCATTTATACTGCCGACAGCTTTAAAGTAAGCGCCAACGCCAACGTGGAGGAGCTGCTGAAGAAACTGCCGGGTATACAGGTGGATAAAAACGGCGAAATAAAAGCCATGGGAGAAAAAGTGGAAAAAGTACTGGTGGATGGGGAAGAGTTTTTTGGGGATGATCCCGGTATGGCTGTAAAAAATTTGCGGGCAGATGCGGTGAAAGAAGTACAGGTATTTGATAAAAAAAGTGAGCAGGCTGAGTTTACGGGTATCGATGATGGTAAAACGCAAAAGACCATCAACCTTAAAATGAAGGAAGACCGCAAAAAGGGATATTTTGGTAAAGTGGATGCGGCAGCCGGGCCACAGCAAAACATCGACCACCGTTACAATACCAACCTGATGTTCAGTTCCTTTAAAGGCAAAAGAAAACTATCAGCCTTCGTACTGAACGGCAACACCGGGCAGGACGGGCTGAGCTGGCAGGACAATGAAAAATTTGGAGGCTCCAATGAAAATATCTCTATGAGTATGGATGATGATGGCGGCATGATGTATATATGGCGTGGCGGCGGTGGCGATGATGAGCCCAATGTAAATACAGAAAACGGTTTTATCAAAAACACCAATGCCGGTCTGCAATACAGCAATAAATGGAATGATAAGCAAACGCTGAACCTGTCGCCCAAATACAACAGCCAGATATACAGCAATGAAAAAACAGGTTTCACACAACTGCAACTGGGCGATTCGGCCATCAACACCAACGACAAAACGGTAACCAATGTTAACCGCAGCAATTTTAAAACAAGCGCAACCTACGATGTAAAGATCGACTCCAATAACAGTATCAAATTCACGGCACGTGCCAATTTTTATCATACCGAAAGTGATGAAACCCGGAATGCATTTACAACGGGTGAAAAAGGCATCAGCAAGAACAGCAGCAATGTGCACTCACAAACCAAGTCTGACAAAGAATCTTTCTCTGCCTCTGTTTTATTTAAACATAAATTCAAAAAGGCCAGGAGAACCCTATCCTTTAATACCGACTGGAACCTCCTGAATACAAATGGCGACAACCTGCTGAATTCTTTTAACCAGGATTTTTACAGGAGCATTGTTCAGGATATCAAACAACAAAAACTTACAGACAAAAGCACACAAAATATTTCTGCCAGGGCAGTTTATACAGAACCGCTGAGCAAACTGTATTCAATGGAATTATCGCACGAACTTTCATTTAACAGCGGCACCAACAACCAGTTAACCTATGCTTACAATGCACTGACCGGCCGGTACGACCTGATGGTAGACACATTGTCTAATAATTTTGACCAGCGGATCACCATCAACAAACCGGGTATTAAATTTAATTATGGCGGCAAGAAAGTAAAATTCAATTTTGGCAGTGGTTTCGGTCTTACCAATTTTAATTTCACCGACCGCACATTTAAAAAAGATTACCAGCGTAATTTCACCAACTTCTTCCCTGCTGCCACTTTTACCTATAATTACAAAAGCAATCACAGCCTGCGGTTCAATTACAGTGGCAATACCACCCAGCCCACATTGAACCAATTGCAACCACTGCGCAATAACAATGATATTTTCAACCAGTACATAGGCAACCCCAACCTGGAGCCTTCTTTCGCCAATAACTTTAACTTGTCGCACAACGGTTATAATTTCCTGAAAGATTTCTATGCATTCCAGATGATCAATGTTCGCACCATCAGCAAGTCCATCACCAATAACCGTATCATTGATGCGGGGAGCGGCCGTACCACCACGCAGCCGGTAAATACCAATGGAAATATATCTATTAGTTTCTGGAGCAATGTTGGTTTTAAATTTAAAAAAGCGGATTTACGTGTGGGTCTGGGCCCCAATTTTAGTTACAGCAAATTTGCAGATGTGATCAACAGCCAGAAAAGTTTTTCACGAACTATTAATACCGGCATCAATGTGTACCTCTCAAAATCGAAAGACAAAAAGTATGATATATCTCTGAGCCACGAATTCATGTACAACCGGAACACCACTTCTCAAAACAGCAATATAAAAAGCTTCAGCACCAACAATGCCAGTTTTAACGGAACCGTGTATTACAAGAAGATATGGTCGCTTTCCACAGACTATAATTTCTTTGTGCGCCAGAAGACAAGCGATTTCCAGAATAACCTTACAAACAGTATCTGGAATGCCCGTTTGCAGCGCACATTCAAAAAAGATGAATTCACAGCCTATGTAATGATCAGGGATATCCTGAACCAGAACATCGGTATTGACAGGAGTTTTTACAGTAATACCCTCTCTGAAACCACCAACCAGCGTTTAAAACGTTACTGGATGATCGGTTTTACCTGGAACTTCAAAAACAAAGCTGCCAAGGCACAGAAATAATATTGAACCTTCAAAATCATTATAGCATGAAACAGTTACTCACCCTACTCTTGATCACCTGCGCAGGCCTGCAGGCGAATGCCCAGCAATTCATAGAAAAAGGATCGATCGAATACGAGGTAAAGACGAATATTAAAAAAACAATTGGAAATGGCATGTGGGCCGATATGCTCAAAGACAATATGCCGCAGTTTAAAACGGCGTATTATACACTGCACTTCGCCAATAACAGGAGTTTTTTCAAGTTCACCCGCTGGACGGAAGGCCAGAAAGTACCCGAGTTCATGCGCCGCGGCGACGAAGAGAACAGCTGGTATTTTGATTTTAACACCAACCGCTTTGTAATGGAAAAAGATGTGGTGGGCTCAAAATTCAATGTAAGTGACAGCGTTCCCGTACTGGAATGGAAACTCACCAATGAGAACAGGGAAATTGCGGGATTCAATTGCCGCAAGGCCGTTGCCAGGATTATGGACAGTGTGTATGTTTTTGCATTTTATACAGACGAGATCATGATTCCTGCCGGACCTTGTTCTGTAAACGGGCTGCCGGGCGCCATCCTCGGACTTACCATTCCAAGAATGTACACTTCCTATATCGCCACTAAAGTAACCCTGCAGGTTAATGAAGACAATATCAAAGCGGTTGAAGCTAAAAAACCATACACCAACGCAACCTTAAAGAAAACGATTAAGGAGCGCATCAAGGAATGGGTTTCCGAAGATGATGACGAAGACGGCCGTATGTGGATGAACCAGTTTATGTGGGGGATATTTTTATAACCCCTGCATCCGGCATTTTACTTTTTATCTTCTTTGATAAAAAGATAACAAATCAGCGCCGCCGCAATAAAAAGACAGCCCCCGATCTGGACTGCAAACAGCCGGTCGTTGTGCAGCACGTTCTTCATAATACTGCCAAAGCCAAGCGAAGCAATGATCTCGGGCAAAACAATAAAGAAGTTAAATATGCCCATATAAATGCCTACTTTATTTTTGGGCAGGCTGCCGCTGATCATGGCATAAGGCATACTGAGAATACTCGTCCATGCAATACCCACCCCGGCCATGCATACATAAAGCATTTTGGGTTCCTTTACCCAGCCAACACTGATAAGACCGATTGCTCCGGCCAGCAGGCAGATGGCATGCGTGGTTTTTCTTCCAAGTTTATTGGCGATATATGGCAGCACAAACGCAAAGAAAAAAGTTACCACATTGTAAAAAGCCAGCGTTAAACCTGCAAAGTCGGCGCCTTTTGCATACACAGGGTCTGCATTACTGGTACCGCCATAAATATTGGTTGCAACCGCGGTGGTATAATAAAACCACATAAGGAATAAACCCGGCCATGTTAAAAATTGCACCAATGCCACGATCCTCATTTTTGATGGCATATTGGCCAGGGCACTCATGATCTCGCTGAAAAGCCCTTTTGCATGTTTCTCTTCAGCAGCTTCTTCAACAGATTGAGAAGGAGGATACTCTTTTGTGGTAAGTACCGTATATAAAACCGCTGCAAAGAAGAAGAAAGCACCGGTATAAAAACTCCATTTAACATTGGCCGCAATGGAGCCTTGTGCTGCCGTATTTGACACATCAAATACATTCCTGAAAATCCATGGCAGCGAAGAAGCGATGCTGCCGCCGAGGCCGATCATCAGGCTTTGCATGATAAATCCTTTATTCACCTGGCTGTCGGGCAGTTTGTCTGTAACAAAAGCCCTGAAAGGTTCCATACTTACATTACCAAACACATCCAGGACCCATAACAGGCCGGCGGCCATCCACAAGGCACTGCTGTGCGGCATAAATATCAATGCGATTGAACTGAGCAATGCACCCAGGAAAAAATAAGGTCTTCTTCTGCCAAACTTAGGATGCCAGGTGCGGTCGCTCATGTACCCGATCACCGGCTGGATCAATAAACCGGTTAGAGGTGCTGCAAGAAAAAGCAGCGGCACTTCATCCGGGTTCGCTCCTAAATTTTCGTAAATACGCCCCATATTGGCCCTTTGCAAATCCCATCCGAACTGGATGCCGAAGAAGCCAACACTCATGTTGATGATTTCTGAAATGGGTAACTTCGGTTTCGTGTCTTTTTTAAGATCACCGAAGATCGTTTCATCGTACTGAGCCATAGCAATCGTTTTATCGTTATTGAATTGTGTACAAATTACACACTTTTGATTCACACACAAAAAAAACATCCCGGCCGGGATGTTTTTTAAAATATGTTTTGCCTGCAATCATCAGATCACAAATCCATCGGGCAGCACCGCTCCTTTTTTCAACACCACGATGCCATCCTTTACGGTGTACAGGGAATGATCTGAATCGGCCAGGTGACTGCCACCGTTAATACGCACATCACTGCCGATGCGGCAATTTTTATCAATGATCACATTGCGGATATAACAACGGTCGCCAATACCCAGTTTGGGTACGCCCCGCTCGGTATTATGGGTGATATCATCGAGGGTTTCAAAATAATCACTTCCCATCATATAACAGCTTACCATGGTAGTGCCCTGGCCAATGCGGCTGCGGATACCGATCACGCTGTTCTCAATGCGGCTGGCATTGATAATGGTACCTTCCGCAATCAGGGTGCGCTCAAGTGTGGTGCCGCTGATCTTGGCGGGAGGCAGCATACGGGCACGGCTGTACACCACGTTGCGGTTATCAAATAAATTGAACAAAGGGATTTCCATTGTAAGGGCAAGGTTGGCTTCAAAGAAAGAGTAGATATTCCCGATATCGGTCCAGTAACCGCCATATTGATAGCTGATCACTTTATGGTTGCCGATCGAAAAAGGTATGATCTCTTTACCAAAATCGGTGGTATCTTTTTTATCATGCAATAAGAGGTCAAACAACAGCTTGCGGTTAAAGATATAAATACCCATGGAAGCAAGGTAATTCCTGCCCTGGCCCTGCATCTCCTCTCCTGTATCACTGATCCATTCGGGCAGCAGTTCTTTTTTGGGTTTTTCGATGAATGAAGTTATCTCATGCTCTTCATTCGATTTCAAAATACCAAATTCGGGCGCTTCCCTTTCGCCTACCGGTATGGTGGCAATGGTAATGTCGGCTTTATGCGCAATATGATTGTCGATCATTTCGGCAAAATCCATCTGGTATAACTGGTCGCCGCTTAATATCAGCACGTATTCAAAATCATTGTTCCCGATGTGTTTAAGCGACTGCCTTACCGCGTCGGCTGTTCCCTGGAACCACCCGGGATTATCAGGTGTTTGTTCTGCCGCAAGAATATCCACGAAACCCTTACTGAATGCACTGAACTGGTAAGTGTTTTTGATATGTTTGTTCAGCGAGGCTGAATTAAACTGCGTTAATACAAACATGCGGTTAATACCCGAATTGATACAGTTTGAAATGGGGATATCCACCAAACGGTATTTGCCTGCAATCGGCACTGCGGGTTTACTGCGGGTAGCGGTTAAAGGGTAAAGGCGTGTACCTGCGCCACCGCCCAAGATCACTGATACAACAGACTGAGTATTCATATTTAGTTAGATTAAAGTTGAGCAATCGTTTACAGCAAATATAGTTATGTGTTCGTTACAAAATTGACCGGTAGAGTTCGATATACCGTCCTGCACTTACTTCCCATCCATTGTCAATCTCCATCATGCGTTTACGCAGCTGCGTCATACGCTTTTTATCTTCATACAGCTCCACGGCCCGGTAAATGGAATAGGTAATGTCGCCCACTGAAGCCTGGCTGAAACGGATACCATATCCCCCGCTGTCGCCAAAATCAATTACAGTATCTTTTAACCCGCCGGTGCTTCTTACCACCGGCATGGTACCATAACGCAATGCATACATCTGGTTCAGCCCGCAGGGCTCCACCCGGCTGGGCATGAGTAAAAAGTCGGCACCGGCATACATCAGGTGGGCCAGTTTTTCATTGTACCCGATCTGGGAATTATAAAAACCCATCAGGCTGCTGCGCATTTGTTCCAGCTGGGATTCCACGGCCGGGTCGCCACTGCCCAGCAGCAGGAAATTCATCCTGCCATTGATATGATACACGGCATCACTGATGGCCTGCGGCAATAATTCTGCCGCTTTCTCCCCCACGAGCCTGCCAATAAAGATGAAGAGCGGTTTCTTAATATCCAGCCCGAAATCATCACAGAGTTTTTTCTTATTAAGCTCCTTGCCCGCATCCACATCGGCAACGGAAAAATTATCCAGGATATAGGTATCTGTCTGCGGATCCCACACTTCGTTATCTATACCATTCAAAATACCTGTACACTTTCCTTTTTCATATTCAAACAGCGCCTCCAGTCCGTTGGCATTGTGCTTCAGTTCATCCATATAACTCGGGCTCACTGTTGTAACCTTGTGTGCACATTTGATCCCGCTCGCCAGCGGGTTAATCATATTATTCCAGTCGAGCTTGCCCCATTGCCATGTATCATACGCCGGGATATAATGCTGCTTGTCCCAGCCCATCCATCCCTGGTATTGTGCATTATGGATAGTAAGAACGGTAGGGATGGTTGCCAGGTGACGGAAAGCAAAACAGTTTTGCATCATAAAAGGCAGCAAGCCCGTATGATGATCGTGCACATGAACAAGATCAGGCCGGTGGTTCCATTGGCTGATCCAGTCGGCCACCGCAATTTGAAATGCCGTGTATCTTTCGGCATCATCATCATACCCGTACACTTTTTCGCGGTTGAATAAACCAAAAATATCCACGCAGTAAAGATCGAAACCGAGCTTGTTATTTTTTTCTTTGATGATGGTATAATCAAAATAATAATGCCCCATGGTGAATGCACCTTTATGCACCGTATCCCACTCATTGTCGAGTAAAAATTTTGTGCGGTGCATGGGCATTACCACTTTGGCAATATGTCCCAGGTCGTTTTGGTATTTGGGGAGGGCGCCCGCCACATCGGCCAGTCCACCGGCCTTTGCATAAGGATAGCACTCAGCCGTTACATGAATTATTTCCATTAAAGCAATTAATTATTCTCCTGTACAATTTAGGATGTTTTGTGTAAATTATCCAAATAATAAAAATAATAATCTACTAAAGTGGCTGATATTAGTTATCCAGATACATTTCACAAACAATACCTGATAACAATCATGGAGGGTTTAAATTTTTCCCGCTCGTAATTTTGCTCTATTTTCAGCCACTCAAAACTTAACGATTATGCCAACTGTACAAAATGATTCCATTAACCTCAAGAACCTGAGCCATGCCAAAGAAACAAACTATGGTGCACTAAGCACCCTGGTAACCGTTTTCTTTTTCTGGGGTTTTATTGCCGCAGGAAACAGTGTGTTCATTCCATTTTGTAAACATTATTTTCATCTCGACCAGTTCCAGAGCCAGCTGATCGACTTTGCATTTTACACCGCCTATTATGTGGGGGCGCTGATTCTTTTTGCCTATGGTGCATTTGGCGGCAAAGACCTGGTGGGTAAATGGGGATATAAAAGAAGTATCATTTACGGGCTGCTTTTTTCTGCATTGGGTGCAGCAGCCATGATCATAGCAGTAAATGCCAACACTTTTGCCGGTATGTTATCTGGCCTTTTCATAGTAGCTCTAGGTTTTTCGCTGCAGCAAACCGCGGCACAGCCTTTTGCCATTTCATTAGGAGATCCGTCTACCGGCACCAGCCGCGTAAACCTTGGGGGCGGTATCAACTCTTTTGGTACCACCATCGGACCCATCGTTGTAGCCCTTGCCCTTTTTGGAACCACCGCCGCGATCACTGATGAAAAAATTGCTTCATTAAGTCTTGGTAAAGTAATTACACTTTATACCTGCGTGGGTGCTTTATTCATAGGCGCTGCCGCTTTGTTCTTCTTTTCGAAAAAAGTGCCTTCGGGTATCATGGAAGAAAAAACTGAAAGTGCCAATAAAGCGCTGTTCACATTATTGATTATGACCGGCCTCCTCATCATGATGTTTGTTCCTGTATTCAGCAGTTATAAAACAGATCTCACCAATGCTTCAGAGGCAGAAAAACATGCGCTGGAAGCATATCGCATGAAATGGTTGCTCGGGGCGTTAGCTGTGGTAGTGGCAGGTTTACTTGTTGCCAACCTCAGCGCACGCAGGAAAAGCGATGGCTGGGGTGCCATGCAGTATCCGCAACTGGTACTGGGTATGCTGGGCATTTTCTTTTATGTTGGTGTGGAAGTAACCATTGGCAGTAACCTGGGTGAACTGTTACGGCATAAAGATTTTGGCGGACTGCAGGCATCTGAAGCAACTCCGTATATAGCAATGTACTGGGGCAGTTTGATGATTGGCCGCTGGGCCGGGGCCATCAGTGCATTTAAACTTAGCCAAAAAACAAAAGATGCCATGATGTTTATAGTGCCATTGGTGGCATTCGCAATCATCCTGGGGGTTAATACCATTGCAGGATATGATATGTCTGCACTTTATTATTATATCATTTGTGTGGCCGTTCAAATCGTGGCTGCCTATATCAGTAAAGATAAACCTGCTACAACGCTTATGCTCTTCGGTTTGCTCGGAATGGTGGCCATGGTAATTGGTACATTAACCACCGGCAAGATGGCCGTGTACGCTTTCCTGAGTGGTGGTTTATTCTGCTCTATCATGTGGCCATGTATTTTTGCGTTGTCAATTGCGGGTTTGGGCAAGTACACCACACAAGGATCTGCGTTTTTGATCATGATGATTTTAGGCGGGGGTATTGTTCCTCCTATCCAGGGAAAAGTAGCCGACTACCTGCAGGCAAATTCAACTGTTGATGGTTTTGGTATTCATAATTCTTACTGGATTGCTGTTCTTTGTTTTGCCTACCTCGCATTTTTTGCTTTCGCTGCAAAAGGCATTTTAAAACGCCAGGGTATCGACTATGATGCAAAAACTGAAGGCGGCGGGCATTGATAACAATCACATCCTGGTTTTATTCATTAATTCATAACTTTATCCGTCCCCGGTTATCCCCTGGGACGGAACTTTTTTAATCTTGTTATATGGCACCAGCACTGGAACAATTAGTAATCGGCATTGATATCGGCGGCACAGGCACCAAATTTGGCATTGTTGACAGAAACGGAAATGTGCTTTTCCACGGAGAGATCTCCACCAAAAAACATGCAACGATCGAAAGTTTTATTACCGAACTGCATGATGAGCTCAACACACTGATCGAAAAAGCAGGCGGCAGCGGCCGCATCAAGGGTATTGGCGTTGGCGCACCCAATGGTAATTTTTATACCGGCACCATTGAGTACGCTCCTAATCTTCCCTGGAAGGGCATCATTCCCTTAAAGGATTTACTGGAAGCCGCATTTAAACTTCCCGTAACACTTACAAACGATGCCAACGCAGCAGCCATTGGAGAAATGATGTACGGCGCTGCCCAGGGTATGAAGGATTTTATCATGATCACGCTGGGTACTGGTGTGGGCAGCGGTATCGTGGCCAATGGCCAGCTGATATACGGACATGATGGCTTTGCCGGTGAGCTTGGGCATACCATTGTAATACCTGATGGCCGCTATCACAACGGCACCGGAAAAAAAGGCTCACTGGAATCCTATGCCTCTGCAACGGGTGTAAGATTAACGGCACTGGAAAAACTCAAAGAATCGGATGAACCCAGCCTGCTGAGAAATGTTCCTGAAGATAAACTGGACTCCAAAGCCGTTTATGAAGCAGCTATTGAAGGCGATAAAATTGCGCAGGAAATTTTTGAATTCACAGGAAAGATATTGGGACTGGCGCTCGCCAATGCAGTCATGTTCAGCAGTCCGGAGGCCATTGTGTTGTTCGGAGGACTTACCAAGGCCGGCGACCTGATTTTAAAACCCACCCGTGAGCATATGGAAGAAAACCTGATCCAGGTTTTTCAGAATAAAGTAAAGATCCTCGTAAGTCATCTTAAGGAATCAGATGCGGCCATCCTTGGTGCAAGTGCGCTGGCCTGGGAGTAAGCAATCAACCTGTATTTAATAATAAAGCCCGGTTTACACCGGGCTTTTATGTGAGACAAACTGCAAAATCTTTTATTTAATTTTCAATACTGGCTTCAGCATATAATTGCCTGCTCCCGTACTGAAGATGGACAATGCTGCGTCAAAATCGATGATCAGTGTTTCGAGGTCGGCATTGAGTTTTTTATTCACTTTAATTTTCAATCCGGATTCTGCCCCGCTGGGGATTTTTAATGCAAACACATTACCCAGTGTATCTTTTATGCTGTTGTTCGGACCCAGAACAAAACGAATTTCTTTCACCACATCTTTAGGAAGCGGCGCAGTGGCCAGTAAAGTATCCACACCATTTTGAAGACCCAGCAGGTTATATACACCCACATTGGTGGCCATGGTAACCCACCCGTTTACATTACTGGTGTCATCACTGAATTTTACTTTTACTTCACGGATATCCACATTTACTTCGGCCAGGTTTGTTGGGCCATCTGTTAAACGAATATGCAGTGTGGAATTACCTCCATCAGCATTACTTTTTGAACAGGAAACAAAAACCACTGCTGCAATTGCAGTTACCAGCAAAGTTGATTTAATTGCAATATGTTTCATAAAGATATTTTCTTTATTGATGTAAAAACTATGCCAAAAATGTGATTGGTGGAAAACTACTGCCGAAGATCAGCACTCACTTAAACTCAGGGGTACATTGACTGCGAGACCGCCATCGGCAGTTTCCTTGTATTTGCTGTTCATATCAACAGCGGTATCCCACATGGTTTTGATTACACTGTCGAGACTCACTTTGGCAAAGTCGGGAGTGCTTTGCAATGCCAGTTGAGAAGCAGTAATGGCTTTGATGGCCCCCATGGTATTCCTTTCAATGCAGGGTATCTGCACAAGACCGGCAATAGGATCGCAGGTTAAACCAAGATGATGCTCCATCGCTATTTCTGCTGCCATTAAAGTCTGCCTTTGTGTTCCGCCCATACATTCTGTAAGCGCTGCAGCAGCCATGGCACTGCTCACGCCTATTTCGGCCTGGCAGCCGCCCATCGCGGCGGATATGGTGGCACCTTTTTTAAAAATACTGCCCACCTCGGAAGCCGTAAGTAAAAATTGTATGATCTTATCATTTGTATTGCCATCGCAAAATGCAATATAATATTGCAGTACGGCAGGAATCACACCGGCGGCGCCATTGGTGGGTGCCGTTACCACGCGGCCAAAGCTGGCGTTTTCTTCATTAACGGCCAGGGCAAAACAACTTACCCAGTCTAAAATATATTTGAACTGGTGACCACCCTGCCGGATCGTGGCCAGCCATGAATCATAATCGGCATAAGTGCGGCCGTTCATCAGTTTTTTATTCAGCCCTGCGCCGCGCCGTTTTACGCTGAGTCCGCCCGGCAGCATTCCCTCTGCATGACAGCCGCGGTAAATACATTCCTTCATCACCTTCCAGATATTCATCACACCATCCCTGGTGGCTGTTTCGTTGCGCCAGCTGCCTTCATTTTCCATCACAATATCACTGATGTTCATCCCTGTTTTCATGCACCAGTGGAGCAGTTCATCAGCATTGTTTACAGGAAAAGGCAACACAATATCATCCATCATGCCCTGCCCCTCACCTTCCTTTACCACAAAACCGCCGCCAACAGAATAATAGGTTTCTGCAATGGTATTGCCGTCATCCAGCTTTACCAGGAAGGTAAGCGCATTGGGATGATAAGGCAGGCTTTCAGCAAAAAGAAATTCAATATCCTCTGCGGGGTTGAACGCAATCTCATGTTCACCACCCAGCACGATCCTGCACATTTTTTTGATGTCGCTGATCTTTGCCTGGATATTATTCACGTCAAAAGTCACCGGGTCATCACCGCTTAATCCCAGTTGTACAGCCACATCAGTACCATGTCCCACACCGGTTTTTGCCAGTGAACCATAGAGCAGCACTTCAATATTGCTGACTTTAAAAAGAAGGTTCTGCCGTTGCAATGAAGCCGTAAAGCGTTGTGCGGCACGCCATGGGCCAAGCGTATGGCTGCTGGAGGGCCCCACACCTATTTTAAACATATCAAAAACTGAAATGGCTTCCTGGCTCAATAGTACTGTTTTAATGTGTCGTTAATCAACCGCAACAAGGTCAACTGTGAATTTCAAATAAGAGTTCGCAGGTATCACCACCACGCCGCTGTTATTGCGTACATCCTGGTTGCCATAACCCAGGCTGGGCGGGATGTACAACCTGATGCTGCCCCCGGCTTTCACCAGCGGTATACCCTTTTGCCAGCCCAATATCAACTGGCCCAGTATGGATGTAAACCCGGAAGTATTCTGATCGAATATGGTTCCGTTAAGCAGGTATCCTGTGTATTTTACTGTTACGTTTGAACATACGGAAGCAGTACCGCCGGTACCCGGGCTGGTAACCACATAAAAAACGCCGCTGCCATGCTGCTGTGCGGTGGGCTCATTGGTGGCACACCATGCCTGCATGGCAGTAATTTCTGCTGCAGGAGCGGCATAGTTCTGCTCGGTGTACGGGCAATCATTCCCTTTCTTTTTACATCCCCCCAGCAGCGCTGCCGCTGTCATTAAAATCAAAAACTGTTTTCTCATATCATGTTAAAATTAAAAATTTAAAATTAGAGCAGGTAAAGTTTTAAACTGCTGCACCGGTTTCTTTTTTTTCCCGGCTTTTAAGCTCTTTGTAAAGCTGTTCGTTATTTTCCCATTTATAATGCATCCGGAAATAGGAGAAGAAAACCGCCACCACTATTACGGCAATAAAAGCCATGATAACATTGCCAGCAGAAAGCGTCATGAACTGCGCTGTCATTTCCGGCACCACCACTTCTGTTGAACGGTGTGTGGCCGTGGCAAACCATGAAGGAAAGAAAATTTTTACGATCGCAAAAAAAAGCAGTATCGGTAAGGCAAAGAGCAGGGCCATGGGCAAACCGGCCAGCAATTTATGTTTAAAGGAGGACGCCATTTCCCTTTCTGCCTCCCATCTTTTGATAAAAGCCCTATCTTTTTCTGACAACATCCGGCAAAGTTAATTTAATTACCACTGTAATTTGTTATATTGCGTTGAGCTTACAGCTATACAACCTCCAATATTTGTCTCAGCAATGAAAATAGAACATTTACTGGCCCGACATCTTTATGCTTCCAAACAGCTTACCCTCCAGGGTATTGGCACATTCTCGCTTTCACCTGATTTTATTTTACCTGCAGAAACTGATAAAATATCAGAACTGCCGCAGGGAAGCATCAGTTTTACACAGAATGTCAAAGCCACAGAAGACCCGGCACTCATTGATTTTATTGTACAGCAGACCAGGAAAATGAAACCGCTTGCTTCATCCGATCTTGAATCATTCATCGGTTTGGGCAGCCAGTTCCTGAATATTGGGAAACCCTTCAAAATTGAAGGTATCGGCATGCTGGAAAAAAACCAGCTGGGTGAATACCTGTTTACACAATACGGACAGATCATAACATTAAAACCAGAAGACGGCCCTGTTCAGATAAAAGAGAAAAGAGACGAGCGCAGTGCTTACGAGATTGAAGACGGGAACAGGAGTGGCAATGGTAAAAAAATCGCGTTCTTTATTATTGGACTTGTGCTCCTGGCTGGTATCGGCTGGGCCGGCTGGTATTTTTATACCCAGCAAAAACAAACTGATAAAGTCAGCGCCCCGGCAGCTTCAGAAGAAAACAAGATTACACCTGATACCGGAACCGCTAAAAAAGACAGCACGGCTGCATTGTCTATGAAACCGTCAGATTCCTTAACGGCGGCTCCCCCTCCACCGGCTGCATCCAATGGAAGTTATACTTTTAAGATCGTATTCAAGATAACCGCCAATAAAGCCGCTGCCATCGAAAAGATGGATGTGCTTACAAAAAGAGGGCATAAAGTGATTATGTACTCCAGCGATTCGGTGACCTTTAAACTCGCTGAGCCGTTTAATCTTCCGCTGAGTGATACTGCCAAAGTAAAAGATTCACTCAACCGTTTTTATTACCTGGGTAAGGCAAAAGTAGAACTCTGATGCAAGCGGGTGCCGGCAATCCAATTACAAAAAACGCCTTAAGGCTGTTCATCGTTGCCACTATTGCAGATATTACAGGTATTGCCTTTAATACAACCTGGCTTCATTACAGCGCCAAACCTTTGTTACTGCCATTGCTGATTATTGCCACGGCCTTTACAACACCTGCTTCTTTAAAAATGCTGTTCATCACAGCGCTTTTTTTTTCATGGGCCGGCGACCTTTTCCTGTTGTTTGAAAGCAGCCATGCATTGTTTTTTATTTTCGGACTCGCCAGTTTTTTAACCACCCATATTTTATACATTGTTTATTTTATACGCACAGTAACGGCAGAGGAAACATCCCTGTTAAAGCAGCAACCCTGGCTGGCTCCGGTTGTTGTATTGTATGGTGCAGGCCTGGTGTGGTTATTGTTCCCGTATCTCGGCACGCTTAAAATTCCGGTGATTGTTTATGCTGCAGTTATCTGCAGTATGCTCCTCAGCAGCCTGCATATTTACAACCGTATTCCCCGCAGCGCTGCAATACTTTTTGCTTCGGGTGCGTTGCTGTTTGTATTATCCGATTCTTTGCTGGCCATCAATAAATTTTATACGCCCCTGCCCTATGGCGGCGTATGGGTAATGCTGACCTACTGTGCGGCCCAGTTCAATATTGTAAACGGGTTTATTAAATGCAATCAACATGACAAAGGCTGAGCTGCTGCAGGAATTAAGCAATAATACTTATGTAATGCTGAAACCTTCGGCCATTGAAGGGGTGGGCGTGTTTGCCATCAGGGATATCCCCAAAGGCTGCCGCGATATGTTTGGTAAACCTGACACAGCTGAAGAGTGGATTACCATCCCAAAAAAAGAAATTGACGCACTCCCGGCCCATGCACAGTTTTTGGTAGGCAATTACTGTTTGTTTGATGAAGACAGTTATTATGTACCGGCTGCAGGTTTTAAGAAAATGGATGTTTCACTTT
Organism: Ferruginibacter sp.; assembly: GCA_046329655.1. Taxonomy (GTDB): domain Bacteria; phylum Bacteroidota; class Bacteroidia; order Chitinophagales; family Chitinophagaceae; genus Ferruginibacter. Next base: position 160,879 of record JAXLUD010000003.1, read on the forward strand.
TTTTAAATCATGCTGATAATCCCAATATCATCTCCATCAACGATGGCGATTATTTTGAAACACTTCGTGATATTAAAGCAGGTGAGGAACTGGTAATTGATTATGGGGCAATCGTGGACGGAGACGCTTCTTAACTGCATTAAAAAATGCCCCTGCAGCATGCAGGGGCATTTTGTTCACAACACCACATAAGGATTGTCGCCCCAGTGATCGTCGTTTTTAGTTCCCAGTACTTTTTTGATGTAACAATACAAATGTTTCCAGTTTACTTTCATAAGCTTTATCATTTTAATTGTTTATAACCCGCTTTATTAAAAATCCCCCTCACATTGCTGCAAGAGGGATTTAAAATATTCAATTGAAATTCTTCAATCTTAAAATTAGTAGCCCATACCGCCCATATCAGGAGCGCCATGTGAATGGGGCTCTTCTTTCTTTGGTTTGTCTGCAATCACACATTCTGTGGTTAACAGCATACCTGCGATAGAAGCAGCATTTTCCAGTGCCACGCGGCTTACTTTGGTAGGATCAATCACACCCGCTTTGAACAGGTTTTCGTATTTCTCTGTACGTGCATTGAAACCGTAATCGGCCTTGCCTTCCTTGATCTTGTTTACCACAACGCTGCTTTCCAGTCCGCTGTTTTCAACAATTGTACGAAGCGGAGATTCAATCGCTTTGCGAACGATCGCAATACCGGTTGTTTCATCTTCATTGGCTCCGGTTAATTTTGCCAGCGCCTCGCTTGCACGGATATAGGCCACACCACCACCAGGAACAATACCCTCTTCCACAGCAGCCCTTGTGGCATGCAGCGCATCATCCACACGGTCTTTCTTCTCTTTCATTTCAACTTCGGTAGCAGCACCTACGTACAATACCGCCACACCACCGCTCAGTTTAGCCAGGCGTTCCTGTAATTTTTCCTTATCGTAGTCAGAGGTTGTTGTTTCGATCTGTGCTTTGATCTGGTTTACACGTGCAGTGATATCAGCTTTCTTGCCTTTACCACCCACCACCACGGTGTTGTCCTTATCAATGGTTACGCTTTCGGCAGTACCCAGGTAGCTCAAATCTGCATTTTCCAGTTTAAAGCCCTGTTCTTCACTCACCACGGTTCCTGCTGTAAGTACAGCAATGTCCTGCAGCATTTCTTTCCTCCTGTCGCCAAAGCCCGGAGCTTTTACAGCAGCCACTTTAATGGTACCACGTAATTTATTTACCACCAGTGTTGCCAGTGCTTCACCTTCCAGGTCTTCTGCAATGATCAGGAGCGGGCGGCCAGACTGGGCCACTTTTTCCAGGATATGCAGGATATCCTTCATGGTGCTTATTTTCTTATCATAGATCAGGATATACGGGTTGCTTAATTCAGCCTCCATTTTCTCGCTGTTAGTAACGAAGTATGGAGAAACATAACCACGGTCAAACTGCATACCTTCCACCACATCTACAGTAGTATCGGTACCTTTTGCTTCTTCAACAGTGATCACACCTTCCTTACCCACACGCTTCATGGCTTCAGCAATCAGCTCGCCGATAACAGTATCGTTATTGGCAGAGATGGAAGCCACCTGCATGATCTTTTTATTATCATTGCCCACATCTTCCTTCTGTTTCCTTAAGCTGGCTACAACGGCTTCAACCGCTTTGTCGATACCACGCTTCAGGTCCATCGGATTAGCGCCTGCAGTTACATTTTTCAGACCTTCACTAACGATGGCCTGTGCCAGTACAGTGGCAGTAGTGGTACCATCACCTGCGATATCTGCAGTTTTGCTGGCCACTTCTTTCACCATTTGGGCACCCATGTTTTCGATAGGATCTTCCAGTTCAATTTCTTTGGCCACTGTAACACCGTCTTTTGTTACGGCGGGAGCGCCAAATTTCTTTTCAATAACCACGTTACGGCCTTTAGGACCCAGGGTTACTTTAACAGCGTCGGCCATGGTGTCAACGCCTTTTTTCATTTTATTTCTTGCCTCGATATCGAAGAATATCATCTTTGCCATATAGAAATCAATTTTAAATTTTAGATTTAAGTTTTTTGATTATGTAACAAGCGGTTGTTCTTTCAGCAACATTCTTGTTCCTGCCCCTATTAACCAGGCAGGCGGTTCGTTCACTTTTACTTTCTCTGCTTCAGGCAACTGTTCTGCAAAGCTTCAAAAGCTGCTGTCTTAGAAAATAAAAGCTGTTTATACAATTGCCAGTATATCACTTTCCCGCATGATCAGGTAGTCATGTCCTTCGACAGAAATTTCTGTACCGGCATATTTACCATATAAAACGGTATCACCTGCCTTTACAGTAACGGGTTCGTCTTTTTTACCGGGACCTGCAGCCACTACAACACCACGCTGGGGTTTTTCTTTGGCTGTATCAGGAATAATGATGCCTCCTGCTGTTTTTTCTTCAGCAGCAGCTGGTTTCACAATCACCCTGTCGTGTAATGGGGTAATGCTTAACTTCTTTGCCATAACGCTATTGTTTTTGATTTAAAGAATTAAATAGAAAATTTTGGACGGCAAATGTATGCTAAATCTGTGCCATGCCGGAAAAAAGAAATGTTGGCAGTTTTATTAGCAGGTTTAGGCGGGCCGGGCGGCAGAATCGGGAAAAATCGGCAGAATGACTGGAAAGCCTGTCAGTTTTAGTAAATCATATTAAATTCCCAATTATCCATTAAGCAATTATGCATTAATAGTTACCTTTGCCGCCACGTTATGATCAGCAGAAGAAATATAAGGGTGAAGGTGATGCAAACGCTTTATACCATCGACAGCATGTCTGGTGAGGTAAAAAGCGGGGAGCCCACGGCCATCCTCTCCAAAAAATTAGAACAAAGCCGTCATATTTTCACTTACCTGGTTTATTTCATTACAGAAGTGGCCCGGTATGCGGAAACAGATGCCCGCCAACGGGCTTCTAAAAACCTGCCTTCAAAAGAAGACCTGTCGGTTAATACCAAAATTGCCGGCAACGAAGTAGTATGGAAAATTATTGAACATCCGGGTTTTGTGGCAGCCAGTAACGAGTTCAGGCTGAAATCCATCCTCGATACCGAACTGGTACGCAAGATTTACCTGCAACTAGTGGAAACAGAGGAATACAGGGATTATATTGACATACAGGGAAGGGAAAAGAAAAGTGAGAAGGATATCCTGGAATTCATCTTTAACACGCTCCTGCTGCCCAACGAAGTATTTATTGCCCACCTGGAAGAGCATTTCCTCCATTGGGACGATGATGCCGAAATGATGCAGCAACTGGTAACCGCCTTTATTCAAAAACCCGCCGGGTATAATTTTGGGGATATGCTGGGTAAGGATAAAATGGATTTTGCCAAGAGCCTGTTGCAGACCACCCTTGAAAAAAACGAGGTAACCCTCGAACTGATCAAGCCCAAACTGAAGAATTGGGATGCTGACCGGATTGCAGCACTGGACCTGATCATCCTCCAAATGGGTGTGTGTGAATTTCTTTATTTTGAAACCATTCCCACCAAGGTAACCATCAATGAATATATTGACCTGGCCAAAGAATACAGCACGCCGCAAAGCGGGCAGTTTGTAAACGGGCTGCTCGACAATATTCATAAAGAGCTTACGGCCCAGAATAAGATCCACAAAAAAACATTTAAAAACAGCACACTTTAATCCCTGTTACAATGAAAAAAATAATCCTTGCCGCTGCTGCTTTTACCCTGTTTGCAAGTTGTGATGTGCAACGCAAAGACAGGATTGCTGGAGATACCAATGTTGACTCCGTAAAAAGGGCCAGCGCCATGAACAACCTCACCACCATTGAGCTGATCGACAGTGCTTATGATTTTGGAACGGTGGCCGACGGCGAAAAAGTGGAATACAGCTACCGCTTTAAGAATACGGGCAAAACCCCGCTGGTGATCGTAAGTGCCACAGCAAGCTGCGGATGCACGGTGCCGGAAAAACCTGAAAATCCCATTCCCCCCGGCGAAACCGGTTTTATCAAAGTGGTGTTTAACAGTTCGGGCAGGGTTGGTCAGAATCATAAAGACATTACCGTGGTGGCCAATACATCCCCCACTTTCCCTACATTAAAACTTACCGGCGAGGTAAAAGCCAAACAATAATTTTTTCAGAATCACAATTAATACAAACAAACATGCAATTACTCAGTATTTTTTTAATGATGGATCCCCAGGGCAAGGCCAGCAGCACCGGCACATTTATTATGATGGGCGCCATGATCCTGGTTTTCTGGCTGTTCATGATCCGTCCGCAGGCTAAAAAAGCTAAACAGCAAAAAGAGTTTATCAATAACCTCCAGAAAGGCGACCGCATTGTAACCATTGCCGGTATACATGGCAAGGTGAATAAGATCAATGATGACAACACCCTGGAGCTTGAAACCAGCCCCGGCAGTTATATCAAAATTGAACGCAGCGCCATCAGTATGGAATGGACTGCAGCGCTGAATAAAACAGCGGCAGCTGACAAAAAATAATTGATTTCAGATTGCAGATTTGCGATTTTAGATTTGAAGCTGATTGAAGGATACCCATCCGCAATCCGGAATCTGGAATCGCAAATTGCATTTATACCATGCTCAGAATAGGAATTACAGGCGGAATTGGCAGTGGCAAAAGCACCGTGGCAAAATTGTTTGCGGTGCTGGGCATTCCTGTATATTCTGCCGACGAAGCCGCCAAAAGACTGATGAATGAAAACAAAGTGCTCATCCATGGTGTGAAGGCGCTTTTTGGCGATAATGCCTATGAAGATGGCAGTCTTAACAGGAAATATATTGCATCCATTGTTTTTAACGACCCCGAAAAACTTGCCCGGCTGAATGCCATCGTGCATCCCGTTACTTTAAAGGATGCAGAAGACTGGATGAACAGTCAGCAAACGCCTTATGCATTGAAAGAAGCGGCGCTGATGTTTGAAAGCGGCGCCCACGAACACCTGGATTTTGTAATCGGCGTTTCTGCCCCCCGTGACCTGCGTATTCAACGGGCCATGCAGCGGGATCATATCTCCCGCGAAGAAGTGATGGCAAGGATGAACCGTCAAATAGACGAGACCATCAAAATGCGGCTTTGTGATTTTATTATTTTCAATAACGAGCAGCAACTGGTGATACCGCAGGTGATTGCCTTGCACCAGCAACTGGTAAAGCTCACCGATAATTAATCCTCCCGGGAATATTCTTCCTTAATTTTACAGTATGAAACTGTTTGCTGCCACACAGGTAAAACAATGGGATGCTTATACCATAGCCAATGAGCCGGTATCTTCCATCAACCTGATGGAACGGGCTGCCACGGCCTGCTTCAACTGGCTGCAGCAGCAATACAGTGTGGCAAAACCCTATGCTGTTTTTTGCGGGAAGGGAAATAATGGCGGGGATGGCCTGGCCATTGCAAGATTACTCATTGCACAAAAACACGCGGTTATCGTTTATATACTGGGAGATGGCAAAGACGGTTCGGCAGATTTTAAACAAAATCTCGAAAGGCTTAAACTCATCACAACCGCCATTCATTTTATACATACTGAAAAAGATTTTCCTGAAATTCATTCCGGCACGTTGGTCATCGATGCGCTCTTTGGGACCGGCCTCAATAAACCGCTGCAGGGTATTGCCGCGATGCTTGTGAACCATATTAACCAGTCGGGCAACTGTATAATTGCAATCGATATATCCAGCGGTTTATTCGCCGATACAAGCTCAATGGGTAATACCATTATTCATGCAGTGCATACACTCAGCTTCCAGCAATACAAACTGGCATTTTTACTGCCGGAAAATGAAAAATACTGCGGCAATATTCATATACTGGATATCGGGCTCCACCCTGGTTTTACTCACCAGGAAGAGGCTGTATACAACATGACGGACACAGCACAAATTTGTTCTATTTACAAGCCCAGGAAAAAATTCACGCATAAAGGCACATACGGACATGCAGCTATTATCGGGGGAAGTTATGGTATGATGGGAGCTGCGGTACTGTGTGCGCAGGCCAGTTTAAGAAGCGGGGCGGGCAAGCTCACCAGTTTTATCCCGGAATGTGGTTATACCATTCTGCAAACGGCAATACCTGAGGCTATGTGCATTGTTTCGGGTGAAAAACACATTAAAACTGTTACTGGAATGGAAAACTTTGATGCGGTTGGTGTAGGTCCGGGCATGGGCATGCACAATTCGAATCTTTTATTGCTGAAAACAATTTTCAGCGCATCAAACAAACCCATGGTAGTGGATGCTGACGCCCTCAATACCATTGCTGAAAATAAAGAACTGCTGCCGCTGATACCAGCCCACTCTGTACTTACCCCCCACCCAAAGGAATTTGAAAAACTGTTTGGAAAAACAACGAATGGATTTGAACAGGTGATACGGGCAACAGAAATGGCGGCAGCTTATCATGTTTTTATCATATTGAAGGGCCACCGCAGTTGTATTTGTACACCCGGCGGAGAGGTTTATTTCAATACAACCGGTAATGCCGGAATGGCCACCGCCGGCAGCGGGGATGTGCTTACTGGAATCATTACCGGTTTGCTTGCACAGGCTTATACGCCTTTTGAAGCCGCCCTTTTGGGTGTATATATTCATGGTGCTGCGGGCGACAAAGCTGCTGCAGCCCTGTCCCGGGAAGCCATGATAGCCGGGGATATCTGCTGTTTTATCGGTGCGGTTTTCCTGGAAATAGCGGCCCAAAAAACCGGTCTTGTGTAAAATTAAAACCACTTTAGAAGCAAATACAGCAAGACTTTAGTGCCCGCCGGATTAAAAACCAACGTTTCCTGCTACAATGGTATATCTATCCTGTACCGGCTGGCCTTTTTTGGCCCATTTCCCCTATTTTTGCCGTCCAAATTTCAGAACAACAATACACTTATGAGTAATTTGATTTATGCCGTTCCGGCAATGGGTATCCTTGGCTTGCTGTATACCCTCTGGAAATTCAGCTGGGTTAGTAAACAGGATGCTGGCAGCGACCGTATGAAAGAGATCAGCAATTATATTGCTGAAGGCGCCATGGCTTTCTTAAAAGCCGAATGGAAGATCCTCGCCTACTTTGTAATCATTGTTGCGTTATTGCTTGCACTGATGAGCATGAGCAATACCCATAGCCACTGGAGCATTTCGGTGGCATTTGTAATTGGTGCCGTATGCAGCGCATTTGCCGGTTTTATCGGTATGAAGGCTGCCACCAAGGCCAATGTGCGTACAGCACATGCTGCACGTACCAGCCTGAGCAAAGCCCTGAATGTGTCTTTCACCGGTGGCGCTGTAATGGGGCTCGGTGTGGCAGGTTTGGCAGTATTAGGACTGGGTGGCCTGTTCATTATACTCAAAATGATATTTGCACCCGAGGCTGCTGCAAACAGCAGCGAAATGCTTAAAACCATTGAAGTTTTAACCGGGTTCAGCCTGGGTGCGGAAAGTATCGCATTATTTGCCCGTGTGGGTGGTGGTATTTATACAAAAGCAGCCGATGTGGGTGCCGACCTGGTGGGTAAAGTGGAAGCCGGTATCCCTGAAGACGATCCAAGAAACCCCGCTACCATTGCCGATAACGTAGGCGATAACGTGGGTGATGTGGCCGGTATGGGCGCTGATCTTTTCGGTTCTTATGTGGCCACGGTACTCGCTACTATGGTATTGGGACAGGAAACTGTATCCACTGACAATTTTGGCGGCTACGCTCCCATTTTACTTCCGATGCTGATCGCAGGCGTGGGTATCATCTTCTCCATCATTGGTACTTTCTTTGTACGCATCAGCGAAACTGCAGGTATCAATACCAGTACAGTTCAAAAAGCATTGAACATGGGTAACTGGGGTTCAATTGTGCTGACTGCCATTGCCTGCGCAGGCCTGGTATTTTATATACTTCCTGAAAGCATGACTTTACGTGGCCATGATTTTACCCGTAATGGTGTTTTAGGTGCAATTGCAGTAGGACTTGCAGTGGGTACATTAATGAGCATTATCACCGAATATTATACAGCCATGGGCAAACGCCCGGTGGATTCAATCATCCGCCAGTCTGCAACCGGCCACGCCACCAACGTAATTGGCGGTTTGGCCATTGGTATGGAAAGTACTTTCTTACCCATTCTTGTACTGGCTGGTGGTATCTGGGGCTCTTATGCATGTGCCGGTTTATACGGTGTTGCAATCGCTGCTGCAGGTATGATGGCCACCACAGCCATGCAACTGGCCATTGATGCGTTCGGACCTATTGCTGATAACGCCGGTGGTATTGCAGAAATGAGCGAATTGCCTAAAGAGGTTCGTGAAAAAACCGATGTACTGGATGCGGTGGGTAATACCACTGCCGCCACTGGTAAGGGTTTTGCGATTGCTTCTGCAGCCTTAACTGCACTGGCTTTATTTGCTGCCTTTGTGGGAGTGGCCGGCATCAGCGGTATTGATATCTACAAGGCTCCGGTTCTGGCTTCCTTATTTGTTGGTGGTATGATCCCTTTCATATTCTCTTCACTGGCCATCCGTGCAGTAGGTGAAGCGGCTATGAGCATGGTGGAAGAAGTTCGCCGCCAGTTCCGCACTATTCCCGGTATCATGGAAGGAAAAGGTAAACCCGAATACGATAAATGCGTTGCCATCAGTACAGATGCTTCTATTAAAAAAATGATTGGCCCGGGTGCCTTCGCAATCATTTCCCCTTTGGTAATCGGGTTTGTATTAGGACCTGAATCATTGGGCGGTTTTCTTGCTGGTGCCACAGTGAGCGGTGTGCTGCTGGGTATGTTCCAGAACAATGCCGGTGGTGCATGGGACAATGCCAAGAAATCTTTTGAAAAAGGTGTGGAGATCAACGGTGAAACCTATTATAAAAAATCAGAGCCCCATAAAGCATCTGTTACAGGTGATACCGTGGGTGATCCATTTAAAGATACATCTGGTCCTTCAATGAACATCCTTATTAAACTGATGAGTATTGTTTCATTGGTGATTGCCCCCACCCTTGCAACCATTCATGGTAAAACAGAGTCTAAAGAAGCTGTAAAGCAGGAAGTGATCAAAGAAAAGAATGCGGCCAAGCCTGTTGCTGTTCACACATTGAACGGTACAGATATCGCAGCTGTAAAAAAATAAATTTTGCCAGCTCAAAAGAAGGTTTATTTTAGCAGCAGAATCAACTTCGTCTAATCAGAACCATTATAACCAAAAAGTCCGGATGTGTCCACATCGGGGCTTTTTTATTTGGAGAAACGGGTTTCGATCAAAAATAAAAAAGTGAGGCTACTAACGGTAGCCTCACTTTTTATATAAGTTCATTTGATCTCCTGCTGCTATTTTGTTTCCAGCAATTTGAAGAACTGGTCCAATTGCGGCAGTATCACGATCCTGGTTCTGCGGTTAGCGGCTTTTCCGTCAGCCGTGCTGTTATCAGACACTGGGCTGTATTCACTTCTGCCCGCGGCAGTAATATGCGCAGGATTGAGCCCGTACCGGTTTTGCAGCACCCTTACCACGGCAGTGGCCCTTTTTACGCTGAGGTCCCAGTTATCGAGCAACACACCGTTTGCACCCTTATAAGCCACGTTATCGGTATGCCCTTCCACCATGAATTCAATATCGGGCTGGTTCTTTAAAACAGTGGCCACTTTTCCCAGTACTTCGGCAGCCCTGTCTGTTATATCGTAGCTGCCGCTTTTAAAAAGCATTTTGTCGGAGATATCAATATATACCACACCTTTGTCAACCTTAATGTTTACATCCTTATCATCCAGGTTGCCAATAGCGCCTTTCAAATTCATCACCAAGGCCATATTCAGGGAATCTTTCCGGTTCAGGGCCGATTGCAGTCCCTGGATATAATTATCCTTTGCGCTGATATTTTCCAGGGATTTTTTAATGCTTTCCGCCTGCGAACCAGAGATAACCGAAAGATTTTCGAGCTGCTTCAAAGCCTGGTTGTTATTCTCTTTTAAGTAACCGATCTGCTTTTTCAATCCTTCGATCTCGGATTCGAGGGCATTGCGCTTTAAAGCGGCCTCGGCAGTGAGATCAGTGCAGTTTTTCAGCTGTTCCTGCAGTTTATTATAGGAAGATTGCAGGGTTTCATAACGTACCTGTTCGCCTTTCAATACTTTTTTACTCACACAGGATGACAACAGCAATATTGCGCCAGCTGCCATCACAAGGGTTTTTCTTAACATCATAGAATTAGTTTTTGAGCAAAATTAGGCAAGCCTGTACCGTTACCGGGCTCATTTCTCTTAAGAATTGTTAAAATCCCCCTTTATTAACACCTGGATTCCAAAAAAATTGACCAACGGCAAGCACAATTAAAAACTAGTTATTATTTTGCATTACGAAAACAGTCGTAATATGGCAACAGATAAACATTTTAAACCCACAGAAAGTGAACTGGAAATACTGCAGGTGCTGTGGAATGAAAAAGCCGCCACGGTGCGCCAGGTGCATGAAGAATTGAGCAAGACCAAGGAAAGCGGTTATACCACCACCCTGAAGCTAATGCAGATCATGCATGAGAAAGGACTTGTTACCCGGAATGACAGCAGTAAAACCCATATTTATCAGCCGGCGGTAAGCCGCGAGAGCACCCAAAAACAATTTGTCAATAAAATGATTGACACCTTGTTTGCCGGTTCATCAGCAGGCCTGGTATTACAGGCACTGGGCGGACACCAGGCCAGCAAAGAAGAACTGGAAAAAATTCAATCCCTGATCGACCAGCTAAAACAAGAACAATAAACAAAATACCAAAACCTGTTTGTTGCTATGCAGGCCATTTCTTACAGTTTTTGCATGAGTTTGCTTCACAGCCTCTGGCAGTCGGCGCTGCTATGGCTTGTATTTATACTGGCTGAAAAAATATTAAGCCGTCAGTTTACCCCGGGGCAGAAAAAAAATCTGCTGTTTGTTTCCATCATTGTCCAGTTTTGCCTGTTCATCATCACGTTTATTTTCTACCAGGTGCAGCCGGCTGGCAGTGTTTCAAACCTGCTTTACAATGCCGGTCTTTATGATATACTTGGCAGGGAAAACCTGGATAAATACAGTCCCTGGTTGTTTGCAGTGTACCTTACAGTGCTTTCTTTTAAAATTGTAAAATCGTTTGCTGAATGGTTCCTGTTCAAAAAGCAATTCCGCACCGGCCTTGTAAAACCCAATATTGATCTCAGGCTGTTTACACTCTCCAGGCAATATCATTTTGGCATCAAAAGAAAAGTGCAGCTTTGGCTGAGTCATACGATCAGCAGTCCGCTTACTTTTGGTTTTTTTAAACCAGTGATCGTTTTACCTGTGGCACTGGTAAACCAGCTTTCGATGCAACAGGCCGAAACCCTGATCCTGCATGAACTGGCGCATATCAAAGCAAATGATTTCCTGTTCAACTGGTTGCTCATTGCTGCGGAAACGGTCTTCTTCTTCAATCCATTTATATTATCGCTCTGCAAAAAAATAAAACTTGAAAGGGAGAAAAACTGTGATATCACTGTTACAGCTTTCAGCTATCCTGCCGTAGTGTATGCAGAAACCCTGCTTAAGGCACAAACAGTAAAGCAGCTGGCGCACAGGCAGCAATTCGAAGGGTACAGGATCGCAGCAGTTCAGCAACCGCAGCAATTACTGCAGCGCATACAGTTCTTTGTTAATCCCGCCAATCAGATGCGGCAGCAAAAGAAAAGACTGTTATTACCCTTGCTCTCTCTCGCCATGCTTGCTGTTATTACTCCGGCGGTTCTGTTACAGGTTCAGCAGCGCTTAGCACAAAAAAAACAGGATATTGTTTTTACCAGCCCGCAAATTTTACTGAAAAACAGTGATGGAGCCTTACCGGTTATAGTAAATAATGTATTGAAACTGGTTAAACCCGAAACAATAAATAAAATAACAGCCGCGGTTGAAAAACAACAGCCGCTGATTGAGAAGAAAATAAAAGAGCTGGAACCCCTGTTGCAGGAAATGCAGGAGCAGGCCGGGTTGCTGCATGAAAAGATGGCAACCGAAAATGCGCTGCTGACACCAGTGGCTTATAATGACAATAGCGCTTCTGCCAAACAAATCGTGATCCGGGAAGAACAGTCTGGCTCAAAAAATGCCGTATTGAAAGTGTATAATGTGATCTTCAAAGATGGTAAATGGATATTGCAGCCGCAATGGAAACTGGCTGCTAAAGAAATAAACTTAGCAGATTCATTGCAATTATCTGACAGCAGCGCTCCCCCGGCTGAAGACACAGAACTCCAGGATTAACATCCTTATCTCAATAGCAACGCGGGCATTTCTGGCTGTAACGGTTTCCAATAATGAACCCCAGCATGATCTCGTGCGTATTCTTTGTATAATTTCTGAGTCTTGACGTAGTGGCATTTTCATACGCATAGCTGATGTTGAAAGTATTTGAAACATGCACACCGGCCATGGCTGAATAGCCTGAAATCAGGTCGGAAACACGATAACTCCCGCCCACCCATACATTATCGAGGTATTGCAGTTTTATGGTTCCATGAAAACCCGCTAGCTGGGGCTGCCAGTATTGCACCATTACTGAAGGCATGGCCATGATCTCATCCGTTAAAGAAAACCGGTATCCCGCAGTAGCAAAATAATTGGGTGTATAATAAGTGCCATATTTATCATCTGCAACAAAATTGGCCTTGCCAGGAATAATATTCAGAACCGACACGCCTAAAAAATACTGTGCAGAATACAACCATAATCCCGCTCCCAGTTCCGGTTTGAGTTTTTTGAGTTCTCCTGTACTGATACCAACTGCCGGATCATTGGGATCAAGGTTACCCCATTCTATTTTTGAACGGTCGAGACTTACACTGGTAATACCCGCTGCAAAACCGGCAGATAAAGTTGTTTTTACACCGAGGGGTTTATGATAGGCATAAGTGGCATTCAGCGACCAGCGGTTGATATAACCAGCTTTATCATTCATCGCAGTAAAGCCAACACCATGATGCGGATCGGGCGGTGTGTACTCTTCCCACAATCTTCTTCCCCTGGGATCTTCGCCCGGCACAGCAAATGAATTAGCATTGGTACGCAGATCGTTTTTGCCAATGGGAGTATGCACGGTCATATAAGTGGTGACCGGGGCTCCATTGATTCCCGTCCACTGGTTACGGTTACTCAGTTTAATCTCTGTATAATTTTCAATGCCCGTAACAGCAGGATTAAGAATATAATTATTGAGGATATACTGGGTATAAAAAGGCTTGGCCTGTGCCAGTACTGATGCGCTGCATAAAAACGAGCCTGCAATCAAAAACAGTTTCTTCATGGTTTTGCTTCTCCGCTGATAAGTTTAAGTGATGCCGCCTGCACCGGCATCACCCTGTTTATTTCAATATTGTTACATAACCCGTAACCGGCTTGCGGCCATTCCCGGGTTCAATGATATAATAGTATGTATCAAATGGCAATGGCTTACCATTGTAGCGGCCATCCCAGGGCACTTTATATCCTTTTGATTCAAATACCAGCTGGCCGGTTCTTGTAAACACCTGCACTTTACAACCAGGATAAGTATCCAGGTATTCAATCTTCCATGTTTCATTGATGCCATCGCCGTTGGGTGTAAATGTATTGGGCACTTTGGGCATTTTCAGCACTTTCACAAACATCTTATCCGGCAGCGCTGTACATCCGCCTTCACCTGTAACAGTGAGTGTGTAGGTAATATCATCGAGTACATTTGCCGCAGTAGGACTTTTAATCCGTACATCGTTCAGGTAGGTAGCTGGTGTCCACAAATACTGAAGCCCGTTTCCTGTAACAATGGGTTCTATAGTAAGCGAGCCGCCTTCAAGCACCACCCTGTCCGGCCCTGCATCCACTGTTGGATAAGCATACACTGTGAACTGTTTAGTGACAGTATCGCTGTTACAACCGTGGCTGTTAACGGTATACAATGAAACATTATAGTTGCTCGGCGTACCAAAAACATAGGTTACCTGTTTGGTTGCTGCAGAACCACCATCAGAAAATTTCCAGAACCACTGCGTAATGGTGCCATCAAGCCCATCTGTAACATCAGTCATGACCACATTATCACCAATACAAACACTGGGCTTGCTGAAATCAAAAACCGTTTTTGGTTGCGGGTGTATAAAATTCACCGGGCGGCTGGTTTGATTGATACAGCCCGTGCCGCTTGTTACAGTAAGCGTTACTGTATAAGGACCCGTGCCAGTATAGTGATGTGGTGCCGGGGTTTTGGACACCGAAGTATTTAATGCACCACTCGCCGGATCACCAAAATCCCATGCATATATAAATGCATTTTGTGTGCCATCTGCAATCGTTGAATTATTGATGAATGATACATCTGCATTGGGTATACAAACACTTGTCTGGCCAAAAGCAAATGCAGGGTTTGGAACCGGGCTTACATACACAGTCTGTGTTACAGGTTTACTTTTACATCCATAAGCGGAAGTATTGTACATGGTAACATTATAATTACCCCATGCTGCATAAGTATGCGTGAAGGTAGTTCCGGGCGCATGGTTCTCTAATGGTGAACCGTCTCCAAAATCCCAGGTGGTGTTACTGAGCGTTACACCGGCCGGTGCAGTGGATTCTTCTTTAAAAGTAGTGCTGTTACCCACACAGGTTGGAGAAAGGAATGAGAATTTAGAGGAGGCGGTATCCAGTACTTTGATTGTTTTGAAAGCAGTGTCCACACAACCAGCAGCACTGGATGTAAATGTATATTTGATCGTATGCGTACCTATGCCTGCAACCAAGGGGTTGAATAATCCATTGGGATTTACAATACCCGGGCCGCTGTATGCAAATGTACCCGGAACACCACCTATCTCACTGCCCTGGGTAATGAGGAATGGCGCTGCATCGTAACATACATCCGGAATATTATTAAACTGCACTTTGGGCGCCGCATTCACAATGATGTCTGTATTCTTTGCATTCACACACAATGTTCCTGAATAGGCTAAAAAACGGATGGTATATGGCTGGGTCAGCGGTGTCTGGAAGGTTGGATATTTATGCCTGTACACTTTATTGGGTGCAGGGAAATCATCCGTGAACACAGTTGCAGGAGCCCCCACCCAATCCCAGTAAATCTCCACTTTGGTAATGCTGCCCTGGCTAATGGTGGACAGGTTGGTGATGGCCACGGAATCATTCGAACATAAGGTGGCAGCATTTGAAACTGAAAAATCAGCCACAGGATTGGCGCCATTAATAAAGATCGTGTTCATTACCGTATCCTTACATCCCAAAGTACTGGTCACCACATGTGTAACATTATAAGGACCTACCAGGCTGTACAGGTGAGATCCGTTCATACCTGTAGACGTATTATTAATACCACTGGCAGGGTCTCCATAATTCCAGGTATAACCTGCCGGGCTCAGTGTGCCGTTGGCAATCTTACTGGTATCAATAAACACGGCCGCGATATCATTGATACAAACTTCAGGAACAATAAAGCCTGCTTTTGGACGGTCGTTAATGGTAATAGTTCTTGTAAATGGTACTGCATTGCTGCATCCGTTGCTGGTAGTAACATTCAGCGTTATTACATAATTTCCTGCACTGCTGAAATTATGAACCGGGTTTGCAAGCGTCGTTGTGTTAAATAATCCACTGCCCGGGTCTCCAAAATTCCAGGACCATCCTGCAAGGGAACCAACTTGCGGATTTGAATTGTCTGTAAAAGCAATATCCCTGGTTTCACACAGCGGTGCTGATGTCAGGAAATCGACTGTTGGCAAAGCCCAGATGGTAATGCTTCCTGTTGCTGTTGGTTTAACACAGGGCCCGGTAGTGGTAACAGTATAGTTGAATGTGCCGCTAACAGTGGCTGTACCGCTGATTGTAACAACTCCTCCGGCATATACCCCGGTAATCCCTGGAGGTAACCCGGTAACTACAGCTCCTGTACCGGTTCCTCCCACAGCATATGTAATATTAACAAGCGCTGTATTAAAACACAAAGATTGGTTTACAGTTACCGGGGCTGAAGTTAGTGTTAAAGTCGCATCCGCAGTTACTGTAATGGTTCCCGAAGCGGTGGGCTTAACACAGGGCCCTGTGGTTGTAACAGTATAAATAAAAGTGCCGCTTATAGCCGGAGTACCGGTAATGGTAATGATACCACCGGCAAAAGTTCCGGTTACGCCCGCAGGTAATCCCGTTACACTGCCCCCGGTTCCGGTGCCACCTACAGCATAAGTGATATTAGTTAAGACATTATTTATACAAACAGTTTGGTTGTCGGTACCTGCTGCAGATGTTAATGAAAGCGTTGCATCAGCAGTAACCGTTATCGTACCGGTGGCTGAGGGTTTTACACATGGCCCTGTGGTGGCAACCGTGTAATTAAAAATACCACTTACCGCAGGTGCTCCCGAAATTGTGATCACCCCTCCGGCAAAAACTCCTGTTACGCCTGCCGGTAAACCTGTAACTGTTCCTCCGGTACCACTACCCCCAACGGAATAGGTAATTGGAGTTACCAGGTTATTAATACAGAGTGTTTGATTATCCGTACCTGCAGCAGATGTTAATGCCAGCGTGGCATCTGCCGTAACTGTTAATGTGCCGCTCGAAGTAATATTTGCACAAGGCCCCAAAGTACTCGTAGTATAATTAAAAACGCCGCTTACTGTTGGTGTACCGGATATGGTGATGGTACCACCAGCATATGTTCCGGTTACACCTGCCGGCAAACCTGTAACAGTTCCACCGTTTCCACTACCACCTACGGCATATGTAATATTAATGATCGGGGTATTGATACAAACGGTTTGGTTGGGAGTGCCTGAAGCTGATGTAAGTGTAATGTTAGAATTAGGCAATACAGTAACGGTATCTTCCTGGTTATTTATCACAGTTGTGCAAAGCGTGGAACCTGCATTTCTTACATTGGTAAGTTTGTAAATAAACTGCCCTGCTACAGTAACCGGAACTGATAATTGATAAATACCCGCATTATTACTGGTAACAGGAGCCTGAGGTATTCCGTTTATCGTATAAGTAAATTCATAAGGGGCCTTACCATCGTTACCCGTAAATACTATCGGGTTGGGTGTGCCGGTATTGATACAAACCGTATCTGTGTTATGCGAAACCACTGCCTTGGGCAAATCTGGTATGGTAACAGGGAAAAGTGAAACCGTGTCTGATAAGCATCCCGCGGTTGTAATAGCTGCAAACCGAGCAGTGTAGTTTCCGGGAGCAGCATACACGTGCGTAGGGTTTTTGGTGTAATCAAAATTCCCGTCTCCAAAATCCCAATACCATTTGTACGTGGGCTTGGGTGTCTGAACGGTCGTTTCCGTAAACTGGGCCGGTTCAAAATAACAACCGGGAGGCGTTACAGTGAAACTGGCTGTTGGCGGCCCGTATATCTCGATCGGGAAACGGTACTCCTGCACAGTACCGCACCCTTCACTGGTGCTTTTATATGCAGTAATAAGTAATGTATCCACACCGGGATTTAAGAACCGGTAAAGCCCGGGAAGGGAATACCAGTTTACCTGTCTGCCAGAACGGATATTCGTAGAATCGATCACGGGATTAATAACCCTGATGGGAAAATTATTCGGACTTATCAGGGATGGATCTGTAAGTGTCCAGTCGAGTGAGTCAAATCGGATGGCCACAGGCGGCGTTGCAGTAGTAGAATCAGGAAAATAAACTTTGAACTTGAAATCAGTATTGATACAAACGGTTGGATTGAATTCGATTCCATATTGCGTGCTGAGTTCGAGTCTTTGCGAGAGGTCGGTAAGATTAGCTCCCGCAGAATAGCCATAGGATTCGGTTGTGCCAAAACCATATGCAATCGCATTAAAACCTGAATCGCAGGTTAAATGATGGGCGCCGGCCAATAATTGCTGCGTGGTGGAACTTCCATTATAATTGATACGCATGTAGGCATAATTATTATCCTGGGGCAATGGGATCGCAGCTGCACTGGGTACCGCTCCATCGATACGGAACGAGCTTACGCCTGTACCTGCATTTCGCAACACTACATTAATAAAATGCTGGTTGATATTCGTATTAGAGGCAGGCTGCATGGAGTTAAGGGTAACATCTGTAAGGGTTTGCTCCAGGGGATTCAGGTAAATCATTTCAGGGTCATGCGGGCTTAGGTTACCAGACGTGCCCTGTGTGGTAAAGTACTGGGCAGCCAGTATGGGCTTATCTGCAACAATTAATGAAGGCACATTACTGCTGAACTGAAAGTAGTTGTTGATAAAGCTTGCGGGTGGTATCAGCACGCCATCCCGGTAAACATTGGTGGTGGCATCCGGTCTGAAAACCCTGAAATAATTGGTATTAAGTGAAACATTTGCGTTAGGCCTGTTTTCTCCAGGCACCAACACAAATCTTTTACCCCATGTACTGTATGGGTACATTTGCTGGTACAAATTATCAGCACTGTTATTACCTCCTGTTGGAGTAATATTTATTTTGCCGCTTCCGCAGAAAACAGCAATTTTTTTACAGGAAGCATTTCCTGAAGCCACCGATTTTACAATACTGCCGGTAAGATCCGTCGCCGACAGTACCTGGTATATCTGGCCCTGGTTCAGGTTAACCGTCTGCATCACGTTTGCCGGCCAGCCTCCTTTGGTCGTTTGACTGGGAGTAATTTGCACAGAGGTGACACCGGGTTCCACAGCCACTACAAAAAAATAAGAGTAGCTGTTAGGCTCATTGGAAGATTGTGTATAATTAAGACTGTAATATTCTTTACCCAGGGTATTAGTGGGCAGAAAAACTGTAGCCCCGGAAATTGAACTTACATAAATGAACCCATAAGCCACCACCGGTTTATCGGCAGTAATGTGTATACCATGATTGTACACCCCCTCATCCAATAGCGCTGCAGTTCTTGGAATATTAATGACGGTGATCTGGTTCGCTGTTACAGTGAAATTTTGAGAAAAACCCACACTGGCAATGGATACATTTCCTACGGTACTCACATCAGAAGTAATGTAGATCTGCATGGTTTCTGCAGTACCTGCATTAAACATACGTACGTGGTTTCCATACCCTACCCAAAAATCTTTGCCTTTATTACTGAAATCCTGGGAAAGGGCTGTAAAACAAAAAAGGATGAATGCAGAAAACAGGATTGTTTTTCTCATGTTGATGGTTGGTGTGCGTGTTATGTTAGTTGGTTCCAGCTATTGCTGATGCTTCAATGGGGGAAAACGCTGGCTCAGAGGATATAAGAAAATTCACATGTTTTTCACAAGGAAAACAGAGAGTAAATATAATAAGTAAAAAGCAAAAAAGCCACATAGAAATGCGGCTTTTGTTAAGAATCTTTCGATTCTGTAACCCCCAAAGAAAACATCGTAAACCAAGCACTAACAACGTTTACTGTCTCCGGGGTTTCTAGTAAACGGAGTTTATGAGATTTTATTTTTTGCCTGGCATAAAATTTATCATTTCAGGAATAAAAACAATTCCTTTTTTTTATTCAGGGTTAAAAAAGCTGTCTTTTCTCCCACCCCGCATTTGCAACAGGTACTTTTACGGGCTGCAAATAGGTTTTTTTTGTAATAACCGTCCAGTTATTGAACAAGGCTTTCATGAGTGTTTTAAAAATTGTATTCATGGGGGAAGGTTTAAAGTTTAATAATTTTAAGCAGTTGGTTTTTTCAGGCTTTAGGAGGTTGCCGGCCGGGTACGGGGCCAGCAACTCCTGTCAACCTTCTTTTGCTTGGTTATAATCAGTTTTTAATTATTTTTTGATTGTCCACCACCACACCATTTACCACCAGTTGTGCAATATAGATACCAGCATTGAGCCTTCCGATGCCCTGCACCTGGATGGTATTGCTGCCTTTACCGATAACAGACTGCTGTGTTTGTACTTTTTGGCCATTGATGGTTAATAACTGCACCTGGGCTGTTCCGCTTTCATTTGAAGCAAAACGTACATACAGGTTTTCAACAAACGGGTTGGGTGATACCTGCATTTTCACAGCGGTAACAGCCTGCATGCGAACTGCCAGAATGTTACTATAGGTAAACCTGCCATCCATATCTACCTGCTTCAGCCTGTAATAAACTATATTCACATCTGCCAGCTCTGCACTGTTATCATTATAGGTGTAAGATTTACTGCCGCTTCCTGCTGAAAAACCATCCAATACCAGGGCCATTGTTTTAAAATTGCTACCGTCAAATGAACGCTCTACTTCAAAATGGTTATGATTGATCTCGTTTTCAGTGATCCAGTTCAGTTTAACCACATTGTTATTTGCGATGGCATCAAATGAACGGTATTTAACTGGCAGGGCTAAAGGGAAAACTATTGGCTGAAAATACCCGAGATTATACCTGTCCTGGGGAATAAAACCATTTGCCACTTTGCTGCCGATCCTTACTTCCTGCACCTGGTTTTTGTTGGTGAACTTAAAAGTTACATTGGTTGGGTATGAAGTGGTATCCAGCCCGGGATAATTTTGTACCGGACCTAATGCCCTTGTAAAACCAGAGTTCTGGCTCACTTGCAGCAATGATCCCACTCCTGTTTGATAAGAATCAAACTGTTTTGTTTCTACAAATTCCTGTACCTTATCATTATCACCATCCACATCAATAAAAGATAATGCGAAGCAGGCGAATTGGTGAGAAACTGTATTATCGTTTGATTTTACAAAATCAATCTTGAAGGCCACATACGATTCACCGGCACCAGGGTTATTTTTGGTGTGTACGGTTGGCTGCCACGCGGCAGAATAGCCAAATGTGTTGTCATCTATACTGGTAAGTGTAGCACCGCCCTGAATATCAGTGATAGTAATAATGGCATCCACACCGGCAGTAACACCCGGGAATTTGTATTTAGCATTGATCTGACCTGCAGTATTTGCGGCAGTAATCAAGCTTGCGTTTTGCCAGGTCATGACCGGGGCCACACACTGAGCGTTGGTAACTTCTGCAAAAAACAGGATCGCAATAACAGTTGCAAAAAACCTGTTGATAAATGTAAAATTTTGTTTCATTTTTCTTGTGTTAGATGTTTGAGGTAAGTGGTTGTTCAAGGATACATCTGGACAAGAATCAAAAACCGAAAAAACTATTTGGAGATTTTTACAACTTCGCTGGCGGTTGCATTTTCATTTTCACCCATATTAAGGACCCTGTAGTAGGTCAATCCGGGTTTAATTTTAGCCAGTTGCTGTTTAAAAGTGTAAGTATTATTACCGGCTTTGGGATTAGGGCCCATTACATAGCCGATTGTAGAAAATGTTTTACCATCAGTGCTTGCCTGAACTGCGCAGTAATTAACAGCTGCATCAGCCGGCATATTCCAGTTAACCTGTATATTATTGTCAACTACAGAAACAGTCAAATTATTAAAAACCGAAGTATCAAACTTAATATTACTTGAAAAAGAGGCAGAGAAGAAAAAAGAGAAAGCGAGCAACAATAAACCCTTGCCTGTAAAAGATGTAAAATTAGTTTTCATTTCTTGTGTTTGAGGTTTCAGAATTAAAAAACCAGAAATGCTTGGTGGTAAACCTTGCGAACCTGGGTGGTTCTTGATGAGGACAATTGGGCTTCGGATTTGAAATAACGAATAACAGAGGTAATGATCATTTGTAATTTCATCACAAACATAATACGTTTTTCGAAAACCGCAAATTTTTTGGACCGTAATTTTACTGCATTTCGAGGAGTACTACCCAAAACATGGGTTTGGTATTTTTTTTCAACTGACCAATACTTGCATAGTTAGATATTTTTCAAAGGACTTGCCAAAAAAAGTGAAATATTTTTTGAGCCACAGTGTTTTCATTGCGATCCATATATAATACATGGATTATCCCATCATATTTAACGCTCGTTCATTTCACGATTACATCTCTGACATTTTAGCCGTTTCCAAACTGATGATTCTCTCCAATTTAATTTTAATAACAGGGAGATCGACGCATCATTAATTAGAACAATGAAAATGTAGATTTTTTTTTTCAATAAGTGCAGGATAAATTAAACTTAAATAAATATGCTATTTTTGTAACTTTTTATTAATAGTAAATTATTATAAATATTTAATTATCAATTGAATAATTAAAATTTATTACAGATATGCATTAAACTATTTAGAGTTACCCTTTTGGACCATGTTTGATAATAATAATATTCTGTATAAAAATAGATATCTTAAGCTATAAATTCAAAATCAATGTTTTAAAATAAAATTAGTATTACTACTTTTTTTAGCTTATTGCATTGAGCCCTAAAACAGGCTTTTTAATCAAGTATTCTAATTTTGTTAGCAGGGCAGTTTTCCCGGAATCTCCTTCCTTTTAAGTACATTGCACCCAATTTAAGCTACTGGTAATGTATAAACCAACTTCCCGCCCCACCCTTTACCTTATTTTCCTGTTTATTAGTTTTATGACATCCTGTCGTGAACCAAAAGAACTGGAGTACCGCGACTTTAAGAACCTGAGCACTGAAAAGCTGGGGTTTTCCACATCAACCATAAAGCTTGATCTGGTTTATTTTAACCCCAACAATTTTGGACTGGAACTAAAAAGGACCGATCTGGACATCTTCATAAACGGAAACTACCTGGGGCATACTTCCCAGGAATACCAGATTCATATCCCCAGAAAGGACGAATTCACCCTGCCGCTTACCATTGAAGTGGACATGAAAAATGCTTATAAAAACGCACTTCCTGCCCTTTTTGGACAGGAAGTGCTGATAAAGGTTACAGGCAAAGTGAAGCTGGGAAAAGCCAATGTGTATAAAAGTTTCCCTGTAAACTATGAGGGCAAGCAAAAATTCTCGCTCTTAAATTAAAAAGACCGTTCATTTGAACGGTCTGCAAATACCCATATCTTAAGTTGGAATTATCCTTTGGGCGGAGCAGGTTTGGGTGTTTCCACAGGTTTTTTACAGCACGCTGGTAAACGCTTATAGGCAAATTCATCCGCTTCCACATCATCAGCAGCAAAGCCAAGACCCGATATTGTAACCTTAATAGTTTCCTTGTCAATCCGGTCAACGAGCCAGCTCACGGTAGTAGTTTGTCTTTTAAGATCAACCTTAACGGCCATTACCCCATCTGTTTTAGCCAGGAAAAATTCGATGATTTCCTTACATTTTTCACAGTTTTGTACCGGGGTTTTGAAAATGGCTTTGTCTGTGGTCTTTTGGGCATTTGCGGCAGTCATCAGACCGGCGGATGCAATTAGCACGAGTAAAAAACGCTTCATGTATTTTATTTTGATAAAATTATCAATTCCCTTTCCAGTTTGCCGGATCGGCACTCCAGTTTAACAATGTTTTTTGCTGTTCGCCCGTTACAATACCTTTTTCGATGGCCAGTTCAATCAGCGTGGGATAATTGGTAAGTGTCTTTAATGGCACCCCGGCGCTTTCAAATGCGGTATCCGCGGCTGGGAATCCGTACGTAAAAATAGCTACCATCCCTGTGACTTCAACCCCGGAGGCTTTCAGCACTTCCACCACCTGTAAACTGCTTTTCCCGGTAGAAACCAGGTCTTCAATCACCACTACTTTCTGTCCTTTTTCAAGATGCCCTTCAATCTGGTTACCCAGCCCGTGTTCTTTCGGCTTTGGCCTTACATATACATAAGGCAGTTTTAGCTGGTCGGCAGCCATAGCCCCCCATGCAATACCGGCCGTTGCAACACCGGCAAGGACATCCGCATCGGGAAACTGTTCAAATATCACACTGCAGAGTTCACTTTTTACAAAGTCGCGTATATACGGGTAAGAAAGTACTTTCCGGTTGTCACAGTAAATGGGGCTTTTCCATCCGCTGGCCCAGGTAAAAGGTTGTTGCGGGCTTAACTTTATTGCACTAATTTGTAACAGTTTTTCTGCTACAGCTTTTTCATTTGTCATGCTGCAAATTTGAAGGCAGTAAATTAAACAGTGAAATATTATTATGCACATTAAAATCTACTTCGGCGATAAACCCGTTTACCTGTGTGATAATATAGATAAACAACTCAACGATATCCTGCACCATCCTGATGCTGTATTTGTAGATGAAGTGTCGGGCCCGGCCATTAAATCCCTGCTCCACGAAATAAAGAAAGAAGAATTTCATGCGGGCGTTTTATGGCACAATGACCTTGATGCACTAAAAAAACTGTTTTTTAAACACTTTACCATAATTGAAGCTGCCGGAGGCATTGTACAAAACTCCAAAAAGGAGCTGCTGTTCATCCTCAGGCTGGGCAAATGGGACCTTCCCAAAGGGAAAATGGAAAAAGGAGAAAAGCCCGGTGAATGCGCTTTACGGGAAGTGGAAGAAGAAACCGGGGTAACAGGCCTAAAACTTAAAAAGAAAGTAGGCGAAACCTACCATACCTACGACGAATTTGGAAAGCATATTTTAAAAATATCGCACTGGTATTATATTACCTGCCCGGCAAACCAGGCACTGGTACCACAAACCGAGGAGAGTATAACGGAAGCCAGGTGGATAGCCACAAAGAATATTAAAGAACCTGTTGCCAATACATATCCATCTATTAAAGATATCCTGGGTAAGTTTTTTGATGAGCCTTAAACAAGCATGAACGAATTGTTTTTTTAAGCAGATGAAGGACTGCTAAACCGGTTTCTTTAATATGGCCACGGTTAACCGGCTTACACAAACCAGTTTTTCCATATCGCCATGAATTTTGATATCCCAAACATGGGTACTGCTGCCCAAATGCAGCGGAGTACAGGTGGCTGTTACAAAACCATCCCTTACACTGCGGATATGATTGGCATTGATTTCAAGACCAACACAAATATTTCTGGAAGGATCGGTTACCAGTGCTGACGCTACACTTCCTGTGGTTTCAGCCAATGCACAGCTGGCACCGCCGTGCAATAACCCATAAGGTTGTTTTGTACGGTCATCCACCGGCATTTTCATTTTAATAAAATCAGCCCCAAGCTCCACCCATTCCATGGCAAGATGATGTCCCATGGTACCCGAATTCAGCGATTTTATATCTTCTAAGGAAAGATCTTTATTAAACCAGATAGTCATTACTTTTTTTGTTGAAGCGACAGGTTCACCACATCCGGCAAAAACTGGGAGACATCCCCCCCGTTCTTCAGCACATCCCTTACCAGTGTGGAAGCGACAGATGTAAATTGCGGCAGGCAGGTTAGAAATACGGTATCAATATGACCATCCAAACTGCGGTTCATATCAGCAATGGCCTTTTCATATTCAAAGTCGTTTACATAACGGATACCACGTAAAATGAATTTTGCCCCAACCTGTTCGCAGCAATCCACGGTGAGCCCGTCATATACGATCGCATCCACTTTCGGATTGTCTTTATATATTTCTTTAAGCCATTTCAGTCTTTGTTCTTCGGAAAACATGGGAACCTTATTTACATTCCGCCCGATACCGATCACCAGTTTATCAAACAGCGGCAGTGCCCTGTCTATAATATCAATATGCCCAAGGGTCACTGGGTCGAATGTGCCGGGGAAAAGACAAACGCGTTGCATAGATTTACCGGTTGGTTAAAAAATTATTGGGGAAAGATAAGCTGTAAACGGGTTAAATCTTTTTTAAGGTAAATGTTTTTTTGCTGGTCATAGTTCGTTTTGTCAACCATGGCCCGCATATGATATTGCACAAGATAAATAGCCGGTGTACCGGCAGAAGTACTGACCATTTGCTCCAGGTAAGCAAGGGCTTTATTTGTTTTTTCCTTATTGGTGGAATATTTAACCTGTGCTTTTAACTGTTCAAGCTGGGCTGTATAATAATCTTTCATTGAAACCGAAGCATATTGAATATCGCTGATGGTAAGATCGAATGGTTTTCGCCCGTTAAAGCCCAGGTCCTGGTTTTCAATTTCAAAAAGCACAGGCCTTATTTTCGCAGTAACCGAATCTTCTTTTACCGCAGGAGCAGGCTGTGATATTATTGTGGTTTCCGGTTCACTTTTGGGGGAGTTTTCACCACTGCATGCTGCCAGCAGGATTGCTGCCAATATTATCAAAGCAAGCTGTTGCATCGTTTTTTTCATTATTATGCCTGTGTTTTGCCGGAGAGCAGGTATAATACCGCCATCCTTACAGCCACTCCATTTTCTACCTGCTGCAGGATAATGGATTGCCTGCTGTCGGCCGCATCACTGTCAA
The DNA here is from genome assembly GCA_046329655.1 of Ferruginibacter sp. Lineage (GTDB taxonomy): Bacteria > Bacteroidota > Bacteroidia > Chitinophagales > Chitinophagaceae > Ferruginibacter. The sequence goes on from JAXLUD010000003.1 coordinate 187,045, forward strand.
TTTCCACGCCCCGGTTAATAGGTCCCGGGTGCATGATCACAATGTCTTTTTTAAGACCGTTGAGCAATTGCCTGCTTACGCCATAGGCTATATTGTATTCCCGCAGCGATGAAAACAGCACCTGGTTCTGCCTTTCTAGCTGGATACGCAGCACATTGGCCACATCACACCATTCAAGGGCTTTTTTAATATTGTATTCCACTTTTACATGGAGGGCTTCGGCAATATGTTTTGGTATCAGTGTTGGCGGACCAGCCACCATTACTTCGGCTCCCATTTTGTTCAGCAGGTAAATATTGCTCAGCGCCACCCTTGAGTGCATGATATCTCCCAGCAGCACGATGCGTTTCCCTTCCAAACTACCAAGTTGTTCCTGTATTGAAAAAGCATCGAGCAGGGCCTGTGTGGGGTGTTCGTTGATACCATCTCCGGCATTCACAATTGCTGCGGGAATATGTTTTGCCAAAAAATGCGGTGCTCCGCTGGCACTGTGGCGCATCACCACCATATCCACCTTCATACTTAAGATATTGTTCACTGTATCCAGCAGTGTTTCTCCCTTGGCGGCAGATGAACCAGAAGCAGTGAAATTGATGGTATCGGCACTTAAGCGCTTTTCAGCCAGCTCAAAGGAAATTCTTGTACGGGTGCTGTTTTCGTAAAACAGGTTTACGATCGTAACATCACGGAGTGATGGCACTTTTTTAACAGGACGCTGTAAAACTTCTTTGAAACGGGCTGCAGTAGAGAGAATAAGATTGATGTCTTCCGGCTGAAGGTCTTTAATGCCCAACAGATGTTTGGTGGAGAGTTGCATTAAAAAGCAAAGCTAAAGGTTTAAATGAGATTACACAAATTTAATAGTAAGGGGTAGTTGAAAATGGATAATTAGTTAATGGATAATTTTTGCTTTGCTGTGTCTTGCCTAAATTAACCGATGCTGCCTGTAAAAACATTATCCATTATTTCATTATCAATTATCCATTATACCATTATCCTTTAATACAGCACTACTTCTTCCCTGTCCCATTCCACTTTCACTTTTTGAGAGATGATCGTATCAATGGCTTTACCGCAATAATCCGGATGAATGGGCAGTTCGCGGTTAAAACGCCGGTCGACGAGCACACATAATTCCACTTTTTGAGGGCGGCCAAAATCCTGCAAGGCATCCAGTGCTGCCCGGATCGTACGCCCCGTATACAATACATCATCGATAAGTATCACCTGTTTTCCTTCGATAGAAAACAAAATATCTGTTTTATTGGCCACATGCAGTTCGTTACGGATATCATCCCTGTAAAAGGTAATATCGAGCAGACCATAATCTATATGTTCACCCGGGCAAAGCTGTTTGATGTTTTCCACTATCATGGCGCTCACTTTTACGCCACGGGGCTGCAGCCCTATAAATACCACATCCTTCAGGCTGAGATGATTTTCGAGCAACTGGTGACTGAGGCGCAAAAGCGTTAAATGTAACTGCTGTTTATCTAAAATGGTTTTCAATGCCTGCTATTTATATAGCGAATTTATTTGTATTTGGATTATAAAAAAAGTCCCCGTTACCGGGGACTGAAAATTTATTTTTCCTGCATGAACGGGTATTTATAATCTGTTGGCGGATTGAATGTTTCCTTAAGGGTCCTGGCACTTAACCAGCGGTATAAATTCAGTATGCTGCCGGCCTTGTCATTGGTGCCGCTGGCCCTTGCGCCGCCAAAAGGCTGCTGGCCCACCACCGCACCGGTAGGTTTATCGTTGATGTAGAAATTACCCGCAGCATTGCGCAGTTTATTGGTGGCCAGTTCAACAGCTGCCCTGTCGGTTGCAATGACCGCACCGGTTAATGCATAGGGCGAAGTGTTATCCACCAGTTCCAGAGCCCTTTCAAAACTATTGGCAGGATAAATGTAAACGGTAAGTACCGGTCCGAATATTTCTTCGCACATGGTAACATAATCGGGCTTCTTTGCCTCAATCACTGTGGGTTGTATAAAATAACCTTCTTTTTTATCGCACTTGCCACCCACCCATATTTCAGCTTTGGGATCTTTCTTCGCATTATCGATATAGCGTTTGATATTGTCGAAGCTTTTTTCATCAATCACCGCATTCACAAAATTGGTAAAGTCTTCCACCGTACCCATGCTGAAGCTTTTAACACCGGCAATGAGTTTCTTCTTCACTTCTTCCGCAATATTGGAAGGAATATATGCCCTGGATGCCGCAGAACATTTTTGTCCCTGGAATTCAAATGCCCCACGCAGCAACGCGGTAACAACCACATCGGGATCGGCAGATTTGTGCGCCAGAACAAAATCCTTACCACCGGTTTCTCCAACGATCCTGGGATATGATTTATACATGCCCATGTTCTTACCAATGGTTTCCCACATATTATTGAACACACCGGTGCTTCCGGTAAAATGAACACCGGCAAAATCGCGGTGATTAAAACATACACGGCCGATGGTTGGCCCGTCCACATAAATCAGGTTAATTACTCCATCAGGCAATCCCGCTTCTTTTAAAATCCGCATGAACATCTGGGCGCTGTACACCTGTGTATTGGCAGGTTTCCACACCACCACATTGCCGCACATGGCCGCACTGGTGGGCAGGTTACCACCGATCGCAGTAAAATTAAAAGGGGTTACAGCCAGTACAAAACCTTCCAGCGGGCGGTACTCCATGCGGTTGTGCATGCCAGGGCTGCTGATGGGCTGCTGTTTATAAATCTCTCCCAGAAAGTGAACATTGAATCGTAAAAAGTCAATGATCTCGCAGGCGGAATCTATTTCTGCCTGGAAGGCATTTTTACTTTGTCCCAGCATGGTGGTGCCATTCATGTAAGGACGGTATTTGGTGGCAATGAGGTCGGCTGCTTTAAGGAAAATGTTAGCCCTGTTTTCCCAGCTCATAGCAGCCCATCCTTCTTTCGCAGCCAGTGCCGCTTCGATGGCCTGGTGCACATGCTTTTCTTCACCTGCATGAAAATAACCCAGTGTGTGACGGATCTCATGCGGCGGATGCATGGCCACTTTTTTATTGGTGCGTACTTCCTTACTGCCAATGTACATCGGCACATCTGCTTCGGCACTTTTCAGTTCGGCCAGTACTTCTTTTAAGCGTTTTTTTTCTGCTGAACCGGGAGTGTAATTTAATACCGGTTCATTAACCGGCATGGGGTAAGTGAAGTCTCCGAATTTCATATACTTTGTTTTAGTTTAGTTTAAAAGAAGAACAAAGGTATAGCGTACATCCCGATAATTATCGGGAGAGTGACACAACGATGCCGGGAAGAAATACAGCTGTTTGTAACTGCATTATACTTCACTGTCTTTTTCACTCATCAAATATGCCTTTATAAAACCATCGAGTTCGCCATCCATCACCGGCTGCACATTGCCCGTTTCAAAATCGGTACGGTGGTCTTTGATCATTTTATAGGGATGAAATACGTAACTGCGGATCTGGCTGCCCCATTCAATTTTCTTCTTTTTGCTGTTGGCTTCGTCTTTGAGCGCATTGCGTTTTTGCAGTTCCAGCTCGTACAGGCGGCTTTTCAGCATTTGCATGGCCAGTTCCCTGTTGCCCAACTGGCTGCGATCCTGCTGGCACACCACCACAATACCGGTGGGAATATGTGTTAACTGCACCTTTGTTTCCACCTTGTTCACATTCTGTCCGCCGGCACCGCCACTGCGGGAGGTTTCCATTTTTACATCGGCAGGGTTTATCTCAATAGTAATGGTATCATCCACGAGCGGGTATACGTTTACTGATACAAATGAAGTATGCCGTCTTGCATTGCTGTCGAATGGTGAAATACGCACCAGCCGGTGCACCCCGCTTTCTGATTTAAGGAACCCATATGCAAATGGGCCTTCAAATTTATAGGTACAGGTTTTTATTCCGGCACCATCGCCCCATTGCCAGTCCATTTCTGTAACACTCCAGCCCTGCTTTTCGCCATACATGCGGTACATGCGTGCCAGCATTTCGGCCCAGTCCTGACTTTCGGTACCACCGGCGCCACTGTTGATCTGGAGCATGGCAGGCAGTTCATCTTCCGGTTCATTAAGGGTGCTTTTAAATTCGGCTTCCTCAATTTTTTCAATGGCCGCGGTATAGGCTTCTTTCGCTTCTTCTTCGGAGGCTTCCCCGGCTTTCCAGAATTCAAAGAGTACCACAAAATCCTCCACCGCCGTATCCACAGCATTGTACAGGTTTACCCAGTACTCGTTTACCTTGATTTCTTTTAAAATGGAAGTGGCCCGGGTATTATCATCCCAAAATCCAGGCGAAAGAGACAGTTGTTTGTCGTTGGCTATTTTAGCTTCCCTGTTTTCTACGTCAAAGAAATCTCCTCAAAACCGTTTTGCGGTCTCTCAGAGCCTTTATCTGTTCTATTGTCATGCCGCAAATATAGCTGATTTTGTGTAATCAGCTGCATATACCGGGCCGCGTGGCAGTGTCGCGCTGCGGCACCTTCATGAACTGTGATTTTACCTGCCGGCCGGTTAATGGATGGAATAAAAAAATCCGCAGTATTCACCGCGGACTTTTACAGGTTTTTCCAGTATTTAATTATTTGAAATCGGCCAGTACGGTGATCTTAGGATCTGTGGCAACTTTACCAGCGCCGATTGCCGGACCGTTTACATTATAATCAGCCACTTTTACACTGAAGTCAGATTTAGCTGAAACAGCTTTACCGGCAACAGTGATGGTAGCAGGTGCAGATACTTTTTGAGTTACGCCATGCATGGTCAGTTCTCCTTCTACAGTAGCTTCATAAGTACCATCAGTACCAAATTTCACTGCAGCAAGGTTAGTGATTTTTCCTTTAAATGATGCAGTGGGATATTTGTCAGAATCCATCCACTGGGCACCATTAAAATGCTCCTGGATTTTAGGATTGGAAAATGAGAAGTTTTTTACAACAGCTTCAAAAGCCACATCACCGCTCTTGGTGTTGAGGCTTGCCGTTACAGCTTTATTGTCTGCCTTTGGCAATGCATCCAGTTTGGTGGTGGCATCAAAACTTACAGTGGCAGAAGTGGTAACCAGTTTTTTTTGTGCAAATGATACAGCTGAAACAGCTGCAAGGGAAAGTACAAGGATCGCTTTTTTCATTTTTTGTTTTTTTTTGTTAAGTATTTATTTGTTCAAAGTGCATCGTTTCAGGTTCACCATCATTACTTCCAGTATCTGGCTGTATATGCCATCACTGAAAGATCCTTTGATGGACACACTGTCGCCGGCTTTTAATTGACTGGCCTCATTGCGGGACTGGTCCTGGAATGTGAACATGATATAATTACCACTAAGGGTATCAGCCATTTTAATGTTAATGCTGGAATCTGCTGTCATTTCTGTTTCACTCACAATCCCGTTCACCACTATGATCTTGTCGCGGTATTTTTTATTAACCGTGCTGTCCCCGGGTTTAAACTCACTTAAAAAATTCATGGCGCTGACTGTATAATCTGCCTTCACTGATTTTGTATCATCAAATTGAAGGTTGAAAATATACCACACTGCCGCAGCTCCGCCCAACAGCAATATCCCCCCTGCTATCAGCAGCCTTTTGAGCCATGGTTTTTTCTTATTGCTTGCATTGTCTGCTGCCATATCAAAAATTTAAGAAGTCAAATATACAATGTTTAAACATCATTTTTTTAAAAAGTCAGGATTTTTATAAATTTTTAACGCTCCTCTATCATAAGCTGTGCCAAATATTGGGGAATCTTATACGACGTGAACAAGCAGTGAAAAAGTCGGTGCCGGGAAATTTGGGTGCAGCCGCAGTACGCCTTTATCTTTAACTTACTTTAATACCCGTGGTTTTTTAATTGCGGGGCAAAAGGACAAAGCATTGGGTTAGTAAGTAACAGGGCTGGAAAACCGGCCCTGCTAAGTATTGCCCGGTGCTTTTTTATTTGATTGAACACTAAACAGTTGTTAATATTTTTTCACAACCGGTTTTCCGCCATCAAAATTGGCGGCTGTGGCATTGAAATTGCTGTTTACAAAATACCTTATAACCTAAACTCTCAGACAATGAAACTCCAGTTTTTTAAAAACGTGCAATTCACCAAACTGATGAAAGCCGAGGGTCGTTTAAGAGAATTCAATTTCCGCAGATATGGAAACGCCCTGCAAAAAACACTTTTTTCCATCGACACAACTGACGACAGGGGTAACCGTATTGTATTTGATATGTGCAAACAGGAAGACAGCTGGAGAATCGCACAAACCCAGTTACCCATTTGGATCCTGGAAAATGAAAATAATTTCAGGCTTGTGATTGAGACAGAAGCCAACTAATATATTTAATTATCAAGCTTCCTTTTTTTATCCGGCTCAAGAATAATGGTGTGAACAAAAAGTATCCGTTCTTCTTCCAGGGCCTGGTCTGAATTGATAACGGCCTGTTTATAGAAATTCCTGTCGTTGCAGTTCATACATCCCAGGATAATATTTTCTTTTTTAAAATTGAGTTTACCTGTACTGTCTGTAAAGATCATCCCTGTTTTTGCATTATTGCCCCCGTAGAAATTAAAAGCAGCATCATTGAGCAACCTCAATGTATACAAACTCATACCCGGGTGTACCCCGCTGCGTAACTGCCAGAGATTTTCGGCAATATTCTGATCGTAATCCACCGCACTGCCGGTTTTAAGCTGCCCGCCAATATAAATTTTAGACAACCCGGTATTATTGATCTCGTCATTCCAAATAAATACAGCCTGCCGGCTGCTGTTGGGAAACAGTATCGAACATTTGCCCACCGTACTATCCGACAGGTAATAGATATCTTTTTTTACTGCGGCCTCACCAAAAAAGAAACGAAGGTACTCATGCGAAGTGAAGGCAGACAGGTCTTCTGCAAATTTGATCTCCTTGGGTTTGGGCAATGGTTGCTTGCGCAGCATAAAACTGAATTTAACCAGGGTGTCAACCTGTTCCCTCGTCACTTCTGCAGTGAGGTCATTATGCTGGTACAAAAGATTTTTAACCCGCAGGGAATCTTTTTCATTATTGCAGTAGAACCCGGCTTTCTTAAACTCCCCGATGATCCTGCTACCCTCTTCGGCAGACAGCGTGTTGAATGAAAAACAAAAATCTTCCTTGGTACTGTAATAAACGATCCCTCTTTCTATCGAATCCCTTTTGCCGCCCTTGATCATCCTGTACTGGAATTCTTTTACGATGGTATCGCCTTTGTAATCGTTACCAACGCTGATAAAATTATTTCGCTGTATAAAATTTTCGAATTTGTTTTTGGAGGATTCAGCCCCGTCAATCAGCCTGGCGGCTGTAAAAGGCTGTGCATTTACCCCGGCACATAGTACAATAAAACAGATAAGCAGTAAAATTGGTTTCAAAACAAATTGTTTAGCTGGTTTGCAGAACTATCACTCCCGGTACGGGGCGTTAACTGCCGATAAATATCTTCTTGTACTTTGGAGAAATTTGCTTTCGGAGGGGGGTACAAATTACCTGAATGCGTCACGAAAATAGTAATTTCTGGCAACCTAAAATCAATATTGAAAATAAATTTCCGTGGCCCCGTAGCCAAACCTTTCAGTATACTGGTTTACAAAGGATTTCACTTCTTTTTTCAGGCGCAGGATTTCATGTATTTCCTCCCGCAATTTTCCGGCTCCCACACCATGAATGATGGTGAGCTGCGGCTGGTGATGGGCCACAGCGAGGTCATAATACTTCTCAAATGTTTTTAACTGTAATGTGAGTATTTCAAAATTGGACAGGTGCTTCCAGCTGTCTGCAAGTTTTTCAATATGCAGGTCTACCACGGTACGGGCCGGCTCCATATGTTCCCTCACCCTTGACGCATCATAAATCCTGAAACCGGCGTTGCCCAGCCTGCTGAGGTCAACCTTTTCTTCTTCGGCCTTGTCAGGATATGTCTGAAAAAGCGGGTAAGCAAACCGGGGTTCATTCTTTTGCTGTAATTCTTCCACCTTTTTAAATACCTGCTTGCCCTTTAATTTGAGGGAAGTTTCAAAATAGGGTGCCTTTTTTTTCTGTGACTCCGCCAGGGCAAATTCAAAGTCGAACCGGGGATTATCACTCAGGTCTTCAAACGGCACATCATGCAGGTAAAAATCAGCTTGCGGCTGGATGCTGTTCTTCAGCTCAAAATGGCTGTCGCCCCCGATTACAAGGTTGTAGGTGAAACTGTAGGCTTCCGCATTTTTATTGATGAGGTATAATTTGAACTTTTCCACCACGTCATCATCAAAAACATCCTTTCCATACACAGGTAAAAAAGACAGCTCGACCCCTTCCCCCTCCTTTACTTTTTCCTTTTTCTTTTCAGTTTTGATATGGTCGATATATACTTTCTTTTTCTCCTGTTGCCTTTTTTCGGTGAACATTTTAAAATAAGGAAAGTCGATCTGGTCCATATAGGCGGGGAATTTAACGCCCTTGACCTCTATGAGCACCATTTTTTCATTGATGATCTCCACCACCCTGCCATCTTCATTGGTAAGCTTTACCACGATTTTATCGCCAACTTCGTATTTCATATTTCTGCCTGGTTAAAAAAAAGCCGCACAAAGGTACGGCAGATAAGATGAGAACAGATGATTGAAATGCTGTTAAACGGCCAGTTTGCTTTTTTTATACCCATACAGGAAATAAATCACCAGGCCTATCAGCAGCCAGCCGCCAAACCACAGCCAGTTACTCAGCGTCATCCCGGTAAGCAGGTAAAGACAGGTGCTTACACCCAGCAATGGGATGAGTGAATATTTCCGCAGGAATGCAAAGACGGTAAGCCCGGCCATGAAGAGCCAGAAAATAACCAGTGAAATTTTGGCTGTACGGCTTTGCGTGGTATCATTTTTAGCAATAAAATCTTTTGCCAGCTGCAGTTTTTCTGCCGGCGCAGCAGCGCCAGTAACGGCTGTAGTGAGTTTGATAAATACTGAATCCTTATCGCTTTTAGCCCGGAGGTAGCCGGAAATATCTGCAGCAGTTTTTGCGGTATCCAGATTATTTTCTGGTATCACCGCTGCAAGCCCGTCTGTTCTTCTTTCAGATGAAAAATCAAGCTTACTGCCGAAATAATTTTTTCCAAAAACCGAGAGCAGCAGCACCGCCCCGATAATAATTGCAGGAAAAATAAACTGCCCGTTGATATAAGGGAGATGAAACTTGCCTTCCTGTTTCTCTTTTGCGGGAATCAGCAGCACACCGCCGCATACGAGCACAAATGCAAACAGCGTGGCGATACTGGTGAAGTCGAGAACAAATGTTTTATCGGTAAATAAGATGGGTAATCCCACCACAAACCCCGTTACGATGGTGGAGAATGAAGGCGTTTTGAATGTAGGATGTATTTTCTGGAACACAGGTGGCAGCAAACCATCCCGGCTCATGCTCATCCAAATCCTTGGTTGCCCCATTTGAAAAACCAGCAGCACACTGGTCATGGCTACCACGGCAGCAATGGCAACAAAGAACTGCATCCAGCCCACGTTGAGGTTATCTTTTTCAAAAATAAATGCCAGCGGGTCGCCCACACCGGAGAATTTTGAATAATGCACGGCGCCGCTCAGCACCAGCGATAACAAAATATACACCACGGTGCAAATCACCAGGGAATAGATCATCCCTCTCGGCAGGTCACGCTGCGGATTTTTACTTTCCTCGGCCAGCACACTCACGGCATCAAAACCGATATAGGCAAAGAATACGCCCGCCACAGCGGCCATCACGCCACTGAAACCATTTGGCATAAATGAATGCACGCCCTGTTCATTGGCAGGCGTCCAGTTAACAGTAAGTCCGTTTGAAAAAACAAAATATCCGCCTACAAGAATGACCAGCACCACTACCGCCATTTTCAATACCACCATCACGTTGCTGAAGTTGCGGCTTTCCTTGATGCCACGGTAAACGAGATAGGTTATCAATACATTTATCACCAGTGCGGGCAGGTCAACGATCACACGCAGACTGCCCAGCAGGGGTGCATTGTTCCATGCATCAATATCATCCGGGTTACCACTATTGGCAACGGCGGCTTTTGCTTCGGCATAACTGGTGCAAAGCCAGTGTGGCATATGCAGACCGATCTTGCTTAAAAAAGAAGTGAAATAATCGCTCCAGCTGAAGGCAACATAAATATTACCAATACTGTATTCCATGATGAGTGCCCAGCCAATGATCCACGCAAATAATTCGCCGAAGCTGGCATATGCATATGTGTATGCGCTGCCCGCAACCGGGATGCGGCTTGCAAATTCGCTATAGCAAAATGCAGTAAATGCACAGGCAATTGCAGTAATGACAAATAATATAATCACCCCCGGACCGCCATTGAAAACTGCGCCACCCAGACTGCTGAAACTGCCGGCACCTAAAATAGCGGCAATACCAAAAAAGGTAAGGTCACGCACGGTAAGCACTCGTTTAAGTCCGCCGCTGCCATGACTTTCATCACCACCTTCCGAAATAATAGAGGATATTTTTTTAGTGCGGAACAAGGAATTGCTCATGTTAGTGTTGGTTTGAAAAAGGAAATTAAGGAAAAATATTTTTACAGGGATGAAAAGAGGGGAATAGCATTTTTTCAGTTTGAAAATGCTGTCAGCCAGAGCTTGTCGAAGGCGGGTTATCTTTACGGGATTTTGCCAACATTTTAATTTTCTCCCAATCTTCTTCAAACAATGCTTCTTTCTTTTTTCTTGACCAGCTTTTTAATTGTTTTTCAAAGGCAATAGCGTAATTAATATCCAAAAAGCGCTGGAAATACCGGAGTATTACCGGTCGCCTGTTTGATGTATAAGAGACAACATCGCTGTTGTTATGTTCCCATATTCTTCTGTCTAGGTCATTCGTTACACCTGTGTAATAACTTTTGTCATTGCATTCAATTATATACACATAATAATTGTGCCCAAGTTTCATAGAGGGGATTTAAGGGGTATGAAAATAAAAAACTATCATTTTAAACCCGGCTTCGACAAGCTCAGCCTGACAATATTTTACCGAGACTAACTCTTTACATCAGCTCTCTCTTTCCATTAAATAAGCCGCCAGTTCCTGTAAAGGTTGTTTGCGCACACGTACCACGGCAGTTTCTTCCAGGTGGTGCAGGGCGGTTTGATAAAATTTTTGCTTCAGTTGCTTTGCCCATTCATCCACTTTGCAATCCCTGAAAATCTGCAATACTTTATCCACCTTATCAACCGGGTTTGCGTCCATTAAGCGCTGCAGTTCCTTCCGCGTTTCAGCTGGGGCTGTTTCCAGCGCCTGTATCATCAGGAAAGTTTTTTTATTCGCAATAATATCACCTCCCACCTGCTTGCCAAATTTTTCAGGATCGCCAAATGCATCGAGATAATCATCCTGCACCTGGAAGGCAATACCGAGGTTCTTTCCGAATTCGTACAGGTGTTTTTGGTTGTTTTCGCTAGCACAGCCGATGATGGCGCCCAGTTGCAGACTCGCAGCCACCAGCACCGATGTTTTGAGCGTGATCATATTTAAATAGGCATCAAAACTCACCGAAGCCTGCTTCTCAAAATCCATATCCAGTTGCTGGCCTTCACAAACCTGGCTGGCGGTAACATTAAAAAGGTGCAGTACCTTTTGCAATACTGCGGGCTGTATCTTATTCAGGTTTTCGTATGCTTTTACAAACATCACATCACCTGCCAGCAATGCGGTGGGTTCGCCGTATTTCATGTGAACGGTCTGCATACCGCGGCGCACCGGCGCTTTGTCCATGATATCATCATGAATCAGGCTGAAATTATGGAATAGTTCAATGGCAGCTGCTGCATGAAAAGCGTCTTCGTGCAGGTCGTCAAACAATTCATTCGCCAGCAGCACACATACCGGGCGGATGCGTTTGCCGCCAATGCCTAAAATATATTGTGCCGGATCGTATAAACTAGGTGTGTGATCCGGGAATTGTCTTTTATTGAATTTTTCTTCAAAAATTTTCGCCAGTTCTAAAAACGAATGCATCTTATTTACTTTTTCTTTTTTTCTTATCGGTCTTCTTTGCTTTTTCAACCTTATTAACCTTCTCAACTTTTTCAACTTTTTTCTTCTTCCCTTCCACCGGCACCCATTCATAATCCAGCTGACGCTTACCCAGGTTGGCTGCCACCACTTTGATACGCACTTTATCTCCCATGCGGAATTTCTTTTTTGTTTTTAATCCCACCAGGGAATAATCGCCTTCGTCGAGCCTGAAATCATCGTATTCACTGAGGTCACGGACAGTAACCATGCCTTCGCATTTATGCAGCACGGTTTCCACAAAAAATCCAAAGGAAGCCACGCCGCTGATCACGCCATCAAATTCCTCTCCCAGGTATTCCTGCATAAACTCCACCTGTTTGTATTTGTTGCCGGCACGTTCGCTTTCCATTGCCTTTCGTTCCCGCTCACTGCAGTGCCTGCACTTTTCTTCCATCTTGCGGTCCATCTTCAGGTTCTTGTCCAGGCATTCCTGTACAATACGGTGCACCATTACATCCGGGTAGCGGCGTATAGGCGAGGTAAAATGGCAATAATGTTCAAAACCCAAACCATAGTGGCCAATATTTTCAGAAGTGTACAATGCTTTTGCCATGGTGCGGATGCCCAGTTGTTCCAGTACATGCTGTTCAGGTTTGCCCTTTACATCCTTGAGCATATTATTGAAGGATGCAGCCACTGCCGCTTCATCATGCAGGTTAAAAACATAGCCGAATTTTTTTGCAAAAGCTGCGAATGGTTTCAGCTTTTCTTCATCAGGTGTGTCATGTATGCGGTACGGGAACGGCACCGGCTGTTTATTGATCTTTATTTTAGCAACATACTCTGCCACTGTGCGGTTGGCCAGCAGCATAAATTCTTCAATGAGCTGGTGCGCTTCCTTGCTTTCTTTTACAATAATGCCCACGGGTTTTGCATTGGCATCCAGCTGGAATCGCACTTCCTGTGAGGAGAAATTAATAGCGCCGTTTTTAAACCGCTGCTTGCGGAAACGCTGCGCCAGGTCGTTCAGCAATAAAATGGCTTTAAAATGAAGGCCTTCTTTTTTCTCAATAATATCCTGCACTTCCTCGTAGGTAAAACGATGATTGCTGTGAATGATGGTACGGCCGATCCACTTGTGTTTTACTTCGCCCTTATTGTTGATCTGGAAAATGGCAGAGAATGTGTACTTGTCTTCATGCGGGCGCAGTGAACAGAGTTCATTACTGATGCGTTCGGGCAACATGGGATTCACCCTGTCGGGCAAATACACACTGGTGGCACGCTCGTATGCAGCTTTATCAAGAATGGAGCCTGGTGTAACGAAATGGCTTACATCGGCAATATGCACACCGATTTCGTAGCAGCCATTATCAAGATTGCGGATGGAAATGGCATCATCAAAATCCTTTGCATCCACGGGATCGATGGTAAAAGTGAGAATATCACGGCAGTCTTTACGTTTGCGTTCCTCCTCCCGGGTGATGCGTTCGTCCAGCGCATGAGCAGCCGACATCACTTCATCTTCAAAGCCGATGGGAAAACCGGCATCGATCAGCAGTTCTTTCATTGCCAGGTCATTCTCATCTTCCGCACGGATGATATTCACCACTTCGCCTTCCGGTTTGCGGTTATCGGCTTCCCATTTCACCAGTTTCACCACCACGCGGTCGCCGTCTTTGGCATCCTTTATTTTATCTGGCGGAATAAAAAAATCAGGCAGGGGTTTATCCGTATCCGCTGAAAAAAAACCAAAGTTTTTACTGACCTGGATATTGCCGATAAATTCCGATTGTTTTCTTTCCAGCACTTCCACAATTTTACCTTCCACCCTTTTGCCGGGGATGGCATGTTTATCCACCTGCACTTTTACCGTATCGCCATGAAAGGCACGGTTAAAATCATTGGGCCTTACTAATATGTCTTTATCCTCGCCTTCCACCATTACAAAACCCATCCCGCTCCGGCTGATATCCAGCACACCTGTAAATTGCCGGGTATGTTTGGCATGACTTGTTTTTTTTGAACTTTTTTGTTTCTTACTCATAAATTTTCTTTGAATTCTTAACGCTGATGACGCGGATTTTTATGATCGTTATGATTTATCAGCGCAAATCAGTTTAACCTGCTTAATCCGTGTCTCTATCCCCTTGCAATGTACCAACAAAATCCTACATTCACACAAAGCGTATAAGTTGCAAACCCTCACAAATTCTCCACAGCGCATCATTACAAAAACCATCTGGATGCTGAGCCTGGTAAGTTTATTTACCGACATGGCCAGTGAAATGCTGTACCCCGTTATGCCCGTGTTTTTAAAAACTATTGGTTTCTCCGTTTTACTGATCGGCATTTTAGAAGGCATTGCCGAAGCTGTGGCGGGTTTAAGCAAACCTTATTTTGGCAAATGGAGTGATGCCACCGGCAAACGTTTGCCCTTTGTGCAACTGGGTTATGGATTAAGCGCCCTCAGCAAACCGATGATGGCATTGCTTTTTCAGCCGCTATGGATATTTTTTGCAAGAACCACCGACCGGCTGGGCAAAGGTATCCGCACGGGCGCCAGGGATGCCATGTTAAGTGATGAAAGCTCCAAAGAAACAAAAGCCCGTGTATTCGGCTTTCACCGGAGTATGGATACGCTGGGCGCTGTATTCGGACCGGCCATTGCATTATTGTTCTTATACTTTTACCCGGGCCAGTATAAAACCATTTTTATACTGGCGTTTATACCCGGTGTTTTAGCCATAACCTGCACACTTGTACTTAAAGAAAAAAAACTGCCACCGGCAGGTAACCCGCAAGCACCCTCCTTCGGACTGTTCAGCTTCACCGGTTACTGGAAAAAAGCACCGGCATCATATAAAAAACTGGTGAGCGGACTGCTGCTCTTTGCACTCTTCAACAGCAGCGATGTATTCTTACTGCTGCAAATGAAAGAAAGCGGGCTGGGTGATGTACAGCTGATTGCCGTGTACATTTTTTACAATGCTGTTTACGCAGTCCTGGCTTACCCCATTGGCATCCTCGCTGACAAACTGGGCATGAAAAAAATTTTCTTGCTTGGGCTGTTTGTATTTGCAGCGGTGTATACAGGTTTCGCCTTCAGCAGCAACATCATTGTTTTCCTTGCATTATTTTTTTTATACGGTGTGTATGCCGCGGCCACCGAAGGCATTTCAAAAGCATGGATCAGCAATATGGTGGATAAAAAAGATACCGCCACCGCCATTGGTACTTTTACCGGTTTTCAAAGCATTGCTGCATTGCTGGCCAGCAGCGGCTGCGGGTTACTTTGGTATACCGTGGGTGCGCAAACAACTTTTTTGATCACCGCATTCGTAACGCTTTTAGTTATCCTTTATTTATCCTCATTGAAAATTTCTGAAAAGGATAGTTTGTAACTTTAAAAAACAAACTTCATTGCATGGAAACCTACGATACACTTACTGCCGCTTTAACCGGTCTCAAAGCAAAAGGCTACACACTTGATTTTAATATTGAAATGGACACACTGGTGTGCAGCGAAGGCGCCAACCGCCTGAAACCGGAAGATTTTGAAATAACCGAAGTGCACCGCTTTGAGGGTGACACCAACCCCGATGATGAGGAAGTGGTGTACGCCATTGCCTCGCACGATCAAAAGATAAAAGGCACGTTCACCGGTGCATTCGGACCATATGCCGATAGCTTGTCTGCCGAATTGCTGCAAAAGATCAGCATGCACAAATAAAACAGATTCACCTATTAAAAAAACGATTGAAATGCCAGCATACAACAGGAGAAATTTTATTAAAGCATCGGCTTTAACGGCCGCCGCTTTAACGCTGAATGAAAGTATCAGGGCTTTTGCCCCTGCACAAAAAGAAAAGATCCGCATCGGGATGATCGGTGTGGGATTACGCAGCCACGAACACATGGGCAATTTTTTACAACGCCCCGATGTGGAGATCACTGCCATTGCCGATCCGCAGCAACGCAGTATTGATGAAGCCCTCAAAGTTTTCAAAGAGTATAACCGCCCCGAACCTGCTGTTTATAAAAACGGCAGTTACGATTATAAAAATTTACTGAAAAGGAATGATGTGGATGCTGTGATGATCTGCAGTCCCTGGGAATGGCACAGCATACAGGCCATTGATGCGATGAATGCCGGTAAAATTCCCGGTGTGGAAGTTTGTGGCGCCATTACCCTGCAGGAATGCTGGGATGTGGTGAATACCAGTGAACGCACCAAAATTCCGGTGATGATGATGGAGAATGTTTGCTACCGCCGTGATGTGATGGCCGTACTGAACATGGTGCGGCAGGGTATGTTTGGCGAATTATTGCACGGGCAGGGCGGCTATGAGCACGACCTGCGGGGTGTGTTGTTCAACGATGGCGTTACAGCTTATAACAGCGGTGTGGAGTTTGGCAAAAATGCCTACAGCGAAGCACAGTGGCGTACCGAACACAATAAAAACCGAAACGGTGAACTGTATCCCACGCATGGCCTTGGACCGGTGGCCGTGATGATGGATATTAACCGTGGAAACCGCATGACGAAACTCTCTTCCATTGCAACAAAAGCAAAGGGCCTGCATAAATATATTGTGGAGCATCCAAAGGGCGGGCCCAACCATCCCAACGCCAAAGTGAATTTTAAATGCGGCGATATTGTAAACACACAAATTCAATGTGCCAATGGCGAAACCATTTTGCTTACACATGATGTGTCTTCTCCCCGGCCTTATAATTTAGGGTTCCGGGTGCAGGGCACCGAAGGTTTATGGCAGGATTATGGCAGCGGCGGGCCGAAGCAGGGTTTTATTTATTTTCAAAAACAGATGAACCATAATCATAAATGGGACAGCACAGAAAAATGGCTGGCTGATAATGATCACCCGCTCTGGAAAAAATATGGCACACAGGCCGAAGGTGCCGGGCACGGCGGCATGGATTTTTTTGTGGACCATGCTTTTATTGAATGTGTGAAACGCGGCACCGAATTCCCGCTGGATGTGTATGATTATGCGGCCTGGTATTCCATCACACCGTTGAGTGAAAAAAGTATTAAGGAAGGCGGCACATTGCAAACCATTCCCGATTTTACAAGAGGAAAATGGAAAGCAAGAAAACCCATTTTTGCATTTAATGATGATTATTAAAAGAGCCTGTTGCAAAGACTTATTGGACGCAGATTTTTGTGACTAATATGATCTTTACAGACAAATCATAATAATCATAGTCATCTTAAAAATCGGCGCCCGAATTGAATACGGCTGTTTGCTGTTGCCGGCCAACAACAAATACCATGATAAAAGCTGAACAAAAAATAAACAGCACAAGTGAGTGACACAACGATGCTGAACAAAAAATAAATGATCATAACAAAAAACATACATGCTTAACAGGAGAAGTTTTTTACAGCTCACAGCTTTAACAGCGCCATTGATTGCAGCGAAAAAATCGCTGGCCCATAATTTTGACCCGGTAACAAAACCGATCGTGGTTTCCACCTGGGACAGCGGCATGCCCGTGAACGCCGCCGCATGGGAAATACTCAGTAAAAACGGCCGGGCGCTGGATGCCGTAGAAGCCGGCGCCATACATATGGAAAACACGCTGGATTGCTGCGTGGGACTCGGCGGCTATCCCGACCGGGATGGTATTGTCACACTCGACAGCTGCATTATGGATGAACATGCCAACTGCGGCGCAGTGGCAGGTATTGAAAGAATTAAACACCCTGTTTCTGTAGCAAGAAAAGTGATGGAAACAACACCGCATGTATTGCTGGTGGGTGCCGGTGCACAACAGTTCGCCGTGCAAAATGGTTTTCCGCTGGAAAGCGGGGAGCTGAGCGAGAGCGCCAAAAAAGCTTATGAAGAATGGCTGAAGAAAAGTGAATATAAACCGGTAATGAATATTGAAAACCAGCGGCTGCAACAATCAGGCAGAAAAGGCGGTAAAGGCCCTTTTGCACCGATGTTTTTTGAGGACGGTTCTTTCAATCACGATACCATGGGACTGGTGGCGCTTGACAGCAGCAACAATTTAAGCGGTGCGGTTACCACCAGCGGCATGGCCTACAAAATGCATGGGCGTGTGGGCGACAGTCCGGTTATTGGTGCCGGCTTATTTGTTGATAACGAAATAGGCGCCGCCACCAGCAGCGGGCTGGGTGAAGAAGTGATCCGTATTTGCGGCACACACCTGGTGGTGGAATTTATGCGCCAGGGATACAACCCTGAAATGGCTTGTAAAAAAGCCGTGGAGCGGATTGTAAAAAGAGACCCTAAAAAAGCAAAGGAACTGCAGGTGGGATTTTTAGCCTTGAATAAAAAAGGACAGTACGGGGCCTATGCCATTCAAAAAGGATTTGTGTTTAGTGTGAAGAGTGAGAAAGAGAACCAGGTGCACCAGGCGAAGTATATGCTGGGATGAGTAGAAAGTAGTAAGTTTTAAGTAGTAAGTTTTAAGTAATAAGTTATGACAGCGAACGACCAACGACGATCGGCTACCGACCATTGACAATTGACCATTGACAACTCACCATTCATCACTCATCATGCCACACACCCTCGAAATAATCGGTTTTAATATAGAGAGCTGCCGCATTGCACAGGCCAATGGCGCCAGCCGGATTGAATTATGTGTAAACCCCGGTGATGGCGGCACTACCCCTTCGCTTGGTTATATCAAAGCTGCCAGGAAATTATTGCAGATAGAATTATACTGTATGATACGCCCCCGTGGCGGGGATTTTTTTTACAGTGCCGAAGAATTTGAAGCGATGAAAGATGATATTAAAAACGCCAAAAACCTGGGCTGTGATGGTGTGGTGATCGGCATGCTGAATAAGGATGGTACAGTTGCAAAAGAACAATGCAAACAACTGGTGGAACTGGCCTATCCCCTGGGGGTAACATTTCAGCGGGCATTTGACCGGGTGAAAGATCCCTTCACCGCCCTGGAAGATGTGATTGATACCGGGTGTGAAAGACTGCTTACGAGCGGACTGGTGCCCAGCTGTTTTCATGGTGCCAAACTCATCAGCAGCCTGGTTGCACAGGCCAATGGCCGCATCAGTATTATGCCGGGGAGCGGACTGCGTTCTTCCAATGTACTGGATGTGGCGAGGATTACCGGTGCCACCGAATTTCATACTTCGGCACGCATTTTTGCGCCCACCCATATGGATTTTGTAAACCCCGCCATGGAAGAAGACCTGCAGGAAGTAATGGTGGATGGTGCAGAAGTGGCGAAGATCGTGCAGTTGCTGAAGGATTTTTGAGATAACACAAATTTTACGAATGACACTAATTTCACGAATTAGACGAATTACACCTATGCGGTGCGTCTTGCATTCTTATTCGTAAGCATCGGCGCCATTACTGGCTTATTTCTCTGCTGGCAAAACCGCTTTACGCCACACAGTAGTGTAAAGCCGGTTTCCTGTTTTCTCCCCTCCCTGCAACGTTTTTCCAAAAAATATTGCCTTTAACAAAACATAAAGGTTACTTAGAGCGTCTTAAATGTATCAATACGTACCCAAATACTATCTTTAACGACAGATGCCCGTCACTAAAAAAATAATCACTTTGCTTTTACTGGCTTTTATTACCGGCCAGGAACTGAAGGCCCAGCATGCCGTTAATGATACCATCGTTGCCGGCGCCGTGGTATTCAATGGCGATACTATGGAGGCCAAAACCCTGCTCACCGTGGATGTATATGGCCGTTTTAATGCAAAAGCCTACGAAAAATGGACCCGTCTCCGCAACGCGGTGTATGTTACCTATCCCTATGCCCGGCGTGCCGGTGCGGTGCTGAATGATATCAATTCAAAACTGGAAGGCGTTACCGAAAACAGCAAACGTAAGGAAGTGATCAAATCCCGGGAAAAAGACCTGCGCAAAGAATTTACCGAGCCGCTCACCAATTTATCCGTTTACCAGGGCAGGATACTCATGAAACTCATCAACAGGGAAACCGGCAATAACTGCTACGAGATTATCAAGGAATACAAGGGCGGACTCACAGCCCGCTTTTACCAGACCGTGGCCTTCTTCTTCAACAGCAGCCTGAAACAGCCCTACGATGCCACCGGCGAAGACGCTGAAATTGAACGCATCGTGCATGAAGTGCAGCGCATGTATGGCTACCCCGTTAACTGGGGCTATACAAAAAGCTGAAGAATCTCCCGGTAACCACCCAAAGACCATTCCGGTCAGCCTGTTTTAAGCCTTGCAAATCAACCCCAAGCAGGAATTTCTCCACCTTGGCCGCCTGCATGTGTATAACTGCCTTTGATACAATTTTAACGGTTGCCGGATGGCTTAAATAATGTAGCTTGCAGCCCCAACGATCTATCAAAAAATGAAATTAGATATCCTTGCTTTTGGTGTGCACCCCGATGATGTGGAGCTGAGCTGTGCCGGCGTGCTGCTGGTGGAAAAAGCGAATGGAAAAAAGACGGGTATCATCGACCTCACCCAGGGCGAACTGGGCACCCGCGGCACCGCCGAAACCCGGAAAATGGAGGCGGCAGCTGCCGCAAAAATCCTTGGTGTGGATATACGGGAGAACCTGGAAATGGCCGATGGATTTTTCAAGAATGATGAAGCCCACCAGCGCCAGGTGATCACCGCCATCCGCAAATACCAGCCCGAGATCATATTATGCAATGCCCCCAGCGACCGGCACCCCGATCATGGCCGTTCGGCCAAACTGGTGGCAGATGCTGCTTTTCTTTCCGGATTGATCAAGATTGAAACAAGCGATAACGGGCAGCCGCAAAAAGCCTGGCGTCCCAAATATGTTTTTCATTATATACAGGACCGGTTGCTGCATCCCAACTTTGTAATTGACATCACCCCCGTTTTTGAACAAAAAATTGAAGCCGTAAAAGCTTACGGTACCCAGTTTCATAATCCCGGCAGCAACGAACCGCAGACCTATATCTCCACCCCGGATTTTTTAGACAGTGTGATCTACCGGCACAAATGGTTTGGCAAAATGATCGGCGTAAAATATGCCGAAGGATTTATTTCAGAAAAGATGACCGGCTTTGCAAATTTTGACAGCTTTATTAAAGAAAATACTTAAAAAAATTAAATGACAACCCCAAAATTCTTAAACGTAAAAGGCTCCAGCTTTCACCAGGAATTAAAACACCGCGTGAACGAATATTTTGAATCAGCCCATAAAGCCACCACCGGCAATTTTAAGCTGTATTTCAAAGCCATTTTATTCTGGTCATTATACATTGCCCTCTATGTGCACGTATTGTTCTTCACGCCATCTGCCTGGTTTGCCATCCCGGAATGTTTTATCATGGGCGGTCTCACCGCGGGCATTGGCTTTAACGTGATGCACGACGGCGCACATGGCAGTTTTTCCAAAAGCAAATTCTGGAATTATATCGCTGCGTTTTCCGTAAATGGCCTTGGTGCCAGCGCACTGATGTGGGTAAATAAGCACAATATCGTTCACCACACTTACACCAACGTGGATGGCGTGGATGATGATATTGAACTGAAACCCTTCATCCGCATGTGCCAAACGCAAAAGAAGTACAAGATCCACCGCTACCAGCATATTTATGTTTGGCTGCTGTATACCATGCTGCTCCTGTTCTGGGTTTTCGCATCGGATTATACCAAGTATTTTAAAAAGAAAGTGGGTATTGTGCCGATCAAAAAATTCAGCATCTGGCAGCATATCACTTTCTGGGGCGCCAAACTGTTTTATTATTTTATCATGATCGCACTGCCGATCATGAAAGTGGGTTTTGTAAACTGGCTCGTGGGCTTTTTGATCATCAGCCTTTTTGCCGGTCTTATCCTGAGCACCGTGTTCCAGCTGGCACATACGGTGGAAGACACGGCTTTCCCGATGCCAACCGGCGATACCAATAAGATCGAGGAAGAATGGGCCCTGCACCAGTTAAAAACAACGGCCAATTTTGCCACTAAGAACAAGCTGATTTGCTGGCTCGTGGGCGGACTGAATTTCCAGATCGAACACCACCTGTTCCCCAAAATTTCACATGTGCATTATCCTGCCATCAGCAAGATCATTAAACAAACCTGCCAGGAATATGGCATCCGTTATATTGAATACCGTAAAATGCGCCATGCACTGGTTTCGCATACCATGCATTTGAAGCATATGGGGAGGGTGTAGATTGGTGGATTGGTTAATTAGTTAATTAGGCAGCGAATTCGTTGCCTTTTTTGTTGGGAAGAAAGCTGCAAGTAGCAAGCCACAAGGGAAAAACAGACAATCCGAATCAGCATGCTTGCCCATTGAAGCTATTTCCTTTAAGCTGTTCTATCTTCTCTCAACTTCCCTCACTAACTTTAACTCCACTAAAACCAACCACTATGTCACAAAGCACCTGGCACGAAAGGCATGAACAATCATTAACCGTAGGCGACCGCATGGCCGATTCCATTGCCGAAGGCATGGGCTCCTGGAAGTTTATCATCTGGCAAACTGTGATTGTGGTGATTTGGATGGCCCTGAACGTGGTGGGGTTTGTACGTCATTGGGATGCCTACCCGTTCATATTGCTCAACCTTATCTTCTCCACCCAGGCCGCTTATGCCGCACCCATCATCATGATGAGCCAGAACCGCCAGGCCGACCGCGACCGGGCACAGGCACAAAGCGATTATGAAACCAATTTAGCCGCCAAAAAGGAAATTGAAGCCCTGCAGATACAGCTCAACAAGATCGAGACTGACAAGCTGGATAAGATCATAGTGATGCTCGAGGAGATGAGAGGTACAAAGGCACAAAGGTAAGAAGGCATACAGGCAAGGAGGCAAAGAGTAGCTCTAAAAACTTGTCGCCTCTTCCCTCTTCCCTCCTTGCCTTTCCAACTCTTTGCCTGTTGCCTTTCTTTCATTAAATTTGTCATCCAACTGAAAAAACACAATGAGCGAAGAAAAAAGCCTGAATTTTATTGAAGAGATCATAGAAACGGATTTAGCCAGTGGTAAATACCAATCTATCCTTACCCGTTTTCCTCCCGAGCCCAACGGTTACCTGCATATCGGCCACGCCAAAAGCATTTGCCTCAACTTCGGACTGGGCATTAAATACGGCGGCAAAACCAACCTGCGTTTTGATGATACCAACCCCGTTACAGAAGAAACCGAATATGTAGACAGCATTAAAGACGATATCCGCTGGCTGGGTTTTGAATGGGCCAACGAATTTTATGCTTCCGACTACTTTGATACTTTATATACCTACGCCGTAAACCTCATCAATAAAGGCCTTGCTTACGTAGATGATTTAACTGCCGAACAGATTGCCGCACTTAAAGGCACTCCCACAGAAGCCGGTAAAGACAGTCCCTTCCGCAACCGCAGCATTGAAGAGAACCTCCAATTGTTTGCCGATATGAAAGCCGGCAAATACAAAGACGGCGAAAAAGTACTGCGTGCCAAAATTGATATGGCGCATGTGAACATGCTGATGCGTGACCCTATCATTTACCGCATCAAACATGCACACCACCACCGCACGGGCGACAAATGGTGCATTTACCCCATGTACGATTTTGCACATGGCCAGAGCGACAGCATTGAAAACATCACCCACAGTATCTGCACGCTGGAATTTATTCCGCACCGCGAGCTGTACGACTGGTGCATTGAAAAACTGGAAATATTCCCCTCCCATCAATACGAGTTTGCACGCCTTAACATGACCTATACTGTAATGAGCAAGCGCAAGCTGCTGCAGCTGGTGAACGAAGGCCATGTTACAGGATGGGACGATCCCCGTATGCCCACGCTCAGCGGTTTCCGCCGCAAGGGCTATACCCCTTTGAGCATCCGCACATTTTGCGATAAGATCGGTGTGGCCAAAAGGGAAAACTTAATTGACATCAGCCTCCTGGAATTTTGCCTGCGGGAAGAACTGAATAAAACCGCACACCGCGTAATGGCCGTGCTTGAACCTTTAAAGCTGGTGATCACCAATTACCCCGACGGACAAACAGAGGAAATGATCAGCGAGAACGGCCCCGATGAAAGCATGGGCACCCGTACCGTTCCCTTCAGCAAAGAGCTGTGGATAGAGCAGGAAGATTTTATGGAAGTGCCTGCCAAAAAATGGTTCCGCCTGGCGCCGGGTGCCATGGTACGTTTGAAGAGTGCTTACATTGTGAAGTGTGACGATTTTGTAAAAGACACCAACGGCAACATTACCGAAATACACTGCACTTATTTACCCGAAACAAAAAGCGGTAACGATACCAGCGGCATCAGCGTAAAAGGCACCATACACTGGGTGAGCGCACAACATGCCGCCGCCGCCGAAGTGCGCCTGTACGACCGCCTTTTTAAAGCAGAAAACCCCGCCGCCGAAGAAGGCGACTTTAAAGAATACATGAACCCCAACAGCCTGCAAACAATTGCCACGGCTTATATAGAACCATCTTTACTGCAAGCCACCCCCGACAGCCGTTACCAGTTTTTACGCAAGGGCTATTTTTGCCTGGATAAAGACAGCACCCCCGAAAAACTGGTGTTTAACCGCACGGTTACGTTGAAAGATGCGTGGGTGAAGGAGGTGAAGAAGGGGTAGAAAAATGTTTTTGACAATAGAGATGCCCGTTCATTTTGGACGGGCATTTGCTTTATATAGCAATAGTTGTACTACTCTTTTTTACAAATACAATTACTCTTATACTTTCATTTTAGTAGGCATAGCGGGCATTTTTTGCTTATCCCAAAATGAGGTAATGGGTAGGAATAAATAAATTGTAGAATATTTTTGATAATCCAAATCCGACATAATATATTTAATCCTTATTCATCCTGAGTTCATCTATTACTTAACTGCCTTAATAATGAAAATCGCTAAAATAAGAGTCGCATCTTCTGAGACAGAAACAGTTAGTTTAAAAGAAATAAATCTAACAAATAAACCATTAGGTTCCACTGTTGCACTAGTAGGGAAAAATGGAGCTGGAAAATCTAGGATTTTGAAATTTGTTGAGACTTACATTTCAAAAATCACCCCTGAAACATTTCTTGAAAACCACCTTCTCAATATTCCCTCCCAGATAACTTCGCCTTTCAATCAAAATATAAAAACTGCACAAAGGCATATTGATGCCCTTAAGAATTCCAATACGTTTACTGCACAACAAAAAAAAGCGACGGAAGATGCGATTACCTCAAACCTATCTCCAATAATTCAGCGGCTAAACCAGCTAGGTAGAACTTATGTGAAAGTCGTAGATAATGATGATTTACAGAAAATAAAAACCCAAATAGCTAACAATATCACTTTTGATCAATTATTGAGCAATACTCATTTTGAGGCTTTAATTTCTAATCCTAACATTCTTCAACAAGCGACATCAAATCCGCAACTTGCAAACTCAATTTTATTGAACGAGTTTACTGTATTTAATAGTCAGCAAACTGTGAATTATTTAAATAACCTCACTTCAAGTATACTTACGAAAGAAGTAACCCTTTACTTAGAGAATAGAGATAACCCCAATATTATTAGTCAAAAAATAAAGGATGAAGAAAGCTATAAACTTTTTGCGAAATTTCAAACGTATGTTAGACAATTTTTAGGCAAAGAATTTTCATATAAACAAGTGCCGAATGGTAATGTCGTAGACAGTGC
Source organism: Ferruginibacter sp. (assembly GCA_046329655.1). GTDB lineage: Bacteria > Bacteroidota > Bacteroidia > Chitinophagales > Chitinophagaceae > Ferruginibacter. The sequence goes on from JAXLUD010000003.1 coordinate 212,716, forward strand.
TTTATATTTTAACAATACTCCCTTCAATATTCAGAATTTATCACCTGGGCAAAAGACACTCTTTGCGTATGCAATCTTGTTTTTTTATCTTGACACAAACTTAAAAACTAATATACGCGATAGCATAATTATTATTGATGAACCCGAAAAACATCTACATCCTGAAGCTCAAATAACCTTAATAAATGCCCTTAAAAACATTATTGGGAAAACTGGGCAACTTTGGATTGCTACTCATTCAGTTCACATTCTTTCTCATTTAGACTACGATGAAATATTAATGGTAAAAGACAATGAAATAATACCACCTTCTAGAACTACACCAGGAAAGTCATTTAATGATTTAATGGGCCTAGAAGATCATATTCAAGAATTGAAATCATTCATAACTTCAATCTCAGAATGGGCTTATGGAAACTTCATGACACAGTGCTTTAAAGAGCCTGATGTAATATTCAGTAACAATATTAATGACCCCCAATTCAAAATATTTAAAGATTTTTTACAAAAAAACACTAGACTTAGCCTACTGGATTACGGAGCGGGCAAAGGACGGATAGGGTATACAATTCAAGAAGATGAAGAAACGTCAACTAAAATCATTTATAGTGCTTATGAACCCGATAAAAGCAACTATGAATATTTACATAAAGTACCAAAAATAAATTCTATCTATTCAAACATTTCGGAAATACCGAAAAATGATTTTGATTGTGTTATTTTATGCAATGTGCTACACGAAATCTCACCCAACGATTGGCTGACAGTTCTGAATACGATAAAAGAATGTTTAAAAAAAGACGGCTTTTTATTAATTATTGAAGACAGGTTTTTACCCAAGGGTGAAACTGCACATGAATTTGGTTATATAATTCTAAATGCAGAAGAAACTACCACATTAATGATGTCTGAAAATGCGATTGAATTAAAGCTACAAGAAGTGGAGTATAAGGACAGAATTGTCTTTACTGCTTTCCCAAAAAACTCAATAAATCCATCGAACGAGAGCATTAAAGAAGCAATTAGAAAATTAAAATCAAATTCCTTTAATAATATTAAGAATTTAAAAAAACAAGAGATTAATATAAATCAAGGCAGAAGATTAGCAAATGAAACACAACTTTATATAAACTCACAAATGTATCTAGAGACAGTCAATTAATTTTCCATACAATTTCCCACTGCCAGATATGCAACCCCATCCGAAAAATAAAAATATTTCCGTCCCGCCGGGGTCTTCACAGCCCGGCCATAGCGCAGGGTGAGACCCCGGCGCAGAAAAGAGCTGCGCAAATCAGCGTGCCATTCTTCGAACCCGTCGGGGTCTCGCAACCCGCAAGCCCACACGGCGAAGACCCCGCCGAAACAGTGCCATACTAACATAACGCAACAGTGCTTACATTTACAACCTAATCCCCTGCCCCATGGCCATCCGTTACCAGCACTCCAATGTGTACAGTATGTATTTCTGTACGTTTACCTGTTTTAACTGGCTGCCACTTTTTGATACCGCTTCGGCCTATCATTGCGTTTACAAATGGTTTGCTGTATTGCAGCAGCAATACAATTGCCGCATAGTGGCTTATGTTATTATGCCCAACCACCTGCACTGTATTTTATATTTCAGTGAACCGGGCTTTAACCTGAACAAAGTAATTTCAAACGGCAAACGTTTTATGGCTTATGAAATAATTGCGTTACTAAAACAGCAGGGCAAAACGACCCTATTACAAACACTTACTGCTGCGGTTACAAAAAGAGAACAGAAAAAAGGACAGCTGCATAAAGTATTTAAAGATTCATTTGATGCAAAGGCGATCTTCTCAGATAAGTTTTTGCTTCAAAAAATGAATTATATACACCTCAACCCGGTTAAAGGTAAATGGCAGCTGGTGAATGATTTTACGGATTATGAACACAGCAGTGCTTCGTTTTATGAGCGAGGCATTGAAAAGCATTTTACGCCGTTGCATTACAGGGATATTTAGAACGGGTTTATGATAACCGGAACTCTTTTAAACGCCGGGGTCTCGCCACACGCAGGCCAGCGTAAGGAAGACCCCGGCGGGACAGCATTATGAACACAGCAGTGCTTCGTTTTATGAAACGGGTGTGGTGAAGCATTTTATACCGATCCATTACAGGGATATTTAGAACGGGTTTATGATAACCGGAACTCTTTTAAACGCCGGGGTCTCGCCAACCACAGCCCAGCGCAAGGAAGACCCCGTCGGGACAACAATTACAGGGATATTTAGAGTGGGCAAATACTGATGGCGGCTCTTTTCAACGCCGGGGTCTCGCCTTCACACAAGCCAACGCGGAGAAGACCCCGGCGGGACACAATAGTGGTAGCCGTTTTGCCGGCACTTATTTTTCGTATCACATAGTAATCTCCCAGGTTATCTTTATTGGTGTTGTCTCTTTCAATAACATAAATACTTCCGTCAGACGCCGCTTTTAAATAGTTAATACCACGAAACGATGCCTTGCCCACAGCACCATCTGTTCTTTTCGCTAAAAAAGGTTCGCCTATAAAGTGTTTAATCCCCTGGCCCGGCGGCATGATCCAAATCGTTTCATCGTCGGTAATGTACAGGTTGTCTGCAGCATCAATCGTCATGGCTTCGCATTTGGGGTAAGGGCTTTTGGTAATGCCCTTACTGATATCATCTGTAATAACAGCAGCCGTGCCGTCAGGTGCAATTTTCAGCAACCTGCCAAGGTAACAATGAACAATCAGGTTGTCTTTACTGTCTACCACAATTTGCGTGGGTGACGATGGGAGTTTTACCTGCGCCTGTGTGTATAGTGAGAAAATTACGGCACAACAAAAAATGAAATATCTCATGAATAATACTTTGGAGTAAAAATATTGATGGCAAAGAAATTTTGTATCCTGTAAAACGGGGATTTTTATTTTTCCATCTCCGCCTGCCGTATCCGTGCTGGCAGGTATTGACAGATCTGGCAGGAACGGCTATCTTAGCGATGGCCTGGTAACAACCTTGCATCGTTGCAAAGCCTGGCAATAACTTCATTCATTTCACCCATTCTATTTCACCAGTAAAAACAAGCATCATGAAACATGTAAAAAAAGTATTTACCTTCCTTGCCCTGCTATCGGTAATGCAGGTTGCCGGGCAAACCAAGATCGCCTATATCCGTATTGATGATATCGTAGGACTGATGCCAGAACTGGCGCCCGAAAAACTGAATATGGATACCCTGGGCGCAAGTTATATAAGAGACTCTGTGATGCCGGGCATCAACTTAAAGCAAAGCCAGTACAACGAAAAATTGGCGGCCTATTCAGACACGACCAAAAAATACACCGCAACTGCCCGTAAATTATTGCTGGATGAGATCACTGCCCTGCAGGGCGATCTTGCCGGGGCCGACCAGTATATTCAGCAGGTGCAGCAGGCCAGGCAGCAGCTTTTTTTGCGGCCCTTTTATGTAAAAGCCAAAGATGCCATTGCCGCCGTGGCAAAAGAAAAAGGATATACCCATGTGGCCAACACCGATATTTTCCTGGTTGCACCCGAGGCCGATGATATTTCCATTGCTGTATTGCAAAAACTAAAAATTCCTGTTCCGGTTAATAATGCTTCGCCGGCAGCAAAGCCCCGGACGAACTAATACGGTGCTTTTGACTTGTAAAAGATGAGCACTAAATTTGGTATAGGGAACAACTACATTCCTGTTTACCGCTGATCACTGCAGTGTCAACCGCCGCAACGGACCAGGGTTTACCAATACCGGGCAGGCAAACTGGCTGTCGTAACCTGCCCCTGTTATTGCCGCTTTTTACGCCGAATAGAATAATTATTTTCGCATACTTTGCAGCAGGAATTATTAACACTAAAATCATTGCTATGTCAAACAGCGTAACACTGCACCGGGTATTAAAAGCCGCACCTGAAAAAGTTTTTAAAGCCTTCAGCAAAGCCGCAGCGCATGCAGCCTGGTTGCCACCTTATGGATTTGTATGCACCGTTGACCATATGGATTTTAAAACCGGCGTCAGTTTCAAAATGACCTTCACCAATTTCTCTACCGGCAATGGTCATTCCTTTGGAGGCGAATACCTGGATATTGAGCCCAATGCATTTATCAAATACACCGACCGTTTTGATGATCCCAATCTCCCGGGAGAAATGACTACGTCTGTCTGGTTCAATAAAGTGCTGTGCAGCACGGAACTGAAAGTGATACAGGAAGGCATACCTGACATGATACCTGCAGAAATGTGTTACCTGGGCTGGCAGGAATCTTTGGAAAAACTGAAAATGCTGGTAGAACCGGAAATTCCGGATGCGTAATGAATGCCGGGGTCTCGCTATACACAAGCCAGCGCTTTGAAGACCCCGGGTACCAGTAACGGCAGGGCGGCAGTGTTAAAACGTTTCTGACTGACTGGCAGCAGAAAAATCAGTATTTTACAGCTTTCCGTTTAAACCTTGCTTAAAAAAGCTATCATGAAAATTACTTTATTCTGCCTTTCATTCTTTGCAGTAATTATGTTATTGATGCTGGCCCCGGCTTTCGCACAGCAATCCAAACCAGCCGTCATATCCCCACAAATTAATGCTGACAATTCCGTCACATTCCGGCTAAAATCCTTAACTGCCACGTCGGTAAAAATAAAAGGTACCTGGATGAAAGAAAATACCACACCTGTTGAAATGCTGAAGACAGATTCCATCTGGTCGTTCACCACACCGGCACTCCTTCCTGATTTTTACCGCTACAATTTTTACCTGGAAGGCATTGAAATAACCGACCCGGCCAATTCTTATGTGGAGCGTGCAGGTACCCGTTATGAAAGCATTTTTATCACCGGTGGAGAAAACAGTTTGTATAAAGTAAATGATGTGCCGCACGGCAGCATTTCGGCGGTATGGTACAACTCTCCCACACTCGGCAACAACCGCAGGATGATGGTGTACACACCGCCGGGGTATAATGATAACAGCAAAACAAAATATCCCGTACTGTACTTACTGCATGGCGCCGGTGGTGATGAATATTCCTGGATTGCCCGCGGACCCGTGGGCCCGGTGATGGATAACCTTATCGCCGCAGGCAAGGCAAAAGAAATGATCGTGGTGGTAACAAACGGCTATCCTTTCCAGTTTGCATCTCCGAATGCAGGTCCGGTTAACAGCAACCCGCAGGCCACAGTAAACAATATGGGCAATGGAAAATTTGAAGAAAGCCTGGTAAAAGATGTAATTCCTTTTATTGAAAAACATTACCGCACTTATACCGATAAGAACAACCGTGCCATTGCCGGATTCTCCATGGGCGGATTGCAAACACAGCATATCACAAATGCCAACCCGGAACTGTTTTCCTATATCGCTGTAATGAGTATGGGACTGCAGGACAATAACCGCCTGAATGATTTTAACCAGGAAGTATACGACCGGCAGATAAAGGCATTGGTAAAAGCCAATCCGAAATTTTACTGGATCGGAACCGGGAAAGAAGATTTCTTATATACATCCATCGTAAAGCTGCGCAAGAAATATGACGAAGAAGGACTGAAATACGAATACCGGGAAACCGAAGGCGGGCATACCTGGAGCAACTGGAGCTTATACCTTACAGAGCTGGCACCAAGATTTTTTAAATAATTTTTGCAGTATTGAAAGCTATCCCGCGGGGTCAGGCTTTAGCATAATGCCCTGCTGCGAACCCGCAGAAACAAGAGGGATATAAACCGGGCAAATTGTGCATACAGAACGAAATTTCTTATCTTGAACCGGGCAAATTTTAAAAGCTATAACCGCCGGCTTGCCTTTTGAAAAAAAACCGTACACCGCCTGAACTGATATTTATATGACCGCTATGAATATTTTTAATACAAGAACCGCAATTTTTACTGCTGCCGTATGTTGTATTTCAGTTTTTAACAGCTGCAAAAAGAACGGGAGCCCCGCCTCACCTCCTTTATCACTCGCAACTGTTACCACCAGTGTTCCAAACATGATCAATCAATACACCTGCGTTTCGGGTGGCAATGTAGTAAACGATGGAGGAGACAGCATTCTTGAACGGGGTATCTGCTATAACACGCAACCTGCTCCAACCATAAGTAACAATAAAATTATTTCCGGCAGTGGTACCGGTATTTTTGTATCCACGCTTACCAACCTGGTGCCCAACACCTCCTTTTATATCAGGGCGTATGCAAAAAACAGTGTTGGCATTGCGTATGGTGAAGAAAAGCAAATTCAAACACAGCCCATAGATTCTGCAAGATTCCTATTCATTGGAGGTAAAAACCAGCTATACTGCTTTAATGGTAAAAATGGCAAGCTCCTCTGGTCCAAATCTGTGGGTACCGGTAACAGCTTAACAACGCCCTGTTATTCCAAAGGTATTGTTTATGCCATGAGCTATGAATCGGTATTATATGCCTTTGACACAACAGGTTTACTTAAATGGTCTGCCAGTACCGGAGCATCTGCCCACGAGATTTCAAGTCCGCTTGTTTATAATAACACAGTGTTCATCAACAGCAACAATAAAATACAGGCATTTAACGCAGCAACAGGCACTTTAAAATGGCAGTTTACTCCTCCAAACGGGTATTACGTTATTGGTAGTTTATCACTGGCGAATAATACAATTTATGCCAACTATAATGGCTTAGCCGCATTCAATCCGGATACGGGCGCATTGCTGTGGTCTTCATATGTTCAAAACAGGAACACAAAGCCCAAAATCCAGCTTGCAAAAGCTTATGGGGTTTTCGATTACCAGTTGAATGTTATTAATGCCAGTAATGGCAGCGTCTTATCAACCACAGGTTTTATCAGCACGGCCAATCCTTTAGCAATAAATGCGGCCTATGGCAATATTTATCTTTACAAAGAAGACGGACTGAGGGTGTATGATGAACTGACCGGTGCTTTAAAATGGTCTAAAGGAGGTTCCAGTTTATATTATACTTTTTTGAGCGGAGGTTCTGCTCCTGTTATCAGGGACAGCCTGGTTCATTTGGTATCGGGGGGAGCGGTTAGTGTTTATAACGCCTTTACGGGAACAAAAATTTCAGGCTACGGCTCAAATATCAATGATGCCAATGTAACTGTAATAAACAATATCTCTTTCTATGGAACCAGAGATATTTTCAATTCCGGAGCAGGGCGTGTGTATGCCACAGCCATGCTGCCAGATGGTACCATTACAAATACCGGCTGGATAAGTAATGTGAGTGGCGACTTTACAACCACGCCATGTGTTGTTACTGATTCAGATAAAACCTACAGGGGCGGAGATGATTATTAAACAGCTCTCGGAACCTTTTCGGGGGATGATTCGGGCTGCTGCAATAAAATTTTATTTTTTGGGATAGCCGCCCTTTCCTTTTCCTTCTTCAAATGCTATGATCATACTTAAATAGCGGTCTTCAATACTCATCTGGTTGCTCACATAGGCCTGGTATACCGCTTTCTGTTTGCCAGCCACACCGCCACCCACATCGTATCCCCTGCTTTCCTTAAAGGCCTGTGCCGATGCTTTTTTTAAGATGGCCGGCCAGGGTATGTATATACCTGCTTTGTGTTTACGGTCTGTAACAGCAGATAATGCCTGTGTAAAAAAGTGGGTGAACAGGCTGCCCATTTTTGTATCTGTAACAGCGGGCTGGCCCAATTGCGAAGAGGCCAACAGAATACAGATCTCTTTATTGGTATCCACCAGCATTTGTTTTGTTATCTTTTTTGTTTTTGAAGGCAGCATCACACCCGATGCCCACATATCCTGCGCATCACCTGCAGGACGTTTATAAGGAATGATGGTATTGCAGCAGTCGGCAATGGCCACCGTAATCTTGCCGCCCCGCATGCGTACAAAATTGAGCACATTCTCGATATTAATGGTGTGCCGCTTTATAAAATCAATGCTGTTGAATTTAACCTGCTTATTATGCGGGCGGATATCCAGCTGCGGATATTTTGCATAACGGTCGGCCTGGTAACTGAAACCATGCCCCGTGTAATAAAATATCACCAGGTCATCCAGTTTGTTCTGCACGGCTTCTTCCGGCATGGGAATGGCAGCGATGGCCTTATTCAGGTTTTCCCATGTATAATGTTTGCCCGCCACTTCAATACTGCAAAAGGGCATTTTTAAATGTTTACTGATATTTTTAAAAACAGTTTGCACCGCCTTCATATCCCTTGCACATTCACGGCTCAGCGTTTTATCGTGGGTATTGGCCATCGTGACCAGGATGATCCTGGGTATTTTGCCATCGGCAGCCTTAAAACTTTTTTTAAACTGCCCCAGCAGGCTGGTAAAAGGAATTTGCCTGGCAACTGCCATAATGATCGGGTTTATTCGTTAATAAAAATGAAGGGTGCAGTATGATTACTGCCGGTTCCGAATCACAACTTATATCCCCTGCCCTGCGTATACCTGGAACACGGCTTTTTGTTTACCGGCAACACCGCCGCCCACGTCATATCCCTTGCTTTCTTTCAGGGCCTGTGCAGCCACTTTCTTCAAAATCTTTACCCATGGAATATAGGCTTCACCCCTGTGCTTTCCTGTGAGCAGGGCATTAAAGGCCTTTGCAAAAAAGTGGGTGAACAGGCTGCCCATTTTACTGTCGGTAACTGCGGGCTGGCCAAACTGTGAGGAACCTACCAGTATGCTTACTTCAGTATTGTCATCAGTATAAGAACGTTTGGTAAGCTTGCTTTTTTTTGCTGGCAATATCTGGCCCGAAACCCACATATCGTGCAGGTTCGCTTTGGGACGCTTGTAAGGAATGGTGGTATTGCAGCAATCGGCAATGGCAATGTTCACGCGTTTGCCTTTAAAACGGATGATATTCAGCACCGCTTCCAGGTTAAGGGTATTGTCTTTAATAAAATTGATATTGTTATAATGCACCTGCTTGTTGTGCGGCCGCATATCCAGTTGCGGGTACCGCGTATACCTGTCTTTATCATAGCTGAACCCGTGACCGGTATAGTAGAACACCACAATGTCATCAGCATTCACAGCATTAAAATCCTGGTCGGTATGGATGCAGTCAATCGCCTTATCCAGGTTATCCCACCTATAATGTTTGCCCGCCACATCAATGGTTTTAAAATCCAGGTTAAAGTGCTTACAGGCATTTTTAAAAACAGTCCTTATGGCATTCATATCCTTTTTACATTCCCTGCTCAGTGTTTTATCATGGGTATTGCCCATTATGAGAAGTACCAGTCTTGGTACGGATGCATCCCTTTTTGCAGATAAAGATTTTTTAAACTTTTTTAAATGATGCGAAAACGGAAGTTCTTTGGCGGCTGGCATATAGGTAAAATTGAAGTGGATAAAAAAAGACAGAAATAAAACTTTACACTTTAAATTTAACTGAAAAATTGAACATTGCGCAATACCTTACATGCCTAAACCTTAAAACCCCGACTATGCTGCGTTACTGTTGCCTGTTCATCCTGCTGGTACAAGTGCAATGTTCGCTTGCCCAAAGCGGCAAAATAGACAGCCTGAAAAGACTGCTCCAAAACGGGCAGCAGGATACCAGCCGTGTTACATTATTATGGAAACTGGCAGAGCAATACCAGTTTTTTAAACCCGATACCACGCTGCAACTGGCGCAACAGGCCTACCTGCAGGCAAAACATATTAAATACACGGAAGGCGAAAGCCGTTCGCTGGCCGTGATGGCCACGGGCCAATACCTGCTGGGCAACTACACGGAAGCGCTTAAGAACTACACGCTGAAACTGCAGATTGAAGAAAAAAGAAACAGCAGCCGCAACTATGCCAGCGCCCTCAATAATATCGGGCTGATGTATATTTTACTGGCAGATTATCCCAATGCACTGCGCTATTTATATAAGGCCGATTCTACTATACAGCTTGCCGGGGCAGCAGTAAAAAAAGAAACGCATAACCAGGTGCTGACCAACCTGGGAGAAACCTATTACCGGATGAAAAAAGGTGATTCTGCATTTTTTTATTTTTCGCAGGTTTTACAAAACGGGATAAGCAGTGGAGATGCTGTTTACCAGGGTGCGGCCATGCTGGGCCTGGGTAATGTACTGGCTGCAGAAGGACAGGATTCGGCAGCCCTGAAACATTACAAAAACGCCCTGACATTATTAAATGATGGCGCCAATAATGATATGGTTTGCGAAACAGCGCAGGGGCTGGCCAATGTTTTTTACAGAACAAAACAGCCCGACTCGGCATTGCATTATGCCAGGATTGCCTTTTCAACCGGAAAAAAAGATGGCTTTTTAAGCCGGGAACTGGATGCCGCCGGCTTTTTAAGCCGGTTTTATAAGGATAAAAAAAAGTATGACAGTGCGTTTGTTTATATGGAGCAGTCTGTGATGTTGCAGGACTCCCTGAAAGGACAGGCAAAAACAAGGGAAGCTATGATCATCAGCAGTAATGAACAATTACGGCAGGCCGAGCTGGCAGAGCAAAAACAGCTTGAAAAAGAAACCAGGATTCAGCAGTTGCAAATACTGGGCATCTGCATCTTTATTCCTTTGTTCTTCCTCGTAACACTGGCGGTCAGCCGCATCCGGGTACACAGGAATATTGTACGCTTTATGGGTGTGGTATCGCTGTTATTGTTTTTTGAATTTTTAGTGCTGCTGCTGCATCCATTAATTGGTGAATTAACGCATCACAATAAAGTGCTTGAACTGCTGATTCTGGTGGTGATTGGCGCAGGGCTGGTGCCACTGCACCACAAGATGGAACGCCTCGTTATCACCAAACTCACCAAACCGCTCCTGCCTAAAATGAAAGATACCGCAGCTGCAAATACAGATGAATATATCACAGCAGCTGAACCGCCTGCTGAAGAAGTACTGACCGCCCTTGCTCAACAGGAAGCACCCGCCGCAATACCGGATGAAACGGCTGTACAAAAAAAATCTGCTCCTGCAGATGACGCAACAGAAGCAGATAAACAATAATACCTTTTTAGCTGATAGGGAATACAGGTTTTATTTTCCCTTTTTTCAACGCTTTTTTTGCGACTTTTTTGGGGGCCGCTTTTTTCGCTGCCTTCTTTACAGTTTTTTTAGGAGCTGCTTTTTTTGCTGGTGCTTTTTTGACAGCTTTTTTTGCTGCTGGTTTAGCTTTCTTTTTTGTTGCCATAATATTAATGAGTATTTAGTACTCCTAATATAAACATTTATTATTGCAAACAAGAATTGTTGGAAATAATAAAACTAACAGTACCGCATTACCGCTTCGTTTATTCTTCCCGTGCGCTGGCAGCATCCACCAGTTTTCCAAAGAACACCGCATTCAGCAACAGCTTATTGCCACCCAGCCAGAAACCGCGGAAGCAGGGATTGTGATCCATATTGATCACACGGCCGCTGCCGACGGCATTTACAATTACGGCTGCACTGTTTTTTACCATTTCCTTATTCTGCATGCTGGCCCAGCCGCTTTGTAACGGAGCCGCACCATAATAAAAGGGTGTGGCAAAGGGGTTCCTGCTTTTTTCCATGAATACTTTATTGGCCTTGAAAAAACTTACCTGCTTATTGTTATACCCATAGGCCAGGGGGTGCGTAAGATCGGCATCGGCACCAAAGATGGCACCGCTCATTTGCTGGGCGCCGTCAATTTCTTCTCTTGTATTGTAGGCGAGCCGCTTGCTGCTGTCCAATACCGCCGGCTGTTTTTTAAACTTCACACTGCTGATACCATTTTGTGCACTCCAGCTAACTGCTTCTTCCGTGCAGATCAGCACTCCGCCGTTTTGCACCCATGCTTTCAGTTTGTCTTTATTCAGCTCATTGTAACTGCCACCCACCATGATGATGGTGCTGTATTTTGAAATATCGGCACGGTTGAACATGGTTTGTTCCAAATGTGTAAGCGGCATGTTCATCTGCTGGTCGAACAGCTGCCACACTTCACCGGCATCGGTGGCATTTACGCCATTCCCTGCGATTAATGCAACTGCAGGTTTGGTAACAGCCCCCATTTTATTACTGCCCAAATCACTGCCGCTAAGGGCAAAACCGGATGTGGCTGCATATATTTTAGTACCTGCAATATTTTGAGCCTGCTGTAATGCGGCATATAATTTTTCTTTGCTGACGGTTTGCAGCTGCGTGGGTACAATAATACTTCCCGGCATGAATTTCCTTACCCCCGAACTGGTATTGAGTTCAACAGTATTATTGGCCACTTTCAGCACCAACCCCTCATCCAGTAATTTGTACAATGCGGCGGGTGCATAATAATTGTCCCACTCCAGTATATACGCATACGCATTTTCCGGAACGGGCGCAATGGTTGGTGCCGTAAATCCTTTTACAGGTTTGCCCTTGCCGGTAATGGTTTTGGTATAAGGCAGTCCGTACCCCAATGGCATGGTCCATGCAGTGATATCGTAAAAAAGACTGTCTTTATAATCCAGCGTTTTTTCAAAAATGGCTTTTACCAGTGCCGACTGTTTTTGCTGCAAAGGCACCACATAGCTTGCAGATGGTGCAAAGCTGCCATCCGCATTTTTTATTTCCTGCGGGGTTTCATATACTTCAATATCATTGCGCAGCAGCATTTCGGTGAACAACTGTGTTTTCATCCTGTCTCTTACATCACCGTATACATAACTTTCGGGGTTATTGGCAGCCAGTGTTTCTTTAAAAAAATCACGCTGGTATGCCAGCAGTTCCTTACGAAGACTGCGAACTGCGGCGAGTGTAGACAATTCGGTTGTAAACTGGTTGCGGATGGTGAAAGGAAAGGTGAGCACCCCGTTATTGGTTTGCTGTGCATGTCCGCGGCTGCTGGCCTGTTCAAATAAAATACCCACACATCCCTGTGCATCGGGATAAGTACTGCCCTTGCCATAGTAAAAATCATCGTACCCTTCTTTGGTAAAATACAGTGAGCCGAGCTTGTCGAGGTATTGTGTATGAAAAGCCGCGATCTTTCCCGTGAGCTGCTGGTTGATGGCGGGTGTTAAAGGATTCACCCGGCTGGGTACACCCGGCTGAAAAAAGAAACTGGCATTGGCGCCCATTTCATGGTGATCGGTAAATACATTCGGTTTCCACTGGTGAAACCATTTAACGCGGTTACGGCTTTCGATATGTACCTGTGGCAGCCAGTCGCGGTTCAGGTCGAACCAGTAATGATTAAAACGGCCGCCGGGCCAAACTTCGTTAAACTCGCGGCTGTTGGGATCGGTAACCAGGTTTTTACCCCGGTGCTGGTTGGCCCAGGTGCTGAAACGCTGCAAACCATCGGGGTTAAAAGAAGGATCATATAAGATCACCACTTCATCCAGCAGCGAATCAATCGAGGAGGTTTCTGCCGCTGCTAAATAATAGGCACCCAGCAAGGCGGCATTGGCGCCGCTGCTTTCATTACCGTGTATACTGTGGCCGATCCAGACTACCGCTGGTAAATTTTCCAGTGACGTCTGGGCTCCAGTTTGCAATTGCAGGTGTTGCTGGCGAATGGCTTCCAGTCTTTGCTGGTTTTTGGGCGAAGTGATGATGAGCAACACCTGTTCCCTTGTTTCAAAACTCAAACCCATCGTTTCCATTTTGATGCGGTCGGGCCGGGCTTTGGCCAGCGCTTTCATGTACAGCACCAGCTGGTCGTGTGTAACATGCCACTCCCCCACTTCATGATTAATGATTTCCTTTGGCTTTGGAACAGCGGGATTATAATTGATCGCAGGAAGATAATAATCCAGTGATTGTGCCGCAGCAATGCAGGCAATGCCGGTGAAAAAAAATAATGCAGCCAGTTTACGCATGATGAAACGGTTTTGGAAAGGTAAATTAGGGAAAAATGCAAAGCGGTGGCTGAGGTTTTACAGTAAGAGCTGACTGCTTGCAGTAAATAAGCGTATGCCAGTAAAACAATACCGGTATTTCAATCATATAAATGAAGTGCCGGTATTGTTAACAAATATCACAACTTTCAGAGAAAATTATTTTCCTTTTGGCCTGGCCTGGGGTTTTGCAGCAGGTTTACCCGCCGCCTTCATGGCATTGTCTACAGCTTCCAGGTTTTGTTTGGCGCCCGTAAATTGCGGAAAGGCTTTGAGCGCTTCATTGAAATAGTTTTTGGCGGCAGCATAATTCTTTGCATCCATCTGCAATACGCCCAGCAGGTTACTGGCGGCAGCATTAACAGGAACGGTTTGTGAACTGCCATTGCCATTCTCAAAACCCACCCCGATTTTATTACTGTTGGTGTCGGCCAGCACACGTTTGGAAGATTGTTCACATTCCAATGTGCGTTTGAGCTCATACTGGCATACTGCCATTTTGTAAATATGGTAAGGGTTGCGTGTTTTAGCAGCCACTTCTTCAAAAAGCTTTACGGCGGTTTTGGGGTCGCCCAGGTTATCATAACATTCTGCAGCCCTTGCACCGGATTCGGGATTTGCGGGCTGGTTTTTATATACTTCTTCTGATAAGATCAGTGCACTGATATATGATTTGGAAGAGAAATACAGCATCGATAAAGTATCCTTATAAGCAAGGTTGTCATCCAGGGCCAGGTAACCATGCAGGGCACTGATGGCCGCATTGGCATCATTCCAGTTCAGTGCATTGTTATACATTTTAAGATAATGCTTTTTTAAAGCGGCGGCATCCTGCGCCAGCGCACTGACAGCAAACAAAATAAAGGCTATTGATACAACGGTCTTTTTCATTTTATAGCGGTGTTTGGCATAAAAATAAGGGTTCTTGGGAATATTATGACAAGCCTGGCCCGGTAACTGGCAAACTGCACTTTAAACTGAGGGAACGGCGGCATTCACAATTTCCGCAAAGTTGCAATGGGCTGCAGCAGCAATCATCCAAGACAGCGCTTTCAATGCGCATGCAACATTACATGCAATTTAAAAAAAAGCCTTTCCCGTTGCATCACAACTGCCGGCATGCTTCCGCATAATATGCCGGGGAACATAAAAATTGCTGACGATAAATTGTTTTATAACTGACAAGCATCAGCATCCCGCCTTCACTTATATCTAATTTTATCCATTGCATTTTATACAGCTTGCAATACATGCAATGATTTGCCTGGAAATATCCTTTCACACCCATACCATCATTTCAAACCATTTCATATGAAAAAGTTCAGCACACTCCTGCCCGCCATCCTGTTGCCCTTTCTTGCCATTGCAGGTGAAGCCAACCTGAAGATCCCCGAATCCATTCATCACAGCACTGTGCTCTTTGGAGGTTTCGCCGTAACATTACTGGGGCTCGTTTTTGGATTGTACCATTACATGAAGATCAAAAAACTGCCTGCACATAAAAGCATGCTTGAAATATCAGAAGTGATCTTTCAAACCTGCAGCACTTATTTAAAACAGCAGGGAAAACTGCTTTCGATACTTTTTATTTTCATCGGTACTGTGGTGGTTTTTTATTTTGGTTTTTTAGCCGAAAATGAAAGCGGCGGCCATTTATTTGGTCCCGGTGCTGTGCTGCTGATCGTATTATGGACCGTGATTGGTATGATGGGTTCTTATGCGGTGGCAGCGTTTGGCATGCGCATGAACACGCTGGCCAATGCACGCATGGCCTTTGCTTCATTAAAAAGACAACCCCTGCGCCTGCTGAATATCCCGCTCAATTCGGGCATGAGCATCGGCGTGGTGCTGATATGCGTGGAACTGCTGCTGATGCTGGTGATATTGTTATTGATGCCCGCAAACCTCGCCGGTGCCTGCTTTATCGGTTTTGCCATTGGTGAATCACTGGGCGCTTCTGTACTGCGTATTGCCGGCGGTATTTTTACAAAGATCGCCGATATTGGTGCCGACCTGATGAAAGTGGTGTTCAAGATCGGGGAAGACGATCCCCGTAACCCGGGTGTGATTGCCGACTGTACCGGTGATAATGCCGGCGACTCCGTTGGCCCCACCGCAGATGGTTTTGAAACCTACGGTGTTACCGGTGTGGCCCTCATCTCGTTCATATTGCTGGCAGTAACCGGTGAAGCCATACAGGCCGAACTGCTGGTATGGATCTTTGCCATGCGCATATTAATGGTGATCACATCTGTGCTCGCTTTCTGGATCAATAATTTTATCAGCAATGCCATGTATGGCCATAAAGAGGATATTGACTTTGAAAGACCGCTGACCAACCTGGTTTGGATCACTTCATTGCTTTCGATCATTGTAACATTTATAGTAAGCCGTATCCTCATCCCCGACCTCAACGGCAACAGCAATATGTGGTGGGTGCTGGCATCCATCATCAGCTGCGGCACCATTGGGGCAGCACTGATACCGGAGTTTACCAAAATATTCACATCCCCCAAATCAGCGCATGTAAAAGAAATCGTGACCGCAGGACGACAGGGCGGCGCTTCACTGGTATTGCTGTCAGGACTGGTTGCCGGTAATTTTTCTGCGTTCTGGAAAGGACTGGTATTCTTTGTGCTCATGTTCTCAGCGTATTTTATCAGCACACTCGGACTGAACGAGATCATGATCTATCCTTCCATATTCGCTTTCGGGCTGGTGGCATTTGGCATGCTTGGTATGGGACCGGTTACCATTGCAGTAGACAGTTACGGACCGGTTACCGACAATGCACAATCTGTATATGAATTATCACTGATAGAAGAAACCCCCGGTTTTGATGAGGAGGTCAAAAGGGATTTTGGTTTTACACCCGACCGTGAAAAATCGAAAATGTACCTGGAGGAAAATGATGAAGCGGGCAATACATTCAAAGCAACGGCCAAACCTGTACTCATCGGTACGGCGGTTGCCGGTGCCACCACCATGATATTTTCACTGATACTGATGATCAAATCCACCCTGAATATTGAACCGGAAAAATTACTCAACCTGCTGAACCCCTATACCATTTTAGGTGTGATATGCGGTGGTGCAGTGATTTACTGGTTTACCGGCGCATCCTTACAGGCTGTAACAACCGGTGCATACAGGGCTGTGCAATATATCAAGGACCATATTAACCTTGATCCCAATGCACCTAAAAAAGCAGACGTGCAAAAATCAAAAGATGTGGTGAAGATCTGCACCCAATACGCACAAAAAGGCATGTTCAATATTTTTGTGGCAGTATTTTTCTTTGCGCTCGCCTTTGCATTTCTTTCCTCCCCCGCAGGCGTTGGAGGAGAAAACGCGGTGGCCTTATTTGTAAGCTACCTGCTGGCCATTGCCGTGTTCGGATTGTTCCAGGCCGTGTTTATGGCCAATGCCGGCGGCGCCTGGGACAACAGTAAAAAACTGGTGGAAGTAAATTATAAGGAAAAGGGTACTTCATTGCACGATGCCACCGTGGTGGGTGATACCGTGGGGGATCCTTTTAAAGACACTTCATCCGTGGCACTGAACCCCATTATCAAATTCACCACGCTCTTTGGTTTGCTGGCAATGGAAATTTCCATTTCAGAAAACTTCAGGCATGTTGCGCCTTATTTTGGCGTTGCCTTCCTCGCGATAGCACTGGTATTTGTATGGCGCTCATTCTACCGCATGCGGATCGGCAGGGATGCCTCCAAAAAATAAGGTTTACTGTTCAGCGGTTTTTACAAAGCGGATATTTTCAAATGGCATGAAATAATTGGCAGGCATCCGCAATGTATCGCCATCCACGGTAAGATCGATCCCCTTAAAACTTATTTTTTGCAGGGAAGCATTGAGGCTTACTTCAAAATAATTATTTGCATTGTTTTCATCCTTGATGGGTGTAACCACATCGGGAAACAGCTGGTGCTGCAGGTAAATCTTTTCTGCCCCGGGCAAATCTGTATGAATGATGCCCCTGTTATCGGCTTCAATGCTTGTTTTGGTTTCGCCATTCATAACGATACAGCGTACCGTGCTAGCCAAATAAGGATCAGGCGCACTTATTTTGATGGTAATGCCCTTGCCGGTATTGCTTTGTTTGGTTACGGTAAAATCTTTACCCGCCTCCTTGCTGCTTTTCAAAATAATACGGTTTCCCTCTTGTGTGAAACGGCCATCGGCCATACGGTCGGCAGCACCATAAGAATAAAAAAACTCAAAGCTCCCGTCTGCGCTAAAACGGAAGGCACCGGCCATTTCACGCATGCCGGTAAGTGCATAAGTACCCCTGATGGATGAAGATGTTTGCATACACATGATGATAACAATGGAGCAACAGCCCGTAAGTAAAAAAAGCAGCTTCTTCATTGCATTCGTTTTATTCACTGCAAAAAAACAATTTTTTAGTCGTAGTTTTATTGCAATACCTCATCCTTCATAAATTTTCTATTCATTCCAACCATTGATTGCAATGCCACGCTCCCATCCCGAAAAACAAATCAGCTTCCTGGGTAAAGCGCTTACCGACGCCCTGCTGAATATTTCCGACATCAGGGAATTCGCACCCGGAACCGAACTGGTACGGGAAGGCCAGTATGTAAAAGCGGTGCCGCTGGTGATAGACGGGCTGGTAAAAGTATTTACCCGCAAGGAAGACAAGGAACTCCTGCTCTATTATATCCAGCCAAAAGAAAGCTGTATCATGTCATTCACCGCCAGTGTTCGCCAGGAGAAAAGCAGGATATTTGCCGTTACAGAAAATACCACTACGGTGCTGCTGATACCCGCCGAAAAAGTTGCCGGCCTCGTAAATGATCACCCCGCATTGAACCAGCTGTTTTACCAGCAGTTTGACCAGCGTTACAGCGAACTGATCGACACCATCAATACCTTGCTCTACGATAAACTGGACAAGCGTTTAATGGACTATCTCCAGGAAAAAGTCCGCATCAGCGGCCATAATCCGTTGCCCGTATCGCATAAAGAAATCGCGGCCGACCTGGGTACTGCCCGGGAAGTGATCAGCAGGCTGGTAAAAAAGCTGGAGCACGGGCATAAACTAAAACAGCACAGCAGCAGTATAGAAATTTTGTAGCTGGTGACTTTAGTCACCGTACAGCCCTCTCCCATAGTATAGTTTTACAGCAGCAATTAATTATTCCACCAATAAAACTATTACAATGAAAAAGAACATGGGATCTGCCGACAGGATCATCCGGCTGCTGCTGGCCGCCGTATTTGCATTTTTATATTTCTCCGGAACGGTTACCGGCACATTCGGTATTGTATTGCTGGTGCTGGGTGCTGTATTTGTATTAACCAGTCTTATCAGTTTTTGTCCATTGTATCCCATTTTTGGTATATCAACCTGCAAAACGAAAAAAGCATAGGATAATCCCGTTTTTATTAAAGGGCTTTCATGATGGAAGCCCTTTGATATTTCAGAAAAGCCCTTTAATATAATCGCTGAAAAAAGTAAACGCCACACAACGCACCACAACGGTGAACAGGCAAACGGGCACCAGCTTTTTCATATCCGCATTAAAACCCACCCCCACCCCGATGGCTGCAGGGGCGCCAAACAAAAAAGTGCCAAAGAACCCCAGCCCGTACAGGCCGTACTTATACCATACTTTATAGATCAGCCCGGTCTTGGGCTTAGGACTTTTATTTTTCCTGAAATTTTTTTGAATGAATTTTTCGATCCGTTCGCCCAGGTACGCCGCACCAAAAACCCCGGCAATACCGCCACTGATGGTACAAACAAGGATCAGCCAGGTATCCATTCCAAAAGCATGCGCCGCCGCGAGTGCGGCATAGGTCTCGAAACTGGACATAGCAGTAACCGTAAGTATTTCGATCAGCATGTTGAAGCAGGTTATTGCAAATTACAAATAATAGCAAAGCCTGCATCAGCCTGCAAAAAAATGACAAACGGATAACCGAAAAGCAGGTGCTTAAGGCTGCTTTTTATCCTGTACCGGGAGTTTCATACTGGGGAATGCCGTGGCGATGAAAATAACAACGGAAGAAAAAAGCATCAGGTATACGCCTGTCTTTTTCTCGGGGCAATAAGCCATATAACAGGAGGTATATAAAATATAGGTTTTGATGGCATAGGCGATCAGCAGTGCGCCCAGGAAAAGATTGAGCCGCTTTGCCCATATTTTGGGTACCAGCATACAGGCCAGCATGATAATGGCCAGCCCGGATAAATACCTGCCCGGCTTGCCATACCTGTTCTGTTCACTGAAAAACCCGTTGAACTCCTTGCCCAGGTCGGCATGAAAGGTCCAGGGCATAAAACAGGCTGCCACCAGTACAATACAGGCAATCATACCTGCCCAATATATGAAGCGTTGTATCATAGTTATAAAAAAAGCCAGTTAAAAACCGGCTGTTAAACTGGAGGTCCCGACCAGATTCGAACTGGTGTAGAGGCTTTTGCAGAGCCGTGCCTAGCCCCTCGGCCACAGGACCCTATTCCATCTGAGCGGTTGTAAATCAATTTACTGATACCCCTCATTTTTTTAGTGTTGCAAAAATAGGGTATTTTTAGGCATTAATTCAAATATAGATTTTCAAATTTTTACAGCATGAGCCGCATAGCAGAATCGGAGCTGATCATAAACAACCGTGGTGCTGTTTATCATATCAATTGCCGGCCCGAAGAAATTGCCGGTACCATTATCACGGTGGGTGATCCCGACCGGGTTGCCGAAGTGAGCAAACATTTTGACCGCATCGAATTCAAAAACCAGCACAGGGAATTTATCACGCATACCGGTTACGTGGGCAATAAACGTATCAGTTGTGTGAGCACCGGTATCGGACCTGATAATATAGATATCGTGATCAATGAACTGGATGCGCTGGTGAATATTGATTTTAACACCCGCGAGATCAGGGAAAACTTATCCGCCCTGAATATTATCCGTGTGGGCACTTCGGGATCTTTGCAGCGTTCGATCCCGGTAGACAGCTTTGTGGCCAGCACGCATGGGCTCGGACTGGATAACCTGATGAATTTTTACCTGCTGCAGAACAATGAAGAAGAAAAACAGCTGCTGCAGGCATTCAACACCCATTCGCAGATGAACCAGCGTATTTCCAATCCATATATCAGCAGTGCAGATATTACATTACTGAAAAATTTTGTGGATGGATTTCACCAGGGCATCACCGTAACCTGCCCCGGGTTTTATGGTCCGCAGGGACGTGTACTCCGCATGGGCCTCACCCACCCCGAACTGATCGACCAGCTGACATCCTTCAGCTTTGGCCAGCACCGCATCACCAATTTTGAAATGGAAACTTCGGCGATCTATGGCATGGGCAAAGTGCTGGGGCATCACTGTCTTTCACTGAGCGCCATCGTGGCCAACCGTATTTCAAAAGAATTCAGCAAGGACGGGGCCGCTGCAGTGGAAAATTTAATTATAAAAACACTGGAAATACTTTCATCCAATTAATATGCATATTGAGTTTTATAAATACCAGGGAACCGGAAACGATTTTGTGATACTGGATAACCGCGACGGAAAATACAGCAGCATTACCCAAAAACAGGTAAAACGCATTTGCGACCGCCGTTTTGGTGTGGGTGCCGACGGACTGATGATGCTGGCCAGCAAAGACGGCTACGATTTTGAAATGGTTTATTTTAATGCCGATGGCAACGAAAGCAGCATGTGCGGCAATGGCGGCAGGTGCTTAACGATGTTTGCCTATGATATGGGCATCAACAAAAGCATATACCGTTTTATTGCCACAGACGGAGAACATCTTGCCGAGATCGATATGAGCCAGCAGGTAAGACTGAAGATGAAAGATGTGGATGAGGTGGATGAACATGCCTCCTATGCCGTGCTCAACACCGGCTCACCGCATTTTGTAAAATTTGCCAATAATGTGAAGGAAGTGGATGTGGTGGAAAGCGGCCGCGAGATCCGCTACAGCAGGGAGTTCAAAGCCGAAGGCATCAATGTGAATTTTGTGGAAGGCGTGGATGAAGACACTATTTTTGTCCGCACGTATGAACGGGGTGTGGAAGATGAAACCTACAGCTGCGGCACCGGTGTTACTGCCTGCGCCCTGATGAGTGCCCACAACGAAAAAGGTTTTAACCGCGTGGAAGTGCAAACCCCCGGGGGCCGCCTCAGCGTGGAATTTGAAAAACTGGATGAATCACATTTTGAAAACATCTGGCTTTGCGGACCCGCCAGTTTTGTATTCAAAGGACAGATGGAAGTTTAAACCCGGCATGCTGCATGACCAAAGAAACGATCCTCATTGTATCAAAACAAACATTTGCAGCATTGACTGCAGCATGTGAACAACTGGATGAAAAAAGTTTTTTTGAAAGACCCGGTGAAAAATGGTCGGCAGCAGAACATTTACAGCATCTCGTAATCGCCACCAATACCAGCAAACTTGCTTTTAGCCTGCCGTTGTTTATTGTAAAACTGGTGGGTGGCACACCCAACCGTCCATCCCGTTCCTATGATGAACTGGTGGAAAAATACAGGCAAAAACTGGCCGCAGGCGGAAGGGCTTCCGGCAGGTTCATCCCGCAAAAAATTAAGGCAGGCACCGGTAAACAGGCCCTCATCCGGCGCTGGGAAAATACCACTGCGGTTTACCTGGAAAAACTGGAACAAAAAAGACCGGAGCCTTCATTGGACCAATACCTGGTAAAACATCCCTTATTGGGAAGAATCACTTTGCGGGAGCTTTGTTATTTCAACATCTATCATACCTTGCACCATCAAAAAATTATTGAAACAGCCACCGTCAATGCAGCTATATGATCCAGTACTTTAAAGTTGTTGAACACCAGACATTCGCCATCGACAAACCGGAATCAGGTTCGTGGGTGAATGTGCTGCCACCACTGAAGCAGGAGGAGTTTACCGAGCTGAGTGAAACGCTGGAGATCCCGATCGACTTTTTAACCGACTCCCTCGATATTGATGAACGCAGCCGTTACGAAATTGACGACAATGTTAAACTCATTGTGATCAAAACCCCCACGGAGAACAATTCCTTCAATGAAAGTGACGCTTTTTATATCACCATCCCCATCTGTATCATTTTAACGCATAACCAGATCGTAACGGTGAATTCTTTTGAGAACGAAGCCATCAAAAAATTCCTGAACACATTCCGGCACCGCAACGCAGAGAAAAAAACGATGATGGTGCTGAAGATCTTTGAAAAGATCACCACCAATTTCCAGGAATGCCTGAAAGAGATTAACCAGCGGCGGAATATTTTAGAGCAAAAACTCTATGATGCCAACCGTAACGAGGAATTGCTGCAGCTGATGCGGGTGCAGAAAAGCCTGGTATATTTTATTACGGCACTTCGCAGCAATGAACTGCTGATGATGAAAATTGCCCGTACCAATATTTTGCAGATGAATGAAGATGAGCGGGATTTCCTGGAAGACCTGATCGTGGAAACCTCCCAGGCCCTGGAAACCGCCAATACTTATACCAACATCCTCAGCTCTTCACTCGATGCCTTTGCAAGCATCATCAGCAATAACCAGAATGAAGTGCTGAAAAGGCTTACCACGCTCACCATTTTTTTGAGTGTGCCCGTACTCATCGCCAGTATTTATGGCATGAACGTGCCCATCCCCTACCGTGAATCGCATTGGGCATTCTGGATACCGGTATTGCTGGCTTTCGCAATTTTGGCCGTGGTGATCTGGAATTATTACAAACGTTTTAGAAAATAAGGTTGAAAACCTTTGAAGGGTTTTAAACCTTATATAAATACTATGAGCACTTTCACCATCCGTGTGTACGGAATTTTAATCAATGAACAGAAACAGGTATTGGTCAGCGATGAACTGATCAGGGGCATGCAAATCACCAAATTTCCCGGCGGCGGACTGGAATTTGGGGAAGGCACACGCGACTGCCTGCAAAGGGAATTTATGGAAGAAATGAATCTCCGTGTAAAAGTGGGAGACCATATTTACACCACCGATTATTTCCAGATCAGCGCATTTAACAACAAAGACCAGATCATTTCCATTTATTATTTTGCGGAAGCGCTGGAACCCATCCTTGCTCCTATCCGCACTTCCCCCTTTGATTTTGACGAACAGCAAATGCGGGTGTACAGGGAAACCGCCGAAACAGAGACCTTCCGTTTTATTGACTGGGAAGCATTTTCCGAACAGCATCTCACCCTGCCTATTGATAAAGTGGTGGCTTCATTGTTAAAGGAAAAGTATTGATTTGGATTACACGAATTAATACGAATTACACTAATTAACAAATAAACCTATTAACTGATCAACCAATTAACCAAGCAACCACTCTACCAAATGACCAATAATACTTTCTTCGAAACACCCCTTATCCTGGGAGATGAACGGGTGCGCATTGAGCCATTGGAAGAAAAACATTTTGAACTGCTGCTGCCCACGGCACTGCAACCTGAGTTATGGCGGTTTACCATTCAGAAGATAAACTCAGCTGATGATTTCCGTTTTTATTTTGATACGGCCTTAAAAGAAAGACAGGAAAAAAAATCATACCCTTTTGCATACTTCAATAAGCAAACCGGTGAATACTGCGGCAGCACACGTTACGGCAATATCGATCTGCACAATAAACGTTTGGAAATCGGCTGGACATGGCTGAACAGGTCACTGCATGGCACCGGCTTTAACAAACACTGCAAGTTCCTCCTGCTTTCACACGGGTTTGAAACCATGGGACTGAACCGGATCGAATTGAAGACAGGCCATCTCAACCTCATATCACAAAAAGCCATGCGAAAAATAGGTGCGGTGCATGAAGGCGTGTTCCGTAACCATGTGATCAATGATGACGGCACCGTCCGGCACAGCCATTATTTCAGCTTTATTAAGGAGGAGTGGCCGGCCACCAAAGAAAATTTCTTTAAAGAATTTATGAGTTCTTAAATCTGTTTTATAGCTTTAAGTGATTTTAGACTTAAACTATAACGCATGAGAACACTGCTTTTGCTTGCAGCTGTCGCAGGCATTGTTTCCTGTAACCATAATGCTGAAAAAGCAAATACCACTGCAGTTACTGCAGACAGCAGCTTATTCAAGGAAATGCAAACCGGCGGTATAAAAGTAATTCCCATTACCAGCAATGGCCGCACATTCAATATATGGACCAAGAGGATTGGTAATAATCCCTCCATAAAACTGCTGCTGCTCAATGGCGGGCCCGGCGCCACACATGAATACTTCGAAAGCTTTGAAAGTTTTTTACCGCAGGAAGGCATTGAATTCATTTACTACGACCAGCTTGGTTGCGGTTTATCCGATGATCCAAAAGATACGGCTTACTGGAGCCTGCCCCGTTTTGTGGAAGAAGTGGAACAGGTTCGCAAAGCACTCAACCTCACAAAAGATAATTTCTATTTGCTGGGCCACAGCTGGGGCGGCATTCTCGCCATGCAATACGCTTTAAAATACCAGGATAATTTAAAGGGCCTCATCATCAGTAATATGATGAGCAGTTGCCCGCTCTACGGTAAATATGCACAGGAAGTGCTGGCGCCACAGTTTGATCCTAAGGTGCTCGACACCATACGCCAGATTGAAAAGAAAGGTGATTTTGAAAACCCGAAATATATGGAGCTCCTGTACCCGCATTTTTATACAAAGCATATTCTGCGCATGCCGGTGGAGCAATGGCCCGAGCCTGTAACAAGATCCTTCAATAAAATGAACCACAGCCTCTATGTTACGATGCAGGGGCCCAGTGAATTTGGCATTGGAGGAAACCTCGCAAACTGGGATGTGAGCAAACAACTGCCACAGATAAAAGTGCCCACACTTACCATCGGCGGCACACATGATACAATGGATCCAGAACATATGAAATGGATGAGCACCCAGGTACAGAAAGGCCGTTTCCTGTTATGCCCCAATGGCAGCCATATGGACATGTACGACGACCAGCCACACTATTTCCCCGGACTGGTACAGTTTATCAAGGATGTGAATGGCGGGAAGATGTGAGGGAATGGTGAATGACCACAGACCACTGACTACGGTCATCTGTCATCTATCCCCCCCAAACCAATACCGCTCTTATAAAAACAGTCCGCCCGCAGCTGACCTCTTCTGAAAAAATCCGCCCTGCGAAATCCATTTACCTTTTTGAAGCGTACATACCAACCATTCAATTAAACCTTAAAACTATGCTCAAAAAAATCCTGAAATGGACCGGTATTATACTGCTCCTGTCCATCATCACTTTAAGTATTGTAATTGCATCAAGACAAAACATGAAATTTGATGCCCCCTACCCGGCCATCAAATCCAGTAAAGACAGCGCTGTACTTGCAAGGGGCAAATACCTTGTATTCAGCTCAGCGCATTGTGCCGATTGCCACTCAGCTGCCGGCACCGATTCGATGGTAAATGCAGGCATGGAAGTGCCTTTAAGCGGCGGAAGGATTTTTGTATTACCCATCGGCACCATTCATGTACCCAATATCACCAGTGATGTACAAACAGGCATTGGTCATTTAAAAGATGAGGAGATCGCCCGCTCACTGCGCAATGGTGTGGGTTATGATGGCAGGGCCATTGTAGACTTTATGCCCTTTCATAACACCAGTGATGAAGATCTTACGGCCATCATTTCCTATATCCGCACGCTGCAGCCCGTTCAGAACAGTGTGCCAAAAAACGAATTCAACCTGCTGGGAAAATTTGTAAAAGCATTTTTTATAAAACCAGTGGGGCCCGATGGTGCGGTGGAAAAAACAGTGAAGCCTGATTCTACAGCAGCCTATGGAAAATACATGGCGCACAGCGTGGCCAACTGCCGCGGCTGCCATACCGACCGGGATTTAAAGACAGGTGCATTTATTGGCGAACCATTTGCCGGCGGCTTTGAAATGGAGTCGCCTGTGGATCCCAAATACATCTTTCACACCCCCAATATTTCACCGGATAAAAAAACAGGTCATATCAAAGACTGGGATGAAGCCACCTTCATCAGCCGTTTCCGTAAAGGAAAAATCATCAAGCAAAGCCCGATGCCATGGGGCCCCTTCAGCAGGATGAGCGATCTTGAACTGAAAGCCATTTACCGATACCTGCAAACTGTTACACCAGTGGAGAAAAACATTGAGAAGATTGTGGAAGTGAGGGGATGATGTGAGTGGCGAGTGGTGAATTGTCAATGGTCAATGGTCAATTGCATAGCAATCTTTATTGCCTTAATTCCTACATGATTTGTGTTGTGAGTGGTGGGTACATCAATGGTCAATAGTGAATAGTGAAACCATTGCAGCTTTTACCGGAGAATATGCGACTAAGCGTACCAACGACCGTCAGCTATCAACTAACAACCGTCAACTAAAATAAAAAAGCTATCAGCCTGTAAGCCGGATTCTGTCTGTCTGCCGTTGCAGTGCAAAAGCAGATGAGGTCATCATTTATCTGGCCTGTACATTACTGCACAGATCTTGCTGCCTACCCTCCGGCATCGGGCGGGCCGCCCTCTTCCGATAGCTATCGGAGCGCCGGTATACGTGGCATTACAGCACACAAGGTTTACCCGGTTCATGCATTGCTGCAAAAACCCGTGAGCTCTTACCTCACGTTTTCACCTTTACCCGCCATAGCTTCAGCGGAGGCGGGTTCATTCCCCGCATACAGCGGAGACTGTTTTTAATCTCCCCGCTGAAGCCATGACAGGCAGTTATTCTCTGTGGCACTTTCTTCACGCTTGTGGCGTGACCGGCCGTTAACCGGTGTGTTGCCCTATGCTGTCCGGACTTTCCTTGGCGCCTTTCGGCACCACGATAACCCGGCTGATAGCAGGGCAAAGATAATTTTTTATTTTGGTGAGCCGAACCTGTTACCAGTTTTCGCATTTGCGTTAAAGCCCCCCTACTCCCCCTAAACAATATCCCCTATCTTTACCCCGCATGAAAAAGGGCCTCAGCACCACGCAGAAATTATTGATCACCGCAGCCGCATTTACAGCAGCCATTATTGGTTTTATGATCAAACTGCCTGCCCTGTTCCGGCACCACGATAAAGAAATGCATGCGCTGTTTTATTTTTTGGCAGCTGCATTTTTAAATATCCTGTTTGCACAGCGCAGGTTAATCCCGCATCTCATCATCTTTATTCTTTTATACTTATTCGGGATGGGCATTGAATATGCACAGGAATATTCCAATCATTATTTCAGGAGCAAAATACATGGCCGTTATGACCCGGAGGATATGTTATGGAATACCCGCGGACTGGTTGCCTTCAGCATACTATGGTGCCTGTATGCCGGCACTGTTTTTCTATTTAAACAAACCGGCAATAAAAAAACCACCTGATACAGTTTTCTGCCAGGCAAAAGCATTATCTTAATGTATGTTTCACCACTATAAACAGCTGCCCATTTTTTCAAGTGCATACATTTAAAGCTATCATTGATATCATCGGCATCAACCCCTTTGTTTATTTGCCCGAAAAGGTGCTCAGTGCTGTTTTAAAATCGGCCCAAAAAGACAAAGGCCCCATTCCTGTATATGGCACTGTCAACGGCGCTTCATTTAAACAAACACTCGTAAAATACAGCGGTGCATGGCGTTTATATATCAACAGGCCCATGCTGCATGCTTCCGGCAGTAAATTGGGAGATTGCATCAGGGTTCGTATCGCTTTTGATCCCAGTGAAAGAACCATTCCTTTCCACCCGAAATTAAAAGCCGCCCTGGCTGCCAGTAAAGATGCAAATGCAAAATTTAAGCAGCTGCCGCCATCCCGGCAAAAAGAGATCAAACGTTATATCCATCACTTAAAAACCGATGAGTCGGTGGAACGCAATATTGCAAAATTGCTGGATCATCTCAGGGGAAAAGCGGTATTCGCAGGCCGGCAACTGCCATAAACGGGTCGTGCTTCCAATAAAAAAATATATATGCCGTTAAACTTTCCGAAATAAGCAAGTCTAATGCAAAACCTGTTGCTATGAAGCGCTCCTTTGTACCTGCCTTATGCTGCCTGCTGCTTTTTTCATGCAAAAAGAAAGAAGGCAGCGCAACGCCCGGGCCCGGCACCACGACACCCACAACTCCTGCCAGCATTGCAAAACCCAAAGGGGTATTTTCCAGTTCCGGCAGCACGGCAACAGCGGTGCTTAACCACGCTGAAACAAGGGGTGTGCTGATCCGTGCTTTCTGGAAAGATATTGAGGCAACAGAAGGCAGTTTCAATTTCAGCACAATCGATAACCAGGTGAATGCTGTAAAGGCAAAGGGAAAAAAATATTCATTGTCCATACTGGCAGGCGGTATTGGCAGTCCCGACTGGCTGATCACACAAAAAGGCGCACCTTATTTCAACTATACTTTTCGTGGCGCACCCTATAAGCTCCCGCTGATATGGGATAATACGGTGCAGACTTACCTGGGTAAACTGGCCGATAAACTGGCAGAGAAATACAATGGCGATACTTCGCTGATGCTGGTTTACATTCCTCAAATGACGGCCAATGGTGTGGAAGGTCACCTGAATGGTTTTACCCAGTCGTCTTTTGCCGCAGCTGGTTACACCGAAACGAAATGGATCGACGCATCCCTGCAAAACGCGAAAAAGTTCGCGACGGCCTTTTCCAGTAAGGCACTGGCATTTGAAGTGCATGAACTGTTTTCATCCACCGTTCCCGCCTCTGCGATCATCAGCAGTCTCTGGAACGATAACACACTCAATCATCGTGCGGGTGCAGCCATGTGGTGGATATCGGGCAATCCCACTTACCAGTCCGGTATGATTACAGTATTGCAAAATTATCCCGGTGATATTTACTGCCAGGTAATTGACCGGTCAGACAGCACCAAAAGCTTCCCCGGCGGCGATTACAGCAAGGTATTTGAGCAGGCCAAACAACTGCGGGTGCGTTATATCGAACCCTGGGATTATGAGTTTAGCATCAGTACCTGGAACACTTATTTCAATGATTTTAACCGTTATGCCGATACATTGAAGAAGTACTGATGTTATCCTATCTTTAGCTGCAAAATGGATCATTTACTGCAGCATATCAAACATTATTACCCGCTGAGCGAAGCTGCTGAGCAGGCTTTATACGACTGCTTTGAAAAAAAACTGCTGCCTAAAAACGAACTGCTGCTGCAGGAAGGACAAATATGCCGGCATTTATATTTTGTGGAGAAAGGTGCGCTGCGGGGTTTTTATACCCTGGATGGTAAGGAGATCACCCACTGGTTTGGATTTGAAAATGATTTTGTCACCTCCTTCCACAGTTTTATTACACAACAGGCTGCCGTGGAAAATATTCAGCTGGTGGAGAGTGCTGTGCTCTGGAGCATCGCCAAAGACAAGCTGACCGCCCTGTTCAATGAACACCACGAAATTGAAAGACTGGTGCGTATCGCCTATGAAAAATATTATATCCGCCTGGAAGAACGTTTTGTAAACGCACAGTTTAAAACAGCTGCGGAAAGATATGAGCAGCTCCTCGAACAAACACCGCATATACTGGAACGGATGCCACTGGGTTGCGTGGCCAGTTACCTGGGCATCAGCCAGGAAACACTGAGCCGCATCCGCAGCCGCTTTTAACATTTGTTTTTGCTGTTTTTGATTATTGTCAAAAAATGCCTCCGCCGTGCCGGATAGATTTGTGTCCTAAACAATCTATATGGAACAAAAACAAACACTGCAGCCATCAGGTGCTTTTATCGCCGCTTCCTGGCTGGCATTATTCATTGGCATCATCGCTTTTTTAATTGGTTTATGGAATGCCGATATGCTGCTGAATGAAAAAGGCTATTACTTCACCGTGCTGATGTTCGGTTTATTCTCTGCCATCTCTGTGCAAAAAGCCGTGCGTGACCAGCTGGAAGGCATCCCGGTAACCAATTTGTATTACGGGATCGCCTGGTTCACCACCTTACTCTCCATCGTGTTGCTCACTGTTGGATTATGGAATGCGGAACTAGCCAAAAGCGAAAAAGGATTTTATGCCATGAGTTTTGTGCTGAGTGTTTTTGCAGCCATTGCCGTGCAAAAAAATACCCGGGATATAAAGGCTGCGCAGCCCAAAGAACAACCGCCGTTTTAAAAAACCTTCCCAGGAAATGATCGCTGGATGAATCTGCTAATTCACCTGCAAAATTCCCATCAGCACTGAAGGCAATAAAAGGGGTTGCCTGAATATAGAATTTTTAGCAGATTTTTGCAGTACAGGCGGGCCTGTAATATTGGGCTGCTGCTTCAAACATTTTGTAATGAACGTTCAACAGGCATATAATTCATGGGCTGCCATTTACGACAGCAATATCAACCGCACCAGGGACCTGGAAGCCATTGCACTGCGGGAAATTTTATCTGCCACCAGTTTTGAAAGCTGCCTGGAGGTTGGCTGTGGCACCGGGAAAAACACGGAATGGCTTGCCGGCAAAACAAAACGCCTGCTCTGTATTGACCTTTCCGAAGCCATGCTGGCCAAAGCAAAGGAAAAGATCCATGCGCCGCATGCGGATTTTATACAGGCGGATATCAATAAAGCCTGGGATTTCACCCATGATACATTCCGGCTGGCAACCTTCAGCCTGGTGCTGGAACATATCGAAAACCTGGACGCGGTATTTGAAAAACTATCACAAAAGATCGAAAGCGGCGGGCATGTTTATATCGGCGAACTGCATCCCTTTAAACAATATGCCGGAACTAAGGCAAGGTTTGAAACAGAAGGCGGCACACAGGTGGTGACTTGTTTTAACCACCATATTTCTGATTTTATACAACCAGCGCTGCGGCATGGATTTTTGGTAAAGAACATTCATGAGTATTTCGACGAAGATGACCGCAACGGCATTCCCAGGATTCTTACTATCCTGCTGCAAAAAAATAACAGCTGATGAAACGAACACTTATCTTTCTTACAGTGATTGTCATTGCCTGCACCGGCTTATTAAGTCTTACAAATAAATCCGCCGAAGAACCGCAGTTTATTCCGCAAAGCAAACAGCGCAGTGGCAACGCAGCAAAAGGATACGAATACCTTACCAGCGGTGATTATTTAAAAAGCGGCATCCCCTATTCATACTATTTGCTTGCCCGCAAAAAAGACAGCAGCAATTTTTTAAAACGCAGCGGGCTCAATAAAGATCTCCCTTTTGATTACACTGCTGTAAAAGCGCCCAATGGCGAAATGGTGGTGGCGCCCAACTGCATGCAATGCCATGCGCAGGTTTTTGATGGCAAGTTTGTAATGGGGCTGGGCAATTCGCTCAGCGACTTTACCATCAACCGCACCAGCACCGCATCCATGGCAGAAAAATTTTTAAAGCTGGCTGCTCCTAAAAAATATGAAGCGGCAAAAAATTTTTTCACCACGGTTAAGACGGTTTCACCCCAGCTGATGGTAAACACCAGGGGAGTGAACCTGGCAGATGGACTGGCAGCCTTACTTGCGGCGCACCGTGATCCTGTAACATTAAAATGGAGCGATAAGGCGCTGATGCCAATACCCGCTGTAATGATACCCACAGATGTGCCTGCCTGGTGGATGCTGAAGAAAAAGAACGGCATGTTCTATAATGGTTTTGGCCGGGGAGATTTTGGAAGATTTTTGATGGCCAGCAACCTGCTCACGGTAACCGATACTGTAGAAGCCGCCTCAGTCGACAGTCATTTTAATGATGTGCTGGCGTATTTAAAAACCATCAATCCGCCGGCATATCCAAAAGAGGTGAATAAACAGCTGGCTGCTTCCGGGCAAAAAATATTCAACCGCAATTGTGCCAGCTGCCATGGCACGTATGGTGAAGATGGCAAATACCCGAACCTGCTGATCCCGCAAAGCATCATACAAACCGATTCGGCTTTATTCAGCTCCAATTATTCCAGTCCGCAGTTTTTAGCATGGTTCAACAAAAGCTGGTTTACCACAGGAGAACATCCTGCCAAACTGGAGCCTTATCGTGGCTATATTGCCCCGCCGCTGGATGGTATCTGGATCACGGCGCCTTATTTACACAATGGCAGTGTGCCCGATCTTGAAACACTGCTCAACAGTAAAAAAAGACCTGTGTACTGGAAACGTGATTTTGTGCATCCCGCTTATAACTATATCATTCCCGGCTGGAACTATGAAGCAATGAAAGAACCCGGTGGCAGCGATGTGTACAATACCATGCAAACAGGTTTTGGAAACGGCGGGCATTATTTTGGTGATAACTTATCGGATGAGGAAAGAAAAGCGGTGATTGAATATTTGAAACTGTTGTAAAACGGATGGTTCGTTGTTATTGGTTATTAGCTACTCGACATTGACCATTCACCACTCACTACTCACCACTCACCACTCACTACTCACTACTCACTATACACCGGCAGCTCCACAAAAAACGTAGTGCCTGTTCCTGCGGCGGTTTCAAACCAAATGGCACCTCTTGCCTGCTCCACGATCCCTTTACACATGGCCAGTCCGAGACCAGTGCCGGAAGTTTTCGTAGTGAAGTTGGGCGTAAAAATATGCGGCCGCATCTCATCTGGAATTCCCATACCATTATCCCTGATCTTCACCATTATTTTCTGGTCATGTATTGCTTCATCAATATGTATTACGGCCTGCTGGCCCTCGGGCACGGCCTGTATCGCATTTTGAATAAGGTTGGTGAATAATCGGTTTATATGTGTGCGGTCTGCTTCCACCATCACCTGCTGGTGCACCGGCGTGCAATCGAGCTGCACCCTTTCATCCATGCGGTGTAATTGTATCAGCTGGTACAGCACTTCATGCAAATCGAATACCTCATTTTTGGGGTTACCAATATTGGCAAACTGGCTGAACTCACCGGCGATCTGGTTCAGGTGATTGATCTGCTCCACCAGTGTTTGCGCCACATTGGCCGTGAGCTCACGCACATTATCCGAATTATTGCTGATGGCTTTTTGCAAATACTGCAGGCTGAGTTTCATGGGTGTCAGCGGGTTCTTGATCTCGTGCGCCACCTGTCTTGCCATTTCACGCCAGGCTCCTTCCCTTTCACTTTTGGCAAGTGCATTGGCACTGGCATCCAGTTTACCCACCATCTTGTTATACTCTTTCACCAGTTCCCCGATTTCATCATCCCGTTTCCAGTCGATGGCTTCATTGGCACTGCCCAGGTTTACTTCTTTCATTTTATTACTGATGAAAGAGAAGGAACGGGTAATGCGGTTGGTGATAAACAGCGCCACGATACCGGCAATCAAAAATATAAAGGCATTCAGGTTGATGATGGTGACCAAAAAGTTGGCGATCTCCTGTTTGAGTTTGCTTTGTGAAGTGAAGTAAGGAATATTGAGATAGGCATACTCTCTTCCGTCCTCATCAATCACCGGTACATAATTACTGATAAAACTGAGGCTGCCGATATGCTCTTCCTTGAAATACTGCACTTCCTTTTTCTTATTGATATGGTAATAGGCCTGCGGATCCATCTTGGTGCTTACAATGCCCCGGTTATACGGCAGCGGCAAGGAGGAACTTTTTAAATTGCCTTCCAGGTCGTACAGGTTGATATCGGCCGCATGTATTTCAGAAATTTTAGTAATGGTTTGCTGCAGTTTTTCTTTATACCCTTCATCATATATCCTGATCACATCGTCAAATACAGACAGTTCGGCAAAAGAGTTGCGTACTTCATTTTCCATTACTTTAATGGTGCGGCTCAGCCGCTCCCGGTTATTGTTTTCATAACGGCGGATAAAGAATAAAATGGTGGCAATACCAATCACGAGGAACGACAGCACACTGATGAAGATCACCGTACCGTGAATCTGGTTACGGATACTCAGCTGCATATAACTCTTCAGCCGGATGGTATTTAACCGCGACCTGATAAAAATATTCAGCAGCCAGAACACGCCTGTTACAAGCAGGAATGCGCAAAAAAGATAAGAGAACAGGGTGATCAGCTCAATGAAGAAATTGTCTTTTTTGGCAATGATCACCACGCTTTCGGCACCGGCCCTGTACCAGAGTTCGTCAAATGCCCCGGTGCGTTTGAGTTCAAACTCTTCCCTGGGCACCTGTGATTTTACAATGCGGGTGGCAAAAGCATAATCATTATAGTTGCTGATGAGGATTAAATTATTGTATACCGCAAATGCATATACAGAAGAATTCTCAATGGCATTTTCATCGCCCCGCGAAAACAGTTCGGGATAGGGCGCATCAGATTTGAATTTTTTGGAACGGGCCAGTATAAAAACATAGCCGAGCAGTTTACCCGAAGTATCAGTAACATTCTTTTTACTGATATAGCTGAAACGGTCGTACGACTCGTCATAAAAATACAGGTCGGCAATACCGGTGCGGCGGCCCTGTGTGCTCAGTACCGTATTGAATTCATTAAAGCCTGTTGAATCGGCGTTGTACAGGGGCTTTTCATTTTCATCATAGGCATATACCTGTGTTTCGTATTTGTTGGTGTAACCCAAAAAATTACTGTTCACCAGGCTGTCTTTAAACTGCTGACTGCTGGCCGAATCCCTGAACTTGTAAAAATTGGGCGCCAGTGATTCATTCCTGAAATCGGTCATCAGGGTATTCATCAGCGTTTCACTGGAAGGATCGGCCTTGGTGGAAAGTGTTTCGGCATAATGCTTGCGCTTGACCAGTTCCTTTACATTGTTTTCCCTTACAATCACCACCGTAATGGACAATGAAAAAAAGAAGAGCCAGAAAACCAGTCTTGATGAGGAAATGCCTGTTGTATGCAATGCAAGGGAACGGTTGCTGAGCAATACCAGGAAGAGGAGCAGCCATACCAGCAGGTATAATTCAAATGCCACCAGGGTAATATTGAAGCCAACGGTGAGAAATACCAGTCCGAGTACAGTAACGACGATATACAGCGGAATGAAGTTTTGGGGAAACAGCGGTTTTAAAAGATACAGCAGTATCTGTCCCAGTAAAAAATACCCGATGGCGATACAGCAAAACACTATAAATCCGAGAATGCTGTAAATATTCAGGGTAAAGAAATTGATCACATCAAAAGAAATATCAGAGTCGGCCACCATGCTGCGCAAAATATGCCCGCACACGTAGGTGGCTGCCAGCATCACCATGGCCGAAACAGTGAGCCACACCCATTTCAATGAATGAAATTTTGCCGCCACCGCATATTTTTTTACCAGCAGGTGGTGCCTTACAAATAATATCACCCATACAAACAGCACTGCGTTGATCAGCAGGTCCCCGAGTGAGCGCAGCACCAGGTTCGAACCATACACGGTGGGGGAAAACAATTCAAACTGCCGGAAGTTAAGCGGTATGGGAAAATAATAACTGGCCACCCGGAGCGCCAGCACAATACCACCCAAAAACAACACCGCCTTCCACAAGCGGTTATGCATGGCAATATAAATAGCGCAAACATGAATAAACAGCAGGATGAGGATGCAGCCAAGTATACGCAGCACCACCGAAATGATATTGTTTTTTGGAATTACGGTGCCGGCTTTTTTATACAGGTTAAACAGGTGCCTGCCATCTGCACCCTTTACAGCAGACTTGCCTTCTTCCTTCGTGATATCATAATTTTTTTCCAGCCCGTCGCCGATGGCAAATGTATTTTTGAGGTAGTTATTGGTGATCACATAATTCCATTTTACCGGCACCAGTCCTACCAGCAATCCTTCAGCCGTTGCTTTTTTTGACCATACATAATACCCGTTGGGCAGTTCGGCAAAACCGCTGCTGTCAGTATTATTCAACAATGCTTCGGTGGGCAGTACGGCCTGTGTGTTCCAGAACTGCAGGGCATACAAACCATATTCGTCCGTTCTGTAGAGGTAGAGAAAGTATTTTTTTTGGGTGAATTGCTGCAGGAGCGCTTCATCATATTTATGCGAAGCCAGTTTGCGGAGTGTGGCTGTATCACGGCTTACTGCAGCAAAATCATTTTGCTGTGTATGGATATAGGTTTCGAGTTTTTTCTGCACCGAACCCACAGAAGCATTATCGGCCCAGTATGTATCAATAATAATGGAAAGCGTTACCAGCCATGCCGCAATCACCAGCAGGTAGCTGTTCTTGTATAAAAATCGGCCAAAGGTGGTTTTATGTTGCAAGACGGGTTTTATGGGGTTGTGTGTTTGATCCGGTTCCAGACGGCGTCCATTTCTTCCAGCGACATATCATGCAGCTGTTTACCCTCCTGTTGTGCGGCGGATTCCATTTTTGTGAACCGGTTGATAAATTTTTTATTGGTGCGCTCGAGTGCA
Organism: Ferruginibacter sp.; assembly: GCA_046329655.1. Taxonomy (GTDB): domain Bacteria; phylum Bacteroidota; class Bacteroidia; order Chitinophagales; family Chitinophagaceae; genus Ferruginibacter. The sequence continues at coordinate 249,804 of JAXLUD010000003.1, forward strand.
TTCTCCGCATCTACCTGCAAAAACCTTGCAAAATTTACCAGGGAGAAAAAAACATCCCCCAGTTCGTCTTCCATTTTGTCCTTATTGCCCGATGCCACTGCTTCCAGCAACTCCTTGTGCTCCTCCTCCACCTTATCCCAAACCTGTTCTTTAGTATCCCATTCAAAACCCACCTGCCGGGCTTTTTCCTGCAGGCGCATGGCTTTTACCATGGACGGGAGCGAGCGGGGCACACCGGCAAGTACCGATTTTTTGCCCTCCTGCAGTTTTAATTTTTCCCAGTTAAGCTTTACATCATTTTCATCTTCCACCTTCACATCGCCATAAATATGCGGGTGACGGTGCACCAGCTTATCACAGATACCGTTGATAGATTCTGCCAGCGTGAACTGGTTTTGCTCTGCGCCGATCTTTGCATAGAACACAATATGCAGCAGCAGGTCGCCCAGCTCCTCCTTAATACCCTTCCAGTCATTTTCGGTGATGGCATCGGCCAGTTCAAATGTTTCTTCAATGGTGAGATGACGCAGCGTGTGGATGGTTTGCTTTTTATCCCAGGGACATTGTGCCCGCAACTCATCCATAATTTTTACCAGTCTTAAAAAAGCAGCACTGTTACTGTCCATTTATTAAACTTTAAAAAGTGATAACATAAAAAATGCAACGAATAATATCATAACCACAAAGAGATTCACCAAATGCAGCAACAGGAACTTGGTAATCGTTTTTGCCCTTCCCTGCTGGTAAAAATTGCGCATGGCCTTATAATTATATACAAAGATCAGTATGCTGATCAACCCGTTCAGGTAAGAAAGCCAGCTCCAGTGCAGGCTGTCTTGAAGCTTTGCGATACCAAAGGTTACCAGCATGGCAATGAATACAAATACAAAGAGGTGGATGGTGAAGATGGCATGGTTCACATAATAATACTGGCTGCGCCTGATGTACAGTATTTTCAGCAGCAGGGCAAACAGGGGCAGTGTTATAAATAATATCTGTGGCAGGGAATGCATGAGCTTATCCATGATGGCGCTGAACATGGCCCGGTTATCCCCCCGGTATTTTTCATTGAGTTCAAACTGCCGGTGTACCAGTTGCCGCTCCAGCCAGTTATGTTTTTTAATACCCCGGGCCAGTGCCGTGTCGTATGCAGCACGGGTTTTATAATTGCTGGGGGTAAACCGGAAGCCGCCCTTCCCCGACCTGCTTATACTGTCGAGATAGTGAAAGTATTTTGCGCTGTCATAGGCAAACTGCATCGAGCTGTCGTTTTTCACTACTTCAGCCACAAAGTCTTTATAGGTTTTTGCATCCATTTGCCGCAGTGCTTCCACCGTAGCCTTGGTAACCCCATTATCCACCGTGGTGCTGATATTTTTTTCTGGATTGAATTTGAAAAGACTGAAAAAGATCAAAAAGAAAAATGCGGAAGTGAACACGTACATCCTGATCGGGTTCAGGTGGCTGGCCCTCCGCCCCACCATATATTCCCTGGATAAAAAGCCGGGGCGGAATATGAGGTAGCGCAGTGAGTTGAAAAACTTCCCGTCAAAATGGGTGATGTCCTGGAAAAAATGAGATACCAGGTGCCAGGCAGATTCTTTGGGTTCGATATTTTCCTGACCGCAAATATGACAATAACGCCCCTGCACCACGGCATTGCAGTTAAGGCAGTTTTTTTCTTTCCTTTCCTTCAGGTGACTCAAGCTGGGTAATTTTTGTTAAAAATAATAAAGTTTGACAGCATCGGCTTTTCCGGCACAATATAAGATATCAAAAGATAGTTTACTTTTGGCACGAAAAATTCACACATGATAAAACCATTTGCTGCAATTATTGCGCTCTTCACCATTTCTCTGCATGCCGGTGCCCAGTATTATTATAAGGATATCGTGAGCAATAAACAGCTGATGGCCGAAATGGCGCTGCTGAAGGAACAGAAACTCCATACCATCAGCCTCAAAAGTTTTGAAGACGACGGCAGCCCGAGCGAGGGTTTTTTCTGTGAAAAAAATATCAATAAAAAATATACTTCGGTAACCACCCGTACCAAATCCTATGTAACGGCGGCATCCGAATTCATTTCCTTTTTTGATGATAAGGGTTTGCTGCTGCAAACCACCGACAGTTCAGATATTTCATCGAGCAATGCGTATTTCAGTTATACAGATAAGGGCGCTTTAAAAAGCATTGTTACCCTGAACCGTTCCAGCGACGATGATTTTCAAAATGAAATAAAGGAAGAACATATTTACGAATACAGCAGCAATGGCAACCCGGCAAAAATGTACCGGATTAAAAACAGCGCCGACACCACCCTGGTACTTTTTTCGGATGATGAGTACGGTAACCTGTCTATTGAGAAAAACACTAAAACAGGTGATTCTTATTATTATTACTATGACGCCAAAAAAAGGCTGACAGATGTGGTGCGTTTCAATCCCGAAAAAGGGAAAATGCTGCCTGATTATATGTTCGAATACAATGCCGGCGGACAGGTGTCGCAAATGACCACCACCGAAGAAGGCGGCAGTTATTATTTCATCTGGAAATATACTTACGAGAATGGCCTGCGCATCCGTGAGAAATGTTTTTCAAAAGAAAGACGCCTGATGGGCACCATCGAGTACGAATACAAATAGGTTTATCCCCTTACCCGTCTTACATTACCGCCGCCATTGCCACCACCACGAATATTGCCGGGCACGACTGTTCCCGGAGCCGGGCGCTCCATCCTGTTGCCATTACCCCCTTTCCCGCTTAAACCAAACTTACGGGGGAAGTAAGAGAACGAAAGCATAAAATATTGCTGCAGGCCATTGGTGACACTGCTGGTAACCCCATCAGGGTTGGCATAATAGCTGATATTGCGGTATTGCTTTAAAATATCCGTTGCGGTAAACCTTACTTCCGCCTGTTTGCTTTTTAAGAAACGGTAAGATGCACTGGCATTCCAGATAGTGATGGGTTTTACAATACCATTATTTTTTGAGTAGGAAATATTGCTCGAGATGCTGGCATCCTTGTTTGGATTAACGGTAACATTGAACTCACCGCTCAGTGTCCTGGTATTAAAACGGCTGTTCTTATAACCGGTTTGGCGGCTGCTGCTGAAATCGGCATTGGAGCCAACTCCCACAATCAGCAATGTTTTAAAATAATAGGTAAAACGCAGGCTTTGGGAAATGCTGTTGCTGTTGATGAGGGTATAAATATTATCGAAATAACTGGGCGACATACCTGCATTCATACTGCCATTGTACTGCACCTGCACCTGGTTGTTTTTTACTTTGCGGCTGTAAGATGCACTGTAACCGATATTAGAACTGTAGCGCCTGTTGCCATTGATGGTATAACGCACCTGCTTTCCATTGAGGTAAATTGAATCCAGCCCGTTTACTTTCACTGTGTCACGCAGGTTAACCGTACTGTCAACATATGGCTTCATGGTATTATTGAGCGATGCATTGAAATTAAAATTGAACTGCGCCGGTTTTTTGGGTGTGTTGGTGCCATAGCCCATGTTCAGGCTTACGCTGTTATTCCGGCTGTTTACAAGGTTGAGCCCCCCTTTGTAAATGGAATACAGGTTCAGGCTGTCAACAACAGGAGCAATCTGGTTAATGGATGGATACCCATAACTCTGGAAAAAACTCAAACCGCCATTCACCCGGTATGCGTCGGTAACCTGGCGGGAGTAACTGGCTGTTGCCCTGAACTGGGGGAAAGCAAAATTCCTTGACAGGTTCCTGTTCACCCTTGAGGAGGTATTTTCTTCATGGATAAACTGTTTGCCAAAGGATGTGCTGATATTGTAATAATTGGATTTGCGTGATGACCATTTATTAAAACTCTTTCCAAGATTAAAATTAGGTGTGTACTGGAAGGTTGAAAATGATTCGCTGTAAGTAAGGTTGCGGTTGGTATTTTCCTTGTCGTTGGCATCAATGTCAAACACGTCGTTTACGTCTTCATTCTTGCGGTACGAAATATTATGATTGGTGGATAGACTGATACCAAAGAGACTGAAACGGCCAAACAAAAGCCTGCGCAGCCCGCTGTAACTGAAATTGGAATTAAAGCTGGTGTTTCCGCTTTCTTTCCCGTAACGGCGCCTGATAACGGTGCTGTTGATTCCGGTGGCGGAATAGAAATTATACACACTGCTTTCATACCTGGCCGATGTATTTTCACTGCGGGAAAATGTAGCCGAAATGTCAAATGATTTCAATGGATTTTCTGAATCAAAATTGGCATAATTGACACTCGAGCTGAATGATTTACCGCTGCCGTTACTGGATGAACTGGATGACCGGTCACTGATCAGTTTTCCATCCCTGGTAGTGATCACCGAGCTGCTGCTGTTTTGTGAACCGGAATTGGAAAAGCTGCCCGTATTATTAATACTGAAAGTTTTATTGTAGTCGAGGCTCTTATTATAACTTACCCTGAGCGCATGCTGTTCGCTGTTTGAATTGTTCTCTGCATTTGAATTGATGATCTGGTCGCCTTCCTTGTAATAACGTTCCTGGTAGGTCTGGCTCAGTGTTTTCCCGGCATTGTTATTATAATCGTACCCGCCGGTGATCCTGTTGGCCCTGCGGTCATTATCATTCTGGCTGAAGGAATGGGTAAACTGCAAGCCTGGTGATATTACGCGGTTGATACCGCTTCTTCCAAAATTGCTGCGGCTGCGGTATACGGCATAATTATTCCGGAATGTGCCTTCCCGCTGCAGGTCGTTCAGTCCCGCAATTTCCGCATTGATATTATTGGCGCCGCCCCCTGCAGAAATGGTGGTGCGTTTGTTATAAAACTGCATGGCCATGTCCGACTGGTAACGGCTGTCGGTTCCTGCTCCGGCACCGAACTTTCCGAAATACCCGTTCTTCTTATCGGCTTTCAGTTTGATATCCATGGTAAGCAATGAATCCTTGGGCACATTGGCATCCGTAATATTATTCCTGTTAGCCTCACTGCTCATATCCACTTCATTGTACACCTGTATCTTGTCGATGATATTTTTAGGAAGGTTTTGCGTGGCGATGCGGTGATCGCTGCTGCCCAGGAAGGGTTTACCATCCACCAGCACTTTGGGAATGGCCTTTCCGTTCATTGTAATGGATCCATCCGCCCATATCACCACACCCGGCACCTTGTTCAGCAGGTCTTCTGCCACGGCATCATTGCTCATTTTAAAAGCGGCCGGGTTTATTTCCAGTGTATCCCCGTTCATGCGTATGGGTGCAATGGAAGTTACCACCACTTCATCCATGCCCTTTAACTGCATAAAAATGGTATCCATTTTTTTTGCCATCCCGTCCATCGTAAAATTTTTACGGTATTCCTTGTAACCCGAAAAAGAGGCGGCCAGTATATACTTTGCATTCAGGGGAAGCCCGCTGATATCATAGCGGCCATTCTTGTCCGTTATTTTGAACATGGCTACGGTCGAATCGGGCCGGTAAATGATCACAGTGGCCGATTCCATGGGCGAACTGGTGACGGTATCTTTAATCACCCCGTAAATACGTCCATTACCGTTTTGCGCCTGCAGGGCGGCAGTATTGATAAAGCAAAGCAGCAGGATGGTTATGATGTATTTCATGGGCTATTTACGGTAGGTAAAGTTGATGAGGATGGGGTTACTGGTACTGGTGGCTGCAGCAAGGTAAGCAAGCAGTTTGGGAGGAAAGGCTGCACTGTCGTTTTTATGTGCTTCATAAACCCGCAGGGCTTCTTCCGCATTTATCCTCGCATACATCGCAGCACCATCGCTGAAATGGAGGTTTTCACAAACAGGCATGAACAAAGTGGCGCTGTCGCTCATCAGCTTGCCTATATCAAAAAACTGTTTTTTCTGTATGTCAAAAATATACTGGTTACGGCCGCCAAAACCCATATTTACCATTGTCATGCTGAGGTAGCGGGACGATACATTGTACACATACAGCTGTTTTACCAGTTTCCTGTTCTGCCGTATATAATTGTCTTTTTCTGTACGGTTCTGGAAATCCCTTTTGAAAAAATCTTCCGGCACCGCACGCTCAGCCGGCAGCACAATATTATATATTTTGTACAGGCTGTCTTTTGTAAGAGAATAGATCGTATAATCATATGGCCTGGTTACCCACCTGCTATCGGGGGCCGAAGCATAACTCACCGAAAGCGTGGCGCCGTCGAAAATATAACGGCTGTCCTTCTGCTTGTCGAAAGGAAAATAATAACGCAGCAGGGAATCGCCGCGGTATATCTTCAGTTCATAATCCTGTTTGCTGCCAAAATTTTTATCCACGGTAACCTGGTTCACGATGTGCATGCCGTCGGTATAATCGATCGGGTTGAGGATATCGAGGCCTTCGATCTTTTGTTTGTGTACTGCAAAATGAAGGGTATCGGCAAAATCAATATAATACTTGTGGTAGTACTTGTAATTTTTCGGGTTTTTATAATCCTCCAGTATCTGCGCCCTGTCTTTGGAGGTCAGTTGGAACATCTTGTTTGGGGAGATCATTTCGAGCCGGTCGAGCGCCGGGTTGTATTCCAGCCTGCCCAGGTCGAGTTTTGTTTTTATCTTTTTAACAAAGCGGCCTGTTTTATCAAAAACAACAATAGCTTTAGCGCTGTAATCACAAACGGCAAAGAAATTTTTGGTGGCGATGATCCTGCTGTAGGCATCAAACCTGCTTTCGGGGGTTTCTTCAAAGATCACAACGCCATTACAGGTGATGAGGTCGGATTGTTTGGCGCCTGTTGCAAACCGGGGTTCAAAATAAATCTTCTCCTGTGCCATGGATGCTGAATAAGCAAAACAAATGGCGCAGCTTAGCAACAAAGCCGTTATAGGTTTAGGTAACATAGTGGTGTTAATGCGGCAATAAGACGATATAAATATCTTGATCCCGTCGCAGAATACTTTAAATATTTTTATCAAAGGAGCAAACAGGGGCCCGAATGGCTTAATGAAGAATCATCCATGCGAAAAACCATCACAGTTCAGGACAGTTTGCCTGCTGTGTAAAGCCACTTGTCACCGCAACAAGGATGAGAAAAAAGATGATTAAAGGAATATTTCTCCCTTCATATAAAATGTGCAGTTGCCTGCCATGGTCACCCGGTCTGCATTCAGCTGGCTGCACCATATTTCCCCGCCCCTCTTACTCAGCTGCAGGGCGTGCAGATCTTTTTTATTGAGTTTTTCACTCCAGAAGGGAATCAGTTGTGAATGCGCCGAGCCGGTTACAGGATCTTCATCAATACCCACTCCGGGTGCAAAAAACCGGGAGACAAAATCCACGGTTTTTCCGGGGGCCGTGATAATCATTTTGTCGATATGCTTTTTCATGAGTGAAAAATCAGGACTGCAGTTTTTCACCGCTGCTTCATCCGCCAGTTCCACCAGCCAGTCGCGGTATTTGTACACACCCACTATCTCAAGGCCGCCAATCATTTGCTGCAGGCTCTCCGGATAATCATTCATTTTCTCCGGCTTCCAGCTGGGAAATTCCATCACCGCTTTGAATGCGTCAGTATCGCCTGTATCTTTTTTAATCTTCAACAACCCGCTTTTAGAAGAAAACACGATTGTTTCTTTTTTATATCCCATTAATTCAAACAGCACATAAGCACTGGCCAGTGTGGCGTGTCCGCATAAATTGACCTCAGCTTCGGGTGTAAACCAGCGGATATCATAATCCGCTCCCTCCTGCTGCGAAGGCACAAAAAATACGGTTTCGCTTAAATTGTTTTCGAGTGCTATTTGCTGCATCAGCATTTCCGGTAACCATTCTTTTAATGGAATAACGGCAGCGGGGTTGCCACCAAAAAGTTTACTGGAAAATGCATCCACCTGGTAAATGGTATGTGACATGGTCTTATTCTTTCATCATTTCCCTGATCATTTCAATCACTTCTTCTGCATTGGGTTTGCTGAAGTAGTCGCCATCACTGCCGTAAGAAGGACGATGCGCCCTGGCGGTAATGGTACGTGGCGCCACATCCAGGTATTTATAACCACCCTGTTCTTCCATCACTTTATTGAACATATAGGCCGCTGCACCACCGGGAACATCTTCATCCACAAATACGATGCGGTTTGTTTTTTTAAGCGATTGCAAAATATGATGGTTGATATCAAAGGGCAGCAGTGTTTGCACGTCCACCACTTCGCAACTGATGCCCATCTGTTCAAGTCGTTCAGCAGCATCCATCACAATACGCAGCGTGGAGCCATAACTTACCACCGTAACATCATGTCCTTCGCGGATGGTTTCAGGAATTCCCAGCGGCACCGTCATGTCGAGTAAGTTAGCCGGCAGTTTTTCTTTCAGGCGGTAACCGTTCAAACATTCGATGATTAAACCGGGATCATTCCCCCGCAATAAAGTATTGTACATGCCGGCTGCCTGCACCATATTACGCGGCACACAAACATACATGCCGCGGAGCGCACCCAATATCATTTGCATGGGCGAACCGCTGTGCCAGATACCTTCGAGCCGGTGGCCACGGGTACGCACGATCAATGGCGCACTTTGCTGCCCCACCGTTCTGAAATGCGTGGTACTGAGATCATCACTCAGTGTTTGCAAACCATATAAAAGATAATCGAGGTATTGTATTTCGGCTATGGGGCGGATGCCACGCAATGCCAGCCCGATCCCCTGGCCCATAATGGTAAGCTCACGGATGCCGGTATCAAATATCCGGTGGTCGCCATACTTTGCCTGCAGCCCGCTGAAACCCTGGTTTACATCACCGATAAATCCAAGGTCTTCCCCAAAAGCCACCACTTTTTTATTGGAGGCAAAGAGCGCATCAAAATAATGGTTCAGCACTTCATAGCCATTGATGGCTTTGGCATCTGCATCGTAAGATGGTTTTGTTTCGGCAACATTGAGTGCCGACTTTGGTCCTTCATTATACAGAAATGTATTGTACAATCCTTTGTTGAGCTGTTTCAGTTCATTGTAATAAGCGAGTATATCAACAGCATTGTCCTCTCCCAGCAAATCAATGGCCCTGCGCAGCAGTTTCATAATATCCCTGCGAAGGGGTTCTTTGTTGATGTTAAGCTCGTTGAGCAGTTTCGCAATACCCTCTACGCCTGTATGCTGCAATAACAGTTCTTTTGTTTTAGATGCCTGCTCCAGTATCGGGGAAATATATTTATCCCAGGCCAGCTGTTTCCCTTCCTTTACATGTTCCTTGGCATTTATTTCAAGGGCACTCACTTCATCTGCAGAAGCCAAGTCGTTCTGGATGATCCACTCCCGCATTTGCCTGATGCAATCCCATTCCCGCTCCCATGAAAGCCTGTCAGCAGTTTTATAACGCTCATGGCTTCCCGACGTGGAATGCCCCTGTGGCTGCGTGATCTCTTCCACATGAAATACAGCCGGTATATGTGTATCCCGGATCTTTTGCAGTGCCGGTTCAAACACCTCACACATGCCCGCATAATCCCAGCCCTTTACTTTGTATATATCAATACCATTGCTGTCTGCAGTTTTTTGCATGCCTGCCAGCGCTTCGGATATACTGCCCTTGGTGGTCTGGAATTTTTTCGGCACCGATATCCCGTATCCATCGTCCCAAACAAAAATGGCCAGTGGCACCTGCATGACACCGGCTGCATTTACCGTTTCCCAAAAATGTCCTTCACTGGTAGAAGCATCGCCAATGGTGCAAAAACAAATTTCATTGCCATTATTGCTGAGCTGTGAAAACGCTGTGAGCTCATTCACATTGCGGAAAAGTTTTGATGCAAGTGCCAGCCCGAGTGAACGGGGCATTTGCCCGGCGGTGGGCGCCATATCACTGCTGGTGTTTTTCTGCAAGGCCAGGGGCAGCCATTCTCCTTCAGCATCGGTATTCTTTGTAACAAAATGGGCATTCATCTGGCGGCCGGCACTGAAAGGATCGTTCTTGATATCGGGATCAGAATATAATTGTGCAAAATACTGCTCCACATTGGTTATCCCGGCGGCAAACATAAAGGTCTGGTCCCGGTAGTACCCTGCCCTGAAATCCCCGGGTTTGAAGAATTTGGCAGCTGCCACTTGGGCCACTTCCTTTCCATCCCCAAAAATCCCGAATTTGGCCTTCCCTGTCAGCACTTCCTTACGGCCCAGGAGGCTTACTTCACGGCTGATACAGGCCACCCTGTAATCGTTGAGCACTTCGTTGCGGAAATGCTCAAAACTTAACTTTTCGTCAGCGGAAATTTCATGTGTTGTTGTAGCATACATAAGCTGGCAGTTATGAGACAAAAATATAGATTTATACCTGAGCTTTGTTAATAATCTGCTAACAGGGCAACAATTTATAACATGAAAAGCCGTTTTAGTATCTTTGGTTTACAAAGATTTTTTATGAAAAGATTTTTTACACTCGCTTTATGCAGTTTTGCTTTTGCTGCAGTACATGCACAACAGGATGGCGGACTGATAGTGAAACAGGCAGATACCAAACCCGTTGCCGTGCCCGTTGAAGCACTGAGCATGAAAGAAGCTGAATTCAATTTTGGAAAGATCCCGCAGGGCAAACCGGTGACCCATGTTTTTGAGATATCCAACATCAGCAAGGATTCATTAAAGATTGTCAATGTTCAGGCCAGTTGCGGCTGCACCACACCCGAATGGGAAAAAGACAAAGTGATGGCACCCGGCACCAGCAGCAAGATAACCGTAGGCTATAATGCCGCTGCCGAAGGGCCTTTTAATAAACCCGTAACCATTACTTATAATGGCGGCCAGACAAAAGTGATTTTTATTAAAGGAGAAGTATGGAGAACACCACCCGCTTCTGCTCCTGAAAACAAAGCGCTGGGAGACTTAAAAGATTAATCATTTATAAAACATAAAACCACTCAATAATGAAAAAACTAGTATTATCCATTACTGCACTGTTCGTAGCTGTTGCCATGTTTGCGCAAACAAAAACGGTTGCTGATGTTGCAAAGATCACCAATGAAACCATCGATATGGGCAAGATCAAACAGGGTGTGCCCGCAACGGCCACTTTCGTTGTTACCAATATCGGTAAGGAGCCACTCATCATTGAGCAGGCCAGCCCCACCTGCGGCTGTACCATTGGTGACTATACAAAATCTCCGATTGCTCCGGGCAAAACCGGCACCATCACTGCAACATACAATGCCGCTTCTGCCACACATTTTGAAAAGCACATGACTGTAAAATTTGCCGGTGTGGATGAAGTGAAAAGCATTACCATTACCGGTGATGTACTGGATGCGGATGCTTATGCAAAATGGCAGGCCGAAAACCCTGCACCGGTTGTAAAACCACAACCTGTTGCTGCGGCTGCTCCTGTGGTACCTGTAAAAGCAGTAAAAAGTCCTAAAGCTGCTAAAAAAGCAACGGTTCCTGCAAAAGGCTGATTGATCCGGTGAATATATTTTTTAAACCCCCGCCTGCGGGGGTTTTTTCGTACTTTCAATAACTGGTAAAGATTTTTTTTGCACCAGTGAAGCGATTTTAAGCCTGAAAGGCTCATATAATTATAAAACTGTTCAAAACGGAACAGTTTTTGGTAATTATAATCGCTGCTTATTTTTAATATTCCATGAAGCTGATTTTGTCTGATACCTTTTTGCGCTTGCGTTCACTGTTGCTGGCAGTGCTGGTGTGCAGCAGTTTTGCTGCAGCCGGTCAACCAACAGCAGCATTTACTGCCAGTCCGCTCAGTGGCTGTACCCCCCTGGCCGTTAGTTTTACCGATCAAAGCAGCGGCGGCCCCACTTCCTGGTTATGGGACCTGGGTAATGGCACCACTTCCACCCAGCAAAACCCCACCACCACCTATTTCAATTCCGGGCTTTATACCATTGTGCTCACGGTAAGCAATGCTTCAGGCAGCAATACCATTACAAAATCGCAATACATCAAGGTGGATGATAAGCCCACCACGGATTTTTCGGCTTCCATTACTTCGGGGTGTTTTCCGTTAAGGGTTAATTTTTCTGACCTGTCATCCGGCGGTTCAGCAACACTCACTGCCTGGGAATGGGATTTTGGCGATGGTACAACCTCCACCCAGCAAAACCCTTTTCATATATACAGCACGGCCGGTAATTATACTGTTACACTGAAAACGACCAATGCCGGCGGTTGTTCCAAAGTTTTAAGCCGCCCTAATTATATCCAGGTTTCAACAGGTGTAACAGTGGCTTTTACCAACAGCACACCCACACTGTGCAAGCCTCCTGAAACCATCAGTTTCACCAACGGCTCTTCAGGCCCGGGAACCCTTTCATATGAATGGATGTTTGGGGATGGTGGTACGGCATTTATTGCCAGCCCGAACCATACTTATCTCACCGGCGGCGCTTTTAATGTAACCCTGATCGTGCAAAGCAGCCTGGGTTGTGTTGATACACTGGTAAAACCAGCAGCGGTCGTAATTAAAGATGTGGTCTCCACAATCGGTGGGCCCGGTACAGTTTGCCTGGGCGTACCGGCAAACTTTACCAATAATTCGGTACCGGCATCCGTATCCTCTTACTGGGATTTTGGCGATGGCACCTTTTCAACCAACACAAATCCCTCAAAGACCTATGCGGCAGTGGGCACTTATATTGTTAAGCTGCGGAATGATTATGGCAGCTGCCTGGATTCCACTACGCAAAATATTACCGTACTGCCCTTACCTGCTCCGGATTTTTCGGCGCCGGATGTTACGGATTGCAAAGTGCCCTTTACTGTAAACTTTAATGATCTTTCAACCGGAGCTGTAAGCTGGGAATGGCATTTTGGCGACGGCGGCACATCCACTGCGCAAAACCCTTCGCATACTTATACCACGGCCGGCTTTTATACTGTAACATTGATTGCTACAGGCGCCAATGGCTGTAAAGACAGTGCGATTAAAACGCAATTTGTAAGGATACAGGCTCCCATTGTGGGCATCAACGGACTGCCATTGGAAGGATGTGTGCCATTCACGATCAGTCCGACCCCGAATGTAAACACCGTAGATGGTATTGCCAGTTATTTGTGGGATTTTGGGGATGGTGGTACTTCTACTGCTGCCAATCCTTCGCATACCTATATCACACAGGGAACCTATACAGTAAAATTATATATCACCACCATTGATGGCTGCCTGGATTCTGCCATCGTTACCAATGGTGTAAGGGCGGGTAATAAATCCATTGCCGACTTTAGTGCATCCCCCCTGGCGCAATGCGTGGGCCAGCCGATACAATTCACCAACCTTACTGCACCCTCAGATCAATGGTCATGGGATTTTGGGGATGGCGCAGGCGTTTCCACACTTGAAAATCCAACCTATACTTATTCCGATACCGGCAGGTTCACCATACGGCTGATCGCGAAAAATAATGGTTGCGCAGATACTGCCATTAAGCTGAATTATATCACTGCGCTGCCACCCGTTGCCCGGTTTACAGCAGCATTCAATTGCGGCAACAAATTACAGGTGGCATTTACCGATCAGTCGGTATTGCCACAAACATGGCTATGGGATTTTGGGGATGGGTTTACCTCCTCACTGCAGAACCCGGTGCATGTGTATGCTGCTTATGGTACATACAATGTTTCATTGACCGTAACGAACGGCGGATGCAGCAATACCAAAACGGTTCCAATATCGGTATTCAATGAAACAGCCAACTTTGCTGCAGTAAATGATACCATCTGTAACAGTGCTGTGGCCCTGTTTACGGCTTCCGGCTTCAACCCGGCCAATATTGTTTCCTATTTCTGGGATTATGGTGACGGTTTTTCCGAGTTTTCAGGCATCACCGGTTCGCATGTGTATGCAAATCCGGGTTTGTATTCAGTAACACTTACTATTACAGATACAAGAGGGTGCACTTCAACCATTGTAAAAAACAATGTTATCCGTGTATTTGGTTCTGTGGCAGATTTTACATTCAGTCCGGCTGCAGGATGCAGGCCCTTACCTGTAACATTTACCGACCGGACACTGACCGACGGAGTGCATCCACTGGTAAAATGGGTTTGGGATTTTGGGGACGGCATTTCTCAAACTTTTACAGTTCCGCCATTTACACATGTGTATGACACTTTCGGATATTTCAATGCCCGGCTCACCGTAACCGACAGTTATGGATGCAGCAGCAGTTTACTCACCAATACACAGGTATTTGTTACCGACCCCAAAGCGATTTTTACCAGCGCTGATACCCTTACCTGCGCCGGCGCCAATGTAAATTTCAGCAACAGCTCCACTGGTGTTAACCTCACTTACAACTGGGATTTTGGTGATGGTACATTTTCCACCGCCCTGAATCCTGTAAAAGCATACGCTGCTGATGGAGATTACACAGTGAGACTTACGGTTACAGATGTCAATGGCTGTACCCACACCCTTACCCGGAACCTGTTTGTAAAAGTGCATACTGTGGATGCTTCCTTTACCGTAAATGATTCGCTCAGTTCCTGCACACCTTTTGAAGTGAACTTTACCAATACATCAAAGTTTTTCTCATCCGGTACATGGTATTTTGGTGATGGCACCACATCCACGCTTGCAAACCCCACCCACTACTATTCAGTCATTGGCACATATACCGCAAAACTGGTTGCTGCTGGCCCGGGAGGTTGTCTTGATTCTGTTACAAAAACCATTATAGTATATCCCTCAACGGCCACATTAACTTATAGTCCGCTTGCAGGTTGTTCGCCGCTGCCTGTTACCTTTCATCTGTCCACACCCGGACCCGTAACCTATCTCTGGGATTTCAATGACGGAAACACACTGGCCACCACGGATTCCAACATCGTTTACAACTACCTCCTCCCGGGTGAATTCTTACCCAAAGTGATCCTGGAAGACCAGACCGGCTGCCGCATTCCGGTTGAAGGTGTTGATACGATCTATGTAACCAAAAGTTATGTTGATTTTGGTGCGGATGACACGCTGCACTGCGGTACCGGAACTGTAAATTTCAGCGACTCAACTATAAGCAATGGCACCATTGCCAGTTACCGTTGGGATTTTGGAGATGGCGGTACATCTGTATTGCAAAACCCCACACATACCTATACTGCGGCGGGCTTTTATACGGTAAGACTGATTGTAACCACGGCCAATGGCTGTTCAGATACTGCTGTCAAAACAAATTATATCAAAGTGGTGGCCATTCCGGATGCTGACATACTGGGTAATGTGCCTGTATGCCTGCGCACAAAACTAACTTTCAGGGGCATACTGCTGCAACCGGATACATCCATCGTAACATGGAACTGGATTTTTGGTAATGGCAAGACTTCCATATTTCAAAACCCGCCATCGCAATCGTATGATACTGCAGGAAATTACCCGCTGCGGCTGATTGCGACCAACAGCACGGGCTGCGCCGATACGGTTGACAGGACCGTTACCATTTACCCGCTTCCGGTAATAGACGCGGGACCCAATCAAACCATACTGGTGGGCTCATCCGCCATCATCACCCCGACAGGTTCGCCGGTGGTGGATTATTTATGGGCGCCTGCAACAGGATTAAACTGCACCAATTGTTATAATACAGTGGCCTCGCCCAAAAATACCACCATGTACAGCATCCGGGTAACCGATGTTAATGGCTGCGTAAATACCGATAATATCACCGTAATAGTACTTTGTAACGATCAGAATATTTTTATTCCTAACACCTTCTCCCCCAATAATGATGGTGTAAACGACCGGTTTTATCCAAGAGGAAAGGGATTGTTCAAAATACAGAGCCTGCGTATTTTTAACCGCTGGGGAGAAATGGTATTCCAGAAAGTGAATGTTACCCCCAATGACCCGCTTGGTGGCTGGGATGGCAGGTTCAATGGCAAACTGCTTACAGCCGATGTTTACACGTATCTTATTGAAATAATTTGTGAGAACAGCGAAGTGCTGACCTACAAGGGTAATGTCACATTGATTCAATAATATTTATGAAAAATATTCGTTTTGTGAAGAAGGCGCTAACAACAAACCTCCTGAAGAACATGAAAAGGGTTTTACCCTCCTTACTGTTTATTTTACTGCTGGGCAACCTGCATGCCCAGGATATCCATTTTTCACAGTTTTTTGAAACACCATTACTGCGCAACCCGGCGCTGGCAGGTATTTTTAACGGGGATGTAAGGGTACAATCGGTTTACCGCAACCAGTGGAACAGTGTTACCACACCCTATCAAACTGGCTCGTTGAATGTGGAAGTAAAAAAACCGGTGGGCAAAGGAGATGATTTTTTGACTTTTGGCGGACAGGTTTTATACGATAAAGCAGGCACCGTTGCCCTGCAATCAACCCATATTTTACCGGCACTCAATTACCATAAATCGCTCAGCGGCAGCCGTAACAGTTATCTTTCCCTTGGTTTTATGGGCGGATGGGTGCAGCGCAGCATCGACCGAAGCAAGGTCACCACCAACAGCCAGTATGATGGCACCGGCTTCAACCCGGGTTTGTCAGATGGCGAATCATTCCCCCGCAATGCCTATTCTTACCTCGATGCGAGTGTAGGCATGAGTTTTAACACGCAGATCGGTGAAAATCCTGATAACAATATCTATCTCGGTGCGGCATACCATCATTTCAATAAAGCCACCAAGGTTTCTTTTTATGGCAGCCCTAATTATGAAATGATCCCCAAATGGGTGGGCTCTGTCGGCCTGCGCATGACGGTAAATGAATATTCTTATTTTACCCTCTACGGCGATTATTCCAAACAGGGCACTTACACCGAAACACTGGGCGGTGCCTTATACTCCTGGCGGCTGGATGATATGGAAGATCCCCGGTATGTGCTGCATGGCGGGGTACTGCTTCGCTGGAAAGATGCAGTGATCCCTGTTGCCAAACTCGAATTTAAACCCTTTGCATTTGCGGTAAGTTATGATGCCAATATATCACAGTTAAAGTCGGCCAGCCGTGGCCAGGGCGGGTTTGAATTATCGCTCAGTTATATCAAATCATTTGATAAATACAATGCAGGTACAGAATCTGTACGCTGCCCGCGCTTTTAATCCCCCGCTTTTCTTACAACAGTCTGACAAAGCAATTAACCCGCTTTGCCTATCTTGCACAGAAATTGCATCACATGTCTGCCGCCATTAAAGAAGTAAAAAAAGTTACCACCAATACATTGCAGAAGATGAAGGCTGCCGGGGAAAAGATCTCCATGATAACAGCCTATGATTTTTCTTTTGCAAAGATCTTTGATGCAGCCGGCATCGATATCATCCTGGTGGGCGACAGCGCCAGTAATGTAATGGCGGGCCATACCACCACCCTTCCCATCACGCTCGACCAGATGATCTATCATGCTCAAAGCGTGGTAAGGGCCAGGGAAAGAAGCCTGATCGTTTGTGATATCCCCTTCGGTTACTACCAGTCCAATTCTGAAATCGCACTGGCCTCTGCCATCCGTATCATGAAAGAAAGCGGCGCCAACACCGTAAAACTTGAAGGCGGCGAAGAAGTGCTGGAATCGGTAAAGAAGATCGTAAGCGCCGGTGTGCCGGTGATGGGACACCTTGGTTTAACGCCCCAGTCCATCAATAAATTTGGTACTTACGTGGTGCGTGCCACCGAAGAAGCCGAAGCAGACAAGTTGCGAAAAGACGCCTTGCTGCTGCAGGAGGCGGGCTGTTTTGCCCTTGTACTTGAAAAAATCCCCGCCGCACTTGCCAAAGAAGTTACAGACAGTTTAAGCATTCCCACCATTGGCATTGGTGCCGGCGGCGATTGCGACGGACAGGTGCTGGTGATGCATGACATGCTTGGCATCAACACTGAATTCAAGCCCCGCTTTTTACGCCAGTACCTGAATATGAACGAGCAGATCACGGTGGCAGTGCAGCAATACATCCGTGATGTGAAAAGCAAAGATTTCCCCAACGAAAAGGAACAGTATTAAACCCCTTATTCAGTGATGCGGTATCCGTAAATTTGCAGTCTAAAGATTGCACAATGAAATTTCTTGCCCAGTTAAAAATTCAACAAACAAATCAAGGTACTTCCACAGGAAAAAAATGGATCGCCACAAAAGGCACTCCCATTGCTTCTTATTCTCCTGCCGATGGCAAACTGATTGCCACGGTTAACAGCACCGACAAAAAAAGTTATGAAGCCGTGATCCATACTGCACAAAATGCATTTTTGGAATGGCGGCGCTGGCCAGCACCCAAACGCGGAGAAGTAGTGCGCCAGGCAGGCGAAGCCCTCAGAAAAAATAAGCAGGCCCTGGGGCAGCTTGTAAGTTATGAAATGGGTAAAAGCCTGCAGGAAGGTTTGGGTGAAGTGCAGGAGATGATCGATATCTGTGATTTTGCCGTGGGTTTATCCCGTCAGCTGCACGGGCTCACCATGCACAGTGAAAGACCCGGCCACCGCATGTATGAACAATACCATCCGTTGGGCATTGTGGGAATCATCTCTGCATTTAACTTTCCCGTGGCAGTATGGAGCTGGAACGCAGCCCTTGCCTGGGTATGCGGGGATGTTTGTGTTTGGAAGCCCAGTGAAAAAACACCCCTCTGCGCCATTGCCTGCCAGCGCATCATCCAGGATGTATTTGAAAAAAACAATGTGCCCGAAGGCGTAAGCAATATTATCATTGGTGGAAGTGAAACCGGGGCATGGATGAGCCAGGATGAACGAATTCCATTAGTATCCGCTACGGGGAGCACCCGTATGGGTAAGGCGGTGGCACAGGCCGTGGCTGCAAGGCTGGGCCGGAGTTTGCTGGAACTGGGAGGCAACAATGCCATCATCATCAGTAAAGAAGCCGATCTTGATATGGCCCTGATCGGTGCCGCCTTTGGCGCCGTGGGTACCGCCGGTCAGCGCTGCACCACTACCCGCAGGCTGATCATACACCAGTCGGTATACAATAAATTCAAAGAAAAGCTGGTCAAAGCATACCAGCAATTAAAGATCGGCAACCCGCTGGATGAAAAGAATCATGTGGGCCCTCTCATTGATACCGGTGCCGTTACCATGTACCTGGACGCCATTGAAAAATGTAAGGCCGAGGGCGGAAAATTTGTTGTGGAAGGCGGTGTGCTCAAGGGCAAAGGCTATGAGAGCGGCTGCTATGTGCGGCCATGCATTGCCGAAGTAAAAAATGATTTTGCCATTGTACAGCACGAGACATTTGCTCCCATCTTATACCTGGTAAAATACAAAACCATAGATGAGGCCATTGCCCTCCAAAACGGCGTGCCTCAGGGATTATCCAGCGCCATCATGACCACCAACCTGCGGGAAGCGGAACAATTTTTATCTGTTGCCGGCAGCGACTGTGGCATTGCAAATGTCAATATAGGAACCAGCGGGGCCGAGATCGGGGGTGCATTTGGCGGCGAAAAAGAAACCGGCGGCGGCAGGGAAAGCGGCAGTGATGCCTGGAAAGTATATATGCGCCGGCAGACCAACACCATCAATTACAGCACCAAACTGCCGCTGGCACAGGGCATCAAATTTGACCTGTAATAACATTTAAACAACCTAAATTTCTGTAAATACCTGATAAGCGGTATTGTTTGTCGGGCGAGTCCGTTTATTTTCGCAAAAAACAATATAACCAATGAATAAATTCCCTGGAATTTTAATCGGTACCATCTTCCTGAGTACAGTAATGCATGCACAGCAAAAAGAAACCACTCCCAATGGCTGGCATATGATGGATAAGGAAAAAGACGGCTATTATGGTGTGAGTGCCCAAAAAGCCTATGATTTCCTCAAAGCAAAAAACCTGAAAAGCAAAACCGTGCTGGTAGCGGTGATCGACAGCGGTATTGATACCCTGCACGAGGACCTGAAGCCCATTTTGTGGACCAACCCAAAAGAGATTCCCGGTAATGGTGTGGATGATGACAAAAACGGTTATGTGGATGATGTGCATGGCTGGAATTTCCTGGGTGGAAAAGATGGCAGCAATGTGAAGGAAGACAGTTATGAAGCCGCCAGGGTTTACCATGCATTGAAATCAAAATACGATGGCAAAGAGATCAATGAATACGAACTCAATGCGGCAGACAAGCAGGAATATACCATGTGGAAAAAGGCGAAAGCCAAGATCATGGGTGAAGAAGAAGGCGGTGGCGGCGGCGATATTGTAATGCTCCGTAAGCTGGGTGTAAACCTGAAGCAAAGCGACAGTATTTTGCAAAAGGCCATGGGAAAAACCGTATTTACAGGCACCGAACTGGAAGCCTGGATGCCCAGGGAAGTCAACGACCGCAAGGCAAAGAACAGCCTGCTCCGACTGATGAAACTGAATAACCAGCTTGAAGCCACCAATAAAGAATTCCTGGAAGGTTTTGATGAATACCTTGCCGGTGAAGAAAGAAAGGAAGAATCCAAAAACCATGCTCCCAAAACCTACAGGGCCGATGTGGTGAAAGATGATGAAAGCAATGTGAACGACCGCAAATACGGCAATAACGATATCATGGCTGCCACGTCCATGCATGGCACACATTGCAGCGGTATTATTGGGGCTGTAAGAAACAATGGAGTGGGCATGGATGGCATTGCAGATAATGTACGCATCATGATGCTGCGTGCCGTGCCTGATGGTGATGAGCATGACAAGGATATCGCCAATGCCATCCGCTATGCAGTGGACAATGGTGCACAGATCATCAGTATGAGTTTTGGCAAAGATTTCTCCCCGCAAAAACAATGGGTGGATGATGCGTTCCGCTATGCTGAAAGTAAAAATGTATTACTGGTACACGCGGCTGGTAACGATAATAAGAATGTGGACGTGGAAGATAATTTTCCTTCGGTGCAATACCTGAATGGTAAAGGCAGGGCGGGTAACGTGATCACCGTGGGTGCTAGCGGTGACCCCAAAAACGGCGGACTCACCGCTTCTTTCAGTAATTATGGCAAAAGTGAAGTGGATGTATTTTCACCCGGCGTTAAAATCTATTCCACCTTACCGGGTGGTAACACGTATGGCAACCTCAATGGTACCAGCATGGCCTGCCCGCTGGTTGCCGGCATTGCGGCACTTACACTTGAGTACTTCCCCACCCTGAGCGCAAAGCAATTGAAATATGTGATTGAAAAATCAGCCCAATTGCCCCCGTACAAGGTAACTAAACCCGGTACAGATGAAATGGTGAACCTCAGTGATATTTCAAAAACAGGCGGCATTGTAAACGCTTATGAAGCTTTAAAGCTGGCAGCCACATTAAAGGGCGAGAATAAAATAACGAAACCCGCTTTACCCAAACCCAAAATGGTAAAGGGTAAAAAAGGTTAATCCCTTTTCAATAAAAAATTTATACACTTTAAAACTCCGCAGCCGGCTGTGGAGTTTTTTTATTGGATACAGGCCGTTCATAAAATCGCTGCAACCGCACCAATGCATTTTCGTAATTTCATCCACTAAAACATTTTGCCATGGCTAAACCTTTACAGGGTTCTCACCCATCTTATTTCGACCGCTATATTAACCTGGTACCTGAAGATGACCTGCTCACCGCATTTAAAAACCAGTTACCCGCTTTTACGGATTTCCTGAACAGCATTACTGAAGAAAAATCGATGTATGCCTATGCCCCCGGTAAATGGACCATTAAGGAATTACTGCTGCACATGACCGATACAGAACGCATTTTTGCCTACCGCTCACTTTGCTTTGCAAGAAAAGAATCCCAGTCATTACCCGGCTTTGACGAAAACACTTATGCGGCCAACAGCAATGCCAATGCCCGTTCCTGGGCAGACCTGGTAAAAGAATTTTTATTGGTACGGCAAACAACAGAACTGTTATTCACCAGTTTTACGGAAGAAGCCCTGCACCATCCCGGTACCGCCAATAACAACCCGGCAACTGCCATCAGTATGGGCTTTACCGCCATTGGCCATGTGTACCATCACAAAAAAATAATAGAAGAAAGATATTTATGATTCTTAAAATAAAGATGCCGTTACAATTGTAACGGCATCTTCTTTTTAAATCAGTTTATGGATCAGTTGTTTTTCGCGGTCGCTTTTTGTTCGATCACATTACCCAGCACTTTTACAGTTTCATCCAGGTAAATATCGCCGCTCAGGCGTTTAAGCCATTGTTTGTTTCTTTCGGCCCTGTCTTTGCTGGCATTTACTGTTTCCACATCGGCAGGCAGGTTGGCCACATTGATCTCTTTTGAAATTTTTGTAAGCTCATCCAGTTGCTTGTAAAGCGCTTTCACGGTTTTCTGCTCTTCCTTATACTTATTGATGTTGAGTGAATATTCCTTTTCGTTGTAAACTTCCAGTTGGTTCACCTTTTCTTTGATCTTGCTGAATACTGTACCGTTATTGAGCTGTGCATTTACCGCACCCACCACCGCATCGTTATTGGCAGCGCCGGACCATGCCTGGTAATCGGCTTTTGAAATTTCATCCCATGGTAAAGCCGATGGGCTGTCTTTTTCACGGTATTTCAGGGTTTCCAGTCTGTCGGATAACACGATATCGGGCACCACACCTTTTAACTGTGTTGTACCACCATTGATACGGTAAAATTTCTGCAGGGTCAGTTTTAAAGCGCCCAGGTCCTCGGCATTTTTATCACTGAAGAGCGGGTTTTCACTTTCAGGAGAAAGCGGGATGGAACGCTGCACAGTGCCTTTTCCGTAAGTAGAGGTGCTGCCGATCACAATGCCTCTTTTATAATCCTGTATGGCTGCGGCAAAAATTTCTGAAGCCGAAGCGCTGAATTCATCCACCAGCACAGTCAGGGGGCCGGTATATAAAACACTCTTATCACGGTCACGCAGCACCGATTGCTTTTCATCACGAGATTTTACCTGCACCACCGGGCCTTCTTCAATGAACAGTCCCACCATTTTCACCACTTCTGATAAAGAGCCGCCGCCATTACTCCGCAGGTCGATCACGATACCTTCCACATTTTCCGCCTTTAATTTTTCCACTTCCTTCGCCACATCTTTTGAACAGCTGGCGCCATTCTTATCCGCAAAGTTCTGGTAGAATTCAGGCAGGTAAATATATCCCACTTTATGTGTGCCGTTGATCACCGCACTTTTAGCATATGTATCTTCCAGCTTGATCTCGTCACGCAGTAATGATATCACCTTTACTGTTCCGTCGGCTTTTTTAATCGTGAGCCTTACTTCAGATCCTTTTTCAGCGCCACGTATCAGTTTCACCGCATCTGTAACTGCGTAACCGGCGATATCCACCGGTTCTGCAGCACCTTCACCAATTTTAAGTATCTCGTCATCCACTTTGATCTCTCCGTTTCTTTCAACCGGCATACCGGGTATAATGGTTCCGATCCTGATCTTGCCGTCATCATCTTTCAAAATGGCGCCAATACCATAAAACTTGCCGCTCATGCTTTCGTCAAATGAACGCTTGTCGACCGGAGGCATATAATCCGTGTGCGGATCCATCAATTGTGTAATGGCATTTACAAAAGTTGAAAACAATTCGTCGGTTGACTCATGGTTTTTCTTATTGTTCATGGTACGTTCCATTCTTTTTTTAACGTACTCACGGGCCTCTCTTTCAAGCGTGCTGTCGGCCTTTACCATAAAATCTTTTTTGTCCTTGTTCTTTTCCCTGTCTTCCTGCAGCTCCACAAATTTGCTCAGCACAGCATATTTCAGGTTCTTTCTCCAGATATCTTTCCGCTCTGCCTCATTTTTGGGGAAGGCGGCCTTTTCACGGTTCATCTGCACAGTTTCGTTGCTGCTGAAGTCAAAAGGGCGTGAAAGGATATCACGGATGATATTAAATGATTCGTCCCTGCGTTTGGTGTACACTTCATTCACGGCATAGAAAGATTTCAGGTCACTGCCATGAATCTCATCATCCACCTTATCATCAAATTTCTTAAAAGCATCAATATCGCTTTGCAGGAACAGGTTCTTGTCATCATCCAGCCCTTCAATAAACCTGGTCATGACCTGTTTTGAAAAAGCATCGTCGATCTTTTTCGGGCTGTAATGCCCTTCTTCCAGCAGGATACCGACATTACGCAGCACTTTTGCGTATCTTGATTTGGGGTTGTCGTCCTTATCGCCCCTTCCCTGGCTTTGAAACGCCAAAAAAACACTCGCAACCGTAAGTACCAGCACAACTGGTATGAATTTTTTACTCATAACAAAATCAGCAATTTTATGCATGCTGTAAAAATAACGCAAAAGGCTTGTTTTTATTTGCGGCACAGCGGTTACCGCAAATAATATTTTGTTAAAGGGACAGGGTGGAAAAATGGGCTGATAAATGGCTTTAAAACATGATAATAATCCCTCAAATAAAAAATTCCCGGCGCATTGCAGGGAATTTTTGGGGTGGCTAACCGGGCTCGAACCGGCGACCCTCAGAACCACAATCTGATGCTCTAACCAACTGAGCTACAGCCACCGTTTAATTGGACGGCAAAAATACAGAAAAACAGCATCGCTCCAAAATACATTTTGATGTGTTTGGCAAAATACTGTTCCTTTGCAGCCAAATTTTTTGAAACATGAACTGGTGGCTTATTTTAATCCCGCTTATTTCTGCTTTTATCGGCTGGTTCACCAACTGGATTGCCATTAAAATGCTGTTCCATCCTAAGGAACCCAAAAAAATACTGGGCATCACCTTTCATGGCATTTTTCCAAAACGGCAGCAGCAGTTTGCCGAAAAACTGGGCAAGCTGGTCAGCAATGAACTGCTCTCCTTTGATGATATCGCTGCCAAGATCACGAAGAAAGAAAATATCGACCAGATCATGCCGCACGTGGAAGGACATATCGATCATTTCATCCGCAATAAACTGAGTGATACATTCCCCTTGCTCAGTATGTTCATCGGTGATAAAACCATCAACCAGCTGAAAGATGGTTTTATGAAAGAACTGCAGCAGATCTTCCCGGAACTGATGAATAAATACATGGGCAACCTGAAAAAAGAACTGGACCTGGAACAGATCGTAATACAGAAAGTGCAGGGCTTTTCATCAGACAAACTGGAAGCCATCCTCAATGATATCATGAAAAAGGAATTCAAATTTGTGGAGATCATTGGCGGTGTGCTGGGCTTTATCATCGGGCTCTTACAGGTATTGCTCACCCTGGTTACCGGCAGCTAAACTTTTCCTAACAGCTAATAGCCACTCATCAACAATTAAAGGCTCCCTTCAACTTTTAGTGTGAATTTTGGTTATTGGATGAACACATGCGACGACTTTTTTATATAAAAGCGTCTAAAACGTTATAAATTTTTGATATGAACTTTTTTAGAACCGGACTTATTGCTTTTACCCTTTTACTAAACCTGCAGCTTTTTGCGCAAATGCCCGGCGGCGGGATGCGTGGCCAAATGGGCGGACAGGGAATGAATGTGGGCCATTTTTATGGTAAGATACTCGACTCGGTAAGCGGCAAGCCCGTGGAAGCGGCTTCTGTACAGCTGATCCAGAATAAATTTGACTCTGCCACCAAAAAAAGAAAAGATGTGGTGGTGAGTGGCATGCTCACTACAAAAAAAGGTGAATTCAGCCTGGAAAACCTGCCCGTGATGGCAGCCTACCGGCTTAAGATAACCGCCATCGGCTTCAAGACGATGGACTTCAAAGTGAACTTCGACCTGAACATGAATGCCATGCGCAGCGGCGATATGAATACCATGCTCAACGCGGTTGATAAAGACCTGGGTAATATCAAACTCCAGATCGATGCGGTGCAGTTACAGGGCGTAACTGTTGTGAGCAACGCTCCCGTTCTTACCATGAATATCGACCGTAAAGTGTTCAACGTGGAAAGAAACCTTTCGAGCGTGGGTGGTACCGCCGTGGATGTGATGAAGAATGTACCCGGGCTGAATGTGGATATTGATGGTAACGTAACCATGCGTAATGCTTCGCCGCAAATATTTGTGGATGGAAGGCCCAGCACTTTATCACTCGACCAGATTCCTGCCGATGCGATTGCCAGCGTGGAAATGATCACCAATCCCAGTGCAAAATATGATGCCAGCGGCGGCGGTGCAGGTATTTTAAACGTGGTATTAAAGAAAAACCGCAAAGCCGGCTATAATGGAAATATCCGTGCCAGTATCGACAGCCGCGGCAGACCCGGTGGCGGCGGCGATATCAATATCAAACAGGGCAAAGTAAACTTTTTTGCAAGCGGCATGCTGGGTATGCGTAAATCCATCAGCAATGTTAAAACAGAAAGGACCGATTATTTTGCCACGAGCACGGCCCATTCTTTACAAACCAATAAGCCCATCAATAAAGGCTTCTTCAGCTTTGGACGCATGGGAATGGATTATTTTGTAAATAACCGCAACACCATCACCATTGGCGGAAATATTGTAAGGGGTCAGTTCAGGACAACCGACCTGCTCAACCTGATGAATGATACAGCTTACTCCTCTTCGCTGATCAACAGGGAAACAGCCAGCCGCAGCTCCAAAAGCATCGGCAATTTCAGGAACTATGGCGCCACTTTCAGCTATAAACACAATTATCCCAAGGCCGGAAAAGAACTCACGGCTGATGTGAATTTCAACTACAGCAAAAACGATAATAATTCCGATAACTACCAGCAGCAGTTTCTTTCCTCAGGCGCACCCAAGGGATTGAACCTTTTCCAGAACACCAACGGTGGCGGTACCACCAAATTTGTAACGGTGCAATCGGATTTTACCAATCCCATTACGGATAAAATTAAGATCGAAGCCGGCGTGCGTGCTGCATTCAGGGATTTCAGCAGCTATAACACCATCCTGAATTTATACAACGACAATAACGGGCAACTGTTTTATGGTAACAATGTGAAAACAGATTACCAGTTCAATGATGCGGTGTATGCGGCCTATACCACCCTGTCGCAGCAAATAAAAAAATTCACATACCAGCTCGGTCTCCGTGTTGAAAGCAGTGAATACAAGGGTAACCTCATCACCAAGAACCAGCAGTTCAGCAACAGCTATCCTTTCAGCCTGTTCCCCAGTGCGTTCTTTACCTACAAACTCACTGACAAGCAGGATATGCAGCTGAATTATACCCGCAAGATCAACCGGCCTAATTTCTTCCAGCTGATCCCCTTTGTTGACCTGACGGATCCGCTGAATATCTCCAAGGGTAATCCTGACCTGAAGCCTGAATTTACCAACCTGGCCGAGATATCTTATCAAAACCAGTTCAACAAAAACCATTCTTTATTAACCACCACCTATTTCCGTAATACCAACGACCTGATCACACGTTACCAGTACAGGGATGTAAACCCGAATACGGCCATTTCTGACAGTGCCACCTTTAACACTTATGCCAATGCCAACAGGAGCTTTACCTACGGGCTGGAACTTACTTTAAGGGATAAGTTTAAAACATGGTGGGATCTTTCCACCAACCTGAACCTGTACAACACTCAATTGAAAGCAGGCAATATACCAGGCAGTGTGAATCAAAGCCAGACCAGCTGGTTTGCCAAGATCAATAACAATTTTAAACTGCCTAAGAATTTTTCTGTTCAGCTGAGCGGCGACTACCAGGCCAAAACCCTGATGCCTGCAACGGGCGGCAGCAGCGGCGGTGGTGGCGGACGCGGCGGCGGTATGATGATGGGCGGCGGATTTGGACAGCAATTACCCGGCGCACAAGGTTATATCAAGTCTAACTACGGGGTGGATATTGCCATCAGGAAAGACTTCATGAAGAATAACGCCGCATCACTGACATTGCAGATGAGTGATGTGTTCCGTACCAGGTTATACGCCACACATGCACAAAGCAGTTTCCTTATTTACGACAGTGAGCGCCGCCGTGATCCGCAGGTATTGCGCCTGAGCTTTAACTGGCGCTTTGGCAAGCTCGATGCTTCATTGTTCAAACGCAAGAACATGCGTGGTGAAATGGACAATATGCAGAATGCCCAGCAGGGAATGGGACAATAAAAAATCGGAGTTTTCAACTTTTTAACAGCCACCCCTTGCAGGTGGCTGTTTTATTATGATTTAGTTTTAAATTGCCCCCTCAATTTCAACATGTTTACATGAAAAATTTCAATTTCAAATCCCTTATCCCGCATGTGGCGGCCGTGATCATTTTTTTAGCCGTTGCCCTGATTTATTGCAAACCTGCGCTGGAAGGGAAAGTGCTGCAACAGCATGATACTTCACAATGGAAGGCATCTGTGCAAAACTCCATAGAATACAGTAAAACACATAACGGCAAATACCCCTTGTGGACAAATGGCCTCTTCAGCGGTATGCCCGCATTCCAGATCGCCACGCAGGGTGGTAATGTAATCTCCGGTTATATCCAGGAATTCATCACACTCGGCCTGCCCAAACCAGCCAGCTTTTTCTTCCTCGCCAGCATTTGCTTTTATTTTCTTTGTGTATGCCTGCGTATCCGCCCCTGGGTGGGCATCCTCGGCGCACTCGGTTTTGCCTATGCCACCTACAATCCGATCATCATCGCGGTGGGGCATGATACCAAAATGATGGCCATTGCCTATATGCCCGCGCTGCTGGGATCGCTCATATTATTGTTCGATAAAAAATATATTACCGGGTTTGTCCTGACTGTTATGTTCACCTCACTGATCGTGATGGTGAACCACGTGCAAATCGTTTATTACTTATTCATTGCTGCCGGCATTATGGGTGTGTTTGCCCTGGCAAGATTCATCAAATCAAAAGATATCAAACATGCCGGGCTGGCAACAGTACTCGCCGGCGCGGCCGTAGCCATTGGTGTTGCCACCAACGCCACATCACTGATGGGCACATTTGAATACCAGAAAGAAACCATCCGGGGCGGCGGAACCGTTCTTACCGATACGTCCGGCAAAAGAAACAATACCACCAATGGCCTCGATAAAGATTATGCACTTGCCTACAGCCTGCATCCCAGTGAACCACTGGTAATGATGGTGCCCCGCATGTTTGGCGGCAGCAGCGATCACGAAGAAATTACACAGGACAAATCAAAAGCCATTGAAGCCATGAGCAGCCTGCCGCAGGAACTGCAGCAGCAACTGCCCTTTGCCTTTTACTGGGGCGGCATCAAAGATGTGGGCGGAACCGTATACACTTCCGGTCCGCCTTATGTGGGCGCCATTATCTGTTTCCTCGCCATACTGGGCATGTTTATCCTGGACGGCAAACACAAGTGGTGGATGTTTGCATCCATCATACTCGCCATACTGATGAGCTGGGGATATTATTTCGACGGGTTCAACAGTTTCCTGTACAACCACCTTCCGTTGTATAATAAATTCAGGGCACCGAGCATGATCATGGTGCTGCCGCAGTTATTACTGCCGGCACTGGCTGTGTTATGTGTTGATAAACTGGCCGGCTATGAAGACAAGGCCGCCTTGCAAAAACTGTTCATCAAGGGGCTGATCGCAACAGGCGCCGTATTTGCACTCCTGTTCCTGTTATATTTCTCATTCGACTTTTTAAACAGCGGCGACCAGTCTGTTTTAAAACAGGTGCGCTCCATGAACCAGCCGCAGCTGCTGGAATATGTACAATCATTTTTCAACGGACTTAAGGAAGACCGGAAGAGCCTGATGATGGGAGATATTTTCAGGAGCCTCGGCTTTATCGTGGTGGTAGCGGCGCTTATTTTCATGCTGCTGAAAAATATCATCAAACCATGGATACTGGTAGCCGGTGTTTCCATTTTATCTTTTGCAGATGTGATGCTGGTGGATAAAACCTATCTCAACAGTGAGAACTATAAAGAGAAGGAAGAAGAGGAAGCCGCATTTGTAAAAACGGCCAAAGACAACGAGATACTGGCAGATAAAACTGATTTCCGCGTATTTAACATGAGCGGCAACAGTTTTTCTGAAAACAATACCTCTTTCCTGTATAAATCTGTGGGAGGCTACCACCCTGCCAAACTGCGTATCTACCAGGACCTGATCGAAAGGCAATTGAGCAAACAGCAGCCCAATATGCCGGTGTTCAATATGCTGAACACAAAATATTTTATACAGAAAGACCGTGCAGGTTTAACGCAGGCTTACCAGCAAAACCCCGGTGCGCTTGGCAGTGCCTGGCTGGTGAAAAATATCAGTTTTGTAAAAGATGCCGATGCGGAGATGAAAGCGCTGGATAGTTTCAACCCGAAAGACACCGCCGTTGTGCAGGAATCATTTAAGTCAGCCATTCCCTTTATGCCGGAATATGATTCTGCTGCCACGATCAAACTGCTGAAAAACGACAATGATATTGTTACCTACGAATTCAATGGCAGCAAAAACCAGTTTGCAGTTTTCAGCGAAATATTCTACAAAGCCGGCTGGAAGGCTTTTGCAAACGGTAAGGAACTGCCCATTGCAAAAGTGAATTATGTGCTCCGCGGTCTTGCATTGGTGCCTGGCAAATACAATATTGAGTTCAGGTTTGAACCAGAAGGATATTTAAAAGGTTCCCGTTATAATTCCATCGCCAACATATTATACGGACTGCTGCTTGTATTGCTGCTGGCAATGTTTGTAAAATCCTTTATTAAACCCACAACCGCCGGTAACGGAGAATGATATGCCGAATGCTGCTGAACCGCTGGTATCTGTACTGATGAGTGTTTACAATGGTGAACGGTGGCTGCAAAAAGCGATCAGCAGTGTAACAGGGCAAAGCTATTCCAACTGGGAATTCATCATTGTGGATGACGCCAGCACGGATGGCACCAAAGGAATATTACAGCAGTACGAAAAAGATCCCCGCTTTAAACTGATCTACAGCGGGCAGAATGCCGGTTGCGTAAAAAGTTTCAATACCGGTATTGATCATTGCAACGGTTTGTACACGGCCAGGTTTGACGCAGATGATATTTGCACAGCAGACCGTTTTAAAAAACAGTCAGATTTTTTAACCGCCCACCCCGATGTGGCCATGGTGGCCAGTTTTGTTGATTTTATAAACGAGGAGGATGTATTTACCGGCATATGGGAAGATGACCGCAGGAATAACAGCAATGCCACTATCAGGAAGTCGCTGCCATTTTTAAACTGCATTGCACATCCGTCGGTAATGATACGAACCGCAATTTTGAAACAATACCGGTACAATGAGATGCAGCTTAATTGCGAGGACTGGGACCTGTGGATGCGGCTGGCAGCAGACAATCAACGGATCGAAAAAATGCAGGAACCATTGCTGCAATACAGGGTGCATGGCAGTTCCATCACGGCACATTCATTTAAACGTTCTGCTTTCTGGAAAAACAATTACGGTTACAGGCAATACCTGAAGCTGGTGTTCAGGAATAAAAAAATCAACTGGTTCAACATAAAAGTGCTGGCAGGTTTCTGCATCAATTATATCAAACTCATTTTATCCAATATAAAACGATCGTTCAGGCCATCGTAAAAGATCTACCATACAGCACCCTTGTATTAAAAAGAAAGCTGGAAAGCCTTCTCATGTCTCCTTTCATTTTACTTGGGCGGATCATTGCCGCTTTCAAACCACTGGATAAAAAATACAACCGGTTTTTCTTTTTTCCCTTTTACCATATCGGTGGTGCTGAAAAGATCCATTACCAGGTGCTGGAGGCGGTGGGTGATGAAAACTGTATCATCTTCTTTACCCGCCAATCAAAGAACGACGGATTTTTACACGAGTTTACAAAATCAAAAGCCACCATCAGGAATATTGCAGGATACACCGATAATAAGTTCCTCTATTTTGCAAATTTTATTTACAGGGGCATCATCAGCGGGTATGTAAACAGCCGGAAAAGCAATGCCATTGTATTTAACGGCCAGTGCAATTTTGCCTATAAACTCTCCCCCTGGATCAGCAGCAAAATAAAGCAGTATGAACTCGTGCATGCACTGAATACATTTGCGTTTATCAGGCTGCCCTACCTCGATTTCTATCATCAAAGCATTACAGTAAGCCAGGAGATCATTGACAAACATTTTCAGGCCTACCAAAAAAATAATGTGCCTGCCCGCCTGTTTCAGCAGTTTACATTTGTACCAAGCTGCATCAAACTGCCGCCGGCCGGGCAGCAGGCAGTAAAACCTTCCGGTGTACTGAATGTATTGTATGTGGGACGGGCCACGGCAGACAAGCGTCCCTGGATTTATATACAGGTGGCACAGCAACTGTCGCCACAAAAAAATATACGGTTTTTATATGCGGGGGAAATGGATGCATCCACGAGGCAATCGTTGCCGGGCAATATGGTTTACCTGGGCGAGATTGGTGAGGAAGAGAAATTATACGCTACGTATGGCGGTGCCCACGTGGTGGTGATTCCCTCTGCAACAGAAAGTGGTCCGCTGGTATTTATGGAAGCTATGGCCAAGGGATGCGCCATTGTGGCAACTCCGGTTGGGTATATGCCGCTGCATATCAAAAAAGATGTGCACGGGCTGCTGACTTCATCGGTTACAGCGGAAGCCGTTATAGTGAATGAAATGTGTGCGTATATTAATAAACTTGCAGCAGAAAGCGGCCTGCTGCAACAAATATGCAGTACAAATATTGCGTATGCTTTCGAAAATTTTGGCATTGAAAAATTTTATACTGCCTACAGGAAACTGTTGCAACCCTGAATAAAAAATGAAACTGTTTTCTTTCATCATCATCACCTATAACCGCCCTGCAGACATGCTGGAGCTGATGCAGAATATCTGCACGCTCAACAGAACTGCGGAACTGCTGGAGGAAGTGATCATTGTGAACAACTGCTCCACGGCCGACTACACTGCGGTAAAAGATTTTGCAGCTTCCACGCCTTCCCTGCCCTTCCGTTATTTTGATGCGCCTGAAAACCTGGGTGTGGCAAGGGGCAGGAATTTTGCATTGCAAAAAAGCACAGCTCCCATCGCCATCATGCTGGATGATGATGCGGTGATGGGAAACAAAGACTGCCTGATGAACCTGGCAGAAGAATTCAACATCAAAAACACCACAAGGGAAAAAGCCATTGTATCTTTCAAAGTGCTGTATTATGAAAACGGACAGATGCAGGAAAATGCATTACCCCATAAACAGTTTGACCTGTACAAGAATAAATCTTTTTTTGAAACCTATTATTTTGCCGGGGGTGCCCATGCGGTAAAAAAAGATGTGATGGAAAAGCTGGGACTGTATCCCTCCGATTTTTTTTATGGTATGGAAGAATATGACCTGAGCTACAGGATCATTGATGCCGGCTACAGTATTGTTTACAGCGACAAGATCGTGATGCTGCACAAGGAATCGCCGCTGGGCCGTAAACCCAAAGAAGAAAAGATCCGCATGATGTGGGTGAACAAAAGCAAAGTGGCCTGGCGCTATCTTCCCAAAAAATATTTTTTCTCCACCGCATTGATGTGGAGCCTGCAATACCTCCGGGAAGCCCGCTACAACCCCGCAGGATTTTGCAAGGGTTGGCTTGCCGCATTATCCATTATGAGAAAAGAAAAAAGAACACCCGTAAGCCCTGAAGCACTCGCCTATCTTAAAAAAGTAAATGCCAGGCTCTGGTATTAGATACGGATCCAGTTTGCAGGAACCAGGTCTTTTGTATTATGCGCAGCTTCATTGAACCACTTGTTCGGCGCCACCACCATTTTACCGGTATTATCATTGAGCCATGCGGCCCACCAGCTGAATGTGCTGTTGGCAATCACCTGGTGCCGGCAGCTGCTGATAAGATAAAAATCTGTGATTGCCGCATTACTCATTTCCGGTGTAATAAACACCACGGGCAGCCCGATATTGAAATTTGCTTTTACCCATTCAGGGTCATCAGAAAAAATATAAAATACAGGCTGGTCAGTTTTACCTGCGATGAGCTCTGCAGCCCTGTTATAATAATCTGCCGGTAAGGCCCCGTGTATTTTACTGTATGCTGCAGAAAGGTAATCCTTGCGGCGGATATGCACCGCAACGGAATTGTGCGACCGCAGTTTTTCTGCCAGTTCCTTTACCGGGTTGGTGTATACCGGTTTGATCACAAACTGCTGCCTGATCAATACTTCAATATGCTGAAAATATTTTTCACTTTGCCGGTAACCTCTTAGGTAAATATGGTTCCCGCTCTGAAAAAAATGCGGATCAAAAAAGAAAGCAGCTTCTTTATAATCCAGCCGCTTATAACAGGGTTTCAGTTTATCAGTCCATTTTTTTAAAGCAGATGACTGTAATACAGATGCAATCTCAGCTTCATTTGCTACTACCGGATTGCAATTGAATTTTTCCAGGTCAAATGCACGCGCTGTGTCTGTGGCGTGTTTTTTTTCAAACAGCTCAGCAATATCCACTTTCAGTGGTACGCCATGATGTGATGCCAGGCTAAGCCCGGCCGCATATTGAAATAATTGGTTCCCCAAACCGCCTTTAAGCTGAACAATAATCATTATCCCTCCATTTAATAATAAAAACTAGCAGCGGTAAATTTAAGTCATTTAATGAAAAAGCCCCTTTAGCAAGGGGCCTTTGTCGTTATCAGCAGTTGGTTCGTTTTATGGACATGTTATTGATGTACGCACAAGGTTACCGGTATTATCGATCGTGATTCTCCAGCACTGGCCGTTGGGTGATTTTAAAATGATACCGCTGCCGATCTGGTCAATATTAACATCACCACCATACACATGCAGCTTTGATTTAGGTGCAAGTATTTTATTATTAGTACCGCCTACAGCCAAACTGGAAGAGGCCACATCTGCCGACCATACAAACCTGTCGGCCGTACCATTGTATAAAGAAAAACTGGAAACAGGTGAAGCAGTATTGCCGGAGCCAGCCAGCGAAAATGCCCAGGATGCTGATGGTGCAACAGATGAATTATCAATCCTTAAAACGGTTTGCCAGGTATCACTGCCTTTGAATACTGCTGCGGCACTGGAACCACCTGTTGCTTTTTGCGTTACAGTAAGTGCTGAAGCACCTTCAGTATTGCCGCCAATACCCACACCGCCCAATGTATTCTGGTAATAAATACCATTTGCATCGGGCAACCAATACCCGCTGCCTCCACCGGTAGCGGAGATCACATTCCCGGTGATATTGATACCTGCGCCGGCAACATAATTGGCCGCAATGGTATTACCATTGGTTATGCTGATGGCATTGCCGGCAAACAATCTTGTTTTTTCTGAATACAGCGAATAAGGCACACTTAATATCAATGTGGTGCCCTGGATTGCATACGTGGTACCGCCGCCGGGTGCCAGTTCCACTTTTAAATATTTGGATGCGCCATTGCCCCAGTTTATGGTATTGAATGTACCTGTTACCGGTATGCCATTACCAATGGCAAGCGTGAACAGTCCAAAATTATTGGTGGTGGTTACTGCAGTTTCCTGGTACAGCAAGGTTCCGGTTGCACTGCCCTCCAGTATACTAAACCGGACTGCCACCTGCTGGTCGGGAATAAGCAGCCCCTGCGCATTACGGGCCACAGCCTGGTAATTGATGGCCTGAGGCGCTTGTGCTGTTGCAGCAAGGGTGAAGACTATCATGCAGAAAGAAAAAATAAGTCGTTTCATCATCTTGGGCTTTTAAAAATTTTGATGGTTTTATAATTATCATCACAGCCTGGCAGCATGCGGACAAAATAAATGCCGGAAGCCAGGTTACTGAGATCGATTTCGTTGTTATAGAATTTTTGTGACCGCACCAGTTTGCCATCGGCTGCAAAAACCTGGTAAGCATCGATCCAGTTATTGCGGCCCACCAGTCTTAGTTTATCATAAGCGGGACTTGGAAAATACTGGAAAGGCTGGTTGATGATGGAACAATCAGGATTCACCACTTTGATATTGGGTTGCAACAAACCCTGTGTTGCATAATTGGCCGGAGCCGTTATGGTGGCAATGGCCATTTCGCCAACCGAATATTCAATGATGTACTGGGATGAAAGGATGGTTTGCCCGGTGCTGTTGATGACTGTTTGTCCGCAGGCAACACTAAATACAACACAAGAAATTGCAAAAAGGGATAAACGGAGTTTGAGCATCTGTGTTTTGTTTACAAATGTAATTTAGAAAGCTGAAAAGATATTAAGGGTTTATAACTGTGCGCCAAAAGGCAACAGGCGTGCATTTTTCCGGCTTTTTTGCCGGGCATCATTATGAACGTAATTTAGCAGGGCAAATGATGTATAATAAGTACCTTTTTTCATTTTTATTTTCCTTATTCACACTGTTGAATCTTAACGCACAGGTGAATCTTTCAAACGGGCTTGTTGCCTATTATCCTTTTACCGGCAACCCCAATGATGCCAGCGGAAACGGGCATCATGGCGTACTTGTAAATGGCGGCACGCTCACCAATGAC
Source organism: Ferruginibacter sp. (assembly GCA_046329655.1). Classification (GTDB taxonomy): domain Bacteria; phylum Bacteroidota; class Bacteroidia; order Chitinophagales; family Chitinophagaceae; genus Ferruginibacter. The sequence goes on from JAXLUD010000003.1 coordinate 286,065, forward strand.
AGGTTTGGAAATCCGAATGCAGCTTACCGGCTCGATGGCATTGATGATTATATTAAGGTAACGGATAACGGAGCATTTTCCAATGCACGTTTCAGTATTTCCATTTGGTTTCAAACAAGTTCATCTTTATTACAAACCTTAATCGGCAAAAGAGATTTCTCCGCCGGAGGCACAGGTGGGGCACAATACCAGTTTGCGATTAACTATGCCCCGTTCCCCGGGTATGTATCCAATCTCGTGGGCAATAATTCCACCTGCAATTCCATACCCGGTTCAAGCTATATCAACACGGGCAAATTACTGTGTACGGAAAAATGGTACCATGCGGTGGTAACATTTGATGGTACCACCCACAAGCTTTTTCTTGACGGCATACTGATGAAAACAGATGTACCGCCATTTAATGGTATGCTGACGGGATGTAATAGTGAAATCAGATTCGGCAACTGGTGGCAGCAGGACATGCAGGCATTCAACGGATCTGTGGATGATATCAGGTGGTATAACAGGGCGCTAAACCAGGCCGAGATCGATTCATTGTTCAACAAGTATGTTTCCAATGAATCATCCATTCCAACAGAAGCTGGCGCTAATTTCAGCGTATGCAATAATGCACCCTTCACACTGAATGTAAATGCACCGGGTGCCATTGAATATGCATGGACGCCCCGGCAGTTTTTAAATGACAGTACACTGCAAAGTCCCACAGCCACCATCAACACCACCACTAAATTTTATGTGCGGGTGAAAAATGCCAATGGTTGTACCGGCAGGGATTCGGTAACCGTTACATTATTTTCACCGGCACTTTTTTCAGTAAGTCCCCCGCAAAGCACCTGCGCCGGCACACAGGCACAGCTGAATGCAGAAGGAGGCGACGAATATTCCTGGAGCCCGGCAAACCTTGTAAGCAATGCGGTGATCAAAAACCCCGTAACAAATATCACGGGGACGCAGTTGTTCACCGTGAACATAAAACAAAACACCTGTAACCAGTCTGCTGTACTTTCGGTACTTGTAACAGTTTTGCCACCGCCTTCGCTATCGGTGAGCAAATCGAATGATCTTGATTGCAGCACAGACCAGGCGCAGCTATCAGCCAGCAGCAATACGGCAGTTTCCTATCTCTGGGCACCTGCAGTTTATCTCAACGATGCCACAGCCTCAAACCCTGTTGCAAAAGCAGTGTCCACAACAAAATTCTACGTTACGGCAAAAGACATCCGGGGTTGCGAACAAAAAGATTCTGTTACGGTGTTCATGAAAGAGATCAACAAAGGGTTTTACGGGGTGCCGGGAGCATTTACACCCAATGGTGATGGCATCAATGATTGTTTTGGAGTAAAAAAATGGGGGCCGATGCTCCGCTTCAGCTTGATCATTTATAACCGGTGGGGTGAGGAGATATTCCGGAGTGATGATCCTTCCAAATGCTGGGATGGCTTATACAAATCGGCCAGGCCCGAGCCGGGTAATTATGTTTACTATATCAGGGCCAATACCATTTGCGGCGAAGTAATTAAAAAAGGAAATGTTTTACTGTTGCGGTGATGAGTAAAACAACAATTATTTCTTTTTAGCAAATACCTGCACGCCGTATACCAGCAGTTCTTTTGACCCCTGGTCTTTCCTTGACAGTTTATCAAGTGTTCTTAAAAACAAGTACCTGTAAACCCGCTCAAAGAAATTAAGTTTTGTACCGCTGTATTTTTTTGCTACCGAATTTACACGTCTTACTTCCTGTGCGATGTACTCAAAATAATTACCGTTGAGTGTAAGGTCTTCCATCTCATAGCCCATCTGGCCGAGGTGATGTTCATAAAAGAAACGGCTGAGGCCTGAGGCAAAATGATAAGGCGCAAAATGCGTAAGGCTTGCAAATGGTGCCGTGATCAGCAGGTAACCGCCCGGACGTAATAAACGGTTCAGTTCTTTCAATGCTGCAACCGGGTCGGGTACATGCTCCAGTACCTCTGTGCACATGATGGCATCAAAAGATGCATCGGGCCTGGGTATGCTGGTGATATCAGAAACAATATCCAGTTTGGTATTATCCCATGAGCCTGTTTGCAAACCCACATCGCCTTCACCGGTGTACTGTGCAAAATCCTGCGATACATAATTCAAATGGCCGCAAAATTTCTTAAACTGGGACTCCCCTGCCCCTGCATCCAGTATGGTATGACCGGCAGGTATTTTTTTCAGGGTTTTTTCAATCCATGCAACCCGGTCCTGCTCATTAGTTGTTCCTGCTTTCATGTACAAATTTTAATAGGTGATCCTTATGATATCATCTTCCACGGTAACCGATCCGCTCTTGCCATGCGATGCAATGATCTGCTTTATTTCATCCACGGTGGGATAATCATGTGTGCCATTAAAAAGCCGGGCATCATCCACCAGGATCACATGGCTGACTGCATGGCTTAAAATTGCTGCCAGCTCTTCCCTTACCGGGCATTCAAGATTACCCATGGCAGTAACACCACCAGAGTAATGACCATCGAGCCAGAATAAGCAAGGCTGGTTAACCTTTTTCAGTATCTCAGGCAATTTTACTGAGCTGTCGCCGCAAAGCAATTCCACGTTGGTGTCTTTTGCAAATCTTTTGGTGGCTTTTTTATACAGTTTTTCACTCAGCTCCACAGAATACACTTTATCAAATGTATGTTTGCAGGCTTCCACCATATCACCCAGGTAAGTGCCGGTTTCCACCAGTATTTTCAAATTGTATTTGTCGCGGTATAATTTCATGGCAGCCCGTTTTACAGCATGCGGCGGGTTGGATTGTTTGCCGGATGCTTCCCACTGGCTGATGATGGCGGCATCATCTTCAATAACGGCCTGTTTTTTCTTAAAAAAAGGTAACCTTATCATGTTTATTCTTTTATGAACCAAAAGCACCCGCAGCCATATTGCTGTTGCTGTACGAGTGATGGATCTGCATTATAAATGATGCCACCGGCATCGGGTATCAATGAAAATTCTTTCAGCTTAAACCCGCTGAAAGCGGATACAATGAGTTCGTAACTGTAAATCCTGTGTGCATTGAACTGGATCACCGGTTTACCCACAGGCGTTACAAAGATCAGTGTGCCACCCGGCTTTACCACCCTTTTAATTTCGTTGATGGCCTTGATATCTCCTTCGGGATCTAGCTTGTCTCCATACCTGCCCAAACCAATATGTTCAATGGTATGCATGCAGGAAAGTGATTCGATCGAATTGCTTTCGAATGACAGGGCTGTTAAATCTGCAAAGCCGCTTTCCAGTCCGCTCAGCTGCAAATTGGCCGGCCTGTAATCATAAAACTTTACCGGTACAAATGCAGAAACGATGGTGGGAAAACTCAGGATCGAGGAAATATCCACATGCAACGCAGGTCTTGTTTGCGCCAGCACCCGGGCTGCCCATGCAGGATGATACGTGTAGTGCTGGTCGAAGGGCGTGGAGGTGATGGCATCTTTCAGGCAGGGATACATATTGCCCAGGTTCATTGCAAGGCCGGTGCGTTTATTCATACGCTTAAACCTGCCATATGCCCCAAAAAACCGGAAGAACTGGATCACTGTTTTGGGCCAGGTGATCAGCACTTTTTTACCGGTTTGCACAACAACACTCTTGATATACATAGCTGCTTTGAAAAGATGTGCAAGATTAGTGAAAAACCCGCTAAAATCCCGCTGGCATGGCCATTATTCAGGCATATAATGATAAAAAACTTACTTTAGCGTATGAGTCAGATCAGGCGGCAAAGTATCATTTCCACGGTTATCATTTTCGCGGGGTTTGCTATTGGTTTTATCAATAACCTGTTCTTTACAAAGTCTGGCTGGTTCACGCCCGAACAATACGGGCTCACCCGCAGCTTTTTCGATTTCAGCCAGATCATTTATGCTTATTCATTCCTGGGCGTATCGGCCATCATCTATAAATTTTATCCTTACTATAAAGCGCATGTAAAAGATGAGGAAAATGACTTGCTCAGCTGGTCGCTGCTGATCGCCATTACCGGCTTTGTGTTATTTCTAATTTGCGGTATCGGGTTCAAATCTTTTTTTGAACGTAAGTTTTTCGCCAATTCCAAAATACTGGTGGATTATTATTACTGGATCTATCCCTTTGGATTTTCCCTGCTCATATTCACCATACTCGAAAGTTATTGCTGGAGCCTGAAAAGAACCGTTATCTCCAATTTTCTGCGGGAAACCGCTTTGCGCATCCTAACAACCGTGCTTATCCTGCTGTTTGTTTTTCATATCATCAGTTATGATACGTTCATCAAACTATTTTCCTGCCTGTTTGGAATGCTCGTGCTTATCCTGGTGGTGTACCTGAAACGTCATAACCAGCTTCACTTCACATTTAAAGTGAGCAGGGTTACCCGGCTGATGAAATCCAAGATGGCAGCTTACGGATTATTTGTATTCGCAGGACTGGCTATTTCCACCACGGCAGCATTGTCCGACAGCCTGACCATTTCAAGTAAAATAGGCCAGGCCGCCATTGGCATATTCGCTTTTTCAACCTATATCAGCAATATCATCCAGATACCGCAGCGCAGCGTGGTGGCCATTGCGATCCCGGTTTTATCAGAAGCATGGCGTGAAAAAAATTATGGCATGATCGAAAAAGTATACAAACGCAGCAGCATTAACCTGCTGCTGATAAGTCTTTTTCTTTTTGGCAATATCTGGCTTTGTTATGATGATATCATTCCGGCATTGCAGCTGAACCCGGTGTTTGCGGAAGGCAAATACGTGGTATTGTTTTACGGGCTTAAACTGGTGGTGGATATGGGCACGGGAGTGAACGGGCAGATCATTGCTACTTCCAATTTCTGGCGTTTTGATTTTGTAACCGGCATTATACTCCTGCTCATCATCGCCCCGCTGAATTATTTTCTTATCGGGAAGCTGGGTATTGTGGGTGCAGGTGTTTCCAACCTTGCGGCTTACACCATTTACAATATCATCCGGATTTTATTTTTATGGAATAAATACAAAATGCAGCCTTTCTCCATGCAAACTTTATGGGTGGTATTGGTTATACCTGCATTGTTTGCCGTTACATTTTTCAGCACACAATCATTTCATGGCTGGACCGGCATTTTTGTAAAACCCCTCCTCTTCACCGGGCTCTTTATTGCGGCCGTATGGTATTTAAAACTCACCCCCGATGCCGCACCTGTTTTGGCCACCATTAAAAAAAGACTGGGCTTACAGCAGGGCGAGTAACTGGTGAAATTTTTGCAGCGCTGCTTTTTTGGGTTCATCCAGCTGGTAGGAAATATTGCTGGTATAATATTTTTTCAGGTCGTAGGAGATCGGGGGAATGCCGGCCACTATTTCATCCAGGAATGCGAATCCCTTACCTGTTGCTTCATTAAAATCTGCCGCAAAATCTTTACTCACCGGTTTATTACTGGCCCAGACCGCAAATACAAAAGGCAGCCCCGTAAACGCTTTCCATACCTCGCCCAGGTCATAAATATACCTGGAATGTTTGCGCTGTTCAAAAGCCCGGTCGCCAATCACCAGCCCGGCCACTGAACCGCTGATCTGCTGTTCAAAACCTTTGCCGGCATCTGTCAGTTCCGGTGCTATTTTCCAGTGATTTTTCAGGAGTACTTTCAGCAGTGCCACCGAAGTACGGCTTTGATAATCGAGCAGGATGGAGCTGATCTCTTCCAGCGGTACATCACTAAACAGGCAAACACTGGCAACAGCGCCTTCGGTGCCAATACAATAATCAGAAATAATATGATATTCTTTCATCAGCGGCAGCACCGCCGCAGGCACCAGCCCGATATCAATTTCATTTTGCAGCAGTTGCCGGGCCACATTGGCCGGGTAATCAAAACGCAGCGCCACCCGGTCGGCCATCATCCCCTGTTCAAACCCGTAAATAAGGGGTTTTGTATTTAAATAACTTACGGCCCCCACCTTAATCTTCTGTGTCAATTCCTGTATTTTTGCCGCAAATTTACAGCTTCAACATGGATTTAAACCAACTCACCGCCATCTCTCCCATCGACGGACGCTACCGTAAACAACTGCATCACCTGGATGAATATTTCAGTGAATATGCACTCATCAAATACCGCGTTTGGGTGGAAGTGGAATATTTCCTGTTCCTGGCAGAAAAGAAATTTTTTAAAGCAGGCGCCGGCGTAAAAAAACACCTGCTGGAGGTGGTGAAAAATTTTTCACTGGAAAATGCGGAACGCATCAAACAAACTGAGCGCATCACCAATCATGATGTAAAGGCAGTGGAATATTTTTTAAAGGAAGAACTGGACAAATGCGGCGGCACTGCGCTGAAAGAGTGGATCCATTTCGGACTTACATCACAGGACATCAACAATACCGCCATTCCGCTGTTATGGAAAAACAGTGTGGAATCGGAATATTTACCGGCTGTCATCAACCTGCAATCGGCCATTTACAAACTGGCGGAATCGCTGAAACATGTATCTATGCTGGCACGCACACATGGCCAGCCTGCATCCCCCGTAAAACTCGGCAAGGAACTGCTGGTTTTTGTGGAGCGGCTGGAAGCGCAGATACAGCTGTTCAGCTATATCCCCTTTACCGCAAAATTTGGCGGGGCAACCGGTGGTTTCAATGCGCATCATATTGCATTCCCCAAATACAACTGGGTAAAATTTGCGAATGATTTTACAGAAACCAAACTGGGCTTACAACGCCAGCAATACACCACGCAAATTGAACACTATGATGTATTGGCCGCACATTTCGATGCGATCAAAAGGATCAACACCATACTGGTTGATTTTTGCCGTGATACCTGGACCTATATCAGCATGGATTATTTTAAACAGAAAACGGTGAAGGGTGAAATTGGCAGCAGCGCTATGCCGCATAAAGTAAATCCCATTGATTTTGAAAATGCGGAAGGCAATCTTGGTATTGCCAATGCTATATTTGAACACCTTGCAGCCAAACTGCCCATCAGCCGTTTGCAAAGGGATTTAACAGACAGTACTGTTTTACGGAATGTGGGTGTGCCGGTGGCGCATACCATACTGGCCATCAAATCCATTGAAAAAGGTTTGGGAAAGCTGGTACTGAATGAGCCCAAATTAAAAGATGACCTTGACCAAAACTGGGCCGTGGTGGCCGAAGCCATTCAAACCGTTTTGCGCAGGGAAAATTATCCTGCACCTTATGAAGCACTGAAAGAACTTACCCGTGGCAAGGGCGGTATCAATAAAAAATCCATTCATACATTTATTGGCAAGCTGAAAGTAAGCGCCGCTATTAAGAAGGAACTGAAAGGAATTACACCGCATAACTATACCGGGATTTAATATGATACGGAAAGGATTTTCTGTTGCACTATTCATGGCATTTTTATGCGTTCAGCTGTTTGCGCAAAAAACATTAAACGATGGTCTTGCCCTGCAATACCAGTTCAACGGAACGGTTTCTGATATCAGCGGCAACAGTAATAATCCATCATTTAACAATACCAGTTATACCACCGACCGTTTTGGCAATCCCAGCAGTGCCGTGCATTTTAACGGGGTGAACAATTATATCCGTATCCCCAATACCCCTTCCATCAATTTTAAAAACACCATTACACTTTCTGTGTGGGTGCGGCCCACGGGGTTTTATTACGATATCTGCCACGCCAGTTCCATACTCAACAAAGGAACAGCGGATTATTATCCCGGTAATTATGCCTTGCGTTTTGATGATGCTTTATATACCGAAGGCAAAGGCTGCAGTGGCGACCGTTTACAGGACTCGTTGCACCAGAACTTCAGGGCAACGGGTACTCCTTTAAAAGCTTACCCACCTTTTATTGAAAAGAATAAATGGTATCACCTGGTATATACCAATGATGGCACTACGGGTATATTGTATGTGGATTGTGACCTGAAATATGCTGTGCCTTTTAAAGAAGTGTTTACCAATAATGAAGATCTTTTTTTAGGCCGCACCAATGATGATTTCTTTCCTTTCTGGCTCAATGCCGACCTGGATGACCTGAGGATTTATGAAAGGGCCTTATCAAAATCTGAAGTGGAAGCTTTGTGTGCATTGGAAAGCAAGAAACCCGAGCTGCCCAAAAAGACACCTGCCCCACCACTGGAAAAAAGGGCCAACGAACTCGTAAGGCAAATTACCGTTGAACACGATTCGGTTACTGTAAGCCTCTATGATAACGGGGATATTGATGGCGACAGTGTAACGCTTATTTACAACCAGCAAATCATTACCACCCACCAGCGGCTTACCGATAAACCCATCACCTTTGTATTAAAGGTAGAAGCCGGCGGCAGTAACGAACTGGTGATGTATGCCGAAAACCTGGGCAGCATCCCTCCCAATACCGCACTCATGATTATTAACGATGGCAATAAACGTTACGAACTGAATGTAAGCAGCAATAAAAACCGCAATGGCGTGGTGGCGTTTAAGCTGCGGGAGTAAGCACATTTTTTTCTTCCCTTTAGCACACTGTATGTAAATATGGAGCAGGCCGCATCATATACAAAACAAAACCCATAATTTTACAGCCAAATATGTATGCCTTATGAAATTGCACGCCCTACTATTCACATTCATCTTTGCTGCTGGAGCATCAGCACAGGTAAACCTTAACCTGGGTCTTAAGGCCTACTATCCTTTTACTGGCAATGCGAATGACGCAAGCGGCAATAACAATAATCCTGCTTTTAATAATGCCACATTAACCACCGACCGGTTTGGGAATGCTAACAGTGCGTATCATTTTAACGGGAGCAGTTCGTATATGCGGATTGCAAACAGTACGTCATTAAACATGAGCAATAAGATATCACTGGTGGCATGGGTAAAAGTTACCGGTTTTTATACAGGGCTTTGCCACGGCAACCGGATTATTATGAAGGGGGATGCGGATTACCTGACCGGCAATTACCTGCTTACATTTGACGACAACGCTTCTTCAAACGGACAAAACTGTTTTACCGCCGTACCAGATACATTACATGAAAATTTTTATGGTGTGGCCACTACAATGCCCCCTGGCGGCTACTCACCTTATATTCAAAAAAATCAATGGTACTGTTTGATATTTATTTCTGACGGTATTACGGCCAGCATGTATGTGAACTGCGAATTAAAAGCTTCGGGCCCTGCAGGATCAATCAGTTTTTCTAACGCAAATGACCTGTTCTTTGGAAGGATGAACAGTGCCCAGTATCCTTATTGGTTTAATGGAGATTTAGATGATGTAAGAATATACGACCGGGCATTAACTACAGATGAAATCAATACACTGGGCGGGTGTGCTGTAACTGGATGTAAACCTGCTTTTCAAAAAAAATACGGAGGTAATAAAGCGGATCTCGTTTATGGCCTGGTAACGAATACAGACGGCAGTACTGTAGCGGCAGGTTATACCAGTAGTTTTGGAAGCGGCGGCAACGATGGCTACGTTCAAAAAACGGATAAGAATGGCAACCTGCTCTGGAGCAGGGCTATTGGCGGCACTGGCAATGATGTTTTTTATAACTTGAATGCAACACCCGATGGCGGCTTGATGGCATTGGGCATCAGCACATCATTTGGCGGAAGTGCAACCGGTGTGGCGTGGATCGTAAAACTGGATGCTAACGGCAACTTGTTATGGTCCAGAAAATATGATGACGGTAATCCCAATGGTTCTATTGCCGGAGATTACACTGCAACAGCTGATGGCGGTTTTGCAATAACAGCCACTAACCGTTATGCAGGTGGCGTTGCAAACGCAGCAGTGATCAAAGCCGATGCCATTGGGAATGTGCAATGGGCCAAAAGCTTCGACAGCGGCAATTCTGATGAATGCTGGGGTATAACTGAAGATGCAGACTCATTAGTGGTGCTGGCCACCCAATACGGTCAGGCCTTCAGTGTGTACGATGCCGTTTTAATGAAACTGAACCGGAGCACGGGTGCCGTTAACTGGTGCAGGAGTTATGAAATAGATGGTAAAAGCAACCGGCCCGACAGGGTATTTAAAACAACAACAGGTTACAGTTTTAATTCTTACCAGGATGTTACTTTTTCAATGGTGAGCCCTGAAATGGTTGTAATGAATACCGATATAAACGGAATCCCGGTAGCTGCCAGAAAAATATCGGATCTTACCAACCCGGATCTGTCCGGGGCACATGCAGCTACCAGCGATGGGGGGATGATCATAGCACAGAACGAGCCTAAAATTACAAACGGTGATATCCATCTTATTAAACTTTCCAGCACAGGCACCATACAATGGAGCCGCCGTTTTGGAGGAACCGGTCTGCAGGCTGTAGGAAGGGTTGTGCAGGCTGCCGATGGAGGTTATGTGCTTTCTGGCAATATCAGCAGCACTCCCGCAGTAAACGACAGTAATGATGTATACATAATAAAAACGGACAGCCTCGGCAACACTCCCGGCTGCACCATTGGAACGGTGAATGCCACCATTGCTGCTGCTCCATATACTTTTACACCCAACTTTGGATGGGCAGCCATTACTAATTTAGCCGTCAGCGGCACCACCGTTTCGCCTACAGTAATCAGCATCACTCCGGCAGGCAGTACATATTGTGCAGCCTGTATAACTGTTGCCGACACCATTGTTAACAGCTATACCGCAGTAACAGCGTTTGACAAGTGCAAAAACGTTCTTACTGTAACAGATGCTGCCAAATATAAAGCCGGTGATACGGTTTTGCTCATCCAGATGAAAGGTGCCGTGATCGATTCTTCAAATACCGTCGCTTTTGGCAATATCACCCATTATAAAAATGCTGGTAACTATGAATTCAACTATATTAAAAGTAAAAACGGCAATTTAATAGAATTAAGAAATGTTGTTACCAGGCAATACGACCTGCCCGACGGAAAAGTACAGTTGATTCGGGTACCTTTTTTCAAAAGCCTTGCCGCTAACAGCAGGCTTACCTGTCAGCCCTGGGATGGCAGTACAGGGGGCGTGCTGGTATTGAATGTGGCAGATACCTTATCGCTGAATGCTGATATCGATGTAAGCGGTAAAGGATTTGCGGGAGGTGCCGGGTTTAATACCGGTTCTCTTTCCACTAACTGTTTTACTAATAATTACAACTATCCGCTGAACAGTTTAGTTGCTGCACAAAAAGGAGAAAGCATCACAAGTATCAGCAATAATATCATCAGTGGAAAAGGCGCTCCTGCAAGTGGCGGCGGCGGCGGACTGGATCATAACAGCGGCGGTGGCGGAGGCTCAAATGGCGGTGCGGGCGGATTAGGAGGATACCAGTTGGAAAGCTGCGGCAATGCTCCCTTTGATAACAGGGGAATTGGTGGACGCACCCTTTCTTACTCTGCTGCTGCCAATAAAATATTTATGGGTGGCGGTGGTGGTGCCGGTCATAGTAATAACCCCGGCAATATCCCTTCGGCCGGTGGTAATGGCGGCGGTATCATTATTATCAACAGCAGCATTTTAAAAGCCAATGGATACCGCATTATGGCGAATGGCAATGAGGGACTCGCCTGTTCTGTTGGTAACAGCGTTGATTGCCACGATGGCATGGGTGGCGGTGGTGGCGGTGGTACGGTACTGCTGCAGGTGCAACAACACTTTTCAACAACCCCGGTGGAGATAAAAGGTGGTAATGGCGCCAATATGGTTGGCAGCATTACCGGCGGAAGAATTGGAGCTGGCGGCGGCGGCGGTGGCGGTGTGCTTCTTTTAAATACAGCATCATTACCGGCCCAGGTATCCACTTCTAATGCCGGCGGCACAAACGGTGTGCTCACCACGGATGCCAATAATTCCTGGGGAGCCACTGCAGGCGGAAATGGCACCACTGTTTTCAATCTTGCATTGCCGGTAAGCAATGTACTCTTCAAGCCAACATTTGATTCGGCCAAGCTGCATATTGAAACATTGACCTGTACCAACTTTAAATTCTGGGGATTGAATGATGCAGTAACTGCACAAATTGTAAAATGGCGCTGGGCAACCGGTGATGGTTATACTGACAGTGTGCAAACCTTTACCCATAATTATCTTACACCAGGAACCTATCCTGTAAAACTTGTTGCAACAGATACATTTGGATGCGTGGCAACATTTAAACTGGACCTAACAGTTTTATGCAGGTGTGAAGCCATTAAAATTACAAGCCCTAACCCGGCCGGGGATTTTATTACTGTAAGCGGTTTGGGCTGCGGCTTTAATACACTGATACTTTATAACATGCTGGGTCAAAAAGTAAAAGTTGTTTCAGGTGATCATCCCACAGAAACTTTCAACGTAAGCAACCTCGCAAAAGGAATGTATGTGGTAAAAATTATTAATAAAGATAAAATAGTGGCACACTTAAAAGTAGAAAAAATGTAGGGATAACACTGACTTCAATAAAAAAACCTGGCCGGGATGACCAGGTTTTTTTATTGACTTTATGATCTACTTATGTATCTCACTCGTAAAATGAAATTCAATATCCGGGTTGTTCTGCCGCTCGGTGTTTAAGAACCATTCGCTTTGCGCCAGGTACACAATATGCCCGTCTTTATCTTCGGCTATATTGGCCTGTTTGTAACGGGTAAAATCCTCCAGTTTTTTTGCATCCTTGCTGTACAGCCAGCAGGCTTTATAAAAGGGCAGGTTATTCATCTGTACCGATGCCCCGTACTCCTGTAAAAGACGGTATTGAATCACTTCAAACTGCAGTTCACCCACGCAACCAATGATTTTTTTGGTACCGCCAAACTGTGTAAAAAGCTGCGCCACCCCTTCATCTGTCAGCTGCATCAAACCCTTTTCAAGCTGCTTTGTTTTCATCGGGTCCTTATTTTGTACTTCCTTGAATATTTCCGGGCTGAAACTGGGAATACCGGTAAAATAAAAATCCTCGCCTTCGGTAAGCGTATCGCCAATTTTAAAATTGCCTGTATCAAACAAACCCACCACATCCCCGGGATAAGCATCTTCAATTACTTCCTTCTGCCGTGCCATAAAAGTATAGGGATTGCTGAAACGGAAATCCCGTTCCATGCGAACATGGTGATAATAAGTATTGCGTTCAAAACGGCCGCTGCAAACGCGGAGAAAGGCAATACGGTCGCGGTGCTTGGGATCCAGGTTGGCATGTATCTTAAATACAAAACCGCTGAACTTGTCTTCACCGGGCGTGATGTCACGCAGTGTGGTATGCCTGGGCCTGGGTGTAGGCGCAATACGGATAAACGTATCCAGCATTTCCTTCACCCCAAAATTATTCACGGCACTGCCGAAGAAAACAGGTGCAGTATCGCCACTTAAATAATCTTCCGTTTTCAGTTCTCCGTACACTCCATCCAGCAGCTCCACATCCTCACGCAGTATCCTTGCATCGTTTTCGCCAATCTTGCTGTCGAGTACGGTATTGTTGAGATCATTGATCTCCACCACATCTTCATCATTGGCCTTTGTGCCTGCGGTAAACAGTACCAGGCTTTTTTTATGCAGGTCGTACACCCCTTTAAAATCCTTGCCGCTGTTGATGGGAAAGGTCATGGGATGCAGTTGTATCTTCAGCTCTTTCTCTATTTCTTCCAGCAGGTCGAAGCGGTTCTTTCCATCACGGTCCATCTTATTGATGAACACGATCACCGGTGTTTTACGCATGGAGATCACTTCCATCAAACGCCTGGTCTGGGGTTCCACACCATTCACACTGTCTATCACCAGCACCACACTGTCCACTGCAGTCAGTGTACGGAAAGTGTCCTCGGCAAAATCCTTGTGACCCGGCGTATCGAGCAGGTTGATCAAGAAGCCTTCATATTCAAATGTCATCACCGAAGTGGCCACACTGATACCACGCTGGCGTTCAATTTCCATAAAATCGCTGGTGGCATGCTTTTTAATTTTATTGCTCTTTACTGCGCCGGCCGTTTGGATGGCGCCGCCAAACAAGAGGAATTTTTCTGTAAGCGTGGTTTTACCGGCATCCGGGTGAGAGATGATGGCAAAGGTTTTGCGTTTATTGATCTCGTTGATGTATTTCATGTTCACTGATTAAGCCGATTACACTAATTGCACGAATGGTGAATTTTGAGGCGCAAAGGTAAGGCTTGAGATTGCCAATGCAAAAAGGGTTTTGTTACGGGCATTTGAGCCATTATTGAACCGCAGTGGCGACGCTCCGTTCAACCATAAACCACTGCGGGGCTTTACAGCAGCTTACTGTAAAACTTTCCTTATTTTCACTATACATAATACAATTGCTGCATGGTAAAATTTTCGGCAACGATAGAAAAGTACGGGGAAAAGGCGCACCAAACGGGGTGGACGGTTATTACTATTCCCGCAAAAATTGCCCATAAAATCAACCCGGGTTGTAAAAAATCCTTCCGCGTAAAAGGTAAACTGGATGCGTTTGAAATTACTAAAGTAGCTCTCATGCCTGCGGGCGAAGGTGATTTCATCATGCCGCTGAATGCAGCCATGCGCAAGGGCATCCGCAAACAAAAAAATGATTCCGTAAAACTGCAACTGGCACTTGATGAAGCACCCATTCTTCCACCAAGCGAATTAATTGAATGCATGCAGGACGAGCCCGAAGCCCTGGCTTATTTCAACAGCCTGCCGCAAAGTCACCGTAATTATTTTACCAAATGGATCGATAGTGCCAAAACCGATCCTACCAAAGCAAAAAGGATTGCACTGGTGATCAAAACCATGATACGTAAAATGGATTTTGGCGCCATGCTTCGCGAGGAAAGGGAAGAAAGAAGGAAGCTGATGGGATGAGGTATGAGGCAGAAGTTATAAGTTATAAGTTGTAAGTAATAAGTTGTAAGTAATAAGTTGTAAGTAATGAGTTGACAGATTAAGTTGATGCCTGTAAATATTGAACATTGATCATTTGCACATTGACCACTCACCATTGACCATTGACTACTCACCACTCCCCACCCTCATCGCAGCAAAACAGTATAACCCTTCTGCTCCACCCGCCTGCCTGTATCTATAAGTGTGTATTGCAGCATCCATACATAAGTGCCCGGGTCGGCGCCCTGGCCTTTGAATTTTCCATCCCATTTATATTGCCAGTTGGTGGTGGAAAAAAGTAATTGCCCGAACCTGTTAAATATTTTGAACACCAGGTCCTTCGCTTTATATGCATTGGTGGGATAGAGATAATCATTCAACCCGTCGCCATTGGGTGTAAATGCATTGGGCACGGCGATATAACAATTACCCACGACCTTGACAGACTGGATAGCGGTATCACTGCAGCCAATATTATTGGTTACGATCAGGCGCACCGGCACATCCCTTATTACATTGGAATAAGGATAAGTTTGCGGTGAGGGCTGTTTCACATTGCTGATATTACCATTGCCAAAATTCCAGTTCCAGCTGCTGATATTTCCCACGCTGGTGTCTTTAAATATCGCCATATCCCCGGGGCATACAACAGATGTGGCTTCAAAGCGGGCATCCAGGTAATTGTCGAGGAAAATAGTTTTTACTTCAGAACTGTCCCGGCAGGTACCATTCGACACGATGAGCTGCGCCGTTTTATTTCCAAATGTGGCATAGATCATCTGCGGGTTTTGCAGTCCGCTGGTGCGGTTATTATCAAAATTCCATTTCCAGAAATTCACTTCATTGCGGCCATCATGAAAATAATCGATCGTATCCCGGATACAGCCATAGCGGAGGTTCCAGGTAAAATCTGCATTCACGGTGTCTTTTGTAATGAAAGTAACGGTGGCACCCGGTGCCGTTGGCTGCCCGCATTCATTGATGATCGTATTGCCATCCGAACCTGTTTGCAGCGTTATTTGATACGTGCCCTTTGTTTGTATGGGCGCCGATAATTTTACTTTTATCACTGGTGTGAGTCCATTGGCATCGCATACACCGGTTGCACCAATCACCGTTATGGCAGAAGTTCCTGTTATCCTGAAATCGCTGCCATCGGCAGCGATGCTGCTGCATTTGATATATCTTATTTGTTTGGTGAAATTCACAATGATCTCATCTGGCGCACAGCCCGGTTTGTCCACACTGTCCATCGGTGTGGGAAACTGCGGGTAAACAATCATCGGCACACTTTCTCCCACAGGCACCTGCCTGTCGCAGTTATCTTTAATGGTGTTACCGTCTGTACCGTTTTTTGCGGCGATGGTATAGTTACCCGGAGGTAAGGGATTACTTAAAGTAAGAATAATGGAATCCATATCAAACCCACCGGAACAGCCAAAACCAACCGCAGCTGTAACAGTGGCAATATTCGGAATCAGGATAAAGTCTGAACCATCTGCAGCAAGGCTGTTACACTTCATGCGCTTATTGGTTTTAATAACAGCCTGTGTTCCGTCGCAAATAGCGCGTGAACTTTGCAGGTGTGGTTCTTTTGGATCTGTGATGCTTGCTGTACCACCAGTAAAAGTCAGGTCATATCCTGCAGTGCTTTTGGTCCAGTTCGTTACCATCAGCAGGTAGTCATGCCCAACGGTGATGGTAGGCATGGCATTGAACGGCGTATTGGAAGAAGCGGCGCCCTCACAATGCACATTCCCGCTGGCACCGGGTTTACACCCTGTAGGCGAATTGGGAAAAGGCGTGGTGCCCCCGTTGCTGATACCATAAAGGTTTACAGAAATTTCAAGGGAGGAATTTGAAAATACATCATTGGGATTGCGGCCGGTAACATCATACAAACCCCAGTCATAATCATCGTCTGCATTGATCCCGCTGATCAAAAACCCCAGGGTGCCTGTTTGATAGCAGGTAAACTTATACCAGAATGAACTGCTGGACGTAACACCAATAGTACAACCCTTACTGGCTACATTGGGTCCGCTGCAATTAGTCACCTTGTCTTCATGAAAAACAGCCGTACCGCAAACCGGGTAAGCCTTATCAGGCGTCATTCCCGGTAAACTGCATTGCTGGGCCTGCCCCTGCAGGTTGTAAAAAAAGAGGATGATATAAAGGTTAAACAGTTTCCTGAGCATACAAATACAAAAATAATATATAAAAGATGCCTGCAACGGCTTTTTTGCTGCAAGAGTTCCTATGCTTTTAACAGATGCCTGGCAATATGAATTTTACACAAAGCCATGACAAACTTTTACAAACAAACGTTGCAGTTTGCGAATGCTGATAATAGATTGTATTTTCAAGTGACAGAAACCTTCATATGCAAAACACAACTGCCTTGAGAACAAGGATTCAATCCATTGATGTGCTACGCGGACTGGTCATGGTGATCATGGCACTGGATCATGTACGTGACTTTTTTCATAAAGTAATCATTACTGACCCCGGCGCACCGGCAACCGGGCCCACAGACCTGGCCACCACCACACCGGTATTATTTTTCACCCGCTGGATCACCCATTTTTGTGCGCCTGTTTTCGTTTTCCTGGCCGGTGCCTCCATTTTTTTAATGGGATTGAAAAAGACGAAGAAAGAGCTGGGGGTTTTTCTTGTAACAAGGGGATTATGGCTGATCGCGGTTGAAGTAATCATCATTACATTCAGCTGGACCTTCGATCCCTTCTACCATCTCTTCATCCTGCAGGTGATCTGGGCCATTGGCATCAGTATGGTGCTGATGGGGCTGGTGGTGCAACTGCCCTATAAACTGATCTTCCTGCTCGGTTTTATCATTGTGTTCGGGCATAATATACTGGATTTTAAACCGGTGAGCGATGCTTTAAGAGGCAGTGCGCTGGCAGACCTGCTGTACTTCTCCAACTTTTCTTTATACCCGCTGTTTAAAAATCATTCCATGCTTATTGTGTATGCCTTTCTTCCCTGGACAGGCATCATGATGCTGGGTTATTGCTTTGGAAAATTATACAGCCCGGCTGCAGATGTACTGCTCCGCAGAAAACGGTTGCAGCAAATGGGTGCAGGCCTGTTATTGCTTTTCGTGGTACTGCGTTTCATCAATATCTATGGTGATCCTGTGCCATGGGCAGTACAACCCCGGGGAGCGGTATACACCGTCCTTTCATTCATCAATATCAACAAATACCCTCCATCACTCCTGTATTTTTGCGTGACAATTGGCGGAGGCATGCTCTTTTTAGCACTGATTGAAAAAGTACAAAACCGGTTTACGTCCATCATGAATGTTTACGGCAGGGTGCCCATGCTGTATTATATACTTCATTTCTACCTGATACATATACTGGTGGTAATTGTTTTTTACCTGCAGGGATTTGGCAACAAGGATATTGTAAGCCACAATGTGCCCTTTCTTTTCAGGCCGCCCGCATTTGGATTTAATTTATGGGGTGTATATGCGGTATGGCTTTTTGTGGTGCTGGTGCTATACCCGGTTTGTAAAAAATATAACCGGTATAAGAGCACGCACGATAAGTGGTGGCTGAGTTATTTGTGAGAGGTGAGAGGTGAATGTGAATGGTGAATAGTGAATGGTCAATGGTGAAACGGGGTTGTTTTCTCAATCGCTTTGCGGGAGATTACATAATAACCTGCAATGACCAACTATCAACTAACACTCTTCTATGAACTATAAACTATCAACCCTCACTTCACCTTTCCCTTAATCTCCTGCAATTTAAGCAGGGCTTCCACAGGTGTTAAGCGATTGATATCAACAGCTTCGAGCAATTGCCTGATCTCTTCAAATGTGGCAGAATGTGCATCAAAAATACTCAGCTGCATTTTAGGATTATTCAGATGCTTCACCACTTCATCGGTTTTATTGCTCTCCCGGCTTTCTTCCAGCTGCAACAGGATTTCATTGGCCCTGGAAATGAGTGATGGCGGCATACCGGCCATGCGTGCCACATGGATACCAAAACTGTGTGTGCTGCCTCCCGGAGCCAGTTTGCGGAGGAAGATGATCTTGTTACCCACTTCCTTATTGGTGACATGATAGTTTTTTACACGGGTAAGTTTGTTCTCCAGTTCATTCAGTTCGTGGTAATGGGTGGCGAATAATGTTTTGGGCGCAGCGGGGCTGTTGAATAAAAATTCAACAATGCTCCAGGCAATTGAAATACCATCGTAGGTGGATGTTCCCCGCCCGATCTCGTCGAGCAAAATCAAACTCCGGCTGGTAATATTATTGATGATGCTGGCCGTTTCATTCATCTCCACCATAAAAGTACTTTCCCCGCCGCTGAGGTTATCACTCGCCCCCACCCTTGTAAAAATCTTATCCGTCAGCGGCACCCTTGCAGCAGAGGCGGGTACAAAACTTCCCATATGCGACATGAGGGTGATGAGCGCTGTTTGGCGCAGTACCGCACTTTTACCACTCATATTTGGTCCCGTAAGAATAATGATCTGTTGCGAAGCGGGATCAAGTAAAATATCATTGGCGATATAGGGTTCCCCAACAGGCAGGTTTCTTTCGATCACCGGGTGACGGCTTTCTTTAAGGTCCAGTTCCAGTCCTTCATGCACCTGGGGCTTTTTATAATTATAATGAATGGCGTTACCGGCGAAGGCAGCCAGGCAATCCAGTACCGCCATCACATGCCCGTTCACCTGCATCGGTGCGATATAATCCTGCAGTTCATTCAGCAGTTTTTCAAACAACTGCTGCTCTATCTGCAATATCTTTTCTTCAGCACCCACAATTTTTTCCTCGTATTCTTTCAGTTCAGGAGTGATATACCTTTCAGCATTTACCAATGTCTGCTTGCGGATCCAGGTATCCGGCACTTTACTTTTATGCGCATGTGTTACTTCCAGGTAATAGCCAAACACATTGTTGAAACTGATCTTTAAGGAAGATATGCCCGTGGCCATGGCTTCTTTCTGCTGCAGTTCTATGAGATAATCCTTACCGCCACTTGCAATCTTGCGCAAATTATCCAATTCAGTATCCACGCCTGCAGCAATTACGCCTCCCTTTGCTGCTGCAGCGGGCGGGTTTTCATGCAATTCCTTTATGATCCGGTCGAGAATAAATTTGCAGGGATTAAGTGAATCGCCCAGGCGTTTTAAATAATCATTGCTGCTGTTGGCACAAATTTCCTTGATGGCTGCTGTTTGCTGCAGGCCTTTGGCTATTTGCAATACTTCCCGGGGATTCACTTTTTTCAAAGGCACTTTGCTTACCAGCCGCTCCACATCACCCGCCTGTTTGATATGGTGGATGATCTTATTCCTCGTTTCGGTTTCCTTGATAAAAAACGCCACGGCATCCAGCCTTTCGTTGATCCGTGCAATATCATTCAGCGGCATGATCATCCAGCGTTTGAGCAAACGGGCGCCCATGGCCGAAACGGTATTGTCCAGCACTTTCAGCAAGGTATGACTGCCCTCACCGCCAAATAATTCCAGGTTACGGATGGTGAAGCGGTCCATCCACAAATGTTCATTGCGGTCGATCCGCTGCACAGATGTGATATGACCCAGGTTGGGGTGTTCTGTATCTTTTAAATAATGTAATACCGCACCGGCCGCAACAATGGCTTCCCGTAAATTCTCAATACCAAACCCTTTCAGGCTGTGCGTGCCAAAATGTTTTAATAAACTTTCGGTGGCATAGGCTTCGGCAAAAATCCACTCTTCCAGTGTATAGGTAAAAAACTTGCTCCCGAATAATTCCTTGAAATGTTTTTGCCTGTTGCGCTGGAAGATCACTTCCGCAGGTTTTAAACTCTGCAGTAATTTATCAGCATACGCGGCATCTCCTTCTGCTAAAAAAAATTCTCCAGTGCTGA
Source organism: Ferruginibacter sp. (assembly GCA_046329655.1). GTDB lineage: Bacteria > Bacteroidota > Bacteroidia > Chitinophagales > Chitinophagaceae > Ferruginibacter. Next base: position 306,752 of record JAXLUD010000003.1, read on the forward strand.
TATCAAGAAAAGCAAGCCCGATCTTCTCCTCATTAAAATGCAGGGCCGCTAAAAAATTATTGCTGTTATGCTCCAGCAGTTTATCATTGGTGGCCACACCGGGTGTCACCAGTTCGGTAACCCCGCGTTTTACGATTCCCTTTGCCTGTTTGGGATCTTCCAGCTGATCGCAGATAGCCACCCGGTAACCGGCTTTTACCAGTTTGTGCAGGTAAGTATCCAGTGCATGATGGGGAAAGCCGGCCAGTTCGGAAGAAGCGGCATTGCCATTGTTTCTTTTGGTAAGTGTGATACCCAGTACGGCAGCGGCATTCACGGCATCCTGCCCGAATGTTTCATAAAAATCACCCACCCTGAACAAGAGAATTGCATCCGGGTACCTTGCCTTGATGGCATTGTGTTGTTGCATTAAGGGAGTTTCGCCAGCCGCTTTTGCCATAGGGCGCAAAAATAAGGTTAAACCCAATATGTTACCGAACGGGTAACAGGGTAAAGTTTCCACAAAAAAGCCGGCCTTTCGGCCGGCGGTGGGGGTTACAGAAACGAATAATGTATTTAAAGGGGATTATGATGACCAGAACCAACCCCTGCGCCAGGATGAATTATCTTAACCCGCTTACTTCCCTCTCAATTCTCCTGCTTAGTCAAAATTTCCTTCTTCATCTTTTCCCAAAAACCATCAAAGGTCTGGTGGTTTTCTTCCTTCCATTTTTTACTGAATGAACGGATCTTTTCAGTACGGTCTTCATTGCTTAGCCTGAAAAAAGCCTTGATGGCTTCCCCGTCATATTCATAGGCCATCTGGTTATACAGTTCTTTCAGCTGGTGTTCCTTGCGGATATTACTGCGGGCAATTTCAATTTCCATTTCTTCCCGCAGCAATACTTTTTCATCATAGCTGCCGCTGGGTAATAATGTTTTTGCAATCACCGGCATCAGTTCTATCAGCATCAGCAAAAAAACAATGAGGTAATAACGGTATTGCAACGCACTGTTATTTTTTAACAGGTTGCCCAGCGCTTCCACCCTTGTTAAAAAACCATTGTTGAGGTATTGGGTAAATGCAGCTTCTTCTGCTTTGATCTTTCCTTCCATTTCGTTGAGCTCACGGTCAATCCCATCCAGTTTTGCCTGTTCTGTTTTCAACTGCCCCTGGTATTCGGCATCCAGTTTCTGGTATTCGTTTCGCTTTGCAATCGCAATATCTTTTATACCTACTTTACCTGTACCGCCGCTCCCGTCTGTTTCGGCAAGAAAATTATTGCGGGCCTTTTCCACATCCGCATATTTTGATGCAAGCGCCGACTGAATGGTTGTTTTTTGAGCCAGCAATTCATTTTTACGGTTGCTGTAAAGACTGTCCAGTTCATGCCTTTTCACCATTTTCCGTTTTTCATTATCCAGCGATGTCTGCATTTTAATTTCCTTATCGAACATATACAGCACGGCAGGCTGCGCCATAAATGTGCCGATGGTGATGGCCAGTAATGCCCTGAAAAGCACCGGGGTAAATTTTTTCTTATTGAATTTGGTAATCCCCTTGATCAGCGCCCGGTCGATCGTAAGAATGATAAACCCCATAAATAGTCCCAAAGCGACCGCCAGCACCAGGGAATCGACCACCGTACTGAAAAAATAGGTCCATGCAAAACAGGCAAAGGCCCAGGTGGCCAGCACCGTCATGCCAATAATGCGGTAACGGTTACGGTCAACCACCGAGTCCACCAGGATTTCCTTTTCGGCCGTAGATAACCACCATAAAAATTCGCTGAATTGCGAAGGCTCATAACCCTCCCTTTGAGAAAGAGGGACATTTCTTTCTGTCATCTTTAAAAATTAAATGATCAATAAAGAATCAATAGTTGAGTTGAGCCGGTAGATTGAGTTGAAGTGTGCGCAAAATAGTTAAATGTGCCCGTATAACGGGGCCTGCTGACTGTTTATTTTGATAGCCGGCACACATTAACAGTTTCTTAGAATATTGCTGATAAACTTCAGGTTGTAAAAAACCGTCTGTTCAGTTATATTTGCGCCGGAAAAAAAAGACCTGTTATTAAACAATTTTACAAGATGAAAAAAATTATTTGTGGTTTGGTACTGACTGCTGCAGTGATTACCGCAGCTGCGCAGCCGCCAAAAGGAATGGGACAGAGTGATCCTGCTGCCAAGAAAGTGCTGGATGCTGTAAGTGCCAAATTCAAAAGCTTTAAAAATGTGACTGCCAAGTTCAGCCTGAAAATGGAGAATGGTGCGGGTAAAAGTGTGGGCAATAAAGCAGGCACTGTTTATATGAAAGGCACTAAGTACCGCATCAGCGTTACCGGGCAGGAAATATTCTGTGATGGCAGCAATGTATGGACCTTTGATAAAGCCAGTAATGAAGTAACCATTACAAAACTGGATCCCACCAACAATACAATTACCCCGCAAAAGCTTTTCACCAATTTTTACGATAAGGATTTCCTGTATAAGTTAAACAGCGATGCAGGCGGCACACAGGAAGTGGAACTGACACCGATCGACAAAAGCAAAGCCTTTCATAAAGTGCTTGTTTCAATCAATAAAGCTAGCCAAACCATCAGCAGCACCAAGGTATTTGAAAAAACAGGCAACCGTTTTACCTATGCGGTAAGCAGCATGAATACAACAGGAGCGGTTGCAGATGCACAGTTTGTTTTTGATGCTAAAAAATACCCGGGCGTGGAAGTGGTGGACCTCCGCTGATCCTGTTTACTGAATAAATGATTATAATGCCGCAGCCAGTCTGCGGCTTTTGTTTTGTTAACCCAACCTTTTGCTGGTCAGCGCCATCATGCTGGCAGGAAGCCTGTCATAAACTTTATAACGAAAAAATTGTTTCTTCGCACTGCATGAGCGCTGCACCAACCTTTGCTGAACTGTATGGCACTTACAGTAACATGGTGTACAACCTTGCGCTTAACTATGTACAGCATAAGGAAGATGCGGAAGATATTACCCAGGAAGTATTTGTAAAACTGCACCAGCACCTCCCAAAATATGATCCGGCTGCAGCCTCGGTGAAAACATGGCTTTACCGCATCACCATCAACCAGTGCCATGACTTTGTAAAGGCCCGCAAAACCCAAAAAAGATTTGGTTTTATCACAGCGCTTTTTTCAAAAGAATCGAACGAACCGCTGGCCGAAGCTGTTCAGCTGAACCATCCCGGCATTGCCGCGGAAGACAGGGAAGCGCTGCAACATTTGTTCGGGATCATTAACCAGTTGCCGCATCAGCAAAAAACGGCCCTGTTGCTGACAAGACTGGACGGAAGACCACAGCACGAAGTGGCCGAAATCATGAATACCACCGTAAAAGCAGTGGAATCGCTGCTGCAGCGTGCCCGGCAAACCATTGAAAAAAAATGGCCCAGCAGCGAAGGAATTTAAATCAACCATCGTATAAAGAAACAGGTATGGAGACAAAACCGGGTATATGGAGCAGGGTACAAAAGGTGGAAACGCCGCCGTTCCTTTATACACGTATCCTGCAGCAAATCCACGGGTTAAAGGATGCTCCGGCTCCTGCAAAATGGCGCTATGCATTTGCCGCTGCAGCCATCTTTTTGCTGGCCCTTAATATTGGCATACTGTTCTCCGCAAAACCGGGGCATCACCCCGATGGCAATATCGAAAATGTTGTGAACAGCATGCATTTATCCACCTCCAATGAATTATACCATGAGTAAGCTGAAATTACTGGGAATAGCTGTTGCAGGACTCATCGTGATGAATATCGGTTTGCTGGCATTTTTATTTTTTGCAAAACCGCCGCAGCCCGCTGCCAGCCACCCGGAGTCAAGGCCGCCTTTTGGTCCCCCTCCGCAGGAAGTAAAATATATCATTATTGAACGGCTGCATTTTGATAAAGAACAGGTGGCTGCATACGAGGAACTGGTACAGCAGCACAGAACCACGATCAGCGAAACCGACCGGGAGATCAGGGACACCAAAAATAAATTGTATGCCACGCTAAGCGACGGAAATAAAGGAGCGGCTGATTCACTGCAAAACCGGCTGGCATTGTTACACCGTAAAATTGAGGATACGCATTACAGCCATTTTGAAGCCATTAAAAAACTTTGCAAACCCGGGCAAATGGACAGTTTTAATACGCTTACAAAAGATCTTGCGGGATTCTTCGGGCCGGGCAGAAACGGTCCGCCACCACCGAGATAGGCTTTTTATTTTTTATGGCGGCTTTTTAATACTTCCAGCACATCCGCCAGTGTAAAACCCTTTGCCTGCAATAAAATGAGATAATGAAATAAAAGGTCTGCAGCTTCGCCCAGGAAAAGCTCCCGGTTATCGTCTTTAGATTCAATTACCAGTTCAACAGCTTCTTCTCCCACTTTCTGCGCCACTTTATTGATGCCTTTGGCAAACAGCGATGTGGTATATGATTTATCAGAAGGATTATTTTTCCTGTCGGCAATGATATTCTCAAGTATAGCCAGGAAATCATTGCTGCTGTTCGTCTCATTCCAGCAGGTATCAGCGCCGGTATGACAAACCGGTCCAGCCGGCATGGCTTTTACAAGCAAGGTATCATTGTCACAATCAGCCTTGATCTCTTTCAGCAATAAAAAATTCCCGCTCTCCTCCCCTTTTGTCCATAACCGTTGTTTGCTGCGGCTGAAGAAAGTTACTTTTTGCAGTTCCCGTGTTTTTTGCAGGGCAGCCTCATTCATAAATCCCAGCATCAGCACCCGGTTTGTAGTTGCATCCTGCACAATGGCCGGTACCAGGCCGTCGGCATATTTGGTAAAATCAATTTTCATTTTCCTGCGTATTATTATCTTGTTTATGTTCCTCCGTTTTTTTATTCCGTATAAGTGCGATGATTTCGTCCTGTTTATCCACCATCCGGTTGTGCCGTTCAACTGTACGGTTATACTGTTTATTTTTTAGCCACAGGAAAATCAGTATGGCAACAATGGCCGGCGATATGTATACAAAACGTTCCATTATATCCTGGTGGCAATTGCCTTTTCCGATAAATATTGTTTCAGCTCTGGTATCCCGATTTCCCTGTAATGAAATATACTGGCCGCAAGTGCCGCATCCGCATTGGCCTGTTCAAATACCGCTTTAAAATGTTCCATAGTGCCGGCACCGCCGCTGGCAATAACGGGCACGGGCAGGCTGTTGCATAAGGCGGCTGTAATATCCAGTGCAAACCCATTTTTTGTTCCGTCATTGTTCATGCTCGTCAGCAGAATTTCCCCTGCACCCAGCTCCACCGCCTGTTGGGCCCAATCGGTTGTTTTGGTGTCTGTTTTGGTGCGGCCGCCGTTCAGGTAAACATACCATTCGCCATCCGCTTCTTTTTTTGTATCGATGGCCAGCACCACGCACTGGCTGCCAAAAGCATCACTGAGTTCCTTTAGCAGTGCAGGTCTTTTAAAGGCTGATGTATTTACCGAAATCTTATCAGCCCCGTTCTGCAGCAGCACACGCACATCTTCCACGCTGCTGATGCCGCCCCCAACGGTAAAAGGAATATTGATATGTGCGGCAATGCGCTTTACCAGCTCCACCAGTGTTTTTCTTTTTTCCACGGTGGCAGTAATGTCGAGAAATACCAGTTCATCGGCACCCTGTTCGCTGTATATCATCGCCTGCTCCACCGGGTCACCTGCATCACGGATGCTTTCAAAATTGATTCCTTTTACGGTGCGGCCGTCTTTAATATCCAAACAGGGAATGATTCGTTTAGTAAGCAAGATGAATAATTGTTTAATTGATAGTGGATAATTCTTTCAGCGTGATACGACCTTCATAGATCGCCTTTCCAATAATGGCACCCGTGCAGCCGATTTCCTTTAACTGTTTTACATCTTCAATATTACTCACACCGCCACTGGCCACCAACTGTATCTCGGGATGTTCTTCCATGACCCGCTGATACAATTTCACCGACGGGCCCTGCAGCACACCGTCTTTTGAAATATCGGTACAAAAAATATTTACGGCACCCAGGCTGATCATCCTGCCAATGAATTCAAAAATATCCACCCCGGTGTCTTCCAGCCAGCCGCTGATCTTTATTTTTTCATCCAGCACATCGGCACCGATGAAAAAACGGTCGGCACCAAATTCCATCAGCCATTCTTCCAGTAACTGTGGTTGTTTTACTGCCAGGCTCCCGATCGTAACCATGGTGGCACCGGCTTCAAAAATATTTTCAACATCTTCAATCGTTTTAACCCCGCCGCCAAAATCAATTTTCAGGGATGTGGCAGCAGCAATATTTTTCAGTACATCCAGGTTCACCACTTTACCCGCTTTGGCGCCGTCCAGGTCCACCACATGGAGTCGTTCAATACCGGCTTCGGCAAACTGCCTGGCCACTTCAACCGGGTTGTCGTTATAAATTATTTGCTGTGCATAATCGCCCTTTGTAAGGCGCACGCATTTTCCCCCGATGATATCTATAGCAGGTATAATGATCATATTGAAATGAAGTTTTTCAGTATTTGTTCCCCCACTTTCCCCGATTTTTCCGGGTGAAACTGCACCGCATGAAAGTTTTCCTTTTGCAGTGCGGCACTATAAGGCAGCACGTAATTACAGGTGGCCGCAGTTTCCGCATTCAGTGCTGCATAATAGCTGTGCACATTATAAATATACTCTTCCGGTTTCAGACTGCGGAATAAAACCGACTTAAAATCATAAATGGTGTTCCATCCCATCTGGGGCACTTTCAATGTATCGCTCCTGAACAGTTTAATGCCCGTATTGAATATGCCCATGCAGGTGGTATCCCCTTCCTCAGAATGACTGCACATCAGCTGCATGCCCACACAAATGCCCAGCACGGGCTGTGTAAGTGAAACGATGAGTTCATCCAGTTTTTTCTCCCTTACATTTTCCATGGCGGCACCCGCATGCCCCACACCGGGAAAGATCACTTTATCCGCATGGCGTATCTCATCAGCATCATCTGTAACCACCGAAACAGCACCCATCCTGTCCAGCGCATACTGCACGCTTTGCACATTGCCGGCATTGTATTTTATCACTGCTATCATAATACACCTTTGGTTGATGGCAACGCATTGTTATTGATATCCCGCTTTACAGCCTGTTTGATACATTTTGCAAAGGCTTTGAAAATGGATTCGATCTTATGGTGTTCATTGTCTCCCTCCACTTTTATATTCAGGTTGCACCTGGCTGCGTCACTGAATGATTTGAAAAAGTGAAAGAACATCTCGGTAGGCATTTCACCAATTTTTTCCCTGTTGAATGCGGCATCCCAAACAATCCAGTTACGTCCGCCAAAATCCAGCGCCACCTGTGCCAGGCACTCATCCATGGGCAATACAAATGCGTACCGCTCAATACCCCGTTTATCTCCCAGCGCTTTTACAATGGCTTCACCCAGTGCAATGCCTGTATCTTCAATGGTGTGATGTTCATCGATGTGCAGGTCGCCCTTGCAAACAATATCCAGGTCAATATTTCCATGGCGTGCAATCTGCTCCAGCATATGATCAAAAAAACCCAGCCCGGTTTCAATGGCTGCTTTTCCTGTGCCATCCAGGTTTACCGTTACAGCAATTTTTGTTTCATTGGTATTGCGCTCATGTGTGATGATCCTGGGCGGCTGCCTGAGGTATTGGTAAATAGCTTTCCAGTGAGGAGATTCAAGCACAATGGTGTCCTTTCGAAGCGCATCAATTTTATCCTGGATTTCAGCTGCACCCAGGCTGGCATCAATATTGAGCCAAAAACCTTTGCAACCTAAATTCTTTGCCAGCTGCATATCTGTGATGCGGTCGCCAATTACAAATGAATGGGCGATATCATAATCCGCGTTACCCAGGTATTTTGTGAGCATACCGGTGCCGGGCTTACGGGTGGGCTTATGTTCATCCGGGAAACTCCGGTCGATACAAACTTCTGTGAAATGAATGTTTTCATTTTCGAGACTTTTCATAACCAGGTTATGCACCGGCCAGAAAGTATCTTCCGGGAAACTGCTTGTACCCAGGCCGTCCTGGTTGGTTACCATCACCAGTTCATAGTCCAGCTCGGCAGCTATCTTACGCATGTACCAGAACATATCGGGATAAAACTCCAGTTTACCAAAATCATCCAGCTGGTAGGTGGGCGGTGCTTCCTTAATCAGTGTTCCGTCCCTGTCGATAAATAAAACCCGTTTCATTCGTGGTAATTATTAAGTGTTTGTATGAGTAAAGTATTTTCGCTTTCTGTACCGATGGTGATCCGCACACAGTTTTCACACATCAGTTCATTGGTGCGGTTCCTGATCACAATGCCTTCCTGCGCAAGGTAATTGTAAACCGCAACGGCATCATGCACTTTCACCAGTATAAAGTTAGCATCCGTGGGATAAATATGCCTTACAAATGACAGCTGGTGCAGCGCATTGACCAGTATTTCTTTCTGGTGCACCACCGTTTTGATCCATTCATTTACCTGCTGTGTGTTTTGCAAACCTTCCAGTGCCAGCTGCTGCGAAGCCTCGTTGATATTATAAGGCGGTTTTACTTTGTTGAACAGTTCAATCATGTCCATCGAGGCAAATGCAATTCCCAGCCGGAGTGCTGCCAGTCCCCATGCCTTGCTCAGTGTTTGCATTACAATAAGGTTTGGATATTCGGTGAGCTCCTGTATAAATGTTTTTTGTCTTGAATAATTGATATAGGCCTCATCAATAATCACGATCCCCCTGAAATTATTCAGCAGCAATTCCACATCCGCACGGTTCATGTTATTGCCCGTAGGATTATTGGGAGAACAGATAAAGAGCAGTTTGGTATTGGCATCTGCCGCATTGAGTATGGATTCCACATCGAGCTGAAAGTCCCGTGTTAGCGGTACTTTTTTCACGGGCACATCATTGATATCTGCGCTCACCTGGTACATGCCGTAAGTGGGCGGACAAACAATCACATTATCCGTTTTAGGATTACAAAAAATGCGGTAGGCCAGGTCGATCACTTCATCACTGCCATTGCCGATAAAAATATTTTCTGCAGGCACCCCCTTGATCCTCGCCAGCTGGAATTTGAGCTGCCATTGGAGCGGATCAGGATAGCGGTTAAAATTTTCTTCCAGCGGTGAACCAAATGCATTTTCGTTGGCATCGAGGAATACCGAAGCCTTTCCGGTAAATTCGTGGCGGGCGGAAGAATAGGGTTTCAGTAACCTGATATTCTCCCTGACCAGGCTGTTTAAATTAAAATTCATTTTTTTTTGTTGCGGGCATTGATACCCTGGTTTAACATCGTTGCATCGCATTACTTTATACAGCTGCAACTCTTTTGAACATTTTATAAGAATGACTGTAACCGCACACGCACAGCATTCTTATGCGCCTCCAGGCCTTCCGCAGCAGCCATTACTTCCACCGCCTTTCCAATATTTTTCAATCCTTCCTGATCCAGCTGTTGAAAGGTGATCTTCTTCACAAAACTGTCGAGCGATACACCGCTGTAAGCTTTTGCATAACCGTTGGTGGGTAATGTATGGTTGGTGCCGGAAGCATAGTCCCCTGCACTTTCTGGCGAATAATGCCCCAGGAAAACGCTTCCCGCATTGATCACTTTTTCCGACAGCAGGGCAGCTTCATCTGAAGCAATGATCAGGTGTTCTGCCGCATATTCATTCAGCAGTTCAAAAGCCGCCGTATCGTCTTCCATCACAATATACCTGCTGTGCTCCAGTGATTTTGCCGCAATGTCTTTCCTCGGCAATTCCTGCAGTTGCCGCTGCACTTCTTTTTGAACCTCATCCGCGATCATGGAATTGGACGCCACTAAAACCACCTGGCTGTCTGCCCCATGTTCGGCCTGGCTTAAAAGGTCGGCGGCAACAAAAGCGGGGTTCGCCGTTTGGTCGGCATATACGGCCACTTCACTCGGACCGGCCGGCATATCAATGGCCACACCTTCTTTATTGATCAATTGTTTGGCGCAGGTGACATACTGGTTACCTGGACCGAAAATTTTATACACTTTGGGAAAAGATTCCGTTCCGTATGCCATAGCGGCAATGGCCTGCACCCCGCCGATCTTGTACACATTTGTGAGGCCCAATAACTGCGCCGTATATAACACCACCGGGTTTACTTTTCCATCTGCACCGGATGGAGTGCAAAGCACAATTTCCCTGCAACCTGCAATCACGGCAGGTATCCCCAGCATCAGCAAGGTGGAGAATAATGGCGCCGTTCCCCCGGGAATATACAATCCCACTTTATCGATTGCGACGGATTTACGCCAGCAGTTTACACCCGGTGCGGTTTCAACGGCAGTCACATTTTCTTTTTGTGCAGCATGAAAACGGCTGATGTTTTCTTTCGCAATCCCAATAGCAGCTTTCAAAGCTTCGTCCACCAATGGCATTGCAGCGGCAAATTCTTCCTCCGAAACTTTTAAGGAGGCCAGTTCGGCCTTATCAAACTGCAGCGCATATTTTTTTACCGCCGCATCGCCGTTTTGCTTTACATCATTCAAAATACCGCTTACCTTATCTTCCAGCTGCCGGGTGTCAAATACAGGCCGCTTCAAGATATGCTGCCATTCGAATGGTTGGGGGTTGACAAAAAAATTATCCATTATCAAATATTCAATTATCCGTTAAACGATCATTTTTTCAATTGGTATCACCAGTATTCCCTCTGCCTCGTATTGCTTCAGTTTTTCGATCACTTCCCAGAAATCGTTTTCATTTACCACGCTTTGCACACTGCTCCAACCTTCGGTTGCCAGGGGTGTAACCGTCGGGCTTTTCATTCCCGGTAAAACGGCTTCAATATTTTTTAACTGGCGGTTTGGCGCATTCAGGATGATATATTTATTGTTCTTGGCTGTTTTAACAGCGTTGATGCGAAGCAGGAGTTTTTCCAGCAGCTGTTTTTGAGTAGCATCCAGGTTTTTGCGGGCAGTGAGTACCGCCTCACTTTTCAGCACCACTTCTGTTTCCTTCAGGTTATTGGTAAAAAGCGTACTGCCACTGCTCACCAGGTCGCAGATCGCATCTGCCAGCCCGATACCAGGGGCAATTTCCACGCTGCCGCTGATCTCGTGAATCTCGGCATCGATCTTTTGTTTCTTCAGGTATTTTTTAAGGATAGCGGGATAACTGGTGGCAATTTTCAACCCCTGCAAATCAGCACTGGTTTTATATTTAAAATTTTTAGGCACCGCAATACTTAACCTGCATTTGCCAAAACCCAGCCGGTATACCAGGCTGATATCCTTATTTTTTTCCAGCAGCACATTTTCCCCCACGATACCAATATCTGCCACGCCATCATATACATACTGCGGAATATCGTCATCCCTTAAAAAGAAAACTTCCAGTGGAAAATTTTCTGCCACGGTTTTCAATTGCTTATTGCCATTGTTAAGCTGGATACCACATTCTTTCAGGAGTTTCATTGAATCTTCGTACAATCTGCCTGATTTCTGAATTGCAATTTTTAACATGTCAGTTCTTTTTTACCGGTCTTTAATACCGGTTAGTGAAAAATAAAAAGGCTTACCCCTGGTAAGCCTTTGAAATTATGTTGTACACATACAATCACCCAGCTTACCCTTTGGGTAAAACATGATGATGATGGATATGTGTGATTTGTTTCATTGTTATGCAAAGAAACAGCCGAAAATCTGTTTTGCCAAATAAAATTTCTGCTGTTTTATTAAAAATCATCCATTGCCATCAAAAACATTGGTGGCAATTCCGAGGCCCGGAAGATTTGCAACTGTAACTTTTCCCTGGTCGTATGTAAGCCCCGAGGCGATATCTTCTGCCAACAGCAGCGGACCATCCATATCCATTTTATCCAGCAATGGCGATAATTGTGCAATGGCTGCTGAACCAATTGTACTTTCATTCATACAACCGATCATAACTCCCATTTGCAGTTCTCTTGCCTTTGTTATCATGCGCCTTGCAGGAGTGATACCGCTGCATTTGGTGAGTTTGATATTGATGCCGTGAAAATGTTCATGGCATTTTTCAACATCCGATTCAAATACACAGGCCTCGTCGGCATAAAGCGGAAGCACAGATTCCCGGTACAATACTTTCATGCCTTCCCAGTTGTCTTTGGCCAACGGCTGCTCCACCATTTCCACGCCCAGCTCCTTTAATACCGGTATTTTTTGCAGGGCCTGTTCCAGGGTCCATCCCGCATTTGCATCCACCCTTAATACAGCATCTGTTTCCTTTCGCAATGCTTTCACCATTTCAATATCATTTTCAACCCCCACTTTTACCTTGTACACCGGCCAGGGTTTTTCTTTCATTTTAGCCACCATTTTTTCAATACTGTCGATCCCAATGGTATAATCAGTAACAGGTGCAGTGGCAATATCAAGATTCCACAGCTGCAGCAGGCTCTTGCGCTTGAGTTTACCATACAGGTCCCATGCCGCAATATCCAGTGCACAAACCAGGAAGGGATTGTTGGGAAAAAGATGGTGCAGGTAATGCCAGTAACGTTCCGGGTCGGAGAAAGCGAATTTCTCTACAAATATTTTCTTCTGCTCCAGGTCGGCAGCCATTTGTTCAACCGGGATATTATAATAGGCAATAGCAGGCGCTTCCCCATAACCCGTAATACCCATAAACTCGAGCTCCACCACAAAGGTTGGCTGGTGGGTTTTGGTGCCTTTTGAAATGGTAAAGGGGTATTTAAACGGCAGACTGAAAATTTTATACCTGACTTTCATGTAAACAAATTAATGGCTGCATTGCAGCAGGTACAAATATAAACCGGAAAGGTGAGGGAAGATGATTATGCCTTGGGATAAGCGATGGCATCGGTGTATACCGTATTGGTAACGCGTTTGCGGTAGTTTTTAAACAGGCTCTGCCAGCGCAGGCGCAGCACACCGAGGATACCTTCTTTCACGATGCCCTTATTCATTTTGCTGGCACCCAGTTCACGGTCGATAAATGTGATGGGCACTTCAGCAATTTTAAAGCCCAGTTTCCAGGCAGCGAATTTCATTTCAATCTGGAAGGCATAGCCCACAAAATTGATGGCTTCGAAATTGATGGTTTCCAGCACTTCTTTTTTATAACAAACAAAACCGGCGGTGGTATCCCTTACAGGCATCCAGGTGATGATCCTCGTATATACTGAAGCGCCTTTGGAAAGCAGTATCCTGTTGGCAGGCCAGTTTTGCACCGCACCGCCTTTTACATAACGGGAACCAACGGCCACATCCGCACCTTCTTTACAGGCCAGGTACAAACGTTCCAGGTCTTTGGGATTGTGGGAAAAATCGGCGTCCATTTCAAAGATATACCGGTACCCTCTTTCAATGGCCCATTTAAAACCGTGGATATAAGCCGTGCCCAAACCCAGTTTGCCCCTTCGCTCTTCGAGGAAAAGCTGACCGGGATATTGAGCGAATAAAGTCTTTACAATATCTGCCGTGCCATCGGGTGAACCATCATCAATGATGAGAATGTGATAGCCCTGGTCCAGGCCGGTAACGGCCGCAATAATATTGCGGATATTCTCCTTTTCGTTGTATGTAGGTATGATTACGAGTTTCTCCAATTTCTGCTATTGAACATTTCAAATTTAAAGAAAAAAAGCCACCTGCTTCCTGTAAATTTTACACAAAGATCCGTTAATTATTTTTTGAGCAGTGTGCGGTTGAATATCTCTGTCAGCTTCTGTTTGGTATGCAGGGGAAAATCTCCTTTCATCATCCAGTCGTAATACTGGGGTTCTGATTTGAGCACATCAGCAACTGAACGGCCTTTGTATTTTCCAAAGTTGAAAACCTCCACGCCTTTATCATCAAAACTAAACCTGCGTGCATAATCCACTATCTTATCCTCTCCGATCACACCCAGTACAGATTCTACAGAATTACCCAGGTTCTGGTAGCGGCCCAGCTGAGCCAGGAACACATCAATAGTGGCGCTAACATCGGCTTCCGCGCTGTGTGCATCCACCAGTTCCTTTTCGCAGAAAAATTTATAGGCAGCGCTCAGTGTACGGGGTTCCATGGTGTAAAAGATATGCTGTACATCCACCATTTTTCTTTTGCTCAGGTCCACATCCACACCCACCCGCAGGAATTCTTCCATCAGGATGGGAATATCAAAGCGGTTGCTGTTATACCCGCCCAGGTCGCAATTGTCGATGAACATTTTTATTTCGTTGGCAATGGCTTTAAAAGTGGGGGCATCTTTTACCATGTCGTCGGTAATGCCATGGATATCGCTGGAAGCCCTGGGAATGGGCATTTCGGGGTTGATCAGTTTTCGTTTGTTTTGCCGGGTTCCGTCGGGCAATAATTTGATGATGGCGATTTCAACAATCCTGTCTGCAGATAAGCTGATTCCGGTAGTTTCAAGGTCAATAAAGGCAATAGGGCGTTTTAATTGTAGCATTTTTGGATATGGTTAATTAAAGCATTTACTTAAAGGGTGTAAAAATAACTTAGTTTTTTGATTTGCCTGTACCATAATATGTAATATTTGGCCAATTTCGCCGTTTAGAACTAGAATTATACATTTGTAATACAAAAGTTTATAATAACACTCTTTTAACCAGAAATCAAACGTAATGAAAAGATTATTTTTAGCCGCAACACTGGTGATCGTGATGGCTGCTTTATTCAGCAGCTGTACCGGCAGCCGTAAATCAAGAATGGGTTGCCCGGGCACCGAAGGCATCATACACTAAGTAAAAGGTTACATGAACTGGATCAGTTTAACAGACGAACAGCAACTGTTACAAATAAAGGAATTATCCAACCATAAGCCGCAGGTGATTTTCAAGCACAGCACCCGCTGCTCTATCAGCAGTATGGCCAAAAACAGGCTGGAACGCAGTGTGGTTCCTGACAATGCCGACTTCTATTATCTCGACCTGATCCGTTACCGGCACCTGTCTGATAAGATCGCTGAAGATTTCAGTGTTTACCACGAATCCCCGCAGATTTTGCTCATCAGGAACGGCGATTGCATTTATGAAGAAAGCCATAGCGGTATCAATATGGATGATATCGCCGAACAGCTCCCCGCCTGATACTATCAATCCGGTAT
The DNA here is from genome assembly GCA_046329655.1 of Ferruginibacter sp. Lineage (GTDB taxonomy): Bacteria > Bacteroidota > Bacteroidia > Chitinophagales > Chitinophagaceae > Ferruginibacter. Next base: position 321,826 of record JAXLUD010000003.1, read on the forward strand.
CAGTCCTACCGGCAAAATAATTTCCCAACGGTTCTTTACTCCCGGATTCAGTAAATCCGTATCCAGCAGCCGGGCATAACGCACCCCAATTGTAACCGGTAAAGAATTCCAGACTTTGGTATCGAAATATATTTCAGTTCCGGTGCTCCGGTTAATAATATCTGTAAGCACCCCGTTCACCCTCGCCGTTGCATTATTATAATCGTAAAATAAACTGGCCCTTATCCGCTGAAAATACAGCAAACCCGGGATCCCTCCATCAGGATACAGCAACGGGAAATGATAGCTGGCACCCAGCTTATACATTTTCCGGGTGCTTAAAGCTTCGTAGCCCCTTGCATAAGAAAAGGATTTGCTGAACAGATCCGGCAATGTATCCCTTTTTTGGATGGCAGCATGCAGCACCAGGCTGTGGTTACGGACCAGGCCGGGAAAATACAACGAAGCAGCTCCCGTTAATTTATGACTGTTGCTGTAAGTAAACGCATCGCGGTAATTAAGCGAAACTGCCTGTGCCCAACGGGGATTGATATGCTGCAGCGCCCTTCGGCTTACATTGCTGAAGGAGAAAAATGCGTTCACATAATCAATGGCTTTATTGCTGAAAATATTTTTACTTACTCCCCTGTAATAATACTGCTCCACATTATATCCTGCTCCCAGGTTCAAAAATTTATTGGTGCGGCCGCCGGTAAAACTCAGCGGAACAGAAAAACCACCTTTAATAGTTGCGGAATTAAACTGGAAACTTTTACCAATGGCCGTATCCACAGTGCGGTTAAAACTTTCTTCTGCACCCAGGTTCAGGTAAGGAAACCAGCCGCCGAATAATGCATCCACACCCAGTTTATGGCTCCTGTCGGTTCTGTTATATGTATAGGTAAGTATGCTGCTCAGGCTGCTCATCACATTATCGCTGAAAATGGAATATCCATATTCGGGGTCTTCTGCAACCGGGCGCAAGCTGTGAAAATTGAAAAGATGCAAACCCTTACGGTATGGTGTGGCCGTGAATGGCCGGGGCTGCAGGTCCTGCAATACCCTTTTGCCCTGATACTTCAATCCTTTTTCTGTAAACAGGTCGTTAGCTGTGATCAGCTGGTCGGCGGCACGTTTTTGCGACAGTAAAGATTTTATATCAGATTTTACCAGCCGCATCCCGGAAGCGGTATAAGCGCTGTAAATTAATTCACCGTTATCATTCACTGCAGGTGCATATATGCCATTACTGTTGTCTGTAATCCTGAATGTTCTTTTGGATATCAGGTCCACCGCAAACAATTTGTCAGCCTGCCCGTCCATCCTGCTGAAATACACGGTATCTCCCTTAATAGACGGATATCCCATTACATTATATGAAAACACGGTGAGCAGATCTATCTTTCCTGTTTCGTTGCTGATCTTCACCAGGCTCATATTCCCCTCCGGGTTGCGGGCAGTTGCGATACATTCCTTGTCATTGAGGAATTTGGGATAGGTAAAGAAATAATTCCTTTTATTGGGAATGGTTTGTATTTCATTTCCGGTAGCCGCATCGAGTATGACCAGTTGGTTACTGCCATCCGTACCGGTTTTTACCACCAGTATTTGGGTGCCCTCCTTATTGATATCGGGTGAAAAATATTTTGACCTGATGGTAAGCTGTTTTTGTTTTTTTGAATGGATATCCACGATATTGATCACGCTGTAATCCCGGTTGGTCCACCGGGGATCACTTTGAAAAGATGCATACACAATGCTGTTGTCATTGCAGGAGAAATATTCATCCAGGCATTGTTTTTTCCCTGTGATTTTTTCTTCCCTGCCATTCACGATCCTGTAAAAGGCCGGTACCTGGCTGAATGATTTTTTGGATACCACGATACTGCCGTCACTCAAAAAATGGGGAAACTCGTAATCAATCACATTACCCTTATGTACAGGAGTAATAAAATTGAATGGGGCGGCAGGTGTTGTTACAGCCTGGTCTTTAAAATAACGGATCGCATCTTCCCTGAACTGTTTAAACGGTATGCCGCTGTGCCGCTCAATGGCCTTGTTAAAGAAAGCTTTTAAGCGTACGGCATCTTCGGTAACTTTTGCCCAAAAATCAGGACCATATTTTTCATATCCGTAAGCCACCAGCAAGTACCCGATCTGGTAATGATCGGGCACAAGATCTTTTAAAGATCCGCTGCGGTACTTCATCCAGGGATAATTTTTATCAGCGGCCCACAGTGATTTGAAAGTATTATAAAACGAAGGCATCCTTCCCCTGCCCTGCTGGCTCACCAGTGTTTCCTGCCAAACGGCATCGCCCTCAAAAAAATAGTCGGGCAAAAAAAGGCCGTTGGCAAACAACTGTCCTTCCTGGCCCAGGAAAAATGAAAATACTTTGGTGAAGCCTTTATTGAAATTGCTGAACTGTTGTATGTGCCTGTTTTCGTGAATGATGAGGTTATCATCCCATCGCAGGCTGCCGGTGGAAAAATTATCCTGCGGCGGTGTCATGTACAGCTCACTCATTTTGGGAGCCATGCGTACATATGCATTGGGAACGGTGGTTTGGTTTTGCAATATCACATTCCATTTACGCTGCGGCCCCCCGATTGAATAGGCCGTGGCTGTATCAAGCATCTGCATCACTGCAGCGATGCGGTTGGCCTGGCTGTCCAGCCCTTTTGGAAAAATGATCCTGGCTTTGGGCGTGTTGATCTGCCACCACTTTACTGCAGGTGCATTGCCCCCAAACTGCTGTGCATGCGCTGCAGACGCTAGTAAAAAAAACACCGGCAGCAGGCGGATAAACTTTACTTTTATCATGATTTAAAAATAACGAATTTTAAGCCTTGCCATAAGTGCTTTTATAAAATAACACCATGCTCGAACCCATATTTCAGCCTTTTCCCGAAATCAGTACAGACCGTTTGCTGTTAAGAAAAATAACACCAGCGGATGTGCATACTTTTTATGCCCTGCGCACCAATGAAAATGTAATGCGTTATATTGATAAGGACCCACCCAAAAATATGGAAGAGGCCGCGGCCACGCTGAACCGTATTGAAAAAGATCTCGAAACCAATGACGGGATCACCTGGGCCGTTTGCCTGAAGTCGCACCAGGAAGCACTGATCGGCACGGTGGGTTTCTGGCGTTTGATGAAAGCGCATTACCGGGCCGAGATCGGTTATATGCTGCACCCGGATTTCTGGAGACAGGGATTGATGGAGGAAGCTGTTGCGGCATCCATTGATTATGGCTTTAACAAGATAAAGCTGCACAGTATCCAGGCTAATATTAACCCGGGCAATGGCGCTTCAGCCGGGCTGCTGGAAAAACTGGGCTTTATGAGAGAGGCTTATTTTAAGGAAGATTATTATTTCCGCGGCAGGTTTTTAGATTCGGCGATCTATTCACTGCTGGGTAAATAAAAGCACCGCCTGTAAGGCAGTGCTTCTATAAATAAAGAATGGATCATTACATTTTTGGCATTAATACATGATCGATCACATGTATTACACCATTACGCTGGTTCACATCTTTAATGGTAACTTTTGCAACGCCGCCTTTTTCATCTTTCACCAGCAGGTCCTTACCCTTCATCATCAGCCATAATTTACCTCCGGCAACGGTTTTTACTTCGGCTGTACCATTGCCTTCTTTGATCAGTTTTGCGATGGCCGCAGCATCCCATTTCCCGGCCACCACATGATAGGTAAGCACACCAGTCAATGCGGATTTATTTTCCGGTTTCAGCAGCATATCCACCGTTCCTGAAGGCAACATATCAAAAGCGCTGTTCACGGGAGCAAATACCGTAAACGGACCCGGACCTTGTAATGTTTCCACCAGTCCGGCGGCTTTTACAGCTGCCACCAGCGTGGTATGGTCCTTACTGTTCACGGCATTTTCAACGATGTTTTTTGAAGGATACATGGCAGCACCACCCACCATTTTGGTGTTTTCCATTTGTGCAAAAGATGCGTTGGCAAAAATTACAGCAACTGCTGCGATCAGAAAGTGTTTTACCTGTTTCATAACTGTTTGTTTTGTTTTAAATAAGTTTTGTACAAAAACAATTACGGCAGATGAAAAAAAGCGGATTTTGTTACCGGCGTTTTTTTTGATTTTTTTGCAGAACGGTTAAAGTTTTCCCATACTCACCACCTGTGTAGGAGTTGGGTTTCCGCCGGTTTTTTCGAGAGAGATGGCAAAAGCTTCGGCTTTTCCAAAGCTTTTCATTTTTTGCATGCGGAATTTCATCCCTTTATCATTGGTGATGATAAGGCCCCCATCAACGGGTTTATTATCCACGATTGCCCAAAACTGGTATTGTTTCCCGGCTGGCGCATCGGGTAAATTACTGGCATCCACCATTACATCACCCGTATTGGTCATCCAGAATATTTTCGCTTTAGCTTCCGGCATTTCGGGCATGGCCTTTAATGAAACTGCCAGGCTGTTCTTACTTTTCACCATATCCATTTCATCTTTCAGCGCTGATGCGATATCGGAAGCTTCTTTGAGCTGGGCTTCGGCAACTGCCAGCTTGTTTTCGGCGGTTTCTGACTTATTATAAAATGTGATGTTCAGCACGGTGCTTCCCAGCAATAAAACCACGGACGCAGCCAGGGCCCATTTCCAGATATCAAAGCGTGGTTCTTGCGGTGAAGCGGTATGGATATTTACCACCGTTGCCGGCTGTTCCTGGACAGGTGAATCAATTTGTGCCAGCAGTTTTTCCTTGATCCCGGCCGCAGGCGCAACTGCATTGGCCCGGGCATATTGCTCAAGCCCTGCTTCGATGGCGTCCAGTTCGGCAGCCACTTCCGGGTATTGCAAACGCCATGCTTCCACCTGCCGCTGTTCTGCTTCAGATGCCAGTCCTGCTGCATACAATTCCAGCAAGCCTCCCGATATGATCTCCTGTGCGTTCACTCTAGGTTAACAGTTTTCTAAGTTCTAAAATGGCGGTACGCATCCGGGTTTTTACTGTTCCCAAAGGTATCCCCGTTTCTTTTGAAATCTCCTCCTGCGTATATCCTCCAAAATAAGCCATATCAATGATACTGCGCTGCTCCGGCTTCAAGGCCGAAAGCCGCGCCTTGATTCCCAGCGCATCAAACTTCTCTTTGAAGGAACCGGCGGCATATTCAGTTACGGAATTTTCATCTCCCGAGATTTTCCGCTGCTTTTTATACCCCTTGCTCCGGAGCGTGTCAATTGTAAGGTTCCGGGTAATATTCACCATCCAGGTAAACAGCCGGCCCTTTGCAGCATCATAGCTGGAAAAATTATTCCATATTTTCAAAAATGCTTCCTGCAAAATATCCTCCGCAAGCGCCGGGTCATCCACCATTCTTACAATTACACCATTGAGCGCCCCTGCGTAGTTATCATATAAATAAGAAAAAGCCTGCTGGTTACGCTCCTGCAGTGCTGCAACCAGTTCGGCCTCGCTGTATTTTATAGATGGGGGCAATGCTGTTTCTTAATTTGGTTTCGAAAGTAGGTGATTTTTTTAAAAACTGCATATCTTAAGGGTATCATAAAGGCCAACCATGATACAGCAAGCCATACCGGTTTTACAAACGATTAATATCATTGAGACCATCATGTTCTATAAAAACGTGCTGGGATTTACGGGTACCGACATGGGTGCCTATGCTGTTTTAAAAAAAGGCAGCACGGAACTGCATTTTGAACTTTGTACCCATGAAAAACCATGCACCGCCTCCAGCTGTTATATCAGGGTCAGCGATATCCAATGTCTTTTCAGCAGCCTTGCGGCCAAAGGATTTATATACCCCGAAAACCAGCTGAAGGATTTACCGGGACATAAAAAAGGATTTACTTTAAAAGATAATAACGGAATTTTGCTGCGCTTTGTCCAGGAAAAATGAGATGATACCTGCTGTTACCATAAGACCCATCACTGTTAATGATAACTTTCCGCTGGCGGCCATCATCCGCAGATCGCTGGAGGAATTCGATGCCAATAAACCGGGAACCGTTTATTTTGACCCCACCACGGATAACCTTTTTGATTTGTTCAGAATAAAGGGCAGCGCTTATTTTGTTGCATCTGAAGGGGACGTTATTTTGGGTGGTGCTGGTATTTTTCCCACAGCGGGACTACCGGCCGGCACCTGTGAACTGGTGAAACTCTATCTTGCCCGTGATGCCCGGGGAAAAGGATTGGGCAAAAAGCTGATGGAACAATGCCTGCAAGCCGCGAAAGATACCGGCTATACCCGTGTTTACCTTGAATCGATGCCCGAACTGAATATTGCGGTTCCCATGTATGAAAAAATGGGGTTCGAATATTTGCCCGGTCCCCTGGGTGATAGTGGCCACCATGGCTGCGGTATCTGGATGCTGAAAAAAATATAACCACCGGTATGGATTTTTTCCGGGACTGTATCTTCTTGCTTTCCCGCATGAAATATCACTTGAGTATCCCGCTTTTGTTGTTACTGGTAAGCTGCAGGTATGGCAACGATCCCCAAATAAAGCCTGCTGTGCAAAAAACTGTCCCGCCAGCCGCTTCCCGCCTTAATTATGATTCCTGTAAAAAACAGGTATTGCTCACCAAAGAAAAAATGCGCAGCCGCTGGCATCAAATGAGCAAGACCGAGAAAAAGCAGGTGGTGATCCCGCTGATTGCCGAAACCATCATACCAAACTGGATCGGGACCAAATGGGATTTTAACGGAGTATCTGAAGAACCGCAAAAAGGTACGATTGCCTGCGGCTACTTTGTTACCACGGTATTAAGGGATGCAGGCTTTCAAATAGCAAGATCAAAGCTGGCACAATGCGCTTCAGAACAAATGATCCGGTCGCTGGTGCAGCCAGAAAATATACATCGTTTTAGCAATGTTTCTATAGAAAATTTTATTTCAACAATACCTCCTAATATAATTGATATTTATTTAGTTGGACTAGATAATCATACCGGATTTATTTACAACGACGGCAAGGATATATACTTCATCCACTCCACTTATGTGGGCACAAGAAATGTTCAGAAAGAACTGGCGGTTAAGAGTTCGGCACTAAAGCAAAGCAGGTATAGGGTACTGGCAAGATTGGGCGATGACGGAAACATACTGAACAACTGGATACATTAACCTTGCCCAAGATCAATTACAACAGGAAAGATCCTTTTCCATGAACCGGCCCCGCTGCACATTTTAAAAATACTGCTTGCGCTTGCCGGCATGCTGTATTTTTTTCCTCGGTATTCGTATTCGATATTAAACACCCGCTTTATGTACCTGTAATCATCACTTGTTTTAACCATACAATCAACCCCGGCCATGGTGAGGAAAACTGCCATATTACCCTTTATAAAATTACCCCTCGACTTCAGCCACCCGGGCAAATGCCGGCTCATCATACCACTGTTTTTTGAGCGGCAATCTGCCAGCACCTGGGCTTCAGACCTGAATGGCACATCAATTTTACCAGCCTCAAATGAACAGCTGTCTGTATACGAACCCGCAACTTCCACCAAACGAAACTTGGGTAATGCCTCACCCGCAGGCAGGTTTTGAACCTGAATAACAAGCGTGCTGTATCCGTCAAACGGGCAATGCTGCCCCCTTGTAAATAAGGATAAAAAGCAAAACAGCACAGGAAGCAGGTTTCTCATTTTTTTAATTTTTTATTATAGATAAAATAAATTAAAAATTGATAAATAGATAGTTAAAGAAATTTATTTCACCAATTCAACTTCAAAAACCGGGCTGAATAAATACAGTTTCCCTGTGCTCACTTCAACACATTTATAGCGCTTGCGCACCCTTTCGCCTTTTTTAAAAACCCGCCCGCCGCTGATCCGGAACAAGGCACCTTCGGATAATTGCTCAACCAACAGCACCCCTTCTTTCCGGGCATCGTACGCATGAAGTACCCGTAGCAGTTTTTCGTCTCCGCAACTGCTGGCCGCAGGATTTTGCAGGGTGCCCAGCAGGGCTTTTTCGATATCAGGCGGGAAAATCTTTTTCAGAAGAAATTGGGCCAGTATCTTACTAAACTCGTTTTTCCATTCCCTTCCATGCGCCTGTACCCTGTTGCCAAAATTTTCATATGTAAAAAGATGCGCCAGTTCATGCAGCAGTGTAATGAGGAATGCATATTTATTCAGGTTGCCGTTAACACTGATCCGGTGAGTATGACCGCCATGGGCATGCCTGTAATCGCCCAGTACGGTCTGCCGTTGCCGGGTAATGGTAAGATGCACTTTATGTATATGAAGATAATGCAGCACCCCTTCAAAACTCCCTTCGGGCAGATAATCCTGTAACTGTAATAGCGGCGCTTCCTGTTTAGGCATTTTTCTGTTTGTTCAGCTTCAGCACTGCGGCCACTTCCACGGCCAGGTATAAAAAATAGAGGAAGATGGAAATGTACACAGCGGGCTTGTTGATATTCCTTTTTACTGCAAATGCATAGGCGGCAAAAGACGCCGCGATCACCAGCAGCTTGATTACAGTTCCGGCCATCATGGTTCGCACAAACACATTCGGGTTCGGGTTCTTCAGGGATTTAGCAACCAGCAAAAGAGAGATAAAATTACTGATAAATAAAATCGCATTAGACGCTATAAGAACCTCTCTGTCAATTTCATGTCGTTCGAAAAAAGATCGACTTGCAATCAAGAAAGTATTGAGAAAAATAAACAGGAATACGATTGGCAAAATGGCCCTGCGGTTGTTGTTCATTGTTATTTTTTGGCGGATGTGTCTTTGTAAATTTTATACAGCATGGCTGCAATTGCCAGCAAAGGTAATATCCAGCTGGTTAAGGGGAAAGAGAAATGCAGCCATTTATCTGCCTTGAGTCCGGCAAACAGGGCTGCACAAATGATTACCAGGAACTGGGTAGCCAGTCCGGCATAAGCAAGTAAATCTTTATTATTCGTTAACGACCGCCGCATTTACACGTTCCTTTGCCAGCTCTACCACATTGGCCCCCATCTGGCATTGCCCGTTAAAAGAAACGGAAGGCTCCACCTGCAGTTTTGCTGCACAGATATCGCCATCGATTACGGCTTTGCCATGCAGGTGCAGCAGGTCGGCCACTTTTATTTTGCCAGTAACCCTTCCAAGTATATCGGCCTGCCTGCCATCAATATCACCTTCCACGGCCCCTTCGGCTCCCACCAATACTTTGGCTTTTGCAAGAAGGTTGCCTTTTAAAGTTCCGTCGATCCTGATATCACCATTGCTTACCAGGTTACCGGCAATAACCGTACCCGCGCCAATAATGGTAGTAGAACCAGCCTTTGTTTCCTCGAAAGCTGCTTTAGATTTTGAATTAAACATATTTTCTTAGTTCTTGAGATTCAGAAAATTAGCTACTCTTCCATGTTTTCAACTTTTGGAACAACCAGTTTGGTGGTATCCAGTTTTGGAATGGTTCCCTGCAGCACTTTTTGCACATCATTCAGGTATTGCTGTTTGTAGTGCAGGGCCTGTTCAATCGAATCCACCCTTATTTTAAGCATCCGGTATTCTTTTACCTGGCGGGCATTGCCATAACCAGCTCCTGGCAAATAGTATTTTAATGGGGTAAAAACAATCAGCGCAACCGTTAATCCTACCAGCAGCACAAACAGTGTACTCATGGCTATATACACACTCAGCCGGTTCAGTTTAAATTTCACCACTTCCTCGTAAGTGTCTTCGTTCATCACCACCAGCCTGTAACGGTTACGCAGCCGTTTTAGCGTACTGTTGGTATCAAATTTCGTCATGCTCCTGGTATAAAGGGGCTTAAAGTTAAACAATGACATCCTAAATAACAACGTTCATACAAAAAAGAGTATTTATACTTTTGAGATGATGGAATTCACCATCATAAAAAATCTGTAAAGCGTATGGTAATAAACAGATTTTGCAAAAGTGTTTGGTAAAAAAAGCCGATATTTAACCCCGCTATCTAACCATCAGATTCATGCTGAAGAAAACACCCATTGCCATACTGTTTTTATTCGTTACCTGTTGCTTTATCAACGAAACTGCTGCCCAGCCCACCTGGACCTTTGATCCTTTTGGTAAAGAGAAAAAACCCGAAAAGTACGAGAACCGCAAACTGGGTTCTGAAAAAACGGCTGATAAAAAATTTACAAAGTCACGCCACCTGATCCAAAATACCGTAACACATTACAATTATTATTTCAACGCCAACAATAAATTGAATGCTGTAATTGAAAGGGCCCGTTTTGGCACCAGGGATGATTACAGCAAGTTGCTCCCCTTTTACCCTTTCCCGCTGGAAAGCACAGCGACCCAAAAAACCGAACTGGACTCTGTTATCTATAAATGCACGGCTGGCATATTGCTGCACGACCTGCGCAACGACTGGATCGATAATCTTTACCTGCTGATCGGCAAGGCCTATTATTATAAGAAGGATTTTGATTCGGCAGCCATGACGCTGCAGTTTATCAATTATAACCTCTTCCCACGTAAAAAGGGGGAAGATGATAACCGCGTGGTGGGCGGTAATGAATCTGCCAGTGGCAGTAATATTTCCATCGCCAATAAAGAAAAGCGCAACCTGCTGCAAAAACTGGCTTCCCTCCCTCCCAGCCGAAACGATGCACTGATATGGATGGCACGCACGCTGATTGAACAAGACGAAATTGGGGAAAGCGGCGGCCTGATCAACACCCTGCAAAATGATGTGAACCTGCCGCAGCGGCTCAAAAACGACCTGGAAGAAGTGAATGCATACTGGTTTTACAAGCAGGAAATTTATGACAGTTCGGCGGTACATCTTGAAAAGGCGCTGACCAATGCCGACGATAAACAGGATAAATCCAGGAGAGAGTTTTTACTGGCCCAGCTGTATGAAATGACGGGGAAACCCGACAGGGCATCTGATTATTATGCCAAAGCCTCCAAACATACAGTAGACCCACTGCTGGATATTTATGCCCAGCTGAATGATGCCAAACTGCTGCGCAAGGGTGATGATGCCAAACAACTGAAAAACAGCATTGCCAACCTGGTGAAGATGGCGCATAGGGACAAATTTGAACCCTACCGCGATATTGTTTATTACGCTGCCGGCCAGCTTGCCATGCAGTTACCCGATACGGCTTCCGCCATTGTGTATTTCAACAAGAGTATCGAGAAGAATGAGAACAATATAAAATACCGTAATAAAGCATACCTGCAACTGGCAGATATAGCCTACAGCCTGAAAAACTATAAACTGTCTGCCGCAATGTACGACAGCCTGCAACTTTCCGGCGACTCCAGCCTGGCCAACAGCTTGGCTTCTTTACAGGCAAGAAGGGCCGCACTGGCAAAAGTGGTGGACAATCTCACCATTATTGAAAAAGAAGACAGCCTGCAACGGATCGCTTCTATGATTCCATCCGACAGGGAAGACTATATTAAAAAACTGGTAAAGAAATTAAGAAAGGAAAGCGGTTTGAAAGATGATAACAGCGGCAACCCTGCTACCGGTATTAATACAAACAATGCCCCTGCGGACCTGTTTGCTTCCAGTAACCCGGCCCGGGGAGAATGGTATTTTTATAACAGCTCCCTCAAATCACGTGGCTTTAATGAATTTAAGAGCAAGTGGGGCAGCAACCGGGTGAATATTGATAACTGGAGACGCAAGGCCGCGATGGATCTTTCCATGCGCAGCAATTTTAATAACCCTGCAGGTATTGGCAATAATACCAGCGCCGGTGGTAATAATGCAACTGCCCAGCCGCTCGAAATAACGTATGACAACCTGCTGTCTCAGCTCCCGCTTACGCCCGCAGCACTCGACAGCAGTAATGCCAGCATTGCCGCCAGCCTGTTAAAGCTTGCAAAAGTATACCAGTCGGAACTCGAGGATTACGAAGCGGCCATTAAAACTTACGAAGAATACCTGCGCCGTTTCCCCGATCAGGCAAATGGCGATGTTTACCTCGGTTTATATTATTGCTATAATAAAATGGGAGATGCTGCTAAAGCAGCCTATTACAAAAACCTGCTCAATACAAAATATGCCGGCAGCAAGGCCTGGCAAATGCTGAACAACCCGGCAGCACTCAACATAAAAAACCCGGAAGCCACCAAACAATACGAAAACATTTATAACCTCTTTATTGAAGGTAAGTTTGATGAGGCCCTGGGTGAAAAGAAAAAAGCAGATTCCGTATTCGGGCAAAATTACTGGACGCCCCAGCTCCTGTATATCGAAGCCCTATATAATGTGAAACAAAAGAATGACAGCGCCGCACTGGCAGGACTGAATACCCTTATACAAAATAACCCGAATACACCGCTGGCAGAAAAAGCAGCCACGATGATCGATGTGCTCAGGCGCCGTAAAGAGATTGAAGCGTATCTTACCAACCTGCAGGTTACAAGGGCCGAGGAAGAAAAAGTAATTGTACCGTCTGATAATAATTATAAACCCGCAGTAAAAGCCCCGCCTGTTGCGGTTGTACCGGCCCCGGCCGCCAAGTTGCCCGTTTCTGTCCCACCCGTAGTAATTAAAAAAGATACGGTGGCCACCAGCCTCACGGTAAAAGGACAGTTTGTGCTGAAACCGGATTCTCCCCACCTGGTGATCATGATCCTCGACAAGGTAAACGGCATGTATGTGAATGAAGCCAAAAATGCATTCAGCCGGTATAACAACGAAAACTATTATGGCCAGCAACTGGTAATTAAGAAGGATGTGCTGGATCCTGAAAAAGACCTGCAGCTGCTGGTAACAGGAGCTTTTGCCAATGACAATGCAGCCATTGATTATTATAACAAGGTAAAGAAAAGCGCCGCAAGGGAAGTTTCCTGGTTGCCGGCAGCCAAGTATTCTTTCCTGATCATTACCAGCGAAAACCTGCAGGTACTGAAGACGAATAAGGACCTTCCCGGTTACAAAACCTTGTTAAATACCCTTTACCCGGGCAAGTTTTAACAAGGGCAGCCATTACCGGATTTTTTAAACTGTATTTTTGTATTCAACCATTCACCAGACCCCTGATCATTTCCTTTATGAAACGTTCTGTAAAAATATTATGGCGCCTGTTCTTTGGCGGCTTTGCATTTTTTGTACTCCTGCTTTTGTGTGCCAATTTCGGACTCTTTGGTAAAATGCCTTCGGTAACGGAACTTGAAAACCCGGAAGCGGACCTGGCCAGTGAAATCTATACCAGCGACGGTGTGCTGATGGGCAAATATTATGCAGAGAACCGCAGCGAGGTAAAATACAATGAAATTTCCCCTAATGTGATTCATGCCCTGGTTGCCACAGAAGATGAACGCTTTTACGATCATTCCGGCATTGACGCGGAAGCGCTGGGCCGCGTGGTATTCACGCTCGGCACGCAGGGCGGCGGCAGTACCATTACCCAACAGGTGGCAAAAATGATGCTCGGACAAGGAAGGGGAAATGTATTGGTAAGGGGTGTACAAAAATTAAAGGAATGGATCGTTGCTGTAAAACTGGAACGCAATTTTACCAAGGAAGAGATCATCACACTATACCTCAACAGGGCTCCCTGGGGCAATGTATGGGGCATCCGGAATGCATCCCGGATGTATTTTCAAAAAGAACCGAAGGACTTAAAAGTGGAAGAAGCTGCTGTGCTCGTGGGCATGCTCAAAGGATATATATATAATCCCATCTCTCATCCAAAAGCATCATTGGACCGCCGTAATACGGTGATCAACCAGATGGTGGTATGCAAACAGCATTTTCTCACTGATGCTGAAGCTACAAAACTGAAAGCCAAACCACTGATCACCAATTTCAAAAAACTGGATGAGAATGTGGGTATCGCCCCCTATTTCAGGGATGTGCTGAAAGACAAACTGAAAGAATGGTGCGCCACCCATAAGAACCCGAAAACGGATGAACCCTACGATATCCTGCGTGACGGGCTGCGGATCTATACAACAATCGACTCACGCATGCAGCAATACGCGGAGGAAGCCGTTGTGCAGCATATGCCGGTGATACAAAAAAAGCTGGACTGGATCATGAAGAATAACGGCGCCAGGATGTGGAAGGAACATGAGAACACGATTGAAGCTGCCATGAAATTTACAGAACGGTGGAAGAACATGAAGGAAGAGGATATTAAGGAAGAGGATATCAAGAAGACCTTTTACATACCCGTAAAAATGAAGGTATTTGCCTGGAATAACAAGCGGGAGAAAGATACAGTGATGACACCCTATGATTCCATCAAGTACCACAAGCAGCTGATGCAAACATCCTTTGCAGCCATGGACCCGCATACCGGCGAAGTGAAATGCTGGGTGGGAGGCATCGACTATAAATGGTTTAAGTATGATCACGTAACGGCAAAACGCCAGGTAGGATCTACCATCAAACCATTGATCTACTCCCTGGCTGTACAGGATGCAGGATATGATGCCACTACTGAGATCCCCGGTGGACCGGTTATGTATGGCGGCGTAATGCGTACATTTAGCGGAGGGGGTGGCACCATGGCCAACTGCCTCGCCTTTTCAAAAAATACCGCTTCCGTGAGGCTGACAAATATGGTGGGGGTGAAAAGGGTAATCGAATTTGCGAATTCATGCGGGGTAAAGGCCAAGCTCCCCCCCTATACTTCGCTGGCGCTGGGTGCAGCAGAAATTCCCATGCTGGAGATGCTGCAGGCATACAGCATGTTCCCGAATAAAAGTCTGAATATTGAACCGGTACTGGTAACCCGTATTGAAGATAAAAGCGGCAACCTGTTGCAGGAATTCAACGCGGTGCCCAAGCAGGTTTTAAGTGAGGCTTCCGCTTTTACAATGGTACAGCTGATGCAGGGCGTGGTAAAATTTGGTACAGCAAGGGCCCTGAATTCCTATAATATCCCGGTGGCAAAAGCGGGTAAAACAGGTACCACCAACGACAATACCGATGGATGGTTTATTGGCTACACGCCTGAACTGTTGGCCGGTACCTGGGTAGGTTGCGAAGATCCGTTTATCAGGATCTATACAGGTACTTCCGGTGGTAATGAGATGGCGGCCCCCAAATGGGGTATTTTCATGAGCAAAGTATATGGAGACAAGAAACTGGGTTACGGCAAGATAAAAGAATTTGAAAAGCCTGCGAGCATGCAGAACGAAGAATTATCTGCTGATGCGGCCAACTGGGGCGATATTTTCAACCGGGGCGACAGTCTCTCCATGGATGAGGGCAATGGCGATGCCGGTGATTTTATTGACGCCCCTATGACTGAAACACCGCAGGAAATCGTGCCGGTTGAAAGCCAGTTTAAACAACCGGGAGATACCAATAAACCCAAAGCCGATGCCAAACAAACCACCCCGGCTTTAAAACCGGCTGATGACAAGAATAAAAAGCCGGCTGGTAAACCGGAGCCGGTCAAAACCACTCCTGCAAAAAACGATTATTAAGCATTAAGGTATATTCAACCTCAACAGCCGGTCCTGCAAGACTGGCTGTTTGATTGACATGTCCCGACCACCGACTGAAGACGGAATATTTACAAGCCGGCTGATCACACTGTTCAATTGCAGGCTTCTTATCAGGGAAGTATACATTAGCTCCGCCGTAGCAGGCCTGAATCATACAACCCAAGTTTAACAGGGAAAAACAACTCTCAGCATACTTTGAATAAGGCATAAAAAAACTGCTTCCGGTTGGAAGCAGTTTCACTATGTTGACCATTGCGGTATTAATAATTCTTCGCGTTCAGTTCCACCCTCCTGTTCTTGGCACGGCCAGCAGCAGTTTTATTATCTGCAACGGGTTTGTCTTGTCCGTAACCGGTAGAAGTAAGACGGCTTTCAGCAATGCCTTTGCTTACGAGGTAAGCTTTAACAGCTGCAGCCCTGCTCTCACTCAAAGCCTGGTTTTTATCAGGTTTACCCTGGCTGTCGGTATGACCATCTATATCCAGTTTCAGTGAAGCGTCGTCGCCCATCAGTTTTACTACTTCATTCAGTGGTTTGAATGATTTTGGCAGCAGTTTGGAGCTTCCGGTAGCAAAGAAAATATTCTTGGCTGCATAGTTGATCTTGTCGATCACCGCCTGCTTGATTTCAGGACAACCAAAGTTAGAAGCCGGACCAGCTGTATTTGGACATTTATCTTCTTCATCGTTCACACCATCAGCATCTGTATCAGGAATGGGGCAACCCTGGTAACGGGCAACACCTGGCTGTGAAGGACATTTATCCTGTTCGTCGTTGATACCATCTTTATCAGTATCCGGGATAGGACAACCGCCATATTTTACCAACCCTGGCACATCAGGACATTTATCATCTGCATCAGCGATACCATCGCCATCTTTATCAGGACATCCTTTCAAAGATGCAAGCCCTGCAACTGTAGGACATTTATCCAGTGAATCGATTACACCATCACCGTCAGTATCTTTTGGAGCCTCAACAACCGGGGGCAAAATAACAGGAGGCGCTGGCACCACCCTTGGCTTGCCAATATTACCGGCAATACCCAGGCTGTGGTACAGGTGATAAGCACCGTTCTCTGTAAGCGGCATACGGTATTGTGTGTTCAGTAAAATGAATGCATCATCCAGCAGGTTGATCTGCAGGCCCAAACCGGCAGGTACAAAGGCTGAATAATAACCTTTATATTTTGCCGCACCCATACCAACGGTAATGTAAGGGCTCAGCCAGTATTTATCAGATGTGAGTTTGATATTTGCTGCACCCACTGCTTCCAGCAACAGGTTGGCCTGGCCATCAGATGTTTTCCCCGGCACAGGATAATCATAGAAAGATCCGGATATTCCGCCTTCAAAATCTATATTATTACTCAGTCCCTGAAGATAAGATAATGCAAGGCCGGCGCCCATATTTTTTACCTGTTTGAACTCTTTGGTACGGAGTACGCTGGATAATCCTTTTGAACGGATATTGGCAGCGGTTTTGAAATCATTCAATATAAAATGAACCCCTAAAGCCGGACGTTTCTTGAAATCGCTCTGACCGAAGCTGCTTGCGAACAAGCCGACAGCCAATAATGCTAATAAGATTTTCTTCATATTTGTTAGTTTTCGTAATTAGCGCAAAAATACTGGCTTACACGCAAAACGTAAAATAATTTACCCACAATGTTCTGCAGGGAGGAGATTGAAAATAAGGGTAGGAAAATGGATTTAAAGGGGTGGTTTTTTACCGATGACTTCAATTTTTACCCGGGTTAGTCCGCGTGATACAAAACCCAGCTTCACCGCCGCGGCTTTTGTAAGATCGATAATACGCTTCATCTTAGGATGCAGGCGGTCGTTAGTTTTTACCACCACCGTTTTGCCGTTTTTAAGGTTGGTTACTTTGATCCAGGTACCCAGTAGCGTACGGCCCACAGGCACAGGTAAACTTTTTCTGGTCAAAATTTCACCACTGGCTGTTTTACGCCCATGAAACTTACTGGCATAAAAACTTGCCAGCCCATATCAAAATGCGCTGGGCTTTAGCGGATGATTTCTCAGCGAAGTAGCTGCCCCGGCCTGCGCCATTACCTGCAACATAACAACCGAAAGCAGCAATGACAACCCTGTTTTAAGCAAGTTTTTTTCAAGCCGATGTATGGAGCGTTGGTTTCATGCAAGCATGGTGTTACCACCCTGTTTATTTATCTGCGAAATTTTCACGCGTAATGCTTTGTCCTTCGCCTTAAATATCATCGTAAAATTTCACTTTGCCATCCTTTCCCTCGCAGCTAAAGTAACGTATATAAATGGGAATTTTATTTTTAACATCGATTATATGCGCTCTTTGTAGCTTGCAATCCAGTTCCGGATGGAATCGGCATTATAGCCGGCGTCCGATGGTTTTTGCATTGATACTGTCATTGCGTGCAATATAAAAGGCCAGTTTTTCCCATTTCCTGCACCCTTACGCAACCATGGCTATAGGCCCTGGATACGTACGAGAATAACGCTGGTTGGTACGTGCAGGTAAACGGCATAAGGATTATTAAAATTAAATTTGAATACACAGCGCATTATTATCCCCGCCGCCTGCATCTCTTTTATAAGGTATCCCTTTTTGAATGTTGCTCAGTTTTCACACTGTAGGGATCAAATGTTTCTCCTTTCCCGTTCACCAGTTTCAACCCGATCCTTGCAAGGTATCCGGGATTGTTTTCAATTTGGGCAGGTAATCTTTTGCAATATTGCTGGGTGGGAACCGTCAGGTAGGATACGTGATCATATCTGTGATGGCACCATTCAGCAAAGGCGTTCTTGTTTCCGGTTTGCCGCAAATGATGCCAGCCCGAATCAAAGGCAATGGTATCGCCGATCCACCACCCATAAATAAAATCCAGGGCAGGTTTACCCAAATATACTTCTCGGGCATTTTGCCGGAAGCATTTAGGTCAGGCGTGATGGCGATCGAACAAACCTTTCGGCATCGCTGATGTTTAACAGTTTTACCAGTGAAGAAGAAATTTTGCAAAAATGTTGTCGCCACTTTTTGTTTCCTGGCCATCTTGAAACGGCACTGCTCAGGTGCCGAATCAGACGCTTTGCGGCGTGACGGTAATACCACTTTCGCCAAAGGCGCTTTACCAGGTTTTTAATAAAGAACAAAAGAATCTTTTGCATCTCCTTTTATACGGGTAACTCACATAGGTGTAAAGTCCGCCTGTCCATCTGCTGTCGAGAAACCTTTTGATACCTTTTTTCAGTTCCCAATAACCTTTATGACGGCTGCACCGAATTCATCAGCGCAGTGAAATTTTGCTGCCCGGTCAGTTGCCCGAGGGTTTTGCTGTAAAAATCCGTTGGCTGTAAAGAATCAGCCGCTAAGGATAGGCTGTCGGCATTCATCCTGCCAAATTTGAAATCTTTAATAATCCGCATAAAAGCATCGGTAAACATTACATCTGCTTTCGACCACAATACCGCATCCATTCTTTTACTGAATCTCGTCCAGTGTGGCTTTTAGCGAACGGAGATTTTTATAATGATAATCTTTGGGAAAAAGCCCCTCCATTTCAGCATGGGAGATAAAACTGAACAATGAATCGGCCAGTGGCTGCCACTTTTCCTTGCTGCTCCACACGGGAGAAAAATTATTGCTGCTGTAAAAACTGTTCACGATCGAAACAAGGTGCAGTTTAATGGTATCATCAATTTTTCCATTGTCATTCACTGCTGCTGCAAGTGCCTCACGGATGGAAGCAGCTGCTTCACGGTCCATCTCATCCGGATCTTCCACCACCTGGCTTTTTTGCGTATGCGCTGCATTGTTGTTGCATGCAATTACAAAAAGCAGGAGTACAAGAAGGGTGAGATACAGGTATGGGTTTCTGGTGTTTTGCATATTTGAAGCAGAAAGTTGTAATTTAACGGGTACTATATTTTCCGGAGGATGATTGAAGCAAGTAAATGTATAAACAAGATAACACTTAGGTTTGAATTTGTATTGCTTTGCAGTATTGTTTTTTTATTAACACCATTTTTGTCAGCTGCACAGGATTCAGTACTGAATAAATACGGTTTGTGGGTGATCCCCAACGTAAAAGTCCTGCAAAAAACAATACGTAAAAACCCGGATAAACAAATGGTCAATGTAACAACACAAGTGCCGGGTGTTATTTTAGACCTGCGTTATTGCACCAGCAATAATTTTATGCAGCAGGCACTCTATCCACCGCTTCAAAGCACCTGGTTACGCAAACCGGCGGCAGATTCATTAAGGGTGATACAACAGGAACTGAAAAAATCCGGACTGGGTTTAAAAATATTTGATGCGTACCGGCCTTACAGTGTTACCGAAAAAATGTGGGAGCCGGTTCAGGATGACCGTTATGCTGCCGATCCTAAAAAAGGGAGCGGTCATAACCGTGGTGTGGCGGTGGATCTTACCATCGTTAATTTGAAAACAAAAGAAGAACTGGATATGGGAACCGGCTTTGATAATTTCAGTGATACGGCACACCATGCATTTACCAGTTTGCCGGAAGCTGTTTTGCAAAACCGTTTGCTGCTGAAAAATATTATGGAGCAACATGGCTTTAAAGCACTCGATACCGAATGGTGGCATTACTACCTGCCCAATGCGAAAGAATATGAACTGATGGATATCCCGTTTGCAGATTTGCAGCTGAAGGGAGTGAGAAAGAAGTAGCAGAACGCTGTAATGGTTTAAACTATTACAGCACACGTTTAATCATTTGTTGCTGCAGCATGAAATCAGCGATCACCAGGGCTGTCACTGCTTCCACAATTACCGGCGCACGTAATGCCACGCAAAGATCATGTCTTCCTTTAATTGAAAAATCTTCTGTAACACCGGTATCCCAGTTCAAACTGTTTTGTTCTTTGGGTGTGGAAGACGTGGGTTTTACAGCCAGCCGGAATACCAGTTCATTTCCATTACTGATACCGCCTACAATTCCGCCGGCGTGGTTAGTACGTGTTTTGCCTTCCATATTTTCGATGGCATCATTGTGTTCGCTGCCAAACATATGTGCTGCGGCAAAGCCTGCACCAAACTCCACTCCTTTTACGGCAGGTATGGCAAAAAGTATATGCGACAAAACAGATTCCACGGAATCAAAATAAGGCTCTCCCAATCCAGCCGGCAAGCCGCTTGCCCTGCACCCGATGATACCGCCTACAGAATCTTTTGCATCTATTCCTTTTTGCAATCCTTTTTCAAGGTCCGTTTCTCCGGCAATGGATATTACGGCTGCTGCTACTGAAATGGATGGCATGAGTTTTTTTGCAATCGCACCGGCAGCTACAATACCGGTTGTTAATCTTGCGCTGAAATGACCGCCACCGCGGTAATCTTCATGGCCACCAAATTTTTGATGCGCCACCCAGTCGGCATGCCCTGGTCTCGGGATACTGCGCTGTTTATTATAATCCTCACTGCGGGTATTTTTATTTTCAAACAAAATGGTAATGGGGAAGCCCGTTGTTTTTCCATTGAAAACCCCGCTCTTAAAAATGGGATAATCTTCTTCCTGCCTGGGCGTGGCACCTTTTTGTTTGCCGCCTTTTCTTCTTTCCATGTCTGGCAACAGGTCTTCCGGTGATAGGGATAAACCTGGAGGACAACCATCAATGGTAATGCCTGTGCATTCGCCATGCGATTCACCAAAAATATGTACACGGAATAAACGGCCGAAAGAGTTCATGATAAAAAATTAGTTATTCAAAGTTACAGTTGCATTTAACAACTGCAAATCCCGGTAAAAATCAGGGTAAGATTTATTGACAGCTTCTGCTTCATCAATCACGGTTTCTCCCGTTGCTTTCAATGCAGCAACGGCACATGCCATGGCAATCCGGTGATCGTGCCGCGAATGCACCTGGGCTCCTGTAAGGCCTGCTCCTCCTTTTATCAGCATCAGGTCATCCTGCAAAATGATCTCCATACCCATTTTGGCAAACTCATCCTGCAATGTCAGTCCGCGGTTACTCTCTTTATGCGCCAAACGGCTTACCCCTTCAATGGCCGTGGTGCCATTGCAATAAGCTGCCAATGCCACCAGCGGAGGAAACAAATCCGGGCAATCCGTTGCATTGAAATGAAAAGCCTTGCCAGTTTCACCCAATGGCGCACCAAAAGAAATTTGCTTTTCTTCTATGGAAATGCTGGCGCCGCAACTGATCAGTGCCTGTAAGATCGCCTTATCTGCCTGCGTTGAAAAAACATCCAGCCCGGTAACAGTAACATTCCCACAAATGGCACCGGCCACCAGTAAAAAAGCGCCGCCACTCCAGTCGCCTTCCACAGTATAGTTAATAGTTGATGGTTGATGGCTGGCAGGATGAATAGTAAATGATTCGTAGTTATTATTTTCCGCTTTATAACCAAAATGTTTCATCACCTGCAATGTAAGGTCGATATAAGGGCGGCTCTTGAGGTTATTTACCGTAATGGTTACCGGTTGTGTGGCCGCTTTTGCAAATGCGAACAATAATCCTGTTAAAAATTGAGAACTCAGTGAGCCGTCAATGGTAATATTAACTGGAACCAACGGCCCTTTAATATGAATGGGCAGCATGCCATTGTTTGATTGTATATCGATAGCGACCTGCGGGAATATTTCATCAAAAAAATTCATGGGGCGTTTTACCAGGCTGCCCGTTCCCTGGATGGTAATTGCCTGGCTGCAGAGTGCTGCAATGGGTGTGAACATGCGTATGGACAAACCACTTTCGCCACAACTGATTTCGGGCGAAACCGGCTGTACCCCGCCCGATTTTATTTCAATACTGCCCCCATTATCCGCTGTAATTACAGCGCCCAGTTTTTGTATAATATCCAGCGCCGCCAGGTCATCATTACTCCTTCCGGGGTTATCAATAACGGTACTGCCATTATGCAATAAGGCCGCCGCACATGCCCGCTGCATGGAACTTTTGCTGGTGGGTGCCGTAATATTTCCTTTGATGGCCGAGGGGTGAATAATTGCCTTCACTATAAAATTTCTTTTAAATGCTGGTGCAGCACTTTTAATTCAATGGGTTTAATAATGGCTTCGCCGATCTTTTTAAGCAGGATAAAATTCATTTCGTTGCTGGCCCGTTTTTTATCCATACGCAGCACCTGGAACACTTTTTCATCATCGGTTTCAATATCCACCGGCAAATGATATTTTGCGAGCAGCTGCACAATGCGTTTGGCTTCATCAAAATGCAGACCGGTTAACTGTTCAGATAAATTACAGGCGGCCACCATGCCAATACTGATGGCATGCCCATGCAGCAACTGGTGCATGTTTTCTATGGCATGACCAATGGTATGGCCAAAATTGAGCAGCCTGCGGTCGCCGGTTTCAAATTCATCTTCCACCACCACGGCCGTTTTTATTTTTACATTGCGTTCAACCAGGTCTGCCAGCAATGTTTCATCATGCTGAAAATCGTGCAGGGTGAATTTTTCCAGTATGGAAAACAATACCGCATCTTTAATACACGCATGTTTAATAACCTCTGCAAAACCATTTACCCATTGTTCATTGGGCAATGTGCGGAGCAGGGAATAATCAAACAGCAGAAATTCAGGCTGCCTGATCAGGCCGGCAAGGTTTTTATACACGCCCACATCCACCCCATTCTTACCGCCGATCGACGCATCCACCATGGCCAGCACCGAAGTGGGAACAAAACCAAATTTCAGTCCACGCATATAAATACTGGCCGCATAACCGGTAATATCCGTCACCACACCTCCGCCCACACCCACTACAAATGTTTTGCGGTCAGCCTCCAGCTTTATCAATTCTCCAATAATATAATCAACCGCAGCCTGCTGCTTATGCTCCTCTCCCGCTTTGATCACAATCGTCTTCCAGCCTTCAAATTTTTCCCTGTGCTGTGCAAATACATTTTCATCCGTTACCAAAACAGTATCAGCAACAGACACCACTTCCTTTAATAAAGAAAAGGAGGCATCGAAATAATAAACAACCGTCTTCTCCGAAAATGTATATTCAGCCTTTGTCATAAATATCTGTGCTTATCAGTTAAATCAGCTTTATCTGTGTTCTGTTAACTGTTCATGATCTTATTCTGTCGGTTGATACTTTCCAGGTGAATGGCATCGAAGTACTTGGTGATAAATTCCTTGCTTAACCCAAGTTTATCACCTTTTACAAATGCCTTCTCCAGTATCTCATTCCAGCGGTTGGTCTGCAGGATGGTGATATTGTTATCTTTTTTATACTGGCCGATTTTATCAGCCACTTTCATACGCTGTCCTAATATCGTCATCAGTTCATCATCCAGGTGATTGATCTGTTCCCTCAGCTTGGCCAGTGCGGTTACAAATTCAGCCGCATCGGTATTTTCTTTACGCCAAACCAAACCATCCAGCAGCTCGGCAAGTTTTTCAGGTGTTACCTGTTGTTTTGCATCGCTCCATGCATTGTCCGGATCAACATGACTTTCAATCATCACACCATCAAAATCCAGGTCAATACTTTTTTGTGCCACCGACTGCAGCATATGCCTGTTACCACAAATGTGCGATGGGTCACAGATCAGGGGCATATCAGGGAAACGTCTTTTCATTTCAATGGGCAGGTGCCACATCGGCGCATTCCTGAATTCGGTATTGCCATAAGAAGAAAAACCACGGTGGATCATTCCCACTTGTTTCAGTCCTACTTTTTGCAGTCTTTCAATACCGCCCGACCATAATTCAAGATCAGGGTTGATCGGGTTTTTAATCAGTACAGGAATATCCACACCACGCAATGCATCGGCCACTTCCTGCACGCTGAAAGGATTTACCGTAGTGCGTGCACCCACCCAAAGCATATCCACATCAAAGTGCAGTGCATCTTCCACGTGTTTGGCGGTGGCCACTTCCACTGTTACAGGCAGACCGGTAATTTTCTTTGCATGCAACAGCCATGTCAAACCCTTTGTGCCGATGCCTTCAAACATGCCCGGTTTGGTACGGGGCTTCCAGATACCTGCCCGCAGTACATCCACTTTGCCGGTTTGAGCCAAACGGGTGGCTGTTTCAAATACCTGCTCTTCTGTTTCGGCGCTGCAGGGTCCGCTGATGATCAGCGGGCGCTTATTCCATTTTTCCTGTATCATTTCACTGGAAGATTTTGTTTGTGTTTGCATGATTTTAATTATTAAGTTTTTTTGTTACCATTTTTTGTTACCAGCATGTGTGTTTCTATTGGGCCGCATTGGCTTCGCACTCTTCAGCATTATTACTTTTCTCAGCTTTGCCAGATTGTTCTTTCAACAGCTGTTTCCTTAGTGAAATATCTACAGTTTTTGAATTCAGAAAAAACCATTGTTCTTTGCTCATTTCAAATTTTATTTCACCCTTGCCATAAATCCCCGTTTCTGTCCACCCCTGCATGCGGTAAAATTTTTCAGCCCTTGTACCTGGTGCTGTGCTCAGCCATACATTTTCTTTCTTCTGTTCAAAATACCAGTTCAGCATCATATTATGCAGGGTTTTACCAACGCCTTTTTCTGCATAATCCGGGTGTACAAACAATGCCCAGATATTATTGTCAATTAAATCAGCAATGGCAAACCCAATAATGGTGCCATCCTTATCACAAACCCAGCCTTTTCCACGCAGTGTTAAATACTCCACGCAATCACGGTCTGTTACAAGCCCGGGGTTGCTGAGTGCATTTTCCTTCACCGCATTCCGCACCAGCTGAATCTGTTTAATATCATTTGTTGTTGCTTCCCTGTACATCATGGTTCCGTTCTTTAATATTACTTCAGTATTTTCCTGATCTTATTTGCATTTTCCATCAGCTCTGTAAGATACTCCACATTTTCCTTCTCAAGACTGGCTTTGAACTTGCGCAGCTGGCTGATATGCTCGTTCAAAACATCCAGCACATTTTCCCTGTTCTGCATAAATATCGGTGCCCACATAGCCGAATTACTTTTGGCCAGGCGCACTGTGCTTTCAAAACCACCACCCGCCATTTCAAAAATCGCATCTTCTTCCTTTTCCTTTTCCAGTACCGTATTGGCCAGCGCAAAAGAAGTGATATGCGAAATATGGCTTACATAGGCCGCATGCACATCATGACTGGCTGCATCCATATAAATAATATGCATATTCACGGCCTTATAAATATTTTCCACCAGCGCCAGGGCTGCGCTACTGCTTTTTTCTTTTTCACAAATCACACAGGCCCTGCCGGCAAAA
Organism: Ferruginibacter sp.; assembly: GCA_046329655.1. Classification (GTDB taxonomy): domain Bacteria; phylum Bacteroidota; class Bacteroidia; order Chitinophagales; family Chitinophagaceae; genus Ferruginibacter. Next base: position 347,457 of record JAXLUD010000003.1, read on the forward strand.
GCGCCCCGAACAGCTGCTTCAGGGCCGCTGTATTCCGTTCCCCACATCGGGTGCGCCGCCACAAACTGTTTGCGCATGGGATGATCTTTCAAGTCATCACACAAAGCAAATTTTGTGGAACCGGCATCGGTCACCACTTGTTGACCGGTGATCAAATCCATCACCTGCTGCATCACCGGTATGGTGGCATCCACAGGAATGGAAACATAGATAAGGCCGCTCTGCTTCACGGCATCCTCCAAAGAAGCGCCTTCATCAATGATACCAAGATCTATGGCTTTTTGTATGCTGGCGGCGTTACGGCCCACACCGATCACTTTTTTGGCAATGCCTTTTTCTTTCAATGCCAGCGCCATTGAACCGCCAATTAATCCCACCCCAATTACTGTAACCGTCATTTTAATTCAATTGTGTTTTTATACGTGCAATGGCTTCATCAAATTTTTCTTCTTTGGTGCAAAGGCTCACCCGCACATAATGATTGCCGGCACTTCCAAAAATGCCGCCCGGCGTAATAAATACATTGGCATTGTGCAATACTTTATCACTTACTTCATAACCATCTTTAAATCCATCGGGAACAGAGGCCCAAACAAACATGCCTGCCTGGGTGGTATCAAATTCACAATGCAGCAAACGCAGCAGCTCAAATACTTTTTCCCTGCGTTTTTTATAAATGCCGTTCAGTTCATCATGCCAGTCCTGCCCCCAGTTCCAGCTTTCTTGCAGCAGCCAGTTGCAGGAAGAAACATACCACTGTCCATATTGAGCTTTTAAAGCGCAGCACCTCATCAATACGCTCTTTGGCACCGCAGAGCATCCCCACTCTCCAGCCTGCCATATTCTGGCTCTTGCTTAAAGAGCTGAGTCTGATCACGCAATCTTTAGCACCGTCGAGGCTCAGCAAACTCATGGGTGTATCGTTCAAAATAAAAGCTGTAAGGATTATCATGCACCAGCAGTATGTTATATTTCTTTGCAAAAGCAATCAACTCATTAAACATTTCTTTAGCTGGCAGCTGCCCAGGGCATTTGCGTAATTTACAAACATCAGCTTTACCCTGTTCAGGTGCAGCTGTTCTCAATCTCCTTAAAATCAGAAACCAAGAAAGCTCTTGGTAAGTGTATACTCCAGGCATACCTGCAATGGTGGCCGCACTTCTGTATGTGGGATAACCGGGATTGGGTACTGGCACAAAATACCTTTGTTTAAATAAGTCATGCAGATATGTACAATCCCTTCCTTACTTCCGATAAGCGGCAGGATTTCTGTTTCAGCATTTACATCCACCCTATACCATTTTTTATACCATTTGCTGATGGCACTTCGTAAAACCGGGCTGCCTTATAACTCTGGTAAGCATGCGTGTTTGGTTGGGCGCTTTCTTCTGCAGTACCTTGATCACGTCAGATGTGGCGGCAGGTCAGACTGCCAATGCCCAGGTTGATCACGCCGTTCTTCCTTTATTCATGGCATCGATCTCCCTCAGTTTTTGAGAGAAATAATATCTACCAATACCTTCTAATCTTTTTGCTGTTTCCATTTATTATGACACTATTTTTTACTAATTACACGAATTGCTGTAATTAGTGTAATTCATTTAATTCGTGTTATTGGTTTTACCATTTTTATAAACCCCCAATACTGTAAGTCCTTCTGTTATATTTTTCACCGACTTCACCACGGTATTCAGTTGCTCCACATCAGCAAATTCCAGGTCCGGCGTGAAAGGAATATTTAAAATCGCTTCCCGGGATGGGTATGCTTTGCAGTTTGGAAAGGTTGATACCCGCCAATCGGCAATCCTTTGTGAGCACTTTCGCCAGGCTTCCTTTTGAGTGATCGGTAAAGAAATTGATGGATGCTTTATCCGTACGTCACTTCCTGCGCTTCTTCTATCCGTTGCAGCACCAAAACCGGGTATAATTATTCTTCAGGGTATGAATATTGGGTGCAAGCACATCCAGGTTATACAGTTCGGCAGCGAGTTTACTGGCGATGGCAGCCACATGTTTACTGCGGTGCTGGTAAATATGTTTGGCTACCAGGGCCGTGTCTTCCGTTTCCACCAGTTTCCAGTTATACTTGTCCAAAAACCAAAGCATTGCTGTATGGCCATGTGATGAGAATGCACTTCTTTGATATCGGACAATTTCACCCTGGTTCACCAGCAGGTTTTGCCGGATCTGCAGGTATATTTCCTCCACGATCTTCAGGTTACTCTTCAGTAACAGGTTATAATTGGGGAGTATGTTTCCGGCGATGGAGTTTTCGATAGCCAATACGCCGCCATCACTTTGTTTTTTATCGGCGGCAATTTTAATGACCTCCTTAAATGTGGCGCAGCAGATCACTTCGGTATTTTTTCCATAAAACTGCCTGGCCGCCACCTGGTGAAAGCTGCCCTCGAAGCCCTGTATTGATACTTTTTTTGTCATAGCCCTTAAACAAAAATCCCGGCTGTTTGAGCCGGGATTCTTTATATGTTATTCTGTTTATATTCAGTATTAACAAAAGCATCCCGGCCTATTGGTAAAATAGTAGCTAAAATAAAACCAGGTATATGCGTTGTTTTTGTTCATCAGGATTCAAAAGTAAGGCATATTATTTATACAAACAAAAAAATCCCTCTTAAAAATTAAGAGGGACTCTAATAGATTGCCTGTAATCTTAAAAAATTTATAATAGACCGGCATCAAACAGGCAACCGGTGCCGGGATGCTAATTACTTCTTAGTAGTATCAGCTACAGCAGCTTTAGTTGTATCAGCAGCTTTAGTTGTATCAGCAGCAGCTGGTTTAGTTGTATCAGCAGCAGGAGCAGCAACAGCTGGGCTGTCAGTTTTTACAGCTTCAGTTGATTCGCCAGAATTACATGCAGTAAAGAAAGCAGCTACTGCTAAAGCTAAGATTACTTTTTTCATTGGTGTTTGTTTAATTTTTAAAAATTATAATTTCATATTTATACCGGGGTTTAAAAAAGGTAACCCGGTTTTTTTATAATTTTTTTTTCGTTGCTTTGGGTTACAAATTATATCTAACAGTATTAATATCTACAGGGTGAGCAATTTAGAAGAAGAAAAGCTGCTGTTGAAAGGGTTGGCTGCTAATGATAAACAGGCAATAGAGCACATTTACAGGGACAATTACAACACCATACAGGCATTTATCCTTAATAACAACGGCGGTATTGATGATGCAAGGGATGTTTTCCAGGAAGCCATGATCGTATTATTCGAAAAGGCACAATCCGCTGATTTTGAACTCACCAGCCAAATTAAAACCTACATTTATTCGGTTTGCCGCCGGCTCTGGCTGAAGAGACTGAGCCAGTTACAGCGCTACAGCAACGGGCTGGCTGATAAAATGGAGGATACGGTGCCGGTGGAGGAAGACCTGGAGCAGCATGAGAAAAAAGACGCCGATTTTACATTAATGGAAAACGCCATGAGTAAGATCGGGGAACCCTGTAAAAGCCTGCTGGATGCTTACTATATACAAAAAAAGCACATGCAGGAAATAGCGGCAGAATTCGGGTATACCAATGCGGATAATGCCAAAACACAGAAGTACAAGTGCCTGATGCGGTTGAAGAAAATATTTTTTGCGCAATATAAAAACGGACAATAATATGGACGACATTTTATTACTGGAAGCAGCGGAACGGTACCTGAGAGGCGAAATGTCTGAGCAGGAAAAGATTTATTTTGAAGACCTCCGTAAAAACAATCCCGAAATTGACCAGTTGATGGTGGAGCATAGCTACTTCATCAACGAAATCGGCAATTACGGCCATGCAAAAAGCTTTAAGCATAACCTGCATGAAACACATGCTAAACTTGCAGAAGAAGGGGTGATCAAAACCCCGGTACTCAAAGGAAAGGCCAAATTGGTATACCTGTGGCAGCGTCATAAGCGCACCGTTACTGTTGCGGCCAGTATTGCCGGTATCATTTCTGTTTTATCGATGGGTTTATCGGCTATCTATAATAACAATAAACCCAATCCCCAACTGGAGCAACTGACCCGGGACCTGGCAAATACCAAAAATGACCTGCGTAATACCAACCAGAAATTAAGTGAGGTTCAAAATAAAATCAAGGTTGAACCGGGTGTGGAGGCCAAATCAGGCGGAACAGGATTTTTAATTGACGGCAATGGTTATTTAATTACCAATGCGCATGTGCTGAAAGGCCAGAAAATTATTGTAACCAATGATAAGGGCCAGCAGTTTTTGGCAAAAATCTGCACCCGGGATGAACAACGTGATATTGCCGTGCTGAAAATTGACGACAGGGACTTTAAACCCCTGGCTTCATTGCCTTACAGCCTGAATAAAAAAGTGAAACTTGCAGAGCCGGTTTATACCCTTGGCTATCCGAAAGACGAGATTGTGTACAGTGAAGGTTACCTGAGCAGCGAGACCGGTTATAAAAGCGATACCCTTTCTTACCAGATATCCATTGCTGCAGACCATGGTAACAGTGGCGGACCGGTTGTAAACAAAAATGGCGATGTAATCGGTATCCTCACCAACAAATTTGAAGGCGGCGCAGTGTTTGCAGTAAAATCACTTTATATTTTTAACGCAGTTGAAAACCTGAAAAAGGATCCTGCTTACAGCGATATCAAACTCAGTTCTGTAAACACCATTAAAAAACTGGTTCGTGAAGACCAGGTTACAAAAGTGAACAGCTGTGTTTTCCTGATTAAAAGTTACTGATTATACATAAGAGCAAAAAGTGAAAGCAGCGGTTAATGAACCGCTGCTTTTTTATGCTGTTGTTTTTCGTACCGCTTCCGGAGAATACGCATGGCGGGAAAAATAAGAAAGAATACAAAACGTGCCGACCATTTTACTGCCAGCCAGGGCAGCAGCGTAAGCAATGCGCCGGAAAAAAATACCAGAGCAATCACCAGTGCCCGCTGGTAGGAGAATTGCATAAAGAGTTTGTCATCTGCTACTGTACATAAATGTTTATGTTTTCCAATGTACCGCCATAACAAATACACGGACAGACCAATGAGGGTTAGATTGGTACAATACCAGAACCAGGTAAAATCAAGATGCCCGTACTTCATGTTGAGGTAAGTGGAAAAAGGCATCAATGCGATCCATAACAGCATCAGCAGGTTCAGCCACATCAGTCCGCCGTTATAATCTTTCACATAACCAAACAGTTTATGATGATTGGTCCAGAACTGGCCGATCACTGCAAAGCTGATGATAAAGCCTACAAAATCGGGCCATTTTTCAGCCATGGCATGCAGCAGCATCTGCTGCGTAACGCCGTGCTCAAACTCGGGTACTTTAATTTCAATTACCAGTAAGGTGATGGCAATGGCAAATACAGCATCGCTGAACAGGATCATCCGTTCAAGCTGAAACTGCTTTCTTTCTTCAGCAAGTTGGTGTTTCTGACTCATGAAATGATATGGTTAGGCCCACAAAGATGCAGGATATATTCCGTCGGCCACCAGTTTATCCACGCTGGCTTTAACAACGGGTGCATCCTCCTTATAGGTAACCCCAAACCACTGGGATGAACAGGGGATCACTTTGATATGTCCATGATGTGTATGCATAAAGTCTTCTGCGAGTATCGGGATAAAAAACTCCGCCTTGATATTGTGTCTGTTCTCTTTCACAAACTGGTGAAAGAGCGGCTCCGTGGTGGCGAACAGCGCCGGGTGAAAACACCAGAAGTTCATGGAAACACTCGATTCAACAGGCACGTTGTGTTTGCCGGCTTCATCTTCATACACAATGCCGTTTCCTTCCCGGTAAATTTTAGTGCGCTCCTTAATGCTCACCAGGTTATTATCGGCATCCACTTCGCAAACGCCGCGGCTTACCGTGCCATGGTCGCTGAGTGTTTTTGCCAGCTCATACCCGATGATGGAATATTTTTTTTCGGAACATTCATTTTTCAAAAATTGGGCGGCTTTTACAAACCCATCACTGCCGTAAAAATCATCCGCATTGATCACCGCGAAGGGTTCCTGTATGGCATCCTTGGCGCACAACACTGCATGACCGGTACCCCAGGGTTTTGTCCTGCCTTCTGGAATCGGCTCACCATTGAGGAAATAATCCATTTCCTGGTAAACATATTCGGTTTTAATTTTCCCTTTCAGTTTGGGCTCGAAATTATTTTTAAAGCCTTCAGCAAAATCTTTACGGATGATGAACACCACTTTGCCAAAACCGGCCCTGATGGCGTCATAAATAGAGTACTCCATGATCGTTTCTCCTGCCGGGCCAAATCCCTGTGTTTGTTTCATACTGCCATAACGGCTGGCCATTCCTGCGGCTAAAATCAAAAGTGTGGGTTGCATTGAATATTTTATTATTAGAGTTGAGAAATTAAAGCTGATTTTTGCAAGCTAAATTACTACAAAACGATAAATGCTTCTTAATATTTTAGATACGCCTGTCTCCGTTTTAGAATGTCCGCTTTTTACTACAAAAAAGCTGCAGTTATCGGTATTGCGGCTCGACCTGGTTCACCCGGTGATCTCCGGTAACAAACTGTTCAAGCTGCATTTTTTTCTGGAAGATACCCTCGCTTCTTCTCACAAAACCCTCCTCACATTTGGCGGCGCTTATTCTAACCATCTTGCGGCCACTGCCTATGCCTGTAAATTGGCGGGTGTAAAGAGCATTGCAGTGGTAAGAGGCGAAAGACCTCCGGTTTTATCCCATACCCTGCAACATTGCATAGAACATGGGATGATACTGCATTTTGTTTCCCGGGAAGTATATGCAAAAAAAGACGAAGAAAGTTTTACCAGCATGCTTGTGGAGCAGTACGGCCCCTGCACCATAGTTCCTGAAGGAGGTTATCACACTGAAGGGGCAAGGGGCGCCACATTGATTCACCGGCTGATAAAACCCGGCACATTTTCTCATATCGCTACGGCAGCAGGAACCGCCACCACGGCTGCAGGCATTTTATCCGGTGCTACAGATGAAACGGTCATTTGTATACCGGTATTGAAAGGCATGACGGATATTAAGGAACGGGTTGGCTTTTGCTGCGGGGAATATTACAAGGAAAACCAACTGCAGGTTTTTGATGAATACCATTTTGGCGGCTATGCAAAAAAAACACCTGAACTGATCGCCTTTATGAACCAATTGTGGAAGGAACACGGGCTTCCCTCCGATTTTGTATATACTGCAAAAATGTTTTATGCTATATGGGACAAGATCGAAACAGGCTGGTTTCCTGAAGGAAGCAATATCCTTTGCCTGCATACTGGCGGTTTACAGGGAAATCTTTCACTCCAGCCCGGCACTTTGCCGTTCTGATAATTAACATGGTATTATATTTGCCAGTAAAATTGGAATTGCTTACCTACGTTTGTGACCATATATGAACAGGTATTCTTTAGCTTTTACTGTTGCGTTATTGTTGCAAGCCGTATCACTTACGGCACAGGAAACCCTGCCCGGTATTACCGTAAAAAATATCAGCGGCCAGATCATTGTGAGCTGGGTGAACGATTATAAAATCCCTGTGGCCAATATCAGCATACAGCGTTCATATGACAGCCTGAAAAACTATACCACCATCGGCGCTGTGCTTAATCCGCAAAATATGGAGAATGGCTATGCGGATGTAAAACCTCCTTATAACAAAATGTATTACCGGGTATTTGTTTCCTTTGAAGGCGGCACGTATGCGTTCAGCAAGATTGCAAGACCGGTTAAAGAGATCATCCCCGAACCTGTTATCACCAATGACCGTACAGACACCTCCAAAACGGGTGCAGCAGGTGCCGGCGGCATTGTAAAGGAAGACAGTTACAATCCGTTTCTTGTAAAAGATAACTGGATCGCACGTCCCGCAGGAGAGCCGGGCAAAATACAGAATGGCGGCATTGCTGGCAAACCACAACTGCCCAAACTGGAAACGAATACCGAGCTGATCACTTACCCGAGCAGGCGCATCTATACTTCCAAAGACAATAATATTGTGATTGCACTGCCGGGAGCAGAAACAAAAAAATATACCGTCAAGTTTTTTGATGAAAATGACAACCCGCTGTTTGAGCTCAACAAGATCACGGAAGCATACCTCATCATTGAAAAGGTAAATTTTGTAAAGTCAGGCTGGTATCATTTTGATGTGTATGAAAACGGCAAACTGATCGAGAAGAATAAGTTTTTTGTACCGAAAGACGGGAAGAACCAGGGGAATGGAGGGAAGTGATGATCAGTGGTCAGTAAGATGGATTTGCTTCGCGATAATATCCGCTGCATTCAAAAAAATATTTCCACTCATCCCACATCCTCTTATCACTTATTACTTAATACTTAATACTTATTACTTCCCTACCAGCTCCACTTCAAATATCTTCTCGAAATGGTGTTTCAGCTTTTCTTTCGCTGCTTCATAATCTACTTTATGGCCCAGTTCCCTTTCAATGGAAGTTACCTGTTTGTTCTGTATCCCGCAGGGTATAATATTGTTGAAATAGCTTAAATCCGTATTTACGTTCAGCGCAAAACCATGCATGGTGATCCAGCGGCTGCAACGCACGCCAATGGCACAGATCTTACGTTCCTTTCCTTTTATGCCGGGTTCTATCCATACACCGGTTTCCCCGCTGCTGCGTTCTCCTTTAATGCCATACTCCGCAATGGTTTGTATGATCACTTCTTCAATATTACGCAGGTACCTGCCAATATCCGTATAAAAAAGTTCCAGGTCCAGTATCGGGTAACCCACTATCTGCTGCAAGCCATGAAAAGTGATATCCCCGCCCCTGTTGGTATTGAAGAACTGGATATGCCTGGCCTCCAGTTCATCCTCACTCATCAATACATTATCCATACTGCCGCTTTTACCCAATGTGTAAACGGGCGGGTGTTCGCAAAGAAGAAAATGATGGGTGGTGGTGAGTGGGGCGTTGTCTGAAGTATGTAACGGGGCTTCCGCTCCTGCTGAAACTGCTTGCCCGCTGCGGATGGCAGACTTGATCTTTACATTCTGCTGCAGCAGTTCTTCCTGGTAATCCCAGGCCGTCTTATACTCAATAATACCTAAATCTTTAAAATACACCTGCTGCATATCGGCTGTAATTGGTTTACTTTGCAAAATTAATGAATTGTGGGTTGTGAGTGGTTAATGGTGAGTAGTGAGTTGTGAATAGTGAGTACTTTATAATGCTGAAATGACTCAATGACTCAATGACTCAACAACCCACTAACCCACCCCCATAATATCCCATACAAAAAACAAACAGCATCGCATTAACATATGAACCATCACGAAGAAGAAGCTGAGATTCCTGAATCGGAGGAATTGTACGAAAGACTGGCGCTTACCGTTGACCGCGGACAGGAACCTTTGCGTATTGACAAATTCCTGATGACCCGTGTGGAAGGTGCCACCCGCAATAAGATACAGCAGGCGATCGACAATGAAATGGTGCTGGTAAATGAGAAAGCTGTTAAAAGCAATTATAAAGTAAAACCGGGCGACCGCATTACGGTATTTGACAACCGCAACCCCGAAAGCAGTGATATCATCCCGGAAGATATTCCTTTAAAAATTGTATATGAAGATGATGACGTGCTGGTGATTGACAAACCTGCCGGTATGGTGGTGCATCCCGGCAGCGGCAATCCCAATGGCACCCTGATTAATGGCGTGGCATGGCATTTAAAACAACAAAACCCTGATATTGACGACAGCGTGCTTCCCCGCTTTGGCATGGTGCACCGGATTGATAAAAACACCAGCGGTTTGCTGGTGCTGGCCAAAACACCCAAGGCCATGAGCGACCTTGCCAAACAATTCTTTAACCATACTGTTCACCGCAGGTATATTGCACTGGTTTGGGGCATGCCCGAAAACCAGGAAGGCACCATCATTGCACATGTGGGCCGTCACCTCCGTTTCAGGAAATTATTCACGGCGTACCCCGACGGGGATCATGGTAAAGATGCCATTACCCATTACAAAGTGCTGGAAAATTTTAATTATGTAAGCCTGGTGGAATGCCGCCTTGAAACCGGCCGGACGCACCAGATACGTGTGCATATGCAGTATATCGGCCATCCTTTATTCAATGATGATTTTTACGGAGGCGACCGCATTGTTAAAGGCACTGTATTCACCAAGTACAAACAGTTTGTAGATAATTGTTTTGATCTCTGCCGGCGTCATGCACTGCATGCACGTGAACTGGGATTCATTCATCCCGTTACCCGAAAATCCATGCATTTTGAAAGTCCGCTCCCCGCAGATATGGAAGCGGTGATTGACAAATGGAGAAGATACGTTGGTCATAAAGAAGTTTGATTTGCTGAAGGCTGATGAAGACATCAGCCCCGGCTTATACCCAATACAAACAGATGCGCACACTTAAATTTCTCGCCGGGCTTGGCACCATCTTACTCTTCATTGCATTCTATTGCTTTAAAGCGGCGCTGAAGAAGGAAAGCGTACCGCTTCATGGAAGCAGTACGGGTAAAGAAAAAAAGAAGCCATGGCTGCCGCTTGTGCTGGGTATTATTTCTGCGGCGCTTGGTATACTCAGTTTCATCCTTCTTATCCGTCAACTGTAAGAATTTATTAAGTAACATTTATCCTGGCCTTCTGAACACAACCACCGAAACTCCAGCAAAATAATCCCCCTCTATCCTCTGTCTTCCTCCCTTCTCCCATTTTCTTCCTACATTTAACCACCATCAAACTACCGCCATGACAACACTGCAAACAGGCAGCAAACGCATTCAATCCATCGACCTGCTCCGCGGCATTATCATGATCATTATGGCGCTGGATCATACCCGGGATTTTTTTCACAAAGACGCACTGCTGGCAGACCCGCTGAACCCGGAAACAACCGGTATCCTTTTATACGGCACAAGATGGATCACACATTTTTGTGCACCAGGATTTGTTTTTTTATCGGGCTTGTCGGCATGGCTCCAGGGTCAGCGCAAAAGCAGGACCGAACTGAGCTATTTTTTAATTACAAGGGGATTATGGCTGATCATCTTTGACCTGTTCTTTATGTCATTCATTTTTACAGCAGATATTCATTACAGTCTTTTTATTCTTGAAACGTTATGGTCCATTGGTGCAGGTATGGTGCTGCTCGGGCTGATGATACATTTACCGTTTAGAATCATACTTATAACAGGGCTGGTTATTTTACTGGGGCATAATTTAATGGATATTGTGGAAGCTAACCGCAATACACCGCCGCCATTCTGGTGGAATATCCTTCATCAGCCAAGCTTTAAACAATTGGGTGGCGGCCATTCCCTGTTTGTATTTTATCCCATGCTGCCCTGGGCCGGACTGATGCTGCTTGGTTATTGCTGCGGGAAACTGTTTACGCATAAAGCGGCTTCAGAAAGGAACAGGATATTACGCTATACCGGCATTGCCGCGATTGTATTCTTTATTTTAGTAAGGTTCATCAATGTTTATGGCGATCCCAGGCCATGGAAATCGCAGCCCAGCACACTCCGGACATTTTTTGCTTTTATGAATGTGCAGAAATACCCGCCTTCACTGCTTTTTGCCTGCGCCACAACAGGACCGTTATTGCTGGCACTTTCATTTTTGAAGGAGGCCCAAAGCCGGCTTGCAAAAGCGGCCAGCGTAATCGGCAGGGTGCCTTTGTTTTATTTTGCAGTGCACTTCTTCATCCTCCATTTTGCACAGATCATTTATTTCTTTTTGAGCGGACATACAATGGCAGAAGGACTAAAAGGTTCACCGCAGTCACTGTTCAAATTCTCAGCACCGGGGGAAGGTTTTTCGCTTGGCATCGTATACCTGGTATGGATGGCCATCGTATTGCTGATGTACCCGCTTTGCAAAAGGTACGACCGGTATAAACTGTCCCATAAAGAAAAATGGTGGCTGAGTTATTTGTAAACGCATGCAACGGTAGCTGCAACCAGCTTGTCAGGATGGTATATCATCATTCAAATGAAAAGAATTTTCCTCCTGCTGGCCGTGCTTTGCATGTTTTCATGTAAAAAAGAAAAAGCCATCCGGCAATTACAAAAAGATATCGCCGGCGCCTGGGAACTGGCAAAATATTCCGGCTATCCTTTCAACCAGCTCCCTTATCCCCCGGGCAATGGAAATATCATTATGCTGGATGAAAACGGCGGCTTTACCCGGATGAAACACGATACGGTTTTATTCAGGGGAAACTATCATATAGACAGTAAGAAAGATTGTTATAATAGTCCGCATGACAAAGCTTTCTACACCAACGAAACCAATTCAGGTAATTACAACTACATATTTATTGACAGCGGCAGGCTGGTCTTCAGCACACCCAATTGTTTTATTGATGGTGGCGACACATATTTCCGCCGCCTTAAATAATCCTCATCAACTTTCAATCCTATTTCCCCGGCCAGGGATATGTCTTTATCCAGTCGTACAGCGCATCCACTTTTCCACCGTTTGTTTTTAACCAGCCCGTATTTCTTTCATCATTCGTGCTGGCAAATACCAGCCGGCTTACAGTCATGGTGAATTCCTTTTCTTTCATCTGTTTGAAAAAGGGGACATAACGTTCGCTGAAAAAACCTTTGTTGCCTTCCTGCAGGCTGTTGATAAGCAGCTGCAGTTTAAGGTCGAATTTTTCAACAGCGGTTTTTGTAACTGAATTCATCACAGAGTCCTTATCCAGTGCCGATGACATATCAAACATCATTTCCTGCATGCCGAAATTATCTGGTTGCTTTTTCTTCTTTGAATCCAGCATGCCCGCATCAAGTGAAATTGTTATGGCATTATCACCCGTTTTTTTCACATTGGCGTACATCATTTTTTCCAGGATTTCGAATGCTTGTGCCGACCGGTTACTGCGTGGTTCCAGCACCAGGAACATGATCAGTGATAACATGGAAGGAATACGGTTATTTGTCCGGAGCATTTCACCCGTACGCAGGTAACTGGAAGCATGCAGCGGGTTTGCGGTCAGCGCTTCCTGGAAACAGCCATAAGCCTTCTCCGCCTCGTTCATCTGGGCATAGGTAATCCCCTTATTGAAATTGAGCAGGAAATAATTCGGAAACTGTTTTAGCCCGTCATTATAGGCCTTGATGGCTTCTTCCGGCTTTTGCTGGTTATCGAGGCTGCTGCCCAGCTGTACAAAAACACCTTTCATAAGCGGGTTACCCTTGAATTTTTTTGTTACCTCCCTGCACAAATCAATGCACGCATCGTATTGCTGCATGGTGTACAGGCTGAGCGTTTTCTCATAGTATGCAGTTACATACTCCGCATCAGCCAAAATAGCCTCGTCATATTTTTTAATGGCAGAGGTATAATCTCCTTTATCGTGCAATGCGATGCCTTCATCTGTAAGTGCTTTGGCTTTTTCGGTTTGTGCAGATCCTTTTGTGAAAAGGACGGTGAAAAAAAGAAGGAAAAGGGCAAGATATTTCATACTGGTTTTTATTAAGGGTGATGCCTTGGAATATCGCTATACATAAAAATAGTTATTTAATGCAAGCCAGCCATTCATAAAACAATGACAGCTCTCAGTATTTTATTGGCTGTTAGTGCCTACTTTTACAAACGGCTGATGCGAAGCACGGCCGGCTTGTTATATGTACCGCTTGATCATTTTCCGTTTTTGTTTAGTGGTTGCCGCATTGATTTCTGGCAGTAATGCCCGGGCACAATTATGCACCGGCAGCCTGGGCGATCCTGTAGTGAATATTAATTTTGGTGATGGCAACGGATCCAATACAGGATATACACCCACCAATTCCTATACATACCTCAATGGCGAATGTCCCAATGATGGTTATTATACCATCACCCGGTCCACGGCGAGCTGTTTTGGCAATACCTGGCATACGGTGAGCAGCGACCATACCGGCAATGGCGCCTTCCTGCTGGTAAATGCCACTTATACGCCCGGTGATTTTATTGTAACACGAGTAACCGACCTCTGCCCCAATATCACGTATGAATTTGCCGCATGGATACTCAACGTGATGAAACCAAACGGCAACGATCCCAATATTACATTTACCATCGAAACAGAAAGCGGCACCATCTTACAGCAATACAGTACCGGTGATATCCCGGAAACCGCATCACCGGTATGGAAACAATATGGGTTTTATTTTACCACTCCGGTCAATAACTCCGTCATCATTCTCCGGATGAAAAACAATGCGCCCGGTGGTTATGGTAATGATATTGCCATGGATGATATCACATTCAGGCCCTGCAGTGCGGTACTGCTTACTTCACATATTGGCGGTTACAGCAATGATACGGTGCATGTTTGTGAAGGCATTTCAGGTTCATACAATATGACTGGCTCCATCTCCGGTTCTTTTGTAAATCCCGTTTACCAATGGCAGCTAAGTACGGATTCGGGTAAGATCTGGAAGGATATTTATAATGCAAACAGCCTGGATTATGTGGCCCGGCCAGTTGCACCCGGCGCATACTGGTACCGTTACACAGCAGTGGAAAGCAGTTCTTCTGCCAATAAGAACTGCCGTATTGCATCCAATTACACGGTGGTGAATATTCATGAAAAACCGGTTGTGAGCGCCGGTGGCAACCACATCATGATTGCGGGCATTCCCATTGTGCTCAATGGAAAAGTGAGCGGGAACAATGTGCTGTTCAGCTGGAACCCGCCCTTGTATCTCAAAGACGCAAATACAGCAACACCGCAGGCATCGCCCCCGGCCGACATACAATACACGCTGAATGCCGCCACTGCTTACGGCTGTTCGGCAGAAGATATTGCTTATATAAAAGTGATCAAAGGGATTTTTGCGCCCAATAGTTTTACGCCCAACCAGGATGGCCGCAACGACAGCTGGCGTATTCCTTTTCTCGATCCTTCACTGGGAGCCAAAGTAAGTGTATTCAACCGCTATGGTGAACGCGTATATTATTGCGAAAGCGCCGTGGTAAACTGGAACGGCACTTATAAGGGAATGGAGCTGCCTGCCGGTGTGTATGTATTCCAGGTACAGTTCAGCAATGGATACCCGGATATGAAGGGCACGGTGCTGCTGATAAGATAAACCTATAATTCTTCTTTGGCCAGCTTCCCGAGCAGCTTCAGGCTGCCGGCGGTTTTTTCATTCCATTCCATACCATAACTCAGCCGCATGCAATTGCCAAACTGCTGTTGTAAGGTAAACATGCGGCCGGGTGAAAAAGTAATTTTTCTTTTTACAGCTTCATTATACAAACTGATACTGTCAATGGCTTTGGGCAGTTCCACCCACAACGACAACCCGCCCTGCGGCTGGCTGATCCTGGTGCCTTCAGGAAAATATTCGCTGATCACCCGTGTATAATGCAGGTAATTGGTATGCAGTGTATGCCGGAGTTTGCGCAGGTGCGATTCGTAACGGCCTGTCTCCAGAAAACTGCCGATCACTTCGCTGGGCACGGGCGTGTTGTACAACGAATGAAACAGTTTCAGTTTCATCACGGCATCTTTGTATTTTCCCGCAGCCACCCAGCCCACGCGGTAGGCCGGCGCCAGTGTTTTGCTCACTGATCCGCACCATAACACCATGCCGGCCTCATCATAGGATTTACAGCAGGCCGGGCGGTGATGGCCAAAAAATAAATCACCATAAATATCATCTTCGATCAAGGGCACATTGTATTGCGCCAGCAGTTTCACTGCTTCCCTTTTATGCGCATCGGGCATCAGGCTGCCAAATGGATTATTGAAATTGCTCACAAATAAGCATGCAGCCAGCTTTGTTTTTTGCAGTATTTTTTTCAATGCCTCCATCTCCACTCCCGTGGCCGGGCTCGTGGGCAATTCCAGCACTTTCAATCCCAGGCTTTGTGCCAGTTGGAGAATGCCATAGAAACAGGGGCTCTCCACTGCAATGGTATCGCCTCTTTTGGTAAGCGCCATCAGGCAATAAGAAATGGCGGAGATACAACCCGCCGTGGTTACAATATCATCCGCATCCAGGTTTCCCTTCCAGCTGAACGACCATTTGGCCACCTGCCTGCGCAGCTTTTCATTTCCCTGCAGGGATTCATACACTGTTCCGCCGCCGGGCAAATCCCTTACCGCCTGCGCTGTGGCTTTTTTCAGTCTTGCAACAGGCAGCAATGCAGTGGAAGGAATACCTCTTGCAAACAGGGTGAAATTCTTTTCATCATGATTAAATGCCTTGCCAAACAATTCACTCACATCTTTCACCACGGCATTGTTCACGGGCTTGCTGGCATCGGGCAGCGCCAGTCTTTTATGAAAAGCATGACTTACATAATAACCAGACTGCGGCCTTGACTCAATCAGCGATTTTGCTTCCAGTTCATAATAGGCGTACTGGGCTGTTGTCATGCTCACGCCGTGTTCGCGGCATATCATGCGGATAGAAGGCAGTTTGTCTCCCGGCTTCAAAACGCCGTTTGTGATCTGCTGCTGCAGGCTGCCTGCAATCTTCAGGTAAAGCAGTTCTTTGGTTTTTGTTTTTTGCTTCATGGCTAACTGTACCGGTCAAAAATAATAAAATTGTATCTGTACTGGTGTAATTATTTTTTTCAGCTTTGCACTGGCTTTGAATAAAACAAATGCATGCGCACATGAACACAGCAATTCCTTTTGAACTGGTGGAATGGAACAGTATTCCCGGCACGATATATCCCGGGGAAACCGGGAGCGCTTCCTGGCAAACCAAACAATATAACGGGCTGCGCATCCGCACGGTTACTTACAGCCCGGGTTATATCGCCGATCACTGGTGCCAGAAAGGACATATCGTGTATTGCCTGGAAGGATCTTTTGAAAGTCAAATGGAAAATGGAGCCACCGTTTCACTCAGCAAAGGCATGATGTATGTAGTAAGTGACGGACTGAGCAGTCACCGCTCCGTTACAAAAACCGGCGCCACCCTGCTCATCATTGACGGGCATTTTCTTGCACAGGATGAAATGCAGGTAGCTAATTGCAGCCTTGCAGACCTGGACCACATTTTTGCTTTGTATGAAGCCGCAACTGATTATATGAAAGGGCGCAGCCTGGTAGTATGGCCGGCATTTGAACGCGGCATGGTTGAACAGGAAATTGCGGAAAAAAGAAAATGGAAAATGACGCAGGGAAATGATATTGCCTGTGTATGGGCCACCACTTTCAATGACCCGCAGATATGGGAAGAAAAAAATGCCGATCCTGCCGTATATATCCACCGTATTGCGGTAACCCCCGGCTACCGCGGGCAAAAACTGGTGTCGAAAATCACGGACTGGGCCATTGCTCATGCAAAAGAAAATGGAAAAAAATATGTGCGGCTGGATACCGTGGGTGACAACAAAGGACTGATTAAACATTATACCAGCTGTGGTTTTGATTTTTTAGGATTATTCAAACTGAAGAATACCGCAGGTTTGCCGCCGCATTATCATAACGCCACCGTTAGCCTGTTTGAATTAGCAGTATAACCTGCGGTTTCCAACCTTTGAAAAGTTTGGAAACCGTTAAAAATAAAAGTTTATGCCATTAAAAACATTTATCGTAGATGCATTTACAGATACGCCATTTAAAGGCAACCCCGCCGGGGTATGCATCGTGGAAGAAGCCCTGCCAGAAACCCTGATGCAAAATATTGCCATGGAACTCGGTTTATCCGAAACGGCCTTTGTACAAAAGCATGAAGAGAGGAACAGTTACAGCATCCGTTTTTTCTCCCCGCAAAAAGAAATTCCATTGTGCGGTCATGCCACTATTGCATCTTCAAAAGTGATGGCAGCGATGCATGGCTGCCGTGAGATTCATTTCGTAAATATCGACCAGGTGGATATCCCCGTTGTGATCAGCGGCGATGATATCACCATCAGCTTCCCTGTGTACTCTCTTGAAGCCGCCACAGCCCCCCCTGCCATGTTGCAGGCGCTGGGTATCGGAAAAACAAAAGCCGTTATGTACAGCCGGCAAAATAATATACTGATGCTGGAAATACAAAGTGCAAAAGCGCTGGCGGATCTGCGTCCCGATTTCACGGCGCTCAAAGCTTCTCACAACAGCATCAACGGCGTGCTCGTAACTGCGGCGTCTGACAAAACAGGTTATGATTATGAATACCGTTATTTCTGGCCATGGGCCGGAACGGAAGAAGACCCAGTAACAGGCGGTGTGCAAACTTTCCTGGCGCCTTACTGGCAGGAGAAGCTGGATACATCCACCATGCATGCATTTCAAAGTTCGCAAAGAACGGGCACGATGCAGGTTGAACTAAAAGATAACAAAGTGTACATTACAGGCAGGGCCGTGATGATACTGGAAGGCCAATTATTAACCATATAAACCCATTGCCATGATCGCCACCATTAAAACAATTCTTACACGGGACTTAAAGAAACTCAGCCATGAACTGGAACAATATTCCAATGAAGCCAATATTTGGAAGACCGAGCAGCAGATTTCAAATTCCGCCGGGAACCTTTGCCTGCATATTTTGGGCAACCTTAACACCTATATCGGTGCGGCATTGGGCAATACCGGTTATGTACGTGACCGCCCGCTGGAGTTTGCGCAAAAAGATGTGCCCAGAGCGGAATTACTGCAACGCATTGCCCATACCATCACTGCAGTGGAAGCCGGACTTGACAATGTAAAGGAAACTGAACTGCAACATGACTTTCCCGTGATCATCTGGGATAAAACCGCTACGTACGAATACACACTGATTCATTTAACCACTCACCTTGCCTGGCACCTGGGGCAGGTGAATTATCACCGCAGGTTACTCGACAAATAATGGAACACCTCACTGTTTACAAAGACACTTTTTGCATTTCAACCGATCCTGCAAAACTCAATCTGCAGGTGATTCACGGGTTCCTTTCAACAGCAGCATACTGGAGCCTGAATATTCCTTTTGAAAAAGTAAAAAAAGCCGCCGGACATTCATTGGTTTTTGGCTTATACCATGGCGAACAGCAGGCGGGCTATGCACGCATCATCAGTGATTATACCAGTTTCGCTTACCTGGCCGACGTATTTGTATTGCCGGAATACCGGGGAAAAGGACTTTCAAAGTGGATGATGCAAACCATTTCAGCACATCCAGAACTGCAGGGTCTGCGACGCTGGGTACTGGCTACAAAAGATGCGCATGGCTTATACAGCCAGTTTGGATTTACAGCCATGGCTATCCCGGGGCGCTGGATGGAACGCCACGACAAAAATGTGTATGCACAGCGCTGACGCCCGGCGCCACAGAACTTTAACGCATGCTGGCGTGACGGAACTCAGAACATTTACAGCTAACCGTACCATGCCGGATTTATAGAATTATTCCACTTTTTACTGGCGTCATTTTCTATTATGCCGGATTTTACTACCTTACCTGCTTAGTTAAACGAAGTAAGGAGTGAATGCCTTTAAATACGGCTCTGCTGAAGTGAAAAAACAGGTTGCGGCCTTATCAGGAACGCTGCAGGCCTACCTTTCTGCTTTTAATGAAGTGGCGATTGTTACGATTACCGACCTGGGCGGGCATATCATTTATGCAAATGATAAATTCATTGAAATATCGCAATACTCCAGAGAAGAACTTTTAGGCAAGACCCACCAGGTAGTGAACAGCGGTCACCACCCCAAAGATTTTTTTGCCGAGATGTGGCGTACCATCACCAGCGGCAAACCCTGGCGCGGGGAAATAAAGAACAGGGCAAAAGACGGGTCACATTACTGGGTGGATACCGTGATCACTCCGGTGAAGGATGAATATGAAAAGCCATTCCAGTTTCTCTCCATCCGCAATCTCATCACCAAACAAAAAGAACATGAAGCCAGTCTGGCTGCTTACCAGCAGGAACTTATCGTAAAAACAGAGCAGCTGAACAATGCACAGATGGTGGCTAAAACCGGCAGCTGGTATATCACCATGCCAGAAAACACCATTCAATGGTCGGACGAGACCTACCGCATTTTTGAAATACCGCCGGGCAGCCCCATGAGCTTTGCCAGCTTTATGGAAAAAGTGCACCCCGATGACAGGGAAACACTGGAACAGCAATGGGCCAGTGCGCTTAAAACCGGTTCCTATGAAATGGAACACCGCATCATTACGCCTTCTGGTGAAAAGTGGGTGAGTGAACGTGCCAGTATTGATATCGGGCCGGGCGCAAATCCTTCTGCAGTTGTCGGAACGGTGCAGGACATCACCGAAAAGAAAAAAAACGAACACCTGCTCAAACAGACGGTGACTTTATACCGCAGTCTTTTTAACCACAGCCCTTATGCGGCCGGGCTGATGGATGCCAATACACTGCAGTTCCTGGAAGTGAATGAAACCGCCACAAAGCTTTATGGCTATTCAAGGGAAGAGTTTTTACAAAAAACCGCTTTTGATATGAGGCTGCCTGAAGAAAGAGCTGCATTGAAGGAGCTGCATAAAAGCGGGAGCTATACGCAAAACAGGACCATACGGACACACTGCAAAAAAAATGGTGATCTCATACTGGTGGAGCCAGCCATCAGTGAGATCAACTACAATGGTGTAAAAACTTTTCTCGTTATCATCAACGACCTGACTGAAAAAATCAAAGCACAGGAAGACCTGGCTGCTGAAAAACGCAACCGTCAAAAAGCCATTGACCGGGCCATCCTCGAAGCGGAGGAAAAAAGCCGTGCCGGCATCGGGCGGGAACTGCACGATAATATCAACCAGCTACTGGTGGCTTCCACATTATTTTTGAAAAAAACAAATCCTGCTGCCGCAAAAGATGCAGGGCTGCTGAACAATGGCATCCAGCTTGTTCGTAATGCCATCGAGGAGATCCGAAAGTTATCTTCACATGTTGTACCGCCTTCATTGAATAACCTCAGCCTTGAAGAGTCTATTGAATACCTCAGCAAAAGCATTAAACTGACGGGCACAGCAGTAAAACTGGAGATCAACCTGATTGAAGAACAACTGGGAGAAGCGTTCAAAGTAAATATTTACCGCATCATACAGGAGCAGTTCAGCAATATTATCAAATATGCAGCTGCCACGGCCGTGGTGGTAAAAATCAACCAGCAGTTACAAACGCTTACACTCGAAATTACCGACAATGGCCGCGGCTTTGATATGCAGCAGGCTGTTTCCGGCATAGGACTGGCGAATATCAGGCACAGGGCCGAAACTTATAATGGTGAAGCCACCATCAGCAGCTCTCCCGGCTTTGGTTGTCAAATCTTCATCCTTTTTACAACTACACCTGCCGGCCCCGGCAACCTGTGAACAACTGCCTGCGTTTACTGTTATTGTAATCATTAAATTGAACCCAAAATCATTTTATGCAAAGAAGTGCCTTCATCCGCAATACCGCCATTACAGCAACCGGCCTGCTGCTGTTTAACAAAAAACTGGCAGCCGCATTTTTTCAACAGCCTGCATGGAAAATAAAAATGCTCACAGATGATATTGGCATCTTTACAGAACGCGGCGGCACCATTGCTTTTTATATTTCTAAAAAAGGAATTGCCGTGGTAGACGCACAATTCCCCGACCAGAGCCAGCACCTGATCGATGAACTGAAAAAGAAAAGCGAAAAGCCTTTTAAATTCCTGATCAACACCCATCACCACGGGGATCATACAGCAGGGAATATTTCCTTTAAGGGAATAGTGGAACACGTAGTGGCACATGCCAATTCTCTCGCTAACCAGAAAGCCACAGCTGAAAAAAGCAAGAATGAAGACAAACAGTTATTTCCCGACACTACTTACACGGATAAATGGACAGCCAAACTGGGCAAGGAGAAAATCAGCATGCATTATTTTGGCGCCGGCCATACCAATGGCGACAGCCTGGTACATTTTGAACATGCCAATATTGTACATATGGGCGACCTGTTGTTTAACCGCCGCCATCCCTATGTTGATAAAAGTGCTGGTGCAAATATGGGCAACTGGATAAAAGTTCTGGACAAAGCCGTTTCCACTTTCAGCAGCAGCACACAGTTTGTTTGCGGCCATTCCGGCGAAGGCTATGATGTACTTACAAAAACGGATGACCTGAAAGCCTTCGGCGATTACCTGGGCGCCGTACTTCAGTTTGTGGAAGGAGAAATAAAAGCCGGCAAAAGAAAGGAAGAAATCTTAAAAAACAAAACCCTTCCCGGCGACAGCCAGTGGAAAGGTGAAGGATTGAGCCGGCCACTGGAAGCAGCCTATACCGAACTCACTACAAAATAAACAAACGGGCCCTTTGCAAGCAAAGGGCCCGTTTGTCAAAAGCCGCATGAATGTTTTAACTTAGGGGCGGATGAAACTATTTAAACCTGCTTTACTGCTGGCACCGGCAGTGCTGTTCCTGTTTATTTTGCTGATCACCGCTGCAGGCTGCGGCAGCCATGCAGCAAATCATGACCTGGAAGACAGTGCTGCCTTAAAGGCTTCCATGGTAGAAAGCATCCGGCTGCCTTTTAAAACAACCGATACACTGTTACTGGCACCGCAAACCACTTCCCTTAACCCGGGCAACAACGAACCAGTGAACACAGGCATTCAATTGCATGGCAATGCGGCAACCCGCCTCCTGTCTGAAAAACTCGGTCTCACGGTAATTACCCTTAAAGATTATATCGACAATGCCCTGCTGGCACGCGGCAATGAACAGCTTCACTGCGGTGTGGGCGCAGGTATGATGGGACACTGCATGAAGAACAAGCTTACAGCCACATTATGGACGGATATTTCGGCTGAAAACGGTCATATATTGTTGCATGAAAATTACCTGCTCAACGATAGCCTTATTTCACTTGTAAAAGAATTTTACAGTGCCGGTAACAAAAGCTGGCAGTATAAAATCATTCAAACAGGCTGCAGTAATGTACAAGGTGATTTTTAATCACATCCGCCCGTTATACCTGCTTCAGTAATTTCTCCAGCACATAATATACCGCCGGGCAAAAAGTGGAATTCTTGATCGTGAGCGGCTGGCGTTTCAGTATCACATCCTCATCGGTGTATGGAAAGCGGGCACAGTCTGAGGGGCGGTCTTCATAAATACTGCAGTAATTATCTGCTCCCAAAAAAGGGCAGGGATGACTTTGCAGTACATAATCACCCTCGCTATCAATATGCAGGTATTTATCGATAAACTCCCCTTCCTTCATGCGCAGCACTTTGCTGATGCGTTTGATATCGGGGGTTTTAAAACGGGGTGAGTAGTTCTTGCAGCAGGCGGCACAATCCAGGCAGTCAATTTTTTCAAAAGCTTCCTCATGCAGGGCGGGCAGCGCCTTCAGCACTTTATTCTTATCGGCACGGTTCAGCAGCTGTTTGTATTGTTTCTGGTGGTCGCCCGATTTTTTCTGCCAGTTATGGAGTAACTCTTCCATAGAACAAATATCGGTTTAAATGATGGAACACAGGTTGTACTGACTAACAGATTTACACAGATTTCATATGATTATTATTCAGTCATGGCAGTTGTTTTGTATGTCCGGGGGTATAAAAATGCAGGATTCTTCAACAGTTTTCCACAGCTGTACGAAGGCCTGTTTTATATCCGTATTTCTTATAGTATTATCGTAAATTTGCGGCAACTTTTTCTCACTGTTTTCACCGCTTTCGCATCCGCTCCGGTCTCGTTCAGTAAAGAGATGCGGTACAAGAGTGCGACCTGCCTCGCCGGCAGGCAGGCGCCTGTGAAGCCGGGCAGTGCGCTGAAGCTTGTAACAAAAAAACTAAAACTGGAATATGAATCTTTTTGAGCAACAGCAACAGGAATTTACCGGAAGGCATATTGGTCCGAATGAACAAGAAACAAAGTCCATGTTAAAAACCATCGGCGTTGCTTCGCTGGATGAACTGATCAATAAAACCGTTCCCTCCTCCATCCGCCTGCAGCAGCCTTTAAACACTGCCGGCCCCGTTAGTGAATTTGAATACCTCACTGAACTGAAACAAACCGCTTCTTTGAACAAGGTTTGCAAATCATATATTGGCCAGGGCTATTACAATACCATTGTGCCCAGCGTGATACTCCGCACGGTTTTTGAAAACCCCGGATGGTACACCCAGTACACGCCTTACCAGGCCGAGATCGCACAGGGACGTTTGGAAAGTTTGCTCAACTTTCAAACCATGGTGAGCGACTTAACCGCACTGCCCATTGCCAACGCCAGTTTGCTGGATGAAGGCACGGCCGCTGCCGAAGCGATGACGATGTTCTTTAACCACAAGAACAAAAACACGGATGCGGTTACCGCACCCAGGTTTTTTGTGGATGAAAATATTTTTGCGCAAACAAAGGATGTACTGGTAACCCGTGCCGCCCCGGTTCATATTGAACTGGTAGTGGGTGATTACAAAACGGCTGCACTGGATGAAAGTTATTTTGGGGCCATTGTGCAATACCCCAACAGCAACGGGGCGGTGGAAGATTACCGCGGTTTTATTGAAAAGGCACATGCCGTGAATGCGCCTGTTATTATGGCTGCTGATTTATTAGCCCTCGCCCTGTTGACTCCGCCAGGAGAACTGGGTGCCGATGCAGCCATTGGCAGTGCGCAGCGTTTGGGTGTGCCGATGGGATTTGGCGGTCCGCATGCAGCGTATTTTGCCACCAGGGATGAATTCAAACGCAATATCCCCGGCCGTATCATTGGCGTAAGCATTGATGCGCAGGGCAACCGCTGTTTGAGGATGGCGCTGCAAACACGTGAGCAGCATATCCGCCGCGAAAAAGCCACCAGCAATATTTGCACCGCACAGGCATTGCTTGCCAATATGAATGCCATGTATGCGGTGTACCACGGTGCCGACGGACTGAAGAACATCGCCAAACGGGTAAGCCTGCTGGCAGCCACCCTGAGTGATGAACTGGATGAAATGGGCTTTACTAATGTGAATGAATATTATTTTGACACATTGAAAATACTGGTGAAAGATGCTGCGGCAGTACAGAAGATCGCGGAAGAACAAAGCATCAACTTCCATTATTTCGACGATAAACATATCGGCATAGCACTGGATGAAACCACCACGCAAAACGATATACTGGACATCCTCCACGTATTTGCCGGTTCCATCAACAGTGATACAGCCGTGGCCAATTTTGATGCAGACCGTTTCCTGGATAATATTCCTGCGGCCTTAACACGCACATCAGCATATTTAACCCATCCTGTTTTCAATACGCACCGCAGCGAAAGCCAGATGCTGCGTTATATCAAATACCTGGAGAACAAGGACCTGAGCCTGAATACATCCATGATCAGTCTCGGCAGCTGCACCATGAAACTGAATGCGGCCACGCAACTGATACCGGTGAGCTGGCCTGAGTTCAGCAGCATGCATCCTTTTGCACCGGCTTACCAGTGGAAGGGCTACCAGAAAATAATCAGGGAACTGGAAGCCTGGCTCAGCAATATCACTGGTTTTGCCGCAACATCCTTACAACCCAACAGCGGTGCACAGGGCGAATACGCCGGGCTGCTTACCATGCGTGCTTACCATGCCGATCATAATGCAGCACACCGCAACGTGATACTGATTCCCATTTCAGCGCATGGCACCAACCCAGCCAGTGCTGTGATGGCCGGCTTTAAAGTGGTGGTAACAAAATGCGACGAAGCGGGCAATATTGATGTGGCCGATTTAAAAGCCAACGCTGAAAAATATAAAGACAACCTTGCCGGTTTAATGGTTACTTATCCCAGCACACATGGCGTGTTTGAAGAGAGCATCAAAGAAATTTGCAAAATCATTCATGATAACGGCGGACTGGTTTATATGGACGGCGCCAATATGAATGCACAGGTGGGCTTAACATCTCCTGGTAATATCGGTGCCGATGTTTGTCACCTGAACCTGCATAAAACATTCGCCATTCCGCATGGCGGCGGCGGCCCCGGTATGGGACCCATTTGCGTGAATGAGAAGCTGGCGCCTTATCTTCCCTCACATTGCTATGCAGTGAGCAGTGAGTGGTCTGTTGTGAGTGAAAACTCCGGGCCCTCCACTCACCACTCACCACTCACCACAGCCGTAAGCGCCGCTCCATATGGCAGTGCCAGCATCCTGCTCATCAGCTATGCATACATTAAGATGCTTGGGCCTGATGGCTTGCGTAAAAGCACCGAATACGCCATTCTCAATGCCAACTACATGAAGGCAAGACTGGAAGGCGAATACAAAATTTTATACAGTGGTGTAAATGGTACCTGCGCACATGAGTTTATTGTTGACCTGCGTCCCTTTAAACAAAGCGCCGGAATTGAAGCCGAAGATGTGGCCAAGCGTTTGATGGATTATAATTTCCATGCCCCCACCCTCAGCTTCCCGGTTGCCGGCACCATTATGGTGGAGCCCACCGAAAGCGAAGACAAGGCCGAGCTGGACCGTTTTTGCGATGCGCTGCTCAGTATCCGCAACGAAATACGGGCCATTGAAGAAGGCAATGCGGATAAAGCAGACAATCCGTTGAAACATGCACCCCATTCACAGTTTGTGATTATCGCCAATGAATGGAACCATCCCTACAGCCGCGAAACGGCCGCTTACCCGCTGGACTATGTTCGTCAGAATAAATTCTGGCCATCAGTAAGCCGTGTGAATAATACCTATGGCGACCGTAACCTGGTGTGCACCTGTGAGCCTACTGAAAGCTACATGGAAGTTGCCGGCAGCTAACCTTTATTTATATAGAACAGGAATCCCGGCCTATGTGCCGGGATTTTTTTACCCGACGAAACCTTGGCGAAGTTGGGTTACCCGGCGAAGAGGTGTTACCATCCGGGACGCTTTCAGTGTGTCGGATGGTTTTTAAACCAGTTATTTGAACCCCTCATACCTCCGGCTGACCTGTCAAATCAGGCATGGGAAACAGCCGTTTAGTGCCTGAACCCGAAAAAAACTTGTTTTAAATTATAAAACTTATCTTTACGGCTTAATAAATAATTTACAATGGACAAACAACAAGGTACCGTTAAGTTTTTCAATGCAGAAAAAGGATTCGGTTTTATCAAACACAACGACTCAAACAAAGAAACCTTTGTTCATATCAGCGGGTTGAATGGCGTTACCATTAAAGAAGGGGACGCCGTTGAGTTTGACTTACAGGAAGGAAAGAAAGGAATGAATGCAGTGAACGTAAAAAAAATATAGGATAACAGCATCATTAAAGAATTAGTACAAGGCCGCAATAATTGCGGCTTTTGTATTTTCAGCTGTACTGTAAATAAATCCACTGCTAGCCTGATTGTTCTTTATTGTACAGGTAATGATAACCCCAGGCGGTAATACAGCAGATACCCCCGATGATCCACCATAAATTCTGAAAGCCCAGTGCATGCACAATGCTGGTACCGCTCAAACTGCCCGCTACCTGTGCCACTCCCCAGGCCATGGTATACATGGCTGCATACTGGCCCCGGTTGGAAGGTTTTGTACGGGCAATATACCAGGTGTTCATAAATGGCATGGCTGCTATTTCGGCAACTGTTACCACAAGCATTGCAATGGCTGCCACCCAGATGGTATTGGCCAGCGGGATATTGAGGGAGATGAATGAAAGCGCCATCAGCAGGGTGCCATACATCATGAGTCTTAAATACGGCCGCTTTCCTTCGATACGAAACACCACCACCATTTCAAACAAGGCAATTAAAACACCGTTCATGGCCATGATGATTCCAATGACGGGTTTGCTCAGGTGCAGTCCTTCTTTAAAATACAGGGGCACCGTGGTAAACAACTGGAAAAAACAAAATGCGAATAAAGTGGTGAGCCCGACAAAACCGGTAAACATGCGGTCTTTAATCGGACTGTCTTCTGCCGCCGTTTTATTTTGATGTGCCTGCCCGTGATGCTGCTGTGCAATGGTTACTTTGGGTAATATCAGCAAGAGCATGACCGCTGAAGCGATATTCGTAAGCCCGTCCACCCAGAACAGTAGATTAAAACTGATCTCGGATAAAATACCCGCGAGTGCACTGCCCACCCCCCATCCCATATTGATCGCAAGCCGGTTTAGGGAGAAAGATTGTGTACGGTTTTGCGGTGTGCTGTAATATGCAATGGCACTTGAATTGGCCGGCCTGAATGCCTCATTCACCATACTGGATAAAAACACCACCCCGCAAATACTGGGAAAGCTGTTCATATAACCCAGGATGATGAACATGATGCCGCCAAAGAACAGTGATAAAAACTGCAGGTAATAAAATCCAAAACGGTCGCTGAGTTTACCTCCCAAAAATGCACCGGCCAATGAACCCACTCCATAGCAGGCCACTGCAATACCGCCCTGCACTTCCGAATAACCTCGGTGATTGCAGTACAGCGTCATAAAGGGCAATACCATGGTACCGCTGCGGTTGATGAGCATCACGAGGCTCAGCATCCACATACGGGGGTTGAGCCCGCTGTAAGCGTTTTTATATGTATTGATGACGGGGGCTATCATAAAAAAGCAAAGCGCTGCAAATATATTCATTTGCAGCGCCCCAATTGTGTTAACACTTTATAAGTTATCCAGTATCTCTTTTACGGAAGGACGTTTCCTGTAATCGGTATTAAAAAACACATACCTGATGATCCCATCGGTGCCAATGATATAAGTGGCGGGAACAGGCAGACTGGCTCCATTGATGCCATTGGCTTCATTAAAATCTATTCCATATTCTTTATACTTGTTCACGGTTTTTTCGTCCACATCAAAATTTACTTTATAGCGCTTCATCACCAGCATTCCTGAATCATGTAAAACAGGAAATGCTGCTTTTGTTTTTTCCGCGGTCTTTACAATATTGGCCTGTACTTCCGGGGAAAGGGCCACTATCACTGCACCTTTATCTTTTACCAGCCGCAGCGAATCATTCAGCCTGCTTAAATATTTATTGCAGTATGGGCACCACTGGCCCCTGTAAAACACCAGCACCACCGGTCCCTTTTTCAGTGCGTCAGCCAGGTCAAATATTTTTTCGCTGTTTTGGCTGATGCTGAAAAGAGGGGCGGCTTCTCCGGCACTTAAACCCGAAGGATACATAACACCTGTTTGCGCAAAGACTGGAAAGGCTGCAAAAAAAACAGCGGCTGCAATGAGTACTTTTTTCATTTGTGTTGTTTAACAATTCAATACCGTGAAAGCGGTAATAACAGTTACACAATTTTATGAAGAAGGGTTTTGCAAACGGGGAAATTCTTTAAAAACATTTTGAAAGGGTTCCGGCGGGGAAACCAGTTTGCGCCTGGCCACATCTATCCATGCCCCGTCAACTGTTACAACGGCTGCAAGAGTATCCTTGTTTTTCCATATCTCATTCACGAAGCTCCATCGTGAAAAATCATCACTTGCTTTTTGCAAAAAAATACGCACTTCCATTTCATCCCCGAATTTGAGTTCCCTTTTAAAGACACATTCCTCCCGCAGCAATACCGGTCCCACGCCATATTGCTGTATCAGCTGCATGCTGATACCGGCATTGCTCAGGGCTTTCATCCTGGCATCGGCGCAGTAATCGTAATATTTGCTGTGCAGCACATGAAAGTTGGCATCAATATCGGCCCAGCGGATCTCGCTTTTCACTGTAATTGCTTCCATATTATTGGTCCAGGTTTTTCAGCAGCTTCACCCCTGCTTCATCCACGTTTACAAAAGTATTGCAAAGCAGCACCACCGCATTTTTTGTTGCGGGGTTCACTGCAAAAAAACTACGGTATCCGCCGGTGGCGCCACCATGAAAATAAATATCGCCCCAGCCCCAGTTTTGCACAAACCAGTTCAATCCCACTTTTTGCTTGCCGGCATCATAAGTAACCTGGTGCGAAAGCGTAATAGCTTTTTGAAGTGCTGTATCATTGGAATGAAGGTTAAGCATGGCATATTTCAGCATATCGGCTGTATTGCTGCGCAGGCTGCCTGCCGCGGTAAGTACCTTAAAATCCCATGGCCCCTGTTTTTGCACCGCATCATTGTAACCCTGTACCATCAGCGCACTGTCCTGCCTCTGCAAAAATTCCCTGGTATCATGCATGCCGGCTTTTGAAGTAATAAAAGTGGTTACCATTGCCTCGTAAGGCATTTTATATATTTTAGAAAGAATATAGCCCAGCATGCCCACGCCTAAATTGCAATACTCAAATTTTTCGCCGGGTCTGCGCTGCAGTTGGGCAGTTTTAAGATATGCAAGGAGTTTGTCTTCACCATAATCTTTATAGGGATTCTCCATATTCGTCATATCAAAATTATCCGGCAGTGGCAATATGCCTGAGGTATGATTACTGAGATGCACGATCCTCGCCGTATCATTGCCCGATACCAGCCATGCCGCATCTTTTGGCAGGTACAGGTTAACCGGGTCGCTGAGTTTTATTTTACCCTCCGTTACCGCCTTTGCCAGCAATATCCCGGTGAATGTTTTTGTTACAGACCCGATCTCGTACAAGTTCTTATTCGTGGGCAGTTGTTTATTGCCTTTAACCGTTTCTCCATAATTATAAAAAAAAGGTTTGCCATCTTTTAAAACGCCCATACTCAATCCTACCGCCTGTGACTCGAACATAAAACGCTGTATAAACTCATCCAGCTTTTTATCCTGGTCAGTCAGCAGTTTATTATCCGTAGTGGTTTTCACCACCGGACCGGTAACTGCTTTTTTATAAGGCTGGAACAGGAAAGTTTCTATGAGCCCGGTGCTGTCAAGACTTAAATACATGGAAAAAGTTCCTGCAGCAAATACAGCTTTGTATTTGGCAACGCGGCCATCCATCGATTCAAATTCATCCGCGTTCAATATCCCCAATGGCACCAGGTTATTTTCATACACTTTCTTAAAAACTTCAGCGCTCAGCTGTTTCCTGAATACCGGTCCGGCGAGTGCATAAATACTGTCGGGCTGGTACGCATTAAAATACTTTACGACTCTTACTTTTACAGCTTCAATTTTTTCCTTTTGGGAATCCTGCGCTGCGGCGGTTAAATATCCGGCACCCAGCACCCAAGCGAGTAATATAATTTTCATACAATCTTGTAAATGCAACCACAAAGCTCACAAAGTGCAATCACTGACAAGGGAATTGTTATACCCTATTCTTTGATCCACCTGCGTGCTTTGTGGTTAATTGGTTTTATTGATTATCTTCTTTTTTCTCTTCTTTCTTTTTGGCGATCTGCTCCAGCAACTGCAATCCCAGCAAACCACTGATGCCACCATTGGCAGAGTCGCCGCCGCCAATGAGTACATCCGGCATGATCTTCACATTCTGGGAAGCGATGGATTCAATCACTTTCAGCTGCGTAAAGTTGTTACCGCCCATGGCTTCAACAGAAAGTTTATACGCTTCCGCATTGCTTTTACCAATGGCCAGGATTTTTTCCGCTTCCGCATTACCCGTGAGCGAAATCTGTTCGGCATTTGCCTTTGCAAGCAATTCAATTTTTTCCGATTCTGCTTTTGCCAGCAACCTCGTTTTTTCTGCTTCACCGGTAGCCAGTAATTTCAGGCGGTCACCTTCTGCATTGGCCTGGAGGCGCACACTGTTCGCATCACCGGTTGCTTTTTTAACAGAAGCATCCGCAATGCGTTCAGCGATCAGCACACCCTGATCGGCTTTTACAATCTCTTTCTGCATATCTGCAATCGCAGTTTCTTTTTCCAGTGTTTGCCTGGTGGACTGCGCCTTCATCTCAGTTTCATAAGTGATCTTCTGTTCCTCGGCAAGCTTACGGTCGGTAAGTGTTTTCATCAGGCTTTCCGGAGGAACGATATCTCCTATCAACGTATCCACACCATATACATTATACTGGTCAAGCACTTTGCCAATATGTTCTTTGGCGCTTTGCTGTCTTTCTTTACGGGTGCCAAGGAATGCGATCACATCACTGTCCTGCGCACTGTTACGGAAGTAGTTGCCAATCGTAGGCTCCAGCACCTGGCTTACGAGGTTATTCATGTTACCAAAGCGTGCAATTACTTTGGGCGCTTCAGTGGTGGGTATATGAATGATCTGGCTCACATCAAGATTGAAAGGGAAACCATCCTTGCTTCGAACGGTAATGGTGGACAAATTTTTATCCAGCTGGTGGCTTTCACTTCTGGCACTCGCCCAGTTTAAAACGAGGTTGGTGGTGGGCACCAGTTCCACCTTCATGATATAGGGATTGATGGGATATTTACCCGGGCCCAGGGGTTCGGCCCATACACCCTTGTAATTTTTCGCAACAATATTACCATGTTTGAATTCCACACCACTCAGGTCCTTGCCTTCCTCTCCCACATAACTGATCACCACACCCACATGACCAATGGGGATCTCGGTCATCTTCACCATTTCAAGTTTGGCAAACCAGGGATTTAAAAAATAACTACCGGCCAGGATCACCTGTTCCTGCAAACCTTTATAACCTTCATTGGTCAAAAAGGTATCAATGTCCTGGAACTTATTATGCCCGTCGATCACACGGCCTGCGATCTGTCCTTCTTCCAGTGGTTTACCTTCCAGTGTTGTTACAACCCCTACCGCGTTATCGGGGATGGTGGCCATTTCTGTAAGGCTCACTTCAAATAAAAAGGTATTGATACGGTAGGAACCCGGAGCGATAATGGAAGTTTGCCGTCCTTTACGTCCGCCATTCTTTAAAAAAGATTCTGCATCCTGGAAACTGTCGCAATCCACTTTACGGCCCAGCACACGGCCTGTTTCCAGTTCGGCACCATCTTTTGCAAGCACAAGGCCTATTTGCCCGGTTGGGATCACGGTAAAGGGCTGGAATTTGATATCATACTGCCAGATCCATTTCCAGAAATAAACACCGGGTGGTAATGTTTGTGCCTGGAAACCCGCTTCGCCATCTGTTGCAATGATGCGTCCTTCCGGCAGCTCCTGCTTGCCAAACAGCACAAATTTTTTTGTAACAAGTCCGATACGGTCTTCCGGAACAATTACCAGCCCGAAGAACACGCGGAGAATGAATTTATAGAATAATAAAATGAACAATAAAATGCCTAAGCCTATCAGCCAGGGAATTAATTGAGGTGACATGATTTTGTATTTGTTAAGGGTTTGAAATCTTGTTTTGTCTCCGTAAAATTTTTATGATCGGGTTACGGACATTTGCTCAGTCCCGGACATTGTTATGCCAGTCACTTAACAGCATACCATCATGCTGCAGCTATGAATAACCATACAATGCTAAAGAGAAAAGTTTATACTGCCATTTATTTTTATGCAGCATTTTGCTAATACAAAGTGGATTACTTTGCGGGAGGAGAAGTGTTGTAATTACTGAGGATAAAACCACTCAGAAAAAAAACGATAGGGAGGGCTTTTGCTGTCATTGTAAAATCAATTACAGGGCAAAGATTGTATGAGGGACGCAATAAATAAACGGCAGAATGGACCAGCGGCAAACCCATGGCCGGACTGGTATAAAAAGCCATAAGAAAGGGAATGGCAATAAAAAAGGCGGCCAGGCCGCCTTGTGTTTCTTTATTTATAAAGCAGTTCGTAATACTCTTCTGCCATACGGTTACTGTCAAACTGGAAGCGCACATCACGCATACCATTCTTCACAATCTGCCTCCACACGTCCTGGTTTTCATAATACATCGGCAGTACCTGGTCCTCGAGTATCTCATACAGTTTATTCAGATCGTACTCATCCTGTTCATGCACGCTTACATTTTCATAATCGATTGGCGGCACCACAAAACCATTGTTACCATGGTTGATGAACTCGCAGATCCAGCCATCATTGGTGCTGCAGTTTACCGAGCCATTCATGGCAGCCGTCATACCACTGGTACCGCTCGCCTCCCTTGGCACGCGGGGATTATTCAGCCAGAGATCCGAAGCCTGCTTTAAGCGTTTGCTTAAAGACAGTTCGTAACCGGTGCATACTGCCACATTATTAAAGTTCTTGCTCAGGTGCACCAGGTTATTAAAATCGCTGATTGCCGGGTAATCTACGGGGTAAGGTTTTCCTGCCCAGATAAACTGCACAGGATATTTTTTATTATTTACCAGTGCTGCAAAACGTTCATGATCCCGGGTTAACAGCTCAGCCCTTTTATAGCCGGCAAAACGGCGGGCCCATACAATGGTAAACACATCGGGGTTAAACAGTTTGCCGGTTTGATCCGCCACGATATCAAATGCCCTTCTTTTCAGGTATTTTTTTCGGTCATCAAATGCGCTGTCGTTATTCTCATTCATAAAATGATACAACTGCTTATCGGCCCAGTAACGCCAGTTTTGCGCATTGGTAATCGCTTTGATCTCGCAAATGCCGGAATACTTGCCCCACATTTTACGGCTTACTTCACCGTGGAGCTGGCTCACACCATTGGCCATTCTTGCAAAACGCAATGCCACCAATGAGTGATTGAACTGGTCGCCTTCCATGCCTGTTAAGGCCCTTACTTTTTCAAGTGACAGTCCGCAGAAATAACTCATTTTTTCGCAGAGGAAAATATCATGCTTTTCATTACCTGCTTCTTCGGGTGTATGCGTGGTGAACACGAGACGCTTCCTCACTTCTTCCACACTGCCGAATTTATTATACAGGTAAAATACCGAGCTCACACCATGTGCTTCATTCAGATGGTACAGGTCGGGCCTGTAGTTGAGTTCGTCGATCAGTTTGGCACCTCCCACTCCCAGTAAAATAAACTGGGCAACCTTGGTGGCCACATTCGCATCATACAAACGGTGCGTGATGGTTTGTGAAACATAATCATTCTCGGGTAAATCGGTGCTCAGTAAAAACAGCGGCGCACTTTTAAATGTTTCGGGATTCAGATACCATGCTTTTACCCAAACCGGGTGATCATGTATCTGTATCTGGAATTTGATGCCTGTATCTTCGAGGAAATTGTAAATTTTTTCATTCCACTGCACCTGCAATGTCTGGTCCTGGTTACGGGCCTGGTCATAATAACCATACTTCCATAAAATACCAATCCCAATTAAATTCTGTCGCAATTCATATGCACTGCGCATATGTGAGCCACTTAAAAAACCAAGACCACCACTGTAAATTTTTAATGGCTGATGAACAGCAAACTCCATTGAAAAATAAGCCACTTTTTTGCTGTACCGGTCATCAACAGGATACGGAACATTGAAATTTGTAAAACTCATTGTTGGTTAGTGTTTTGAGGGTGCAATATACTTTGAAAATTCCGGATTGTGTACATTTGACACAAAAAGCCGGCAGCAGTTACCATGAGTAACGTCCTGGCAACCGTGCAGATTGCACCAGTATGGGAAAGTATTTTCGGCAATCAATTCTAATTGGTTACTCGGTTAAAAACGGGCCCACATACACCTTAAAATCAACGGCTGAATTCAGGTGTACAGTGATTTGCTGTATTTTATACTTCCTGATAAAAAAAGTAACCCGCTGCCCGGGATTAAGATATACACAGCAGGAAGAAAAATGTTTATAATTTTTTTCATACCGAAGCGGCTGGTTCTGAAAGCATCAATATGACATCTGTATTATGCAGGTGCAGCTTACTTTTTAGTTTTTCATCAGCAGGTCACTGTAAGATTCCGCTATATAATCTCCCGGTTTGATTTCAAAAAATGCCGCATAATAACTGCATTGTTCTTTCAGCTTCTCAATACCAATATCGCCGTTTTTATCAATCGCTTCCACTTCAATAAATGTTCCCAGTCCATCTACATGATCAAAATGAAACTTTACGTTGCCGATAAAGTATATCTTCCGCTTTTTATCCACCACCACTTTTACACCATGTGTTTTTACGAGAATTTCTTTCAGTGCTTTATCCGGGCTGTGGTGATACAAAATAATATCAGACTGTTTGGCGCCGGCAGTATTGCTTCTTTCATACCAGATAAGTGTATTCTCTATATTGCCCTCACGCAGTTTTAGCCTGCCGGTTTCCACGTTGAAATAAGTATCGCACTGGTGATCGAGTCCTATAAATAATGGCTGTAGTGAAAGCAGCTTTGCTTCCTGTTCTTCCAGCATGTTTGTACTTGCCTTGAATTCGATGTTTATTGTTGCCATTGATCAGTTTGTTATAATTGCCGTGACTTCAATTTCCACCAGCAGGTCATCATCAATCAGCCGGTTTACCTCCACCATGGTGGCCACAGGTTTGATATCTTTAAAGAAGGTTCCGTGTGCCCTGCCCACCAGTTCCCATTGCGATATGTCTGTTACAAACATCCTGGTGCGAACCACGTGCTGCATTGAAGCGCCGGCCTGTTGCAATGCCCTCTCAATTTTTTTAAAGATAAAAATGGATTGGGCATAAATATCGCCCCGGCCCACCAGTACATCACCATCCATCGCCGTTGTACCGGCCACTTCCACAATATTATCCACCCGCACTGCCCTGCTGTAACCCACCACATCTTCCCAGGGAGAACCCGAACTGATCAGCTGTTTCATAAATGATAATTGAAACACAAATTACAACACCTATACCAACCGGGGGTGAAAATTATTTTACTCTAACAAAAATAATTTTTAGATTTGTCTAAATTTAAATTTACGGATTATGAACTTTTCTGTGAGCGAAGAAAATTATATCAAGCAGATTTACCACCTGCAGCAGGAAACCGGCATGGTAAACACCAATGCACTGGCAGCTGAAATGCAGACCAAGGCCGCTTCCGTAACGGATATGCTTAAAAAACTCTCGGGCAAAAAAGTGCTGCAATATGAAAAGTACCGTGGATTTAAACTGACGGATAACGGCAAAAAGATTGCCCTTTCCGTGGTGCGTAAACATCGTTTATGGGAATATTTTTTAGTGGAGAAGCTGGGCTTTGCATGGGATAAAGTGCATGATATTGCAGAAGAGCTGGAGCATGTAAGCAGCGACGAACTGATTGAAAGGCTGCAGCAGTTTTTAGGTAACCCCTCTTTCGACCCGCATGGCGACCCGATCCCCGACAGTAACGGCAGGATCCCCCGGCTCAACCAGCAGGTCCTCTCCGGAATTCCGCTCAACAAAAATGCCGTGGTGAGCGCTGTTACCAACCAGTCGCCGCAAATGCTGGATATGCTGAAACATTATTCCATCGGCATTGGCACCAGCATCAAAGTGCTTAAACAATTTGAATTCGATGGCTCCATGGAAGTAAAAGTACAGCGGCAACCTGCCTGCATCCTGAGCGAAGCCATTGCAAAAAATATTTTTGTCCGTTATGAGTAACTACACACACCCGCATACATCTCTGAGTGAAGTGCACGAAACGATCGACACCGGCAAAAAAACCGGCTGGAGAAAAGTATTATCATTCCTGGGACCTGCCTATCTCGTAAGTGTGGGCTACATGGATCCGGGCAACTGGGCCACTGACCTTGCAGGCGGCAGTAAGTTTGGGTATACGCTGATATGGGTGCTGCTGATGAGTAACCTGATGGCCTTGCTGCTGCAGGGTTTATCAGCAAGACTTGGCATTGTGCGGCGGCGTGATCTTGCCCAGGCCAACAGGGAAGCTTACCCCAGGCATGTGAATATTGCACTGTGGCTGCTGGCCGAGATCGCCATTGCGGCCACCGATCTTGCAGAAGTACTGGGCATGGCCATTGGTTTGCAACTGCTCACCGGGCTGCCGCTGATATGGGGCGTTTCACTCACTGTACTGGATACTTTCCTGCTGCTTTACCTGCAAAAAAAAGGTATCCGGAAGATGGAAGCATTTATCATCACGCTGGTGGCCATCGTGGCCATTTCATTCCTTGTCCAGATCATCATGGCGAAACCGGTGGCCGCTGAAGTAGTGAAAGGATTTATCCCTTCTTTTCCCAGTGAAGAAGCGCTGTACATTGCCATTGGCATTATCGGCGCTACTGTTATGCCGCATAATTTATACCTGCATTCGGCACTGGTGCAATCTAGAAAAATAGACCGCACCAATGAAGGTATCAGGCAGGCGTTGAAATTTAACCGCATCGACAGCACCATTGCACTCAATATTGCTTTTTTGGTAAATGCAGCCATACTGGTACTGGCTGCCACCGTTTTTTTTAAGACTGGTAATTCTGAAGTGGCGGAGATCAAGGAAGCCCACCGGCTCCTGCCCGGTTTTTTAGGCAATGCCGCACCTGTACTTTTCGCCGTTGCACTGATCGCTGCGGGACAAAGCAGTACGGTTACGGGAACACTGGCCGGGCAGATCATCATGGAAGGTTATTTAAGTCTTCGTATCAGCCCTATGCTGCGCAGGCTGATCACGAGGCTTGTAGCTATTATCCCTGCCCTGGTGGTAATTATTATTTATGGGGAAGAAAAAGTGGATGCACTGCTGGTATTGAGCCAGGTAATTCTCAGCCTGCAACTGGGTTTTGCCATCATCCCGCTGATCCATTTTGTGAGTGAGAAAAACACAATGGGACGTTTTGCCATCAAAACACCGGTTAAAATTGCCGCCTGGCTCATCGCTGCGGTACTGATCTATCTCAATGTAAAAATGCTGGTGAATGAAGCCGCTCCTGTATTTGAAGGCCATAATATTTTCTTCAAAATAATGCTCAGCATTGCAGGACTTGCATTTGCTGCACTCCTGCTGTACATTGTGCTGCACCCGCTGATCACGAGGCAGCACAAAAAGGTTTCCATTCAAATGCACCCGGATATCAACACCATTAAAAACCTTTCCATACCGGCCTTTAATAAGATCGCAGTGGCGCTTGATTTTTCTGTGAACGATGAAAAACTGCTGGCATATGCCATTGGCCAGGGCCGGGAGAAAAGCAGTTACCTGCTGCTGCATATTGTGGAAAGTGCAAGTGCCAATTTACTGGGCAAAGAAAGCGCCGATTTTGAAACCATCAAGGATGCAGAACAAATGGGATTTTATGTTTCTCAGTTACAGGAAAAGGGGTTTGATGCAGAAGGAAAACTGGGATTCCGTAACAGGGTGAAAGAAATTGTAAGGCTTGTAAAGGAAAGTGATGCAGATATGCTGGTGATCGGTGCACATGGCCATACTGCATTGAAAGATTTTATTTACGGGGAAACAGTGAATGCGGTAAGGCATGAATTAAAGATCCCGGTACTGGTGGTTAATTTATAGCAGGTATTTTAAGCTGCTGGTCTATTTTACTATTCCAGTCTGTCTGGATATTTTGCAGCCGCCCGTTACGTGTCTGCCCGTCATAATCATTTTGCATTTTTTCAAGATCGGTCATCGTTTGCTGGTAAATATCATCCAAAAGGTGATTGTAATTATCCCATGTAAACCTTGCGCTTTTCAGTCTTTTAAAAAACCGGTTGGTAACGATCCATGTAACATCAAAATGCCGCTGTTCGTGATTGAGTGCATAATCAGATTCCCTTCCGCTGATCACCCACGATTTCTGCTTGCTGAAATAACAATACACATTGATGGAGATATAGGCTTTCCCGTCCCTGTAACTGGCTCCGGCCGTATAACCAAAACCAGATGAAGTAATGGCCAGCGCATCGCCGCCGAGGTCGGGTTTTCCCTTAAAATCTTTCCAGGTTATTTTTTGTGAGGGATTATAATAGATGGTATCTCCCCCGGAAGGCGGAACATGCGGCGACCATTTTACGGTTACCGTTGCCTGTGCGTTGCAGGCCGCAGTGATCGTGATAAAAAAAACAGTGAGGAGGCTCTTCATACCTGTTACGATACAACTCAAATCAACAACAAATATTATCGTCCCAAACGGTGGTTTACCATATTTACAATTTCATTAACAGCGATCTTTTCCATGCAGTTAAAATGGCCCTTCGGGCATTTATCATAACCAATTTTACTGCAGGGGCGGCACCAGAGTTTGTTTACTTCCACCACATCGAAATGCTGCGCAGATAATTTACCGTAATAAGGATACATGCCAAAAGCCGGCACGGTATTTCCCCATACAGAAATAATGGGTTTTTGCAGGGCCGCAGCAATATGCATCAGCCCGGTATCATGTGTGATCACCAGTTTGGCATTGTTCACCAGATCAGCCGATTCGTTCAGGTTAAATTTGCCGCAGGCATTGTAAATTTTTATATCATCCGCCGCGGCAATTGCTGCACCGTCTGCCGCATCCTCCTTTCCGCCGAGTAAAATAACAGGGTACTGAATGGCCGCACAGAGATCTTTTAATTTGTGCAGGGGCATTTTTTTTGTTGCCAGTGCAGCACCGATCACCACGGCGATATAACCAAACTGGTGAGAAGTGGGGATATCGTTTTTATTGATCCTGTCCTGCGCAGGAATAAAATAGTCAAGTCCTTTCCCGTCATTGACCACACCCAGCGAAGCAATGGCTTCCAGGTTGCGGTCGACAATATGTTTTTTGGGCAGCAGGTTTATTTTAAGATTGGTGTAAATATATTTTTCAACATTAAGCTTGTTGAAAGAAAATGATCTCACTCCTTTTAAGAAACGTTTAATGCGCAGTGTGCGCAGGTTATGGTGCAGATCGATGATGCAGTCATATTCCTCTGTTTTAAGTTCATGCAGCATCAGTTCAAAACTGTCGCCCAGTGTGTGCACTTTATTGATATAAGGATTGGATGCCACTATTCCGCGGAAGGCCTGCTTGGTAAGAAAATGGATCTCCGCCTCCGGGTACTGGTTGCGCAGACAGCGAACGACCGGTGTGGTGAGCACAATATCACCAATGGATGAAAACCGTATGATGAGAAATTTATTAGCCACGAATATTAAAAATTACACGAATTAAACGAATTACAACAATTAGCAGATTAACAATTCCCTTTAATCCTCCACGTAATTAAGGTCTTTATGAAAGGTTTCCTCCGTAAAATAAAATGCCACCAAGGTTATTATCATCACAACAGAACCGGTAATTACACCACTCTGCCATAAATTATAATGATATTTATTTTGCAGCAAATCAAGAAACAGCATATTAATGAGCGGCAGTGCACCCCTTACAATATTTGGAATGGTGGTTGCAGCGGTAGCCCTGAGATTTGTTCCAAACTGTTCGGCTCCCATTGTTACAAATATGGCCCAGAAACCGGTACTGAAACCAAGCAACGCACAAACAGCATACATCGCTGTATCACTTTTGTTGATTCCGCTAAAAAAAACTATTAATCCTGCAATTGTAAGCAGGTAAAAAGCCAGCAGCGCTTTTTTACGGCTTTTGTAATATTGACTCAGCAGTCCCACAAGGATATCTCCAATGGCAATCGCCGCATAAGCATACATAATCGCCTTGCCGCTTTCGATAGCATTATCCCCGTAAAATTCTTTAGCAAATCGGTTACTGAAATTTACCAGTATGCCAATAACGAACCAGGTGGGCAGTCCTATCAGAATAGCAAGCGCATATTTTTTAAACCGTTTGGCATTGGTAAAAAACATAAAGAAATTTCCACGCTGTACATTTTGCTGCTTAACACTTTTAAACATCCCGCTCTCGGCAACAGAAATCCTTAACAACAGGAGTATCACACCCAAACCTCCGCCAATTTTATAACACAAACGCCAGTTGTGGTCTGTAAATTGGAACGTGTAATATGCAGCTACTGCACCAAATAATCCTATTCCTGCAACCAGTGATGTGCCGATACCCCTTTTTTCTTTCGACATCAGCTCACTTACCAGCGTGATGCCCGCCCCGAGTTCACCCGCCAGACCAATGCCTGCAATAAATCTTGCAACTGCATATTGGGGAACCGACTGAACAAATCCGGTAAAGAAGTTTGCAACCGAATAAAGTGCGATACTGCCAAAGAGAACGCTCAGCCTTCCTTTTTTGTCTCCAAGTGTTCCCCATAAGATACCGCCTATGAGCAAACCTACCATTTGCCAGTTAATGATTTTTGTACTGGCGGCAAGCACTGCGGCTTTATTATCCAGTGCAATACCAACACCCTGTAAGCTGGGCTCACGCACAATTGTAAACAGCAGCAGATCGTATATATCAACAAAATAACCCAGTGCCGCCACTATAACGGCCAGGCTGAAAACGGATTGATTAGTTTTTTGGATTATCGTCATCCTTTTTCTTCTTTCGTGATGTCAATAGTTTAATAAAAACAGGAGCGGTTGTTACCAGTACAATCCCCAGCACAATCACTTCCAGGTGTTGTTTCAAATCGAAATTGAATTGTGACAATATCCATTTCTGCAAAAAGAAACCGCCCAGTATCATGCTGATCACCCAGGCGATACAACCAATGATATTGAAGAAATGGAATTTCTTTTTATCCATATCCACGATGCCTGCCACAATGGGTGCAAAGGTTCTTACAATGGGAATAAAACGTGCCGCTACAATGGCACCACCACCATGCTTTTCATAAAAATCGTGTGCCTCATGGAGGTAACGCTTTTTAAAGAACCAGCGGTCTTTCCAGTTGTACATGGCATGACCGAATTTTTTTCCCGTCCAGTAACCCAGCGCATTGCCCAGTATACCCGCAGCGGAAATAAAAGCCACGAGTATAAAAAGATCAAACCAGTAACTGTACTGGAATGCATCAAAACCAAAATATTTCAGCACCTGGTAGCCCAGGCCCGGATCTGTAATACCGGTTGAAGGATCTTTTATTTCATGGGCATATATGCCTGCTACAAACAACAGCGAGTCGCCCGGCAGAAAGAAACCGGCAAACAATCCTGTTTCTGCAAATACCACAAATAATAAAAGCCATAAACCGCCATTGGCAATATACCATTGTGGCTGTAACAACTGCGACCAGTGAAAATCAAGAAAAATAAAATCAAACATGTAAAAAATATTTTGGGATGATTACGGATGTTCCAGCTGGCCTTCCCACTTGCTTACAGCAGCAGTGGCCAGTGCGTTGCCTAATACATTGGTCATGGTACGGCCCATATCACAAAAAACATCAATGGCCAGGATGATCCCCACGCCTTCTGCAGGGATATTGAACATGGCACCGGTTGCCAGCACCACCACCAGCGATGCCCTTGGCACACCGGCAATACCTTTGCTGGTAACCAGGAATACCAGCAGCATGATGATCTGCTGGCTCAGGTCCCCGGTAATGGATGTGATATTAAAAGCCTGTGCAATAAACATACTTGCAAAGGTCATGTACATCATACTGCCATCGAGGTTGAATGAATAACCCAGTGGCAATACAAACGAAACAATTTTATTATTGCAGCCAAAACGCTCCATCTCTTCCACCAGTTTGGGATATACCGCTTCGCTGCTGGCGGTGCTGAATGCAATAGACATGGGTGAAGCGATGCGGCGCAGCAGTTGCGGTAAGCGCTGCCGTAAAAACAGGTAACCCACAAAGAGCAGCAGCAGCCACAACACTGCCAGCCCGAGGTAAAATTCACCCACATATTTTCCAAAAGTTACCAGTATGCCCAGCCCGTTTTTTGCAATGGCCGCGGCCATGGCGCCAAACACACCCAGCGGTGCCAGGTACATCACATAGGTCACCATTTTTAAAACAATATGCGCCAGTGAATCGAGTGCATGTACAACAGGCTCTCCTTTTTTACCGATCGCAGTAATGGCCACACCAAAGAAAACAGAAAAAACCACCAGCTGGAGTATTTCATTGGTGGCCATGGCTTCCACCACGCTGCGTGGCACTACGTGCTCCACAAATTTGGCCAGTGAAAAACCTTTTGACTTTTCAAGCAGGTCATTCACACCGGCCATATCGGCATGTGAAATATCGGCTCCCACACCGGGCTTAAATATATTCACCAGTATCAAACCCAGTGTAAGCGAAATCAATGAAGCAGAGACAAACCAAAGCATGGCCTTACCACCAACCCTTCCCACGGTTTTCATATCACCCAGTTTTGCAATACCCACCACCAGGGTAGAAAATACAATCGGTGCAATGATCATCTGCACCATGCGCAGAAAAATGGTGGTGAGCAGCTTTATGTTATCTGCAAATTTTTTAGCATCATCTACCGGGTAATATTTATTTACGTAATAACCGGCTGCAATACCCAGCACCATTGCAATCATTATGTATAAAGTAAGACGGCTTTTTTTACCAGGCTGCTGGGTTATCTCCATGTTGGTTTGTTTAGCGACGCAATATAATATTTAATGCCGTTATCCACATGCAGCCTGTAAAAAAGTATCAGTGGTGGTGTATTTAACAATTTATTGCTTATTTTTCCAGCCTATTCATAACTAAAACGAACACAACTGTATGAGTTTATTTGTAAAAAAACCATTGAACCAGCTTCTGGCACAGGCAGAAGGAGGTGAAGGCGGCCTGAAACGTACACTGGGCGCAGCCAACCTTGTGGCGCTGGGTATTGGAGCCATTATTGGTGCAGGGCTTTTTGTAAGAACCGCAGCAGCAGCCGGACAGGCGGCTGGTCCGGGTGTAACACTTTCATTTATAGTAGCAGCCATCGGGTGTGCATTTGCCGGACTTTGTTATGCTGAATTTGCTGCCATGATCCCCATTGCAGGCAGTGCTTATGCATACAGCTATACCACGATGGGTGAAATAGTGGCATGGATCATCGGGTGGGCACTGATCATGGAATATGCGCTGGGTGCCGCTACCGTTTCCATTGCATGGAGTGAATATTTAAACAAATTATTTGGGGGACAAATTCCCTATGAATGGTGTCACTCGCCGTGGGAGAGCTTTACCGATTCTGCCGGCGTGCATCATTCAGGCATTATGAATGCGCCTGCACTGATCATCCTGTTATTGCTTACACTTTTGCTGATCAAGGGCACACAGGAATCTGCCATTGTAAACATGATCATCGTGTTTATTAAAGTGGCCATCGTTTTAATTTTTATTGTGGTGGGATGGAAATTCATCAACAGCGCCAACCATACTCCTTATCTCATTCCTGAAGGAACACCTCCGGTAACAGACAGTGCCGGTAAAGTGATTGCCGATTACAGCGGATGGAATAAACACGGGTACGGGGGTATTTTAGGTGGTGCGGCCATTGTATTTTTTGCATTCATTGGTTTTGATGCGGTAAGTACTGCAGC
This sequence comes from Ferruginibacter sp., assembly GCA_046329655.1. GTDB lineage: Bacteria > Bacteroidota > Bacteroidia > Chitinophagales > Chitinophagaceae > Ferruginibacter. The sequence continues at coordinate 392,356 of JAXLUD010000003.1, forward strand.
ACAGGAAGCCAAAAATCCCAAACGGGATATGCCCATCGGTATCTTAGGTTCACTGGTGGTATGTACCATCCTGTACATTTTATTTGGCCATGTATTAACAGGCGTTGCCAACTGGAAAGACTTTGTGGATCCTGAAAAAGGCCGTGAAGCTTCTGTTGCCTATGCCATCTCCACATATATGACAGGTTATGGCTGGCTGGCTACCGCGGTTACCGTTGCGATCCTTGCCGGTTTCTCTTCTGTAATTTTAGTAATGCTGATGGGCCAGAGCCGTATTTTTTATACCATGAGCAACGACGGTTTGATACCAAAAGCATTTGGCGACCTGCATCCTAAATTTAAAACCCCCTTTAAAGCCAACTGGATCCTTTTTGTTTTTGTTGGTTTGTTTGCGGCGTTTGTTCCGGGGCATGTTGCCGGTGATTTAACTTCTTTCGGCACCTTGTTCGCATTTGTACTGGTGAGTATTGGTGTGTGGGTTTTGCGGGTGAAGGAACCCAATATTGCACGTCCATTCAAAACACCTGTTTACCCGGTTGTTTCATCACTGGGTGCGATCATCTGTACACTGATGATCGTAGGCCTGGATGCACAGACATTAAAAGTGGCTTTTGGCTGGATGGCACTCGGGTTAGTTGTTTATTTCCTCTACAGCAGGCATAACAGCAAGCTTCGCAATCCTTCTGATTTAATGCCCAAGGCATCTGATTTCGAAAAACAATAATTCAAATGATTTTATAAAAAAAGCCCGTTCATATGAACGGGCTTTTTTGTGGTTACTTATTTGATTTCAATCTCGTCGATAAAAATATGTGTATCACCTCCTGCCCCTTCGTGCCATGCAGGCAGTTTACCATACTGCAGGGCTTTTAATTTTATATAACGGGCCGTAACTGGTGTAAACTGCGCTGTGATCTTTTTCACCTGCACATTCAGGTCGTCAATGGGCAGAAAATTTTCGCCGCTGTACATCTTTTTGAAACTAATGCCATCATCCGACACTTCCACCTCTACCTGTTTAGGCGCTACGATCCATGCCCGGGTATCCTGCAAAAATCCTGCTGTAACAGCTGAAACCACCTGTGGTTTTTTCAGATCAATTACGGCTTCGAAATTGGTTTTTTGAAAACCCATCCAGTTACCCTTGCGCCAGTTGGCACTGCCGTAAATACCATCAATCAACCCGCCGGGACCGCCACCATCATACATGGCTTCACAGGGTGTGGCGAGTGTTACGGCCCAGTCATTATTCCGCTTGATGAATGAAGCCGTTGTTACATAACTCTGCAGGCCGGCTTCGTTCACGGCAATGGCTTTAATGGTGGCAGATTGTTCAATACTGAAGGGTGCAGTGAATTTTAATGACTGTACCGTCGGCACCAATCCGTCAACGGTATAATACAAGGCCATTTTCTTTTGCGGTGAACTTATCGCGATCTCCTTTTTGCCTGTGAAAGAAATGGCACCCGCTTCTATCACGGGATTCAGTACGATCTTTTCTCCTTCTATGGAAGTGGAAGGACAATGATCATTTCCAAATACGGAAGGCGTATTGCCCATGCTGAAATCAAGCCGTCCGCCCTTTGTGATATCGGAATATGACAAAAAAGAATTGTTGTATGTTTTATTATTCAGTGCAGCGGACTGTATATAGAAATTTGCGGCTGACACATCCCGGGCCCTGATCACAAACTGCTTTCCATTTTCAAGGAGAATGGTTGCGGATGAAAATAAGGGTGTACCAATGATATAATCGGGTGTGCCTGGTGTTACAGGATAAAAACCCATCGCACTCAGCACATACCAGGCGCTCATTTGCCCGCAGTCTTCATTGCCTTCTAATCCTGCCGGTGAATTATGGTACATTTCATTCAGTACCTGGTGAATTTTTTCCTGGGTCTTATATGCTTTCCCTGCAAAATTGTACAGGTAAGCAATATGATGACTCGGTTCGTTGCCATGTGCATACTGTCCTATCAAACCGGTGATATCTGCCTGGTCGCGGCCGGTGGTTTGCTGTGGCTCGCTGAATAATGCATCCAGTTTTTGCTCCAGCTTTTGTTTACCGCCCATCAATTCCATATAACCGCTGATATCCTGCGGAACATAAAACGAATACTGCCAGCTGTTGGCTTCGGTAAAATTATTGTTCACTTCCCGCGGATCAAAAGGGCTGAGCCAGTTACCATTTTTCCTCGGCCGCATAAAACCGCTTTTTACATCCAGTATATTTTTATAGGCCTGTGCCCGTTTGAAATAAACTGCAGCCACATCATTCCTGCCAATGGCTTTTGCAAACTGGCCAATACACCAGTCGTCGTACGCATATTCCAGCGTTTTGCTCACGCTTTCATGCTCATCATCCTGTTCAATCACGCCGTTATTCATCAGTGCCGGTAATCCCAAATGGTTCCAGGTGGCACTTTTTTGCATGGCCTGCAATGCCAGTGATGCATCAAAATTTTTCAGTCCTTTCATATAGGCATCTGTGATCACCGACACACTGTGATAGCCGATCATACAATCTGTTTCACAGCCGCTGAGCTCCCAAACCGGTAAGCGGCCGCCTTCTTTATACTGGGCCAGGAATGATTGTATATAATCGATGGTGCGTTTTTGATCGATGATGGTATACAGCGGGTGTGCACCGCGGTGTGTATCCCACAAACTGAAAACAGAGTAATTGGTAAAACCTTTGGCGGTATGGATTTTATCATCACGTCCACGATACTGCCCGTCTGCATCCATATTGATATTGGGCACCACCATGGTGTGGTATAAGGCTGTATAAAAAACAGTTGTTTGTTCGGAATTACCACCGCTGATATCAATCTTTGACAGTTCTTTATTCCACTCCTTAGTTGCTTTTTGTTTAACCGCTTCAAAATCCCATCCGGGCAATTCTGTCTCCATGTTTTTCCGGGCGCCCTCAATACTTACACCAGAAATGGCCACTTTGGCCATCACCGTTTTTTCGCTGAAAGTAAAATATGCTTTGAGGTTTTTAGAACTGTCGGCAGATTTTAGAGATGCTGCCACCAGTTGCTCTTCATTCCAAATTCCAGAAGCAATAAATGGTTTGGAGAATTCAATTACAAAAAACACGTATTGGTTCTCGGCCCAGGCCCTGCTGCGCCGCATCCCGGCAACAGTATGGTTGTTGATTATTTTTAGTGATGACCCGAGTACGATATCGCGGTGTTTCAGGTCGAGAATGATATTATTTTTACCCGCAGATGAAAAAGTATAGCGGTGCATGCCCACCCTTGTGGTGGTGCTGAGCTCGGCCAGTATATTATCATCATCCAGTTTTACTGAATAATAACCGGGAGATGCTTTTTCATTGGCATGGGTAAATGCCGATCCATATACCTTGTTATCGGGTGACGGGTTGCCTGTCATGGGCATCAGCAAAATATCGCCATAATCACTGCAGCCCGTTCCGCTGAGATGTGTATGTGTAAACCCGTAAATATAATTATCTGAATAATGATAGCCGCTGCAGCCATCCCATCCTTCCAGTCTTGTATCCGGACTTAACTGCACCATGCCATGCGGCAGCACGGCACCGGGATAAGTGTGTCCATGACCACCGGTTCCGATGAAGGGGTTAACATACGCAGTATAATTTTTTTGCGCAGGAAGGTTAAAAGAGAAAATGAAGATAAAGAGCGGCAGCAAATATTTTTTCATCGGTTATTTTATTTGCTGCAAGGTAAAAAGAAACGGCGCAAATAATTTGCGCCGTTTGCAGATCTATATCTGTTCAGTGAAACTAGAATGGAAGATCATCGCCACTGTCGGCCACTGGTGCCGGAGCACTTGCCAAAGGACGTGCGGTATTGGTATTGTAACTCACATTACCTGCATTGGAACCCTGTCCTTCTGAGTTGCCTCCGCCCAGTAATTGCACGGTTTGCACCCGCATCCTGAGTGTTGCAGCAGCCTGCCCCTCTTTATTGGTATAAGCATCTGCTTCGGGAGCACCTTCCGCATATACGGTTCTGCCCTTGGTGAGATACTGGGCCACCGCTGTACGGTCTGTCCAGTAAGCGCATTCCACCCAGGTGGTGCGTTCTTTCTGGTTACCCTGGCTGTCTTTAAAGCGTTCTGTATGGGCCACGCTGAAGTTGATTACGTTTTTTCCGTTCACTTCTTTCACGATGCAATCTTTACCAAGATTGCCAATTACCTGTAATTTGATCATAGTGATGTTTTTTAATGTTTATCGATGTATCTGAGTATTATGATAAAAGTAGGTATTTCCGGTAAGATCAATCCCATATTTTGGGGCGGCTGACTTTGGCTGTGCGTAAATAGTTCAATAATTGCCCGGCATGCACTGATTCATGGTATGCAATACGCAGCAAATAATCGCCCAGTTTACGCCGCTGCCCCAGTTCTTTACGGGTAATGTATACATCATCCAGCTCTTTGGCGGTGAACGTATTCACCATTTGCAAAAATCTTTCCCTGTAGGGCTGGGCCTGCCTGAGTTCGTCTTCTACGGATAAAAACGGGTTACTTTTTAAAGGACTTTCAAAATTGCCAAGATCGCCCCTGTGCAATACAATATGATGATAAATATTTTCACCTTCCAGCACATGACGCACCATTTCAATGCAATTCATGGCATCCGCATCCGGGCGCCAGAAAAGCAGGTCGTCGCCAATACCCTTCCACACTTTTATGCTGCGCCGGCGCACTTCTTCAAAATTGAGTATGATGAGTTCTTTAGCGAGCATAACAAAAGGCATTTTAAATATTAACGAGATAAGGTTGATTAAGACTGATGCAGGCGGGCAAGGCAAAGCCATGCCAGGCAAGCACCAGGCTTACTATTTTTAATGCTCCAATAGTGAATGAAGGATTAGTTCATTTTCTTTTTGAGTGTGCTCACCTGGTCTTGCAGGTTGTTGACCAGGCTGGCCAGTGTATTCACATCCCAGCGTTGCTGCGTGGTGACTTTACTGATCACCGTTTGTGCCTGCCAGAGTTCCACCACATCATCGGTATTTACGAGATAGGGCTGGAACTGCGGGTTATCACTTACCAGCGTGAGTTTATTTTTCAGCTTGCTGTTACGTACGATCCTTTTATAAACAATCCCTTCATTGCGGCTCACCACGATATAGGCCATATTATTTTTTACATCATCCAGCGATTCCACTTTTTCTCCCACAATGATACTGCCGCTTGGCGTGGGCAGCATACTGTCGCCAATGATTTCAAATGCACGGTAATTACCACCGCTGAGCATGGGCAATGTGAAGGTATTGAGCTCATCAATAAACTCCGCATCCGCATAACCGGCCAGGTAACCGGCTGCGGCTTTCACCGGCACAAAATGAATCACATTTCTGTCGGCACTCATCATTTTTTGCTGGCGGCGCTTGCTCAGATAACTGCCTCCTGTATCTGAAAGGTCTTTCAGCAGCAGGTCGTCCAAACTGAGCTTGAAAATTTCACCCACAATTTCCAGTACATCAAGCCTTGGATCGGCCCGCTCTTCTTCATACGCACCCACCAAAGAACGCTTGATACCCACCTTATTGGCAAATTCTTCCTGCGTCCAACCACGCAGTTTGCGCAGGTATTTGAGGTTTTGTCCGGCTAATGACATAGTGCAACTAATTTGATTAGCACAAATATACTAACTATTTTAGTTTTTCAAAATTTATTTTTTTAGGGTGCCGGGAAGACCTGAAGTCGGTGGTCGGTTGTCTCTACATTCTCTTCCCAATAGGTATCGGGACACAACATAAACCATGAAGCAGTTAAGGCAATGAAGTTTAGCAATACTAGAAAAAGCAGACGCTGATTCTTATGATTTGTTATGATAAGACCCGGTAGACTGGTTCATGGTTAATGGAAGTTGACCGCCGTCGGTGGTCTGTCATCAGCCATCTCAGCATTCACAATTCACCATTGACCACTCACTACTCACCACTCACTTCCCCGCCCCCGCCCATTTATCAAATGCCTTCTGCACCGCATCGAGTTTTGCAATAAAAATGCTGCGGCCATGTGTACCTAAAATAATCTCATTATCTCTTTGCTGGATGGCAATATCATGTACAGGCACACGGGGCAGACTTTTGCCCATCGTCATAAAACTTTGTCCCCGGTCGAATGATGCATACAGGCCATTATCGCTGCCTACGTATAAGATATTTTCTTTTTTAGGATCTTCCTTTACCACATTCAGCGGTTCAGCAGGTAGGTCGGTGCCCAATTGTGCCCAGGTGGTTCCATAATCCTCGCTCACAAATAAGTACGCTGTAAAATGATCATTGCGGTATCCATTGAGCGTTGCATACACCCGCGATTCTTTATACATAGACGGCATCACCCGGCTTACATACAAACCTTGCGGCACCGTTTTAATGTTCACATTTATTTTAGTCCAGTTATAGCCGCCGTCTTTTGTAACCTGTACATTGCCGTCATCGGTACCAATATAAATGAGCCCGAATTTTAAAGGAGATTCCACAATGGTGGTCAGTGTTCCAAAAGGCACTTTGCCTTCTTTTTTTCCATTGGTGAGATCGCCGCTCAGCGCTTCCATTTTTTCGCCCTTATTCAGACTGCGATGGAATTTATTGCTGCCATAATAAAACACATCCTGCCCGTGTTTGCTGAGCCAGATGGGTGTTTGCCAGTTGTAACGCAGCTTGGCTTCACCCAGTTCGTGCATGGGATGAATGCCCATTCCCCTGCCGCCATCGGTATTTCTTCTGCCATAATAACCAAACTGCGATCCGGCGTACACCGTTTTATTATCCCGGGTATCCGCCTGCACCTGCATGCCATCGCCGCCACCGATCGATTTCCAGTTATAAGCATCCGGACCATCTTCTTTTTCCACTTCATCGTCATCATCAAAACTCCTGCTGAGTTTACTGCTGCCAAACCAGGTACCATTATCCTGGAGGCCGCCGTACACATTGTATGGTTTGGCATCGTCGGTGGTGATGCCATAAAATTGCCCAACGGGAATGCTGGTTACTTTATACCAGTGTTTGCCATAATCATAAGTGATATTGCAGCCGCCGTCATTGCCTGTAATCCAGTGCCCGTCTCTTGCCGGGTTAATCCAGCATGCATGCCAGTCGGCATGCGTGGCGTTTTTATCCGTTACCTTAAATGTTTTGCCACCGTCTTCACTATAGATACAATTAAAGCCCAGCACCACCACTTTATTTTCGTCGGTGGCAGATAAACTCAGCTTGGCAAAATAATACCCGTAGGTACTGAAGGTGGTGATCTCTTTGGTATTTGCTTTTTTCCAGCTGGCACCGGCATCATCACTGCGGTACACTTCACAACCAATGATCCCTGCATTTTGAAATCCGTCATCCGCCACCAGCCAGTCGTACACCGCGGTAGGTTTTACCCTGCCATTACGAACCAGTTCTTTAACAGATGCTGAACGGTATTTTTCATCAAAACCATTGCGCATTAAAAATGTATCCAGCTTTTTATCATTCAGGAGTTCAAAATTTTCTTTGCTGATATTTTTAAAATCGTCGAGGTTGTATTTGGTACTGTCGGTTTTCTTTTTGGCGGTATCAGGCTTTAAACTGTTGTTATCAATCACGGCATAAACAATGTTTGGATTTTTCTGGAATACGGCCACGCCGATCCTGCCCAGCTTATCGCCTGTGGCAAAACCACTGCCGGGTAAGGTAACGGGCTTCCAGGTATCACCACCATCGGTGCTTTTGTAAATGGCGGATGTTTTACCACTTTCAATCCAGTCCCAGGCCCTGCGCTCACGATACCAGGTGGCGGCATATATTTCGTTGGGGTTTTGATTGTTGATATCCATTTCCACGGCACCGGTATTTTCATCCACGTACAATGTTTGCTTCCATGTTTTACCGCCATCGGTGGTTTTGTAAACACCCCGTTCTTTATTGGCAGAATACAAATGACCCAGCACGGCCACCCAGGCAATATTATCATTGGAAGGATGCAATACAATTTTTCCGATATGATGGCTTTCGGGCAGGCCCAGGTATTGCCATGATTTTCCATTATCGGTGCTTTTATACATCCCCACACCACTGTAAGAGGAGCGGCTGCTGTTTACTTCGCCGGTACCCAGCCAGAGGGTGCGGTTTTTCCAGTTTACGGCAATATCCCCAATGGTGATGGCATCTTCATTGTCAAACAAGGGCACAAAGCTCTGGCCATTATTGGTGGTATACCAGAGCCCGCCGCTGGCATAAGCTACATAAAACTCCGTGGGGTCGGCGGGGTTGACTTCAATATCCACCACGCGGCCATTCATTTGTGTGGGACCGATATTGCGGAAGGCGATATCTTTTAACAAAGACTTTTCCTGCAGCAATTTTCTTTTTTGCAGGCCGTTTAATCTTTCGGAAGCCGCTGTTGGCCTGATTTGTGCGGATGCAATATTAACAGTTGCCAGTAAAAGGAATGCAGTAATTTTGAGCAACTGCGGCTGCAAACGTTTAAAACGCTGATAACAGCAGCAAATGCTGAAGAGTGCGACGCCTGTGAAGCCGGTAAGAATTGCAGCAGCTGGTAACATAAAATAAAAATTAATTAAAATGATGAGGACTTTAAAAGTACGCCAATTGTTTGTACTTGCTATGGCCCTTTTTTTGTTTTTTACAAATGGCATGGCGCAGCGTAAATCGTTTAAGCTGACCGAAAAAGGCGATACCATCAACATAGTGGACCATGCCGGTTTGAAGCAGGGCAAATGGGTGCTGCACGTGGATGAAGTACGGGGAGAAAACGGGTACGAGGAAGAAGGTATTTTTAAAGATGATAAAAAAGAAGGCGTATGGCGCCAGTATAACCTGGTGGGTGACCTGATTGGTGTGGAAAATTTTTTCAAAGGCGGCAAGGATGGCATCCAGCAATATTATACCTACCTGGGCAATTTATACCGCGAGGAAAGCTGGCGTGCGTACAACCCCGATGCGCCCTATGATACCATTCCCGTTTACGGGCCCGGCAATGGCGAGATACTGGAATATAAAATTGTAAAGGCCGAGCAATACAGCGTACGGCATGGCGAATGGCGTTATTTTGACCCGGAAACAGGCCGCCTTACCAAGAGTGAAAAATACGACCGCAACCAGCTGGAAAAACCCAATGCCGGTCCGGCCACCGCCAATAAGGAAGCTTCTCCTTATAAAAAACCAGACAAGACTCCCGAAATGCTGGAATGGGAAAAAAAGAACAAGGGCAAGAAAAAAGTATTGCGTGACGGAAGAACAGGGATGTAATCCGCTTTATATTTGTTGCAAATTAAATACGGCACAGCCATGTGCCATTATGCAACCATCCCTTTATGAAACATTTAAAACATGGTCTTTTGCTTGCGTTCGTTTTCATGACCGCAGCGGTAAAGGCTCAAACCGGCCCGGTTGTTACTTTTCTTGATTACAATGAAAAAAAATCATCCAGTACCAATTCGGGTTATTACGTGGTAACCACCAAAAAAGATCCATCTGATATTTACTGGGACAGGATACTTTATTACAATGATACCATCCAGGGTTTTATTGCTGCCAAAGGAAAAAGCAGTGATGAAAAAGGATTGCTGCGGGAAGGCCCCTTTGTATACTTTCACAAGAATGGCACCAAATGGAAGGAAGGTGTTTTTACCAATAATAAAGAAGAGGGTGAATGGAAAACATGGGATGAAGAGGGCAAACCCGAATCGGTAAACCATTATACTGCCGGTTCTTTAACCGGGAAAAATATCAGCTGGTTTTCAAACGGCCGCCTGAAGGATTCCACTATGCTGGATGAAAAGGGCAATGGCACGGGTACCGAGTTTTATAAAGAAGGCCAGCAAAAAGCGGCCGGTAATTATGTGAATGGCGAAAAGCAGGGGCACTGGCTCTATTATTTTAAAGATGAAAAAAATCAGCCCTGCAGTGATGTGGTGTTTGAAAAAGATTCTGCCGTATCGATCATTTGTTATACCGAGGATGGAAAGGTGCAGAAAAAAGATTGCGTGCTGGAAAGGGAAGCCAAATTCCCCGGTGGTGATGAGGGCTGGAGAAAATACCTGGTGAAAAAACTTACGGCACAGTTTGATTCGTATGCAAAACTCATGAAGTCGAACCAGGTGTACAGCACTATTGTAAAATTTGCCATCAACCATGATGGTGAATTATTTGATATCAGGGTGGAAACACCGCAAAATGCCAAGCTCGACGGTATTGCAGTAAGCATCATTAAAGAAAGTCCTGCATGGATACCGGCAGTGCAATACAACTTTAAGGTAAATGCATACCGAAGGCAGCCGATCACATTTGTAACTACTGACTAAAATAAAAAAAGCTGACGTTTGTAACGTCAGCTTTTTTTTATGGGACAGTTTAATGGTTATTTGATTTCTTTCTGCATCGGGTTACCCTGTCCACCTGCTGAACCCCTCGGACCAAAACCTGCACGTTGCTTAAACAGCTGGAATTTGCTTGGCGTTGCTGTGGATAAAGGCCATACGTTATTGCCTTCATTGATATCGGCAGTTTCCCTCATGGGGTCTAATTTCACCGATACCACTTTTTTATCTTTCATAAAGGTCTTCACCACTTTGTTTTCATTCTTGCGCCATACCTGCACTGGGATGCGGTCAACCTCCTTGGTGCCGTCTTCATAAGTCCATTCAATAATGATGGGCATTACCAGTCCGCCTTTATTGCTGAAAGTAAGTTCGTACAGGTTCTTTTTACCGGCCACGGCAAAGCGTTCGGCTTCGGTAAAATTATCGGCAGTTTGTGCCGGTGGTGTGATGGTAAAAGGTGTTTCATCCACTTTTACCAGTCCGCGGTCGTATTTCCAGTAAAAATCACGCAGGCTTTCATCAGCGTCTGTGGCAAATACAATTTTCTTGTCTTCCCTGTTGCGGATCTTCGAGATATCATCAAAAGTATTCAGCTGTGGTTTGGCAACAGACTGCGTAAATGAACCCCTTGGTGCAGGAGCCGGTGGCATTTCGGTATTGAGTACCGCCCATTTTACGGTATCCAGGGAAATATCAACGGGGTCAGTATTGTAGAACCATCCGCGCCAGAACCAGTCGAGGTCTTCACCGCTGGCATCTTCCATGGTGCGGAACAAATCAGCAGGTGTGGGATGTTTAAAGGCCCAGCGCCTTGCGTATTCTTTAAATGCATAGTCAAACAGTTCACGGCCCATGATGGTTTCACGAAGCATGTTTAAGCCGGTGGCAGGTTTGCTGTAAGCATTCGGACCAAACTGTGCAATGTTTTCGCTGTTGGTCATGATGGGTTCCAGCTGGTCTTTTGGCAGCTTCATATAATCGATGATCTTATATGCCGGGCCCTTACTAACGGGATATTTATTGTCGTAGAGTTCTTCTGTCAGGTATTCCACAAAAGAGTTCAGTCCTTCATCCATCCATGTCCACTGGCGTTCATCGCTGTTTACGATCATGGGGAAGAAGTTATGTCCCACTTCATGGATCACCACACCCAGCATACCGTTTTTTGTACCTTCTGCATAAGTGCTGGCGGCGCTGTATTTGCCATCGGCATCTTTTTCGCAACGGCCAAAGTTGAAACAGATCATGGGATATTCCATGCCATTGGCAGCTTCAATACTTTGTGCTACGGGATATGGATAAGGAATGGTGAATTTAGAATAGCTCTTGATGGTATGTGCCACTGTTTTGGTGCTGAACTTACGGTAGAGTGCATAGGCTTCTTTGCCATAAGCGCTCATACACATCACTTTCTTTCCTTCCACCATGGCAGGCATGGCATCCCAAATGAATTTGCGGGAAGATCCCCATGCAAAATCACGTACCATATCGGCCTTGAATATCCATGTTTTTTTAGCGGCTGATTTTGTTTTTTCTTTTGCAGTGGCTTCGTCCAGCGTAACGATCTCGGTTACGTCGTTGCCTGCCTGTGCTTTTTGCCAGCGGGCCAGTTCTGCAGGAGATAATATCTGCGGGTAGTTTTGTCCCTGCCCGGTTGCCATTACCACGTGATCAGCGGGAACAGTCATGGCCACTTTGAAATTACCAAAAGTAAGTGCGAACTCACCGCTGCCTACAAACTGGTGGTTTTGCCATCCCTGGAAATCGCTGTACACACACAAACGGGGGTACCATTGTGTCATGGTATAGATATCATTGCCATCTTCCGGGAAATTTTCGTAACCACCGCGGCCGCCATACTTGGTGCGTTCGATGATATTGTAATTCCAGTCTACACGGAATTTAAACTGCTGCCCCGGTTTTAATGGCTGCGGCAGTTCAATGCGCATCATGGTTTTGTTGATGGTGTATTTAAGCAGGATGCCAGCCGCATCTGCCACACGTACAATATTGCAGCCATATTCCCTGTCGGCATCAATCTTGCCCGAAAAACGGGTGATATCTGCAGGCGTGATGGAAGCCGGCATGGTATTGCTGCCCTGGTAGCCTGAGTTGTTGGTATTGCTGTGTTCGTTCTCATCCAGCTGCAGCCACAGGTAAGTAAGCACATCGGGAGAGTTGTTGAAATAGGTAAGATTTTCTTTACCCGTCAGTTTGCGGTTGGGTTCGTCCAGCTCGCAGGTAATATCGTAATCGCAGCGCTGCTGCCAGTATTTCGGACCTGGAGCACCACTGGCAGTACGGTATTCATTGGGCGTGGGTAAAATAGTTCCCAATTGCTCAAAACGGTTGCCGTGATTGCTGCCCGGGTTATTGCGGATATCCTGTGCAGCGGCACCAACAGAAACTGTACATAGCAAGGCCAAAGCCGTAAGTTGTTTCATGGTTTTTGTTTATTGATAGTTATTAGTTTATTGGTTGATTGATGGTTCATGGCTGATGGTCATTGAGACATTAAGTCAATACTCACAACTCACCATTGACCATTGACTACTCACAACAGACCACCCATCTTTCCGTCACCATTTTTATTGCGATACAAAACGCCAGGGCCGACCATATCCATACCCACCATTTACGTCCCAGCTTTAATTGATCCACCGCTATAAAGCTCAGCAAAAGTATGGCGCTTACCACCACTACCTGTCCTGCTTCCAGCCCAATATTAAAAGCAAAAAGGTTCCAGCCGATGTTCTGGTCTTTTGCCAGTATAAACCGGAGTGTGTTTGCAAAACCCATTCCGTGGATCAGTCCAAAAAACAAGGCTAAAAAATAATTCAGCCGGAGTGATTTGGGTGTATAGTCACGCAGTGTAAAATTAAACACTGCTGTTGCCATAATCGTACAGGGTATTGCTATCTCCACCAGCCGGTCGTTTAAACGTACCACATCAAACACGCTCAAAGCCAGTGTAACCGAGTGCCCGATGGTGAAAGCGGTAACCAGTACCAGCACCTGCTTCCAGTTTTTAAGAAGATAAATGGCGCTGATGGCAACAACAAACAAAATATGATCCAATGCCCCCAGGCTGATGATATGCTGCCAGCCTTCTCTAAAATAAAATATAAAATCCTCCATTCCTGTCTGCTGCCGGGGGTTTTGTGTTAGTTTTGCCTTCAAATATCTTTAAACTTATTTGTTTAAACTAATTGTATTGGTAAATGGCCGGTATTTTATATAAATGGTTACTGATTGCTTTTCTGCCTTTTTTTTCTAATGTGTCGGCGCCGGTTACTGCACATCCCTACTTTGTAAGTGTGACCGAGATCGATCACAATGCCAAAGAAAAAACACTGGAGATCAGCTGCAAAATATTTACAGATGATTTTGAAAAAACGCTCCGCCAGGTTTACAAAACACAGGTGGATCTGCTAAAGCCGAAAGACAAGGAGGCCATGAACAAACTGGTGAGTGATTATGTAACCAAACACCTGCAGGTATCAGTAAATGGCAAGGCCGTAAGTTTACAATACCTCGGCTACGAACAGGAAGAGGAAGGCATACAGAGCTATTACCAGGTGAATAATATTCCCGCGGTGAGCAGGATCGATGTGGTGGATAATATTTTATACGATTACAAAAAAGAGCAGATCGGTATCATTCATACCGTGGTGGACGGTAACCGTAAAAGCACCCGGCTCAACAACCCCCGCGATAAGGCGAGTTTCGAGTTTTAGTTGGTTTTGAGTTATTGGTTCATGGTTCATAGTTGATGGTTCATGGATGTTTGCTCAATTCACCATTACGATAACCCATTCAGAAATCAGGATAATAAAGATGCTGCACAACTGGCGAAAATAACTGGAAATGCAGACACAGATTGTTATGATTTATTATGATAGGGCCATAAGGAATACAAATCATTCAACAGCGATGGTTTACAGCTAAGGAAACATTTCGGCACCAACTTCATCAACCAATTAACCAATTAACCGGTTAACCATTTCCCCTACTCCTCCTCCATTTCCTCCTTAATCTCTTCGGAAATTTTCACCAGCAGTTTATCAATACGCTGGCCATCCATATCGATGATCTCGAAACTGAAACCACGCCATTCAAATTGTTCGCCAGTTTGGGGAATATGTTCCAGTTCATGCAGTACAAAACCGGCTAAAGTATCAAAGTCGTGCTCATCCTCATCCATCCAACCTGTTTTATCAAACCGCGTAAGAAAATCATAGAAGGGAATCTGTGCATCCACCAGGAAAGAACCGTCATTGCGCTTTACAATTTCGTATTCATCCTGGCCGGTTTGCGGCACATCCCCCACAATCGCTTCCAGGATATCATTCAGGGTGATCATGCCTTCCAGCGTGCCATATTCGTTTACGATAAAACAGCTGTGGATCTTTGTTTCCTTGAATTTTTCAAGCAACTGGTAAGGCGTGTTGTTTTCGGGAACAAACAAAGCCGGTCTCGCTACGTCTTTTAATAATTTTTCCGGCGGTTCTTTCAGCAGGTCTTTTACATTGATGATGCCCGTGATATTATCCACGTTTTCCTCGCATACAGGATAACTGCTGTATACGATGGCTTCCGCCCTGTCTTTTACCTGCTGCACGGTTTCGCTGGCATCAAACCAAACAATATCGGTGCGGTGTGTCATCAGTGAGGTAATATTGCGGTCGCCCAGGTGAAATACCCTTTCAATGATTTCCTTTTCTTCTTCCTCGATGGTACCGTGTTCACTGCCTTCGGTGATCATGGCCTTGATCTCTTCTTCTGTAACAGCATTGTCACTGGATGTTTTTACATTCAGCAGTTTGAAGAACAGCTGTGATATTTTTGAAAGCACCCATACAATCGGGTACGTAACAGTAGAGAGAACGTTCATGGGCCCGGCCACCACGCGTGCTATTTTTTCTGCCTGCAGCATCCCCAGTCTTTTGGGTATCAGTTCCCCAAAAATAATGGACAGGAAAGTGACAATGATCACGATCACAACAGTGGAAACAGTGGCAGCATAGGGTTTTAAAAAAGCGATCTTCTCTACATAAGGTTCCAGGTAATGACCAAATTTTTCACCCGAATACACACCCGTTAAGATGGCGATGAGTGTAATAAATATCTGTGCGGTGGAAAGAAATTTCTCCGGGTTTTCTGCCAGGTCAAGCGCCGCCTTTGCCTTGGCGTCGCCTTTATTGGCCATGGTTTCGAGCCGGGTGCGGCGGGCACTCACCAGCGCAATTTCGCTCATCACAAAAAGCCCGTTAAAAATTATCAGCAGTGATAATATGATCAGTTCAGCCATGGTTTTTATTGCAGTCCGTAGTTTCGGTTAAAGAACAATGCAGGCAAATATCCGATAAGTATTCCAATTAATGCACCCGAAGTCACATCCAGCGGGTAATGCACCCCCACATATACCTGCGCATAACAAATGCTGAATGCCCATAAAAAGAACAAGGCGGGCCATTTTTTGAAATGCATTTTAAAAGTACTGTATATAAACATGGCCATGGCAAAATGATTGGCAGCATGTGAGGAGGTGAAGCTGCTGCTTTGCGGCCGGTACCCCACCAGCACCCTGAGCCATTCGGCAAATGCAGGATCATTACAGGGCCGTAGCCTGAAAATATTTTCCTTGATGAGCCGGCTGCTCACCAGGTCGGAAATGGTAACGGTGCACAATGCCAGCAATACCCACCACCAGCCTGTTTTTTTATAATTCACCACCGTAAATACGATCATAAACAGATACAGGGGCGCCCACAGGAGCGAATTGCGCAGCCAGGGCATCAGCCAGTCGAAGAAACCATTGTGCCAGTCGTAATTGACCAGGTGCAGTAAGCGCCGGTCGAAATTAAATACCTGTTCCATCAAAAGTGTATACACTGTTAAATTACAGCCATCCAAAAATAATTAAACTAATTTAGCGGCCGGAAATAATTATTCTGATGCTTTTTTTACAACGTATTCCCAAATTGCTGCGGTGGATATTTTCGGTAGTGCTGCTGCTGATGATGATGATGAGCCTGGCACGTTATATCTTCTATCTTTCCTATAACCCGCCGGGAAAGGCTTTTTCCGGTTCTGCATTTATAATGGGACTGCGTTTTGACGCACGTGTGGCGGGTATCATCGGGCTGCTAATGCTGCTGCTTTGTGCATTCCCTTTTATCAATCCTTTTAAGAATCATAAGGCCCGCCGTTTCTGGAATATTTTTTTACCGGTTGTTTTTGTGCTGCTGGTATTGCTGTACGTGATTGACTACTACCACTATGATTACCTGCACCAGCGGCTCAATGCATCGGTGCTGAACTATTTACAGGATGCAGGTATTTCCTTTACCATGATGCGGCAGACCTACCCGCTGCTGCAATCGCTTATTGCCCTCATCATCCTGGCTGTTGTAGCAAGGTGGTTTTTTGGCTGGCTGCTGAAGCGGTTTTTATTTGAAGACAGCATCAGCAAACGTGCAGGTGTTATTTATTATGTTGCAGGATTTTTGATCATGGCCCAGGCCACCTTGGGCAAGATTGTGCTCAAACCCGGGCAGTTCCCGCTGCGCTGGAGCGATGCCTTTACCCTGAGTGATGATTTTAAAGCACAGCTGGCGCTGAACCCGCTGCAGAGTTTTGTAAGCACACTCAGCTTCCGCAATTCAACCTTTGATATCAAAAAAGTAAAGGCATATTACCCCCTGATGGCGGCGCAGCTGGGTGTGCGGTCATACGATAGCGTGCAGCTGAATTACAGGAGGGATTACACAATTTCAGACACTATTTCATCATCTCCCAATATTGTACTGGTGATCTGTGAAAGTTTCAGCGCTTACAAAAGCAGTATGTACAATAACCCGCTTAACACTACGCCGTATTTTAATGAGCTGTGCAAGAACGGGGTTTTCTTTAACCGCTGCTTTACGCCGGCTTATGGTACAGCAAGAGGTGTTTGGGCCACCATTACCGGCACGCCGGATGTAGAAGACCCACGGACTGCCAGCCGCAATCCCAATGCGGTGAACCAGCATACCATCATCAATGATTTTAAAGATTACAGCCGTTTTTATTTTCTAGGCGGCAGCGCCAACTGGGCCAATATACGCGGACTGCTCACCAACAATATCAGTAACCTTCAATTATATGAAGAAGGCAGTTACAAGGCTGCCACCGTGGATGTATGGGGTATCAGCGATAAGAATTTGTTTTTAGAAGCCAACAAGGTTTTAAAGGAACAGTCAAAACCTTTTTTTGCCATCATTCAAACGGCAGATAACCACCGCCCCTACACCATACCGGAAGAAGACCGGAAGCATTTCAATATGTTATCCTTCCCCGCGGATACATTGAAGAAGTATGGTTTTGAAAGCAATGAAGAAATGAACGCCTTCCGGTTTACCGATTACTGCTACCAGCAGTTTATGGAAGCGGCCAAAAAAGAAAAGTACTTCGACAATACCATTTTTGTTTTTGTGGGAGATCATGGTATCCGTTACGGCGGCAATCTTCCCTATTTGCCAAAAGCATATGCTGCCCAGGGGCTCACCTGCGAGCATGTGCCGCTGTTGTTTTATGCACCCAAAATATTGCAACCCAAAACCGATCACCGTGTGTGCAGCCAGGTGGATGTACTGCCCAGCATCGCAGGACTGGCCAAACGTTCTTATACCAACAGTACATTGGGGAGAAATTTATTTGATACCATTAACCCCCTGTTCCAGTACCAGTCTGTAAGGGCCAATGAAAACCTCGCATTTATTATTGACCATGACATGAAGACCATCGGGCTGGTGAACAATGAGTATTATTTTCTGAAAAATTTTAAGTCGGGCGCAGAAGAACTGGTTTCCATTACCGGCAATGACCCGGTTGCAACGGACAGCCGGGCCGACAGCATTAAAAATCATCTCCGTCAATATACAGACGCCTACTACGAAACTGCCAAATACCTGCTGCTGAACAATAAGAAGAAGGAATAAGCTGATTCAATTGCCCCTTTGTATTAATTCCATACCACTGCGGCTTTCATTTGTGAATGTCTTTTTTTAACGCAGGCATATTCATCTCCGGCAAATATATAATGCCGCCCCTCGGGGGCTATGATAAACATAATCGCTATGAGGCTACCAAAGTAACGCACCGATGGGGCTGGATGAATGATATTCAGGCATTCTAAAAGAATTTCATCCACACATCGCATCGGCCGATACTGGATAGTTCCATGGGAACAATATTTTGGCAGCTCCATAGGGGCGATATTCCGGCAGAAAAAAGCACAGCTTTTTCCCAAGCCCCATAGGGGCGGCATTTTGGTAGCCCCATAGGGGCGATATTTTGTTTGCGGTATCTAATTTTTTAAAATTGGTATATTTGAATACCCTAACAAAAACAATCTGCCCTATGCCCAACACATATTCTCAAATTTCCATTCATTGCGTATTCGCGGTTAAAGGAAGATCCTGCATTATCACCAAACCATGGCGAGATGAATTACACCAATACATTGCCGGCATTATCACTGCCAATGGTGCAAAATCTTTTGCTGTTGGCGGGTGGCTCGATCATGTACATATTTTCTTTGGATTACCTGTAACAACGGCCATTGCTGATTTTATGAGTATCGTAAAAGCAAGCAGCAGCAAATGGATCAATGAACAAAATTTCATTCCCGGTAAATTTCAATGGCAAACTGGTTATGGCGCATTTTCCTATTCTAAAAGCCAGCGGGATTCTGTGATCAAATATATCATGACCCAGGAAACACATCATCAAACCAACACCTTTCGGGAAGAATATGTAAAAATGCTGACTGATGCTTCAATAAAGTTTGAAGACAAATACCTGTTTGAGTTTTATTCATAAAGCCACATAGTGTTTTCCGGGTTACTGTGTTTATAATAATGAGGCTTTATCATATCACTCATAAATATCTGTGTCAAATATCCAGACGCAGATTTGTATGATCATTATGATACGATTCTAATAATCATAAAAAATGTAATAATCAGCGTCTATTTCAGAAACCGATTTGTCTGATCATTATGAAGGGGTAAAAAAGGAATAACCGCAATTATCCCCATTCATTACTATATTGCAGCCGTTTTGCTTAAGTACCGCCAGGCATGAAGAAACTGAAGATATCAAAGACCATACAGTGGATGATAAAGCTCTTTACCATCTACCTGCTGGTGTTTACTGCGTTGCGTATTGCCACGGTTGTTTTCTTCAAACCTTCCAATATCAGTGTGTGGGAACTGGGCCCCTCGTTCTGGCTCGGACTTAAATACGACCTGCGCTGGATTGCCATTGCATTATCACCGATTATTGTACTGTCGATATTTAAACGATTTTCCCCCTTTTATTCTGCCGGCACAAAAAAATTCTGGACGGTTTATCTTTCCGTGGTTACACTTGTAATCATGTTTTTCTTTGGGGCCGATTTTGGCAACTTCAGTTATAACCATACCCGCATCGGCGCCAGTGCACTCAATTTTAAAGACGATCCTTACGAGATGTTCCGCATGGTTTGGGAAACCTATCCCATTGTGTGGATACTGCTCGGGCTGGCCATTGCCGTATTTTTCATCGCACAATTATTCCGCCGTTCTCATGGTGCGGTGGATGCCAACAATATCTGGCATAAGTTTGAATACAAACGGCGCTGGTACCTCGTGGCATTGCTGCTGATGTTCTGGTTTGTGTACGGTTTTTTACAGTTCAAACCCTTAACCAGGCAGGATGCCTATAAGCTGAATGATAATTTTAAAAGCTACCTGGCATTAAATCCATTTCAGAATTTCATTACTTCATTAAAACAGCGCAAACCCGATTTTAATACAAGCGGTGCTGCACAGCATTACAGCACCATCTCCAGTTTTTTACAGCTTAA
Organism: Ferruginibacter sp.; assembly: GCA_046329655.1. Taxonomy (GTDB): domain Bacteria; phylum Bacteroidota; class Bacteroidia; order Chitinophagales; family Chitinophagaceae; genus Ferruginibacter. Next base: position 412,587 of record JAXLUD010000003.1, read on the forward strand.
CAGCACCGTGGTAAACAATTACGAACGTACCATTATGCCCAACAGCCGCAGCCTCGAAAGCCGCCCCAACGTGGTGCTGGTGCTCTGCGAAAGCTTCAGCATGTATAAAAGCAGCATGAGCGGCAATAAACTCAATACCACTCCGTACTTCAATGAGCTTTGCAAAAACGGGGTGTTCTTCAACCACTGCTTCACTCCCAGCTTCGGTACTGCAAGGGGCATTTTTGCCACCATCACCGGGATCCCTGATGTGCAGATGGCCAAGTTCTCCACCCAGAATGAAGAAGCGGTGAACCAGCAAACCATCATCAATGCCTTTGAAGGTTACAGCAAATTTTATTTTATCGGCGGCAGGAGCCAGTTCAATAATTTCCGCGGACTGATGAGCAATGTAAACGGGATTGATATTTACCAGAAGGGAAGGTATCAATCACCCGAGATCAATGTTTGGGGCATCAGCGACCGCGATCTTTTTAAGGAAGCGCATAATGTGCTGAAAGAACAGAGCAAACCTTTTTTTGCCGTGATACAAACAGCGCATAACCACCGCCCCTTTATGCTGCCGCCCGGGGAAAAGGAATTTACCTGTGAAAAACTAGACAAGGAAACACTTGCCAAAAACGGTTTTGAATCACAGGCAGAATATGAAGCTTTTTGCTACACCGATTTTTGTTATAAAAAGTTTATGGAAGCCGCCCGGCAGGAACCTTATTTCAGCAATACCATTTTTGTTTTTGTGGGAGATCATGGCGTGGAGGGAGAAACAGACGGACTTTATCCCAAGGCATGGAGCAGTCACCGCCTGAGTGATGAGCATGTGCCGCTTTTATATTATGCCCCTTCACTGCTGCAGTCTGCCACTTATGATTACACTGTTTCGCAGATCGACCTGCTGCCCACACTGGCCGGCATGATACACCAGCCCTATACCAACACTTCGCTTGGCCGGGATGTGATCAACCAGCAAAACCTGCAGCATGCGGCCTTTATCATTCATCATGACGAAGGCAATATCGGCGTGGTAACAGATGACTACTACTATATCAAGAATGTAAATATCCAGCACGAAGAACTGGTGCCGGTGAAAGACAACCTTCCGCAACTATCAGCACAACAAACGGATTCTGTTAAAAAGAAATTATCCGAACTCACTTCGGCCATTTTTGAAACAAGCAAGTGGATGCTGGTGAATAATAAGAGGAAGTAGATCGGAGTCAGAAAGTTAAAAAAGTCAGAAAGGCGGAAAGTCAGAAAGTTTATAGACCGGAGCTTCGTAAACTTGCAAGGGATTACTGTTATGATTGATGAATAAAATCAAAAATGGGCGGGCTACTTTTTCTTCCCGACTTACGAGCTTTCCGTCTTCCGGACTTACCGTCTTCCCGCCTCCTCAAACCTTCTTCGCAATCATGATCATCCTCGGAGACTTGCGCACATCATAATTACAAAAATTATAATCGCCATATACTTCCTGCAGCTGCATGCCCTGGTAGGCAAACATTTCTGTAAAATCGCCTAAAGAGAATTTGGCCACTTTTTCTGTGAACTCCAGCGGGGTTTCCAGGCTTTCATCCTCCACTACGATCTTTTTGTAAAAATGTGTTTCATCAAACCATTTGGTGATATAGAAATTGATGCCTTCGATCTCTTTCTCGAATGTATGCACCAGGTGGTCTTCTGCATAATGCACATTCAGGTAGTCCACCACAAATGTTCCGCCCTTCTTAATGGATTGCGCAATGGTGCGGATGGCATCATCATGCTCACGCCTGGTATTGAAATAACCAAAGCTGGTAAAAAAATTAAAGGCGTAGTCAAAATAATTGATCCAGAAAGGCAGGCGCATATCGTGCCGGTAAAAATGGAGGGTATCCGTTTCGTGGGTGAGCGCTTCAGCAATACTGTCTTCGCTTAAATCAATGCCGGTTACATCAAAACCTTTTTCTGATAAGTGAATGGAATGACGTCCCTTGCCGCAGGCCACATCCAGCATGGTGGCGCCGGCAGGTGGTTTCAGGTAATCTATCAGCTGGTCAATAAAGGCAGCCGCTTCTTTCTCATCTCTTTTAAAATAAAGCTGATGATAATACGGCGTGTTGAACCAGTCTTTAAACCATGGGGGCTGCATGCGGCAAAGTTAACCGTTTATTCAATATTCAATATTCAATGAACAATCACCAATATTAAATTCCTACCGGTGCAAACGCCAGCCCCAGCTTCCTTTGCTGCAGCTTCTCTTTTGTTTCATCCAGGATGGCCGGGTCATCAATGGTGGAAGGTACCGTATAAGGTGTGCCATCAGCAATCGCACGGATGGTTTTACGTAATATTTTCCCGCTCCTGGTTTTGGGCAGGCGTTTTACAATCGCAGCATTTCGGAAATAAGCCACGGCCCCGATCTTGTCGCGTATCAATGCCACCAGTTCTTCTTCCAGTTGCAGTTCATCAAAATGAAAACCGTCTTTCAGCACCACAAATGCCAAGGGCCGCTGCCCGCGTATCTCATCCGCAATACCCACCACCGCACATTCGGCAATGCCTGCGTGTGAAGCAACAATCTCTTCCATCTCACCCGTGCTCAGGCGGTGACCGCTTACATTAATGATATCATCCACGCGGCCCATGATATAACAATAACCCTCCGCGTCTTTATAACCCCCATCACCCGTAAAATAATATCCTTTGAAATGATCTAAATATCCTGCAATAAAACGGTCGTCGTTTTGCCAGAGCGTGGGCAAACATCCTGGCGGCAATGGCAGCTTCACGGTTACATATCCTTCCACTCCCCGTTCATTTTCGTGGCCCTCTTCATTTAAAATATGAATATCATACCCGCAAACAGGCAAACCTGCCGAGCCTGCCTTGGGCGGTAATTGCTCCACGCCCATCATAATGCCCAGCATGGGCCAGCCGCTTTCCGTTTGCCACCAGTGATCGATCACGGGAATATTGAGCAAGTCTTTTATCCAGTAATAAGTGGGTGGATCGCAGCGCTCGCCTGCCAGGAATAAATATTTCAAACAGCTCAAATCATATTTTTTCAGCAGTGCCCCTTCGTGATCTTCTTTTTTAATGGCACGGATGGCGGTGGGTGCGGTGAACATCACTTTTACGTTATGCTCACTGATCATGCGCCAAAAAGCACCCGCATCCGGTGTGCGGATGGGTTTGCCTTCGTACAACACCGTGGTGCAGCCCTGCAGCAGCGGTCCGTACACAATGTAAGAATGCCCCACCACCCAGCCCACATCGCTGGCGGCCCAGTACACGTCTCCGGCATCCGCATCATAGATATTTTTCATGCTGAATTTTAAAGCCGTGGCATAACCGCCATGATCGCGGATGATACCTTTTGGTTTTCCTGTAGTGCCCGAAGTGTACAAAATATATAATGGATGTGTTGAAAGCACCGGCACCGCATCCACCGGCGCCGCATCATACAAAGTGGAAAAATCAATTTCATCCACGCCATTCAGGTTATCGTAGCCTTTGGTGCGTTCGTAAAATATTTTATAGGCCGGTTTGTGTTTCGATTCTTCAATGGCACGGTCCACCAGCGGTTTGTAATCGATCTTTTTTTCAAACTCAATTCCGTAAGAGGCGGAGATGATGGCTTTGGGATGGGCATCGTCAATACGCATGGCCAGTTCGTGCGGCGCAAAACCGCCAAACACCACCGAATGAATGGCGCCAATTCTTGCACAGGCCATCATGGCCACCACTGCCTGCGGTATCATGGGCATATAGATCACCACCGTATCACCCACGCCAATGCCAAGTTGTTGCAGTCCGCCGGCAAACCTGGCCACCGCAACCTTCAGTTCGTTATAAGTAAATGTATGCTGCACACCACTCACCGGTGAATCATAAATGAGTGCCGGCTGTTCGCCACGCCCCTGTTCAATATGATGATCGAGGCAGCAATAACTCATGTTGATCTCCCCATCGGCAAACCAGCGGTAAAAACCTTTTTCGGTTTGCGATAAAATGGTTTGCGGCGCTTTGTACCAGTGCACCTGCTGCGACTGCAGTTGCCAGAATCCTTCCTTATTGATGATACTTTCGTTGTAAAGAGATGTGTAACCCATAGCAAGCATTTTTTCGTGCTGTCAAATTACAGCACAGTACTGGTGAAACAGCGTAAAGTATATCTAATTAGCAAAAAATAGTTGCCGGCTATGACCCGTCTCACCATCCGCAGGCCGTCTTCTTCGATTGTCACCGATTGCAACAGTTGTTTATTGGTTTTTACAGACCGGCACATTTACCACAACAGGGTATGCCCGGTAAAACATCGTTTTGTATCTTTGCCATCCCTAAAACTGAAGCGAATGGCACTGATAAAAAGTATATCCGGAATAAGAGGCACTATTGGCGGAAAAACAAACGACAACCTTACACCCCTCGACGTGGTAAAATTTACCGCAGCCTACGGCAGCTGGCTCATGCAGCAGGGCGATAATCATAAAGTGGTGATTGGCCGCGATGGCCGTATCAGCGGCAGCATGGTGAGCAGCCTGGTATCCAACACGCTCATCGGCCTCGGACTGGATGTGGTAGACCTGGGCCTGAGCACCACCCCCACGGTTGAAATGGCCGTGGTATTTGAACAGGCTGCAGGCGGCATCATCCTCACGGCCAGTCATAACCCCAAAGAATGGAATGCGCTCAAACTGCTCAACAGCAGGGGCGAGTTCATCAGCGGTGAAGAAGGCAAACTGATACTGGACCTGGCCGCCAGCGAAGATTTTAATTTTGCCCAGGTGGATAAACTGGGCACTTATACCAGCAACGAAAATGCATTACAGCAGCATATTGATGCCATCGTGAATTACGAGCTGGTGGATGTGGCCGCCATCAAAAAAGCCAAATTCAAGATTGTGGTGGATGCAGTGAACAGCAGCGGCGCCATTGCCGTGCCTGCTGTTTTAAAAGCGCTGGGTGTAAAAGATATTGTTGTTATTAATGAAGAAGTAACCGGCAAATTTGCGCACAACCCCGAACCATTGCCCGAACACTTAACAGGCCTCAGTGCCGAAGTGGTGAAACAAAATGCCAGCCTGGGCATTGCGGTGGATCCCGATGTGGACCGTCTTTGTTTTGTTTGCGAGGATGGCAGCATGTTTGGCGAAGAATATACATTAGTGGCCGTATCTGATTATGTACTGGGCAAACGCCCCGGCAATACAGTAAGCAATATGTCCTCCACCCGTGCATTGAAAGATGTGACCCTTAAAAACGGCGGCGAATATTTCCCCAGCGCCGTGGGTGAAGTGAACGTGGTGAATAAAATGAAAGCCGTGAATGCGGTGATTGGCGGTGAAGGAAACGGTGGCATCATTGTTCCTGATTTGCATTATGGCCGCGATGCTTTAATTGGCATTGCATTATTCCTAACGCACCTGGCACACAGCAAAAAAAGCATTAAGCAGCTGCGCAATACCTATCCTGATTATTTTATGAGCAAGAATAAAATTACTTTGCAGGATGGTATTGATGTAAAAGAGGTGTTCACAAAAATCAAGGACAAGTATAAATCGCAGCCCATTAATACCGAAGATGGATTGAAGATTGAGTTTGATACCGACTGGGTACACCTGCGTACCAGCAATACCGAACCGATCATCCGTATTTATGCCGAAAGCAATTTTGAAACAACCGCCGATAATATTGCAAAACGACTGATGCAGGATATTGGGCAGATGATGTAAGATTTTTAATTACACGAATTTGACGAATTACACTAATTACTTACATTTATTTTATGACTGCTTTTTAATTGTTGAGCAAAAAAATTCGTGTAATTCGTAACAATTAGTGTAATAAAAACCAACCAAACCAATTCGTGTAATTCGTTTTAATACGTGTAATAAAAAAAATGAACAGAATTTACTTCGACAACGCCGCCACCACCGCACTGGATCCAACCGTATTGGAAGCCATGATGCCTTATTTAACCGAAAAATTTGGAAACCCCTCCTCCATTTACAGCTACGGACGGGAAACCCGGCTGGCCATAGAAAATGCCCGTAAAAGCGTGGCAAAAATTTTAAATGCACACCCGGCTGAGATCTTTTTTACCAGCGGCGGCACCGAAAGCAGCAATACCGCCATCACGGCTTCCATCCGCGACCTGGGATGCAAGCATATCATCACTTCACCCATCGAGCACCATGCCGTAACACATACCGTAGAGCATATTGATAACCTCGACGCAGCCAAAGTGAGTTATGTAAAACTGCTGCCCAACGGTCATGTTGATTTAGACGATCTGGAAAAACTTTTAGCCGCCAGCGAAGATAAAACACTGGTATCTCTCATGCATGCCAACAATGAAATTGGCAATATCCTCGACATACATGCCGTAGGTAATTTATGCAAACTGTACAATGCCGTTTTTCACAGCGATACCGTGCAAACGGTTGGTCACTTCCCTTTTGATTTGCGCAACACACCGGTGCATTTTATTACCGGCGCTGCCCATAAATTTCACGGGCCCAAAGGTGTGGGATTGTTATATATTAACGAGAACGTGCGCATTAAACCCTTTGTACACGGCGGCGGGCAGGAACGCAATATGCGGGCCGGCACCGAAAACCTTTATGGAATTGTGGGCTTTGCCAAAGCACTGGAGCTGGCCACCGAACATTACGAAGAAGAAAGCGCCCATATCGGCACACTCAAATATTACATGATGGACGAACTGAAAAAAAATATCCCCGCCGTTGGCTTTAACGGCGATGTGCTGGGCCGCAGTTTGTACACCGTGTTAAGCGTGAGCTTTCCCAAAACAGAAAAAAGCGAGATGATCCTCTTCAATCTCGACATCAATAATATCTGCGCCAGCGGCGGCAGCGCCTGCACCAGCGGCGCCGACCAGGGCAGCCATGTCATCCGCGCCATTAACCAAAACCCCAACCAGGTTACGGTACGCTTCAGCTTCAGCAAACAAAACACCAAGGATGAAGTGGATGCGGTGGTGAGTAAGTTGAAGGAGTTGATTTAGGTTAAAGCACTGTCAGGTTGAGCTTGTCGAAACCGGGTTAATAAGGTTGACTAAGTTTATAAAGTAGATAAGGTTTAAAAAGCTTAATGCCTGTTTCTTTTGGAGACCGGCATTTGTTTTTTAATGGGTCTGATGTGGCGACGCTCCGTTCAACATTTGGAATGCTGTTGAACTTTTATTGAAACGGAGATATTTGCGAATGGCCCTTGAGCCACGAGCCAAGGCGGGGGGCTATATCTTCAGTCCAAACCCTAAGATATTTCAAAAGCGCACTCATCAGATTCCTGCTGTCAAGTTCAAACTTCAGTCATATAAACAAAATCCTTAAATTGCATTTGCGAAACCCTTTTTATACCAAAAACTGTTGCGCATATTTTTTTAACCCATTCGATACAAGCAGCTTAAAAATATTTGCGCAAGTTTTGGGATTGGGAAAAGCTTCGCATATTTAAGAGTTACCAGCCCTAGTCGCGCAAAAAAGAACAGTAAAACGACAGACATCGCAAAATAAAAAAAGAGCTGCAACCCATCGCACATGACGACACAAATTGCAGCACATTTTATTTTGCGCACCCAAGCCATCCATTTTGGGACAAGATTGATAGGTTTTAAAACTTAACTTTACGAGATTAGAAACGATTTGAAATTTGCTATATAAGGCCATGAGCCATCTAAGAAGTTACTTGAAGAATTGCGGCCTGGCAGTGCCAGAAAAGGTTGTAACCGACTGCCAAGACAAACTACCTGTTCTGACAGAGGTAAAAGGATAACGACAGACTGAAACGTCGACATTATTGAGCGACAATTGCTTTATCAGTTTTGATCGCAAAAACGACCTTATCTACATTGACTTACAATACAGGAAGTAAATGAATGGCGCACGTTGATGAAAACGACACAAAGATCAAGCTTTTATGTTTAAGGACTTATAGCAAAGACTTATTAAAAGATTTTCTTATCAATTGACGATAACGAGCAACCCATTTAAAATTAATGTGATGTTAAAACATAAAAGAAATGCAGCTAAATATCGTCACACGAGTATATTTATCGGCAAAAGCCTAGAAACAATTTCTAAATAATGGAAAATCGGCAACGTTAAAGAAACAACACAAAACAGATGACCAATAAAAATGGAAAAATGACATGCCAGACAACATTACAGCATGACGAAGTATATTTTCGCAAATCTCAAGGGAGGCAATTTTAAAAAGGAACCTCGTTAAAATTCCACGGAAGCTGCATTCGGGAAAATCGTGCATTAGCGAAGCAAGGAAAGGTGAATGATACTATATTTTACAAAGACAGACGAGCAGCACAACGGTGGCTTAAAGCGAATATTTTATAGATGCGTTGTCACAACAAATGCTTAACTTTTAAGGGTGAACGGTCAAGTTGAAAACTGAAAAGACAATTTATTTTAGCGACAAGAAGTAATATTTGCACAGAAGTATCCGAGACTTGAAAAGGTCATCAATGGTTACACTGGTGTTAAAACTAACTATAACGGATTGGGCGCCTTCAAATGTAGCAAATAATCGCCACAATTGACAAAGCGTTGCAACAATGCTTTGAAAGAATCAAAGAAGAGTAACGCAATATCTTTACACAATGCGACGACCTAAAAGAAGAAATGAAGCCTTGAACGAATTTTATTGTTACTTGACAATCACGGCTTAGACCAGTTGAAAGAGCCATCAAAAGATTTTAGGTTATAAACGAATTTTTAAGAACTTATAATGTCATACGGAAATAAAGAATATCGCAATCGGACAACTGGTAAAATCAGTTTGGACAAAAGATGCCAGTAATATTTGTTTCCACCAACAGGAGAAACGTTTATGCCAAATTCATGAAGAAATTCAAAGAATTCCGAAAGATTTTTTTTTCTGGGATGGAAAAGGCCTGCAAAGCAAAAATCGAAGAATTGACGCAATTAAACCTATTAAGAGGAATTTCTAGAGAAACTACATTGAACAAAATGAAGTAGTCGTTGTCAACTGGGAAAAGCTTTACAGCAAATATGCTTCAGGGGAAAATACGTAACAAAATAAAGTAATGAGAGAAGGCGAAGGCGTTAATGGAACAAGAGAAAAACAAAATCTTTTACATCGACAAATTTGATGCTCAAAGAACAAAATGAATTAAGACAAATTAGTGCAGATGTAACACGAAATGAGTTACATAATCGAACAGCACAATTGCAAAGGGCATTCCGTTGCCAAAAGATGTAATAGAAGAGGAAATGAACGAGTTTAATGAGAACATTGAAAATTGGTAAGCAAGACATTATCAGAAGTAACAACGAGGAATTAAAAGCAAAAAGCAGGTTCAAATATTGCTTTGCCTTATTCTCCAAACGCAGAAGCTGCAAGAAAAGAAGGCATTTTTAGCTGCAAAGGAATTACAGAAACAAACGGAAAATTAGCAGTTTGGTTAAGCGAAGAAAATAGACGGATTAGATGAAATTTCAGACTAAAGTGAATTTCTTTCAAGCAAGCCATTGACACAGGTTGACTGCCCAAGAGCACATATACTTGTACCGGACTTCAGCCACACTTTTGAATGCAGGGACGATATTCGTATGCCTGAACAAATTTTCAAGATGAAAACTTAAATACTGGTTATCTTAAATCTTCAAAAATTACAGTTCAAAAAGAAGATTATAATCCAAACATCATAAAGCATAAGCAGAATCTACGCCTTTACGGTACTACAAGCGTGTTGATTTTGGCGATATATTCAGTTGAAAACATTAGAAGAGTTCCACACCTGGCATTGAAATCCGACAATGACCGCCGAAAACGTTGAGAATAATTAACAACGGACATTACAACTTACAAAGAAATTGATAAAAAAAGCGGCGACGAAATAACAGGACATGAAAGTGATGATAGAACAGTTAGCCAAATTAGCCGACAATATTTACAAGATATGTTCTAAGTTCTGTTATCAAAGAAAATTTAAGCGGTTTTCCAAGTTCTGCGATAGTAAGTGAATTTATCAATGGTTCAAAAAATATTTAGGTATCAATAAATGGAAAACGGTATTATTCATATGCTCATACTTGTCTGACAAAAATTTAAGTTTGTCTGAACTTAACAGGAGAAAACCAATTAAGAAAGCAGAAGTAAAAGCAAAAATTGGGAAATCGTTTGATATTAAGAAAGAGGAATTTTTTCAATAACACACAGACGAGAATGGCCAATTTACGGCGGCCAAAGTCAACACCTGAAAAGGAATTTGAAAAAGCAAAGCAGACAAAGTAAATGGTGGTTTAAAAATGGCGTTAGCAAAAAAGATTTTTATCATACGAAGAAAAATTGCCACAAACTTTTCGACTATATTATTCAGGTAAAACTTTCATTGGCGACACAAAAGCAGGTTCGCTAATTTACAAGCATACATCAAAAATGTCATCATCTAAGGACACAAAAAAATGGAGAGTAAACCTAAAGACATTTCAATTCGACAGTTGTGCGACAACATAATTTCAATAAATTTAGTTCTAAAGCAAAGTTTTGCAAAAGCAAGCCAACGCACAAAACGAAATGCAAACGACAGAAAGAGCTTCGGTTCGCAAGGGCGATGACAGTTGGAATAGGTCCCCAACTTCGCTAAAATCCGCCACTACGCCGTTGGCCGCAAGCCGCCGCAGGCGCAAAGCCGGGCAATCTGTTTTCCAAATTTGTTTTGTAGCTTTTTTACCTGCTCGGAAAATAATCATCAACTTTTGTTCAACTCCCAGCTTTTGGTCTCTTAACCTTTTAAGCTCTTTTGGTTTTATGGCCAGCGGCCAACAATGGTTTGCCAAAATACGGGCTAGACAATTTTAGCATTGGCTTTTGGTTCGCTCATCTGCTTCGGTTCTGGGCAGGACAATCTTCTCAGGCAGTTGTGCGCAACTTCAAATTTTAGTCATAATTTCATCTTCAGTTCCGGGCGGACAGTCGGCTAATTCCCGTACTTCGGCAAGCCTCGAACGTTACCTGCTATGTTATTGGACACTCTCTAAAATTCAAAAAAGTATGACAAGAATTATTTTACCAAGCCTATTATTTTTAGTGATTTGTGTTTCTTCTAAAGCACAAAACAATTATCCTGCTACCAAAACAGTCGACAGTACTGACACTTATTTTGGCGTAACATACAAAGACCCTTACCGATGGTTAGAAAACCTAAAAGACAGTACTGTAATCAAGTGGTTTAAAGCACAAAAAGAATTTTCCGATAGCAGAATGGACATACTTGATGGCGTAGATAGCTTGCTGGGTCAACTACAGCGTTTTTATGAAACAAAAAGATGGCATCGGGAGGCTAATTATAAAACTGCTACACGATACTATTATTTTAAGGACGGAATAGACCAACTTTCAGATCAACTATTTTACAAAACTATAAACGATACTACCGAGCATTTAGTTTTCGACACATGGAAAATCCATTCGAATATGAGGTACACTTTATGGGCTCTTGAATTTTCGCCAGATGATAAATATTTTATTGCTGCTTTTGACAAAAATGGTGAAGAATACCCTTTTCTACAAGTATATGATATTGCAAACAAAAAATGGCTAAAAGACAGCATTCCGCATTGCAACGCATGGACTATTAATTGGACTGCAGATAGTAAAGGTTTTATTTACGGCTACAACACTGGCGACCGTACAGCACCTAATGCCAGAGAAAATGATGTGTTGAAATACCATACACTTTTTACAAGCAATACTACCGATAAAACTATTATGGATGAAAGAATTAGAAACATTATTGAAAAGAAAATTAGTAATGCTTATCATGCTTGGGTGTATTCAAATAATAGTTTAAAAAGAATTTATTGCAAGCCAAATTCAGGGTTTGAATTTGACTATTGCAATGTATATTATAAAAACAATACCGAATTATTGACTCCAACAAAGCAATGGAAAATACTGTATTCCAAGAAAGACTCCATAACAGATATAAAAGAAACACCTAATGGCTATTATTTTGTTTCTACAAAAGGCAAAGGATTTAAAAGTCTTCGATACACAAATTATAACAATCCCGATTTTGCCAATGCCAAAATTATTTTTCCTGAAGATAGTATCTGGCATTTGGAAAATATAGATGAAACTAAATCTTACATACTTGTTAATTATTCCAAGTACGGATTTCTCAACAAAACTATTTTTATTGATAAAAAAACAGGGAAAGAAATAAATGTGTCGGCTATTAAAGATTTTGATAGATATAGCATTTCAACAATGGGTATAAAAACGGATGAATGTATTTTTATAAGGAAATCTTTAAACAAACCCAAAAGCAATTTTTTATTAAATATTGCAAACAATAAATTAATTAATGACGATTTTTGGGCATACCACAGTCAAAAAATTATTGAAAATAGCGATGATGTTGTGAGCGAATTGATTGAAGTTCCATCTTACGACGGTACATTAGTACCCATGAGTATTATGAGAAATAAAAATACGAAATTGGATGGCAATAATGTTTGTATATTATACGGTTATGGTGCTTACGGAACTATGGCTGTAGCAAGAGACAACTTCTTTAACGAATACAACGTTATTAACCAACCGTTAGTTCAGCGTGGTATAGTGCTGGTGCATGCTTATGTACGAGGCGGTGGCGAAAAAGGAGAAGCATGGCATCAAGCCGGTATGAAAGAAAACAAGCCCAATAGCTGGAAAGATTTTATTGCCTGTGCTGAATACCTTATTAAAAACAAATATACACAACCATCAAAACTTAGTTGCTTTGGTGGAAGTGCAGGTGGCGTATTAATTGGCAGAACAATTACCGAACGCCCCGATCTGTTTGCAGCAGCTACCATACAAGCTGGTACCGTAAATTTAATAAGAAGTAAAGCTTGGCCAAATCTAATAAGCAACTACCCTGAATTTGGTAACCCCGAAATAGAATCTGAAATGAAAGGCGTTATAGAAATGGATGCTGTAATTCATGTAAAGCCCAATACAAAATATCCAGCTGTTTATTTTACAACAGGTTTTAACGATGCAAGAGTACCATCTTGGATGCCAGGCAAAATGGCAGCAACATTACAAGCCAATAGTACGTCAGGCAAGCCCATTTTACTCTACACCAATTTTGAAGGTGGTCATGTTGGAAATGGAAATGAGGAATCGCCGATTGAACGAGATAGAAAAGAGTTACAAATGCTTTTCTTTTTATTATGGCAGTGTGGGCATAAAGATTTTCAACCGAAATAAATTGTCAAAATGAATTGCAAATACGCCTGACGAAACACAGCAGGTAACATGGGTATTGCTGCAAGTGGGGCTGGACGTTGTTATCCTCGGCTGTAGTTCGCTATCAGCAGCGGTTTCGGCGGACGGAATTCTGTTGGGCTTTTAGTTGTTATCTTGTACTTTTAAATCTTTATTGGGCAGCGGTTCCGGGCTGGACGTTCAATGAATTCCCCACCTGCAGCAATACCTGTCCGTTAGCAGTAACCCTAAAAAAGCGTACTAGTAAAACAACGAAATATTATGGCCAAATTTCTAAACACAACTGGAGTTTCTTACCATCTAGAGGAGTTAATCAAAGGAACAAAAGACAGGCTAATCCTTATAAGTCCGTACTTACAATTCACTGACAGAATTAAAGAGCATCTAAGCAATTTAAATATTCAGAAAAGGGACATTCGCATTGTTTATAGAGAGAATAAGCTACAACTTGAAGAGAATAATTGGCTAGAAGGTCAAATTGGAATCCGCACGAGCATCTGCAAAAACCTATGCTAAATGCTATATGAATGAGAATGAAGCTATAATTACTTCAATGAATTTATATGAGTTCTCCCAGCAAAACAATAATGAAATGGGTATATATATCTCTAAGTTACAAGACCCAGACTTGTACAATTCAGCATTTGAAGAAGTGCAACGACTCTTAACGATAAGTGAAGAAATAAGAGTAACGGTAAAAAAAGTTAATGTCGATTCTTTGTCAACACTAGAGAAAAAGATATTAGAATCTAAATCACTAAATACCAAAAACATTGATAAGTCTTCAGGATTCTGCATTAGGACGGGCGTCCCAATTCCCTTTAACGTTGAAAAACCAATGAGCTATGATGCATTCAAATCGTGGAGCAAGTATAGTGATCCTGATTATCCAGAAAAGTTTTGTCATTTTTCTGGAGAGCCATCAAATGGTGAAACTTCTGTCAGTAAACCAATTTTAAAAAAGAACTGGAAAAAAGCCAAAGAAGTTTTCGACCTATAAGTGAATAAAACAGGGTATACTGCTAACAATGGCTTAAGCAAAATTGGGGCTTGACCATCAAATCTTCAGCTTCAGTTCGCTAATCGTCTCCTGTTCCAGGCTGGACAATCTTCCCCAGGCAGTTGTACGCAACTTCAAAATTTAGTTATAAATTCAACTTCGGTCCCGGGCGGACAGTTGGAATATCCCCAACTTCGCTAAGCCTTGGCCGTTGTAGGCTATGCTAGTCGAAGTCTCTACCTAAGGGAAAATTTTGTATATATCTTTTCTGTGGAGAAAGCGAGCGAGAAGGATTGTTGAATTTTCAAAAAAGAAACCTAATCTATAATCTCCAACTCGAGTACGATAAGCAGACTTGTGCCCTTTTAATTTTTTTGTATAGGAATTTCATCAAGAGAATCAGCTTTCCATCATTTCGATTAATCGCATCAGTGCCTGCTTGACAGATTTCGTTTTTATACCATCAAGATCTTTAGAAAATTTCTTTAAAAATTCAACTTTCATTAAGCAGACAGCTTTTTCATTATCTCTACTCGGCTTGCCCTTTTAGTTTTATCGACTTGGCGCATCAGTTTTGACATGCCAATATCTTCAAGTTCCTCTTGAGTAACTGTGGAAGAGCCAACACCTAATTTTCTCAGCAAATCTGTAACAAATTTCAGCTCGTTACTGTTTTGGGAGTGACTACTAATGCTTTCATGTAACAAATATACTAAAATGGCACAGCCTACAACAAACGGTTTTGGGCAAGTGTGGCTGGACAAACTAATTTCAGCTAACTGCATCGCCAATCTTTAGTTCCGGGCTGGACAAACAATTTTCAGCTTTAATTCTTAACTTCAACTAACAACAAAATCAACTGCGGTTCCGGGCGGACAGTTGGAAAATTCCACACCGGCCCAAAGCCGCCGACGTTAGCGGCAATGGTAAGACCTCCTGAAATTCGGCCTTTTATCTAGAAAATAAGCACCTTTTTTGTATCTTTGAAAGGTGACAAAAAAGATGAAATATCATTTAGGAATTGAGATTGACAAACTGACAAACAGCATTGTTAATACCATTTCTGGCGACAGTTTCCCAACTGACGTTCATCCTGTAAAAAAAGCAGACTTAAAACATATTACAAAGAAAAATGGCTGGTTTTTCAACTGGACTAGTGAATTCAAGTTAACAGACCGACAAGTTTTTAAACTGACAATTAGAAACAATCCTGATATTGTGCAGGGGCTTTTAAGCATCAGCGATTACAACGACCATTTTTATTTACACCTTATTGAAAGTTCACCGTTTAACTTAGGTAAGAACAAACTTTATGAAGGAGTTCCTGGTAACCTGTTCGCATTCACTTGTAAATCTTCCTGGGACAAAGGGTATCAAGGTTTTGTTTCTTTTACTTCTAAGACAAGGTTAATTGAGCATTATGAAAAAACTTTAGGTGCGACACATGTTGGCGGACATAAAATGGTAATATTTCCTCAAGAGGCTCTTAAACTTATTAAAAAATATTTTCCAACTTAACTTTTTTACAATGGGATATATAAAAGAACCTACAGGCATTGATTTCATTGTTGACCCAACTCCATTGACTTCGGCAGACAGAAAAAAAATCAGTGAGATAATTGCTTATTACAAGGCAACAGGTAAAAAAATGCCCCTACAAAAACAAAGTACAAAAACTCGTTTGACAGGTACAAGCAGGAAAAAGGTTTTGGCGTAATGTAAATTAAAAACTCTCTCTAAACCTCCACATGCCGCTAACAAGGGTTTGCCAAAATACGGGCTGGACAATCTAATCATCGGCTTTTGGTTCGCTCATCTGCTTCGGTTCCGGGCAGAACAATCTTCTCTGAGCAGTTGTACGCAACTTCAAAATTTAGTCATACTTTCATCTTCAGTTCCGGGCGGACAGTCGGTCAATTCCCGTACTTCGGCAAGCCTTGAACGTTAGCAGCAACCATAAACGACACTTCGTTTAAATTTATACCAATTTATTTTGTAAGTTTGCGAAGTAGGATTCGAACCTACATTTCCTCAAAGGACTCATCTGTGGCAAGACGGGAGGCGCTCTATCCGTTGAACTATTCGCAATAATTTATAAGTCGATACCAAGTTCAATATTAAGTAGCGCCTTAATTTTCTTAACATCATTCTCATTCAGGTCTTCGGGGAGTTCTATTCGTATAACTACCCCAGGTCTTAATCGCCATGAGACAACGTTGAGCTTTACTCCATCTGAAACTTGTGGATTTTGTGAAAAACTATTTTCAGAATTTTCTACAGTATTATTATTCTCATTAGAATTCTGCTTTACTTCTTTGGTTTCTGGCACTTTTGAAGTTCTTTTTCTAATAGTCCGGTTCCATCTATAAATCGCAGTAGCATCAGTTCCGTAAGTATTAAAATCACTACAAACTTTTTTTATCCTTCCTATGTAAACCGGTACACTCTGATGACTAAGTTGCAAGTCATTTTGCCTAACAAACAGTTCCTCAAGATGGCTTAGTAAATATTCAATTGTTTTTGGCTCTTCACTTAAAAATGCTCTTTCGACAGTTTTAAGTGCCGCAATATATCCGGAGGCTGTATTAGCTGGATATTTTCCGAGTTTTACTGCTTTTTCTATAAAAGCCCTTAGTGCATCAAACCCTAACCCGCTTTTTTTATTTTCCATTTTTTCTCATTTTTTAAATTGTACTTAATATATCTTTTGATTTCAGTAATATAAGTTTTATAAGTTCTATTGCTATTTTTCAAAACTCCATTTTGGTAATTAACATCAAGGTTTAAAGTTTCCAAGACAGAATCAAGATTTGAAAAGTTGACATCAACTTCACAGTCGTTCGCTTTTAAAATACGTAGAGCAGCACTTCTTAATCTATAATAACTGCTACTTGACCATCCTCGAGGCTTTTCGGTTATTTCCAATGCTTCATTTAACTTCATATTCTATGTCTATCTTTACATCAGAAAGATAACACGACTTAATTGAAAACACCTAATTAAAATGCGATATATCGTAAACATTCCTTACAATCTCGTTATCAATTAGTTATAAACATGTGTTATTGTGTTATTTTTAAAGTTATTAATTTTTAAGTGTTGCAGACCATCTAATTCAAAAACATAAATCGCAAATCTTACTTCAATTTTCTGCAAATCACATCGATAAAAAAGCATGACCATAACCTTGCAAATGGTATGCTGCTAACAAACGGTTTTGGTCAAGTGTGGCTGGACAAACTTAACTTCTACTAACTGCACATTTGTACATCAGTTCCGGGCTGGACAAACTAATTTGGGCTTTAGTTCTTAACTTCAATAAAATAACAAAATCAACTTCGGTTCCGGGCGGACAGTTGGAAAATCCCACACCAGCCCAAAGCCGCCGACGTTATGTGCAACCCAAAGAGACAACTTACCAAACATAAACAGACGATAAAATGAAATCAGAAAATAGACTTGCAGGGCTTGGAATTTTGACAGCAATTTCGGCTTCACTTTGTTGTATAACACCAATTCTTGCACTTTTAGCAGGGACAAGTGGACTTGCTTCAACTTTTTCGTGGATAGAACCGTTTAGACCTTATTTAATCGGGTTGACAATTCTTGTACTTGGATTTGCTTGGTATCAAAAACTAAAACCTATAAAGAAAGACAACTGTAATTGTGAGCCGACAACGAAAGAAAAATTTATTGAAAGCAAAAAGTTTTTAGGACTTATAACAGTTTTCGCATTGACAATGTTGGCGTTTCCTTATTTTTCAAAAACATTTTACCCAACGACAGAAATAAAACCAACTAACATAATCATTGACAAATCTTCAATTCAAAAAACGGAATTTAAGGTTGAAGGTATGACTTGCGAAAGTTGCGAAGAACATATAAAACTTGAAGTAAACAAATTGACGGGAATTATAAGTTCAACAGTATCTTACAAAAATGGAAATGCAATCATTGAATTTGACAACACAAAACTTGACAACTTAAAAATTGAAGAGGCGATAAATTCAACAGGTTACAAAGTAACAGACAAAAAATAGAAAAATGGAAATAGAATTAAAATCAACGATAACTTGTCCCAACTGTGGACACCAAAAAGAAGAAGAAATGCCTACAAATGCTTGTCAATACTTCTACGAATGTGAAAGTTGCAAGACACGACTGAAACCATTGCAAGGCGACTGTTGTGTTTATTGCAGTTACGGAACAGTGAAATGTCCACCAATTCAACAAAACAAATCTTGCTGTAACTGACGAACGAAAAATGGGCTGCACATAACAGCAGTTTGGCAAAATGGCGGGTTTAGTGCTAAATTGAAGTGCAGTTCTTCGATTGAACTTTTGTGCAAAACTGAACATTTGTGCTTCGATTTCCGCCACTTCGCCAAGCTGCAAAACGTTGCCTGCAATTTGTTGCGACACAAACCCTTCAACTAAAACCTAATAATATGAGTGACTCAAAAATTCAAGTAAAAGTTGGAATTGTAGAATTTTCCGGCGAGGGTAATCAAGACTGGCTTGCAAAACAGTTAGACAAAATCCTTGATAAAGTGCCTGAATTATTAAAAATTGAAGTAGGCGACTCCGCTAACCAAACCAATCAAAACAACAATAACAGTGGCTCAAATAGTGGCGGTGGACATAGCATTTCTGGCTTGTCAGTTCTAAACATTGCTGGAAAATTAGAAAATAAATCAGGAAGTGATTTGGTAATTATTGCTGCAGCTTTTTTGCATTTTATAGAAAATAAACCCACTTTCACAAGAGATGATATTTCTTCAGCAATGAAAAAAGCCACAGGTGTGTATAAGGAAAGTTACATGGGCAATTTGACTAAGTACCTTACTGCATTAGAAAAGAGTAGCACACTTTTAAAGAATGGGACTACATATTCATTAAGTGCTAACAAAGTAAATGAGTTAAATGCAATACTATCTAAGTAAAGAAGATTTCCAAACAATTCTTACTAATCCAAAGCTCGGTCGACAAGACAAGTTGCTTCTTATACTATTTTGGGATGATGAAACACCAAAATCTTTGACGAAAATAAAAGAGATTGGAACTGCAAATGGCTTAAGAGAATGTGTGAAATGGAATATCTCTGATACATTGGGTAAGACCAAAGGAAAAGCAACATCAATAAAAGGTAACTGGGTTTTGACTATCCCAGGAAGAGCCCATTTAGCTGCACAAAAATATTTGAGTGAAAAAAAATCTCATGCAGTAAATGATGCAAAAGATTTAAGGACACACCTATCCGCAATCGCTGACACACAGACAAAAAGTTTCATTGAAGAAGCTATTGCTTGTCTGGAAGCGGATCAAAAAAGAGCTGCTGTTGTATTTTCATGGATTGGCGCTATAGCAGTATTATATGATGACGTTGTAAAAAATCATTTATCAGCTTTTAATGCTGAAGCAATTCGTAAAGATGCAAAATGGAAAATTGCCAAGAATTCCGATGATTTAGGGAAAATGAAAGAATTTGATTTTCTAAATATACTTGAAACAATTTCAGTTATTGGAAAAAATGTAAAACAAGAACTTCAACAATGTTTGCAGTTACGAAATGGTTGCGGACATCCGAATTCTTTAAAAATTGGTTTTCGACGAGTAGCTGCACATATAGAAATTCTTATTCTTAATGTGTTTTCCAAATTTTGAAAGCTGACAACAATTGAAAAACTGCAGGCAACATTGGTATTTGCAAAAGCTGGGCGGACGTAAGCAGTGTTTCAGCTTTTTGTTTTTCAATTTGGCTTCATATCGGGCTGGACGTTATTAATTTAACTATGTGCAAATCATCAACTTTAATTTATAAATTTAGCTTCAGGTAGCCGGGGCGGACGGAAGTCTATTTCCCCGCCTTCGCAAATACTTGCTCGTTGTGCGTCAGCATAAAGCGGCACCCTACTAAAATGAAATATTGGATTTACATACTTTTATTGACAATAGCGTCTTGTACTACTCAACCGAAAAAGGCTAATAGTGTCGACTCCTCAGTCTCTACAAAGTCGACAACTTTGACAGATTCCAAAAAAGAGATTTGTTGGACAGGAACCTTGAATGGGAAGATATCTATTTTCATTCACTATGCGCTTGACAGTAATCTGATAACAGGTGAAATCATATACTTAAACACGAAAAACAAATTACCTATTACGCTATTAGGCACAATTGAAGAAGATAAAAGTTACAGACTTTTGGAGTTTGATAAAACAGGTAATATAACTGGTGTCATAACTGGCCTTCCAAATGGTGAGATTTTTAATGGAAGTTGGTTTTCGCCAAAAACCAGGAAAGAGCTGGTTTTAAATCTTTCTCTAAAAGATACCATTATCATTTCGCCGACATTGGCTACGAATTTACAAGACGTTTTCGGACATTATCATTATCAATATAGCGAAGCAGGGTATCAAGGAGATTTTGAAATCACAAAACTACCGGACAACAATGCTGTTTTTGGTATTACTTCTGTTACAGGAGAGCCTGCCAGAAATATTGCCCAAATTGATGATGACACTATTAAGCTAAATAACACTTATTTCATTTACAAAGTGCCTGACACAGACAGTTGTGAATTTGAAGTAAGGTTTTACAAAGGTTTCGCCTTTATCAGATATACAAAAGGATATTGCGACGGTCAGTTTGGCATGAATGCAACTATTGACGGCATATTTTTAAAAACAGAGTAACTAATGCCGAACGCACAACAAACAGTTTTGGGCAAGTGTGGCTGGACGAAGTAATTTCGGCTAACTGCATTGCCAATCTTTAGTTCCGGGCTGGACAAACAATTTTCAGCTTTAATTCTTAACTTCAGCTAAACAACAAAATCAACAGCGGTACCGGGCGGACAGTTGGAAAATTCCACACCAGCCCAAAGCCGCCGACGTTGGGCGAAATATTAAAGAACCTACGAATGAAAACGGTTTTTCTTTTTTCTTTGCTTTTAACTACAGTCTTGGGGTTATCACAAACTACACAGTCAATAAGCTCAATAGATAGCATCTGCAATAAAATTGATAGCCAGTATATAAATTGCCTTCGTCTAAAGATTAAATCCTCTAGTCCTTCCGGAACAGAATGGCAGCATTTCGTAATAGATACTGTTGACCGAAAATTAATTAGAGTAAAAACTCAGTTTAAGAATTCACCAAAAGCATATAGGTATTATTTCCTAGACGATAAGCTTGTCAGATTTGAAGAAAGAGTCATTCACCAAAATGGGAGAATTGAAATTTCTTGTTATTATTTTTTCAATGGGAAAATCGTAACTGGCAAAATGACCATGCAAAAGACACGTTTCATTCTAAAACGAATTAAGGACTTTCTTGACCAGAAAGACATCACTCTTTCCTACAGATAAACACTTCGCCCAACAATGGCTTAAGCAAAATTGGGGCTTGACCAGCAATTTTTCAGCTTCAGTTCGCTATCATCTCCTGTTCCGGGCTGGACAATCTTCTCCAGGCAGTTGTGCGCAACTTCAAATTTTAGTTATAAATTCAACTTCGGTTCCGGGCAGACAGTTGGAAAATTCCCCAACTTCGCTAAGCCTTGGCCGTTAACGGCAAGCCAGCCGCGGGCGCAAAACTGGGCAAATATTTTTCAATTTTATTGCGGAGTTTTTTTCTTACTTGAAGGCTTATCATCAGCATTTGTTCATGGCCCAGCTTTTGGCGTTTTAAACTTGCACGCTCTTTTTAGTATTTTGGCCAGCCGTTAACAAACGGTTTTGGGCAAGTGTGGCAGGACAATCAAATTTCGGCTAACTGCATCGCCAATCTTTAGTTCTGGGCTGGACAAACAATTTTCAGCTTTAGTTCTTAACTTCAACTAAACAAAAAATCAGCAGCGGTCCCGGGCGGACAGTTGGAAAATCCCACACCAGCCCAAAGCCGCCGACGTTGTGTGCAAGCTGTCGGCAGACCTTATCATATAACCGTTTATAAATAATTCAACAATCAAAAAAATGGAAAGACGAACCTTTATTAAAAACTCTAGTTTGACAGCATTAGGCATGAGTGCTTTTGGTTTTAGACCTATTAATGAAGGTTTTGGGTTGGACAACAAATTTCAAGTTGACGAACAAAGAATTGCAAAACGCATTATAGAATTATCCAAATTTGGCATGGACGAAAAAGGACATGGCTACAGAGTTGCCTATACCAAAGGCGACATAGAAGGTAGGGCTTGGTTTATTGAACTGATGAAAAATGCTGGGCTTGAACCAACCATTGATACAGGTGGAAATATCATTGGCAAACGTAAAGGAAAAAATCAATCTCTTAAACCTATTGCCTTTGGTTCACATATTGACATGGTTCCTGATGGGGGAAATTATGACGGCACCTTAGGTTCAATTAGTTCCCTAGAAGTAATTGAAGTATTGAACGAAAATAAAGTAATAACCGAACATCCTTTGGAAGTGTTCATTTTTGCAAATGAAGAAGGTGGGACTGTGGGTAGTAAAGCAATGATAGGTCAACTAACAACTGACGAGTTAAAACAAGTTAGCCAAAGTGGTTTAACTATGGCAGAAGGAATTAAGGCAATTGGCGGAAACCCTGACAACCTTCAATCTTGCCTACGCAAAAGTGGAGACTTCCACGCCTTTTTAGAATTACATATTGAGCAAGGTGGAATTTTAGAAAATGAAAATATACAGATTGGGGTAGTTGAGGGTATTGTTGGCAGATTAGCTTGGGATGTAACGGTTGAAGGTGTTGCTAATCATGCAGGTTCTACACCGATGAACCTGCGACAAGATGCTTTAGTAGCAGCATCAAAATTAGTTGTTGCAGTCAATGAAGTAATCACCAATGTAAAAGGAAATCAGGTTGGCACTATTGGTAAAATAAATGCTTTCCCTGGAGCATATAATGTAATACCTGGAAAGGTTACATTAGGTTTGGAAATTCGTGACTTATCAATGGACAAAATTAAAATGCTGTTTGCTGAAATTGAAAAGAAAGCTATTACCATAGCTACGGATTCTAAAACAAAAATTAGTTTTCAGCAGCAAGCAATAGTTCTAAACCCTGCCTTAACTAACAAAGCACTTCAACAAACAATTTATAAATCTGCAAAAGAACTCGGGTTAACAACAAAATTTATGCAAAGTGGACCCTATCACGATTCAGCACAGATGTCAAGAATTGCACCAATGGCAATGATTTTTGTTCCAAGTGTTGGTGGCATCAGTCATTCGTTCAAAGAATTTACAAAAACAGTAGATATGACCAATGGAGCAAATGTGCTTTTGCAAACAATACTTTCTGTTGACAAAGGATAATAGACAACAAATCAGCCAGCACACAACATTGGCTTAAGCAAAATTGGGGCTTGACCAGCAATTTTTCAGCTTCACTCCCCTATTAACTCCAGTTCCGGGCTGGACAATCTTATCCAGGCAGTTGTGCGCAACTTCAAAATTTAGTTATAAATTCAACTTCGGTTCCGGGCGGACAGTTGGAAAATTCCCCAACTTCGCTAAGCCTTGGCCGTTGGCTGTAATTTTATGCACAAACTTCACTTTTTTATAGCACTTGTATGTATGGGCTGTAACACCCAGCTTCCTGACAAGGATTTATCCCAAAACAATATATCAAGTGCGGAGTTATCTTTTCCCAATACTGGAAATAAAATTAAACCGATAAAGTTAGATTCAATTCAACTTAATCAATTTGCACACATACTTAGCAAAAGACAGGATTTAGTTGTTGATCCAAAAGCCTGTTATACCCTATTAATACAACTAAAAATTGGTGGAAGTGTGCAATATAGAACTGATGGCCGTAATTTCGTTGGTTATGATGATTCTTCTGATCTACCTTTTTCTTTTTCAATACCAGCCGATATTCTTACTGAAGTATTTCATATAATTCCAGTAGACAATTGCAGGTAAAACTACAGCCAACATTGCATTGCCAGCATGGCGGCTTGACAAACATGCTTCCGACCATTTTATCGCTATTCAGCAGTGGTCAGGGTGGACCGTCACCTCTCCCATTTCACTTTGTCAGACAAAAGTTGTTTCTTTAACCAAGCACCGGCCGGGCTGGACAAGCATCGAATACCGCCACGACCGGCAATGCCCAAACGTTAACGGCAAGCCAGCCGCGGGCGCAAAGCCGGGCAACTATTTTTTCAATTTTATTGCGGAGTTTTTTTTCTTACTTGAAGGCTTATCATCAGCATTTGTTCATGGCCCAGCTTTTGGCGTTTTAAACTTGCACGCTCATTTTGGTATTTTGGCCAGCCGTTAACAAACGGTTTTGGGCAAGTGTGGCCGGACAAACTAATTTCAACTAACTGCATCGCCAAGCTTTAGTTCTGGCTGGACGTTCAATTTTGGGCTTTAGTTCTTAACTTCAACTAAACAAAATAATCGGCTGCAGTTCCGGGCGGACAGTTGGAAAATCCCACACCAGCCCAAAGCCGCCGACGTTGGCCGAAATACGACTGACCATATGTTACATTTTTCTCTTCAACTTGATTCAATTCTTTTATAACTTTGTACCAAGGTGAAAGCAATTATAAAAATATTTTTTTTCTTAGCATATTTCTTTGCATTGTTTTCTTGCAAAAAAAGTACAGATATCAATTCAACAGAAAAATGTCCATACGAAAATGATCCGACTATATTGACTATAACGAATCGTTCAGCAATTATACTTTCAACTGGGCCAGCTTATCAAATAAAACTTAATGCTTCAGACACGCTTTTGAACCCTTGCATCCTTAGCGACAATTACAAAATTGATAGCTTAAAAATAAACATAACTGGAGGTCTAAAACCTACTCAGCATAACGCTTATGATCCATGTAAATGTTACAATTTTGTTGTTTCTAAAATATCACTTTAAGTACTTCGGCCAACAATGGCTTGCCAAAATACGGGCAAGACAAGCAAATCTTCAGCTTCACTCCCCTATCAGCTCCTGTTCCGGGCTGGACAAACTTCTCCATGCAGTTGTGCGCAACTCCAAAAATTAGTTATAAATTCAGCTTCAGTTCCGGGCGGACAGTCGGTCAATTCCCGTACTTCGGCAAGCCTAGAACGTTAGCTGAAACTATATGCGCTCGCTAAAATTCATAATAGCATTTACAATTTGCATCTTCATTTTCTCTTGTAACAAGAAGAAACTCAATGCCTATGTAAGACTTGAAAACGAAGGATGCTTTGGAGCTAAAAAAAGCGAACTCTTTTTTTATAAAGGAAGAGATTCAACATTAGTTATATTGTCTGAAGATGATAAAGAAACACAACGCACACTAGTTGGCGAAGGGCAAATTGCTGCACTTTCATATTTCCGTCAAAAAATAGAAGCTTTACATAATAGCGAATCTAGTACAGTAGTTCAACACTTCATGCTTGAATCAGGAGATGTCAAAATAAAGAAAACAAATTACGGGTACAATGATGACTTTGATCGTTTAAAGGCTGTATTATTTAAGAGCAAGAAATAGCATCAGCTAACAATGGTTTGCCAAAATACGGGCTGGAAAATCATATCATCGGCTTTTGGTTCACTACTCGGCTTTTGTTCCGGGCAGGACAATCTTCTCCAGGCAGTTGTATGCAACTTCAAATTTTAGTTATAATTTCAGCTTCAGTTCCGGGCAGACAGTCGGCAAATTCCCGTACTTCGGCAAGCCGCGAACGTTAACGGCAAGCCAGCCGCGGGCGCAAAACTGGGCAATTATTTTTTCAATTTTATTGCG
>JAXLUD010000004.1:0-380259 GCA_046329655.1 Ferruginibacter sp.
GGAGGCTGGGGCGGAAGAAGCAATGGTGACTACCTGGGTAATGTACGCTTTGGAAGCAATACAAGTGAATATTACCAGCACCATATTGAAATGCCTTTTTTCAATTTTTATCTTAAGCTGAAAGGAACGGTACATGATATTGCTGAAGCAAATATTTTTTTCAGCGGCAGCAATGAATGGAAATTACTGCAGCAATGGCCCCCGAAAAATGTGGAATATCAAAATCTTTACCTGGAGAATGGCAACAGGCTTTCATTTGAAAATGCCGCAGCAAAGGTTAAGCCCGAAGACAGGAATAAACGCCCCGCTTCTTTTTCGCAATACACCAGCGACCCCGCACATCCTGTTCCTTATACAGAAGACGTGCATCTTGACAGAACACGGGAATACATGACCGATGACCAGCGTTTCGCCAGCCGCAGACCTGATGTGCTGACATTTACCACGGATGTGCTGAATGATGATATTACACTTGCCGGCCCGCTGGTGGCAGATATTAAAACCAGTATCAGCACCACGGATGCAGATTTTGTTGTAAAACTGATCGATGTTTTCCCGGATGAATTTGCATACGATGAAAAAATATATGGCAAAGGGAATGGACAACATTACCCGATGGGCGGATACCAGATGCTGGTGCGTGGCGAGATCATGCGTGGCCGCTTCCGCAACAGTTTTTCTGTACCGGAAGCCTTTGAACCCAATAAGATTGCTACGGTAAAATATACACTGCCTGACGTGGCCCATACTTTCAAGAAAGGACATAAAATAATGGTGCAGATTCAAAGCAGCTGGTTCCCGCTGGCCGACCGTAACCCGCAAAAATTTGTTGATATCTATCATTGTGATGACAGTGATTTTAAAAAAGCGGATATCCGCATTTACCATGATGCACAAAACCAGAGTAAAATAATATTGCCGGTGTTAAAATAAAAACCATGAAGAAAATTATAACGGTTGCCCTGTTACTGCATGCATTATCATCACCAGGCCAGGATGGGATAAATATTGTGCCAAGGCCTGCTGAGATCGGGATTAAAAAAGGGGCGCCCCGGTTTACACTTTCAGCAGCGACTAAAATTTTTTTAGTAAATGAAAAAAATGAAAGTAAAAAACTGGCAGAATTCCTGAATAATTACCTCCTCACTGCGTATGGTTTCAAATTAAAAGTTACAACAAATTTCAGTGAGGCTAAAAAATCCGGGTTTATCGAAATTGGCTTTCGGTTAATTGACAGAAAATCTCCATTTACATATTTTCTTGGCGCATCGGCAAACAGTGTTTCAATTTATTCTAACAAAGCCGAGGGGCTTTTTTACGGATTGCAAACTTTACTTCAGCTGGTAGAGAATGCTAACGGCGTAATACAAATGCGCAACGATAAATTGTCAATTCCCCCAGTAACGATAATTGATTATCCCCGCTTTCAATACCGTGGCATGCACCTGGATGTGGCCCGGCATTTTTTCCCGGTGTCTTATGTAAAAAAATACATTGATTTCCTGGCTGCCTTTAAGTTCAATACTTTTCATTGGCATTTAACCGATGACCAGGGCTGGCGCATTGAAATAAAAAAATATCCCTTGCTCACGCAAAAAGGTGCGTGGAGAAACGGCACCATTATTGGCCGTTACCCGGGAAAGGGGAACGATAACACGGCGCATGGCGGCTTTTACACACAGGAAGAGATTAAGGAAATAGTACAGTATGCGGCTGACCGCTATATCACGGTGATACCTGAGATTGAGATGCCCGGTCATGCGTCGGCGGCAATTGCGGCTTACCCGCAGCTAAGCTGTTTCCCTGAGGAGGATACAAAAATACCTGTTGATTGTGCCTGGAGCGGAACCACCAAAGGAAAACAGGTGCAGCAAACCTGGGGCGTGTTTGAAGATGTGTTTGCGCCCATTGATTACACGTTTAATTTTTTACAGGATGTGCTGAATGAAGTTACTGGTTTGTTCCCGTCAAAGTATATTCATATCGGCGGGGACGAATGTCCTAAAGAAGCATGGAAGCGCTCTGCCTTTTGCCAGCAGCTGATAAAGGACCAAAACCTGAAAGACGAGCATGGCCTGCAGAGTTATTTCATCAGCCGGATAGAAAAATATTTAAACAGCAAGGGCAGGAGCATCATTGGCTGGGATGAAATTTTAGAAGGAGGACTTGCGCCCAATGCCACCGTAATGAGCTGGCGTGGTGAAGAAGGTGGTATTGAAGCTGCGAAGCAAAATCATGATGTGATCATGACACCCGGCAGTCATTGTTATAACGATCATTCGCAAAGCAAGCATGAAGACAGTGTTACCATTGGTGGTTACCTTCCCCTGGAAAAAGTGTATGGCTACGAACCGGTGCCTGCAGTACTCACTGAAGAACAGTCTGCACATATTTTAGGCGCACAGGCCAATTTATGGACAGAATATATTGGCTATCCTTCCAAAGTGGAATATATGATCTTTCCCCGCATGATGGCACTGAGCGAAGTGTTATGGAGCCCGAAGGAAAAAAGAGACTGGAATGATTTTGAAAGAAGACTGCCGGTATTGTTTGAAAGATTGGACCGGCAGGGAATTAATTATTGCAAAGCGTATTATGACCTGAAAGCAACGGTGATGCCCGCAGAAAATAATGCGGGGGTACTTTGGAAACTTGAAAGTAAAAATCCGAAAGACAAAATTGTTTATTTATCCGGGCTTGAAGACAGCCGGTATTTTGAATACAAAAAACCACTGCGGCCTGTTTTGTCAGGGCTGGAGTATATGGCCTGGGTGGAAGGGAAAGGTAATCCAATCACACAAAAATTCTTTTTGAATAAAGCCACCGGTAAAAAAATCACCATCGTCAACCCTCCTTCAAAATCTTATCCCGGAGATGGTGCCTTTACGCTGGTGAACGCGGTGCAGAATGAAAAGGGCCTGGCCAGGAGCAATGAGTTTCTTGGTTTTTCGGGAACAGACCTGGATGTAACGATTGATCTTGGTGCTGAAACTGCATTTAAAAAAGTAGTACTGCATTCTTATGGTCAAACCGGCAGCTGGATATACCAGCCTGCAAAACTGGAAGTATTTTTTTTAAATAATACGGGTGAAAATATTGCTGCAGCAGTAAAAGCAACAGCAAATCTGCAGCAGCAGAATGGGAATTTAACAACAACTGTCACCGGTGATTACAAATGCCGTTTCGTAAGAGTGGTGGCGAAAAATTTTGGTACAATTCCAGTTGGAAATCCCGGGGCAGGTTCACCGGCCTGGTTATTTGTAGATGAGATTGAGGTGGAATAGTCTTAAGAGGTGACACCTTTCTAAAAGGTGTCACCTTGTTCAATGATCAAAATTATTCGAGTACATTTTTCCCCTGGGCATATTGCTGCTGCCATTTGGGATAGGCTGCCAGCGCTTTCTGCGGTTCATAAGTATACCACGCATATCCATCGCGGCGCTCACGCTCCACTTCCGCCAATGTATAAACCACTTTACTGTCGCGGTTACAAAATAAAGGGAGGTGTGTTTTTAATTCATAAAAACGGGTCCAGATCGGAGGTGCAGCTGAATCAGTGACCACTACCCGGTCTGTTTTTGAAACCCGGTAAGGCGTGGGCATTTCAACCGCATCGATCGTTTTCACCCTTGTGTTTAAAATTTTGGAATCACTGAACCATTTAACGGCATGCTGAACAGCATTGATCACTTCCGGAGAAGGTTCTTTTATGCCCATCAGCAGCAATACAATACCCACACTTTCGCTGTTGCAAATAGCGGGTGGCTCAAAGCGGCGGGCCCAGGCAGGCGCTAAAGTTTTTTCATCGTGCTGCTGGCACCAGGCGGTTGGCGCACCTGCATCATTGATCTGTGTTTTTAAAATGCAATCAATTCCTTTCTGGTAAGCCAGTTCCAGCTTTTTGCGCAGCGTGCTTTCGATATAATCGTACACTGGTTTGTGTTCAGCAATGTCTTTCAGCAACCACATGATGCCCCCCATCGCGTCGTCATTGTACGTGATATGGCGGCTGTAACCATTCTCCAGCGGAAAATATTGCGGCCAGCCTCCGTTGGCATACTGTGCAGCAATGATAAATTGCAAACCCGCCACCGCAGCATCTTTATACTTTTCCAGTTTGGTAACGGCATATACCTTGCTGAGGTAACTGATATGTGAATAGGTGGTTCGGTTATCAAATGTGGTGTTCCATATGTCTTTTGCTTTAAGCAGGCTGTCTTTCTGTTCCTCTGTGAGCACGGCCTGCACATCATAATTTTTAGGCCAGCCGCCATTACTTTTTTGCAGCAACAGTATATTGTCTGCAATGGCGGTGATGGCTGAAGGATCGTGTTTGGGCCGGCCTGGCCGGGGTACTATCACCGCATCTTTATCGTTGATACCATACCAGTGATTGGCTGCATCGCTGAAAATACCGAGGTCAATTGGTTGGGAAGCGGAAGTTTGTTGTGCAAACAAAGCAGCACTAAATGATAACAGTACTGCTAAAGAAAAAAGCTTACGCATTGTTTACTAAATTATGGTACGTAAATATAAAGCAGCAATGAATAAAACGGGATGATGGTAATGTGGTTAACAAATGATTTAGGTTAAGGGTTGGAAACCTTTCAAAGATTTCCAACCCTTAACTTAAACGCATAAAAAAGTCCCGCTACAATGTAGCAGGACTTAAAAAGATTTCAGC
Source organism: Ferruginibacter sp. (assembly GCA_046329655.1). Lineage (GTDB taxonomy): Bacteria > Bacteroidota > Bacteroidia > Chitinophagales > Chitinophagaceae > Ferruginibacter. The sequence goes on from JAXLUD010000004.1 coordinate 4,685, forward strand.
GCAGAGGGGTATTTATTCTTCTGTCTTATTTTCTTCCTGTGCAGGCGCTTCTGCTACTTTCCTTACCACGGGTTGGTTACGCTTGTCGGCACGCTGTTTACGGTGCGCCGCCTGGCGTTTTGCAATGTGTGCATCATGTTCTGCACTCCATTTGGTAAATTTTTCCATAGCAGCTGCTTCGTCAAACAGACCTAAACCAACTCCACGGAGCAAATGCTTTAAATACAGCACACCTTTAAAAGACAGGATACGGCGTACAGTATCGGTGGGTTGAGCACCTTTCTGTAACCAGTCCAATGCCTTCTGACGGTCAACCGCAATTGTTGCAGGAACCGTTAATGGATTGTACGTACCTAATTTTTGAATGAATTTCCCGTCACGGGGGCTTCTAGCATCTGCCACTACGATGAAGTAGAATGGTCTTTTTTTTGAGCCATGCCTTTGCAGTCTCATTTTTACAGCCATAAAATAGAAATTTTAGGTTGTTAATAAATAGGGTTAACTCCTTAAATAAGGATTGCTGCAAATATAGACAGGAAAGGGGGAGCTGCCAAATTTTTAAATCAACCGTTATAAACAATCGATTTTGTTTAAGATTTTGGGTTGTCGGGTAGATATTTATTAAGCAGGACTTCTTTTTCTGTTTTTAACGCTTTCCCATACCCGGCATCATCCTGCCCATGGGCATTTTGTTCATCATCTTCATCATAGTTTTCATTTGCTCAAACTGTTTGAGGAAGGCATTCAGTTCTGCAATATCCTTTCCGGCGCCTTTGGCAATACGGGCTTTGCGGCTCGGACTGATAATATCCGGGTTCCGGCGTTCTTCTAAAGTCATACTGTTGATGAGTGCTTCAATGCCTTTGAAAGCGTCGTCATTGATATCCACATTCTTCAACTGGCTGCCCACACCGGGAATCATACCCATCAGGTCTTTGAGGTTACCCATTTTTTTGATCTGTTGCAGCTGTGTCTTGAAATCTTCAAAGTCAAACTGGTTTTTACGGATTTTCTTTTCCAGTTTACGGGCCTGTTCTTCATCAAACTGTGCCTGGGCTTTTTCCACGAGGCTCACAATATCACCCATGCCCAGGATACGCTGCGCCATACGCTCGGGATAAAACACGTCCAGTGTATCCATCTTTTCCCCGCTGCTGGCAAATTTGATAGGTTTGTTTACCGTGTATTTGATACTCAATGCCGCACCCCCTCTTGTATCACCATCCAGCTTTGTAAGCACCACGCCGGTAAAATCGAGGCGGTCGTTAAAGGCCTTGGCGGTATTCACCGCATCCTGGCCGGTCATGCTGTCCACCACGAATAAGATCTCCTGTGGCTTAACTGCATTTTTTACATTGGCCACCTCGGTCATCATCACTTCATCCACAGCCAAACGGCCTGCTGTATCTATGATAATTACATTTTTGTTTTTGCTTTTTGCCGCGGCAATGGCATTTTGCGCAATGCTCACCGCATCTTTGTTTTCCCTTTCGGCATATACTTCCACACCGATCTGTCCACCCAGTACTTCTAACTGGTCAATCGCCGCAGGGCGGTAAATATCACAGGCCACCAGCAGGGGAGATTTACCTTTCTGGGTTTTGAGATAACTGGCCAGTTTACCGCTGAAAGTGGTTTTACCGCTACCCTGTAAACCCGCAATCAAAATAATGGCCGGGGCGCCATTGGTATTGAACTCGCTGGCAGTTCCACCCATCAGTTCCGTCAGTTCATCCTGTACGATCTTCACCATTTGCTGGCCGGGGTTAACACTCAGCAGCACTTTCTGGCCAAGGGCATTGTCCTTTACCTTATCGGTGAATTCTTTGGCAATTTTATAGTTTACATCGGCATCTACCAGCGCACGGCGGATGTCTTTAACGGTGTTGGCAATATTCAGTTCGCTGATACGGGCCTGGCCCTTCAGGTTCTTAAACGCACTTTCCAGTTTCTCACTTAATGAATTGAACATAATGGTCCTTTTTTAAGGCTGCAAAAATAAGGAAATGCAACCGCTTTTTGGGCCTGGAGCCGCCGGGATTCGCAGCAGTGGGGGCAGAAAAGCAATTGCCGGAGCTGGAGCCGCCGGCATTACATAAAACATTCAGGCGGGTACTCAACCAGCTTGAATGTTTTCATTATAAATAAAAAGTAAAATTCAGTTATGCGTGTGCAACGGGTTTAAGTAATTCCTTTTCAAACACCAGCAGGGATGTTACCTGTTTAATCACCTGCAGCACAGCCTGCAAATCCTTTTTCATTTCATTTTTGTTAGTGGGATTTTTGTACTTGTTTTCCATGTCTTTCAAAAACAGGGTAACCTGCGAAAAACCCACATAGCCAAATACCGGGGCATGGTAATGCAGCTGCTGGCGGATGAGATTTTCATTTTCGTTTTCAAAAGCAACAGATAATTCACTCAGTACATCCTTTTCTGAATCAAGAAAAGCATCCATTACTTCCACCATACTGTCGGTGCATCCGTCGTACATTTTCTGCAGTTCTTCTCTTCTGATTTGTACATCCATAACGTTTAATTTTCGGTTTATAAAGTATTTATTGTTCCTGTGTTACCACGGCTGTTTTTTCAATTTTCTTATACAGGTCGTCCGGGGCAAAAGGCTTTTGCACATAATCACTGAAGCCGTGCTGTTTCAGCTTGGTGCGCATGTCCTGGAAAACGGCCGCCGTAAAAGCGATGGCGGGCACTTCAGCATTTTGGGTCCTGATTTCTTTCAAGGCATCATAGCCATCCATTTCCGGCATTTCAAGATCCATTAAAATCAGGTCGAATTGTTCTTTGGCAAAAGCTTCCACGGCCTGTTTGCCATTGAAGGCTTTTACATATTGAACGCCCCATTTGTCGAGAAACTTGGTGGCCACTTTCATGTTGATCATATTGTCTTCTGCAATCAGCACTTTAATACTGCTCAATATTTTCTTCTCCGTCTTTTCGGTCACTACAGCATTGGCTGTAAAATTGTGACGCACCGGCAGGGTGATGGTAAAGAAAAACCGGCTGCCATTACCGCTGTTGCTCACCACCTGCAGGTCACCTCCCATCAGCTGAATGATCTCCTTGCTGATATTGAGTCCCAAACCTGTTCCTCCGTATTTGCGGGTGGTTTTTACATCCGCCTGCATAAAGGGTTCAAAGATTATTTTTTGGTGTTCCGGTGGTATGCCGATACCGGAATCAATTACATTGAATTCGATCTGCTGCGAATCGCTGTGAATACCCCTGGCCCTGATCTCGAGTTTTACAACACCTTCATGTGTAAACTTGATGGCATTGGAGAGCAGGTTGGTCAGCACCTGGTTCAGTCTTGTTGGATCTGTTTCAATATCGTTTTTAATGCTTTCATCTATCAGCAGTTCAAAACCCAGGTTTTTCGACTGGCACTGGTTCTTGAATGAGGAACATAAGTGGCGTACAAACTGCCTGAAATCAACCGGGATTTTTTCCAGCTTGATCTTTTGCGCATCCAGCTTGCTCAGGTCGAGTACTTCATTAACCAGTTGCAGCATATGCTCGGAGGAAAATTTCAGGATGTCCAGGTGCTCTTTCTGTTGCGGCAGGGCTTCTTCCTGCAGCAACAGGTTGGTAGTGCCGATGATGCCATTCAGCGGCGTACGCAGTTCGTGGCTCATTTGTGAGAGGAATCTTGATTTCACCTCCACGGACTCTTCTGCCTTTTGTTTTGCAACCTGCAGTTCCTGCAGCATCCGTTTCTTTTCGGAAATATCTGTAACGGTGATCTTTTTATAACGTTTGTGGTTGTACCAGAATTGAACAATCGTAACACTGGCAGGGAAGAGAGAGCCGTCTTTACGAATACAGGTCAGTTCGCCTTCCCAGCTGCGGCCCGAGCGGAAACGTTGTTTCAGTGTGTCGAACTTATCAGCATTCTTCGTCTCGGCAAAGAGGTTAAAGGAAGTATCACCCTGTAATTTATCGCTGGCATTGCAACGGAATAATTTTTCTGAAGTGGTGTTGTTATTGATGATAATGTCAGACTCCATGTCCATGACAATTTCTGCCGACATGGAAGTGTTAAAGATTGTATCGAGGAACACCTGCTGGTTACGCAGTGATTTTTGCTTGTCCCAGTTGTCTTTTGCAAGATAATACGCCATCCATACAGTGGATGAAAATGACAGGAACAGGTTGATGGCAAAATTGGTCCGGTAATTATCATCCGTAATTTCCTTTGATGTGGAGTTCTCGCCGGCAATCAGGTAGGTGATGATATAGGAGGCAAAACAAACAGCGATGGTTACGGCGGTGAGTCTTTGCGAAATACCATTGATCAGGAATATGAAACTGAGTGTGCTGGTAAAAAAGAATAGGCTGGAACCCGACCTGAAACCTTCAAAATAAGTAAGCAGTATTAAAACAACATTGATGGCTGCCAGTAATACAAGATAGGAAGCCGCTTTTTGGTTCATCTTCAGCAGGTACCAGGCTACAATGATTACGGCGGCACCACAGGCGGTTAATGTAAGACTGGTATACATACCGCAGATAAGGTTCATGGTGGTGCTTATCAGCAGCATGGTAAAGGCAACAAGCTGGTAATTGGTCAGCCTTTTTACGTAGGCTTCATCGGCTTTGATAGATAGCTGGTTAAACGGCCTCGATGCGGCTTTTTTCAGCTGCATTTCAGGCTGGTTCCCAGGAATTCGTAAGGTGGCTAACATGTTGGATATTGAAACAAATGGTTACTAACAGTGTGTAACGAAAAAAAAGCCTTTTTCTTGTATCGTAAATACTCTACAGGATAATTTTCGGCATTAACCCGTAAAGAATCATAAAATTCAGTGGCATTTGTAGAAAATATATTTCATATGTGTAGAAACTCCGCTTGTGTTATCTTGCCACTGAATTAAAGCCCTCAACCACGGTATCCCGGGGCCGGGCAGCCGGTTTTCCTGCTTTATTCATTTATCAACCATGCCGCTGATACAAACACCCGGATATAACGCCATACTGCAATGGTTAAACGGTGCAGGAAGAAAGCCATTTGACTTTCAGCAAAAGGCTTGGGAGCATATTGGAAACAAGCGAAGCGGGCTGGTGAATGCGCCTACCGGTTGTGGTAAAACCTATGCTGTTTTCCTGGGTGCCATTATTGACTTCATCAACCAGCACCCAACGGTGTATCAAACCCAAAAACACAACGGGTTACAATTATTGTGGATAACGCCCCTGCGTGCGCTGGCAAAAGATATTGGCCGGGCCATGCAAGAGGCCATTGCCGGGCTCGGTATGCAATGGCAGGTGGGTATACGCAACGGGGACACCGCCATAAAAGAAAGGGAGCGGCAAAAAAGACAAATGCCCGAGGTGCTGATCATCACACCTGAAAGTTTACACCTGCTGCTGGCGCAGAAAAATAACAGTGAGATATTTGAAACACTCCGGGTAATCGCGGTAGACGAGTGGCATGAACTGATGGGAGGAAAAAGAGGGGTGCAGGTGGAACTGGCGTTGAGCAGGATCATCCATATGCAACTTGCACAATGCAATACCTGTTGTTCGGTATGGGGCATTTCTGCCACGATCGGAAACCTCGAAGAAGCAAAAGATGTGTTGCTGGCACCCTTAAAAAAAGAAGGAACTATTGTAAGGGCAGCCATGGAAAAGAAGATCGCCATTCATTCCATTTTCCCTGATGAAATTGAAAAATATCCCTGGGCCGGGCACCTCGGTATTAAACTGGTGGATAAGATCATTCCTATAATAGAACAGAGCCGCACCACCCTGGTATTTATTAATACAAGGGGGATGACGGAAATGTGGTATCAAACCATATTAAGTGCAGCACCGGAACTGGCTGGAGCCATTGCCCTGCATCACGGCAGTATTGAACAGGAACTGCGCCTGTGGGTGGAGGAAAACCTGCACACGGGCAAACTAAAAGCCGTGGTATGTACCGCCAGTCTCGACCTGGGAGTTGATTTTCGCCCGGTGGAAACCGTTATACAGGTGGGCTCACCCAAAGGCGTGGCCCGTTTTTTACAAAGGGCGGGCAGGAGTGGCCATAACCCTGAGTCGGTAAGCAATATTTATTTTCTGCCCACCCATAGTCTTGAACTGGTGGAGGCTGCTGCCCTGAAGAAAGCGGTGGAAGAAAACTTCATTGAGAGCAAACCCCCGCTGCTTTTATGTTATGATGTACTGGTACAATACCTCTGCACACTGGCAGTGGGCGACGGGTTTTATCCTGATGCGGTATTTGAAGAGGTTAAAAGCACTTTTTGTTTCAGCGAGATCACCCGGGATGATTTTTTGGAAATACTGCAGCATATTACCGCCGGTGGTACTGCCCTGAGCCAGTATGATGAATATAAAAAAGTGGAAGTGATGCCGGATGGTTTGCACAAGATCAACAGCAGGCGTATTGCCATGCGTCACCGTTTGCACATTGGCACCATCGTGAGTGAGGCCATGCTGAAAGTTAAATTCATGAGCGGCGGTTATATTGGGGTGATTGAAGAATGGTTTATTTCAAGGCTCGAACCCGGAGACTCTTTCACCATTGCAGGAAGAAATCTTGAACTGGTGATGATAAAGGATATGACCGTGCTGGTAAAAAAATCCAATGCAAAAAAAAGCATCATCCCGAGCTGGCAGGGCGGCAGGATGTCCCTCAGCTCCAACCTGGGTAAAAAACTGCGGCAGTCGCTGGATGATTCACATCATAATAAAAACAAGGTAAAGGAACTGGAGGTGCAGAAGCCGTTGTTAGATCTGCAGAACAGCATCAGCCATGTGCCGGGGGAAAACGAACTGCTGATTGAGCATATCGAAACAAAAGACGGCTATCATTTATTTGTATATCCATTCGAAGGGCGGCTGGTGCACGAGGCAATGGCAGCCATCCTTGCTTACCGCATCGGGAAGATTGTGCCCATCACCTTTTCTTTTGCCATGAACGATTATGGTTTTGAATTGCTGAGCGATCAGCCCATTCCCGTGGATGATACGAATGTGTATGACCTGTTCAGCGAAGCACATTTATTTGAGGATATCCAGAAAAGTGTGAACAGTACCGAAATGGCCAGGCGCAAATTCAGGGATATTGCCGTGATTGGCGGTCTCATCTTCCAGGGCATGCCCGGGGAAAAACAAAAAGCAAGACACCTGCAGTCGTCGGCTTCACTCCTGTTCAATGTTTTTTCAGAATACGAACCCAATAATATTTTACTCAGGCAGGCATACAATGAAGTGTATGAGCAGCAGATGGAAGAAGCCCGGCTGAGGGATATGCTGCAGCGGATTCAAAAAAGCAGGATCGTGATAACCCTTCCACACCAGCTTACCCCATTCTGTTTCCCGCTGAAGGTTGACAGCCTCCGTGAAAACATGACTTCCGAAAAACTGGAAGACCGGGTGCGGCGTATGCAGGAGCAACTGGAAAAATAAAAATTCAAATCCGCCGGCTTTATAACATCTTTGCTTCCCCGATAAGATGTCCTCTTTTATAAAACATAGTACCTGCAACAACGATTTTATCCTGCACAGCAACCGGACCGTTTTCTGGGAACAGGAGAAAATACTGATCCTGTCTGATATGCACCTGGGAAAAACAGGACATTTCCGCAAAAACGGTATTGCCATTCCGCATGCAGTGATGAAAGAAGACATGCAGCGCTTTATGGATGCCATACAGTTTTTTAAACCAAAGCAACTGGTGATCGTGGGGGATATGTTTCACAGTGTGGCCAATAAGGAGCACGATTTTTTCCTGAAATGGCGCAATGATCTCAGCCACGTGGAAATACTTCTCGTAAAGGGTAATCATGATATTGTTCCCGAAGCATGGTATGCTGAAGCAGGTATTGAGCTGGCGGATAAATACTGGGTTAAAAATAACCTGGCCTTTGTGCATCATATGGAAGATATCACGGAGGAAATACCGGGGATAGATTATTTCTTCAGCGGCCATATTCACCCGGCCGTTAGCATCAAAGGTTTGGGAAAGCAATCGCTGCGGTTTCCCTGTTTTTATTTTACCAAACAATACGCAGTGCTACCAGCATTTGGAAAATTCACCGGTACATACCTGGTGTCGCCTTTAAAAAATGAAAAAGCATTTGCGGTGGTGAACAGCAGTTTGATCAGTGTGTGATCACTGTATCTTCAGCAGCAGTTTTTTTATCAGCCTGTAATTGATGAATGCAGAAAGCAGTACCAGCACCGCTGCTGTTAACAGTACAATCCAGTGGATCAAAACAGGCAATGCCTCCCCGTTGCCGGGCAGTATCATCCGGAACCCCGCATGCAGTAAAGCCGTTATGATTACGGCGATGCCAATGATGCTGATATATACCGGTATCCATTTTTTTGCCACCGTTTTGCTCAGCCATCCGGGCGAATAGCCCAGCACCAGCAACAGTTGCAGGTTTTCACGGCTTTTGGCAATAACCAGTTGCAGGTAAAAAGCAAACAACACCATGGCCAGCAATATCACCAGCACGCCAAAGCCACCCAGTCCGCTTACAATGGCCTGCAATATTTGTTTAATGCGGCCAAAACGGGTTTTATCCTTGTTGATATGGTAGTTCTTTTTTGCAATAAAATTCAGCAGCTCGGGGTTATTGGCATCTTTGGTTTTTACATATATCCTCGAGGCCGGAACATTTTTTACTCCGCCAAAACGCTGGTTGGCCATCTGCATAAAACTTTCAGGCACCAGCACAGAATTGATGCGGTCGCTTAAGGCAACAATATGCCCGCGGTAACTTTCCATGCCGCCGGGTCCGTAACATTCGAGTATGATATTAACGGATGAAATGGTTTCAGCAGACAACTGCGGAAGATCCTGCCCCGGCGCAAATACGTTATACATTTCCAGGAAATCTGCAGAAAATATTATCGGAACATCGGTTTGACCTTCTTTCCACGAAAAAACCGGTGGCACCGTATCGATAAATGCATTATCCAGGGATTCTACAAATAAATCTGTACTAAAGGGAATGATATTGCCTGCACTTGCCTTTACCCTGAACTGGTTGGCAATAAGCGGGGCAGCTCCTTCGATAAAGGGCTGCGACTGTATTTCCTTAATATCCGGTTCGGTAAACCGGTTGTCACTGGCCATATTCTCATTGGTGATCACTTTTGTGACCGATACAAAATCAAATCCCGTGCGTTTTGGGTTTTTATCTTTCAGCAGCAGGTTGATATTGATAAAAAGCTGGATGGAACAAAGCAGCAGTATAACGCCAATGCACAGCCCAAAATAACTCAGCCACCTTGATGCTTTGTGCTGGTGGGTGCTTAAATAAGGTTGTATGTTTTTGAATGAGAGCGGCAATGTGTTGATGAAATTGTTTTATATCCGGTGAGTGAATGGGTTTGCTGTCAGAGATAAATGGTTTTGTCTGCTTTAAAATATTCAATGGCCCTGAGGTCAGCAAGGATGATGGCTGCATTTCTCGCGGCGGCTTCCTCTTCCATCAGTTCCATGGCTTTTTTGCGGTTGTTTTCGTCCAGGTGACTGAACGGTTCATCCAGTAATAAAAAATGAAATGGCTGCTGCAGGGCCCTGATGATGGCCACCCGCTGCTGCTCACCATAACTGCAGGTTTTACAATGCCGGTGTAATTTGTTCCCAATTCCCAGCCGCTCCGCCATCAGGGCAATTTTATCGTCGGTATGAAAAGAATGGAGCTGTCTTTTTACTTCGAGGTTCTGTAATACTGTATGCTCCGGGAAAAGACGCAGATCCTGGAAAACAATGCTGATAAACCGTTGCCGGTGTTCTGCAAAATCTTCCGCGGTAAAGCTGGTGATGGATTTATTGTCATAAAAAATATTGCCTTCATAATCCTTGCGCAGCCCGTATAAAAAATGAATCAGCGAGGTTTTGCCGCTGCCACTGGGCGCCACCAGCTGTATTTTTTCGCCCGCATGGAATACAACGCTGCTGTTCCATACCTGCGAATGGGATATTTTTTCTTTTTCGATATAAGTAGGAACAACCTGCTGCAGTGTAATTTGCATGCTGCAATATTAAAAAAATGCCGGGGTTTATTTTCCCGGCATTTTCAATTTTGTAATTATTTTGAAGGTATTGCCACTGCCGGAGCCGCAGGCATAACTGAATCCGGTTTCATGGCGTCCGGGTTCCAAACGGAAGCAGGCCCGGCGTTTTCTTTTTCTTTTTTTGCAATAAGCCCCAGGGTGCTGATGTATTTGTTCAGCTGTTTAAGGCTGTTGGTGCTTTTGTCGATAAGATTTATTTCTATGTGACTTGAAGTGCCGCCATCACTGTAATCACCGCCTTTCATGTAAACATTGTCCCAGAATGCCACCGATGCATCGTAAACGGCTTTGGCGCTGCTGTCGCGTGAGGCCTCATTGGCAAATGCTTTTAAAATGTACCGGATATTAAAATAACCGCCTACCGACTGGCCGCTGATCTTGCTGATGAAATCAAAATTATTGTTTCCGCCGGTTACGAATTTGTCTACTGCTTCTTTTGAATTGCCAATAGCGAAATAGCTGCCGTTATTATTGTAGGAAACCTGTTCAGCTGCACCTGCCGGAGCATCCTTACCCAGTTTTTGACCTGCTTTGATTAATTTGTTGAAAGCGTCTTTATCTCCAACCGATGTGCCAAATATAACGGTGGGTTTGGAAGAAAAGAGATTGCTTTCCACCATGCCGGCAGGGGCAGAATCGGGGAGCGCCGTTTTAAAATCTGTGACGGCCAGCACCACATCTCCCTTATTGGCTTTTACAAAATCATCCAGTGTAAATCCCATAAAGGCAAGTCCCATATTGGCATAGCCTTCCACGCCCATCAGTTTTACCAGTTCCTTGATGCCTTCGGGTTTAAAATTCATGGCGATCACTGCTGCCACATCTTTGGCTGCAATGCGTTTGAGCATACTCTCATCCACTTTGCCGCCGTATTTTTTCCAGAGTTCGGTTACTTCTTTGCTGGCATAGCTTTTAGTATCGATCAGCACCTGGCCGTTCTCAAAATTCACAGTGGCAGTGGTAATGCTGCCCTTGTATAATTTTTCCAGGTCAATGTTCAGCATTTTCAGACCGGCACTTGCAGCACCATTCTTATTCAGTTCTTCTGAATTAACCCAGAAGTGCAGGTCGCCGGTGGTTTTTACCAGTTCGGTGAATTTTTCATCCTTGCCCAGTGACGCATCTTCATCAAGGCTGAACATTTCCTTGCATGTGATGCTGATATCCCTGTTATCTTCTTTATAGGAATTGCTGCCGCCGTTCCCGATAATATATTTGCCCGGGTTTATCTCGGGAACATTGGTTATGTACACGAATTTTTCCTTGTTCCAGCCAATGCATACAGGAGATTTGCTGATGAATTTGATGCCGTCCTTCTCACTCTCCACACCTTTCTCTGCAAGCGACAGGTTAAAAAGCCTGAATTTTTCAGCATCTTTTACCGTGCCGGAAAATACAGCAAAGCCTCCCAGAGAATCTTTCTTTAAAAAGAATACCATGTCGGTTTTGATATCGATACCACTGTTATCTGGGTTTTCAAGCACCTGTTTTACAAAACTGGTAATATTGCTGTCGCTGCTGATTTCTTTAAAAAGCTCCGTGCCTTTGATCTCTTCCCAGGGAAGTTTGGCCGATAGTGAAGCGCCGTTGATGTGAACGGCTACAGCAGCATCTTTTGGAATGTATTTGCCTTCTTTATTTTTTTTACTGCAGCTAACTGCAAATACAGCAAGCAACAGAACGAGCGGGAGACTGAAACGGATTTGCATACGGTTGTTTTTTCAGGTTGATACGATTGGTTTATGATGGTAACCCTTACAGGTTGTTAAAAAACAGGATAAGGTTGTCGAGCGGCACCACCTGCTGTTCGCCGGTAACCAGGTTCTTTACCTGGCAGTTTTGTTGTTCCATTTCCTTACTGCCGATGATGATGGCGTAAGGTATGCTGTTTTTTTCAGCGTAGGTAAACTGTTTGGCAATTTTTGCAGTTTCATGATACAGGATACAAGCGATGCCGGCGCTGCGGAGCTGCTGCATGATCTTAAATGCAAATGCACTTTCAATGTCGCCCATATTAAAGAAGATAGCCCGGGTACTTACTTCCAGGTTACCCGGAAAAAGATTCAGTTCTTCCAATACATCATATATTCTGTCAACCCCAAAACTGATCCCCACACCCGGGATACCGGGCACACCAAATAATCCTGTGAGGTCATCATATCTTCCGCCTCCGCCAATACTGCCCATTTTTACATTGGCAGGTGCTTTGGCTTCGTAAATGATCCCGGTATAATAATTAAGTCCCCTTGCAAGTGTAAAATCCACCACCACATTTTTACCGGCAGCAATCTGCATTACATTGGTCACTTCCTCCATACCGCGAATGCCTTCCTGGTTATCGCCCATTATTTTTTTAACCGCAGCAATTTTTTCATCATTGCTGCCCGATATGGAGATATAATTTTCGATAATCCTGATTTGTGCTGCCGTAAGTCCTCTTTCAGCAAGCTCGGTTTTTACGTTTTCAATGCCGATCTTATCCAGTTTGTCGATTGCGGTTGTGATATCAACGAGTTTTTCAGGTGCGTCGCAAACCGCTGCCAATGCTGATAAAATTTTACGGCTGTTGATCCGCAGTTCGTATGCTTTTAATCCCAGCCTGTTAAAAACTTCGTCATAGATAAGCGCAAACTCGCCATCACTCAGGAGAGAGGGGCTGCCCACGATATCCGCATCACACTGGGTGAACTCGCGGTAGCGTCCTTTCTGTGGCCTGTCGGCGCGCCATACCGGTTGTATCTGGTAGCGCCGGAAAGGAAAACTGAGTTTTCCATGGTTCATGGCCACATACCTGGCGAAGGGAATAGTGAGATCGTATTTCATGGCACGTTCTGTAACATCGGTACTGCTTTTGCCTTCGAGTATTTTGGCGAAACCGGTCCGGGCTGCCTCAATATTTTTTTCGTTGTTCAGCCCGTTATTCAAAATTTTAAAAATCAGTTTATCGCCTTCTTCGCCATATTTGCCCATTAGTGTTTCCAGGTTTTCCATTGCCGGAGTTTCCAGTGGCTGGAAACCGTACAGTTCAAATACGTTTTTTATGATGGAAAAAATATAGTTGCGTTTGCGTATGGTAACCGCATTAAAATCCCTTGTGCCCTGTGGTATGGATGGTTTGGTGCTCATATTAAGAAAGGAGATTGGTGAGCGATGAGCTGGAGCCCATCAGAACACCCGTTTATTTTTTTTATGTTTGTTTATCAATTTTATTTTTTCTGTACTTGCTTTAGTGTTTTTCACTACTCACTACTCACACTTCACGCCTCACCATCGCTTCGCAGGCTTTTTCAATCAATGCATATACTTCATGGTAACCCGGTTCTGGTCCGTACCAGGGATCCGGCACATCCCTGTTTTGCCCGGGATACAGCTCATTCAGTAACAGGCCCGCCTTGCGGTCGTCAAATTTATTTTTTGCAATACGGCGCATATCATCCAGCACATCTTCAGCCATCGCGTAAATTTTATCATACTCGTCAAAATCAGCTGCCGTGAATTTTCTGCTGCGCTGCCTGCTGATATCGATGCCATTCATGCTGGCAACTTTCTGGCTCAGGTAATGCGGTGGTTCGCCATTGTGGTAACCGTTTGTGCCGGCACTTTCCACGCTCCAGTTCAGTCCTGCTTTCCATGCCTTCTCCTGCAAAATCCCTTCGGCCAGGGGGCTGCGGCAAATATTTCCCAGGCATACCATCAAAATCTTCATGGCGCAAAGATAAGCAGGGAGGGTGAAGAAGGATGACAGAATATCGATGTACAGGAGTTTTACAGGCCAGGAATTATCATCCCGCAGCTTTTAAAAAATTAAAGTTTTCTCATACCCAAATCGCTTTACACTGGCTTCTTTCTCCATCTCCTATCTTCTAACTTCAGCCTTCTCTCTTCTCCTCCATATGGATTAATGCTCCTCACGCATCTCAATATCAACAGGCGCCTGTTTTGAAAAAATATCAATCACCATTTTCAAAACATAACAAATGAAAACTGAACTGATCATGAAAAGTGATGTATTGGACATCATTTTCGAAAACCGCAACAAAGCCTATGGCGCTTATTACCTGCGTAAATTTTACAGCAGCAGGTTGCTCAAATCACTTGCTGTAATGCTGGTCGGCGTGGTTGTATTATCTGCATTTACATTTATTCCCTCGCTCAAAAAACATACAAAGGGTGAGCTGGTATATGGCGAAGTTTATGAGCTGAAGAAACTGGAGAAAAAGCCAGTGGAACAGGAAAAACCAAAAGAGCAGCAGGTGGTAAAAAAGAAAGCCCCTTCTGTAGGTTTTACAACACCCAAAATTGTGAAAACGGATGAACCCGTTAAGCCAATTGAAAAAATAGTTGATTCAGCCAGGATCGCAGATGTTACCGACAAGGGTGATCCAGGTGTTACCGCCGCAGTTGGCGACGATCCTTCCAAAGGAGCAGGTAATGGTAAAGGAAAAGAGCCTGTAACAGAACCCGCTCCCGATCCGTCCATCCCGGCTTTTACGGCCGAAATTATGCCGGAGTTTCCCGGAGGGATGAATGGACTGCGCAAATTTTTGGAAAGAAACCTCAGCAATCCCAGAGAACTGGAGGAAAACGAAGTAATCAGTGTAAAGGTCAGGTTCGTGGTTGGATATGATGGTAAGCTCAAAAGCTTTGAAACCATTGAAGACGGCGGTGCCGAATTCAACAAGGAAGTGATCAGGGTGCTGAAAAAAATGCCCGAATGGACACCCGGCAGGAGCAGGGGACAAAATGTTTCCGTTTATTATACAATCCCCGTAAAGTTTGTTGCTGCCAGTGAGTAATGGGGATAAAGTTGTAAATTGCCAGTTCGTAACGATGCCAGCTGCGGGAGCAAATCTCCGCAGCTGCTTTTAAATAAAATGCCATGGCGCTGGAAGAATTTGAAAAAGAACAGATGAGTGACCGGGATAAAAGCCTGGTACGGTCAAAAAGTATTGTTAACTATACCATGGGTGTGTTTTTTATAGGAGTGGGTTTTTTCTTTATGTTCCCCTTCAGCCGCACCGCCCCATTTCTTGATAAATACGATCCTTCTATGCGGCAGCTCTTTGCTGTGGTTTGCTGGGTGTACGGTCTCTTCAGGCTGTACAGGGGGTATGCCAAAAATTATTTCAGGGATTAATGAAGCACAGATTCATAAAGGCCGCTTTGGTATTATCGGCTGCGATAATATTCCTGCATGCGTGTACAGGGGATAAAAAGAAAGATGACTTTGTATATGACAATCCCAACAGCGGCACCATCCATATCAGTGTGGATGAAAGTTTCCGGCCTGTGATTGAAGAGGCCATTATGGTTTACGAAGGCACCCATCCCGGTACAAAGATCATTGCGCATTATAAACCCGAGGCCGACTGTTTCAAGGATCTCTATTCGGATACCTCCAACCGTATGATCATCGTAACCAGGGGCCTTACCCGCAAAGAAAGCCGCTTTTATACCGACTCTTTAAACTACACGCCTTTTAGTGACAGGGTGGCCTGGGATGCCATTACCGTGGTTACCAACAAAAACAATGCTGATACCTTATTCACCCTTGAAGAACTAAAGGACCTGCTGCAGGGCAAAAAAGGAAATGCTAAAAAAGTGGTTTTCGATGGTTTGAATGCAACCAGTACGGTACGTTTTGCCATCGATAGTATATTGCATGGGGGCCGTTTTGATACTTCGGTGGTTAAGGCAGTGAAAAACAGTAAGGAAGTGCTTGATTATATAGCGCAATATGATGATGCCATTGGTTTGGTGGGAATCAGCTGGATCGGCAACCCGGAGGATACCGCCCAGGTGAATATGTTAAAGAAACTGAAAATTGCGTACGTGGAATGCAGGCTTTGCGACAGTATGCCATATGTAAAACCCACCCAGCAAAGCATCAATACAAAACGATACCCTTTGGTACGTGGTTTGTATTACATAGTGAAAGAGAATTTTTCAGGACTGGGCTCGGGATTTGCGGCGTTTTTGAAATATGAAAGAGGTCAGCTGATTTTCAGGAGAGCATACCTGGGGCCGGTCATGGATTTTGACGTACGAAAGGTGGAGATTAACCAGAAATTATAATAAGTTTACAGCCCGGAAATAAACGGGTATCCATAAAATCGATATTATTGTAACGAATAAAACAGCAAAATAAAATGAACAGAGTTAAAGCAGCATTGCTTTTTGCAGTTGTGATGATGACTGCAGGTTTTGCAAAAGCGCAGAGCCTTGAAGATGGGAAAAAATTTTTCTACTATGAAAAATTCAAGAGCGCCCGCGCTACTTTTGAAAAATTGCTTGCCGCAAATCCTGCAAATGCCGATGCAGCCTACTGGCTCGGTATTACTATGATCACCGGGGATGAATTCAAGGACCTGCCTGCAGCAAAAGAAATTTTCAGGAAGGCACTGGAAGCTTCTCCTAACAATGCTTTGCTGATTGCCGGTATGGGACATATCGAGCTGCATGAAGGTAAAAAAGAGGATGCCCGTAACCGTTTTGAAACAGCCATATCGCTGAGTGGCGGTAAAAGCATACCTGTTTTCAATGCGATCGGGGTTGCCAATGCCGACTATGATTCAAAAAACGGCGATGCTTCCTACGCCATCGAAAAACTCAAACAGGCAACTACCGTAAAAGGGTTCAAAGATCCTGAAACATACTGTCTGCTGGGGGATGCCTACCGTAAATTCATCGACGGGGGCAGCGCTATCCAGGCCTACCAGAATGCCATTGCCATCAATGATAAATACGCCAGGGCTTATTACCGTATTGGTAAAGTGTACCAGACACAGGGCAGCACCCAGGAAGATATTTACATGAAGTATTACAACGACGCTATCAAGGCAGATCCCAATTATGCGCCTGTTTACAATAACCTGTTCAACCTGTATTATTCAACTGATATCATTAAAGCTGGTGATTACCTGGACAAATACCTGAACATTATGGGTGATGATGAGCCTAAAGCATGTTATTACAGGGCTTCAGTAAAATATGCTCAGGGCCTTTACCAGGAAGTGGTTACCAAATCGGACGAATGTATTGCAGCTGCCGGCGGGTCTCCCTATATCAAGCTGTACCTGTTAAAAGCTTATGCTTATAACAAACTCAAAGATTCGGCAAATGCAAAATCTAATTTTGAGGCATTCTTCAAATCAGCCAAAGACAATGAGATCGGACCAACAGATCTTAAAACCTATGCCGATATCCTTCTCAAATTCCCGGGTAACGAGGCATTGGCAGGTACTTATGTTGACAAAGCCGTGGCACTGGATTCAACAGAAGCAGGCAAAGTAACCCTGCTCCGCTCCGTGGCTACCGGTTTTGAAGCACAAAAGAATTATGCTGCTGCGGCCGACTGGTATAAAAAAATCCTGGATGTGAAGAAAAACCCAACCAAGACAGATATTTTCAATACAGCCAATAATTACAGCCGTGGCGGTAATTACCAGGCAGCTATTGACAACTGGGCTGTCTATATCAGCAAATATCCCAATGAAACATATGGGTATTATATGACAGGTGTTACACAGAATAAGATCGATACCAGTAAAGTATTGGGTCTCGCAGTGCCCAGCTTCCAAAAAGTGATCGATCTTGGGGAAGCACAGTGGGCAACTGATTCTGTGAAAGTAAAAGCACATTTGCTCAATGCCTATAAGTACTTCATCGAATATGCTTACAACGTGCAAAAAGACAGGAAGGCTGCTTCTGATTATTGCGCCAAATACCTGCTGAGGGAACCAAATGATGCAGAGGTACAGGGCTATAAAAAATCATTTGATGCTGCGCCTGCACCAAGGACAGCCCCTGCGCCCAGGACACCGGCCGGCACGGGAACAAAACCTGCCACCGGCAACGTACAGCCTGCCGCCGCTTCAGGTAATACAAAACCGGCCGCCGCCACAAAAAAAAAGTAAAGGCTAAATCTTAATAACAAGCCCGTTACCAAAAAGTAACGGGTTTTTTATTATTGATTATTGGGTAGCCTGTCTTAAATTTGCCGCCAAACACAAATAATTGATATCCTGATGCAGTTTTTCTTCCTACAGGCTGCCAATAATGCAACCAACTATTTACCGATCGCACTGCAACTGATTTTTGCGGTAGGCTTCATTGCCACAATGATTTTCCTGAGTGAGAAAGTAGGCCCGAAAAGAAAGACAGCCGACAAACTCCAGAATTTTGAAAGTGGTATTGAAATCAAAGGCAATGCCCGTCAGCCGATGGCCATTAAATATTTTTTAGTGGCTATTTTGTTTGTACTCTTCGATGTGGAAGTAATTTTCTTTTATCCATATGCTGTAAACTTTAAAGAACTGGGCTGGGGCGGTTTTTCTGCCGTGGCAATGTTTGTGGGCCTGTTTGTGGCCGGCTTTATCTACATTATAAAAAAGGGAGCGCTGGATTGGGAAGATTAAATCATTGCTGATTGAAAATGGTCAGTTTTTTTGAATTGACACAATATCCCAATTAACAATTAAAAATTTTAAAAATGCGTCCGGTACAATATAACAACTACGTAAAATTTGAAGGTGTTCCCGAAGGACATATCGGGGAAGGCTTTATGGCCACCAACCTGGAAAAAGTGGTGAGCCTGGCCCGCAAAAACTCCATCTGGCCCCTGCCTTTTGCCACCAGTTGCTGCGGTATCGAATTCATGGCCACCATGGCCAGTCATTACGACCTGGCAAGGTTTGGCAGTGAACGTGTGGGTTTTAGTCCGCGCCAGTGCGACCTGCTGATGGTGATGGGCACTATTGCCAAAAAAATGGGCCCGGTTGTACGGCAGGTATACCTGCAAATGGCCGAACCCCGCTGGGTAATGGCTGTGGGTGCCTGTGCCAGCAGTGGTGGTATTTTTGATACATATTCCGTTTTGCAGGGGATTGACCAGGTGATACCCGTTGATGTATATGTGCCGGGTTGCCCGCCAAGACCGGAGGCGATCCTGGACGGATTTATGAAAATACAGGAACTGGTAAACCAGGAAGGACTGAGAAGAAGGTACAGCGACCAGTATAAAAACCTGATGGCTGGTTATGGCATACAATAGTAATTTGGGGTTTCAGATTGCAGATAGAAAGAAGTCTGCAAACTAAAATAACAGCAGCGGCAGGAGAGATATATTTAAATCTAAAACCGGCCATCTAAAATCTAAACTTAGAAATGTCTTTAACGAACGAAATAATCAAACAAAAGCTTACCGAAAAATTTGGTGATATACTTACCGAATGGCAGGAGCCTTATGGTATGCTCACTTTTACAGCACCCAAAGAACTGAACGTAAAAGTGCTGCAGTACCTGTTTGATGATTCAGCACTGAAATTCCGTTTTTTGACCGACCTGCAGGCGGTGCATTATCCCGACAGGAAGGGAGAAGAACTGGCTGTAGTATATCATTTGCATAACCTGGTGGATAATGTACGCATCCGGTTCAAGGTATTTGCACCGGTTGAAAAACCTGATGTGTTTACCGCCACTTCTTTATTTGCAGGTGCCAACTGGATGGAAAGAGAGACTTATGATTTTTTCGGGGTGAATTTTGTGGGGCATCCAAACCTGATCAGGGTGCTGAATGTGGAAGAGATGGATTATTTCCCGTTGCGGAAAGAGTTCCCGCTGGAAGACCAGACCAGGATAGATAAAGATGATGAGATGTTTGGACGATAATGCGCAGATTGGATCATTTGAAGAGATGCGAGGCATACATTTTCAAATGACCGGATTACAAACTGATTAATTATGAGCGAACATATTTTACTGCCGGAAGGCTCAATTGAAAAGCAAACCACCACGCTGAACCTGGGACCCACGCACCCGGCAACACATGGTGTGTTTCAGAATATTCTTGAGCTGGATGGGGAACGTATTTTAAAAGCCACTTCAACCGTTGGCTATATACACCGGGCATTTGAAAAACTGGCCGAACGCAGGCCGTTGTTTCAGATCACACCCATTACCGACAGGCTGAATTATTGTTCCTCGCCATTAAACAATATGGGCTGGCACCTCACCTGCGAAAAATTGCTGGGAGTGCAAACACCCAAAAGGGTCGATTACCTCCGCATCATCATCATGGAACTGGCACGTGTGGCCGATCACCTGATCTGTAACTCGATTGTGGGGGTGGATAGTGGCGCATACTCAGGCTTTTTGTACCTGATGCAATACCGTGAATTAATTTATGAAATATATGAAGAAGTATGTGGGTCCCGCCTTACTACTAATATTGGGCGTATTGGCGGTTTTGAAAGGAATTTCACAAATACAGCGTTTGAAAAACTCGAAAAATTCTTAAAGGAATATCCCAAACAGTTAAAAGAGTTTGAAAAGCTGTTTACACGTAACCGGATTTTCATCGACCGTACGGTTGGTTGCGGGCCAATCAGTGCAGAACGTGCGCTGAGTTATGGTTTTACCGGTCCAAACTTACGTGCCGCCGGTGTTGATTACGATGTGCGTGTGCATACACCTTACAGCAGTTACGAAGATTTTGATTTTACCGTTCCTGTTGGAAACACAGGAGACTGTTACGACCGCTTTTTGGTGCGTAACGAAGAAATGTGGCAGAGCCTCAGCATAATTGAACAGGCCTACCAGAAAGTGCAGGAATTTAAAGGTAAGGATGCCGAAGTATACCATGCCGACGCACCTGCTTATTACCTGCCCGAAAAGAAAGATGTTTACACCAAAATGGAGGCGCTGATCTACCATTTCAAGATCATTATGGGTGAAACTGAGATACCGGCAGGTGAAGTGTATAACAGTGTGGAGGGTGCCAACGGGGAGCTGGGCTATTATTTGATCAGTGACGGCGGTAGAACACCTTACCGTTTGCATTTCCGCAGGCCCTGCTTTATTTATTACCAGGCTTATCCCGAACTGGTAACAGGAGGCATGGTAAGTGATGCCATCATCACCATGAGCAGTTTGAACTTAATTGCCGGAGAACTGGACGCTTAATATTATTTCAGATTTCGGGTTGGCGATTGCAGATTTGCCGCCAGTAAGAAATCTAAAACCTGCCTGTCGGCAGACAGGTCTAAAATCTGACATTGAATGATTTCTTTTAGTGAAGATAAACTGAAGAAGGTATCGGAAATAATCAGCCGTTACCCCGAAGGCAAACAAAAAAGTGCACTCATACCGGTGCTGCACCTGGCACAGGAAGAATTCGGTGGCTGGCTGGATGTGCCGGTGATGGATTATGTGGCTACACTGCTGCAGCTGGACCCGATTGAAGTATATGAAGTGGCGAGTTTCTATACCATGTATAATTTAAAGCCGGTAGGCAAATACGTGTTTGAAGTGTGCCAGACTGGTCCCTGTATGCTGAACGGCAGCGATAACATCATTGCATATATAAAAGAGAAACTGGGTATTGGCCCCGGCGAAACAACTGCTGATGGCATGTTTACCTTAAAGCCTGCAGAATGCCTGGGCGCCTGCGGTTATGCTCCGATGATGCAGCTGGGTAAACATTACAGGGAACATTTAACAAAGGAAAAAGTGGATGCGATCATCGAGGAATGCAGGAAAAATGCAGCATCCAATAATTAATAAATTATGAAAGCATTATTTACACTCGCCTTTATTATCAGTACGGCTGTAGCTTTTGCACAAAGCAAGGATGAAAAGGAGCTGACTGAAAAAACATACCTGCTCAGTCATACCATATTTGGAACAAAGGACAGTGCCACGCTCGAAAAACTCTGTGCTAAAACAGTTTCTTACGGTCACTCTCATGGCAACCTTCAAAACAGGGCTGAACTCATCAAGGGTGTAACCAATAATAAGTCGGTGTATACGGATACCGCAGTATCTGCCATCAAAATATTCATACAGGACAGAACCGCCATTGTACGTTACCTGTTTAAGGCAAATGAAAATAAAAAAGACGGCACGGTGGTGAACCTTGATTTCAGTATGATGCTGGTTTGGATAAAAGAGAAGAAAGAATGGAAGCTGATGGGCAGGCAGGCAGTAAGCTTAAAATAAATTGAAAGTTCTTTTTACCATATTATCCTGTCTGTTAATTTCTTCGGTTGTTGCACAAACGGCTGAAGAAACAAAGCTGATTGCAACAGTAAAAGAGTTTCACCTGGCGCTGGTAAAACAAAATACGGTATCCATCAACCAGCAAACAGATAAGGCGCTGAGTTACGGGCACAGCAATGGATGGATACAGGACAAAAAATCCCTGATTAAGGATTTTGAAAGAGGTTATATCAGCTATCAAAGTTTTAAGGAAGACAGCATCAATGTCTCTTTGAATGAAAATATGGCGAATGTGCGTTTTGTGGCAGATATACAGGCCACTTTAAACGGAACCACTGTTGTCAGTAACTATCATTTAAAAGTGCTGGAAGTTTGGGTGAAGAAGGGAAAAAGGTGGGTGTTGTTTGCGAGACAGGCAGTGAAAGGTTGATTGCTTAATTTATTTACAAAATGAGATTCTTTTTTAAAATAGTAATTCTTTTTTCGATTCCTTTATTGATTAGCGGATGCTATCATAAAGTGATCAGTTCTTATAAAAATGCAAAAGAAACAGGAGAGGAAAATTTTGTTTTAACAGAAGGAGGAAAGAAATTAGTTGTAGACGATGTGATTGTAAAGAATGGGAATACAATTAAGGAAATCAAAGGCGCAGGAGCTAACCAGGTGAATTTCGAATCTGTCACTGCTTTTCAAAACAAAAATGCTTTTTTTAAAAGATTGCCTTTTAATAGTAAAATGGTGTATGATTATACGGAAAAGAATTATTATGGACCACAAGGGTTCGTTATTAGAATTGAAAAAGGGGCATTAAACATTTACCAGGAAGTCGTGCGGGATATAATGGATGATAATCCTGCAACTTTTTCGAAAGGTTATATGACAAACTATTATGTCGAAGATCCTTCAACTGCTAATGTCGCAGTTTTAACGCAGCAGAATGTAACGAAATTCGTTTGGGGATATGTGCAAAACATGCTCGTTAAGATTGAAACGGCAGTTAAAATAATGGATGATTACCGTAACTCCGCAAAGGGTAAACGTTCACTCAAGGAAGTTTATAAGGAAACAAATATTTGTATTGATGCTGTAAAGAAATATAATGAAGAAATGAAAAATGGACTAATCAAATAATGTTTCAGCGTATGTTGTTGTCAGACCTTTGTTTGACGACTGACTAAACAAGCTGAGTAAAGATTTAGCGTTCAAATGTGCGACGCCGGTGCAGCCGGGATAAGAATAAATGTTTGGTAACAAAATAAAATTTGCCAGAGGCAAATTGAGATATGAGTAAAAAATTATTATTAGCAAACGCCCATGTGCCCGGCATCCGGGGCTTTGAAGTGTACCGCCGTGAAGGTGGTTACCGCAGCGTGGAAAAAGCGCTGAAAATGCAACCTGCAGAGATCGTGGAAGAAGTGAAGAAAAGCGGTCTGCGTGGCCGTGGCGGTGCAGGATTTCCTGCCGGTATGAAATGGAGTTTTATTGCAAAACCCGAAGGCGTGCCCCGTCACCTGGTGGTAAATGCCGATGAAAGTGAGCCCGGTACCTTTAAAGACAGGTACCTGATGGAATTTATTCCCCACGCACTCATTGAAGGCATGATCGTTTCTTCTTATGCGCTGGGCAGTAATGTGAGTTATATCTATATCCGTGGCGAATACGCATGGATCCCGGATATTTTAGAGGCCGCTATCGCGGAAGCAAAACAAAATGGTTTCCTGGGTAAAAATATTTTAGGCAGCGGTTTCGACTGCGAGATTTACGTGCAGCGTGGCGCCGGTGCCTATATCTGCGGTGAGGAAACCGCATTGATCGAATCACTGGAAGGTAAGAGGGGTAACCCAAGAATCAAACCGCCTTTCCCTGCAGTAAAAGGTTTGTGGGAACGTCCCACCGTGGTAAACAATGTGGAAACCATAGCAGCCGTGGTGCCCATTATAAACGAAGGAGGAGAAGAATACGCAAAGATTGGAGTGGGTAAATCAACCGGTACAAAACTGATCTCTGCCTGTGGTAATATCAATAAACCCGGTGTTTTTGAAATTGACATGACCATCAGCGTGGAAGAATTTATTTACAGCGATGAATATTGCGGAGGCATACCTAACGGTAAAAAACTGAAAGCATGTATCCCCGGTGGTTCATCTGTTCCCATTCTTCCTGCTAATTTATTATTAACTACTGCTAAAGGTGAAAAACGTTTGATGAACTATGAGAGTCTGGCTGATGGTGGTTTTGCAACCGGCACCATGATGGGTTCGGGTGGTTTTATTGTGCTGGATGAAGACCAGTGCGTGGTAAAACATACTTACACGCTCGCAAGGTTCTACCGCCATGAAAGTTGCGGACAGTGCAGTCCCTGCCGTGAGGGAACAGGCTGGATGGAAAAGATCCTGAAAAAGATCGACAGCGGCAAAGGCGAGATGAAAGATATCGACCTGTTATGGGATATACAGCGTAAAATTGAAGGCAATACGATCTGTCCGCTGGGAGACGCTGCAGCATGGCCCGTGGCTGCGGCAATCCGGCATTTCCGCGACGAGTTTGAATGGCATGTGAACAACCCGGAAGAATGTTTGAGAAGAAACTATGGTCTGGCACATTATGCAGATCCCATTCATGTAGCCACACTGGCATAAAAAATTTGCGAACGAACGAATTAAAAATATGGCTGACGAAATTAAACCTGCACCGCCTGCAAACTTTAAAGTGACCATCGATAATATTACGATCGATGTGGCGCCTGGTACGACAATATTAAATGCAGCCCGTCAAATCGGGGGCGATGTAACACCTCCTGCCATGTGCTATTACAGCAAGCTGCAGGGCAGCGGAGGTAAATGCCGTACCTGCCTGGTGGAAGTGGCTGCCGGTTCAACTGCAGATCCAAGACCCATGCCCAAGCTGGTGGCATCCTGCAGAACAACTGTAATGGACGGCATGATTGTAAAAAACATCACCAGTGAAAGGGTAAAAGATGCCCGTGCCGGTGTGGTGGAATTTTTATTGCTCAACCATCCGCTCGATTGCCCTATCTGTGACCAGGCCGGTGAATGTCATTTGCAGGATCTCGGATATGAACATGGCAAAGAAGGCACACGCTACGAGTTTAAAAGAAGAACATTTGAACGTGAGGATATCGGGCCTTATATCCAGCTGCATATGACACGCTGCATTCTGTGTTACAGGTGTACTTACGTGGCAGACCAAATCACCAATAAAAGGGTGCATGGTGTATTGGAAAGAGGCGATCACGCAGAAATATCCACTTATATTTCTAAAGCAATCGATAATGACTTTAGTGGTAACATGATTGATGTTTGCCCGGTGGGTGCATTAACTGATAAAACATTCCGCTTTAAAAACCGTGTATGGTTTACCAAGCCTGTGGATGCACACCGTGAATGTACCACGCCTGGTTGCTGCGGCAAAACCACTTTATGGTTACGCGGTGATGATGTGTACCGTGTTACTGCAAGAAAAGATGAGTGGGGCGAAGTGCAGAGCTACGATGGCAAAACCGGCTGGATATGCAATACCTGCCGTTTTGATAAAAAGAAAACCAGCGACTGGGTGGTTGAAGGTCCCACAAAGATCAGCCGCCACTCCGTGATTTCACAAGGCCATTATGTGGGCATGGTGAAGCCGGAAGAAACTGTGCAGAAAGTAATGGGCGGACGAGCACCCAAATTGCTGATGGACATTCACGATGTAAGTGAAGTGAACCCGGATAAATAAATTATTATAACAAGGTTATGTTACTGACAATAGATACGGCTTTAATAATTGAAAAACTGCTGCTCATCGTGGTGGTGGTATTTGCCTCACTGGGCATTGCACTGTACACCACTTTTGCTGAACGTAAAGTGGCGGCATTGCTGCAGGACAGGCGTGGTCCCAACCGTGCAGGTCCGTTTGGTTTACTGCAACCCCTGGCCGATGGTGTAAAACTGTTTTTTAAAGAAGAGATCACGCCCAACTTTTCTTCAAAAGCTTTATTTGTAATGGGACCGGCACTGGCCATGCTCACCGCATTAATGACCAGTGCGGTGATTCCCTGGGGAGATACGGTACGTTTTTTTGAAAGGGATATTCCCCTGCAAATTGCCAACGTGGATGTGGGCATCCTCTACATTTTTGGTGTGGTGAGCCTGGGCGTTTATGGCATCATGATCGGCAGCTGGGCCAGTAACAATAAATATTCTCTGATGGGCGGCATACGGGCTGCTTCACAGATCATCAGTTACGAACTGGCCATGGGTTTATCGCTCATAGCGCTTATCATGATCACCGGTAACCTGGGCCTGAAGGAAATGGTGCAGCAGCAGCAAAACGGCTACTGGAATATTGTTTACCAGCCGCTGGGTTTCTTGATATTCCTTGTATGCGCATTTGCAGAATGTAACCGCACACCATTCGATTTGCCTGAAGCAGAAAATGAACTGATTGGCGGTTACCATACAGAGTATTCCAGCATGAAGATGGGATTTTATCTTTTCTCTGAATATATCAATATGATCATCAGCAGTGCGGTAATGTCCACATTATTCTTTGGCGGCTACGATATTCCTTTTGTAAATGAAGCGCAGTTACAGCAGCATATCGGCCAGTGGGCCGTCCTGTTACAGGTATTGTGCCTCCTTGCCAAGATCGTGATATTCCTGTTCTTCTTTATGTGGGTGCGCTGGACCATTCCGCGTTTCCGCTACGACCAGCTGATGAACCTGGGATGGAAAGTTTTAATTCCGCTGGCGCTGATCAATATGCTCGCCACCGGCGGTGTGATTTTATACTTAAACAAATAGACAGATAATTATGCAGGCATTAACCAACAGGGTAAAACAGGTAGACAGGAGACCATTGAATCTCCTGGAACGCATTTACCTGCCAGCAGTGGTAAAGGGAATGTTTATTACGTTTACCCATATATTTAAAAAGCGTCCTACCATTAATTACCCGGAAAAGAAACGGCCTTTCAGTCCGGTGTTCCGTGGTTTGCATATCCTGAACCGTGATGCGGAAGGACGGGAAAACTGTACCGCCTGCGGATTATGTGCTGTTGCCTGCCCGGCTGAAGCCATCACCATGGAAGCAGCAGAGCGCAAACCCGGGGAAGAAAATTTGTACAGGGAAGAAAAATATGCAGCTAAATACGAGATCAATATGCTGCGCTGTATTTTTTGCGGATTGTGTGAAGAAGCCTGCCCGAAAGACGCCATATATTTAAGCGAAACCTTTGCGCCGGCCGATTACCAGCGCAAACAGTTTATCTATAACAAAAATGAATTGCTGATACCACATCCTGTAAAAGAACCGGAAGCTTATCAAAAAGCACTGGGCAGCAGGGTGAAAAGAGAAACGGCCGTTTAGATTAAGAATTTCAGATTAAGAATTTATACCAATGGACCTAACAACTATATTGTTTATTCTTTTATCGGTGCTTGCTGCAGGAAGTGCCCTTATGGTGATAACCCGTAAAAACCCGGTGCACAGTGTGCTGTACCTGGTGGTGACTTTCTTTGCGATCTCCGGTCATTATATCCTGCTCAATGCACAGTTCCTGGCCATCGTTAACATCATAGTATATGCCGGTGCCATCATGGTATTGTTCTTATTTGTGGTGATGATGATGAACCTGAATATTGATGCTGAACCACAGAAGAACCGCCTGCTGCGTTTTGCCGGTGTGATATCCGGCGGATGCCTGCTCCTGGTTTTACTGGCCGCCGTTACAAAAGCAAACGGGACAGTACTGACCGGCTCGGGCAACCACGGTCTTGTAAAAACACTGGGCATGGTATTGTTCAATGATTACGTGGTGCCGTTTGAGATCAGCAGTGTGCTGTTTTTAAGTGCCATGGTGGGAGCCGTGGTGATCAGTAAAAGAGAAAAATAAAAACATTGAAGCTGTTTACAACAGCATAGCAAAACAAACTGTATGAATATTACCTGGTACATAACATTGGCAGTAACGCTGTTCGGTATTGGCGTTACAGGCGTGCTTACAAGACGCAATGCCATCATTATTTTCATGTGCATCGAACTGATGCTGAATGCGGCCAACCTGCTGCTGGTGGCATTTTCAAAAATGCATGCGGCGGCCCCCGTTGGCCAGGCTAATCCATCGGTGGTGAGCGACGGACAGATCTTTGTATTCTTTATCATGGTGGTGGCAGCTGCGGAAGTAAGTGTGGGACTGGCCATTATTGTGATGATGTACCGTAACATACATTCGGTTGATATCAATTTTTTAAACAGGTTAAAAAACTAAGCATACAGCCCAAAGCTGAAAGCATATTGGCTTTTGGCTTTCTGCTTTAAGCTTGCAGCTTTCAAGATGAATAATGTTTTGCAAATCGTTTGGTTAATTCCCTTCCTGCCATTGCTCGGCTTTTTGATCAATGGCCTGGGCAGGAAGTACTTGTCAAAAACCCTGTCTGGTATGATTGGCAGCGGGGTGGTGCTGGGCGCATTCCTCATCAGCCTTTATGCATTCTTTTCTGTAAAGGGAGGCAATACGCATGTGGCGCACTATTTCAATTTTATCAACCTCGACCAGTTAAAGATTGGTTTTGATTTCCAGGTAGACCAGTTATCATCCGTCTTCCTCCTTATCATCACGGGGGTGGGATTCCTCATTCATGTATATTCCACTTCATACATGCATGAAGAAGAGTCTAAGGATTTTGCAAAATATTTTGCGTATCTCAATCTCTTTGTATTCTCCATGCTGTTGCTGGTAATGGGCGCCAACTTTGTGATCATGTTTATTGGCTGGGAAGGTGTTGGTTTGTGTTCTTACCTGCTGATCGGTTTCTGGTTCAAAAATGTAAATTATACCAATGCTGCAAAAAAAGCCTTCATCATGAACCGGATTGGTGACCTGGGTTTTTTGTTGGCGATATTCTGGCTGGTAAACAAACTGGGCACTACCAATTACCATGATATTTTTGCAAACCTGGATCGATTAAGTCCCGCAGATAAAACCGGCATCACCTTATTGTTATTCGTGGGAGCCACAGGTAAAAGTGCACAAATACCTTTGTATACATGGCTCCCCGATGCGATGGCGGGTCCCACACCGGTATCTGCACTCATCCATGCCGCCACGATGGTTACTGCAGGTGTGTACATGATTGCAAGAAGCAACGCTCTATACTCGCTGGCACATACCACGCAAACTGTGGTTGCAGTAATTGGTTTGGCAACTGCATTATGGGCTGCAAGCATTGCCTTAAAACAAAATGACATTAAGAAAGTTTTGGCATACTCCACCGTGAGCCAGCTTGGTTTTATGTTCCTGGCACTCGGGTTGGGAAATTATGTTGCTGCAGTTTTTCATGTAATGACACATGCATTTTTTAAAGCATTGTTATTCCTTGGCAGCGGCAGTGTGATCCATGCCATGGGCGGGGAACAGGATATTACCAAAATGGGCGGACTGAAAAAATATATGCCGCATACATACTGGACATTCCTGGTGGGTTGTTTGGCAATTGCAGGTATTCCTCCATTAAGCGGCTTCTTCAGCAAGGATGCCATTTTATTAAGTGCTTTTGAAGAAAACAAAGTGATGTGGGCACTGGGTGTTATAGGTGCACTGATGACTACCTATTATATGTTCCGTTTGTTCTTTGTAACCTTTACAGGAAACTTTCGTGGCACACATGAACAGGAACATCATTTGCATGAAAGTCCTGCTGCTATTACATTACCATTGATCATTCTTGCAGTGCTGGCCATTGCGGGAGGTTTCGTTGGTATACCGCATGTGCTGGGAGGCAACAATGCTTTCGCCGCATTTTTAGAACCTGTAATTCCTGCACATGAGAGTGCCCATGCCGTAAGCGCCACAACAGAATATGCATTGATGGGAGGAGTGGTGGCTGCAGTGCTGGTGGTGATTTATTTTGCTTATAACAAACACCGCAACTTTTCGCCCAAAGAAAATACAGGTTTTGGCAAAGTGCTGGAAAATAAATGGTATGTGGATGAGATTTACGATGCGGTAATTGTAAAGCCGGTACAGAACATAGGTGCTTTTTTCAGCAATATCATGGAGAAAAAAGGAATCGATGGTTTTGTAAATGGCATTGGCAAGGCGGTGAACTATGGCAGCCGCCAGGTGCGTTTGCTGCAAAGCGGCCATGTGGGCGCTTATGTTTTGCTGATGGTAATAGGAATTATAGTTTTATTCATTGTACAATTGTTTTTGTAATTAGAAGTAACAGATATGCAAACTCTTGGGTTACGTTTCCCTGAAATACTGATCTGGTCACCGCTGATCGCCGGACTGCTCTGCTTTATTTTCCAAAGCCAGAAAAACTCCCGTGCACTGGCATTGATCTCGTCCATTATCACACTGGTTATTTCATCATTAAGTCTTGTTTATGCCAAAGACAAATACCTCAGCGGTTTACAGGACAGCTATGTTTGGATGAAATACCTCGGTGCAAGTTTCAATATTGGCCTGGATGGCATGGGACACCTGCTCACCTTCCTCACTGCTGTTTCATTTCCCGTGATTTTTACGGCTACCTATAATAAAGAATACAAAAGTTCAGCGGCGTTTTATGGTTTGATGTTACTGGCACAGGCAGGCCTGATGGGCGTGTTCATGGCCATGGATGCCATGGCTTTCTATTTCTTCTGGGAACTGGCGCTGATCCCTGTTTACTTTTTATCAAGCCGTTGGGGTGGCGAAAAAAGAATACAGGCCACGTTTAAATTTTTTGTGTATACTTTCGCCGGTTCATTGTTAATGCTGATCGGCATTATTTATATCTATTTGCAAACGCCGGGCACACCCAGTGCGGAGCATTCATTTTCTTTAGCGGCTTTTTACAGTGTTAAACTGAGTGCGGTGCAGCAAACATGGCTGTTCTGGTTATTCTTTGCTGCCTTTGCCATCAAAATGCCGGTATTCCCTTTTCATACCTGGCAGCCGGATGCTTACGAACAGGCACCCACAGCAGTTACGATGGTGCTCAGCGGCGTGATGGTAAAAATGGGTGTATTTGCCGTGATGCGCTGGTTATTGCCTTTATTCCCTCTGGGAGTTGCAAAATATGATACCTGGGTGATCGCTTTGTCTGTTTTCGGTATGCTGTATGCCAGCCTGATCGCCATCAGGCAGGATGATCTTAAGAGGCTGGTAGCCTATTCATCGATAGCACATATTGGATTAATGAGTGCAGCCATGTTCAGCAATTCGGCCGTTGGCATTCAGGGTGTGATGATACAGATGTTCAGCCATGGTATCAATATTATCGGTTTGTGGATCGTGGTGGAACAAATTGAAAGACAAACGGGCACCCGTAAAATATCCGAACTGGGCGGGGTGGCGCATAAGGCACCGGTACTCACCATTATGCTGGTGGTGATCGCACTTGCCAATATTGCCCTGCCGCTTACCAATGCATTTGTGGGTGAGTTCATGATGTTTAACGGGCTGTTTACATTCAATGCATGGATGGCTGCGGCGGCTGGAATCAGTATCATACTTGCGGCAGTTTACACACTCAATATGGTGCAGAAAGTATTTTATGGTGAAGCCAATTCACTCACGGCAGGTATGAAAGATATTGCGTGGAATGAAAAGCTGGTACTGGCAGTGGTATTGCTGCTTATCTTTTTTATCGGGGTGTACCCGCAACCAATATTCGATCTCACGAAAGAAGTGGCTGGCAAACTGGTAACGGCAACAGTAAAATAATTTAAATAATCAAATATTCTCCGCAGCGGCGGAACAGGAGTATGAACGCAATAATATTAACGGCAGTTTGGGGAGTGGTAATGATGCTGGCAGGTGCATTTCTTAAAAACAGGAACACGGCCATTTACCTGGCTGTGGCCGGCCTGCTCATCAGTATAATTTCCACTGCACTGGAATTAAAAGGACGGGAACCTTTCTTTGCCATCGATGTTAAGGATATGCTGCATTTTACAGCATACAGTCTTACCTTTTTAGTGGTGATGTTTGTAAGCACCCTGCTTTATTTCCTGCTCAACGGAAAAGACATCGTTAAGGTAGGTAATCACCCGTACGAATATTTTGCGCTGATATTTTTTATTCTATGCGGCGTGAGTATCGTGGCTTCTTTCAATACACTGCTGATGCTGTTTATTGGTATCGAGATCATTTCAATACCGCTCTATATCCTTACAGGGGCCGACAAGCGTAACCTCAAAAGCAACGAAGCCTCACTTAAATATTTCCTGATGGGTTCTTTTTCCACCGGCATTATGCTGCTGGGAATTGCTTTTTTATACGGGGGTAACGAATCCGCTTCCTTTTACCTGAGCAAGATGAACCTGGGGATTGCCAAAATGCCGCCACTGATCGCGGCCGGCCTGGTGCTGTTGCTGGTATCGCTCTCTTTTAAAGTGTCAGCTGCGCCCTTCCATTTCTGGACGCCGGATGTATATGACGGAGCGCCTACTGTATTCACCTCTTTCATGGCCACCGTGGTAAAAGCTGCCAGTTTTTTTGCGTTTGTACGCCTCTTTGAAAATGCTTTTGGCACCATTCATGACCAATGGCAAAAACTGATTGTGATAATAACGGCGGCAACATTACTGATAGGTAACCTCACCGCGGTGTTCCAGCAAAGTGTAAAAAGGATGCTGGCTTATTCGAGTATAGCACAGGCAGGGTTCATGCTGTTCGCCCTTTTTGCACTCAATGATAAAGCCAAGGAAGGCCTGGTGATGTATGCGGCAGCCTACAGCATCGCCACCATCGGCATTTTCGCCATACTGGTGCGGATGAAGGATTATACCATCGACGGGTTTAACGGGCTCGCTAAAAAGCAGCCGCTGCTGGCATTAACTGCCACTATATTCCTCCTGTCACTTACCGGTATCCCGCTTACAGCAGGCTTCCAGGCCAAGTTTTACATGTTGCTGGCGGCTGTTAAAAATGGCCAGCAAATATGGCTGGTGGTGTTTGCCGTGCTTTGTGCGGCGATCAGCGCCTATTATTATTTCAGGGTGATACAGGCCATGTATTTTAAAGAAAGCGATACTGTTGCCGTTGAAGAAACGGATATAACACCCGCCTATAAAATATTGTTATTCGTAACAGGAGCTATCGTGGTGGTGCTGGGTATTTACCCCGACCTGCTCATCGACTGGCTCTGGTCTTAAGCCGGTTCGCCATTCATAAAAGTTTTTTCATGCTCTCTGTTTCTGTTGCTACCTTTATAGGCAACAATCAGCCGCATGACCTTTAAAGATACCATCAAACTTTCCTGGAAGAATATCAGCAGCAACCGCCTTCGCACGGGTATTACTGTTGCCATCATTGCCCTCGGTATTTGTGCGCTGATCTGGTTTCTCACCTCTTTAAAAGCCGCCAGCAACAGTCTTACGGAAAGCTTCTCCACCATGGGTGCCAATTCTTTCAGCCTGCGTTATAAAGAACGTTTTGTGCGTTTTGGCGGCGGGCGGCGAGATGAAGTGAAGAAAACCAGTAAATCGGGTTTAAAAGAAAGAAAATCGAGTATCGGCAAGGTGATCACGTATGAAGAAGCTAAGGCATTTAAAGAGCGTTATAATTTTCCGTCACTGGTAAGTATTGCTTTAAGAGGTGCTTCCGGTATCATTGTCAATAACAGCCAGAAAAAAACAAATCCCGATATCAACCTTTTTGGCGGGGATGAAAATTATCTTGAACTGAATGGCTATAAGATTGCCTATGGGCGCAACTTCACGCCCGCGGATGTTGAAAGCGGGGGAAATGTATGTGTGCTTGGCAGCAGCGTGGCTGAAAAATTATTTCCTGATAATTCGGCAAAGGCAGTTGACCAGGTGGTGAATGTGGACCATATTCCTTACAGGGTGCTGGGTGTGATGGAGGACAAGGGCGCCAGTGCTTTTTTTAATGCGAATAAAGTGGTGATCACAACGGTGAATAATATCCGTAAGCTGTACGCATCCCGCAATAATACTTTTGTGATCGCGGTAAAAGTGGAAGACATGAAACTGATGGATGCGGCTATTGGGGAGGCCAAGGGCGCTTTCAGGCCCGTTCGTAAACTGGATATAAAGGAAGAAGATAACTTCTATATTGATAAAAGTGACAGCATTGCCGAAACACTGCTGAACAACCTGGGCTTTTTGGAAAAAGGGATTATTGGTGTGGCGCTGATCACCTTACTGGCTTCATCTATCGGCCTGATGAATATTATGCTGGTAGCGGTAAATGAACGCACCAAAGAGATTGGCTTGATAAAGGCACTGGGCGGCACAAAAAAAGATGTCCGCAACCAGTTTTTATGGGAATCGGTACTTATCAGCCTGCTCGGGGCAGTAGCCGGGATCGTGATTGGGGTGTTATTGGGTAACCTGATTGCCATGCTGCTGAAATCACCACTTGTTTTATTATGGGGATGGATTGTGGGAGGTATCCTTGTCTGCTCAGCAGTGGGCCTCGCTGCTGGTTTATATCCTGCAGTTAAAGCCAGCAAGCTCGATCCGATTGTAGCACTGCGCTACGAATAGCATAAAATAATTTCCCTCAAACTTTTATGGGAAGCAGGGGCTTTGCCATTGTTTTTGCAAAAGCAACAATATGCAGAAATTCTTTTTTGCTGGTTAACAAGTTTAAAGCAGCATAAAAAAAGGCACCATACGGTGCCTTTTTTATTTGTATCCGGGTGGATGATTTATTTCGGATCCAGCATCTTCTTCAGCCTGTCGCTCAGATCCTGCAGGTGATATTTACTTGCTTTATCTGCGGTGCCTGCTGCGGCTGCATCAGCCAGTGCTTTTAATTCATGTGCATGACCTTTCAGGTAGGAAAGGATATCACTTTTTTTGGTGTCAACTGTTGGTGCTGCATTACCAAATGTGATTACGATGCCTCCAGTCTGTGCTGCAGGAGGATTGATGAGATTGCCAAGTCTTTCAACATAGGCTTTCTGCAGGTTTCTCCTGTAGATGTCAATCGTTTTTTTAGCGGCCAGCTCTGTGAATACGTTTTGTTTAAGATCGCCCAGCAGGTCACTTACAGTGTAAGCCTGGTTACCGATAGAAGCTTCAGCATTCAGCATTTTGTTCATGGTGGTGGTGCTGAGCATTCTGGCCAATGCAGCTTCCTGCAGGCCCAGTGTTACCGTGGTAAAGTTGATACCGGTTTTGCCGGCAACCTCTTTGTTGAATAACCAGGATGGGGTAATAAATACCTGTTTGTTGATGAAGTCCATGGCTTCTTTCTGTGTTTCCCTGCTTACATATTCGTACACATTGCCGGCCTGGTTATTTTTTTTCAGTGTTTCATAAATGCCACCAAAATTGTAACAAACATGCCCGATATACCTGCGGAACTGCCCGGTGAGTTCACCATACATATCACCCAGGTCTGTAAAGTCTTCATTGGGCTGTTTGGTCCATGAGGGCAGATTTGGTAAAATACGCTGCAGGTTTTTGATACCGTATGCAGAAGCTTTCATGGCATTGTCGCCGATACATTCGCTTTGGTCTCTTGGATCATCGGGTTGTCCCTGGCGGCCAAAATAGAAACGCTTGTCAGCAGCTTTGGCTTCGATCCATTTGTCAAGAATTGCTACTTCATCTTCAGCAGTGGCTGCTTCAGGAATTAATTTATATCCCCATTCAATGGCCCATTTATCATAGTCGCCAATACGTGGGTAGATACCGGCAGGTCCGATATTGTCTTCAGGTTGTGCCACATAATTAAAGCGGGCATAATCCATGATGCTCGGTGTATGGCCATTGGCTTCCACCCAGGCTTTGTTACGCAGGTTCTCAACCGGCACACCAGATGAAGAACCGAAATTGTGTGGTAATCCCAGCGTATGTCCAACTTCATGTGAAGACACAAAACGTATGAGCTGTCCCATTAACTCATCATCAAAGGTCATTTTACGGGCCCTGGGGTCAATGGCTCCGGCCTGTATCATATACCAGTTGCGGAGTAATTTCATTACGTTATGGAACCAGCCGATATGGCTTTCCATGATCTCTCCACTGCGTGGGTCTACGGTACTT
Organism: Ferruginibacter sp.; assembly: GCA_046329655.1. Lineage (GTDB taxonomy): Bacteria > Bacteroidota > Bacteroidia > Chitinophagales > Chitinophagaceae > Ferruginibacter. Next base: position 40,749 of record JAXLUD010000004.1, read on the forward strand.
GGGCCATAGGCATTCAGCACTTCGGAAGGTTTGTAGATAACGGCGCTGTTGCGGGCATCCTCCAGGCTCCAGGTGCTGTCTTCCTGTTTGCTGGGTGCTTCTTTACCAAATATGGCGTTTTTAAAACCCGCTTTTTCAAAGGCAGCCTGCCAGTCGTTGATACCCTGGATCAGGTAAGGCACCCATTTTTTGGGCGTAGTGGGATCAATATAAAAAACGATGGGCTTAACGGGTTCAACCAGTTCGCCGCGTTTATATTTCTCCATGTCTTCCGGCTTTGGTTCCAGGCGCCATCGGCTGATCATGCTGATTTGTTTCACGCCCTGCGGGTTGGCATCGTAATCGGTATAACTGTCGTTAAAATAGCCTACCCTTGGGTCTTCATACCTCGGCTTCATGGGCTTTTCGGGAAGCAGCACCAGTGAGCAGTTCATTTCAAGTGTAACAGTTCCCTGGCTGGGGGGAGCCATCATAATGGCGCCACCACCACCTGCGCCACCCGCACTTTTTGAAAAAGTTTTAACGGTGGTGATTTCAATATTGATCGGGTAAGGGCGAACAGACACAACATATGATTTGTCGGCCTGGAATGCACCCACCTGGAACTGGGATTTGGCAAAGCTGGCAAAACCAAAAATGTCATTGTCTGCCGTGATATTGTCTGTAATATCAATTACGGTTCCGCCGCCCAGGCTGTCGGGTGCATAGGCTTTTACATCAAAGGCCATTGCGATGGGCTGAATATTGCTGTTCATCACAGAGCGGTACATCGGCTTGGTACTGTCGGGGTTTACCGCATAAGAAATATTCTTTAAAAAGATTTTGTTATTCGGCCCTTTTTCAAAGCGTATAACGCTGCTGTTTATTTCGTCTCCGGCATAGCCTCCAAATGCCTTTGGACTTTGCACGGAAGATTTGCTCACACGGTTTAGTGCAAGTATATCCCTTCCCAGCAGTTTCCCGGGCAGTTCAAAATAATACTTATCATCCACCTTGTGCACCGTGAAGAAGCCCCGGAGGGTTCTGGCTTTTTCGGTGATCACTTCTTTGTAAGGTTTAGGCCCTGGTTTGGGAATTGAAAGTGCCGGGGGCGGCGTGCCATTGGCGCCGGGAACAGCAGGTGCTGCCGGCCTGTCCTGTGCTGCGGCCTGCAGGCAAAAAGCCGAAGCAAGCAAAGCGAAGCAGGATTTTGTAAAGCAATTAGTCATACTTGTTGAATTTGTTTTTAAACAGAACTGTTGAATAAACGAATGTATCAAATAACGTGAAATATAACACCAGTAATGGATAAAAGGTTGTAAAGTAATACGGCTGGAATACAGTGAGTTTTTTGTGTAAAATCCTGATTCGGGCATCTGTATTAAAAAATTAAAAAAAATACTTTAAGGTAATGGTTGCTTTGAATAATTTACTAACTTGTGCGGCTACCACAGTTAAAATTGTGAATAAAAAATGATTGTTTGATAATATTTTTTAGTAGCATTGTGCACCTAAAAAAGCATAAGCAAAAATCAAAAAAATTAACTTTTTCATTAACTAAAAATTGAATGTCATGGCAGAATCAAAACCATCTGTAAAACCGGCCACTACAGTGCAGGCAAAAAAATCAAGTAACGCTATCTCTTTACTGGCTCCCGTAATTTGTATAGTAGCAGGTTACATCATCTGGAGATTTATTTTGGGTAACCCTTCTGGTTTTAAAACACCTGGTCATGGCGGATTCTGGCCAGATCACGACGGTCCAAAAAACGCATTGAATAAAATGTACCTCGGAGGTATCATCGTACCAATCCTGATCGGCGCTTTCCTTACAATGATCACTTTTGTTATTGAAAGATTTTTAACGATCTCTAAAGCAACCGGTACCGGCAATAATGCAGATTTTATCCGCAAAGTGCAATACCATCTCGCCAATAAAAATGTGGATGCAGCGCTTGCAGAATGTGATAAGCAAAAAGGTAGCGTGGGTAATGTAATGAAAGCGGGTCTTCACCGTTACAAAGAAATGATCAGCAATACAGAATTAACCACTGAACAAAAAGTACTGGCCATTCAGAAAGAGGTGGAAGAAGCCACTGCGCTGGAACTGCCCATGCTCGAAAAGAACCTGGTATTCCTTTCAACGATCGCCTCAGTGGCAACCCTGCTGGGTCTGTTGGGTACGGTGGTTGGTATGATCCGTTCATTCTCTGCCCTTGGTGAAGGAGAAGGTGGCGGTGATGCGGCAAACAAACTGTCAGTAGGTATCTCTGAAGCCCTGTATAACACAGCCCTGGGTATCGGTACTTCTGCATTTGCCATCATTTTCTACAACATCTTTACTACAAAAATCGACGGTATCACTTATGGTATCGACGAAAGCGGCTTTACCCTTACTCAAAGTTTCGCATCCCTGTACAAATAATTTTGCAGTTGTGGATTTTAGTAACAATTGAATCTTAATTAAAAAAAGAAAAAATGGGAAGAGCCAAATTACCAAGGAAAAGTACCAGCATTGATATGACCGCGATGTGCGATGTGGCATTTCTGCTGCTGTCTTTCTTTATCCTTGCAACCAAACAAAAACCACCTGAAGCAGTGGCGGTTCAGTCACCTACTTCAACGCAGACAAAGGCAGCTTCCGATCCAAGTAAATCTATCCTGATTACTTTAAATAAGGACGGAAAATGTTTCCTGATGCTGGGCGAAGAAACCAGGAAACTGGATGTTATCCAGGACCTGAATATGATCCGCCAGCTGGGTTTAACTGACGCTGAAATGGTGAAACTGAGTAAAATGCAGGTGTTGGGCATGCCGCTGGGACAAATCAAGGGTATGTTAGCGCTGAACCAGCCAATCCCGGCCACAAAAATGGAAGGTATTCCTATCAAGGATTCTGCCAATAATGAACTGGTCGATTGGCTTCGCAGTATCAGCAATGCCTACAAAGGAACCAGCCAGCGTGAACTCGAAGATAAACTGCTGCTTAAAGGTGATGTTGATGCACTTTATCCTCAATTTAAAAATATCAAAGCTGCTTTCAAGAAAAATGATATTTACAAATTCAGGATTGTTACAAACAGTGAAGTAGCTCCAACTGGATCTGAACTGTATAAAAATAACAGGAAGGGCATCAAGCAGGACGATTAATCGCAGTGTTTTAAAACTAATTAACTAATCAAAAATATTGTTCCATGGCAGAAATGGATACCTCGTCGGGTGGTGGTCATAAGAAAGGCCCCGGCGTCAAAAAAGGTAAAAAACTATCAACCAGGGTTGATCTTACGCCAATGGTGGATCTTGGATTTCTGTTGATCACATTCTTTGTGTTTACCACAACCATGAGTAAACCCACTGTAATGAAGATGAACGAACCCAAGGATGATACACCGCCAGATCAGCAAATGAAGGTTAAAGAATCAGCTGTAATGACATTGTTGTTAGGCAAGCAGGACCAGATATACTATTATTTTGGCACCCTCTCTGCTGACAGCGCATCGCAGCAGTTTAAGTCATCAAATTTTAAAGATATCCGCCAGGTGATACTCGACAAAAGGAACTCTGTTCCCGATGGAGATAAGCCTAAAAGTGACCTGATGTATATCATTAAAGCTGATAAGGAAGCTAAATTTAAAAATGTTATAGATATCCTGGATGAAATGTCTATCAATGCAATTCCTGCAGGTCACTATGCTGAAGTTGATATCAGTGATACAGAAGCAGAACTGATCAAAAAGACAGAAGAAGCAAACGGTATCAAGTAACCGTGTGGAATTTCAACCTATTTGAATCTTAACAGTAAAGTAATCTACAATGGATATAAACAAAATTTTAAGTGCCGACGTTCTCGACATTATATTTGAAGGGAAAAACAAGCAGTATGGCGCTTATGACTTAAGGAAAACCTATAATAAGCGGCTTACCAAAGCCCTGCTTATTACTGCGGCTCTTGCGCTGCTGATTTTCCTGGGGTCAGTATTCGCCAGTGCAATAAAAAAGAAAGGTGCGGATAATGTGGAAGTGCTGGATACCCAGCTGGCCGAGCTCAAAAAAGATGCTCCGCCACCGCCACCACCGCCACCACCGCCACCACCAAAGGCGCCACCTCCACCAGAGATCAACCAGATCAAGTTTACACCTCCAAAAGTGGTGAAGGATGAAGAGGTTCAGCCTGAAGAAAAGATCGAAGAGATCAAAGAAGACCAGGTGATCAGTAATGTAACGGTTAAAAGTGAAAATACTGAACAGATGGTACAGGCTCCTGTAGAGGAAAAAGGAAGCCAGGTGGTGGAAGTTCCGAAGAAGGAAGATGATGAAGGCAAGATATTTACCAAGGTGGAAGTGGAAGCCGGTTTCCCCGGTGGAGACGCTGCCTGGAGAAACTACCTTCAAAAGAACCTTAATACAGAAGTTCCAGGCGAAAATGGCGCACCAGAAGGAAACTATACTGTGATCGTTCGTTTCGTGGTAAGCAAAGACGGAAGTTTGAGCGATATCCAGTGCGAAAATGATCCCGGCTATGGTATCTGCCAGGAAGCTATCAGGGTAATTAAAAGAACCAAAAACTGGACTCCGGCAATTCAAAACGGACGTAATGTGAATGCATACCGCCGCCAGCCGATTACCTTCTCTGTACAGGGACAATAATTATTAATCTGACTGATATTAAATCCTTCTGCAAACCAGAAGGATTTTTTTATTTACGGCTATATGGAAATCATGTGATGCGCCATCTTGTAAGTAACTAAAACTTATCACTATGGCAGCTTTAGAAACAAACAATACCACCAAAAGAAATAAGCAGGGTATACGCATGCGTAAAAAAAGCACCCGTGTCGATCTTACCCCGATGGTAGACCTTGGATTTTTGCTTATCACTTTTTTCGTGTTTACAACCACGATGGCCCGTCCAACCGCAATGGGCATTGTATATCCAAAGGATGAAACAGACAGAGGAACCGATATCTGTGAGAGCTGCGCACTTACTGTAATACCTGCAGATGGCAATAAAATTTATTATTACGAGGGCATGCTCCGGGGCAGCACTGTTTTCAAAAACACCACTTTCAATGCAGAGGGCCTCCGTGCCTTACTGATGGACAAAAAACAACGGGTAAAAAGTATAAGGGGTAATGAAGATGAATTAGCTCTGATCATCCGGCCTTCTGATAAAAGTACCTACAAGAATTTTGTGGATGTGCTGGATGAAGTACATATCACCGGGATCAAACGTTACTTTATTGATGATATCTCTGCGGGTGAAGAGGCCATGATCGGGCATACTCACTGATAAAAACAGTAACAACATGGTATATTTGCAGCATGATGCAGTTTTCGGGATGGGATGATACAATTGTGGCCATTGCTACGGCGCCGGGTGTGGGAGCCATAGGTGTAATACGGCTGAGCGGTGGTAAAGCCATTTCAATCATGAATGCGCTGTTCCCATCCAAAGACCTGCTTAAGCAAGCTTCTCATACACTTCATGTAGGGCCCGTAAAAGAGAACGGGGTTACCTTGGATGAAGTGGTGGTTTCCCTCTATAAAAATCCCAAAAGCTATACCGGGGAAGATGTGGTGGAGATCAGTTGTCATGGCAGTCCTTATGTACAGCAGCAGGTATTGCAGGCATGTATCCACAAAGGGGCAAGACTGGCAAAGCCCGGAGAATTTACACAACGTGCTTTTTTAAACGGCAAACTTGATCTTACACAGGCAGAAGCCGTGGCAGATCTTATTGCATCAGAAACTGCAGGTGCGCAGCAAACAGCCTTACAGCAAATGAAAGGAGGTTTCAGCAGTGACATTAAACTGCTGCGGGAACAGCTGATCAACTTTGCAGCCCTTATCGAACTGGAACTTGATTTTGGAGAGGAGGATGTGGAGTTTGCCGACCGGTCAAAATTAAACGTACTGATCGAGGAGATTTTAATTTCTGTAAGGAAACTGATTCATTCGTTCAAGCTGGGCAATATCATAAAAAACGGGGTTACCGCAGTAATTGCCGGGCGGCCTAATGCAGGCAAATCCACTTTACTCAACGCCATGCTGAATGAGGAGCGGGCCATCGTAACAGAAGTGGCGGGTACCACAAGGGACACGATTGAAGAAAGGCTGGTGGTGGATGGAATCATATTCCGTTTGATCGATACAGCCGGAATCAGGGAAGCCACAGATATTGTTGAAAAAATAGGCATTGAAAAATCCTTGCAAAAAATAGAAACGGCCAGCATCCTCATTTATGTTTTTGATGCCAGCACATCTTCTGATCTCGAAGTACTGGAAGATATCAGCAAGCTGAAACAGGCAGATCAGCAGGTATTACTAGTGGCCAATAAAACCGATAAAATAGATGATGCCCATACCGGGATGCTGGAATACAGTATTAACGAAGGTGCCGGAAATGCTTACACTTTTTTTGAAGTATCGGCCCTCAATAAGACAAAGGTGGATGAACTGATTAACTATCTTCCTGTTTTGGTGTTGCAGGAAAAAATAAATACCAATCAAACCATTGTGGTCAATTCAAGGCATTATGCCTCGCTTACCGAATGCGAAACATGGCTGCAGAAAGTTAAAGAAGGGCTGCAATCCGGTATAAGCGGAGACCTGCTTGCCCTTGATATCAGGCAGGCCCTCCAGTCCCTGGGAGAAATTACCGGTGAGATATTGCATGACAGGGATATCCTGGGAACAATATTTGGTAAATTCTGTATCGGGAAATAAGATGCAGACATCGTTTCCCGGAATGTCCCGATGACAAATAATCACTATTTTTGGGTGATGCCAAGATATTTATCTTTTTCCCTGCTACTGGTCCTTTTTTCCTGCAGCCTGCCTGAAAAAAAAGAACCTGAATCTTCGTACGAAGAAAAAATGAAAATGATGGATGCGGATAAAGCCTTTTCAAAACTGAGCAAGGAAAAGGGTATGAAAAAAGCATTTATCGAATACATGGACGGTGAAGGCGTGCTCCTGCGTCCCAATCAATACCCGCTTATTGGAGCCAGCGCAATCGACTTTTTAAGCCAGGTCAATGATACCGCATTCACACTTGAATGGGAACCCCAAAAAGCCTATATTGCCAAAAGCGGTGAACTGGGATATACTTTTGGTATCTATGCCCTCAAGCCGTCTGCAGCCGATACTATTTTATACGGTACTTATGTCAGCATCTGGAAAAAGCAACCGGATGGCAGCTGGAAATTTGTGCTCGACAGCGGCAATGAAGGTGTGGATGTGGCAGGCCCAGACAGCCTGCAGTAAAGCCACCATGTAAAGGCTATAAAAAAATCCTAAAGCCACAACTATTTAAATAACAGAAAATTATTTTTCGTTTCTTTGTTTAAACAATCCTTATTAACCAAATGAACAAAAAGATTGCCCTCGTTACAGGCGGATATTCCGGCGAGGCCGTGATTTCGTATAAAAGTGCCATCACCATTGAGCAGAATATAGATGATACCAAATGGGATTGTTACAAAATTGATATTAACCCGGAAGGCTGGTTTTATATGGGAGGAGAAGGTAATATTCCGGTTGATAAAAATGATTTTTCAATAACAATAAACGGCACAAAGATCAACTTTGACGCTGTGCTCATTGGTCTTCATGGCACACCGGGTGAAGACGGCAAACTCCAGGGATATTTTGATTGCCTTAAAATACCTTATACAGGTTGCGATGCGGCATCATCTGCACTTACTTTCAATAAAAGATATACCGTATCCGTTGCAGCCAACTCGGGTATCAAAGTGGCAAAATCGGTTTTACTCCATAAAAACAGCCGTTACAGTCCTGATGAAATTACCGGGCAACTGCAGTTTCCTGTATTTGTGAAACCCAATAATGGCGGATCAAGCATTGGGATGTCTAAAGTAAACCAGCCTTCCGATGAAATCGGTGCAGCTGTCGAAAAAGCGTTTAAAGAAGACACACAGGTGCTGGTGGAAGAATTTATCAGTGGCCGTGAATTCACGATTGGTGTTTTTAAATCAAAAGGAAATATCATTCCGCTTCCCATTACAGAGATCATTTCAAAAAAAGAATTTTTCGATTACGAAGCAAAATATGAAGGTGCCAGCGAAGAGATTACGCCTGCAGTAGTGGATGAGACTATCGCAGAAAAAGTACGCAATGCGGCTAAAAAAATTTACAGCGTATTCAATTGCAAGGGTGTGGTGCGGATAGACTTTATTTATAATGAAAAGGAAGGAGAACCCTATATGCTGGAGATAAACACGGTACCCGGACAAAGTGCTGCCAGCCTTGTGCCGCAACAGGTGGTTGCCATGGGCTGGACATTGAAGGATTTTTACTCTGCATTGATTGAAGAATGCCTGAATAACTAAACGTACACCGCAATCATGTTTAAATTCATTACCAACCGGCCATTTTGGGTAAACCTGTTAGCTGCAGGCTTGCTGGCCTTTTTAATAATTTTCATCGTCCTGAAATTACTGGGATGGATCACCCGGCATGATTCTTATCTTGAAGTGCCTGATGTGCTGGGCAAGAATACAAAGGATGCCATCAAGCTGCTGGAGAGCAAAGGATTTGATGTGGAAATACAGGATTCCGTTTATACAGATACAGCCAAAGCCGGTATTGTGCTGAAACAGTTACCCGATCCAAATGCAACTGTAAAAATTAACCGCACTGTTTTTATTACCGTGAACCGCCTTATTCCACCGATGATCGATATGCCGAAACTCGAAGGACAGAGTCTTGGTTTTGCGCTCGACCTGATACGCCGTAATCACTTACAACTGGGGGATACCATTTTCAAACCCGATTTCCAGGCAGGAATGGTGCTGGAGCAGCAATACAATGGCGTGCGGATCCCGGAAAAAGCAAAAGTGCAATGGGGCAGCAGGATAAGTTTGATCATCGGCAGCGGGCTGGATAATCAGCAGTTTATTGTGCCCGACTTGCTGGGAATGACTTTTGGTGAGGCTAAATCCTATCTTGAAAGTATGGGTATCTCAGTGGCCTCGGCAATCCCGGAACCGGATGTAAAAGATACCGCATCAGCATATATCTACAAGCAAAATCCGCAGCGGTTCGATGAAGAGAAAAAACCAATCTATATCAAGGCTGGCCAGGTAATGGATCTCTGGTTATCCAAAGTTCCCAAAGTACTTAAAGATTCACTTAACAATTAATAATTACAAACATGACAACAATAACCAATGATGAAGTAAAGCAGCGTCTTGATGCAGGCGAGCAATTGAACCTGGTGGATGTTCGTGAGCCACATGAACATGCCGAATTTAATATTGGAGGGATTTTATTACCCCTCGGCCGTGTGCAAACAATGCAGGTGGATGATATCGAAGATATGAAAGGCGCAGAAGTGATCGTTTACTGCAGGAGCGGGAACCGCAGCGGCCAGGCCGCACTGATCCTGGATACACTGGGTTTTACCAATGTAAAAAACCTTGCAGGCGGCATGCTGGGCTGGCAGGAAAAATTTTCTAAATAATTACTAATACTTTTTTTTGTGCAGGCTGTCTTCATACATATGGAGACAGCTTTTTTTATAACAAACAGTACATGAAGGTTTGTAAATGGTATTTTTATTATTTTGTAACAGGCTGCAACACTTTGTTGAACTGAAGTGGCGACGCTCCTTTCAACAATATTGCTGCTGTCATCATGTTTAATTGCCTGCGAGATTTTTATGAAAAAGAAAATTATTTTATCCCTAGCCACATTGATTGCTTTTGCAGCTGCGGCACAGCAAAATAACATATCAAAATTGTGGGTGGCCGATAATGGTGACGGCACATACAAAAATCCTGTTCTTCATGCCGATTACAGCGACCCCGACGCCATAAGGGTGGGAGATGATTTTTATTTGGTCAGCAGCAGTTTTAATCATGCACCAGGTTTGCCCCTGTTAAAAAGTAAAGATCTTGTAAACTGGTCAATTACAGGTTATGCACTGATACAGCAGCCGCCTTTTGATCATTTTAGCAAAGTACAGCATGGCAATGGGGTGTGGGCTCCTTCTATCCGCTTTCATAACAATGAGTTTTATATCTACTATCCAGATCCTGATTTCGGAATTTACCTTACAAAGTCAAAGAATATCACCGGTCCCTGGTCTGTCCCGGTACTGGTGTACGAGGGGAAAGGCCTGATTGATCCTTGCCCGTTATGGGATGACAATGGCAAAGTTTACCTGGTGCATGCTTTGGCCGGGAGCAGGGCTGGTTTTAAATCCGTGGTAATTGTAAATGAGATGAATGCCGCCGGAGATAAAATTACCGGCAATGATGTGCTGGTTTATGATGGTCATGCCAGCGACGCAACGGTGGAAGGCCCCAAGTTTTACAAGCGGAATAACTATTATTACATTTTTGCACCTGCAGGTGGTGTGGCTACGGGCTGGCAAATTGTACTGCGCAGTAAAAATGTTTATGGGCCTTACGAACGAAGAATTGTAATGAACCAGGGAAAATCGGTTGTTAACGGTCCGCATCAGGGCGCATGGGTGCAAACGCAAAGCGGGGAAGACTGGTTCCTGCATTTCCAGGATAAGGATGCTTATGGAAGGGTGGTGCACCTGCAGCCCATGAAATGGGTAAATGACTGGCCTGTGATTGGCGCCGACGCTGATGGCGATGGTACGGGCGAACCGGTAAGTGTTCACAAAAAGCCAACTGTAGGAAAAACGTATCCAATTACAACGCCACAGGAGTCAGATGAATTTAACGATAGTAAAATTGGTTTGCAGTGGCAATGGCAGGCCAATCCGAAACTGTACTGGGCATTTGCCAATCCGTCTAACGGTACCTTGCGGATGAACAGTATTTTAAAACCCGACTCTTCCAAAAATTTGTGGGATATTCCCAATTTACTTACACAGAAATTCCCTGCTGAAGAATTTACGGCCACCACTAAATTTTCTTTCACCACGAAAACAAATGGCGAGCAGTTTGGCCTGGTGGTGATGGGTATGAGTTATGCAGCGATAACGGTTACAAAAAAAGAAGATGGTTTGTACATCGGCTATGTTAAATGCAGTGATGCGGAACATGGTAAACCCGAAACGGTTGAGCAAACGCAAAAGGTCATGGGAAATGAACTTTTCTTCCGTGTAAAAGTCACAAAAGATGCTCTAACTGGATTTAGCTACAGTAATGACGGAAAAAATTTTACAGAGATGCCATCCACTTTTAAAGCGGTGCCCGGCAAATGGATCGGTGCCACTTTGGGATTATACTGCTCCCGTACGCAAAAAATAAATGACGGCGGTTTTGCTGAGCTGGACTGGTTCAGGATCGAAAAATAATTTATACAGCCGAAGCCTTATCGGCAAATTCCTTCCTGTATTGTGAAGGCGTTATCTTTTTAACTTGTTTAAACTGTTTGCTGAAATGGGCCCAGCTGTTATAGCCGCTTTCATAACAGCACTCCATCACCGGTTTGTCGGTATTGACGAGTAGCTTACAGGCATGGCCGATGCGCAGATCCTGCAAAAAATTGAAGTAGGTTTTCTTAATATTCTTTTTAAAAAAACGGCAGAAGGTGGGAATACTCATGTCTGCAATGCCTGCCACGTCCTGCAATGTGATCGATTCAAGATAATGTTTAAAGGAATAATCAATGATTTTTTCAATAGCAGGGTTGATATTGTTATCGCTGGAAGAAAAATCCTGGGTCACTTTTATATAACTGCCCGAGCTGCTCATTTTCTGTAATGCCTGCAACAGCAGTGAAATACGCTGGAAACTCTTAGCGTTTTCCATTTCAAGCAGCAATGCAGAAACTTCTTTCCTGAGGTTGTACTGCAACTGTATGGCGTCATTGCGGTTCAAAAAACTGTTGATATGTTTCATTTCGGGCAGCCGGAAAAAAGCTTCACCAAATACATCGGTTTTAAAATGTACAGCGATGGCATCACCAATCATTTTATGATGCCGCTTGCGGAAGGAATGCGGAATATTGCCTGCGATAAAATACACATCGCCGGTTTGGTAATCGCCCACATGATCGCCAATCATGGCCGTGCCATGCCCTTCGGTGATGATGATGAGTTCGCATTCCTCGTGCTTGTGCCAGCTGGTTTCAAAATTGGGTGTGCGGTATTGGCGGCAGGCAAAGGAATACTGCTCCTCTACATGTATTTTCTGAATGAGCGTCTTCATAAAAAGCCGTTATCTTATCAACTTAAAAGCACTAATTTAAGATAATTTGATAAGATAGCATATTTTCTTTCAAAAATAGCGGTTGCAAAAAAGCCGTAAAAAGCAAAATTTTGGGTGTTAAAAACGATTGTTTTAGCAATAAAGAATCAGCATGTTATTATTAGGAATGGATTTGGGAACCAGCTCGGTTAAAGTATCCGTTACGGATGCGGCAACGGGCAAGGTACTTTCATCTGCACAGTACCCTGAAGAGGAAATGGCAGTTACAGCCAGGCAACCAGGCTGGGCAGAACAGTCTCCAGAGCAATGGTGGCATAATGTGCAGCAGGCTGTTTTAAAAGTACATGCTTCACACCAATACGATCCTGCAGATATTAAAGCAATCGGCATCAGTTACCAGATGCATGGACTGGTGGTGGTGGATAAAACACAACAGGTATTGCGTGACAGTATCATCTGGTGCGACAGCCGTGCTGTTGAAATGGGTAACAAGGCTTTTGATACGATTGGTCATGAAAAAAGCTTATCGCATTTATTAAACTCTCCAGGAAATTTTACCGCGTCCAAACTGGCATGGGTAAAACAAAACGAACCGGAACTATACAGTAAGATTGATAAAATAATGTTGCCCGGGGATTTCATTGCCATGAAACTCACTGGTGAAATCTCGACATCCATATCTTCTTTGTCGGAAGGTGTTTTCTGGGATTTTAAAAACGAATCGCTATCAGCGGATGTGCTGAACCATTATGGTATTGATACTTCTTTAATTCCTCCTGTAAAGGATGTATTCAGTAATCACGGGCAAATCAAAAAAGATACTGCGTCTGCCTTACAGTTAAGCGATCAGGTAATTGTTGCCTATAAGGCAGGCGACCAGCCCAACAATGCGCTTTCACTCAACGTGCTGGAACCGGGTGAAGTAGCTGCCACTGCAGGCACTTCAGGTGTGGTGTACGGTGTTACCGATACTCTGGCATACGATGTAAAATCGAGGGTGAACACATTTGCGCATGTGAACTATACAGCACAGCAAAAAAGACTCGGTGTTTTATTGTGCATTAACGGAACAGGTATACTGAACCGCTGGATCAAAAATATAGCCGGCAATGCATATTCCTACAGCCAGATGAATGAAATGGCTGCTGCTATTGCTCCCGGAAGTGAAGGTGTTAGCATGCTGCCATTCGGCAACGGCGCCGAACGTTTGCTGGAGAATAAATTCTTAAAGGGGCATATCAATAACCTCGACTTCAATGTGCACACACCTGCACATTTGTTCCGTGCCGCCCAGGAAGGCATTGCATTTGCATTCCGTTATGGGCTGGATATGATGAAAGAAAATGGCATGCAGCCATCAGTGATACGTGCAGGCAGGGCCAATATGTTCCTGAGCGATGTATTTGCTTCTTCATTTGTAAATGCAACGCAGGTGCCTGTTGAATTATACAATTGCGATGGCAGTGTGGGAGCAGCCATCGGCGCAGGAATGGGAGCAGGCATTTATGCAACAGCAAAAGATGCTTTTAAAAACTTTAGTCCCATCAAAACAATTGCGCCTGCAGCAGCAAAACTGTACGACGAATTGTACGGAAGCTGGAAAGAAAATTTAGATAAAATGTTAGCAGAAAAATAAATAAGATGTCAGCAGAAAATAAATATGTGATCGGGCTTGATTATGGAACGGACTCGGTACGTTGTGTACTGGCAAATGCCGGCAATGGTGCAGAAGTGGCTACCACGGTTTTTTATTATCCCCGCTGGAAGGCAGGTCAATATTGCAATGCAGCGCAAAACCAGTTTCGCCAGCACCCGCTGGATTATCTTGAAGGATTAGAAACAACCATTAAAGAATGCCTGCAAAAGGCAGGTACTGAAGTAGCAAAGAATGTAAAGGGTATTTCAGTAGATACAACGGGTTCAACACCCATTGCAGTGGATGCTGCCGGTACACCACTTTGTTTAAAACCTGGTTTTGAAAATAATCCCAATGCCATGTTTGTGTTGTGGAAAGACCACACTGCAACAAAAGAGGCAGAAGAAATCAATAACCATGCTGTAAAATTCCCCGTGAATTATCTGCAGTTTGTAGGTGGTATTTATTCATCAGAATGGTTTTGGGCAAAACTTCTGCATGTGCTGCGGGAAGATGAAGCAGTAAGAAATAGCATTGCCTCATTTGTAGAGCATTGCGACTGGATTCCTTTTGTATTGACAGGCGGAAACGATGCCACCCAAATAAAACGGGGTGTTTGCAGTGCAGGGCATAAGGCTTTATGGGCTGCTGAATACAAAGGCTTGCCGCCAAACAATTTCTTTACATCACTGGATGTTTTGCTGGATGGTTTTACCGGAAAATTATTTACGGATACATATACTTCTGCACAGGCAGCAGGAACCATCTCAAAAGAATGGGCAGCCAAATTAGGATTGCCTGAAGATGTGGTGATTGGTGTGGGTGCTTTCGATTGTCATATGGGTGCGGTAGGCGGGCAAATTGAACCTTATTATCTAAGTAAGGTGATGGGTACTTCCACCTGCGATATTATGGTGGCGCCGCTCAATGAAGTAAAAGATACTCTGGTAAAAGGAATTTGCGGACAGGTGAATGGATCGGTAATTCCTGGTATGCTGGGCATGGAAGCAGGGCAGAGTGCATTTGGGGATGTGTATGCCTGGTTTAAAAATTTATTGTTGTGGCCGGTTTACCAGTTTGTGAAAGATGATGAAGAGAAAGAAAAGATCGGCGATCAAATAATTGCCACACTTGCTGCGGAAGCGGCAAAACTGGAACTCAGCGAAAAAGATGAACTGGCGCTGGACTGGATGAATGGAAGAAGAACACCCGATGCCAACCAGTTATTAAAAGGTGTGGTCGCAAATATTAATTTAGGTAGTGATGCGCCCCGCATTTTTAAAGCACTGGTGGAAGCCACCTGCTTTGGCAGCAAGGCCATTGTTGATCGTTTTATTGCAGAAGGCGTGCCGGTAAAAGGTATTATAGCATTGGGCGGTGTGGCAAAAAAGTCAACCTACGTAATGCAAACGATGGCCAGTGTACTCAACATGCCCATCCGTATTCACAGCAGTGAGCAAACCTGTGCTGCTGGTGCGGCGATGTTTGCAGCCACTGCCGCAGGCTTGTACACTAAAGTGGAAGATGCCATGAGCGCAATGGGACAGGGTTTTGAAAAGACATATGAACCACAAAGCGATAAAGTAGCATATTATGCAAAGCGCTATAAAATGTATTTAGAACTTGGTGATAAAATTGAAAATAAATAATGAGTAAGTATCAGCATATTCAGGAAGAGGCATATCAGGCTAATATGCAATTGCCACAACTCGGACTTGTATTATTTACATTCGGTAATGTAAGTGCGGCAGACAGAAACCTTGGTGTATTTGCTATTAAACCAAGTGGCGTGGCCTATGAAGATTTATCACCGGAAAAAATGGTTATTGTTGATTTTGATGGTAAAACAGTAGAAGGCAGTTTACGCCCCTCATCAGATACATTAACACATGCAGTTTTATACAAGCATTGGGAAAGTATTGGCGGCGTGGTGCATACCCACAGTACATATGGCACTGCATGGGCACAATCGCAGCGTGATATTCCCATTTTTGGTACTACACATGCCGATTATAACACGGTAAACATTCCCTGTGCCCCGCCCATGAGTGATGAGATGATCAAAGGCAATTATGAATACGAAACCGGCTTCCAGATCATCAATTGCTTTAATGATAAAAAACTCGATTATAAAGAAGTGGAAATGGTGCTGGTGGGCAATCATGCGCCGTTTACCTGGGGCAAAAATGCCCACAAGGCCGTGCATAACAGTGCAGTATTGGAATACATTGCAAAAACTGCACTTTTAACAGAGCAAATCAATCCCGGTGCGCCAAGGCTGAAAGATGCGCTGATAAAAAAACATTTTGAACGCAAGCATGGGCCTGATAGTTATTACGGTCAATAGTGAAAGCTTCTCTCGGGTTTCACAGATATACAAAGCTTTTCTGTGAAAATTTGTGTTATCTGTGAGGAAACAAAAATTTTAAAAACGATTCTCAATATGAAATACATCTCTTCTTTAGTACTGGCAGCAGCCATCCTCTTTTCTTCCTGCAACACCAGCGAAGGCGGCAAAAAAGAAACCACGGCCGCTGCAGCGGGCAAAGTATCTATCACAGAAAAACCATTCGGCACATTTAATGGGGAAGCTGTTACCGAATACACACTGACCAATGCCGCAGGTATGCAGGTGAGCATTTTAAATTACGGCGGTACCGTTACAAAAATTATTACCAAAGACAAGGAAGGGAAAGAGGGCGATGTGATACTGGGTTATGATTCGCTGAGCGGGTATTTGCAAAAAGGCAATCCTTATTTCGGTTGCCTGGTGGGCCGTTATGGTAACCGCATTGCAAAGGGACATTTTACTCTCGACGGAACAACTTATACGCTGGCACAAAATAATAACGGGCAGTCATTGCATGGTGGTAACAAGGGCTATGATAAAGTAATGTGGAAAGCAGAGAAGCAGCCCGGCGACAGCAGCCTGAAATTAACTTACCTGAGCAAGGATGGTGAGGAAGGCTACCCCGGCAATCTGAACATTGCCGTTGTTTATACGCTTACTGCGGATAATGGTTTAAAAATTGATTATACGGCCACTACGGATAAAGCAACGCCGGTTAATTTAACCAATCACTGTTATTTCAATTTATCTGCCGGTAAAGACTCTACGATCCTGGCACATGAATTAATGCTGAAAGCGGATAAATTTACCGAAGTGGATTCTGTACTAATCCCAACCGGCAAACTGCCCGATGTAAAAGGCGGCCCCATGGATTTTACAGCAGCCAAACCAATTGGAAAAGATATTGCAGCCGTTAAAGGCGGTTACGATCATAACTGGGTGCTTACAAGAACGGGTAAAGACCTGGAACTGATCACCACATTATACCATCCTGCAAGCGGCCGTTATATGGAAGTGTACACCACCGAGCCTGGAATGCAATTTTACAGCGGTAACTTTTTAGATGGCACATTAACCAATACCAGGAATGGACAGAAATATGTGCTGCATGCAGGATTGTGTTTGGAAACACAGCATTTTCCTGATGGGCCAAACCAACCATCTTTCCCTAATACAATATTAAAGCCGGGAGAGACTTATCGTCATACCTCATTGTACAAATTCTCTGTTAAGTAAAGCAGTAAAGCAGGCAGCATGAAAAAAACTTTTTTCCTCATCAGCATGTTTGTTGCAGGGGCAACAATTGCCCAGCAAAAAGATTATTCCATCAAGGATATCAACTTTACGCAGGTGCATTTATCAGACAATTTCTGGCTGCCGCGTATTGAGATCAACAGAACCGTTACTATTCCTGCATCTTTTGAGCGTTGTGAAAATACCGGGCGTGTAAAGAATTTTGTGATGGCTGCCGATAAGAAGGGAAAGTTCTGCACTGTATATCCATTTGACGATACAGATATTTATAAAACCATTGAAGGTGCTGCATTCTCCCTGGCAACACATCCTGATGCAAAGCTGGATAAGTACGTGGATTCACTTATCACTATTGTAAAAGCGGCGCAGGAGCCGGACGGTTATTTGTATACGGCCAGGACCATTGATCCGTTGAATGTGGGTGGCTGGGTAGGAAAGGAGCGTTGGGAAAAGGAAAGGGAATTAAGCCATGAGTTATACAATGCAGGCCATTTGTATGAAGCGGCTGCAGCGCATTATTTGGCCACTAAAAAAAGAAACCTGCTGGATATTGCTTTGAAGAATGCGGATTTGGTATGCAGTGTTTTTGGCCCGGGGAAAAGAACCGTGGCTCCCGGTCATGAAATTGTGGAAATGGGTCTGGTAAAACTGTTTCGTATTACCGGCAAGCAGGAGTATTTGAACACCGCCAGGTTTTTTATTTATGCCCGTGGCCAGTATAAAGGATATGATCCCAAAAGTAAAGACGGCTGGAAAAATGGTGATTACTGGCAGGATAATATGCCTGTGGTAAAACAGGTTGAAGCGACCGGCCATGCAGTAAGGGCGGGTTATTTATATGCAGGCGTTGCAGATGTTGCTGCGTTAACAGGAGACGACAGTCTTACGAATGCTATTGATAAAATTTGGGAAAATGTAGTTGGAAAAAAATTATATGTACAGGGAAGTATTGGTGCCAGGGGCGATGGGGAACGCTTTGGCGAAAATTATGAACTGCCCAACGCAACGGCGTACAACGAAACCTGCGCAGCCATCGCTAATGTGTACTGGAACCAGCGCATGTTCTTATTGCATGGCGACAGCAAATATATTGATGTACTGGAAAAGACCTTATACAATGGTTTGATTTCCGGAGTTGGACTGGATGGTAAATCATTCTTTTATACCAATGCCATGGAGATAAGAAACAGCTTTACACACAATGATATTGAAAGGGAACGCTCCGGCTGGTTTACCTGCAGTTGCTGCCCTACCAATGTTTGCCGTTTTGTTCCTGCCGTTCCGGGTTATATGTATGCACAAAAGGAAGATAATTTGTACGTAAATCTTTTTATCAGCAGTACGGCAGATATAACTGTCAACAACAAACCCGTTCAGATCATTCAGCAGAATAATTATCCATGGGAAGGTGTCCTGAAGTTTACCGTGAATACTGCTAAGGCAAATGCATTTAAAATACTGGTGCGTATTCCCGGATGGGCAATGGACATTGCTGTGCCATCAGACCTGTACAAGTTTACCGGTAACAGTTTTTCTAAACCTGAGATTAAGGTGAACGGGGTTATTACCTCTTACGAAATGCAAAACGGGTATGCAGTGATCAGCCGTACCTGGAAAAAGAATGATTTGCTGGAAGTGAATTTGCCGATGGAAGTAAAAAGAGTGGTCGCCAGCGAAAAGCTGAAAGATGACATCGGTAAAGTGGCATTGCAGCGCGGGCCATTGATGTATTGTGCAGAGTGGAAGGATAACGATGGTAAAACTAGCAATATCATTCTGCCGGCATCTGCAAATATCACCACCACATTCCAGCCCATGTTGCTGAATGGTGTGATGACGCTAAAAACGGATGCGCCTGTTGTTGAGATAAAGGATAATGAAACCATTGTTACCGAAAAGAAACCGGTGATTGCAATTCCTTATTACAGCTGGGCCAACCGTGGTAAGGGTGAGATGACAGTATGGTTCCCAATTCAGGTGAAAGATGTGGCGTTGCTGAGTGCACAGGAAACAACGCAGCCCAAAAAATAATACTGCACCGCAATAAAAGCTGAAGGCAAGATGTAGTCAAAGAGTGCGACGCCAACGGTGCTGAACAAAGAATTAATGTTGATAACAAAATAATAAAATCATGAACAAGAGTATAAACACGAGGGGACTGGAAGTTTGGTTTGCAACCGGCAGCCAGAACCTGTATGGTGATGAAACTTTAAGACAGGTGGACAAGCATTCTGCTGAAATTGTAAAAAGCTTTAACGCTTCAGCAACCATGCCGGTTAAAATAGTTTTTAAACCCGTTTTAAAATCGACCGAGGAAATTTATAACCTGGTGATTGAAGCCAATGCTTCCCGGAAATGTGTGGGTATTATTACGTGGATGCATACTTTTTCTCCTGCAAAAATGTGGATCAACGGACTGAAGTATCTGCAGAAACCCATGTTGCACCTGCACACACAGTTCAACCGGGATATTCCCTGGGGGGAAATTGATATGGATTTTATGAACCTGAACCAGTCGGCTCATGGTGACCGTGAGTTTGGTTTTATGGTAAGCCGTATGCGCCTGAACCGGAAAGTAGTGGTGGGACACTGGCAGGATAAAACAGTGGTGGCACAAATAGCGGGATGGAGCCGTGTGGCACTTGGCTGGAACGACTGGCAGGGTGCCAGGTTTGTGCGCTTTGGCGACAACATGCGTTATGTGGCTGTAACCGACGGAGATAAAGTGGAGGCAGAATATAAATTTGGTTTCAGTGTGAATACACATGGTATTGGCGACTTAGTGGGATATATCAATAACATCAAAGAAACGGCTGTTACAAAGCTCTGCGATGAATATGCCGAACTGTATAAGCTGATGCCCTCCTTAAAGAAGAATGGCAGCCAGCACCAGAGTTTGCGTGATGCTGCTAAGATAGAGCTGGGCATGCGTAAATTTCTGGAAGACGGTAATTATAAAGGTTTCTCTGATACATTTGAAGACTTGCATGGTATGAAGCAATTGCCCGGAATCCCGTCTCAGCGGTTAATGGCCGATGGTTATGGTTTTGCAGGAGAAGGTGACTGGAAAACGGCGGCGCTGGTACGTGCCATGAAAGTAATGGGTGCCGGTCTGCCGGGCGGTAACTCATTCATGGAAGATTATACGTATCATTTTGAACCGGGCAATGAAATGGTGCTGGGCAGTCATATGCTGGAAATTTGTCCAAGTATTGCCAGTGGAAAACCAAGCTGCGAAATTCATCCATTGGGAATTGGTGGCAAAGCCGATCCGGTACGTTTGGTATTTAATGCCGGTGCAGGAGCCGCATTAAATGCGTCACTGATGGACATGGGTAACCGTTTCCGTTTATTGGTAAATACAGTGGATGCAGTTAAGCCGCAGCATGACCTGCCCAAACTGCCTGTGGCAAGGGTGTTATGGAAACCACATCCCAATATGAAAGATGCACTCGCCGCATGGATATATGCCGGAGGTGCACACCATACCGGTTACAGCCAGAATCTTACTGCTGAAAACATGGAGGATTTTGCTGCGATGGCAGGAATTGAATTTGTTTTAATCGGCAAGGATACCAATCTTTACAATCTTAAAAACGAACTGCGCTGGAATGATGCGGCGTATAAATAAAACCAACAAACAATAATTATTCATTAAAAATCAGGACTTGCTATGAAAGGACTCTCGGGATTAGATTCCCTCATATTTGTGATCTATTTTATACTGGTGGCCGGGTATGGTTACTGGGTATATCAAAAAAAGAAAAAAGCATCTGTATCGGCTTCACATGATTATTTTCTTGCAGAAGGTTCACTTACGTGGTGGGCTATTGGTGCATCACTGATCGCATCGAATATTTCTGCGGAGCAATTTATTGGAATGAGCGGTAATGGTTATTTTGTCGGTGTGGCAGTTGCGGCTTACGAATGGATTGCAGCACTTGCACTCATCATTATTGCTGTTTGGTTTATGCCTGTATATCTCAAAAACAAGATATACACCATGCCTCAGTTCTTAAAAACACGATATAATGAAACTGTTTCTCTGATAATGGCGATCTTCTGGCTGTTGTTATATGTGTTTGTAAACCTTACATCTATTTTATACCTGGGTGCTATTGCTATCAGCGGTTTGATTGGTCCGGAATACCTGCATATAGTAATGATAGCCCTTGCAGTATTTGCATTAATCATCACTTTGGGCGGTATGAAGGTGATTGGTTATACCGATGTGATACAGGTTGCAGTATTAATCATTGGCGGACTTGCCACTATTTATTTTGCATTAACAATTGTGAGCGACAAGTTTGGTTTGGGTAAAGATGCCATTGCCGGTTTTAAAACTTTAATGGCACAGGCTCCTGATCATTTTCATATGATATTGCACAAGCCATCGGTTACTACTACTACTATTGATCAGCCTGCAAACCTTGATGTGCAAAAATTCCTGATACTTCCAGGAATCGCTATGTATTTCGCGGGACAATGGATCGTGAATTTGAACTACTGGGGATGTAATCAATACATCACACAACGTGCATTGGGTGCCGACCTGCAAACTGCACGTAAAGGTATTTTGTTCGCTGGGTTCTTAAAACTGATGATGCCAATTATTGTAATGTTGCCGGGTATTGCAGCGTTTGTACTGCATGAGAACGGTCACCTCCAGAACCTGAGAGGAATGGATGATGCGTATTCAGCGATCCTCGGTTTCCTACCTTCAGGATTAAAAGGACTGGCTATTGCGGCGCTTACTGCAGCAATTGTAGCATCACTTGCTGGTAAGCTGAACAGCATTGCTACTATCTTCACACTGGATATTTACATGAAATATTTCAAGAAAAGGGATACACTCCAGGGAGAAGGTATGGAAAAGAACATGGTTTGGATTGGGAAGCTGGCAGCATTATTCTGTATTGCAATGGCTGTCGCTTTTGAGTGGAAAGATTTGCTTGGTATCGGAGGTGAAGGTGGCTTTACGTTCATTCAAAAATATACTGGTTTTATCAGCCCCGGAGTATTTGCCATGTTCATCTTAGGCATGTTTTGGAAACGTACAACGGGAGCCGCTGCTGTTGCAGGTTTATTAACAGGATTCCTGCTTGCAATATTCTTTAATAATTATGCTGTTGGGATTTTTGGTAAAGAAACGTTTTTGTATACAGCGTTTGAATATCAAAAAATGGAGAATGGTGTAGTAAAGACTTTAACGGAGATACCTTTCCTGATTAACATGGGTTGGTCATTTTTCTTTACAATGGTTGTGATGATTGGTATCAGTCTTGCTGGTCCTAAAATCAATCCCAAAGCTTTTATGCTGGATAAAGAGATGTTCAAACTCAAACCATCCATTATTGCAATGATTGTGGCGACCTTGATTATCCTTTCAGCACTTTATGTGAAGTTCTGGTAACAATAACAATAAAATAAATAAAAAAGCATCGTTTAAGACGATGCTTTTTTATTTATATGAAACTTGGGTGTTTCAGACTGACGCAAAAAAAACTCCTGCCTAAGCAGGAGTTTTTATAAATGGAGTTGTTATACATCTTAATAGTCCCTGTTATAACCACCACCACCGCCGCGGTTACCACCACCGTAACCACCGCCACGGCTGCCACCGCCACCGTATCCGCCACGGCCACCGCCACCACGGTTACCACCGCCGCCGTATCCGCCGCTTTTCTTGAAGCCGCTGCCTTCTGGGCGTGGTTGACTTTCATTAACGATGATTTTACGGCCTTGTACTTCAGTTTCGTTCAGGTTAGCGATAGCTGTTTTAGCAGCTTCATCATCTGCCATTTCAACAAAACCAAAGCCTTTGCTGCGGCCACTCATTTTGTCTTTGAGGATTTTAGCACTTGTAACAGCGCCATAAGGAGTAAACAGTCCTTCTAAGTCACCATCAGTCATCGACCAACTGAGGTTTCCAACGTAAATGTTCATTGTAAAAACTTTTAAATAAAAAATGAAATAATAATAATGACTTAGTTAAAACAATGAACTGAAGGAATTTATTCAAAGCCGTTTCAGCCAAAACGAAAAAACTAAAACCATTAAATCATTATAAAGATAGGGGATTTATCGGCAAATCAAATTAAAACACAAAATTTTTGAACATATCAATGCACCCGGAAACCCGAATTGCTGGGGTATTGTTTGTAATCTATTGCTTTTCAGTCTGTTAAACAAAAAAGCCGCTCTTGAGCGGCTTTTTTTGAAAATATCCTGCGAACAGGCTTACTCTGCTACAACTTCAAATTCCAGCTCGGTTTCATGTCCGTTACCGAAATCGATCTTCGCTTTATAAGTGCCCAGTTCTTTCACTTCATCAATGATAGAAATACGGCGACGGTCAATTTCATAACCTTTTTGTTCTTTAATTGCTTTGGCAATCTGAACAGAAGTTACACTGCCGAAAATTTTACCGCTGGTACCTGTCTTAGCACCAATTTTAACTGCGCCAGCCTGTAAAGCTGCAATTACGCTGTTGATTTCAGCCATTAATTTGGCTTCTTTTTTCGCCTGCTGTTTCAGCCTTTCTTCCATCATCTTTAAATTTGACGGATTGGCCTCAACTGCCAGCTTTTTAGGGATCAAAAAATTACGGCCATAACCATTTTTAACTGTAACCAGTTCATTGGCTCCGCCTAAATTATTTACATCCTGGATTAATATTACCTGCATGATTTTGCATTTTTACCCAATCACACCAGCAGCGTGACTTTCCCCATTAAAAGGTTAGGGTGGTTATGAAATTTATTTTAATAAATCTGTTACGTATGGTAAGATCGCCATTTGACGGGCCTTCTTAACTGCATCGCTCACCTTACGCTGAAATTTCAATGAGTTACCGGTAATACGGCGTGGTAATAAACGGCCTTGCTCATTCAAAAACTTTTTTAAGAATTCTGCATCTTTATAATCAATATAACGGATGCCCATTTTCTTAAAGCGGCAGTATTTTTTCGGACGTTTCTCCTGCTTAATGGCAGTGAGGTATTTGATTTCATTCTTTGCCATGTTATGCCTCCGCTTTTTCAGTTACAGATGATACGCCACTTTTCTTTTTGGCATTGTACTCAACGGCGTATTTGTCGAGTGCAGTGTACATGAAACGCATTTGCGATTCATCACGTAAAAGTTGAATTTTCAACTTTTCATTGAAGCTGGTTGGCGCTTTATATTCCATTACCCAGTAAAGACCGGTGGTCTTTTTGGCAATGGGATACGCCAGTGATTTCAAGCCCCATGGATTGCTGTGCACAATTTCACCTCCGTTATCCTTAACGAGGTCCATGTATTTTTTCTGAGCGGCTTTAAATTCGTCGTCAGAGAGCACAGGGGTAAAAATCACCATCAATTCGTAGTTGTTCATTTCCCTGGTTTTTTGTTTAAAAAATTATTTATCCGTTCATTTTAAACGGGTGGCAAAGGTAGGCAAATAAGCGCTAAGTTTTAAGGCTTTATTTAAGTTTTTTTATGATACCGGCCATTGTGCCCTGGCCGGCTGTGGTGGCGTCGCATTCCGTTCATCTTCAGCGCATTATTTAGCTTTATAGCAGCCGGTAAACCGGGTACCTGTTATGCCCTGGTTCATAATAGGCTGAGTTTTTATAAATAAAATCGAGCTGGGCACTTGCATTGGCAGCAAATTTTGGATCAGCCTTCTTCTTTTCCTCCAGCTGTTGTTTTAATCCCGGGTTGTTTTGCAACAGGCCCGCAGCCACATCATCCCAGCGGTAATCGCTGTAGCCTTCTTTTTGCTGCAGTATGGCATCAAAAAAATTCCATGCAAAAAAGCTGTCGTCACCTGTTGGTTCCAGCATTTCCATCAGGTAGCGGTTTGCCGGCTGGTTTAAGTAAACAATATAATCGCCCTTAAGAAAACGTATATTTTGCTTTGCAGCAGTTACTTTAACCGCGCTGTTTTTATGATGTTTTTCATAAGGACGCGGGTAACTTTTGTAATCATCTATGTGATAAGCTTCCACTTGAATAACTGTATCGGTTTTTAGCGGTTGCATCATCACCTTATTGAGCTTCAGCAGTTCCGTAACTCCATTCCATCCCTGCGGAATGATATATGCTTTCGGCGCTGCAATAAAATTAACCGGCTTAAAACTGTTGAAGAATTTCAACTGCTTTGTATATGGTTTTGCATGATCGTAAAACATCCTTTGTAAACCGGTTGCGTCACTGGGTTTGTATCCCTGTTCGTATCCACTGAATGTAATAAAAGAGAATTTTGTGGTATCAACAGACCATCCCAGCGGCCATGATTTTATCGCTGTAATTTCGGCCCTGGCTTTATTCCTTTCCCGTATGATTTCCCCGGCATTGGCAGCCGCCTTTTCCATCATGGTTTGCATCAGCGCATAGGTGGACAGCACCCTTTCTTTATATGGCTTCAGCATATGCGTTTCGGGCACAAAGCCAATCGTTTGAAAGAGCGCCACATAGCCGGATGAGTAACGCGGCGGGTCATAAAACATCTGCATCCCTTTATTGAAATCGGTTTCTTCA
This sequence comes from Ferruginibacter sp., assembly GCA_046329655.1. Lineage (GTDB taxonomy): Bacteria > Bacteroidota > Bacteroidia > Chitinophagales > Chitinophagaceae > Ferruginibacter. Next base: position 66,649 of record JAXLUD010000004.1, read on the forward strand.
AAATTTACGTAGGGCACCATATCCCATTTTTTTTCCTGCATGCCTTTGTATAACTGAGGCTCAAAGGTTTCTTTCAGCCAGTTGCCAAGGCTTGCCCCCAGTTTATCGTATTGCGTGGTGAGGAGCGTCATGGTATGCTGGTAATCGGCGCCATCACTTACGTGGTTATCCATAAAAATATCCGGGTCCAGAAAATGAAACAGCTCCGCAAATACTTTGGCTTCCTTACTGTCACTTTTAGTGAAGTCCCTGTTCAGGTCAAGGTTTTGTGCATTGCCCCTGAATCCATATTCTTTTGGCCCGTTTTGGTTGGCCCTTGAAGTGGTGCCGCGGTTCAAACATCCGCCAATATTGTACACGGGAATAAATGCAAGAGCCAGGTTTTGCGGCAGGGATACTTTTTTTGTTACAATATCCCTTACCAGCATCATGCTGGCATCAATACCATCCGGTTCACCGGGATGGATACCATTATTGATCAGCAGCACGGCTTTATGCTGCCTGTGCCATTGTGCAGGATCAAACTTTCCATCGGCACTTACCAGTACAAGATGCAAAGGATAACCGGCATCCGTCATGCCCATTTCCTTTACGAGTACAACGGGAGAAGCCTTGTCCAGCGTTTTATACCATTGCACCGCTTCAAAATAAGTGGCAGTTTCCTGGCCATTACTGGTTTCAAAGCGGCATTGCTGCGCTGAAGTGAAAAAGAACAATAGTTGTAAAAAAAGGGAAAGCAAAATGCAGTTTCTCATGCGCCGTTAAATTTTTGGAAAGCTACAATTTTTTAAAAAGGCCGGAGTACCACTAATAAAAAAAGGCCGCAAACATGCGGCCTTCTTCAAATATTTAAAGCAGGTAAATTATTTAGCCAGTGCGTTCACTTTCTTGGCAAGCTTGCTTTTTAAGTTAGCAGCTTTGTTTTTGTGGATGGTGCCACGCTTAGCCAGTTTATCGATCATAGAAGCCACTTCAGGTAATTTGTCGCCTGCTGCTTTTTTGTCTTCCAGCGCTCTCAGGTCACGGATGGCGTTACGGGTGGTTTTGCCATAATAACGGTTGCGTTCGTTGCGCTTGCGGCTCTGACGTACATCTTTTTTGGTTGCTGAGTGATTTGCCATTAATTCAAATTTTTGGGCTGCAAAGATAAGGGGAAATAATCAATAATGAATAATGAATAATGAATAATTTTTTGTTCCGGGGGGATAATTGCCTAAATTCAGCCCATAACCGGGACAATGAACAGGTATATATTACTCATTTTACACGTGGCTTCGCTGGTTCTACTGGCATTTGGCTGGGTAAAGGATATGCTTCATATAGAAGTAAGTACTCATTTTATAGTGGATTTTAACCTGTTTAATGAAAAAAGGAGCGTGCTGGGCACACTGCAAACGCTTTGGGAAAGCGGGGATTACTGGCCTTTTTTGCTCATTTTCCTCTTTGGGATCCTCGTTCCGGTCATTAAATCAGGGTTGATTTTTTACCTGCTGCTGGTGAAGAACCCCCGGGCAGGCGCATATACATTTGTAAGTGCGATCAGCAAATGGGCGATGGCCGACGTTTTTGCCATTAGCATTTTTGTGGCCTTCCTGGGTGCCCGGGCCATGCAAAATACCAGTGCCCGTCTTGAAGAAGGCTTCTATTATTTTTCGGCCTATGTTTTATTAAGCGCTGTGATTAGCCTCTTGCTTGGAAAAATGCTTAAAAACCACGCTGCAACTAATGCATAATTGAACGATATTTGCAGCCAGAAAACTTCCCAACGGTTTTTATTGCGCTTTGCTGATAGTTTTAGAGTCGCCGGAGTAAACCTGCCCCCCAAAGCACAGGAGTACAAGTGTGCGACGCCACTGAAGTAAAATAGCATTACAGCTGCCGGGTACAAAATATTTCACCGTTCTTATTATGAAAGATTTTCAATACATCACCAGTTCCCACCCACAGTATATTGAAGGGTTGTACCAGGATTTTGTAAAAGATCCGTCCAGCATCGACCCGGAGTTAAAAAAATTTTTTGAAGGATTTGATTTTGCGGTCAGTAATGGTACAAAAGTAAACGGCGATGCGGCTTCGGCTGTACCTGCTGAAAGCGGCCATACCGACTGGATGAGCGAGATACGTGTGTACCGCATGATCCTTGGTTACCGCAATAAAGGCCACCTGCTGGCCGATACCAATCCTATAAGAAAACGTAAAGACAGGGGCGCCAATATTGAAAAGGAATTTTACGGGTTCACCGATGCAGACCTTGATAAAACCTTCCATGCCGGCAACCTTATCGGACTTGGGCCTGCCACGCTCCGTAATATTATTGCACATCTTGAAAAATGCTATACAGGACATGTGGGCATTGAGTTTAAGTATATCAGCAACCAGACAAAGGTTGACTGGCTCACCAATGCCATTGAAAAAAACATGCAGCAGCCGGTGGCGCTTGGTAAAAAACGACGCATACTGCAGAAGCTGAATGAGGGGGTGATGTTTGAGAAATTCCTGCATACAAAATATATCGGCCAGAAAAGATTCAGTCTTGAAGGCGGCGAAACCACGATCGCAGCGCTGGATGCCATGATTACCACAGCTGCCGATAATAACGTGCAGGAAGTGGTGATCGGTATGGCACATCGCGGCAGGCTGAATGTGCTGGCCAATGTAATGGGCAAAACTTACGAACAGATATTCAGTGAATTTGAAGGTAACAGTCTTCCAGATACCACCATGGGAAGCGGTGATGTAAAATACCACCTCGGTTTCAGCAGTAATGTGCAAACCGCCAATGGAAAAAATATTTATCTCAAACTGGCTCCCAATCCTTCACATCTTGAAACGGTGGATCCCGTGGTAATTGGCTTTGCAAGAAGCAAGGCAGATATTTTATATAAAAGCGACTACGATAAAATTCTTCCGATACTGATCCATGGTGATGCGGCTGTTGCAGGGCAGGGCGTGGTGTATGAAGTACTGCAGATGAGCGGCCTGCCCGGTTATTATACCGGGGGCACCATCCATTTTGTGATCAATAACCAGATTGGGTTTACCACTGATTTTGATGATGCACGTACTGCAGACTATTGCACTTCTGTTGCGGCCATGGTACAGGCACCCGTGTTGCATGTGAATGGCGATGATGCAGAGGCTGTGGTGAAAGCCGCCGAAATCGCTACCCTCTACCGCCAGGAGTTTAACAGCGATATTTTTATTGACATGGTGTGTTACCGCAGGCACGGGCATAACGAAGGGGATGAGCCGAAGTTTACGCAGCCGCAGTTATATGCCATGATCGACAAGCACTTAAACCCGCGGGAAGTATACACACAGTTCCTGATAGAAAACGGCGAAACGGATGCAAAAGAACTGGCAAAGGAAATGGAACAAAAATTTCTTGCCGAGCTGCAGGAGCGGCTGGATGAAGTGAAGCAAAACCCATTGCCCTATACCTACCAGCCCCCGGAACTTGTATGGAAAAGCCTTCGCAAAGCAGGGGCCGATGATTTTGAAAATTCGCCTGTAACTGCGGTAAGCGAAGATGTATTTAAAAATATTTTTGATGGCTTGATGAAATGGCCTGAAGGGTTTAAGCCATTGCGTAAAGTGGAAAAACTGATACAGGATAAGATCAAACTGTTTGCTGATGAAAAGAAAGTGGACTGGGCAACTGCAGAACTGATGGCTTATGGCAGCCTGCTTACCGAGGGCAGGGATGTGCGCATGAGCGGGCAGGATGTGAAGCGTGGTACGTTCAGTCACCGCCATGCGGTTATTTATGACGAAACCACCAATAAAGGATACAACAGGCTGAATCATTTTGCCGAGGGGCAGCAGCAGCCGTTCCGTATTTACAATTCGCTGCTGAGTGAATATGCGGTACTGGGTTTTGAATATGGTTATGCCATGGCTAATCCCAATGCGCTGGTTATATGGGAGGCCCAGTTTGGAGATTTTTGTAATGGTGCACAAATCATCGTGGACCAGTTTTTGACTACGGCCGAAACGAAATGGCAGCGTATGAACGGGCTGGTGCTTTTATTACCGCACGGTTATGAAGGGCAGGGGCCTGAACACAGCAGTGCCCGTATGGAACGGTTTTTACAAATGTGCGCCGAAATGAATATCGTGATCACCAATATCACCACGGCTGCCAATTTCTTCCACGCATTGAGGAGGCAGCTTACATGGCCTTTTCGTAAACCGCTGATCAATTTTTCGCCCAAGGCCAACCTGCGCCACCCCGGCAGTTATAGTTCGGTGAATGAGTTTGCATCGGGAGGGTTTAAAGAAGTGATCGATGACAGTACTGTAGCCGATGCGGCAGCTGTTACCAAAGTGCTGTTATGTACCGGTAAAATTTATTTTGAACTTGCAGAGAAAAAGCAAAAAGAAAACCGCCAGGATGTGGCCATTATCCGCCTGGAACAGATTTATCCCCTGCCGCAAAAACAGCTGGATGAACTTCATAAAAAATACAGCAAGGCCATCTGGTACTGGGTACAGGAAGAGCCGCTCAATATGGGAGCTGCATCATTCCTGCGGATGAATGTAAAACATATCAACCTCTACATCATCAGCCGACAGGCAAGCGCCGCCACCGCCAGCGGTTATTCAAAGATCCATGCCAAAGAACAGGCCCAGATCGTGGATACCGCATTCAGCGTGTAGAACCTGTTAAAATTATCAGTAAAGCCCGGTATGAATACCGGGCTTTTTTTTATATTTGTTGAAACCAGTTTTAATAAACGTTTACCAGGATAAACCATACCCATTTGCAAACACACACTGCACTTTTTTCATTTTTACCAGTTATAAATTCCAGTCTATGTCTTTATTAAAAAAGCGGGGCAAACTGTACGCAGCATTGCTCATTACAAACCTGTTCATCTTTGCAGCAGTTTCGCTGCATGCGCAGCTCAGTACCAGCCCGGATGAAGGACTGGCCATCAACTACAGCAAAAGGTTTAAGGACGATGATGTCATGCTGCGCTCATCTTACCAGCTCTTTACATTCGATAAAGGTAAAAACGCCCTGGGCGATAAAGTGGTGGAAGTGGAAGAAAATGCAGAGTACGAATACATGGCCTTGAAAAAATACAGCAGCATGGCCCACCCTGAGTTTTATAATAAGTTCATTGAGCTCAAAAATTTCAAACGGTCCGTGTACTATGGCAATAAGTATTTCACACTTGAAAAAGGCGGGTATGACAGATCTGTAACCGGGGATGATATATTTTTTGACGACAGCAGGGTGCAGTTTTTCGGCCTGCGTTTCAGCGATGTGGGATCTGCCCAAAAAGTAACGGTGCGGAAAATTTATTCTGACGGTAAATACTTAACCCGTCTTTTTTTCAATGCTTCCTATCCCACCAAACAACGCACCATCGAATTTAAGGTGCCCGACTGGCTTACGGTGGAATTCAAAAAAATGAATTTCGACGGGTTTAAGGTGGAGGTGAAGGAAAACAAAAAAGGCGGATTCACCAGCTATGTATTCACGGCCTACGACCTGCCTGCCTACAAAAATGAATACCGCCGCATCGGCAGGGCAGAAACGGATCCGCATATTGTGGTACAGATAAAATCATTCGATAACAAAGGCGAAGTACTGAAAGGTTTCGATAAAGTGGATGATGTGTACGCATGGAACAACCGTTTATACCAGATGGCCGGAAACGAAAATGACAAACTGAAAGCCACCGTTACAAAAATCACCGAAGGCAAAACAAAAGACCTCGACAAGATCAGGGCGATTTATTACTGGGTGCAGGATAATATCCGTTACATTGCCTACGAAGACGGGTATTCAGGTTATATCCCGGCACCGGTGCAGGATGTGCTGAATAAAAAATACGGCGACTGCAAGGGCATGGCCAACCTGCTTACCGAAATGCTGAAGCTGGCCGGTTATAATGCACATTTTTCGTGGATCGGTACGAGGAGCCTTCCTTACCCGCAGTCCCTGCCCGCGCTTTGTGTGAACAACCACGCTATTTCAACTTTGTACTTTGAGAATAAAACATATTTTCTCGATGGCACTGAAAAGTATGTACCCTTTGGTCAGAATGCATTCCGCATACAAGGCAAGGAAGTGATGGTGGCAGAGGGCGACAAATTCAATATCATACCCGTTCCTGTAACGACAGCAGAGGATAACAAGCTGTATACAAAAGCGGATTTTGTGCTGGAAAATGAAACACTCAAGGGTAAGGTAAAAGTGGTGCTGAGCGGTAACCAGCGTACCGGTTTTCACCAGCAGTACCAGGAGCTGCCTACCACCAGCCAGGAAGAATTTTTAAATGACTTTCTCGAATTTGGAAATGATAACCTGGTGGCCACCAATGTTAAGACCAGTGATCTTAAAAACAGGGAAACCGCTGTCAATATCGAAGGTGATATCGATCTTACCAACAGTGTAAACACCATTACGGGTGATAAGTATGTGGGCATTGATTTCTTTCCTAAAACCCTCGATCGTTTTGTTCCGGATGAGAAAAGGGTGGAAGGCTACGACCTGGATGATGTGATAAAATTTGAAGACGAAATATCCCTTACGGTTCCTGCAGATAAAAAATTCACTGATAAACCCGATAATCTCGAAATCAAAAACGATGGTTACGAATTTAAAGGAGAATACACCGTGTTGAACAATAAACTTGTGCTTAAAAAAACACTGGCTATCAAGAACAGCCTCATCAGGAAAAAGGACTTTGAAAACTGGAAAAAATTCCTGGAGTCAATAAAAGAGTTCAATAAATACCTGATCACCATTACCAAAAAATAATCCCAACACTAATTTTTTGCAGATGAAAAAAATATTGACCCTTCTCATCTCCTTCGTTTTTGCTGCAGGCTTCGTGGCTGCACAAAACGTAATTGACGAAGATTTCCTGGATGTTATTGAAAAAAATGCTGCCCCGTTGTGGCAGCAGCCGGCACCCCAGTTTGCTTCCAATATCACACCGGATAAATATGCCAGGGAATCTGCCGTGATCATCGGTTTTAAGCGGGAACTGAGTATTGATAAAAAATCGAAGTTTGGTTTTCTCACAAAGGGTGAACGCAGCCTGGTGTTTTATGAAAATATCCGGTTTAAAATAAAACTGAATGATAAGAATGCCGTGAATGCCTTTACGGAGTTCTATTTCAGGTACAGTGATAAGGAAGACGGTTTCAGCGCAAAAGTGTATAAAAACAACGGCATCACATCCAATGTAAATCTTGCTGATGCAGTGCGTATGGAAAGTTCGGAGGATGTGCCTGAGTTTTTTAAAAGCTTTTTCGACCAGGAAGTGAATGCCCGTAACCGCTATTATAAAGTGGCGATTCCCGACCTGGAGCCGGGTGATGTGCTGGAATATGTGACCATTACCAAGAGCAAGCTCGATGTAAGGAATAATGGTGTGGTGCAGTTCTCGCCACAATATGAACTCTGTTCAAAAAAATATCCCATCCTGTTTAATCATATTGCAATTGAAACGGATGACAAATCTTATTTCAAGGCGCTTTCTAAAAACGGGGCACCCGAGTTTAAAAAGGAAGCTTCTGCCAATGCCGAGTTTTTCAGGTATGTGTTTACCGATACCGACCGGGCTACAGAAAAGGATGTAAACTTTGTAAATGCCTACCGCCAGCAGCCATTTACAAAATTCCAGGTGATCTATTCCAATAAAGAAGATGTAAAAGGTGTGCTGATCGGAGCAAAGGGTGAGATCAAATCCGGCTTTACAAAAGAAGAACTGGCAAAAAGGGCCTGGGAAGATTATTCACAAACTGGCGATTATTTTCTCGGCAGCATTCCCATTCAGCGTTATGTAAATGAGCTGTGGTCCGAACTGAAGAAGTTGGGTGCCAAAGACTGGGGTGATAAGGATTATATCAAAAATGTTTATTACCGACTGCGCAATATGGTGTTGTTCAGGGATACCTATCTTAGCGATCAGACCGCGGCATATCTTTTTGGGTCCTTGCTGTACCAGAAAGATATCAAGTCTGATCTGATCATCACCGTATCCAACAATATCGGCGATTTGAAAGATGTGCTTTTCGATAACGAGATCAGGTATGTTACAAGGGTGGGAAAAGACTATTATTTCAATTTCACGGATCATTCCAATCCCGGCGAACTGGTGGAAAGCCTGCTGGGCAGCGAAGGTTATGTAATACAGGAGCCCGAACGCAAAACCGGTAATCAGTCCATCGCTCCCGTGAAACTGCCGGATGCCCCCGCAGAACAAAACACAGCGCTGTATGAGATCAATGCATCGCTGAATGCAGACCTCAATACGCTTGCCATTTCAAGGGTTACTACCTATAAGGGTATCAGTAAGAACAGGAATATCAGTGATGCGCTCAAATACACTTCTTACATGGTGAACGATTACCGTAATTATAATGGTAATGACCCGACAGAAAAAATGCGGCCGAAGGAAGAAGAGGAATACAGCAACATGCTGCGTACTTTAAAAGAACGCTACGCAGAAGAAAAACCAAAATTTGTAAAACAGGAACTGCAGCGGGAGTTTGATGATAAGGTTACCTATAAAGCCTTCAGTATTGCAAGTGATGGCCGTACGCTTAAATCGCAGGATCTTAAATTTACTGAAGAGTTTGAACTGCAGGGCATGGTGCGTAAGGCAGGGAAAAAACTGCTTGTAAATATTCCCGGGCTGGTGGGTTCACAGCTTCAGTTCAAAAAAGAAGAACGCAACCGGAAAAACGATATTGATGTAAGTTATGCCAGGGCACTTGGCTGGCGTATCAATTTTAAAATTCCTGATGGCTATACACTGGAAGGTCTGCCAGAACTGGCCACCAATATCAATAACGAAATTGGCACGTATTCATGTACTGCCACGCAGGCCAATGGTACCGCCACCATTGAAATACGCAAAATTTACAAACAGGCTGCATTCTCAAAAACAAAATGGAATGATATGCTGGCTTTCGTAGATGCGGCGTTTAATACCTCATTTAAAAGTTTATTATTGAAGCCTGTTAAATAAAGAAGCTAGCTGAGCCCTTCATAAATTACAGCTGCGCCCTGGCCTACACCAATACACATGGTTGCCAGGGCGTACTTGCTTTTACGCCGTTTCATTTCATGCAGTAATGTAGTGCTGATCCGCACACCGCTGCAACCCAATGGATGCCCCAATGCAATGGCACCGCCATTTACATTTACTTTTTCAAGATCAAGGTGCAGGTCGTGTATACAGGCGATCGATTGTGAAGCAAAAGCCTCATTCAGTTCCACCAGGTCGAGGTTGGCAATTTCAAGTCCAGCCCTTTGCAGTGCTTTTTGAGTGGCAGGCACCGGACCTACACCCATGATAGCGGGATCCACACCCGAAACGCCCATACTCACCACGCGGGCCATCGGGGTAAGATTGTATTGCTTCACAGCTTTTTCACTGGCGAGCAGCATGGCTGCCGCACCATCATTGATGCCGCTGCTGTTGCCAGCAGTAACAGTTCCGTCCTTTGCAAATGCCGGTTTCAGCTGGCTCAGTTTATCGAGTGTGCTCAGGCGTGGATGTTCATCCTTGTCAAAATCAAAGATATTGGCGCCTACCTGTACCTGTAAGGGAATGATCTCGTTCACCCATTTACCGGCTTCTTGTGCAGCAGCATATTTCTGCTGGCTGTAAAAAGCAAACTCATCCTGCGCAATACGGCTGATATTCCATTGCCTGGCCACATTCTCGGCTGTTTCGCCCATGCTGAAAGGGTAATAAAGCTCACTGAGTTTTTTATTTACAAAGCGCCATCCCAGGGTGGTGTCGTACATATGCGCTTCACGTGAAAAGGCACTGGAACTTTTAGGGATCACAAAGGGCGCCCTGCTCATGCTTTCCACGCCGCAGGCGATCATCAGTTCGCCGTCGCCGCAGGCAATGGCCCTGCTTGCATCCATTACGGCCTGTAGACCGCTGGCACATAAACGGTTCACCGTATTGCCTGCTACAGTAACCGGCAAACCTGCCAGCAGCGCAGCCATACGGGCCACATTGCGGTTGTCTTCACCGCTTTGGTTGGCGGCGCCTGCAATCACTTCTTCAATCGCATGGATATCCACATTGCCATTTCTTTTCAGCAAGGTCCTGATCACATAGGCCAGCAGGTCATCAGGCCGGATGCTGCTGAGGGATCCACCATATTTGCCGATGGGAGTACGAATGGCATCAATCACATAAACTGGTTGCATAGCGGTATATTTTGGAGGGTATTTTACAGCGGTATCATACAGCAGCGGTCATTCAGGAAATAGTAAACCTGTAAGCCCGCTTTGTGCCGCTATTGTAAAAATATAAAAAGAATGGATGAAAAGCACCAGCTTGCAATGCTTTAACTGCTGGTTGATTTTTCCAAATATCAGGGTTTGGAGATTTCTATCAGCATATCCGCATTGCCGCCATTGCTGGTACAGAGATAAACCCTTCCGGCAGGTGAAATACAAATATCCCTGATTCGGCCAAAACGGGTTTTAAAAAATTGCTGCTGGCTTTCTACCGACTGGCCATTGCTGCTGAGTTTTAAAACCCGCAGGCTGGCATCTTTCAATGTGGCCATCAGCAAGCAGTTTTGCCAGCCCGGAATGCGGGTGTGATTATAAAAATCAAGTCCTGCCACGGCAATGGTAGAACCGCCGCTGCTCCATAACGGCGCCTTGATATTATTGGCATTGCAGAAACTGATTTCTGCTGCATTATCGCAGGGGCCTTTTACATTGGGCCAGCCATAATTGCGGCTGCCCTCCACTATATTGATCTCATCTTCTGTATCATCACCATGTTCACTGGCATATAAGATGCCATTCACTTCCGTCATGCCCTGCGGGTTGCGGTGACCGAAACTCCATACCGGCGATCCTGTAAATGGATTATCAGAAGGGATGGATCCATCCAGGTTAAAGCGCAGTACTTTACCTGATAAATTACCGGTGAGCTGTGCATTGCCGGCAGAAGCGGCGTCGCCGGTGGTTGCAAATAATTTATTGCCCGATATCCATAACCTGCTTCCATTGTGAATGCTGGCAGCAGGAATATTTGTAATGATATTGGCTACGGTCTGGAGATTGTTATTGATAAACCTTAACAGTACAATTTTTTCAGCATAGGCCCCGCCGTTGCTATAATTATACACCACATAAAAATAACCGTTGTTGCTGAAGTCGGGGTGCTGCACCATTCCCAGTAAACCACCCTCGCCATTGGTTACCACATCAGGGAGTGTAGCAGAAAAAACAATATCCCCGGTTTTGGGATTGATCTTTGATATTTTTCCGCCCCGTTCTGTCATCCATATAAACCCGTCTTTTCCCCAGAGTATTTCCCAGGGGAAGTTCAGGTTGTTCTTTAAAATCCTGGCAGTATCAGCCGGCCAGTCTTCCGGAACAGGTTCGGTGATTGATTTTTCCCTTTGGCAGGAAAAGAATAAAGTCAGTATCAATACCAGGCAAAGTGCTGTACGCATGGGGGATGGTTTGGGTTTTTAGTGCAATTTTTTTGCCAGAATTTTAATGCCTGCCATTTTCATAAGTATGATGGCCTTTGTACCTTTGCCGCATGGCAGCATTAAAGAACATACGTACACTGAGTTTACCTGAACTGAAAGAGTATTTTGAAGCGATCGGGGATAAAAAATTCCGGGCCATGCAAACTTATGAATGGCTTTGGAAGAAAAATGCCCGCAGTTTTGAGGAAATGAGCAATCTTTCAAAAGAACTGCGTCAAAAGCTGCATGAACATTTCAGCCTGCCTTCTTTGCAAACTGATGCCACGCAGATCAGTTCGGATGGTACGGTGAAATCGAGGTTTGTTACTTACGATGGCCATTTTATTGAAGGCGTATTGATTCCTGCCGAAAGCCGCAATACGGCCTGCGTGTCTTCGCAGGTAGGCTGCAGCCTGACCTGCAGTTTTTGTGCCACCGGCAAAATGGAGCGTAAACGTAACCTCAATTTTGATGAAATTGTCGACCAGGTGGCGCTGCTCAATGAGCAGAGTGAAAAAGTATACAATAAAAAACTCAGCAATATCGTGTTTATGGGAATGGGAGAACCGCTGCTCAATTACGGCAATGTGCTGCAGGCAGTGGACAAGATTACGAGTAACGACGGGCTGGCCATGAGTCCCAAACGCATTACTGTATCCACGGCGGGTGTTGCCAAAATGATCAAAAAGCTCGGTGATGATAAAGTGCGCTTTAACCTGGCATTGAGCCTGCATGCCGCCACCGACAAAAAACGCGACAGCATCATGCCCATCAATGAAACCAACAGTATTGACGTATTGATAGAGGCGCTGAATTATTTTTACAATGAAACAAAGAACGATATCACGCTGGAGTATATACTGCTGAAAGATGTGAATGATTCACTCAAAGATGCGGAAGACCTGATGAAGATATACCGCAAAATTCCCACGCACCTGATCAATGTGATCGAATACAACCCGGTTGAAGGGGTGAGTTTTGTAAAACCAGGAGAGGATGCCACGCAAACCTTTACTGAGTTTTTATTGAAACATAAGGTGAACGTGCGCCTGCGCCGCAGCAGGGGTAAGGATATTGATGCCGCCTGCGGCCAGCTGGCCAATAAAAAATAACCGCCGCTGGAATTTAAAAGTTACCTTTGTGCCTCACTACTGTTGTAATAACAGCAAAAACACTTCAACAATGAGCCAGTCTCCATTCCAGAAATTTGTAGGTAAAAAAAAGAACAGCGTAGTCAAGGAACAAATCCTCAAAGAACGCCGCGAGTATAAAAAAGAACGCAAGGAATTTTTCGAAAAAAAGAAAGCCGAAGAATACCAGCAGCGCCAGCTTAAACGCGGCGAACCTGTAAAACCAGCGGCCGTTAAAGGGAAACCTGCCAGCAGTGGACAACAACCGGCCTCCAATGTACAGCGTCCGGGCTCCAGTACCAAACCAATTACAGAACCATCCAAGCCCAAAACCGGCTCTATGCCGCTTAACAAATACATTGCCCATTGCGGTATATGTTCAAGAAGGGATGCCGTGGAACTGATCACCACCGGCAAAGTAAAAGTGAATAAAGCGGTGGTTACCGAACCCGGTTTTAAAGTAAGCAATGATGATGAAGTGATTTATAATAACCGGAAAGTTTTTGTTACCAAGAACCTGGTATATATCCTGCTCAATAAACCCAAAGATTATATCACCACATCTGATGACCCGCAGGGAAGAAAAACAGTATTGCAGCTGGTGGCAACCGCCACTACCGAAAGGGTGTATCCTATCGGGCGGTTAGACCGTAATACTTCCGGTGTGCTGCTGCTTACCAATGACGGGGAACTCACCCAAAAATTATCACACCCGAGTTACGAGATCACCAAAATATATGAGGCAAAACTGGATAAGCCCCTCGTAAAAGCTGATTTTGATAAAATCCTGAAAGGACTGAAGCTGGAAGATGGTGAGATATATGTTGACAGCCTGGCTTATGCCGACAGCAAGGATAAATCCATCATCGGGATAGAACTCCACAGCGGCCGCAACCGTATTGTGCGCCGCATATTTGAACATTTGGGTTATGATGTAAAGGGGCTCGACCGGGTGATGTTTGCCAATCTCACCAAAAAAAATGTGGAACGCGGCCGCTGGCGTTACCTCAGTGAAAAAGAGATCCGCTTACTCAAATACATGAACGCTTCAAAAAAGAAATAAGCCGTGAGCAGGAACAGCCTGGAAATTATTTTTGAAAACAACGATCTTGTTGTACTGAACAAACCGGCCGGCTTATTGTCCATTCCCGACAGGATGCAATCGGCCGTTTCGCTGAAAGATATGCTGCTTGAAAAGTACGGGCAGATATTTACCGTTCACCGGATCGACCGGGATACCAGTGGCATCATTTTATTTGCTAAGAATGAAGCCACCCATAAATTTTTATCAAAGGCATTTGAAGAAAGAAAGGTGGAAAAAGATTACCGCGGGCTGGTGCTGGGTATTCCGCCTGCATCAGGAACGGTGGATGCGCCCATCAGTGAGCACCCGGTGAATAAAGGCACCATGGTGGTGCACAGGAATGGCAAGCCTGCCGTTACAGATTATACATTACTGGAGCCTTATAAAAGTTTTTCGCTGGTAGAGTTCCGTATCCACACCGGCCGTACCCACCAGATAAGGGTGCACTGCAAAAACATTGGTCACCCGCTGGCATGCGATGAATTGTATGGCGATGGCAAACCGGTTTTGCTGTCATCCATCAAACGCAAATTCAAACTCAGTAAAAATGAAGAAGCGGAGCGCCCTGTTTTAAACAGGCTGGCGCTGCACGCTTACCGCCTTCAGTTTACCGATGCGGAAGGGCAGGCGCATGAATTCATTGCTGAACTTCCTAAAGATATGCGTGCATTGCTGCAGCAGTTAAAAAAGAACAGCTGAGCCCGCAACTGTTCAACCCGCTCTTGTTTCCATAAAAAAACCGCTCATAAAGAGCGGTCAAAGTTAAAAACGAGAACCCCTAGTCAAGATTTGGCTGAGGCGTGTACCTCAAATATGGTTTGATGATTTCCAGTCCTTTTGGGAATTTCTTCATGGCATCTTCCGTGCTCAATGCAGGCACCACGATCACTTTTTCACCTTCTTTCCAGTTAGCCGGTGTGGCCACGCTGTAATTGGCGGTGAGCTGCAGGGAGTCCAGCACACGCAGCACTTCCACAAAATTGCGGCCGGTACTGGCAGGGTATGTGATGATGAGTTTTACAGTTTTATCAGGCCCGATAATTACCAGGGAACGCACTGTGGCGGTTGCCGATGCATTCGGGTGAATGAAATCATAAAGCTCCGACACCTTGCGGTCATCGTCTGCCACGATAGGGAAATCAACCCGGCATTGCTGGGTTTCATTGATATCATTGATCCAGCCAAGGTGTTTTTCAACCGGGTCAACACTCAGTGCAAGTACCTTGGTATTGCGTTTTGTAAACTCCTCTTTCAATGCGGCGGTACGGCCCAGTTCAGTGGTGCAAACCGGGGTATAATCGGCGGGATGGGAGAATAAGATGCCCCAGGAATTGCCCAGGTATTCGTAAAAATCAATTTCTCCCAATGAAGTGGTGGCCCTGAAATTGGGGGCGGTATCCCCTAAGCGTAAACTCATAGTAGCTTGTTTTGGACGCAAATATAATAATCTACCTATTAAGTAGACTAATTTTGTCCGACTTTTTTTTAAGTTTTGGATTTATATTTGTTTTATGCTGAGCAAGAAAACACAATATGGATTAAAAGCGCTGGGCTACCTCGCAGCCCGCTATGGCCAGGGGCCGGTGCTGATTTCGGAGATCGCTGAAAAAAAGAATATCCCCATCAAATTCCTCGAAACCATTTTACTGCAACTGAAAAAAAAGGGGATTCTCGAGAGTAAAAAAGGAAAGGGGGGCGGTTATTTCCTGGCAAATGTGCCCAAAAAAACAACCCTGGCAGTTGCCATACGTATTGTGGACGGACCCATTGCGATGATACCCTGCGTGAGTAAAAACTTTTACGAGAAATGTGATGACTGTAATGAAGAAACCTGCGGATTGCGTAAAACCATGTTATGGACAAGGGATGCCACCTTAAAAATACTGGAGAAAAAAACCCTGCACGACCTGATTGATTCGGATGAGTTGTGAGGGAAGTTTTAAGTGGTAAGTGGTAAGTGACAAGTTGGCTGCAATTTGAAACACTCCTTCATAATAAAAGTTAATGATAACATTAGGTGACCTTTTTGAAAAGCCCAAAGTCGAATTATTTCTTGATTCACCTGACACAGAATTTTACAATAGTTGCAGAATAAGAGAAAATGAGATTAAGAAAACGTTTGCCCACGCCTTTCGTGCTTTCAATATTCATGTTGAGAAAATTGGTATGGATGCAAGCAAATTGCCAAAATGGAAAAAGGAGTGGGTTATGTTATGTATGACAAATTTGGGCGACTACATGGAGGAGCTAATAAGTGAACTAAACAAAGATAAAATAGAAGATTATTGTAAAAGTGAAGAAAAATTAGGGGACAAGTACATCCCATTTATGCCAGACGTAGTCTTATTAATGATTAATTCCTATCATGGTGCAGTTGAAACCGACTTACACTGGGTTACAGATTTAACGCTTAGCGACTCAATTGACATTTCCATTGGCGATTTCGATTTTACTAAATTGGAAAAATATTTGCCCAAAAGACTTTCAGAACTCAAAACACTATTACAAGACCTAAAATCAAATGATTGTGTTTCTCCCCATCTCGATTCCATTAATGAAGCATTAATTTGTTTTAAAAGCAAGCATGTAAAAGCAAGTAATTTATTATTGATTACAACTAACGAAGGCTTAGTTAGGTCTTTGGGAATTTTTTTAAAGGAAAAGCAGGGACTTACAGTTAACCCGTTGGACAAAAGAAAGTACGCATCACTAGAAAGTTTCCTTAAAAATATTCCGTGGAAAAAGGATTTAAAAATAACTGGCATTCAATATGGCTTGATTACTGGAAACTATTCCATGAACAAAAGCCAAACTCAAAATTCAATATTTGTTAGTTTAAATGAAAGACTAGGTTTTTTGTGCAGAAGATTTAAAGAAAATAGAAACACAATACTACACGGGGAACAAACAAACTATGCAAACTCTTTAAATAGCTTTTTAAATTTTTCAGCGCTAAAAGAAACCCTTTCGACAATAAAAGATTATGAAAAACTCTATGCAAAATAAACTGCTGCCAACAAGGGCTTGCCAAAATACGGGCAGGACAATCTAATCTTTAGCTTCACCACCCTATCAGCTCCTGTTCTGGGCTGGACAAACTTCTCCGGGCAGTTGCGCCTAACTTCAAAATTTAGTTATAATTTCATCTTCAGTTCCGGACGGACAGTTGTACAATTCCCGTACATCGGCAAGCCGTGAACGTTATAAGTAATAAGTAGTAAGTTCGTGTGTGAAACGAGCAACTCACTATTCACCTCCCGATAGCTATCGGGACACCATTCACTACTCACCATTGACCATTCACTACTCACCATTCACCACTCACCTCGAAGAGGCCCGCTTTACCGAAGCCTTGCCAAATCTTTCCTTTACATTATCGATGGCCTTGTACAAATCGCTTTTGCGCTCCACATCACTGAATAAATTGGTTTGAATGGAATCGTTGGTAAGTTCACTTAACCGCACACCCATTAAACGGATTGGTGCCCCTTTTTTCCAGAGTTTTTTAAATAACTCCTTTGCTATAGGGATCACTTCATCATCGGCGCATGTATACGGAATAGTGGTTTGCTTGCTGGTGGTTTCAAAATCGGGATAGCGGATTTTTACGGCCACACAACCCGCCACTTTTCCATCCTGCCGCAGTTCATAACAAATACGTTCCACCATCCTTACCAGTTCGCTCATCAGGAAATGCAGATCGCTTTTGTTCTCATCAAAAGTATTTTCGGTGGATACTGATTTGGATTCGTGGTAAGGGCTAACCTCTCCATGATGAATACCCTGGCTTTTATACCAGAGATCTGCACCCCATTTTCCCAGCCGCTCTTCCAGCTCTTCAATCTTGTATTCACTGATATGCTTAATGAGTGTAATCCCCATCGCTTTTAGCACTTCATGTGTATGATCACCCACGCCGGGAATTTTACTTACTGGCATCGGCGCTAAAAATTCTTTTTCCATCCCTGCCGGAATCTGGAGGTATCCATTGGGCTTTGCTTCGTCGGTGGCAATCTTTGCCATCATTTTATTACTGGCCAGTCCGAATGAAATGGGTAATTGCGTTGCCTCAATGATCTCCTGCCGCAGGTCTGCCGTCCATTGCAATGCATTAAAAAAGCGGTCCATCCCTGTCAGGTCGATATAAAATTCATCGATACTGGCTTTTTCAAACAGGGGCGCTTTTGCAGCAATGATATCCGTTACCCAGCGGCTGTAACGGCTGTATTCACCACGGCTCCACCCGAGTGCAATGGCCTGCGGACATAATTGTTTGGCCTGCCAGCTGGGCATGCCGCTCCGCACCCCAAATTTTCTTGCTTCATAACTGGCGCTGGTAACCACGCCGCGTTCTGTACCGCCCACGTAAACCGGTTTGCCCCGCAGGTGCGGTTGCTTTAACAGCTCAACTGATACAAAAAATGTATCCAGGTCAAAATGTGCTATTAAGCGTTGCGGTTGATTCACGTTACTAAGTTACAAACTGCCCTGCTGATAAAATAATAATGCTGTTGTATTTGTTTGTAATAAGTTAAAACGCTGCCCTGGTGATAAAGAACCTGCCACTGCCTGCCGGCTGTGGAAAAAGGAGTTTTACATTTGCGGAACAATAAAATACAATGATGGTATTTCAAAAGAAAGTGTTGTTTGCTGCAGCTGTTTTGGTGGGTTTTTCTACGCAGGCACAAACAACAAAAGCTATAATCAAACGGACACCCGTAACAGATTCTGTGGTAAAGTTTATCTGTGGTTGTCTTACGCAGCGGAAAGACAGTATCAACAGTCAGCAGCAATTGTTTGCCTCACTTTCCGAATGTTTACAGGAAGGTGCAGGAGCAAGAATGGATACTGTACTTTCAGAAAATGGTTTTATTCAATCAGATGACCGTAAAACACGTGCGGCGGCCCTTCGTGAAGCGGGCAGAAGAATTGGGGCAAGGGTGGCGGCGGAATGTGAAACTTCGAAAGAGCTGCTGAAGCTTTATGGTACCGAGGCACCAAAAAAAGAACTGCATCAGCCGTAAATATCCAGCAGGCCATCGGGGAGTGTAACAAATACCTTCCTGTTTTTGGTGTCTACCTTATCCAGGCTGTCTTCATGAATTGGTATCAGCGCTTCATTGCCCTTGTATAAAATGGCGCACAAGGTTTGGTGCGGTTGTTCTATTACTTCCAGGATTTCTCCCAGGTCTTCACCCTCATTGATAAGATGAAACCCAAGCAGTGCAATAGGAGAAGATTTGGCAGCGAATTTTTTAAAATCATCCGCCTGCAGCCATACTTCCTTGGGAGTAAGTTTGCGGGCCGTCTCCATCTTGTCAACACCTTCCAGTTTGATCACCACTTCATTGTCGTTCCTCGTTTTGGCAGTCTCGATGAAAAAAGGGATAAAACTGTCTTTCTTTTCTTCAATAAAAATGGCATCCAGTCCTTTAAAAGCTGTTTTCTTTCCAAGATTATGCTGCAGCACCAGTTCGCCCTTCAACCCGGTGCTTGCGGCCAGTTTGCCTATTTTAAAATACTGCTGCATGGCTGCAAGATACAACCGAATCAGGATGAATTCCTATGCCAGTATTATGTAAATGGAGGCAGCATAAAAAGCTGAAAAATCAAACACCACTTTTTTGTTTCATGATGCGCTGCAATACGGACAGGTGCGAAAGCAACACCAAGGGCACCACCACCGATGGCAGCCAGTTAAAGGGGAAATATAAAATAGCGGTATTCGGCTGGTCAAATGCGAACTGCTGTACCGGTGAGGGGGCAGATAAGGCCGCATTGATCACAATATTCAGCAGCAGGAGCAGGCATGCGGTATTCCACCAGAATAATATTCTTGTGTGCTTGATTTTTTTAATGAACAAAAGATAACAGATCAGCGGGGCACTGATGCCTGCCAGTATATCAAAGTTCCTTCCTTCAAATGTCATCAGCTGCGGGATCTTTTTATGGATGAAAAGCAACCAGAGTACAATTTCAACAGGAATGCGGATGGTGTGAAGGAAGGTAAGTGTGGGTATATCCAGTTTACCAAGCCATCTCTTACCCGCCGGGGTAAGCAGTAAAAGAACAATGGTAACCAGGGGAGGCAGTACCATCAACAAAAAGCGGGGCGGCATTGTTTGGGTATGGGTATAAAAACCGCTTAGTGCCAGTAATGACTGGAAAGCCATCCATGCAAATATCACTAATAAAAGTATGGCTGGTTTCCCTGCTGCCCGGTAGAAAAACCAAACGGTGAACATGGTGGTGATGGCAAATAAAAGGCTGATATTAAATGGCAGGTTATCCATATTGGGAATTCGTTTCAACAAACAACGGCATTTATTGTTAATCACACAACAGTAAATGAGTATTTTCATAAAAATATCAGCATGAAACCCAGTCACTTTCTTTTGGCAGTATGCCCCGTTTTATTATTCACTGCATGCAAAGGACCCAGGCATGGAGCCGCTTCCGGAAAGGCAAACAGCACAACCGCTTATGCCGCTACCGTGGCATTGCCCGGGCCATTTGAAACACCATCGGTACGCAATGTTTCAAAAGTAACAGGCTGGCCCGAAGGCAAAACACCCCTGGCGCCGGAAGGGTTTTCGGTTACAAAATTTGCCGACAGCCTGGACAATCCCCGCTGGATATATACCGCACCCAATGGTGATATTTTTGTGGCAATGGCCAATACCATCAGCGACGGGTTCACTAAAACCGCCAGCGATAAAAAACCGGGCAAGAGCAGTAATACAATTTTATTACTGCGTGATAAAGACGGGGATGGTGTGCCCGAACTGAAAACAGTTTTTTTGAACAAACTCAACCGGCCGCTGGGCATGCTGATACTGCGGGATAAATTCTATGTGGCCAATACAAACGGATTGTGGATGTATCCATACACAGAAGGGCAGACAGCCATGACGGACAGTGGAACAAAAATACTCGACCTGCCGGCCGGCGGTTATAACAATCACTGGACAAGAAATATTATTGCCAGCAGGGACGGTTCAAAAATTTATGTATCGGTTGGATCGGGCAGCAATGTTGCCGAGCATGGTATTGACAATGAGATCCGGCGTGCGAATATTTTAGAGATCAACCCGGATGGCAGTGGTGAGCGTATTTATGCAGCGGGTTTGCGTAACCCGGTTGGTATGGACTGGGCCACGGGCACCAATACTTTATGGACAGCAGTGAATGAACGGGATCACTTGGGAGATGAACTGGTGCCCGATTATGCCACCAGTGTGAAGGAAAATGGTTTCTATGGCTGGCCCTATGCCTATTTTGGAAAAAATGCAGATCCGCGTTTGAACGGGCAGCGCAGCGATCTTGTTGAAAAAACTTTGGTGCCCGATGTGCCGCTGGGCGCACACACCGCTTCGCTGGGCCTGGTGTTCAATGAAAATAATTACCTGGCACCTGCCTATTTTGGCGGTATGTTCATTGGTCAGCATGGCTCATGGAACCGCAGCCAGCTCTCGGGTTATAAAGTGGTGTATGTGCCTTTCAGCAATGGCAAACCATCCGGGCCGCCACAGGATTTTTTAACCGGTTTTATAGCAGATATGTCAACCAGCCGTGTGTATGGCCGTCCCGTGGGGGTGGCTTTTTCAAAACATGGTTATTTGCTGGTGGCCGATGATGCAGGTAAATCTATCTGGCGGGTGGCAAAATATTAAGCGGCCGTTTTTTTCTTCAGCACTCCGGGAAACATGATGGTCAGCAGCACGCAGATCAGCGGGAAATTGTATTCAACACCATTGGTGCAGCCACCTGCTGCAAACCATCCTTCTTTGTAATGCACCATTTTGGTTCCGCGATCAGTATTGTAATGTAACAAAAGTTATTTTTCATTTTGATAAAATACCCTCACCGGTCATTTGTAATATAAGTTACAAAGCAAGCGGTGTTGGCTGGATAGTTTTGCCCGCAAATTGAAAAACATGATGCGGGCATTAAGAAATATTATTGCGGTGATGGTTTTGCCGGGTTGGTTGCAGGCGCAGGACACGCTTGTCGTAAATAAGCAAACCCTGCTGAAAGATGCACCTTTAAAAAATGCGCAGGTAAAGATTGCCGAGCAGGGCTGGCTCGCAGCAGCGGCGGGTTACCAGCAAACAAAGGCCATTTATCTTCCCAATGTAAATCTCTCTTATACGGCCATCACCACTACCAATCCATTGATGGCATTTGGTTCAAAAATTAACCAGGAAGCTGTTACGATGGCAGATTTTAATCCTGCACTGATCAACAACCCCGGTAATATTCAAAACCTGAATACTAAACTCGAAGTACAGCAGCCCATTATTAATTATGATGCCATGTACCAGCGCAAGGCCGCGAGGGCACAGGCAGATGCCATGCGGATGAAAATGGAGCGCACCTCAGAATACATTGCTTTTGAAACAGAAAAATCATATTTCCAGTTACAGATGGCTTATGCCGTGCTGGATGTGCTGAATAAAGCAAGACAAACCGCACTGGCAAATCAAAAGCTGGTAAACGATTATTATAATAACGGCCTGCTGCAAAAATCAGAGCTGCTGAATGTGCAGGTAAGAATTACCGAAATAGATAACCAGCTGCAATATGCCAGGTCGGCCATCCGCAATGCATCCGACTATATGCACCTGCTGCTCAATGAGCCGGCGGATAAAATACTGAAACCCGCCGACACACTTTCATTTGAAAAAACAGGCAGCCTCCCGGCAAACCTGAATGAAAGCAGGAAAGATATTGCCGCCTGCAGCAAGGGATTGGAGGCCCGGAATAACATGACGATTGCGGCACAGAAGAAATTTTTACCCAGGCTCAATGCATTTGGCAGTTATGAACTGAATGATAAGCGGGTGTATAATTTCCGGGGCGAAGGTTATTTGCTGGGCGTGCAGCTGGCCTGGAATGTTTTTGACGGATTTAAAACAAAGGGCAGTGTGCAACAGGCAAAGGCAAATTACCGGCAGGCCGAAGAGGAGCTTACACAATATAAATCTCAAAGCCAGCTGGAAATAAATAAAACTATCCGGCAGCTGAATGATGCCGCGGCAAAAATAAGTTTGACAAAACTGGCGATTGAACAATCGCTGGAAGCATACCGCATACGGAGCAACCGCTTTGGGCAGGGACTTGAAAAAACCACCGACCTGCTGAATGCCGAAATGCAAACCACGCAAAAGCAGCTGGAGTACCAGCAGGCAGTGCTGGAATATAATATCACCGCATCTTATCTCAACTTTTTAAATAAATAACAATGAAGTTTTTTACTGCTGGATTCATCATTATGCTGTTTGCTATTGCCGGTTGTGCTTCTCATGAAAAGCAACTGAACGATGCCGGTAAGCCGGTAACTGTAACACTGAATAAAATGGCGGATAGCGATACCGGAAATCTTGTGAGTGCCAGTGGCAAACTGGTTGCAAAAAACACGGCCAATGTGAGCACCCGCATGATGGGATACATTACTGGTTTTCATGTGCAGGTGGGGCAACAGGTACAGGCCGGCCAGCTGCTGGTAAATGTGAATAATACTGATATCGTTGCAAAAGGCGGGCAGGTATCTGCACAAATTGCGCAGGCGCAGGCAAATCTTAACAGTGCGCAAAAAGATTATGAGCGTTTTCAGAATTTATACAACCTGCAAAGCGCCACTGCAAAAGAGCTGGATGATATGCGCACCAGGTATGAAATGGCCAAAGCCGGTTTAACCGCGGCGCAGCAAATGAAGAACGAAGTAAATGCGCAATTCTCCTATTCAAATATCACGGCGCCGATCTCCGGAGTGGTAACACAAACTTATGTGAAGCAGGGCGACATGGCGAGCCCGGGTATGCCACTGCTTACGATTGAAGCGCCTTCACAGCTGCAGGCAGATGTGCTGGTGCCCGAAACGGAGATCACACAAATTAAAAAAGGCATGCCTGTAAAAGTGCATCTTAAATCCACGGGAGAAATCACTGCCGGCACCGTGGCAGAAATCAGTTTGTCAGCCTCCAATACAGGCGGGCAGTATGCGGTAAAAGTAAACCTCATCAGTCCATCTAAAAACCTGTTGCCGGGTATGTTTGTGAATGTGCAGTTCGCCCTTGCCAAAAAGCAGGATGCCGGGGTTGCGCAAACGGGTAATATCATTGTTCCTGAATCGGCACTGGTGCATTACGGCCAGCTTACGGGAATTTATACGGTGAGCAGTAACAACACCGCTGTGCTGCGCTGGCTGCGGGTAGGCAATAAAACCGGTAATGAGGTGGAAGTGCTTTCGGGGCTCAATGCCAGCGAAACCTATATCATTTCGGCAGAAGGCAAATTATACAATGGTGTAAAAGTAACGGTGAAGTAAATCAAACCGGATTGCTGCCGGAACATCAACAAAAAAAATACGCATGAAAGAAGGTATATCAGGCAAGGTTGCCCATTTTTTTATCAACTCCAAACTTACCATTTTACTGATGGTGGCGCTGATGGTGATTGGTGTGTACAGTTCTACCTTGATACCAAGGGAAGAAGAACCGCAGATCAATGTGCCGATGGCAGATATTATGGTGGGCTATCCGGGGGCCTCGCCCAAAGAAGTGGAAAGCCGCGTGGTAAAACCGCTGGAAAAAATCATTTCCAATATAAAAGGGGTGGAGCATATTCACAGTATGGCCATGAATGGAAAGGCCATGATCATTGTGCAGTTTTTTGTAGGACAGGATATTGAACGGTCTTATGTAAAACTGTATGATGAACTGATGAAGAACCAGGATCTTTTTCCTCCCGGTGTTTACAAGCCGCTGGTAAAAACCCGGTCAATCGATGATGTGCCGATGATGGGGCTGACTTTATGGAGCGAAAAATATGATGATTACCAGCTGCGGCAGATCGCAGAAGAATTTGCATCGGAGATCAAGAAGATAAAAGATGTTTCACTTACCAGGGTGATCGGAGGAAGAACAAGACAGCTGAAAGTGGTGCTCGATAAGGATAAGCTGGCCGCAACGGGGCTGGATGCGCTGGGCATTCTGCAGATGATACAGGCCAATAACGGCAGCAGCCAGTCGGGCAGTTTTGTAAAGCAGGATGAAGAATTCCTGCTTACCACGGGCCAGTTCCTCGCTTCGCAGCAGGATGTGGAGAACCTGGTGGTAGGCAGCAGCCAGAACATGCCGGTATACCTGAAGCAGGTGGCCAGGGTGGAAGATGGCCCTTCATCACCGGCCAATTATATTTCTTTTGGTTACGGGCAGGCCAATGAGGCTTTTAAAACCTACCAGTCAGATTATCCCGCAGTCACCATATCGGTTTCAAAACTCAAAGGCGCTGATGCGATGAAGATCGCGGATGTGATTTTGAAAAAAACGGAAGCGCTGAAAAAAACATTGCTCCCGGGTGATGTGAAACTGGAAGTAACCCGTAACTATGGCGAAACCGCCTCGCATAAAGTGGGTGAGCTGCTGATGCACCTCGGCATCGCTATACTGGCCGTTACAGTTTTGGTAATGCTTGCCATGGGATGGCGTGGCGGACTGGTGGTTTTTTTCTCTGTTCCGCTCACATTTGCATTAACACTTTTCAGCTATTACCTGCTCGGGTATACACTCAACCGGATCACGTTGTTTGCACTGGTGTTCGTGGTGGGGATTGTGGTGGACGACAGTATTATCATTGCAGAAAACATGCACCGGCATTTTAAAATGAAACGCCTGCCCTTTAAACAGGCGGCCATTTATGCCATCAATGAAGTGGGTAATCCCACCATTCTCGCAACCTTTACCGTGATCGCCGCTATATTACCCATGGCATTTGTATCGGGGATGATGGGGCCTTATATGAGCCCGATGCCGATCGGAGCATCCATTGCCATGCTGCTCTCGCTGTTTGTGGCACTCACCATCACACCTTACTTAGGTTATCATTTGCTGCGGGAAAAAGACAAGCAGGAAGACAAGCATGCACATAATTTAGAAATCAGCTGGATATACAAACTGTATAAAAAAACCGAACAGCCCCTGCTGAACAGCCGTACCAGGCGCTGGGTGATGCTGGGGATTACGGTGGTGCTGCTCATTGGTTCAATGGTAATGTTCTTTACCAAAACCGTGGCGGTAAAAATGCTGCCTTTTGATAACAAGAATGAAATACAGGTGGTGATTGATATGCCCGAAGGCAGCACGCTGGAGAAAACAGCTGCTGTTGCAAAAGACGTGTCGCAATACCTGGCCACCGTTCCTGAAGTGGTGAACTTTCAAAACTATGTGGGTTCATCAGCACCGATCACTTTCAACGGGCTCGTTCGTCATTACGACCTGCGTGGCGGCAGCAATATGGCCGATATACAGGTGAACCTGCTGCACAAGGAAGAAAGAAAACTGCAGAGCCATGATGTGGCAAAAAAGATCCGTCCCGAAATTCAAAAGATCGCAAAACGTTATGGAGCCAATATAAAAATTGTGGAAGTGCCACCAGGTCCTCCTGTATTATCCACCATTGTAGCAGAAGTGTATGGTCCGGATTATGACCAGCAGGTGGCGGTGGCCAAACAGGTAAAAACTATTTTGGAAAATACGGCCGATGTGGTGGATACCGACTGGATGACAGAAGACCCGCAGGTGGAATACAAACTGGAAGTGGATAAGGAAAAAGCCATGCTGAATGGTGTGGCCCCGCAACAGGTAGTGGGCAACCTTACTTATTTGCTGGGTGAACAAGCGGTGAGCAATTTGCTCGATGAACGTTCAAATGATCCGGTGGGTATTGTGCTCAAGCTGGATGATAAGGATAAAACAAGTTTGCAGGATATTCTCCATATCAAAATAAAAGGGCAGCGTGGCAATATGGTTCCGGCCGGCGACATCATACGGGTAAAGACCGATACACTGCAAAAAACCATTTACCGGAAGGACCAGAAGCGGGTGGTGTATGTGCTGAGCGATATGGCGGGCAAACTCGAAAGTCCGGCTTATGCCATACTTGGTATGGATGAAAAACTCAAAACCATCCAACTGCCTGCCGGGTATTCCATCAACGAATTGTATATGAACCAGCCTTCCGGTGAAGAAGATTATACAGTGAAGTGGGATGGGGAATGGCAGATCACGCTGGAGGTTTTCCGCGACCTGGGTGCCGCCTTCCTGGTGGTGATCATGATTATTTATATGCTCATCGTAGGATGGTTCCAGAATTTTAAAACACCCATTGTGATGATGATGGCCATCCCGCTTTCATTGGTGGGCATCGTGCTGGGACACTGGTTGCTCGGTGCATTTTTTACAGCCACTTCATTCATTGGTATGATTGCGCTTGCGGGCGTGATGGTGCGGAACTCGGTGCTGCTGATTGACTTTATTGAAATACGGCTGAATGATGGGGTGCCCATGAAACAGGCCATCATTGATGCAGGTGCCGTACGTACCACCCCCATTTTGCTTACGACCGGTGCTGTGGTGATTGGCGCTTCCATTATTTTATTTGATCCCATTTTCCAGGGGCTGGCCATTTCACTGGTGGCGGGCGCCATTGTTTCAACGCTGCTTACACTTATTGTAGTGCCGCTGATATACTATATGGTGGAAAATAAAAAATGGAGCCGTATACAACAGGCGGTGGCTGCCGATGAAGCAGCAGAGGCGGCGGAACTGCAGGCAATGCAGGATGCTGAACAGGGAAATATGGATGCTGATAAACCCGAATAAATTTAAACAACATGAAACTGCTCACATTAACAGTGGTAAAAGCGTTTGAAAAAGATGTAAAAAAAATGCTCATCCACACCGGGGTAAAGGCCTTTACATTTATGAATGTTACCGGGTACAGGGATGCATCGGCCGACAGTGTGGATGATAACTGGTTTGCATCTGAAACCAATGAAACAGATTCGCTCCTGTTCTGGGCCTTTGTGCCCGGGGAAACCGTTGTAAAGGTGGAAGCCGCCATCCTTCATTTCAATGCAAAGCAAACCACGGCATCCCGCATTCATTTATCCATTTTACCCATAGAAAAATCAATATGATCAACAGGTATATCAGGGCCATTGCCGGCCTCTTTGTAATTATCAGTGTTTTGCTGGGGATGTATGTAAACCAAAACTGGCTCTGGTTTACCCTGTTCGTGGGAGCCAATCTTTTCCAGAGTTCCATTACAAAATGGTGCCTGATGGAAGATCTACTGAAAAAGCTGGGTGTAAAGTAATTTATTTTAAAATACACGCAGCAGCAACAGCAGTAAACCGCTGCATGCTTTTGTCTGTATCAAAGCAGGCTTATGGACGACATGAATTAAGCCCGGCATACATTGAGACAATATTTATATCACTAAATTTTTCAATCATGAAAACAATCCTAAAAGAATCCGGGGTGCTGCTGCTGTTTGCTGTTATATTCTTCACACTTGCGTCCTGTATAAAAAATGCCGGTTCATCTTTCATTAATAGTAACGGGCCGTTGTATGCATTGGGAAATCTTGATACGGCTTATTTGAAAAAACAGCTGACTGCCCTTCCATGGCAACCTTTGAATGAAGAAGAAAGAAACAGCCTCATATATATGCGTGAGGAAGAAAAACTGGCCAGGGATGTATATAGGGCAATGACTGCAAAATGGGGTGCCAATGTATTCAGCAATATCTTAGCCAGCGAGCAAACACATATGGATGCAATCTTAATGTTGCTTGAAAAATATAATATCCCCGATCCGGTTGGTGCTAACGGCCCCGGTGTATTTACCAATCAAACCTTACAGGGTATTTATACAAAGTTACTTGCACAGGGCGGTACCGGTTTGCTGCCGGCATTTAAAACAGGCGCTACTATTGAGGATCTTGATATTTATGACCTGGGAAATGCCTTAACTAAAATAGATAACCAGGATATCAGGCTGGTATATGAAAACCTCAGCAGGGGAAGCAGGAATCATATGCGGGCATTTTACAGGAACATTGTAAAGGCCGGCGGAGCTTATACAGCACAATATATCACACAGGCAGCACTGGATGCTATTATTAATGCTGATATGGAAACAGGGAGGAATTAAGCGGATCTGCCTTTTTCATGATGCAAACAGTCTGCATCAGCCATAAGATTGCTCCTGGTGGAATTTTAAAAATCAATGCCTGATTCATTCAGGCTCCTGCGCTTAAAACCTTGCCACCAGTTTTACATTTACCAGTCTTGGTGTTAAACGGTTGGGGATACTGTACGTGGTATTGCTGAAATCTTTCACCAGCTGGTAACTGATGGTGTTGGGTTTGTCGATAATATTAAACACTTCCAGGCTGGCCCATATATTGTCGAAATCCCTGAAAGGGCTATGACTGCGGCGGCTGCTTTTTTCACTGAGCAGCTGTGCGCTGAAGCCGATATCAATACGGATATACGGATCGATGATCAGCGCATTGCGGTACTTCACACTGTTGGGAATATTGTAAGGCATATTGCTGCCATAAATAGTGTTGAGATGCACTTTAAAGTTTTTGTTGGTGGGCAGGTAATCCTCCAGGTATAAACCAACAGTGATCAGGCGGTCTGTTGGCCGGCGCAACCATCCCATATCTGTTTTTATACTGTCAACCGGAACCTGGTCGGCGCTGTGTGCATTGATGATTTCGCCCGCTGCATTTTTATACTGGTAATAATAATCATTGCTGAGGTTTTCGCGTGTGCGCATAAAGCCGATGCTTAACCAGCTCTCCGCATCTTTTACCAGTTCGCCAAACAGTCTTGCTTCAATACCGGTGGCATAGGCTTTGGCATTGTTGTTGGCCGCATAGCGGATCTTCACATTGTCCACATCGTATACATCCACATTATTCATCTGCTTGTAATAGGCTTCAGTGGTCAGGCGGAATGGCCTGCCACCCCAGCCGGCAAAATTATAATCCATACCAGCCACAAACTGGTAACTCTGTTGTGCTTTAACTGCCGTATTCAGTGTGCCGTCATAACGGCGCAGCTCCCTGTAAAACGGTGGCTGGTGATAAGCGCCCGCAGCAAGTTTGAGCACCACATCTTTTTTCCAGCGTGGTTTAATGCTTAACTGTGCACGGGGGCTCACCAAAAACTGCCCGCTCAGCGTGTTGTAATTGTAACGTATGCCTGCCTGTAATGTGATGTCTTTTGCGGTGCTGCCCAAGCGTATATTATCCTGCACATAACCGCTGAATTTCTGAATAGAAAGATCCGCAGTGCTTTTATAGGTTTTGAACAATGCGAGGTTTGGCGGACGGTAGGGCAGGGAATAACCGGCGCTGTCCTGGTATTCCCACTCGTTTAACTGGTCGGTGATATTGGTTTGCTCAATACTGTTGCCAAACTGTATAAAATGTTTGCCTTTATCGATGCTGCCTTTTAATGCGGCGTTGTATACGGTAATGTCTAAACTATTTCTTCCATAGTTTTGATAATAGCCCGCACCCAGCGGGTTAATGATTTGGCCGAAAGTGCTGCTGGTATTATCAAAGTCGCGGTCGCCAAATAAATAACTGGCGGCGATATCAAAATTTTCATTCTCCCTGTTCTGGAAACGGCTCAGCATCCATTTCAGTTTTAATTTTTTGGTGGGATTATAAGCCATCGTCAATCCCAGCAGGCTTGTTTTGTAGCCATCGTGTTCCTGTCCCTCAAAATTGATGTCAAGTCCCAGGTTAGCTGTAAAAAGCGGTGAAAAAACCGAAGTTGTTTTTTGTGCTGACTCCGGGTATAATGTAAATTTTGTGGACGAAAAATTCCCTAAAAATTCCAGCTGCCATTTTTCATTCAGCCTGTACGTGATGAATGACTGTATGTCGGATGAAGATGGAATATAGGAACCCACTGTTTCCTGGCTGCTGAGCAGGTTGCGGTTGCTTTTATTCCGGAAGCCTATGAGGTAGGTAAGCTTTTCTTTTTTAGCCGTGCCTTCCAGGTGAAAACCCTGTTCCAGCAAACTCACATACACAGAGCCTCCAAATTTTTTGGGCTTTTTATACTGTACATCCAGCACACTGCTCATCTTATCTCCATATTTTGCCTGGAAACCCCCGTTATAAAAACTCACATTGCGTGCCAGTTCAGGATTGATAAAACTCAGGCCTTCCTGCTGCCCGCTGCGGACGAGGTAGGGACGGAAAATTTCAAAATCATTGATGTACATCAGGTTCTCATCATAGTTGCCGCCACGCACGCTGAACTGGGAAGTAAGTTCATTGTTGCTGCCAACCAAAATTTTGATCAGCCCTTCCACACCACCCACCGTGCTGGGCAATGTGATGGCGTTTTTAGGATTGATGCGTACGGCGCCGGTTTCTTTCCGGAGTAAATCATCCGTAACGGTAACCGATTCCAGTAACTGCCCGCTGCGTTCCATCCTGATCACCACGTTTTCGTTTTCATTTTCGCTCAGTAAAAAATTCTTCTGTACTTCTTTATAACCTGTGTAGGAGAAAATAATGGCAAATGCACGGCCGGCGGTTACTTTAAGTGAGAATGTGCCGCTGTCGGTGGTAAGCGTGCCACTGGTTTTTCCCAGCACCACCACCGATACTTTTCCAAGAGGTTTGTCGTTTTCATCCAGTACGGTACCGCTTACGGTTGCCTGTTTCTTTTGAGCAGCAGCCGTGGTACAGCCCAGCGCCAGTAACCAAAACAAAAGGATTCTCATGCAATGAAGATAAATATTTTATTGCTTACCATAGAAGTTTCACCGAATCCGGTGACATGAACGCTGTTCTTTGTTCATGATAAATTAACTGCATCTCTTATCTTTACCCGGCCTGATGTAAAACAGTCAATATGAGAACAACCGCCATGCTGCTGATCACAGCAATGATTTTTGCCGCCTGCAATAACGAAGCTGATAAAACCTCCGGGGCAAAGACTGAAACAAAAAAGAAATCATCTGCTTCCAAAGAAGATTCTTACACCAATGATACCATGTACCAGGAACTGCCCGGTCTGCTGGAAGATATATCGGGTTCAACGGATATGGAAACAGTGCTGGCACAAAACTGGATCAATAAAGATGATAAGGAGAGTCTTGAATATGATGCAGGCGGAACGGTGGAAATGGCCGTTCGCAGTTTAAGTATGGCGAAAGATCATGCTGTAACAAAGAATATCCGCAATTATATGGAAACAGGTAAGTGGGAATATAATGATGCGGCCAAAACAATTACATTCCGGTACGACGGAGGTGGTAAGGATGTTTACAAGATAAGGGCCCTGGCGGCAGATGAGCTGCGGCTTACCAATACCGGCATTGGTTCAGAAACGGTGCTGGTATATGTGAGCGATGCCAAAGTGCATAAAGATGCCGCCACCGATCCCTTCAGTATTGCCAATAACCGCTGGCGCAATCCTCCTGCAGCTTCTGAAACGGATGAAGCCATCAAACAGCGGGTGAAGGGATACCTGCATTTCTTTATTTTATATTACAGGGATATGATCGCACGCAGATCATCCATTGTTTCTTTTTATGGTTTTCCGAGTTGTTTAAAATGGTATGCCGGAGGTATTTACCTGCAAACGGATGAGGATTTGCTGAAAGGGTGGAACAGTATTTTCTATAATCATGCCCAGGCTAAAAAGGGGAAGGATATTGTTTCCGGTTTACTCGAAAAAAAATACGTTTGGCCTTCCGGTAAACAGAACTGGATAAAGAAAAACCTGTCGGTGCTGGAGCAGATGTATAAAAATTTATAAAGCCTTCAGTGCGGCAATGATGGCTTTTGGATCGGGTGCTTTAAAAACAGTATTGCCTGCCACCAGCACATCGGCACCTGCGTCTATAATGCTTTTGGCATTTGTTACCGTAACCCCGCCATCAATTTCAATATGTACATTCAGTCCTTTTTCATCAATCATGTTCCGCAGGGCTTTTATTTTATGCAAGGTATGTGGTATGAATGACTGTCCGCCAAAACCCGGGTTCACACTCATCAGGCAAACCAGGTCAATATCGGCCAGGATATCTTTCAGTACTTCCACCGGTGTGTGTGGATTGAGTGCCACACCAGCCTTCATACCCAGGCTTTTTATTTGCTGGATATTGCGGTGTAAATGGATGCATGCTTCATAGTGAACAGTGAGGTTATCGGCGCCGGCTTTTTTAAAGGCTTCTGCATATTTTTCCGGTTCTTCAATCATCAGGTGCACATCACAAACCTTGCTGGTATGCTTGCGGAACACTTCTATCAGCATGGGCCCGAAACTGATATTGGGAACAAAGCGGCCGTCCATCACATCGAGGTGATACCAGTCGGCCGCACTTTCATTCAGCATATTGCATTCGGCTTCTAAATTATAAAAGTCTGCGGCTAATAAAGACGGTGCGATGATGGCCATGGTGAAATGTGTAATGCGTTATAAGTAATCAATAATGAGTGTTCTCCTGCAAAAGTAAATAAATCCTGCAGCTTATTTTACACCCAGCTTGGAAAGGGCATCCTTTGCTTCAATAAAGTCTGCATTGTACATCAGGGCAGTGCGGTAATTGTCGATGGCAGCATCCCTGTTACCCAGCTTTTCATTGCATTGCCCCATCCAGTAATACCCTTCATCAAAACTGTTTTGCAGGGTGGTGGCCTTTTGCAGCAATTGCAGGGCTTCTTCGTATTTGCCCAGCTCATACAATACAATGGCTTTCTCACGGTAGGCAAACATAAAAGTATAATCGAGGGCAAGGCAATTATCAAATGCGGCCAGTGCTTTTTGTTTGTCTCCTGTGTTGCTGTAGTAAAGGCCTTTAATGAGCAGGGCTTCTTTGGCTGCTTTTGCTTTGTCGGCCTGCAGTAAGGCACCGGCAATTTCAAGTGCCTGCGGGTTATTTGTTTTTGCATACAGCCACCCGAGCGACATTACATATTGCGGATCGGGAAAAATGCTGATCGCTTTTTCATAGGCGGTCACCGCTTTGGCAGTATCGTCTTTTAATAAATACAGCTGTGCTTTTTTATCCCATAAAGTGGCGTCGCCACTGTCTTTGGCAGCCATCTTGTCCAGTTCTGCCAGTGCCATATCAAAGTTGTCATTGTCTTCAAAGTACTGCACCAGTGTTTTTTTCAGCAGGGCAGAATCGGGGTATTGCGCAATGGCATCCCTCAGCTCTTTTTCTTTTGCGGGTACAGCATCCTGTTTGGAAACCGTTTCTTCATTACTGTTGCAGCTGAAAAAAACGAGGAGGGATGCGAGGATGCTTATGCGTGATATGATAGTTGTCATTTCTGCAAATTTACACCGCTGATTTTAATCAGGCTGACAATTTTCTGACAATTCACAAATTGGCTGAACTTATCTTTGGCCCTTCAAAAAAACAGAACATGAAAAGGATACTTTTGTTTGCCGGCATACTGTTACCAGTTGCCATTACTGTGAGCTCATTCAGGCCCTTAACGCCCGGTTCTCAGGCCGTATTCACCCGGCAGTTTAATGATACGATTCTCTTTCCCGGGGAGAAGCATTTTAAAAATGTACAGCAATTAACATTCGGGGGCGACAATGCGGAAGCCTATTTCAGCTTCGACGGAAAATGGATCATCTTCCAGCGCACCAATCCCAAAGAAGGCATCATGTGCGATGAAATGTTTATTGGCAAAGTGCCCAAAGCGGGCGAAAAATTTGAGTATAAGAAAGTGAGTAGCGGCAAGGGGCGCACCACCTGCGGGGCTTTTACAAAAGATGGCAAACATGTTATTTATGCCAGCACTCACCTGGGTGCGGATACCTGCCCGCCGGTACCCGACCGTAGAAAGTATGGTAATAAATATATCTGGCCCCTGTACGACAGCTATGATATTTTTATGGCCGATCTCAATGGTAAAATTATAAAGCAGCTCACCCATAGCAAAGGATACGATGCCGAGGCTACATTAAGTCCTGATGGAAAGAAAATGCTGTACACGAGCGATAAGGATGGGGATATTGATCTTTATATCATGGACCTGAAATCCGGCAGGGAAAAAAGGATCACTAACACATTGGGTTATGATGGCGGTGCATGGTTCAGCCCTGATGGCAAGAAGATCATCTGGCGTGCCAGCCGTCCGAAAACGGAGGCTGAAGTAAAAGAATACAAGGAGCTGCTGGCTGAAAATCTGGTAGCGCCCACCAATATGGAAGTATATATTGCCAGTGCCGATGGCAGCAATGTGAAACAGGTTACTTCCTTCGGGCAGGCAAACTGGGCCCCTGCTTATATGCCCGACAGCAAGCGGATAATTTTTGCCAGCAATCACCAGAGCAAAAGGGGATTCCCGTTCAACCTGTATACCATTAATGAAGATGGCAGCAACCTCGAAAAAATTTCTGCTGAAAAAGCCTTCGATGCTTTCCCGATGTTCAGTCCTGATGGTAAAAAGATCATCTTCTGCAGCAACCGTAACAATGGAGGAACCAGGGATACGAATATTTTTATTGCTGACTGGGTGGAGTAGGGAGTGTTAAGTAATAAGTATTAAGTTTTAAGTAGAAAGTTATAAGTTGAAAGGGTTGACAGGTGGCCGGTTTACTGAATCCGGACCCCTGTTAACCCTTTCCGCTTTTTAAAAGTTTTAACCTTTTCAGCTTTATCAACCGGTTAACCTGTTCTGTTTACTTTTTCATTTCCCTGGAAAATATCTTGCCCACAATTTTCCAGCCTTCGGTTGTTTTAAGCAGGCTCATGATATCATGGAAGTAAAAGGTGGGATATTCTATCGTTAGTTTTGCCACGGCGGCATTGCCAAATACCTGCACACTTTCAATTTTTGTACTGCGGTCCTGTTTCTTGCCATCGTTGGGCATGCGTGCCATAAAATCTTTCAGGGAAACAATTTGCAGTGTGTCCCGCCGCATAAACTGCATCTGGCCTGTTGGACTAAAGGCTTTCGAAAACATAATGCTGTCGCCGTTGGTGCCGCCTTCCAGGTAATAGTTACACACTTTTTTAATGGCTTCTGTTTCCTGTTCAGACGTCTGTGCTTTTACAGCCGTAAGCGCCAGGCAAAAAAAACTGAGGAGGTATATTTTCATGGCAATTTTTTTTAAAGATAATGAGGAGCGCCTGGTTTTGGGGGCATTTTATTTGAACGGTTGTTCCTGCGGAAGTGATGCGTAGTAAGTAATAAGTGGTAAGTAATAAGTTGTAAGTAACGGGAGAGCGGTAATGCGTTCAATAACCAAATAACCGATAAACCAATTAACTAATCTGCCAATCCATCAATCACCTTTTCCCCAACTCAATCACTTCACAGTCTTTCATGTTTTTGCCATCAATCACAAAACGGATGATGGTGCGTATCTTGTGCCAGCCATGTTTTCCTGCAGCGCCGGGGTTCATATGCAGGCAGCTGAGCTTTTCGTCGAACATTACTTTTAAAATATGGCTGTGACCACTTAAGAATAATTGTGGCTGGTGCAACAGTATTTCCTTTTTTGTTTCTGCATTGTATTTTGGCGGGTAGCCACCGATATGCCGCATCATCACTTTCACCTCTTCGCACATGAACACCAGTTGCTCCGGAAACCCGGTCCTGATGGAAGCGGAATCGATATTGCCATAAACACCTTTTAATGGTTTGAACTGCTGCAAAGGTTCAATAACGCCGGGCCCGAAATCCCCCACGTGCCATACTTCATCACAGTTTTTAAAATGTTCAAAAACTGTTTCATCCAAATACCCATGCGTGTCTGATATCAGGCCGATCCTTTTCATGTTAATCTGTATACCCGTCCTTTTTTAGTTGCTCCAGTATCATTACGGCACCCGGTGCTGTTTTTTCCTGTTGCAGGTACGATGCCAGTGTGAAATAATGGAGTGTTTCAATTTCGGCGGCCGCTGCAGGTTCAATGTCTTTATTTACAAAAAAGCAATCCTGCTCCATCACTGTGCCGGAGCTTTCCCCATAGGCAGGAGCGGAGATATGTGTGTAATACTGCAGGTCTGTTTCAGCGAGTACCGTATTCAGCTCTTCCTCAATTTCCCTGCACAGCGCCTCTGTGGCAGTTTCGCCGGCATCCACTTTACCGCCGGGCAGGTAAAAGCATTGCTTGTTTTTACTGAAAGCCATCAGCAGTTTGCGCTGTTTAATGACCAGGAGCCCCGCTGTGTGTAATTTCATTGACTAAAATTTCGAAAATGTAAATTAGTATTTCTAACTTTATTGCAACGGTTGAGCCATGCCTTTTTTCAGAAACTTCACATATTATATCGACAAACGCCGCTGGAAATATATTTTCCTGTTGTCTTCTCTTGAGCTCTGTGTTTGAATGGTCACTTGCCGGTTACGCGGCTTTTCCTACTCATTATTCATTACTCTTTATTTATTATTGCATGCCACATTATTATACACTGGGAAAAATTCCCCACAAACGCCATACACAGTTTCGCAAACCCGATGGTGGTTTGTACAGCGAACAGTTATTTTCCACCGAAGGATTCAGCGATGATTATGCGTTGCTTTATCATTGTCATCCACCCACACAGATCATCAGGACCGAACCACAAGTGGATGTTAGTCCGCAGATTGCTGAAGAAAAAATGCTGCAGCACCGTTGTTTCGAAGGTTTCAGCATAAAACCCGGGGGCGATTTCCTGCAGAGCCGTATTCCGGTGCTGGTAAACAACGATTGCCATATTGTACTGGCAGCGCCCCAAACCGGCACGGGTAATCATTTTTATAAAAACACCGATGCGGATGAAATGATTTTTGTGCATGAAGGAAGCGGCGTGGTGAAAACACAATACGGGCAGCTTCCCTTCGGCTACGGCGATTATATTGTTTTACCAAGAGGAACAATTTATCAAATTGAATTTAAGGATGACAAAAACCGTTTGTTTATTGTAGAATCGTTTTCGCCGCTGCGCTATCCAAAGCGTTATATGAGCAAATACGGGCAGCTGATGGAGCATGCGCCCTTTTGCGAAAGGGATATTCGTGCGCCGCAGGATTTACAAACCTTTGATGAGAAAGGAGATTTTTTAATAAAGGCAAAGAAGAAAGGCGTTTTATACGGGCTGCATTACGGCACACATCCCTTTGATGTGATCGGGTGGGATGGCTGCTGCTATCCTTATATTTTTTCCATTCATGATTTTGAACCCATCACAGGGCGGGTGCACCAGCCGCCACCGGTGCACCAGACTTTTGAAACCAATGCCTTCGTGGTGTGCAGTTTTGTGCCACGTTTATACGATTATCACCCCGATGCCATACCGGCCCCCTACAATCACAGCAATATCGACAGCGATGAAGTGCTGTATTATGTGGACGGTGATTTTATGAGCCGCAAGCATGTTACAAGAGGTATGATCACACTGCACCCGGCAGGAATACCGCATGGGCCGCATCCCGGCGCTGTTGAAAAAAGCATTGGCTCCAAAGAAACAAAGGAGCTGGCCGTAATGGTGGATACATTCCGCCCTTTAATGCTTACGAAACAGGCGCTCGAAATTGAAAACAGGGATTATGTGATGAGCTGGGCTGAATAATTCCTTTAAAACTTCTCCGCAGACGGAGCCTGACCTGTCTTTTTTATTCCTTTTGTCACCTGTTTCAGCCGTTTCATCACCCTGAAACAGCAATACGGAACAAAAAAGATTTGCGGGGGAAAATATTTTTTCTACTTTTGTTAACCAAATGGTTAAACTGTATGGTTAAAAAGAAAAAACAGCAGGAAGCGGGTACAGAAGCAAAAGTGCTGCAGGCAGCACGCAAGGTCTTCCTGGCAAAGGGGATGGAAGGCGCCCGGATGCAGGATATTGCCGATGAAGCAGGGATCAACAAGGCCATGCTTCATTATTATTTCAGGGATAAGGACAAATTGTTTGAAACGGTTTTTATAGAGGAAGCACAGAAGTTTTTCCCCAAGATCAATATCATTTTCCAGGCCGATATTCCCCTGTTTGAAAAGATTGAAAAATTTGTGGCAGAGTACATCGATGAAATGATCGCCAATCCCTTCCTCCCCTGGTTTGTAATGAACGAGATCAACCGCAACCCGGAACAGTTTATCAGTAAGGTCTGGGGGAAAACCAGTTTACCCAAGCCCCTGGCATTACTGGAGCAAATACAGGGCGATGTAAAAAAAGGAAAGATCAAAAAAGTGCATCCGCTGCACCTGCTGATGAATATTTTGTCCATGACAGTTTTCCCCTTTGTGGCAAAGCCAATGATGACCAAGGTGCTGCAGATGAATGATGCCGCTTTTATGCAGGCCATGCAGGAACGGAAAAAGGAAATACCAAAATTCATCATCGAATCCATAAAAAAATAATTTACAACTGCAGAAATATGAAACAAAGATTATTACTGCTGGTGCTTATGCCGGTTTATGCAGTGGCTCAGCCATCACTGCTCACACTGCAGCATGCTGTTGAAAAGGCACTGCAGCATTACCCGCTGGTAAAACAGAAAGACCTGCTGAAACAAACCGCCGGACTTACCGTTGAAAATTTGAACAGGAATTTTTTGCCACAGGTGAGTTTCAACGGGCTGGCCACGTACCAGTCAGAAGTAACCTCTATCAGCATCCCGGTGCCGGGAATCAGCATCACGCCTCCTTCAAAAGACCAGTATAAACTGCTGGCAGACGTGAATCAGTTGCTGTACGACGGTGGCATGACGAGGGAACAG
This sequence comes from Ferruginibacter sp., assembly GCA_046329655.1. GTDB lineage: Bacteria > Bacteroidota > Bacteroidia > Chitinophagales > Chitinophagaceae > Ferruginibacter. Next base: position 105,901 of record JAXLUD010000004.1, read on the forward strand.
AAAAATTTTCAGCAACTGAACGAGGCCGCCGAACAACAAAAAGTTGAAGTGGAGTTGTACAAGGTGAAGGAAAGAATCAACCAGCTGTTCCTGGGCGTACTTTACCTGGATGAACAGTTAAAGCAGGTAGAACTCGTAAAGGCAGATCTTAATACCGGGTTGAAAAAAACAACCGCCATGGTAAACAACGGGGTGGCATTCCGTTCCAATATCAGTCTGCTCAAGGCCGAGATACTGAAAGCGGATCAGCGTACGATTGAATTAAAAGCCGCCAGGAAGGGCATGCTGGATGTGATGGCCTTGTTTACGGGGGAGGAATACAATGAAAATACAGTGCCCGAAAAACCCATACCGGCAAACACTGCGGCTGCAACCATTCAGCGGCCGGAGCTTCAATTGTTTGGTGCACAGCAAAGATTGTTCAGCAGCCAGTATAAACTTATTGATGCAAAGAACCGCCCAAAGGCAAGTGTTTTCTGGCAGGGAGGTTATGGCCGTCCGGGCCTGAATTTTTTAAAAAATGATTTTGCTTTTTTCTATACCACAGGCCTGAGGCTTAACTGGTCTTTTGGATCATTGTATACACAAAAAAGGGAGAAGCAGTTAACAGGCATCAGTCTTAAAAATATCGATATACAGAAAGAGAGTTTTTTGCTGAATACGAATGCCGCACTAAAACAGCAGCAATCAGAAATTGATAAGCTGGAACAGCTGATCGAAAAGGATGCGGCCATCATTGAGCTGCGGGATCAGGTAAAGGAAGCGGCCAAAGCGCAGCTGGAGAACGGCGTGATCACCGCCAATGATTACCTGCGTGAAGTAAATGCGGCAGACCAGGGCAGGCAGTCGCTGATTACCCACCAGGTGCAGCTGCTGCAGGCAAAGATCAATTACCAGACTATTTCAGGAAATTAAAAGAACGCTGCAGGATTGCAGTGATAAACATACAGTATGAAAAGAAAACTAATACCCATGCTCGCAGCCGGCTTCCTGCTGGCGGCCTGCAGCAATAACAATAAGGTACATGATGCGTCAGGTACTTTCGAAGCAGATGAAGTGGTGGTTTCGGCAGAGCTTTCGGGCAAATTGCTTTTATTGAATGTGCAGGAAGGCCAGCAGCTGGCCAAAGATTCGGTTGTAGGCATGGTGGATGCCTCCGGTATTACGTTGCAGCAGCAGCAGGTGGAAGCAAGTGTAAAAGCGCTCAATGAAAAAACGCTGGATGTGGTGCCGCAGGTACAGTTGCTGCAAAGCCAGGAAGCTGTGCAGCAATCCCAGCTCAATAACCTGCTGCATGAAAAGAACCGGATTGAAAATTTGCTGAAGGCGGATGCTGCCACGGGCAAACAACTGGATGATATTAATGCACAGATCGATGTGGCAAGAAAGCAGCTGGGCGTAACGCAGCAGCAGATCAAAGTGCAGCAAAATAATGTGGCCACCCAAAACCGCAGCATCCTGAGTGAAGCGGATCCTTTAAGAAAGCGTATTGCGCAACTGAAAGACCAGGAGCAACGGGGCAATATCATCAACCCGCTTGCGGGAACAGTCATTACAAAATACGCGGAGCAGGGCGAGATGACAGCTGCAGGTAAGGCTTTGTATAAAATTGCCGATCTCTCCAGTTTATACCTGCGGGCATATGTTACCGGTGTGCAGCTGCCGCAAATTAAATTGGGGCAAACCGTTACCGTATTAACCGATCAGGGCCAAAAAAAATACAAGGAATACAGCGGGCAGATTACCTGGATATCAGACAAGGCAGAGTTTACGCCTAAAACCATACAGACAAAAGAAGAACGGGCCAACCTGGTATACGCTGTAAAGATCAAAGTGAAAAACGACGGGTACCTGAAAATCGGCATGTACGGGGAAGTGAAATTGTGAGTGGTGAGTAGTGAGTGGTCAATGGTGAATTTTGAATGACTATTAGACAAAATGAGTAATCAGCTCAACCGCTATCGACCATCGACTATCAACTATGAATCATCAACCATGAACAATGAGCCATCAACAAAGAACCGTCAACCATCAAACAATTGAACGCAGTAGAAATACATAACATCATTAAAACCTACGGTAAGAAAAAGGAAGTGCTGGCGCTGGATAATATTTCCTTTTCAGTGCCACAGGGTGAATTGTTTGGCATCATTGGTCCGGATGGTGCCGGTAAAACATCCCTGTTCCGCATATTGACGACCTTACTGGTTGCAGACAGCGGAACCGCATCAGTCGATGGTTTTGATGTACTGATAGATTATAAAGCGATCCGCAAAAGGGTGGGATATATGCCCGGGCGGTTTTCATTATATCCAGATCTCACCGTGGAGGAAAACCTTCATTTCTTCGCCACCATATTCAATACCAGTGTGCGGGAGAATTACGACCTGATAAAAGACATTTATTCGCAGATAGAACCATTTAAAGAAAGACGGGCAGGCAAACTTTCTGGCGGGATGAAACAAAAACTGGCATTAAGCTGTGCGCTGATTCACCGGCCCTCGGTATTATTTCTCGACGAACCCACCACGGGAGTGGATGCTGTATCGAGAAAAGAATTCTGGGAAATGCTGAAGGGGCTGAGGCAACAGGGAATTACCATCCTGGTGTCAACACCGTATATGGATGAAGCGGAATTATGCGGCCGCGTGGCGCTGATGCAGCAGGGAAAAATATTATCCATCAACAGCCCGGGAGGTATTATAGAGCAGTTCTCAAAACCACTGTATGCGGCAAAAGCTGCGGATATGCTTCAACTGCTCGACAGGTTTAAGTCAAGTGAGAAAGTGGCAGATGCCTATCCTTTCGGGGAATATCACCATGTGATTTTAAAAGAAAGATTCCGGGATGAACCCGCAGATAAAATATTGATGCAGCCGCCGGAGGGATTTGAGATAAAAAAGGTCACTGCCGGGATAGAAGATTGTTTTATTGACCTGATGAAAGTATAATGCAACAAACAAAAGCCATAACAGCCGAAAAACTTACCAAGCGCTTTGGACAGTTCACCGCAGTGGATGCCATCAGCTTTGAAGTGGAGAAAGGAGAGATATTCGGTTTCCTGGGTGCCAATGGTGCCGGTAAAACCACCGCCATGCGCATGCTCTGCGGTTTATCCATGCCCACATCGGGCAATGCCACCGTTGCAGGACTGGATGTGTATAAGGAAACCGAAAAGATCAAGCGCAGTATAGGATACATGAGCCAGAAGTTTTCGTTGTACGATGACCTGACCGTGAAAGAGAATATGCGTTTCTATGGCGGCATTTATGGAAAAACTGATGACTATATAAAAGAGAAAACGGCTTTTATCCTCCATCATCTCCACCTGGAAAACGAAGCCAATGTGCTGGTAAAATCACTGCCGCTTGGCTGGAAACAAAAACTGGCTTTTTCAGTCGCAGTTTTTCACGAACCCGGAATTGTTTTTTTAGATGAACCTACAGGCGGGGTGGATCCTGTAACCCGGCGTGAGTTCTGGAATATGATTTATGTGGCGGCGGCCAACGGCACCACGGTGTTTGTTACCACCCATTATATGGATGAGGCGGAGTATTGCAACAGGGTAAGCATCATGGTGGATGGCAGGATCGAGGCACTGGACTCTCCGGCCCGGTTAAAGCAAGCGTACAATGCCACGTCAATGGATGAAGTGTTTTTAAAGCTGGCAAGAAAAGCACAGCGAAGCGGCGAATAAATTTAAATCAGTAAAACCCGGCAGGGCATGAAACAGTTTTTTTCATTCATCAAAAAAGAGTTCTATCACATTTTGCGTGACAGGCGCACGATGTTTATCCTGCTGGGTATGCCGGTGATACAGATTGTGATCTTTGGCTTTGCACTTACCAACGAGGTAAAGAACACAAAGATTGCCGTGCTCGATAATGCCCGGGATGCTGAAAGCGCTGCGTTGATCGCCCAGATCAGCGCCAGCAGTTATTTTGATATTGCGGATTATTTGCACAACGGCAGTGAAATTGAAACGGCGTTTAAAAAAGGCAAGATCAAGCTTGCGGTGGTGCTGCCGCAAAATTTTGGCCGCGACCTGCTGCATCTTAATAAAGCGCAGGTACAGCTCATTGCCGATGCTTCGGATCCGAATACGGCCAACCAGCTCACCAATTATGCAACGGCCATCATTATGGATTACCAGGGCCGTATTACCGCCGGCAGAAAACTGCCCTATACGATCAATACCGAAATGCGCATGCTGTACAACCCGCAGCTGAAAGGCGCATTTAATTTTGTGCCCGGCGTAATGGCAATGGTGCTGCTGCTGGTATGCACCATGATGACCGCCATTACCATCGTGAAAGAAAAAGAAATGGGCACTATGGAAATTATGCTGGTGTCGCCCATGAAACCGCAACTGGTGGTGCTGGCAAAAGCGGTGCCTTACCTGTTGTTGTCCATCATTAATATCTCCACGATACTGCTGCTCAGTGTATATGTGCTCGAAGTGCCCATCAGGGGCAGTGTGGTGCTGCTGATACTGGTGAGTATATTGTTTATCCTGGTTTCATTATCGCTGGGCTTGCTCATTTCCGCAGCTGCGGCATCACAGCAGGCGGCCATGTTTATTTCACTGGTGGCGTTGTTTTTGCCAACCGTCATGCTCAGCGGTTTTATGTTCCCGGTGGAGAATATGCCCCTGCCTTTGCGCACGGTTTCCAATATCGTTCCCGCCAAATGGTATTATTATATTGTAAAGTCGGTTATGATAAAAGGATTGGGTATTTCAGCAATCTGGAAGGAAGTGCTGGTGCTGAACGGCATGTTGTTTTTCTTCCTCGCCATGGCGATCAAAAAATTTAAGATCCGGCTGGCATAAGGGTTTGTTACAGGCTGCAGTAACACGGATGAACTGCAGTGGCGACGCTCCGTTCAGCTATTTAATGCTTATCAGCTATTAGTACAGTGTTATGCGTACATTAAAATTTTTATTGCAAAAAGAATTCCGGCAAATCTTCCGGGATCCATCCATACTCCGCATTATTCTTGTAATGCCGGTGATACAGCTGCTGATTCTTCCCATGGCCGCCGATTATGAAATTAAAAATATCAAACTGGCTGTAACCGACCAGGACCGGTCTGAATATTCACGCCAGCTTATCAATAAAATCACTGCCTCAGGATATTTTATTCTCACCCAATACTCAGGCTCCTATAATGATGCGCTTGGCCAGATTGAACAGGATAATGCGGATGTGGTTTTGCAGTTGCCTAAAAATTTCGAAAAAGACCTGGTTAAAATGAATGAGGCATCCCTGTTCCTGTCAGTCAACGCCATCAACGGGGTAAAGGCCAACCTGGGTGCAGCATATATCCGTTCCATTATACAGGATTATAACCGGCAGGTACGTACGGAATGGGTGCAGCTGCCCCGTTTCAGCCCCGAAACACAAATTGAGGTCACTTCTTCCAACTGGTTCAACCCGCTGATGAATTATAAATATTTCATGGTGCCGGGTATATTGGTGCTGCTGCTGACCATGGTGGGCACCAATTTAACTGCGGTAAATATTGTAAGGGAAAAAGAGATCGGCACCATTGAACAAATCAATGTAACACCCGTAAAAAAATATCACTTCATATTGGGCAAACTGATTCCCTTCTGGCTGATGGGCATGGTTGTGCTTACACTCGGGCTCATCATTGCCCGGCTGGCCTATGGCATCATACCTGCAGGAAGCTTTATCACCATTTATGTATTTGCGGCCCTGTACCTGCTGGCCGTACTGGGCCTGGGACTGTTACTGTCCACTTATTCTTCCAACCAGCAGCAGGCCATGCTGCTTTCCTTCTTTTTGCTGATGATATTTATTTTGCTTGGCGGGCTTTATACATCCATCGACAGTATGCCCGAATGGGCCAAATGGATCACAAGGTTTAACCCGGTGTCTTATTTTATTGAGGTAATGCGGATGGTGGTGCTGCGGGGTAGCGGACTGGCGGATATCAAACACCAAATATTGGTGATGACCGGCTTTGCCATCGTTTTCAACGGCTGGGCGGTATTAAGTTACCGTAAGCGCAGTTGACATTGTGTAAAACATTGTTTAAATTGGCATACACAATAAAACGATTCTGGCTATGATCAAATTCAATGAAATCAAAGTAGGCGATTTCCTCATCGCTGATAACGATGGCGACAAACGCCAGGGAGAAGTAACCAATTTAAATCACAATGAAAAGCAGGTTTGTGTCGATACCGGTGTGCAGGAGTTCTGGTTCGAGACCGAACAGCTCAGTGCGATCCCGCTGGATGAAGAACAGTTGTTACAGCTGAAGTTCAGCAGGCATGATAACGACGACGGATCTGTGAAGTATATGAAGGGCGCATTTCGCATGCTGGTGCCGCATAAAGGTGATTTTTCAAAATTCGATATCTGGTACCGGGATGAGAAGCGGCATGTGCTGCACCCTATTTCCCTGCACCAGTTGCAGAATCATTTTTATGAAATGACAAAAGTGCATCTCAATGCTGAAGAAATGTAACCGCAATTAATACAGCAACAAGCAATGTTCAAGCAAAAAGAGACTGCCACATAAGACAGTCTCTTTTTTTATCAGAAGCGGTTATTATTATGCCCTCATTTCTACCTTAAAGGCAAGACTGAGGTAATTAAAATATTTTCCGGGGTGATTGTCGGATGGGGATATCCATTCCTGACCGCCGGTAAACGGGGGCTGTGCATGGCTGCCCGCAGCTTCGCCGATGCCAATATACATATCCTCACTTTTTATGCGGAAACCGTAGGTTAACCCTTTTTGAAGTTTTAACCCGTGTTGCGGGAACAGTATCCATTTTTCATTATCCGTTTTATCAATTTTTACCGAAGTGCTTAACAAAGCATCACCCCATTTTTTTGATGAGGGATCAAATGGGTGCACCGTCATTTCTGCATGACCAGGTTTGATTACAAGGGAAGAAAAGATTTCAATACCACCGAGTTCTCCTTCATAAGGACAGGTAAATGTTTGCCCTGCAACAATATCTTCATCTGTTAACCCATGTCCCATCCAGGCAGTGGTGTTATTGGTGGTTTGCTGCAATACAACTTTCAAAGCGGAGCTTTCATGATTTGTTTTCATATGTACGAATTTTAATGTTTTGCCTGTTTGTTTACAGGCGGGGTTATACCAGTAAAGAACTACTGCTTCAAAAAAATATTGTGATCAAAAATCCTGATTCTCGTCAGCAATTCGCAGTTGCAGACCTCTATGCCTGCAGCACACCACAGATGCTGAATAAAATACCGAAAACCATTTCTCCTAATTAGGCGGTCCAATGATAGTTACATTCCAGGTGGCATCAAAGGTTGCGGCATCCGGCCCCGGGTTATAAACACGGAAAGAACAACTGCTTGTGCCCGCCGCAAAGGGAGTAATAATAACCTGGTGCCATTCACCGGTACCACTCGTCATATTTCCAAGAAGTACACTAGGAAAGCTGGCAAAAGTAGTACCATAATTGAAGGTGGTAACATCAATTGAAGAACCGGCGGCAAGGTTGGTTACTATAATATGAAGTGCCCCGGTAGTAAAATTTTTTATTTTGATTGGAGCGGATGTTGTATTCTGCATGATACCTTTTCCATTATTTACTGTAAGGTCTCCCGTTACGAATACATTAGACGAAGCTGTTATGTTTCCAATAATTTCTGCTGTTGTTCCCACATATAAACCTTGATCAGCCGTCAGGAAATTGCCATAAAGGTAATCTGAAGCGTGAATGCTGCCGGTAACATCTAATTTATAGAGAGGATTGATATTGCCAATGCCCACATTACCTGAATTGGTAACTGACATTCTTTCCTGTAAAATGCTACCGCTGCCTGCTGCCCCTGTAAAAACCCCCAGCCTTGCTGAGACGGAATTTACTCCAATTGATTTAATGGCACCAGTATACCTGAACGCACCTGACCCCGAAGCATTATTAGCAAAATAAATACTGGAGTTTATATTGGGGGCTAGTTCTCGCAGGTTATCCACCACTAAAGTCACGGACTGTGAGTCTGCAACATGAAGACGCCCGATAGGCGTAGAGGTTCCGATTCCAACGCTTTGTGTAGCACCAGCGGTACTTACAAGTATACCCGTTAGAAACAATAATAATTTCCTGTATATCATGCATAAATATTTGATGCAAAATAATTTTTACAGTTTACTCCCTGCCGTGCCAGTTATGCAGCGGTAAGATGTGTTTATGCAATGGATGATGACGGCGCCGTGAAATGGTACCGTTACATTTTTATTAAGGATGCAGCAAGACAGTTTAGAAATTAGCAGTCTTCAATGTTGTGTTTTGATCTACATTATTGCCGGTTACAAGCGTGATGGTTATTTTATTGCGGCTTTCAATCATACCATACTTAGGAGCGTAATAGGTATGAATATCTGTTGTCAATGACCCGGCCGGAAGGCTGGAAGATGACAACAGGGTGGTGATATGGATAACATTATTGTATGTTTTCCCATTTACAGTACGGCTGATGCCCTTTTCTGTAATGGTATTGGTGATTGTAAGGGGCACTGTGGTGGGTACACCCGAAAACGGTGCAATGGTAATGGTCTGGCTCCAGCTTTGCCCAACAGACATATTGTCTTTCAGGTATATGTGTTCAACCGTGCTGCTGGTACCAAGCGGTGTAAGGTTACGAAAGGTATAGTAATCACTGCCGGATACATTAAAATATTCATTAGGACTCCCATTGCTGTTGGTAAAAACATGGTATGATTTTCCGTTTATGGAACTGTCGCGGTTGGTGGATAGTTGTGTATTGGTAGTAATAACCGTGGTTAAGTTATTTACTGTCTCGTAGGTCCGGCTGTTGCCTGCGGTCAGGCTCATAAAGGGCTCAACAGGCGCCGGGGCGCTGTCTGAACTGCTTTTTTTGCATGAAATGAAGGTCAGTAAAAGGGCCAAAAAGGCCGGTCCGGCTAGTTTCATGTGGAAAAATGGGGGTTTTGTTGGTAAATAACGCTAATTTTTGCTAAAATTTGAATTTATCCACTTATCTTTGCGCTCCCAAAATTATGGCTAAACAGGCACTTATTAAACAGGACGGAACAATAGTTGAGGCGCTCAGCAATGCTATGTTCAAAGTAAAGTTAGAGAATGGCCACGAAATTTTAGCAACAATTTCGGGTAAAATGAGGATGAACTATATCCGGATTTTACCTGGTGATAAAGTTGGGGTTGAAATGAGTCCATACGACCTTACAAGGGGCAGGATCATATTCAGGTATAAATAAAAAGAAAACGTTCGTAGTGAATTGTCAGTAGTGAGTAAAATCACTCTTTTACTCACCGTTCACAACGCACCATTCACGATAAAAAAAAACAAAATGAAAGTAAGAGCATCCATTAAAAAACGCAGTGCCGAGTGCAAGATCGTGAGGAGAAAAGGAAGGCTGTATGTTATTAACAAAAAGAACCCCCGCTTTAAGCAGAAACAGGGTTAATCTTAATTTGTAAATTCTAAAATCTAAATAGTTATATGGCTCGTATTGCCGGTATAGACTTACCAAAAAATAAAAGAGGAGAAATCGGACTTACCTATATATATGGTATTGGCCGTTCTACCGCCCAGTATATTTTAAACAAAGCTGGTATTGATGTTAACAAAAAAGTGAACCAGTGGAATGACGATGAGCAGTCTGCCATCCGTAACATCATCTCCAATGAGTTTAAAACTGAAGGTGCGCTCCGTAGTGAAACGCAGATGAATATCAAGCGCCTGCTGGATATCGCCTGCTACCGTGGTCTGCGTCACCGTAAAGGTTTGCCGCTCCGTGGTCAGCGTACACGTACCAACAGCCGTACAAGAAAAGGTAAGCGTAAAACAGTTGCCGGTAAAAAGAAAGTAACTAAGTAATAAACCTGACCAATCTGCCCCAAGGCAGATTGGTCGTTTTATATAGTACGGCCAGTTTTGAACCAATTACGGATAGCCGGGCCGGGCAGGAGGGTTGGTTCAGTTCCGGGAATTTCACGGGATAAATATTTTTAAAAGATTACCTTAAAAGTTCATTATGGCAAAAGCACAGGCTGGTAAAGCCGGTGGCGCAAAAGCAGCCGCCAAAAAAAGAGTAGTAAAAGTTGACAGTTACGGCGATGCACATATCGTGGCAAGCTTCAACAACATCATCATCAGTTTAACCAACAAGCAGGGCCAGGTTATTTCATGGTCAAGTGCCGGTAAAATGGGTTTCCGCGGCAGTAAGAAAAATACGCCTTATGCAGCCCAGATGGCCGGTGCGGATGCTGCTAAAACTGCAGTGGATGCAGGGTTAAAAAAAGTAGATGTATTTGTGAAAGGTCCGGGCAGTGGCCGTGAAGGCGCTATCCGTTCTTTATCTCAAAACGGTATTGAAGTGGTAATGATCAAAGACGTTACCCCACTGCCACACAATGGCTGCCGTCCTCCCAAAAAGAGAAGAGTTTAATATAATTACAGCGTTAAGATTTTTTGATTCTGGATTTTACACCTGCAATCTTAATCTGAAAACTGCAATTCATACATATTTTGATAAAGCCAGAATTTATCATTTAACAAAGGGTGCTTCATTAATTTTTTACGATTTTTTACCGATGAATGCGCCGTTTCAAAAAAAATCGAAATGAATAAAAACTATGGCACGTTACACAGGCCCAAAAACCAAGATCTCCAGAATTTTTGGTGAACCCATTACCGGCAATGGTAAATGGTTAACAAAAAACAGCAACCCTCCGGGTATGCACGGCGCTAACCGCAAGCGCAAAACTTTAGGTGAATATGCTTTACAGTTAAGGGAAAAGCAAAAAGCCAAATACACTTACGGTGTACTGGAAAAACAGTTCCGCAAAACATTTGACGAAGCTGCACGCCGCAAGGGTGTTACCGGTGAAAACCTCATTAAATTACTGGAAGCCCGTTTGGATAACACCGTTTTCCGTTTGGGTATTGCTCCAAGCCGCCAGGCTGCCCGCCAGTTGGTTTCTCACAAACACATTACCGTAAACGGGGAAGTGACCAATGTTCCTTCTTACAGCTGCAAACCAGGCGACAGCATTGGTTTAAAAGCAAAGAGTGGTGCCAATACAGCCATCAGCAGCAACTTAAAGGGTAAAAATCCTAAATTCAGCTGGTTAGACTGGAATGAAACCGAAGTAAAAGGTACATTCATCGCTTATCCTGAAAGGGAAAGTGTTCCTGAAAATATCAAGGAGCAGCTGATTGTGGAATTGTACTCTAAGTAAGGTGAGTGTTGAGTTGTGAATGGTGAATAAAGAAAAGTACGATTCGCAGCCACGCTTGTTTCTCAGTGCTTAAAATGCACAAGAGAGAGACACAAGGATGCCCAATAAAGCTGAATAAGCCGGTAACATAAATACAAAACAAAAAACAAACAATTTGATATGGGAATTTTAAATTTTGTTAAGCCCGATAAGATTGTTCTTCAAAAAGCAACGGATTTTGAAGCCAATTTCGAGTTTCGTCCCCTTGAACCAGGTTATGGCGTAACTATTGGTAATGCGTTGCGCCGTGTATTGCTTAACTCACTGGAAGGTTATGCGATCATTGGTATTAACATTGCTGGTGCCGACCACGAGTTTGCCACCATCAAAGGTGTTACAGAAGATGTAACCGAAATTATCCTGAACCTGAAACAGGTGCGTTTAAAACGCAAAGGCGACCAGGATGTAAGTGTTGAGAAAATAACCCTGTCCATTAAAAATAAAGCTGAATTCACTGCCGGTATGATCGGCGAGGCATCACCTAATTTTGAAGTGATGAATCCCGAACTGCTGATTTGCACCATGGATGCCAGCGCCAAACTGGATATCGAGATCACTGTTGGCAAGGGCCGCGGATATGTGCCTGCAGAAGAGCACAAAGAAAAAAGCTCTCACTTCGGTTATATTCCCATCGATGCGATCTACACACCGATCAAGAATGTTCGTTACAATATCGAGAACACCCGTGTGGAACAGCGCACCGACTTCGAAAAACTGATCATGGAAGTGCATACAGACGGTACCATTCACCCTGAAGAAGCGGTGAAACAGGCCAGCCGTATCCTGATCCAGCACCTGATGATCATCACGGATGAAAACATCACGTTCGATACAAAAGAAGACAAGAAAGAAGACCTGGTGGATGAACAGACATTGCAACTGCGCAAAATGCTGAAAACACCGCTGGAAGACCTCGACCTGTCTGTACGTGCATTCAACTGCCTGAAAGCTGCAAAAATCAACTCCCTGAGCGAACTGGTACAGTACGAACAGGAAGACCTGATGAAGTTCCGCAACTTCGGCCAGAAATCCCTGAGCGAAATCGAACAGGTATTGCACGAAAGGGGCTTAAGCTTTGGTATGGACCTGAGCAAGCTGAAATTAGATGATGAGTAATTGAATTGCTGGTTTGGCAATGAATGCAACTGCACATTTCCGGATCATCAAATTCCCAAATAAAATAAACAATCACCAGTACTCCGCAATTCCTGACACGGTGCGGGGGAATTTAAAACACAAAAGTCATGCGTCACGGAGACAAACACAACAACCTTGGCAGAACAGCTTCTCACAGGAGAGCGTTACTGGCCAATTTAGGAAGCCAGCTGATCACTCATAAAAGGATCACCACCACACTGGCAAAAGCAAAAGCGCTGCGTACTTATATTGAGCCGCTGATCACTAAAACAAAAAATACTGCCAGCAAGGAAGCCATCATGCACAATCACCGTATTGTGTTCAGCTACCTCAACGATAAAGCAGCAGTAAAAGAACTGTTTACCGTGGTTGGACCAAAAGTAACCGGCCGCCCGGGTGGTTATACCCGTATCATCAAACTGGGTGCACGTGTGGGAGATAATGCAGAACTGGCTATGATTGAACTGGTAGACTTCAACGAGATCTACGGTAAAGGCGTTAAAGCTGCTGCAGAACCAGCCAAGAAAACAAGAAGAGCTGGTGGTAGTAAGAAAAAGGCTGCTGAAGCTGCAGAAACTGCTGCTGATGCACCTGCAGAAAGCACCGATACAGAAGCAAAAGCATAATTACAGAACAAATTGCTTATACAAGCCCCGGTTTATACCGGGGCTTTTCTTTTGCGGTTATCTGACTTCAATCATTCGTTTCTATGCCTTATGTCATTAAACCGCTTAATTGGTGTTGATAGCTTAGTAGAGGGTAAAACCTGTAAATGCTGCTGTATGAAAAAAGTAATCATAGCACTGGACGGGGAACATTTCCCGAAAGGCGCATTCGAATTTGCCAAAGATATCAATGACCAGAACGAAATTTTGCTTGCCGGCGTTTTCCTCAGCCCGGTAGATTATTCCCGCATTATGTCCTACTCCAACGCCGGCGAAGGCGTTTCCATCATGCCCGAGTGGCTGATGAAGGGGGAAGATGAAGTAATCATCAATAAAAACATCAAGGCTTTTGAAAATGCCTGCAATGCAGATGGTATGCATTTCCGCATCCATAAGGATAACGATTTTATGGCCATCGCATCGCTCGTGGAAGAAACCCGGTATGCGGATTTATTACTGGTGAGCAGCGACCTGTTTTATAAAAATGTAGAGTCTGGTCAGCCCAATTATTACCTGGAAGAAGTACTGAAAAGGGCCGAATGTCCCGTGGTGCTCGTACCGGAAAATTATAAACGGATACAGCAGGTGATCCTTACTTACGACGGTGGGGAGTCGGCCACGTTTGCCATCAAGCAGTTTGCTTACCTGTTTCCAGAACTGGCGGCACAGCAGGTAAAGCTGGTATTTGTTTGTGAAGACGCAGCAGAAGAACTGCCGGGCTATCTTATGATGACAGAATTGCTGGGAGGCCATTATCCCGGTCTTGAAATACAAAACCTGCCGGTATCCAACCGCAGCTATTTTACAGAATGGCTGACTGAACAGCCCAGCAGTTTTGTGGTAATGGGGGCATTTTCACGCAGTGCGTTCTCCACACTGATGCGGAGGAGTTTTGCCAAAGACATTATACAAAGGGTAAAAATGCCGCTTTTTATTTCACATAAATAAGAAAGCCATGATACCGAAAACAGCACCTCACCAGTACTATTTTGAAGTACAGCTGAACTGGCAGCGGGGACATAAGGGCATCATCACGGCCAATGATGTTAAAGACACGGTTAAAGTGGCCACCCCTTCACAATTCAGGGGCGGCGTACCGGAAATGTGGAGTCCCGAACATCTTTTCCTGGGTGCCCTGTGCAGCTGTTTTATGACCACCTGTTTTGCCATTGCTGAAAAGAACAATGTGGCGATCACCCATTTTTCCTGTAATGCCATCGGGCATGTGGCGGAAGTGGGTGGGCATCTTGAATTTGTGACTGCCGACTTATATCCCAAACTCTTTGTGGAAGATGAAAAAGATGTGGCAGCGGCCAATGATGTGCTGCTCAAAACATATCATCATTCCATTGTGGCCAAATCTGTTAAAACCTCGCTGGTAAACCATGGCGAAGTGCTGGTGGAAAAGCATGTTTCAAAAAAATAAGTAACCGAAAAAAAACAACCAATCATATGCAAACAACAAGCATCAAAACTACAGGCAATCATTACGGGGAATGGAAAAATGCGCTGGGCTTTTATAAAGATGAACTCGGTATTTTTAAAAAGCGGTTAACAGAAATTGTTTCGAAAAACACCGGACATGAAATCATGAAACAGGTGGAACATTTTGAAAACCAGTTTTTGTTGCAGGGAGAAAATATCGACATATTACAGCATGATATCAATGTGCACCTGAATGCTATGGCCAGCGAAGTAAAAGAGCATGCCGGGCATATCAGCAGCGGGCAGCTGGCAGTTGATGCACAGCTTAAAGACCGTGTTGAAAGCGAATCGAGGGTATATGTTGAATTGCGTGAAGAGTTTATGCGGTTTGTAAGTGCGGTTTTTTAGCAGGAAACCTGTGTTGATTCATGCATCAGTTAAAATAAAAATCACAGTATGACAGCACAAAAAATGGGGTCGGAGATACGTTTTCTCGAAGGGCCGCAAAGCCGCTGGGCTGAATTTAAGTTTGCCAGTAAAGTACTGTTTGAATTTATAAAGGGATTCCGGGCCCTGCATTTTGCCGGTCCCTGTGTAACGGTATTCGGATCTGCCCGTTTTAAGGACGGGCATCCTTTTTATGATACCACCGAAGAGCTGGCGGCCAGGATCGCAAAAATGGGATTTGCCATCATGACGGGCGGCGGGCCGGGTATCATGGAAGCCGCCAATAAAGGCGCAAAGTCTGTCGGGGGCAGGAGCGTGGGCTGTAATATTGTATTGCCCATGGAACAGCATCCCAATCCGTACCTGGATAAATGGGTGAACATCCGTTATTTTTTCATTCGTAAAACACTGCTCATAAAATACTCCTATGCCTTTGTGGTGATGCCCGGAGGCTTTGGTACACTGGATGAATATTTCGAGGCACTCACGCTGATACAAACCGCCAAGATCAGCCAGTTTCCCATTGTGATTTTCGGAAAAGATTTTCACAAAGAGCTCCTGCAGCATATTGACATAATGAAAAATAACGGCACCATTTCTGAGAGTGATACGCAGTACTTTCTCGTAACCGACTCGGTGGAGGAAGCCGTGGCTTATATCCATGCAAACAGTATCGATAAGTTTCACCTGAAAGCTGAACGGCCCTATAAGCCATTCAGGTGGCTGTTTGAAAGATCCTGAATAGCGGTATAACGCCGGGGGATGCCTGTTTTTGAAGTCATAATTTCCCCCAATCCTGATATTTGTCATATTTCAGATTGATGCCAGTCATTTAATATGGGTTTTGGCAGGTCCATATTTGCATATGTAAAGACAGAGGGTATGAAAAGCAAGTTTGCCTTTGATACTGCAAAATTGAAACGCTGCCTGGCAGAAAATGACGGGTGGCAGCAAACCCTCAGGCTCCAGGAAAAGGAATTTCCGGCCATGAAGAAAATGCTGGATGAGGTAGTTGAAGCAGGGGAAACGAGGGAGCGGGCGCATTTTGACCGCGAGTTGTCTTTTCAGCAAAATGAAATGCACCAGTTGAATGAGGACCTTGACCGGCAGCAGCAAAGACTGGCCAATGATTGTGATTCCAATACGCTGTTTGATATAGAGGCATTTTTGACACAGGATATACTGAGAGAAAGGATTAAAGCAATTGAAAAGCTGTATATCGATCTGAAATGCAATTTTATGAATTACCTGGCAACTGTTGCCTGACCACGGAAAAAGTTAGATGATAAAAGTGGTTGGATGTGTGTATGAAAACTGAAGTTGCCGTATCCTGTTTAAACAGGATCACTACTATGTGTTCAAAGCAAAGTGTTCAATAGTTTCTGTCTAAAGAAAAAGCCGCCGTTTAGTCTTATTTGGCGGCTTTCTTTTTAACTGCTAAAATCTATGCTGAAAACAACAACAGACATAACGGTTCAATGCTTTCACTGCGGCGACAGCTGCAATGATGATGTGATTGTGGCCGATGAAAAACAGTTTTGCTGCGAAGGCTGCAAGCAGGTATACCTGCTGCTCAACGAGAACAATCTTTGTGTTTACTACGATTTTGATAAAAATCCCGGGATCAAGGTTAAAGGCAAATTTTCCAGCGACCGTTTCGCTTACCTGGATGACGAATCCACCATCAGTAAACTGGTGCAGTTTAACAGCGGGACACAGGTGAATGTAACTTTTTCGCTTCCGCAGATGCACTGTTCCTCCTGTGTTTACCTGCTCGAAAACCTGCACAGGATTAATCCCGGCATCATAAAGTCACAAACAAATTTTCAGCGGAAGGAGGTTTTTATTGCCTATAACCCTGCAGAAGTTTCATTGCGTAAGGTGGTGGAGCTGCTGGCATTTGTGGGTTACGAACCCTATATCAGCCTGAAGGATACGGCAGAAAAAAAATCTGGCACATTCAACCGCAGCCGGATTTATAAAATCGGGGTGGCGGGTTTTTGCTTTGCCAATATCATGATGCTGAGTTTTCCCGAATATTTTTCATCAGGAAAAATTGACCAGCACGGGCTTAAAGAAACATTTGCCTGGCTTAACCTGAGTCTTTCGTTGCCCGTATTATTTTACAGCGCCTCCGGTTTTTTTACATCGGCTTTTAAGGGACTGCGTCAGCGGTTTTTGAATATTGATGCGCCCATTGCGCTGGCCATCGTGGTTACCTATGCCCGCAGTTATTACGAGATCATTTCCGGAACAGGGGCCGGTTACCTGGACTCTGGTACCGGTATCGTGTTTTTCATGCTGGTAGGCCGCTGGTTCCAGGATAAAACATACGATTCATTTTCATTCGACCGGGATTACCGTTCTTACTTCCCCTTAGGTGTAACTGTGATAACTGCTGGTATCGAAAAAAATATTCCGGTAACAAAACTGGAAAAAGGTGACCGGATCATCATCCGCAATGAAGAAATGATTCCTGCTGATGCAGTGCTGATGAAGGGCACAGCCAATGTTGATTACAGTTTTGTGAGCGGTGAAAACACACCCGTTCAGCGGAATAAGGGAGAACTGATCTATGCCGGAGGCAAACAGATCGGCAGTGCCATTGAACTGGAAGTGGCCGGGGAAGTATCACAAAGCTATATCACCCAGTTGTGGAACAACAATGACGTGTTCAGCAGCAATAAAAAGAACGAGGATAAATCGTTCATTCACCCATGGAGCCGGTATTTTACGCTTGCGCTTTTTACAGTGGCGGCACTAACACTGGTTTACTGGAGTATCAGCGATACTTCAAAAATATTGCCCGCCGTTTCTTCTGTTTTGATTGTGGCCTGTCCCTGTTCGCTGCTTTTGTCAGCCACGTTTACCTACGGCAATATGCTGCGCCTGTTTGGTAAAAATAAAATGTATCTCAAAAACGCTTCTGTAATGGAGGCGATGGTTAAAATAAAATCGGTGGTGCTTGATAAAACCGGTACCATTACACATAACAGCACTTCCCTGGTTTCTTATGAAGGCGCACCCCTCACCGATAAGGAAAAACTCATTATCAAAACGGTGGCCAGGCAGTCATCGCACCCGCTGAGCAAAATCATTGCAGGCTGGCTAAACGTGCAGGATGAAAGCCGTATGAAAGTGGAAGCTTTCAGTGAGTATACCGGCAAGGGACTGGAAGCCGTGGTGAACGGCACTTCGGTGCGTATTGGTTCTGCTTCATTCATGAACCAGTTCAGCCATGGTTTTGTAACCTACGATACGGGCACGCACGTGCATGTGATGATGAACAATACTCACCTGGGCCGCTTTACTGTAAGCAACCAGTACAGGGATGGTGTGGGAGAACTTGTGAGCCGGCTGCACCAGGGAGGTTATAAACTCCACCTTTTATCGGGCGACAATGATTCTGAAAAACAAAATCTCACAAAAATATTTGGCAGCAGTGCCGATCTCCGTTTTGGCCAAACACCGCAGCAGAAACTGGATTTTGTAAAAAGCCTCCAGGAAAAAGGGGAATATGTGCTGATGATCGGTGACGGGCTGAATGATGCCGGTGCACTGATGCAAAGTAATGTTGGGGTGGCGGTTAGTGATAACACTGCCCAGTTTTCTCCGGCATGTGATGCCATCCTGGATGGCTCAAAAGTGCAGTTGCTGGATAAATTCCTCGCTTTTGCCAGGTCTGGCAAAAAGATCGTAACTGCCAGTTTCATATTATCAATTTTATACAACATAGTGGGACTTTCCTTTGCAGTACAGGGGTTACTGTCTCCCATGGTTGCAGCTATATTAATGCCCGCAAGCAGTATCAGTATTGTGCTGCTGGTAACGGCATTGTCATCTGTAAGCGCCCGGATGAAAGGGCTTTAGAACCGGATGACGAAAATCATGTACCCCTTTGACTCGTGTCAGGCAAAAAACCTGCCTGTCCTTCTATTTTTGAAACTATAACAGCTATTAAATGAGTGCACTTTTTGTTTTGATCGGGATAAGTATACTGGTAGCCGGGAGTTTTCTGGCCGCTTTTTTATGGAGTGTAAGGGCCGGCCAGTATGACGATGACTATACTCCTTCTGTACGCATGCTTTTTGATGACAAAAAAGAAGCAGCTTCTTCCGCCAAAAAATAACGCAGCAATTCAAACCAAACCAAACAATATATAACATGCAAGTAGAGAAATTTTATTATGACAACAGGATTGTAAAAAACTTTGCCTACGCAACCGTTTTATGGGGAGCCGTAGGTATGCTGGTTGGGCTGATCGTGGCCCTTCAGCTGGTTTTTCCAGCCCAGTTCCCGGGAGGGCTGAACTTTGCCCCCTGGCTCAACTTTGGCCGTATCCGCCCGCTGCATACCAATGCGGTGATTTTCGCTTTTGTGGGTAACGGTATTTTCATGGGTGTTTACTATTCATTACAGCGTTTATGTAAAGCGAGGATGTTCAGCGATGTGCTGAGCAAGATCCATTTCTGGGGCTGGCAGCTGATTATTGTGGCTGCAGCAATCACTTTGCCGCTGGGTATCACCACCAGTAAGGAATATGCAGAACTGGAATGGCCCATCGATATCGCCATTGCCCTGATCTGGGTGGTGTTTGGCTGGAATATGTTTGGTACAATCATTAAAAGAAGGGAAAAGCATCTTTATGTTGCTATCTGGTTTTATATAGCCACTTTTGTAACTGTAGCAGTATTGCATATTGTTAACTCCTTTGAGCTGCCGGTTAGTTTCTTAAAAAGTTACAGCTGGTATGCCGGTGTGCAGGATGCGCTGGTACAATGGTGGTATGGTCATAACGCGGTGGCATTCTTTTTAACCACCCCTTACCTGGGTTTGATGTATTACTTCATGCCCAAAGCTGCAAACAGGCCCGTTTATTCGTACCGTCTTTCCATCATTCACTTCTGGGCATTGATCTTCCTGTATATCTGGGCTGGTCCGCACCACCTGTTATACACTGCCTTGCCTAACTGGGCACAATCACTGGGTATTGTGTTCTCATTCATGCTCATCTTCCCCAGCTGGGGCGGTATGATCAATGGTTTGCTTACCCTTCGTGGTGCATGGGACAGGGTTCGTGATGATGTGATTTTAAAATTCCTCGTGGTGGCTGTAACCGCTTATGGTATGGCCACATTTGAAGGCCCTATGCTTTCATTAAAAACTTTCAATGCCGTGGCGCACTTTACCGACTGGGTGGTGGCGCACGTGCACATCGGTGCCCTGGGCTGGAACGGTATGCTTACTTTCGGTGTGCTGTACTGGCTGATACCAAGAATATTTCAGACCGAACTGTACTCTAAAAAAATGGCTAACCGCCACTTCTGGCTGGCCACACTGGGTATTTTGTTCTGGGCCATCCCGATGTACTGGGCAGGTTTTACACAAAGCTCCATGTGGAAACAGTTTACAGAAGCCGGCCAGTTAAAATACTCATTCCTCGAAACAGTTACTTACCTGCGTCCCTTCTACGCCATGCGTGCACTGGGTGGTACATTATACCTGGTAGGTGTTTTCATGATGGTGTATAACCTGGTTAAGACTGTTAAAACAGGTAAGCTGCTTGCCAATGAAGAAGCTGAAGCCGCTCCTTTGCAGAAAGAATACGTGGCACATCATGGCGAACACTGGCACAGGGCCATTGAAAGGAAACCTGTACAGTTTATGATTTTGAGTTTGGTGGTGATCCTGATTGGTGGAGCCATTGAAATGATACCAACCTTCCTGATCAAATCAAATGTGCCCACTATCAGCAGTGTGAAACCTTATACACCGCTTGAACTGCAGGGCCGTGATATCTATGTCCGCGAAGGCTGTTATGTATGTCACTCCCAGATGGTGCGCCCGTTCAGGAGTGAAACAGACCGTTATGGTGAATATTCCAAAGCAGGTGAATTTGTATACGACCATCCGTTCCAGTGGGGAAGTAAACGTACCGGTCCGGATTTGGCAAGAGAAGGAGTTGGTAACCTGAAAAAATCGGATGGATGGCATTTCCGCCATTTCCGCGAACCACAGTCCATGAGTGAAGGTTCAGTAATGCCGGCATACCCGCACCTGTTAACCGACGACCTGGATATCAGCTCAACAGAGGCGAAGATCAATGCCATGCGCACACTCGGTGTTCCTTACGAAAAAGGATTCGAGAAACAGGCCAATACCGAACTGGCTGCACAGGCCACCATGATCTCGGCCAACCTGCTGAACGACAGCATCCGTGTTTCACCTAAAAAAGAAGTGATCGCACTGATTGCCTACATACAGCGTTTGGGCGTTGACATCAGCAATAACAAAACACCGGTATTAAATAAATAAGAAAGACATGTTCAAATTCATAAAGCAATATGCCGATTCAATGACCGATGCAAATATCTTCCCGATCATTTCATTGTTCATATTCATGGTGTTCTTTATCCTGTTGCTGGTGTGGGTGAAAAAGCTGGGCAAAGACCAGGTTACAGAGATGGAAAACATGCCTTTTGAAAAAGATGAATTAACAAACTCAACCTTCTAAAATAAAATAGTATGCGTTTTATTCCTTTTATAAATAAGAAATTTTTAATAGCGATGCCCCTGCTGCTCGCTGCTGGAACAGCAGCAGCCCAGGATGCTGCTGCTGCTGAAAAAACAGTTATGTCCAGCTATAACCAGCTGGCCACCCTGCTGGTGGTTATGACAATAGTACTGGCCTTTGTAATATGGGGCCTGGGCCAGGTGCTGGTGATCCTGAGCCGGCAGCTGATGGAAAAATCAAAGGCTGCGGCAAAAGTGGTTGCTGTACTGGTTGGCACAGCCCTGCTCTTTGTTGCGCAATCCGCCTCAGCCCAGGATGCTACGGCTGCTGCGGTAAAAGAGGTTCCGAATTACGGCGGACTTTCTTCAACAACTTTTTACTTTTTCGCGATCACTGTAGTGGTGGAAGTGCTGGCTATACTGTTCCTGGCTTTTTCCATCCGCCGGGTCTATAAAGAACTGATACCTGCAAAAGCTGCTGCAACAGAGAAGTCCGGTATACGTCTCTGGTGGGATAATATGGACAAAAAACTGTTCACCAAAGCGGTTCCGGTAGAGAAAGAAGCGGATGTGCTGTTAGACCACGATTATGATGGTATCAAGGAGCTGGACAACGCATTGCCACCATGGTGGAAATATGGTTTCTATATCACCATTGTTGTTGCCTTTATCTATATCGGCTACTACCACACTTTTGGTTCAGGTAAGAGTCCCTTCCAGGAATATACCGCTGAAATGGACAGGGCAAAGATTGAAAAAGAAGCCTATGATGCACAGAATAAGGATAAGATAGATGAGAGTAATGTGCCAATGGCAAATGCCGACGGACTGGCAAAGGCAAAACAGATATTTGGTGAAAAATGCTGGCCCTGTCATGGTAAACTGGGCGAAGGTGGTGCAGGTCCGAACCTGACAGATGATTACTGGATTCACAAAGGTTCGCTGAATGATATCTATAAATCTATCAAGACCGGCTACCCTGATAAAGGTATGCAGTCATGGGCTACAAACTATTCGCCCAAAGAGATGAGTTTCCTGGCAAGCTATATTAAAACCCTGCATGGCACCAACCCGCCAAATGCAAAAGCGCCGCAGGGCGACCTGTTTACTGAAACAGCGGCCCCGGCAGCTGCTGATTCTGCCAAAGGAAAAGCGTCTGATTCAGCTGCTGCAAAAAAAGCAGTGGCTGCAGTAAAAGATACAGTGAATGTAAAAGCGGCACCTGCAAAATAACAGCAGGTGAATCGAGGAGGAATATTTTATGGAAGAAACTATTATACAGGACAAGAAAGGAACATACCGTGATTCCGTAGCCACTATTTCAAAAGAAGGCAAGCGAAATTATATCCATCCTAAAAAGCCAAAAGGTAAATTATACAACAAGAGAACATTCTTCAGTATTATTTATCTCGTGATATTTTTTACCCTTCCATTTATAAAAGTAAATGGTGAACCCCTGTTCATGTTCAATGTGCTGGACAGGAAGTTCATCATTTTTGGTATGGTGTTCTGGCCGCAGGATTTTTTCATCTTCGGTATTGCCATGCTCACTTTTGTAGTGTTTGTGATCGTATTCACCGTGGTGTTTGGCCGTATTTTTTGCGGGTGGGCCTGTCCGCAAACCATTTTTATGGAAATGGTATTCCGTAAAATCGAATACTGGATCGATGGCGATGCGGCACAGCAAAGACAGCTTGCAGCCATGCCCTGGAACAGTAAAAAAATCACGAAGAGAGTCATCAAGTTTATTGCATTTTTCGGATTGTCGTTCATTATTGCCAATTTCTTCCTCGCCTACCTGATCAGCATGGACCAGTTGCTGGGATACATTACACATCCTGCAGGTCACATCGGTACGCTTGCCGCACTGCTTGTGTTCACCACTGTTTTCTTTTTTGTATACTGGTGGTTCAGGGAGCAGGCCTGTATTGTTGTTTGTCCATATGGCCGTTTACAGGGTGTGATGCTGGATAAAAACTCCATTGTGGTGGCCTACGACCGTAAACGCGGTGAGCCAAGAACAAAAGCAGGTAACCGCAGGCAGGATGAAGTGATGGTAAAAGAGGAAAAAGACAACTGCGATTGCGATGATTGTGATGGCAAGGGCGGCTGTAAGGATATGGCGGCAAAGTTTGCACCTGCCACCGGCGATTGCATTGATTGTTTCGCATGCGTGCGTGTTTGTCCAACCGGCATCGATATCAGGAATGGTACCCAGCTGGAATGTGTGAACTGCACCGCTTGTATTGATGCCTGCGATGCCATCATGGAAGGTGTTCACAAACCCAAGGGACTGATCCGTTATGCATCAGAAAATTCAATAGCAAAAGGAGAAAAACTGCATCTTACTTCCAGGATCAAAGCATATATCGGTGTGCTCACCCTGCTGCTTTCGCTGCTGGTATTCCTGCTGGTAAGCCGTACAGACCTGGATGCAAGGCTGATGCGTACTGCGGGTATGACCTATACCACATTGCCGGATGGCCGTATCAGCAACCTGTATAACCTCAAGCTCATAAATAAAACCCATAAAGACATTCCGTTCACCCTGCAGCTTGAAAATGTTAACGGGCAGATAGAGTATGTGGGTGCCAACACGCTGCTGGTTAAAAAGGAAAGCTACAGCACCCTGCAGTTTTTTGTTAAACTGCCGAGAGAAACGGTTAAAGGATGGAAAACAGAACTGAAGATAGGGATGTATGAATATGGAAAGAAAATAAAAACAATCACGGCTAAATTTATTGGCCCTGAAATTTATAACTGATAAAAACTATTGTATGAACTGGGGATATAAAATACTGGCGGTGTACGGCATTTTTGTTGCCGGCATCCTGTTTATGGTTTTCAAGTCTTCCCAGCAAAACTTTGATCTTGTAACAGAAGACTATTATGCCAAAGAACTGAAATACCAGCAGCAGATTGATGCAACCGGGAGAACCAGTGCATTGTCTGAGCCTGTTAAAACTGAAGTAAAGGATAATCAGCTGGTGGTGCATTTCCCAAAAGACCTGGCCGGCAAAAAAATTGAAGGTCAGTTGCAGCTCTATTATGCGGCAGATAAAGCAAAGGATGTGGTAAAGGATTTTAATGCTGTGGATAACATGGCCGTGATGACGCTGCCGGCATCCAATAAAGGGCAGCATGCGCTGCATATTAAATGGACGGTTGACGGGCAAAGTTATTATTACGAAGAAAAAATATTTTTATGAGCCATCGTAACAGCAGCCAGGAACGTTCTGTACGGATGTACAAAACACTGGCACAGACAATCGGGGTCGTTTCATGCCTTTTCTTCCTGTTATTTATTATTGGTGAAGGGGTGCCGGATTTGGTGAAAGGAAACGGGGAGGGCCTGCTCAGCTTTTTACCACTGGTGCTGATACCGGTGGCAGGTTTTGTGTTAACATGGTTTAAGGAATGGGCCGGTGCGCTGATGATCACTGCAGGCGCTGTGGCGTTGCTGCTGTATTTTATGCTGAGGGGTGAAACGGCTATGGCGATGGTATACAGTATTCCATTCCTGGTAACAGGCGCATTGTTTATGCTGCATTTGAAAAAGAAAGCTGAACTGCAGCATCAGCACCACCATCAACATCATAAATAAAAATGATGATACAGCTTTTAACAGCAGCAATGGCAATGGGAATGCTCGGGAGCTTCCACTGTGTGGGTATGTGCGGTCCGCTGGCATTGTCGCTGCCGTTAAGCAGTAACAGTTTGTGGGCCAAGTTTTCGGGAGCCTTCCTGTACAACAGCGGGCGTATTGTAACATATGCCGCTTTTGGTATTGTATTCGGACTGGTAGGCAACAGTGTGGCTTTTTTCGGTTACCAGCAATGGTTATCGGTGATACTGGGCATTGCGATCATTGTTTTTGTGGTACTGCCCAAAAAGTTGCAGCCATTTAAATCAAATAACGGTCTGCTCAGTTTTTTTGAAAAATTAAGAACCGGGCTGGGCAAAATGTTTTTTAAAAAAGGGTACAGTTCCCTGTTTGCAATTGGCCTCATGAACGGGTTGCTGCCTTGCGGCCTGGTATACATGGCTGCTGCAGGTGCTGTGGCAACAGGTAATGTAAAGAACAGTGTGCTGTTCATGGTGTTTTTTGGCCTGGGTACCTTACCGGTAATGTGGAGCATTGCTTTTTTCGGAAACTATGTGGGAGTTTCCATCCGGCAGAAGATCAGGAAGGCCTATCCCTACATGATGACGGTAATGGCATGCCTGCTGATATTACGTGGCCTGGGGCTGGGTATTCCATATGTGAGTCCGAAAATGGATGCTGGTAATAAAGTGGTGCATAACTGTTATCCCGTAAATGAAAAATCAGAATAGAAGATACATCAGCAAATTTTAAAGATTCAAATTGTTTGTTATGATGACTGATAATTATGTTCCTAAAATAGAACAGTTCCGTTACGAGCATGCCTCGTGGCTGCGCCTGCTTGATTTTTTTAAGCAGGAGAATGCCTATTTGAAAACAAGGCTGGCAGAAGTGCTGGATCATAATGCCGACAAGGACTTTCTTGCTTATGCAGAACATTTTCAGAACCAGTTCATCATAAAAGACGAATTTATTGATGAATTGAAACACGATATCAACCACATGGCCCATGTATATGAAAACAGGCCTGTCATTTCCAAAAAAGAAGCAGACAAAAAAATGGAGTCCCGCCAAACGAAACTCCGTAATGAAATGGAATATTTTGAAAAAGATTTTGTGAACCTGAAAAACGAATTCAATAAATACGTTGTTTCAATACTGTAGCGCTGGCTTAATTCAGCAGCGATGCCAGTTTTTTCTCATTCAGGATGGTGATATTGCCTCCCTTGATATCCACCAGTTTTTCTGCCTTAAAATCACTGAGTGTGCGTATCAGCGATTCGGTGGCGGTGCCAGCAATATTGGCCAGGTCTTCCCTTGAAATATGTATGGAGAAAACAGGATCCGTTTCTTTTTTGTATTTGTGCAGCAATGTGATCAGCGCATCTGCCACCCGCTTCCTTAATGAATTATAGGCAATGGCCAGCAACTGCTCCTCTTTCTCTGATACATTGTGCGCCAGCAACTGGATAAATTTGCGTTGCACATCGGCATTATAGTGCATCAGCTTTTCAAAGTCCTCCTTGGGAATAACCGTGATCTCAGAATCTTCAATGGCCTCGGCTGTTTCCCTGTAAACGGTTTCTTCCAGCAAGGCGGTATAGCCTAAAAATTCACCTTCAGTAAACAGGCCTACCGTAAGTTCCTTGCCGTCTTCATTTGTTTTATAGGTCTTAACCTTGCCCTTTTCAATGTAAAAAAGACGCACCGGGTGATTGCCTTCGGTATAAATTACCTGCTTTTTTTTGTAGTGATTGATATTGCCGCTTTGGGTTAATTGCTCCAGGGCATTTTTCCCGCCAAATTCTGCCAGTAATTGCTGTACACCGGCAGAACCTGCCTGGTATTCCTTTTTAAGCATTTCACGTTTCTGGAGCCTGCTTTCAACAGCATTCAGCAGCTCGCTGTCGCTGAAAGGTTTGGTTATATAATCATCAGCCCCCATTTCCATACCCTTCCTGAAATCGCCTCTTTCGGCTTTGGCAGTGAGGAAGATAAAGGGTGTGCCGGCGAGGTCTGTGTTTTTTTGCACCAGGTGCAGTACACCATAACCATCCAGCACGGGCATCATCACATCGCAAATGATCACATCCGGTTTTTTTTCCATGGCCAGCTCGATGCCCCTTTTGCCATTTTCGGCTGTCACAACAGAATAACCTGCCAGTTGCAGTATCTCTGCCGTGTTTTCCCTTATTTCATTGTTGTCTTCAATAAGAAGAATATGCTTCATAATCTTTTTTTATATCAGTGTTGAGGGCTGTCAGCCTTAAAAGTAACGATAAATTCTGTTCCCTTTTCCAATACACTTGAAAAACTGATCTGCCCGTCCATCAGCTCGATGTATTTGCTCACAATGTGCAGTCCCAGCCCGGTGCCCTGTATATTGGTAACATTGGTGCCCCGGAAAAACCGTTCAAATAAATGTTCCTGGTCTTCTTTGGAAATGCCCACGCCGCTGTCTTTTACATTGATCCTTATTTCCTTTTCTGTTACAGAACTGGCAATTTGTATCACCGCATTTTCGGGCGAGAATTTGATGGCATTTGAAAGCAGGTTCAGTACAATATTGCGTAAAAGGGCAGGGTCGAGGTACACTTTTTCATCCCCGGTATGTGTATAATTGATGTGCTGCCCCTTTCTTGCAATACCCTGCATTTCGCTGCAAATGGTTTCGAGCAGTTCCTCGATGGCGAAATAGGAATAATGAGTGGAGATTTTACCGTCTTCAATTTTGCCGAGGGAAAGAAACTCATTGAGCAGGTCGGTGAGGTTGGTAACCGAGTTTTTGATACGCTGAATATGCTTTTCCCTGTTTTCCTGCTGGGCGGTTTCGGTGTATTTGGCAACAAGTGAGGCGGAGGAAAGAATGGTGCTCAGCGGGGTGCGGAACTCGTGCGATGCCATTGATACAAAACGGCTCTTCAGGTCGCTCAGTTCTTTCTCTTTGCTCAGGGCCTTGGTAAGTTCTTCCTTCGATTCCTGCAATTGCTCCAGTGTTTGCTGCAATTGTTTGGTACGCAGTTCCACCTTCTGTTCCAGGTCATCATTCAGCTCCTCAATTTTCAGGTTAATGGCAGCCAGTTGTTCCTTCTGTTCCAGCACGGCATTTTCAATTTCCTTGCGTTTGGTGATATCGCTGATGAACGCGATAATAAAGTCGCCCTCATCATTGGTATAATGGCTCAGGCTTATCTCAACCGGGAATTCAGCGCCGTCTTTTTTAAGTGCGAAAAGGTCTTTGCCAATACCCATGGACCTCCGTGCCGGGTTTTTGTTGTACGACTCCCTGTAATGCGCATGGTTATGATGGTAGCGTTGGGGTATCAGGTCTTCCACCTTTTTCCCGATCAGGTCTTCCGCATTTTCATATCCAAACTGCTGTAACAGGAAAGAGTTGGCAAGCATGATGCTGCCTTTATTATTGGCGAGCAAAATGCCCATTGAAGCATATTCAAACAATGCTTCAAACTGTTCATCTGTATTGATTCCTTTTGTTGTTTGTTTTGGAAGTTTCTGCATTAAGATTTCCTCATAGTCTGTGCGGGGCAAAAGTACAACCTAACGAATGAATATGATGCGGAACCGGGAGAAAATTATGGGAGTATTTTGCTGCAGCGGGACTTATTTGACCAGTGGCTGCCCGCCTTGTTTGCAATGGCTTAATACCGGGATGAACCCGGGGGCAGCATGTAAAAAAAGGCTTATCCCGAACCAATAACCATAAAAACGGTTATTGTATTTATCTTAGCACCACAATCTTGCTCCAATGGGTTTCTTAAGACAGATAGCAGAATACCTCTACCTCAAAAAGCGTGACCCCGATGCGCCCCATTCACAATGGATGAAATACATGCACGGCATCAACCGCATATCTATCCTGCTGTTTTTGCTTGCCATGATCATTATTGCGGTGCGGCTGTTGCTGAAATAATCAGTGCACGGCCATTACATTCACGGTCTCTATCCCTTTCAAATGAAGTTCAATATGGCGGTCCCTTGCCTTGGACGCATATTCGCTGATGATCTCCCTGATATCATAATCGATAAAATGGCATTCACTTCCGTCGATGGTAAGCACGGCGTATTCCGGCACCTTATCCAGGATGCGGCGCAGGTTTACCTTGTTCAGGAAAGTAACATTGCTGTTGAGTTTGATGGTGTAGATGTCGGTGTGTGAATGATGTGTTTTGATCATTTTGTATTCCGTACGGAAATTATTCTGGATAATAAAGTAAACCGAAAGCAGCAGGCCGATGCTTACACCATACAGCAGGTCGTTGATCAGTATAAAAACAATCGTGAGCAGGAAGGGCAAAAACTGTTTCCATCCCAGCTGCCACATGTTGCGGTACAGCTTGGGTTTTGTAAGGTTAAAACCTGTTACAAAAAGTACGGCCGCCAATGATGCATAGGGGATCTGGTTCAGCAAAAAAGGCACCAGCAGTATGGCCAGCAATAAAAATATGCCATGTGTAAAGGCAGATAATTTTGTACGGCCGCCCGCATCCACATTTGCGGCGCCCCTCACCACTACAGCTGTGATGGGGATGGCGCCCAGCAACCCGCAAAGTATATTCCCGATACCCTGCGCCACCAGTTCCCTGTTTACAGGCGTGATGCGGTTATGCCTGTCCAGTTTGTCAACAGCTTCCACGCAAAGCAGGGTTTCCAGCGTGGCCAGCAAACCAATAAATATCCCCGCTTTCCAGGTGGCGGTTGTACTGAATAGATCACTCAGCCGGGGAAAAGAAATATCACCAAAAATATTGGCAGGTATATGCACGAGCTGGGTGGGTTTTAAAGTAAGTCCGCTCGTAACTTTTGTAAAAATAAAATTCGTGAGCACGCCCGCCAGCACGGCCAGCAAAGGGGCGGGAATGATTTTAAGCTTTTTGGCAAAGGGTTGCTGCAGGATGATCAATACCACCAACGAAACAATAAAAATAGTAATGGCCCCCATGGTGGCATGATGGTTAAAGGCTTTTAAATTACCCAGCAGGTTTTCTTTCGAAAAGATATTGAGAAAATCACTGGTCCAGTAATCGGGTTTATCATAGCCGATCGCCACCGGAATTTGTTTGATGATCAGCAGTATGCCAATAGCCGCAAGCATGCCTTTGATCACCGATGAGGGAAAATAATTCGCAATGATGCCGAGCTTTAAAATGCCTAATACCAACTGGAATAAACCCGCCACAATTACCGCAAGCAGCATGGCCTTAAACCCGCCGAGGGTAAGTATATAGCCGGATATCATTCCCGCAAGACCGGCTGCAGGCCCGGATACACCCAATGATGAACCACTGATAAGGGAAACCACCACGCCGCCAATAACCCCCGAAAGCAAACCGGCGTACAAGGGAGCGCCGGATGCCAGTGCAATGCCCAGGCAAAGCGGCAACGCCACCAAAAAAACCGAAAGTCCTGCCGGCAAATCATGTTTAAAAAAAATGAGCCGGTAGTATTTCAGTCTTCTTTTCATGTACTTGATTTTATTGTTGCTGTGCCAGGAAATCAACAATGCTTTTTGCCGCATTGGATGAAGCATGGCCGCCCTCGCCCAGCATTTTTTTCAGGCTGGCATAATCTTTTTGCAGCTGTTGCTTTTTTGTTTCATCCTCCAGCAGCAGTTTCAGTTCTCTTTGCAGGTTGGCAACGGTGAGGTCATTTTGTATCAGTTCCTTCACCACTTCTTTGTCCATGATCAGGTTAACGAGGCAGATATATTTGATATTGACCAGTCTTTTTGCAATCTGGTAAGAGAGGTTATTGCCCTTGTAACAGACTACTTCGGGCACACCAAACAATGCCGTTTCGAGCGTGGCGGTACCACTTGTTACCAGGGCCGCTTTCGACCGAGATAACAGTTCGTATGTTCTGTTTACCACCCAGGATACATTTTTGTAGGGTGCCAGCAGTTCGTTATAAAAATTTTCATCCAGCCCGGGCGCTTTGGCCACCACGAAATGATAGCCGGGAAAATGCCTGGTGGTTTCCAGCATTACCGGAAGCTTTTTAAGTATTTCCTGTTTACGGCTGCCGGGCAGCAGGGCAATAATGTTTTGCTGGTTGACAGCAGGATTACCGGCGGGCGGCTGTTGCTGAAAATCGTCAATGACTTCCACTAGCGGGTGTCCCACATATTCCACTTCGTACTGCCATTTTTTATAAAAATCTTTTTCAAAGGGAAGTATCACCAGCATTTTGTCAACGTTGACCTTGATGCTTTTGACCCTGCTTTCTTTCCATGCCCAAACCTGCGGTGAGATATAATAAACGATTTTTAATCCCTGTTGCTTCGCCCATTTAGCAATACGGAGATTGAATCCGGGATAATCCACCAGTATCAGTACATCCGGTTTATATGTGGTAATGTCTTCTTTACAAAATGCCAGGTTGCGGAAAATGGTGCGGAGATTTTTAATCACTTCTACAAAGCCCATAAAGGCCAGATCGCGGTAATGTTTTACCAGTGTCGCACCTGCAGCCTGCATTTTATCGCCGCCCCAGCAACGGATATCTGCTGCAGCATCCAGCTTCCTCAGTTCTTTTACCAGGTTACTGCCATGCAGGTCGCCGCTGGCCTCACCGGCTATAATATAATAACGCATAAATGTTGTTGGATGCAAATTTACCTTTTTGTTTTGGCATCAGCGCAGGCGGTGAAATAATGAATCTTGTTAGTGAAGTCTCCCTGTCAGCCGGGACGATATTAATTATTCATCATTATGACTGTGCCTGTACGAACAATTTGTTTACCGGTAAAATCCGTGGCCCGGGCGATCCAGGTATAAGTCGCGGCATCCTGCATCCTTCCGCCGTATTTACCATCCCATCCCCGGGTAGCATCATTGCTGCTGTATAATAATTGCCCGAAGCGGTTATAAACCTGGAAAAGTTCCAGTGAACGGATGCCCAATAATACAGGCCTGAAAAGATCATTACGGCCATCGCCATTTGGCGTAAATGCGTTGGGTACATAGATGCCGGGAGCCAGGCGGAATAATTTTACAAGGATGGTGTCATTGCCTTTACAGCCAAAAGAATCTGTTGCCTGAACGATGTAGCGGATATTATTTTCCGGCATGGCAACCGGGTTGGCGATATTGATGTCACTGAGCCACCTGTTATCAGGCAACCACAAATAATTTTTTCCACCCGATGCATGCAGCTGGAGTGGCTGGCCGGTTACAACACTGGTATCGGGCGGCCCCGCATCGATAACGGGTTTTACATAAAATAAACGCACTGTTTTTTGCACCGGTTTGGGGCAACCGAGTACATCTCTCACAGTAAGCGTGTATGCCACACCTGCGGCAGGACGAACTGCCACCGGGTTTGCAATAAATGCATTGTTGAGGAAGAGGGGTGGATTCCAGTTGTACATACTGCCGCCACTGGCCTGGAGTTGTACTGATTCACCTGCGCAAACATGTACATCGGGTGCCACCGGAACGGGATAAGGCACCGCCGTGATCCGGATACTGTTTTCTGCAAAACACTTGTCACTTATTTTACCGGTTACGGTATACAAGGTGGTACCTGCTGATGGGATTTTCACCACCGGGTTTTTTAGCCGGTTATTATTGATGGTGCCATCATTGGGCTGCCAGTTAAAATAAAGTGCATCACTGTTCAGTCGCAATAATATCGCATCCGTTGTACAAACTACCGTATCATAATTACTGCCCTGTCTTACACGGTCGGTAACATTTACTTTAACGGTGCCGGTTGTTTTGCAACCCAGCGTATCGGTGAGCGCTACCGTATAAACTGTGGTGATATCGGGGCTGATATACGGCGATATTGATTGTACATCGCTGATCATATAATTGGGGCTCCACAGGGCTGTTGCAGCTCCGGGGACTGCGATCCGGATCGTGTCCACATCACATATCAGGGTGTCTTTGGGAAATACCGGTATAACAGGTTCACCGTAAATACTGATCACTTTTTGAATCTCCGACGAGCACCCCACGCTGGTAATTGTTTTGAGTGTAATGGTGTAGTCCTGCACATTATTGTAAGTATGAACGGGATTGGGCAGCGTGGATGTGCCGTTGGGTCCCGGATCGGCAAAATCCCACATGCGGTAAATAATATTGCCATAACCGGCATGCGTGGTATCTGTGAACTGAACGGGGGCACCGGCACATTTTCCGCTCACAGAAAAACCTGGTTTATACCCGGGGTAAACTTTAATGATCGTTTCAGCAGAATCTGTACAGATGCCGCTTACGGATACCTTTAATTTTACATTGTAGGTTCCTGCAGTACTGAATGTATGTGATGGAGTTGCCAGGGTGGAATAATTATTTGCACTCGTGGCATCCCCAAAATCCCAGTAGTAGTCAAGCGGAAGACCGTTTTCAGGTGCTTCGTTCATAAAATGCACGGTAGCACTGTCGCAGTAAACCGGTTTAGGGCTGATATAGGCCCCCGGTTTTTTGCAATCATCCGTTACCCGGATTACAAACTCTTTGTAATGATAGCCGATGATGACATCACCTCTTTTTTCGTAACACAAAACGCCCAAGGCATATTCCCCCTTACCGGGTGACACGCCGGAAATAACGCCGGTAACCGGGTCAATGGTAACACTGCTGCCCATGGGTTTGGTGCCGGAATAGGGATCATTGTATTTGCAGGGATCATAAGGGAAGCAGGCCGGATCAGGTCTGAATTCGCTGCAGCCGATACCGTCCTTTTTACTGCCGCCACCTGTAAGCACGGGGGTGAACTGGTAAGATAACAGGTCTCCGTCATCATCTACTGCACCAAAATTCATGGTAAACTTAGCGTGGCTGCAAACAAGGATTGAATCATCGCTCTGGAAACGCGGACTGGAATTAATGACTGAACTGGGTGTTGTGTTTAATTTGCCGGGGATCTTTGTGTAAAATGTGTGTCCTTGCTTTGATGTTGTGGCAATATTCCCAATTGCAGTGGAATCCCGGCAGCAGCGCTGGTATGCTATGATAAATCCGTAGCTGGATTCCTGCAGTTCAACCGTGGTGGTATATAGGGCATAATAATACCTAACATCTGACGGAGGATAAAAGCACCGGCCGGCAGGAAAATAGGTCACTTCATGCGGGCCATCCACCACTGCATATTGCTTCACCTGGATGGTCATTTGCGGCTGCGTGGGATTGATGATCCTGGAAACAGTAATGGGTACAGAATAGGGAAAGGCTTCCAGCATGGTGCGCTGGTAAAGCTTTAGCGTGATTTTGTAAACATGTGAAGTGGGGGACGAGCCACCGCCCACATAACTGTAATAAATCTCACCCCCGCTGTATTGCGTGTAAACCATTGCAGAAATGGTCATTGCCAATATGAACAGGGACGTACGCTTCATGCAAATACAATAGTTGCTGCTATACAATATACGGCAAAAAAGCCATATTAAGGAAAGAGTCCAACGCGGAGCTTTTAATCGAACAACGTTTCGAAATCAGCGGATAAAACTTTTTTATAGAGGAGTTCCACCTGTTCTTTCAGCACCCTTTCTTCCGACAAGGGAGGTAATGCATCAATGAAAAAAAACTGAACATCCAGTACGTCAAAACCTTTGCGGGTGATAAAACTGTCTGCCCTGCAATAAAAAAACATTTTATAAATATAAAATGGCTGCGGCGGGTGTGCATGCTTTTGCTTATCGAATACCGCCAGTAAATTTTGTGGTACAACCTGCAGTCCTGCTTCTTCCCTGAATTCTTTTATGATCACTTCAGCCGGACTGTAACCGATATCGGCCCAACCACCGGGAAGCGCCCATTTCCCGTCTGCCATTTCCTGCACCAGCAGTATTTTATTTTCGGGAGATAATAACAGGCCCCTTACATCCACTTTTACGGTGGGATAATCTGCCGCAGCCGGTAAATTTATTTTAAGCGAAGCGGCATCCTGTCCGCTGATATTACTGAGCAGGCGGTAGCTCATCGCCAGCAATTCTTCATAACGCTCCCTGTCATATTCATTGCTGCAGTACAGCAGCCCGGTTTCGGCAATGGCTTTTAGTTTTTTGATTTCTTCCAGTACAACTGATGGCATTGCATTTATTTTCTTTCAAAATTACAATATTAACGATGGGTCGCGCCTGGCATTCCGGGCATTTGGCCAGTAAAAAAGCCCCGTAAAGGGGCTTTCAATAAGATACCAGCATATGATTATTTCAGGTTGTGATATACTTTCTGCACATCATCATCCTGTTCCAGGTTATCGATCATTTTCAAAACCTCATTGGCCTGTTCTTCACCCAGTTCAACGGTAGTGGAAGGGATGCGGGTTAATTCAGCGCTGATCACTTCAATCTTTTTTTCTTCCAGCGCCTTGCTCATATTGCCAAACTCGTTGAAAGCAGTACGGATGATGATATTGCCTTCAGCATCTTCACCAATCTCTTCCAGTCCAAAGTCGATGAGGTCCAGTTCCAGGTCATCTGCATTCAGCCCGTTGTTCTTTACCTTAAATTCGCCCATGCGGTTAAAGGTAAACGCCACGGAGCCACTGGTGCCCAGTGCACCGCCGCCCTTGGTGAAATGCATGCGCACATTGGCTACGGTACGGGTACTGTTGTCTGTGGCAGTTTCCACCATCACGGCCACTCCATGCGGGGCATATCCTTCATACACAATTTCTTCGTAATCGGTTTTGTCCTTGCCCATGGCACGCTTAATGGCAGCTTCCACACGGTCTTTAGGCATATTGCATGACTTGGCGTTCAGGTAACAGCGGCGGAGGGCCGGGTTGTTCTCTGGGTCGGGGCCACCGGCTTTTACCGCTATGGCGATCTCTTTTCCAATACGTGTAAAGTTTTTGGCCATTTTATCCCAGCGGGCAAACATGGCACTTTTTCTTACTTCAAATATCCTTCCCATTTTAAAATTGATTAGTGATCCGCTGATTGGTTAAAAGGTCAGCGGGGTGCAAATTTAAGGAAAATCAGTGCTTAAAACACCAGTAGCATCCATGGCGCACCATACCATTTTTTAAGAATTTCAGGGGTCCTGCGCCGCACCGGGAGAAAGGGCATAAAAAAAGCGGCACCCTGTACCGGGTACCGCTGTAAACCGAAAGCATAGCCACCTAAAAAGTATAACCAACTGTAAATTTTAATGCCCTGTTGTATGCCTTAAAGTTATCATTCTTGTCCAGTTTGCTCAGGCCGTGATCGTAACCCGCCTTAAAGCTGATGCCGTTATTGAATGTATAGGCAAGGCCACCACTCAGGCCCATATCCACTTTGTTGAACTGGTCGGTAATATCGAGTTTGTCATTGTATAAAGAGATGCCCAGCAAACCGGCCCTTACATGCAAATTGCTTTTTGCAAGGAATGAAACCTGCGGACCTGCGTAGATGCTCAGTCCTTTTGCTACCTCAGCCTTTAGCAGCAGCGGCACATCTATATAATGTGATTCCACGTTTGCGCTGGCATTGGCACCTAAGAAATTAAGCACATCGATCTTAAGGTCACCCTGCATGGTATATCCTTTTTGTGTGTAACTGATGCCGGGTTCCACAAAAAATCTTTCCCCAACAGGAATGGTGGCATAAGCACCCGCTGTAAAACCGGTTTTGCTTTTGGTGGTGATGTAACCCTTGGTGAGATCCACAAGACTGTTCAGGCTTTGCAATGCTTCTCCTTTCCAGTTGCTGTTGATAACACCTGCCTGTATACCAAAAGAAGTTTGCGCTGTAGCTGCTGAAGTCATACCTATAAATGCTCCAATCATAAAGTAAATTTTTTTCATTGTAATGGGGTGGCAGGGGATTATTTATCTGCTTGCATAACATAAATGGAATTGTGTGCCATTTTTTTTCAGTTTGCAGAAAGAAATGTTAAAGCAAAATACTGTTCACAAGCGCTTAACAAAAGCAGTATTGCCTTCGGAGAAAAAAGTTTTGTGTTTTGTGATACGATGCGTGCATGAAGCGTCCGTACTCTGACAGAATTAATTCGGACCGGCTGCCTGAAAGTTTTCTTAAGTTTGCTGCACTAAAC
This sequence comes from Ferruginibacter sp., assembly GCA_046329655.1. Classification (GTDB taxonomy): domain Bacteria; phylum Bacteroidota; class Bacteroidia; order Chitinophagales; family Chitinophagaceae; genus Ferruginibacter. The sequence goes on from JAXLUD010000004.1 coordinate 142,984, forward strand.
TAAACGATATGGAACAAAGCGGTTTGTACTATGGTGATTACCTTCAGCTTGATAAGATCACCGGTGCACAAATGCCTGAAAGTTTTAAACCGGGCAATATACCAGCACATGATGAAATGCTGTTCATTGTGATACACCAGGCATATGAACTCTGGTTTAAACAGGTGCTGTTTGAAGTGAATTCTGTTATTGAAATCATGGATAAACCTGCACTGAATGATAATTCACCCGCCATGCAAACCGTGGTACACCGGCTGAAACGTGTGGACACGATTTTAAAAGTGCTCGTGCAGCAGATCGATATCATGGAAACAATGACGCCGATGGATTTTCTCGACTTCCGGGATATGCTGCGGCCGGCATCGGGTTTCCAGAGTTACCAGTTTAAAGTACTGGAGGCAAAACTGGGCCTGAAATTTGAACACCGCCACGGACAGGGCTATTATACTTCACAGCTTAAAGAAAAAGATATTGCTGTTATTAAAGAAGCGGAGCAAACAAAATCTGTATTGCAACTGGTAAATGCCTGGCTCGAACGCATGCCTTTTATCAGTGAAGAATTTTGGGATTATTACCAGCAGGTGTATACCGGCAGCCTGGCTGAAGCAGAAAAAAATAATGCGGAACTGTTTGAAAGAATATTCAATTCAGCAGCATCAACCGGCAGCTTATCACCCAAAGCATGCAGGGCGGCCTTATTCATTATGTTATACCGCGGTTATCCCATGCTTGAAATGCCTTTCCAGTTACTGGATATCCTGGTTGAAATCGATAACCAGCTCGCCAACTGGCGCAACAGGCATATCAATATGGTGCAACGTATGATCGGCACCCGCATCGGAACGGGCGGCAGTACCGGTACCGGCTATTTAAAAGGTGCCATGGACAAACATTATATTTTCAGGGAGCTGTCGCAGCTGAACAGTTTTTTGGTCGACAGGCGTAAACTGCCTGCTTTACCTGAGGCATTAACCGCCCGGCTTGGATATCATATATAAATAAAGAAGGCTTGCTCAACAACAAGCCTTCTTTATTTTATTGTTTAAGTAATTGTCCCCTTATTTCTCCCCCGGGGAAAGCTGCCGTATGAAGGTTCACATAATATAAACTGGCAAAAAGATCTGTTTGCTGTGCCGCGGTAAGCGTGGTGCTGAAACTGATCGGAGAACTGGCCACTGAACTGAAAGGAAATGTTACGGGGCCATTCGATCCCACCGCGCCTTTATGAATATGTCCTGCCGTTGGCGTAATACCGGAGTAGGATATAGTGAGTGTTAAAACTTTACTTACACTGTCATAGGTTCCTGTTGCCGAGCCGGTGGCAACAGAACTGTTGGCAGGGTTTTCACTGGCCCCGCTCATAGTGGCGGCAAAATTTGAAGAGTTGTTAACCGGGTCTGTTTTATCTTTCTTGCAAGACCAGAGTAACAGCAATAAAATTCCTGTTGCCATAAAGGCAATTTTCATTTTCATTGTATTAAATTTTAGGTGAAGGGAATACTATTGTAACGAAGCCATTTTAAAAACGGTTGCCGGCGCCATTGATTTTTTATGCACAAAAAAAGCCCCGCATAAAGCAGGGCCTTCATTCTCAAACACCAAATTATATTTCTTCTTCGTTTTTGTTCTTGTTTTTGTTTTTGTTCTTTTCCTTTATGTCGCCGGGTTTGGGCTCCCCGATGATTACATTGCCAAAGCTGGATTTGATATCAATTTTAGCGCCGCCAGAACCAGACCTGCCCTCATAATCTTTATCTGCATCCGGGCCATACTCATCGGGTTTGTCGGTGCGGTTAATGCTGATGCCGGTGCGGTTCACCAGGTTGCCAAAGCTGGTATGCATACTGTATGTTGCAGATAAATTTGCCGCAGGACGCAGGTTGATCGTGCTGTAAGATTCATTCAGGTTTAATGAAGTGATATTGTTCGTAAGCCCGATTTTAGCCACATTGCAGAATTCAACTTTTATCTTGTTACTGCCGGATAAATTATCCACCTCGATAGACGAGAATTTGAAAACCGCATTTATATTGTCAGCACTTTTTATTTTGGCGGTTCCAAATTCAACGTTCAGGCCTTTTGCGTTGCTCAATGCACCGGTGGTGAGGCTGCCGAACTTGCTCGTGAGCGAGATCTCACCGCTGTAATCGGGCACGCTAATGCCGCCAAATGAATTTTCAATATCCAGTTTCACGCTTGCGGGCAGGTGAACCGTGTAATCGATACTCATATTGTTTTTGCAGTTGTTGCAGCCTTTGTTGTTATTGCCTTTTACATTTGTTTTAAAATAAATGGTATTGCCCCTTTTGTCGTCGGTAACACTGATCGAATTAAAAGTACGTTCGGCCATATCGGCATCGGAGGAGCTGGCTTCGATATGAATATCCACTTTTATTTCATTGCCACCGGATGTCACCACATCCACCTTGCCAAATGAATTTACAATTTCAAGGCTGTTGCCGGAAGCGGGATAGGTTTTGGAAATAGTTCTTTCTTTAAAATGCTCGTAACGTTTTTTGTCGTCCTGCGCATTTACGGTGTAAACCAGCGTAACGCAGAGTAAAAGACTAAATGCGCTGGTTAGTATTTTTTGTTTCATGGCTTTCTTTTTTTGAATTTTTGTATTGATTGATGATCATCAGCTGCCTGCTCAGCAGTTCTGCCTGCAGCTGTAAGTTTTGAATCATTGCTTTTATAATCACATCATGATTCGGTGATGCGGCTGCCTGGGATTTCAGCACACGGTAGCTGCTGTCTAACGTGGCCAAATCGCCTGCAAACTGCCTGTACAGTTCCGGATCGGTACTGGCAATATTTTCAAGTTCTTTTTTATTTACAGCGATCGAGTTGTAAATGTCTTCTGCCTGCGGGGCATATTCAGGAGCCAGTTGTTTGATATCACCCGGAGGCAGGGTGTCGCTTTTTGCAACACCACCGCCCTGTTCGGGAATATCATGGCTATACTTTTCAATCAGTAAATAAGTGGTCATGGCCACCAAAGCTGTAACAGCTGCTGCTGCTGCCCATTTGTACAGGGGCTTCCATGCAATTACCAGTGAGCGTTTTTTTTCTGCAACCGGCAATTGTATTTTTTGCCACACCGCTTCCGGAACATTTTCTGTGTCCATTAAATGCCGGTTTTGTTCGATAAATTTTTCAATTCTTTTACTCATATACATTCACTGCTTTTAAAATTTCAACGAGTTTGTTTTTTGCACGTATGTATTGCGTGCGTACGGTTACATGTGCCACCTGCAGTATTTCCGCTATTTCTTCATGATCATAGCCCTCGAGTAAATACAGCGATAATACAGTGCGGTACCCGTCGGGCAATTGCTGCATGGCCTCTTTCACTTTTTGAACCGTCAGCTCAGGGTCGGGGCCATTATGCACTTCGTCTTCTTTGTGGTCTTCCAGTGTGGTGATATCATCAAAAAACAGCTTGTTCGATTTTACCTTGTAAATACTCTTATAAACCACAATCTGCTTCAGCCAGGCCCCGAAAGTTGATTTTTGCTGGAAGGTTTTAAGCTGCATAAATGCATCGGTAAAGGCCTCCTGCAGCACATCTTCCGCATCCGCATTTTTATTCACAATACGCAGTGCCGTATTATACATGGCTTTTGAATACCGTTCGTATAACTTACGGTAGGCTGTTGTATCACCTTCAAGGCATTGCTGCACCAGGACTTCTGCAGGTATTGTGACGGTTTGTTCCAGTTGTTGGTTGTTTATATAAAGTGAAGGTATCTAAACAAATGTTGCATCAGTTATAAAAAAACTTTCAGCGGCGGTATTTTTGGTTGCCCGGCAGGGTATATAAGTTGTATTTTTCAGGAATGAAACAGGGGCTTTATTTTATTGCTTTGCTGCTAATGCTGTTATATGCTTGCCACAACCAGGCTAAACGGAAAAATACGGGTGCGGCCAAAAATTCAACGGGCCAAACTGTTAGTAAGAAAGAGGTCATGGCTGCTGACCAGCCTTTTTCGATTTTTCGTAATATAGAAATGGTTGAATACTGTGTGCCTGTTCCCGGAGGATACGGGGAAGATTATACCACAGGTTTGCAAAAGGGCGGGCATATTTTTATTGATACCGGCAAAAAAGACAACCGCATCGAAGTACAGGGATTGATACGGTCAGACAACAGTGTATCCTTGCCGGAATATTTTAACAACACTTACAATGATGCTGCTGAAGCAGAAGGCATGATCATTACAGAAAAGCAGTTGTTGCGGGAGGAGAATTGTTTTTATGCAAAAGGGTACTGGAATAATCAATATTACAATACCCGGTTTCTTGAAATTACCTGGCTGCGGGCAGATGAACTGGTTACGTATAAAGTAGCGATGAATGTAAATGATACTTCGTTTTGGGACAGGCATTTACACGAGATCATCAATACAAAAGCTATGTGCGAATAAAAAAAATCTTTAAAAAGATTTGCAGCATTCAGCTTTTTTTCTATTTTTGTGTCAGCTTACTACACACTACCTCTAATCTGAAACCCAATTTCCACTGAACAATCGCTTAAAGTAAAATGCAACGGTAATACCGGTATGCTTAATGCTGCCAGTAGCTGCCATGCGGAGCAATTCTTTGCCTGCTGTTGAACTTTATTGTCCTTCCGATACCTCTGATATTTTCCACACACCCCCCATTGATGTAATTTTTTCTATCCAACCCTGTAAGAGGCCTCTGACACCTATTATCAATTTTTGAACAAGAAAAAATTAATTACAATGGAAAAGAATTTTACACAGGCTGGAAACACATTCAAAATCTTAACGGCAGTTGCTGTAACAGTTTTATTGATGCTTGCAGTAAAAAAGGCAACTGCACACACCGTGGTATATTATAACCCGCCCTGCTTCACACAAGGTTCAACAGTAACCGTAGGTGTAAAAGTCATTATTGCAGCCTCTGGTTCATATTATCACTGGCAATACCGTTCAACTGCAGGTGGCAGCTGGACATGGCTGGGCAATGGCAACAACACCATTAATGGCAGGGTATTCAGCGTGGCCAATGCTTCACTGGTATCCAATGTGGCTGATTATACTCCTGATCTGGTGATCAGCAATGTTGGTTCACCTGCTTACACCACGGAACTGAATAATGTGGAACTAAGGGTTATCATGACCAATGGTCTTGACCCGCAGTATAACCCTTATCCCGGCACTTCAGCATGGGGTGCAGAGGAATGGAGCAATGCCAACCAGGCTAAATACATCAGGCTGTTTGCAAAACCGGCAAATGAGAACTGTTATTCTAACTGTTCAGGTAATATACTGGTAAATGATCCTGCATCACTTGCGCCTGCACTAACAGAATACTACGGCGGTTTTGAAGTGGGGACCGGATCAACCGACCTTAATTTCAGTACTCCCGGAACTTATGGCGCCACATCCAAGGCTTCAACAGATATCACAAAATGGACAGGCGGCACATTGGGAACATCGCCCCGCTACCGCATCATGAGCAATGGCGATTCGATGAATACCGCATTCAGCGCTTTTGCACCCCACTCAGGTAACCAGATGATGGTGGTGAGCAATAATAACAGTGCCGCTGCACGTATCTGGTACAGGACCACCGCAGTTGTAAATCCAGGCAGTTTTTATGGCGGCCAGGTAACTTTTAAAGCATGGTTTGCTAAACTGGATGCCAGCAATGCTTCAATGGTTCTGGAAGTAAAGGGCGCCAGCACGCAAGCCGGAACAGTGGCAGCATTTGCCAATAACACGGTAACATCCACTATTAACGGTACTGCGGGCAACTGGATCCAGGTGACCCTTACTGTTAATATTCCAGTTGGCACTTATCAAAAGCTGGAGTACAGCATTCATACCAGCGGCAACAATGTTACCAATGTAGCCATTGATGATATTTGCCTGGTGGAACCCGCTGCCGCGATACTGCCGGTAACCTTACTGCCACTGCAGGCAGCTTACAACGAAGGTGTTTCGCATTTGTCATGGGCTACCACGCAGGAGATCAACAGCAATTATTTTGAAATTGAACACAGCAGCAACGGTACAGATTTTACTGCGATCGGAAGGGTATATGGCAGCGGTTACAGCAGCCGTACCATAAACTACCAGTTTGATGATGTGAAGGCAGGCGCAGGAGTGAATTATTACCGCCTCCGCATGGTGGATAAAGACGGCAGCTTTGCATACAGCAATATCACCGTGGTGAATGTAACCGTTAAAGGATTCTTTGTAACCGGTGTTTATCCCAGTCCGTTTAACGACCGGGTGAATATCAGTATCTCGAGCGAAAATACAGGGAAGGCGTTTATACGTTTATCAGATCTTTCGGGTCGCCAGGTAACGGTGCAAACTGTTACCATTAACAAGGGTGTCACAGCTATCGGGCTGGATAATTTAGGAAACCTTGGTAAAGGCATGTACCTGGTGGAAGTGAAGTTTAACGGCAACAGCTATACTCAGAAAATAATGAAATAAGACTTTACACATGCGTTTGCAACATCGGCCGGCTTTGCCGGCCGTTTGTTATTTGTTTCTGCCGGTAGCGCTTATTCAATATCTTTAGCCTTTATAAAAATTGAAGAAGCCGGGTACATATCTGCTGGGTTGCTGCTTTCTATTTGCAGTTACAGATTCATTCGCACAACAGCCGGCTGAAAAACCGGATACCTTTTTCCTGGCCAGGAAAAAAGGGTTGCTGGGCAGGCTGGGCCGAAGCATTTCAACCACGCCACCCCCGGAGGATCTTCCTCAAAAACTGGAAAACCCCTTTCTTAAATTCAAGGGAAAACTGATCCGTTCGGTAGAAGTACTGTCGCTGGGTTTCCAGCGTAATATTTATGATACCAGCCTGGTGAAATATAACCTGGGCATAAGGCTGGCCAATATGTTCCATAAAAACTCCACCGAAAGAGTCATACGCCGCAATCTTTTTTTTAGTGAAGGCGGCAGGGTGTACCCTTATCTTTTTGCAGATAATGAACGTTACCTCCGTAACCTCTCTTTTTTGCAGGATGCCCGAATCATTGTTGATTTTGCCGAAAGCAGCAGGGATTCGGTGGATGTGCTGGTGCTTACCAAGGATGTGTTTTCGCTGGGCGCAAAATTAAAACTGGATGACCGCACAAGGGGGCGTATTGAAGTGAGTGATGATAATATTGCCGGCAGCGCCACTAAATTTACCGTTAGTGGTTTATATGATGAACCCCGGCACCCCCAAAAGTCTGTTGCAGCAGAACTGGTAAGAAGAAATATCGGCGGTTCATTCGTAGACTGGACCATGGGCTTCAGCAATTTTGCTTCCTCCTACAGCAGCGGGCGCTGGGAAGAAACAAAAATATATGCAAGAATCGACAAGCCGCTGGTAACACCTTTTATTCCCACCACCGGAAGTCTTGAAGGGGGTTACTACCAGTCGAACGACGCATACCAGTCGGGGCCTTTCTATAAAACCAATTTCAGGTATACATATTTCAATGCTGATGGATGGTTTGGTTACAGTCTTGATAACAGGAAAAGGCTTTACAATAACCGGGAAATAAGGGTGCATACATTTGCCGCACTGCGGGCCTTTACTTACCAGTTTACTTCCATACCGGAAAAATACCGTGACACATTCAATTATATTTTCACCAGCACCACCGGCTCGCTGGCTTCGCTCAATATCTTCAAACAGGTGTTTTATAAAACAAATTTTATCTATGGTTTCGGGCGTAATGAAGACGTTCCGGAAGGATTTTCTGTATCACTTACCGGGGGGTATACCATCAAAAAAAACCCGGGCTACTTTATCAAAAATGCAATTGGCCGTCCTTATTCCGGGCTGGATATTGGCTTTGCCAACTTTGATAAAACAGGGTTTTACAGCAACTTTACTTTCAGGTCGGGGGGATCTTTTTACAGGGGCCGTTTTGAAGACCTGAACCTGCTGTTTAACGTGGAGCATTTTACGAGGCTGAAAAAACTGAATGCCACCTGGTACCAGCGAACGTTTATCAATACAGGGATCACCACGCAAATAAACCCGGCGCTCGATGCACCCCTGTATATCAATAATGATTTCGGACTGCCGTATTTTAATCCTGGCGGCCTCTCCTCCGATTTAAGAGGAACTGTTAAACTGGAATCTGTGTACTATAACACAAAGAAGATACTTGGTTTTCGGTTCGCCCCCTTTGCATTTACCGACTTTATATTTTTAAAACCAACCAAGCTCGGTTTGAAGAAGGGCGACTTGTTTTCGGCACTTGGGGGCGGTATCCGTACCCGCAATGAAAACCTTGTATTTGGCACCATCGAACTAAGGGGCTATTATTTTCCCCGTACCACGGGCAGCATGGATCCATGGAAAATTGAGATCAGTACCAATATCCGTTTCAAATACAACAGCAGTTTTATCCGCCGGCCCGATTTTGTAAGCGCCAATTAAGGGCATAAAAAAACCGCCGGAAGGGCGGTTTGTAAATATCTAAAATAAAAATCATTTACATTAAATCCATTGCTTTGGCCAGGAAAGTAGTGTTGAAAGGCAAAACCATTGAACAATATGCCCCAATAGGTGAGTATAAAACGGCAAAAAAGCCCACAACAGAAATTAAAAATAATACCCAGTATATTCCTTTTTGTTTCTTGGTCATGTTTTAATTTTTTTTGCAAATATAGGGCAGGCGTTTTATTTATCCGCCATGCCCGGGAGGAAAATTATTTACATAATATTGCAACCCAATCCTGTAAAAAAGCTGCCGGTCCGATATTTTAATGTGTATTTTTTACATTTTGATTTAAAGGCAGTATCTTGCTGCAGATTAACGGCTTGCCATGGTGATACATTTTTACTTGCGGTTCTCTACCCAATACGGACAAACAATTTTCGTGAGCGGGGATACAGATTTACTCGGAAACAGTGATTTTTCTAAGGCTTTACCCATTCAATACCTGAACGACCAGTTATGGCATGGCGTGCTGGAACTGGATGAAAATGCGGCCAGTACTCCCATCAGGTATAAATATATTTTACGGGAAGAAGGGAAAAATGAAACCATCGAGTTTGGGGATGACCGTATCCTGCAACTGGATGAAATGAGCGTGGAGGAATTGGTGTTATTTGATACCTGGAATTTTACGGGGGAAACAGAGAACGCTTTTTTCACGCAACCATTCCAGGATGTGCTGCTCAGGCACCCAAGGCCAGCCAAGGCAAAATCAAAACTTTCTAAAAACTATACGCACGAGTTAAGGGTAAAGGCGCCCCTGCTTAATGAAGATGAAATAATTTGTGTGCTGGGGTCGGGAAATGCTTTCAAAAACTGGGATGATGCACAGCCCCTGCTGCTCGAAAAAAATAATACCTGGTGGAAGGTCCGTCTTAACCTGGCGGGAGAAAATTTCCCGCTCACCTACAAATACGGCGTTTACAATACAAGTACCGGCCGGTTTTCTTTTTATGAAAATGGAGACAACCGTATTTTAATGGGAGATGCATCAAAGAAGAAGATCACCATTTGCCACGACGGTTTTGTAAATATTCCATGGAAACCATGGCGGGGGGCGGGAGTGGCCATACCGGTATTCAGTCTCAGGAGTAAAAACAGTTTTGGAACCGGGGAATTTACCGATCTGAAACTGCTGGTTGACTGGGCAAAGAAAACCGGTTTAAAACTGATACAGTTATTGCCATTGAATGATACCACGGCCACACATACCTGGAAAGATTCTTATCCTTATGCCGCCATCTCAGCATTTGCATTGCACCCGATCTTTCTCAACCTGGAGAAACTCGCAGGCAAAGAGCAGGCTTCACTCATAAAGCCGCTTCGTAAAAAGCAGCAGCAACTGAATGCCCTGCCTGATATGGATTATGACAGCGTGATCAAATTCAAAATATCGGCCATCAGGGAAATTTACCTGACCCAAAAAGACCAGCTGAAAAATGATGAAGCCTATTTTGAATTCTTCGAACTGAACCGTTACTGGCTGGTGCCCTATGCTGCATTCTGCTGCCTGCGTGATAAATACAATACCTGCGAGTTCAGCAAATGGAAAACCAATAATGTGTACGATGAAGATGCGGTACAGCGTCTCGTTAGTCCTTCCCATAAACATTATGATGATATCGCGGTACATTATTTCACACAATACCACCTGCACCTGCAGTTGAAAGAAGCAACAGCTTATGCGCATAAAAATGGTATTGTGGTAAAAGGGGATATTCCCATTGGCATTTACCGTAACAGCGTGGATGCATGGATGGCCCCGGCATTATACAATATGGATGCACAGGCGGGCGCACCACCGGATGATTTTGCAGTAAAAGGACAAAACTGGGGCTTTCCCACCTATAACTGGAAGGCGATGCAGCAGGATAATTTTACCTGGTGGCGCAAGCGATTTGAGCAGATGAGCAATTATTTTGATGCCTTCCGGATCGATCATATTCTCGGGTTCTTCCGTATCTGGAGTATTCCACTGCATGCGGTGGAAGGCATTATGGGAAAATTCGATCCCGCCATCCCGGTGCATATCAACGAATTGTTTGAACGCAATATTTCTTATGAATGGCACCGATACTGCCGGCCATTTATAAATGACGATGTACTGTGGCAGCTGTTTGGCAACCAGGCGGATTATGTAAAAGAACATTTTTTAAACGGATACGAACTTAAAGAATCCTTCGATACGCAACGTAAAGTGGAAGAATATTTTTCCAGCAGCGAATCGCCGGATCAGGGTATTAAACAGGGTTTGTTCGACCTGGTGAGTAATGTGATCCTTTTTGAAGAGGAAGGTTCCCAGGGACAAAAATTCCATTTCCGTTTTGCAATGGAACAAACCCTTTCTTTTAAGCAGCTGGATGAATATTCTCAGCAGCAACTGAAGGAATTGTACATAAATTATTTCTTCCGCCGCCAGGATGATTTCTGGATGAAGGAAGCCATGAATAAATTACCGGGTCTTAAGCGCAGCACCAATATGCTTATTTGCGGGGAAGACCTCGGCCTGGTGCCCGCCTGTGTGCCGGATGTGATGTGGCAACTGGGTATCCTGAGTCTGGAAATACAGCGCATGCCCAAGAAAACACACACAGAATTCTTTCACCCCAACGATGCACCTTATTTAAGCGTGGTTACACCTTCCACCCACGATATGAGCACGATCCGCGGCTGGTGGGAAGAAGACCGTGATAAAACACAGCGTTTCTATAATAATATCATGGGCCGCTATGGCGAAGCACCTTATTTCTGCGAAGCATGGATCAATAAAGAGATCGTGCTGGAACATTTATATTCACCTGCGATGTGGAGTATTTTGCAGCTGCAGGACTGGATGGGCTGTGATGAAAAAATAAGGAGGGCTGATCCCAATGAAGAGCGCATTAATATTCCTGCCAACCCCAATCATTACTGGCGGTACCGCATGCACATCACGCTGGAAGAATTGCTGAAAGAAGATGCATTCAACAGTGCTGTGAAAGGCTATGTGGAGGCCAGCGGCAGGAACTGATACACCTCACCCCCTAATATTTTTTCTTACTTTTTATGTAATCTTTAAAATGGCTGCATCCGCATAACAAACCAGTTGTTATGCAAAGAACTATTTCATTCGCTTCCGTGCTCATGCTTTTAATGTGTGCAGCATTTATTTTCCCACGGTATAGTTTAGTCAAAGGCAAGGTCACAGATAGTAATGGTAATCCTGTTCCCTTTTGCAGTGTAAGTGTAAAAGACAAACCCAATACGGGTGTGCAGGCCAATGCATCCGGAGAATTTTCGATATCTGTTAAGGGTAATACGGTGCTGGTGGTTTCTGCAGTAGGGTACCAGACTGTGGAAGTGGCCATTGGAAATAAAACCTCCGTCAATGTGGTGCTGGAGAAAGCATCTGTTGCATTACAGGAAGTGGTGGTGGTGGGATATGGTGCCGTGCGGAAGAAATCTGTTACCTCCAGCAGTGTGCAGCGTATTTCATCCGAACAGTTAAATGCAGTACCTGCGCCCTCTGTTAACAATGCACTTTCCGGAAGGGTTGCGGGTGTGCAGGTGTTTGCAAAATCTGCCGGTTCGATGAACTGGCAGAACAATGACAAGGATGAAGCAAACGATTTTTCCAGGGAAGGGTATGACCGGATCGAAGAAAATATTTTTCATAAAACAACCGATAACCCGCTGTCTACTTTCTCCATTGACGTAGATGCGGCATCCTACAGCAATGTGCGCCGTTTTATCAATGCAGGCCAGTTGCCTCCGGCCGGTGCAGTGCGCATTGAAGAAATGATCAATTATTTCAGTTATGAATATCCACAACCAGCAGATGGCAATCCTTTTTCAGTGAATACAGAAGTGGCGGCCTGTCCCTGGAACCCCCATCACAAACTGGCATTGATCGGGCTGCAGGGAAAACGCATTGCTGAAGAAAACCTGCCTGCCAGCAACCTTGTTTTCCTGATTGATGTTTCCGGCTCTATGGATGATCCTGCAAAACTGCCACTCGTAAAACAATCTTTAAAATTACTTGCCGGCAGGCTGCGGGAGCAGGACAGGGTTTCGCTTTGTGTGTATGCCGGCAATGCAGGATTGGTGCTGTCTGCCACACCGGGTTCCAATAAAGAAAAGATCACAGAAGCCATTGATGCGCTGGATGCCGGTGGTTCAACCGCAGGCGGACAGGGCATCTTGCTGGCCTATAAAACTGCGAAGGAAAACTTTATTAAAGGCGGAAACAACCGGGTGATCCTTTGTACAGATGGCGATTTCAATGTGGGTATTACGAGCGATGCGGCACTGGAGGAATTAATTGAAGGCGAACGGAAAAGCGGGGTGTTTCTTACGGTGCTTGGTTTTGGAACGGGCAATTACCAGGATGCCAAAATGCAAAAACTGGCTGATAAGGGCAATGGCAATCATGCCTATATTGACCAGCTGGCTGAAGCCAAAAAAATATTCGTGAATGAATTTGGAGGAACGCTGTTCACCATCGCAAAAGATGTGAAGCTGCAGGTGGAGTTCAACCCGGCAGTGGTGCAGGGCTACCGGCTGATCGGGTATGAAAACAGGATACTGAATAAAGAAGATTTTAACGACGATAAAAAAGATGCCGGGGAACTGGGCAGCGGCCATACGGTTACTGCGTTATACGAGATCATTCCATCCGGAGAAAACTCCGCTTTTCTCAGATCAGTGGATTCATTAAAATACCAGTCCGCTGCAGAAATACTGAGTAAATCTGTTTTTGAAAAAGAACTGATGACTGTAAAACTCCGGTATAAACAACCAGAAGGAGATATCAGCAAGCTGATGGAAGTGCCTGTAAAAAACAGTAACCGGTCATTAAAAAAAGCATCTGCCAATTTAAAGTTTGCGGCCGCTGTGGCCGAGTTCGGGCTGCTGCTGCGTAATTCTTCATTCAGGCAGCATGCAAGCATTAGTAATGTGCTGTCGCTTTCACAGTCGGCCCTTGCAGCCGATACGCAGGGATACCGGAAGGAGTTTGTTGACCTGGTTAAAAAAGCAAGGCCATTGATCAGTAAAAAATGGCCGGAAACAGATTATGAAGATGTTGATGAAGAAGAAGCCTTGAGCAAATCAGAATAAAATTGCAGAAAAATGCGGACAAGATACAGGTTGGTTTTTTGAATACTTGATTTGCCGTCAGTATAACTGTATTTGCATCGATAATAATATTTCATCGTTCAGTAGTAGTGTTGGTTGTTACGCCGGTCCAGGTGGCTGCCTTATGAGATTAATGAAAATCAGGAGCGCCGGACCGGTTTTTTCAACTTTAAGTAGGTTGAAAATCTTATTTAAAAGCCGGGTGAAACTGTTGTAATGTATCCCTTAAAAATTCCCTGTCGAGATGTGTGTAGATCTCCGTGGTGGTAATGCTTTCATGCCCCAGCATTTCCTGAACGGCCCGCAGGTCGGCCCCGCCTTCCACCAAATGTGTGGCAAACGAATGCCTGAAAGTATGCGGCGAAATATTTTTAGTGATACCGGCTTTTTTAGCCAGTTCCTTGATGACCAAAAACACCATTACCCTTGTAAGTTTTGAGCCCCGCCTGTTGAGGAACAGGGTGTCTTCGTTTCCTTTTTTAATGGTGATATGCACGCGGATATCATCACGGTATATCCGGATGTATTTAATGGCATCGCTGCCGATCGGTACCAGTCTTTCTTTATTGCCCTTGCCAATCACCCTGATAAAACCCACATCCAGGTAAAGACAGCTGAGTTTCAGATCCACCAGTTCACTCACCCGCAGACCGCAGCTGTACAGTGTTTCCAGCATGGCTTTATTACGGCCGCCCTCGGGTTTGCTCAGGTCGTTCTGTCCAATGATCTTTTCTATTTCGTCGTAACTCAGCACATCGGGCAGTGCCCTTTTCAGTTTGGGCGCTTCGAGTAAAGCCGTGGGGTCAGCCTGGATAACCTGTTCCTGCAGGCAGTATTTAAAAAAGCTTCTTAATCCGGATATGATTCGGGCCTGTGAACTGGGCGTCATGCCCAGTTCTGCGATCCATTTTACAAATCGTTCCAGGTCTTTTAAAGTAATGGAGGAGGGTGGTTTGTTTTCGTCCTGCAAATAGGTGGCCAGTTTTTCAATATCACGCAGGTAGGCTTCCACTGTGTTGGCCGATACGGATTTCTCCAGCTGCAGCCATGCCTTAAATCCCTTTATATAAACTTGCCACATAATAACGGTGCCTTGCGTATTTAAAACAATTATACGCTATTTTCGCAACTCAACATTAAAACAATTACATCCTACATGCAGGCCGTTAATTTCCGCTCTTTCAAACAAAAAGTAAATCTTTACAAAAGAACATTCCGCCGCTTTCTTACAAAAATTGAAAAAGATCCGCCACGCGGACTGGATAAACTGACTGCTTCACTGGAGCCGGAAGTGTGGAAAGAAGTGGATTGCCTCAGCTGTGCCAACTGCTGCAAAACGATGACGCCTACCTATACCACGGCCGATATCAAACGTATTTCCGCACACTTCAATCAAACGCCTGATGAGTTTAAAAAACAGTGGCTGGTATTTGATAAAAAAGAAGGCGACTGGCAAAACAAAAAACAACCCTGCCAGTTTTTGAACCTAAAGGATAATAAATGCTCCATTTATGAGATCCGCCCGGCAGACTGCGCCGGCTTCCCGCATTTACCCAAAAAGAAAATGGTGGATTACATGCATGTGCACAAACAGAATATCGAATACTGTCCCGCCACTTATAAACTGGTGGAAAAAATGCAGGCGGCGCTTACCAAATAATTCTCAGTACTGGTTTGGCTGGTTATCGGCTGGGTTCAATACAAAACTGCATATGTAAGACTGGTTGTTATTGAAAAATGCCTGCATTGCGTCAGGCCCTTTCATTGTATTGATCACTTCCGAAACATAGAATTCATTTTCTAAAACCCGTTCATGTCCATCCCCATTTATGTAAGTGAGATAAACCCTGATCTTATAGGGGCTTTCAGTTGGTTTGTATTGCTTGCCGGGGAATTTTTTCTGCTCATGCATGCTCCCGGTTTTTGTAATCATATCACTGGCTGCAAAAGGGAAATTATAGGTACTGCTGATGGCTGCGATCGTTGATTTACTGATGACAGCGGCAGGCGGAATAAAATCTGTTGTTGAGGGTAATGAAACCATTCCGTTGATATTTACAACGGGTGGGTGCACCAAACTATCCCTGCCCGCCGATGCATTGAATGGCATATTCCCGTTATAAAGTGAAACGGCCCTGCCATTGGTTACCAGGGAAGATTTTTTCCAGTCGATGGTTACCGGCCCGGCAGAATGATTTTCGATCGAAAGGTTAAGGATGCCATTCATATTGACAAAACTGTAGCTCACTCTGAGCGTGCTGTCGGCCGCTGTAAATTTTTTATCGCTGGCCTGCAGGCTGGCATGACTGATGGTAAGATAATTATAGGTGCCGCAGGAGCTTAATACGCACCCAATCAGTAAATAAAGTACAGTTGTTTTCATAAAAGTTGTTTTATGAAAATTACAGCGTATAGTGTTAAGGATTTTCAAAACTGTGTTGTCCAAAAAAAAGTGTCATAAAAAAATAATATCCCCGCAGTTATTTTTTCAGGCAAAAACCGCTATCTTGGAATTCCTGAGGTTTCTTTATTGCCGGGCCCATAGCCAACCCCTTTAAAGTTGCTTTAACCCTTTCCTGCTATTTTCTATAGAACAACCATGTGGTTTTGTACCCCGCATTGAACACTGTATACTCATACTATTCCGGCAAAGAATAAGTCATTACTGTTATTCACCAAACAGCAAACTGTTTATTATTTATGGGAAACGAAACACTCAGCCGTAAAGGTTTTTTCAAAACCATTTCCGGCTTTAAAAAGCAAGCAGCCGATTCCTCGGAAGGAAGACTCACCGGCGAACCTGAAGATCCCCTTTTTAAAAAATACGCACGCAAATCACTGGGCAACCGGGTATACAGCACCCGTGTGGAACTGCCTTCGCTGAATGACGATTCGCAGATACTGAACCGCGTGGGTAATGTTACCAGCGGCATTGCGCCCTATACCGGCGCCTGGACGGTTTGGGAAGTCACACATCTGTTGCGCAGGGTGGGTTTTGGCGTGAAAAAAACGGATGTGGATGCACTGCTGGCATTAACGCCGGGCACCGCGGTGGATGCCATGCTGAATATTGCTCCTCCAACGTTACCATCAGCAACACCGCTCAATTATTACCAGAATACACTGCCCGACAGTGGTGGTATACTCTTGGGCGGCAGCTGGACATCCAATAATCTCACTTATGTAAACGCGAATGATGATACCAACAATTATTACCGGCAGTTAAGTCTTACCAGCTGGAGCTGGGGCGTTTGTATCAATGATGCCACCACAATACGGGAAAAGATGACGCAGTTCTGGTATCATTTTATCCCGGTGAATTTTGATGATGTCCGTGGTATGCAGGCAAACTCTGCCACCATGTGCAATGATTATATGAGCCTGCTGCGCAGCAATGCACTGGGCAATTTTAAAACACTGATGAAAGCGATTGCAAAAATGCCGGCCATGCTGGTGTATTTAAGCAACCAGTACAGCACGGCTTCGGTTCCAAACGAAAACTTTGCGAGGGAACTGCTGGAATTATTTACTATGGGAAAAGTGCCCACACAGAATTATACCGAGAGCGATATCATTGCTGCTTCTAAAGTGTTATCAGGATGGCGCTTGTCGAGTTTTACTGCGGCCTACCCGTTTGCGCCCGGGTTTAACGCATCCTATCATAACCAAACGAACAAAACTTTTTCAGCCAATTTCGGCAATACCACCATAAATAACCAGGCCGGGGCTGCAGGTGCCAATGAATTTGATATTTTCTTCGATATGCTTTTTACACAGCAGGCTTCCACCATTGCGAAATATGTGTGCCGCAGGCTCTACCGCTTCTTTGTATATTATGATATTGATGCCAATGTGGAAGCAAATGTAATTGTGCCATTGTCGAATGTGCTGCTCACCAATAACTGGGATATGAATATAACGGTGATGACCTTGCTGAAGAGCGAACATTTTTTTGATGTGGTGAACAGGGGCGTGATGATCAAAAGCCCGGTTGACTTTCTGACAGGGATCATCCGCACCATGAATGTGAATACCATTCCTGCCGCTGGCGCAACACAGGTGGTAAACCAGTATGCGATCTGGAATTATTTCCAGTCCTATGCACTCAATAACCTTGAGCAGGGGTTAGGGCTTGTGCCCAATGTATCCGGCTGGAAAGCCTATTATCAGGAACCCACTTTTTACCAGAACTGGATCAATTCAAATGCCATACAACGAAGGGCAGCCATACTTACTTCATTCATGAATGGTTTTACCCAGGGAACGCTCAGCATAAAAATTGATGTGATTGCCTATGTGCAGCAGTTTCCCAATGCCACCATACAGGATCCGGACCTGCTGATCGATGCCATCGTGCAGCAATGGTTTTCGGTGGACTTGCCGGCCAATTATAAGTCTGATACGAAAGTGGCCACTTTGCTGAACGGCCAGGTAACAAACAGTTACTGGACCACTGCATGGAATAATTATATTGGCACACCTTCCAATACCACTTATCTCAATACAGTAAAGAACAGGCTGAACTCCTTATTCACAACATTTTTACAGCTGGCAGAATTCCAGCTGATGTAAAATATAAACTGATTCAACATGAACCGCAGACAATTCTTAGGTAATACCGCATTGTTTACTGCACCCATGATACTGCAGGGCATGCCTGTTTTCGCGGGTGACGGAGCACTGCACCCTTTTTTGCAGGCGCTGGCCGCACCCACGGCCAATTGCGGGCGGGTGCTGGTGGTGATCCAGATGAACGGTGGGAATGATGGTTTGAATATGGTGGTGCCGCTGGACCGTTATACTGAACTGGGCAATGCACGTCCAAACCTGCTTATGCCCTCAGGATCGGTATTGTCGTTAACAGGAACCAGCACAACTGGTTTACATCCGTCAATGACAGGTTTGAGAGACTTGTTCAATGATGGTAAAGTGAATATTGTGCAGGGGGTTTCTTATCCCAATCCAAACTTCAGCCATTTCCAGGCACAGGATATCTGGTTTACGGGTGTGGGCACATTGCCATCACCTGATACAGGCTGGTTGGGACGACAACTCGATATGGCTTACCCGGGCTTCCCGGCGGGATATCCCAATGCGGCCAATCCTGATCCGCTGGCAATACAGATCGGAGGCGCATTGCCATTGTCATTGCAGGGGCCCAATATCAATATGGGTTACAATGCACCTAACCCTGCTTCGCTTATCAGCGTGGCGACCGGCACTCCGGGGCCGGCACCTGTAAGCGATTATGGTACCGAACTTACGTTTGTACGTATGATGAAAGACCAGAGCAATGCATATACTTCCCGTATTGCTGCGGCATATGCAGCACAGGCAACTTTGTCTTCCATGTATCCTGCTTCGGGCAATACGCTGGCTGATCAGCTGAAGATTGTGGCAAGACTGATCGGCGGCGGTTTGACCACGCCGGTATATATCGTGAATCACCCGGATAGTTTTGATACGCATGTTGACCAGGTGGTGAGTGGGGCGCCCACAACAGGTAACCATGCGAATATTCTTTCCAAATTATCGGTTGCCATTGCCGCTTTTCAGAATGACATCACTTTGATGGATAAGGCATATAAAGTTACCGGGATGACCTTTAGTGAATTTGGCAGGAGGGTGATCAATAATACCAGTTTTGGAACTGATCATGGATCAGGCGCACCGGTGATTTTCTTTGGCGCTATGCTCAATGGCGGTGTTACAGGCACATCACCGGTTTTGCCCGCCAGTCCGACAGCCAGCACGCAGGTGCCGTTGCAATTTGATTTCAGGCAGCTGTATACCACCGTTATGCAAAAATGGCTGTGCATGTCTGCCAGTGAATCACAAACTGTACTGAACGGCACTTACACCACTTTGCCCATCTTCAATGAAATATTATTGCCGGTGGATGGTATTGAACTTCATGGCAGCTGGGATGGTGATTTTGCCAAACTGGAATTTGAAGTATTTGAAAATAATAAGTACAGTGAGTTTATAGTGGAGCGGTCGGTGAACGGACTTGATTTTGAAAAGGTGAAAACCATCCGTAACAGCTCGCTGAATAACCAGGAGAAATATATTTACAATGATGTCCGCATCAATGCGCCGGATGTGTTTTACCGTATACAGGGAGTGAACAAGCAGGGCATGAGTTTGTATTCATCAGTGGTAAAACTGAAAAATACCTACCGGCAGGAACTAAGGGTATATCCCAATCCTGTTGTAAACTATACCGTGAATGTGGAGTTTTTAAACAGGGTGAATGAAAATGTTGAAGTAGCCATCTTTGGCACAGCAGGGGAGAAGCTCTATTATAACCAGGTAAATCCACGGGGCAACCGTGTAATGACTTTTAAGGTGCCCAACTTTTTTGACGTACATACCCTCTACATTCTCCAGGTGCGTTACAGGGATGTTACGGTGAATGAAAAAATCATGTTTGAGTAATTCGGTTCTTCATAAAAGCACGAACAAGGCAATGCCTCCGTTAAAGGAGGCATTGCTTTTAAATATATTGCTGCTACCTGGGCATCTTCACCCATTTTGATTTGCTCTTGCCGGATTTTACAGCTGTTTCAACAAACTGCATTCCCCTGATGCCATCATCAATACCTGGAAAATCAAGGTCCATGGGAGAAGGCTTTTCGCCATTCATTTTTTTACGTACGGTCCGGGTAAAGTTCCTGTAAATATTGGCAAAGGCTTCAAGATAACCTTCGGGATGCCCGAATGGGATGCGGCTGTTATGACTGGCCGCTTCAGACAATGCGCCAACGGCGTTTTGATAAATACGATACCCGTCGATCGTTTTATGATGAAGGTATTGCGGCGTTTCCTGCTGCCATTGTAATGAACCCAGTTCGCCATATACGCGTATGTTCAACCCATTCTGGTCACCGTTACAAACCTGGCTGCAGTGCAATATACCTTTGGCGCCATTGCCGAAACGCAGCAGGATATTGGCATCATCATCCAGTTTTCGTTTGGGTACATAAGTGGTGATATCGGCACAGAGTTCCGTTATCCTGAGACCGGTAATATATTCCGCCAGGTTTTCGGCATGTGTGCCAATATCTCCAATGGCGCCGGCAATACCGGAGCGTTTGGGATCGGTGCGCCAGGCTGCCTGCTTGTTATTGCCGGTTTGTTCTTCAGGAAAGGAGAGCCATCCCTGCGGGTATTCGACTATTATTTTCCGGATCTTTCCGATCACCCCTTTTTTAACCAAATGCCTGGCTTCTTTCACCATGGGATAACCGGTGTAGTTATGCGTAAGTGCAAAGCACATGCCTGTCTTTTGTATGATGGTCTTTAATTTTTTTGCCTCAGCAAGACTGTAGCAAACCGGTTTATCGCATATCACATGAAACCCGTTCTCAAGCGCCATTTTCGCCGGTGCAAAATGCATGTGGTTAGGTGTTACAATGGCAATAATGTCCATTTTATCAGCCCGCTTTTTTTCCTGCAGGATCATTTCCTTGTAATCGGCATAACAGCGGGCCGGGTCCAGCATCAGCGCAACACCCGAGGCTTTTGATTTTTCTGGTGTGGAACTGAATGCACCACATACCAGTTCTGTTTCACCATCCATCGCTGCGGCAATACGGTGCACGGCACCAATAAAAGCGCCTTGTCCGCCACCCACCATACCGATTCTTATTTTCCGGGCCATCGAAATTGTTTTGTTGATATTATTGAATAGATGTGATCAGGGTACTGCCCCATTTACTGTCTGTTTTTACCACGCCCACCCCAGGCGCATACCATTCTGTTACATTCAGTTTAACCGGGATGCCCATGCCTGCAATCCTTGTGGTAAGCTTTTGTGTGCTGGTGATGGTAAAACACTCCCAGGTGCCTGCGGGTGAAGTAACCGTTTCCTTGCCTGTCACCTTCCGGTCTGTTACTTCCATTTCCATTTTTGCAGTCATATTGCCGCCCATTGTATAATCAATGGTAAGACTGCCGTCTTTCAGCAGGTCATCCACTTTTACCGAAGATGGATATTCAATGAATGCACCTTTGGCGGTGGCGGCGCTTTCGCCCATTTGTTTCAGCTGTTCTTCTGTCAGCATCAGTTTCATGTTCATCAGCAGAGCCCCATTGCTGCACTGCATTTCGCTGCTGCCCTTGCTGATGGATTTTCCCTTATCGTTGAACATCTCGGTATTAACAGTGGCGGAGGTTACCCCGCCGGAAGATTGATAATTGCTGATATTCCATACCTGTTTGCC
Source organism: Ferruginibacter sp. (assembly GCA_046329655.1). Lineage (GTDB taxonomy): Bacteria > Bacteroidota > Bacteroidia > Chitinophagales > Chitinophagaceae > Ferruginibacter. The sequence goes on from JAXLUD010000004.1 coordinate 164,809, forward strand.
ATTCTCTTTTCCCTTTTTGTTATAAAGGGTCATTTCGATTTTTTTGTTGTTCTGAAGCAGCAGGTAATTGGCACAGTTTTGTGCTTTTGTAAAAGCATTGACCGCTAACATGCAAAAAGCGGTGAGGAGCAATTTTTTCATATCAATAAGTTTAGGGCACTAATATAAAAATATTTGCGTGGAGATAAAAGCCGGTTGGCTTCAGCCGCGAAGAAGTTATCTGGCCGCTGACTGCAGGTTGCAGTTTCAATAAGTGTTTGCTGAAATTATGCCTGGCCGGTAAAACTTTCCTGCATTTTTTGCATCAGGCCTGTTGCCAGCATTCTTTGTGCAATGCGGATCATGTTTTTAAAAGCGGTGGCGTGGGAGATGCCATGCCCGATGATAACAGGTTTGCTCACGCCTAAAACAGGCACACCGCCATACTGTTCAAAATTGAAACGGTCAAAATGCTCATCGTGGATATTGCGGCGCTTAACAATATCGTAAATGCTTTCGGCAAGTTTCAATACCACGTTGCCGGTAAAGCCTTCGCAAACCAGTACATCGGCTTTATTGAGGAGGATATCCCTGCCTTCAATATTGCCATAAAAACTGATCTGCTTATTTTCTTTTAACAGCGGGTAGGCCGCCTGTGCCAGTAAATTACCTTTGCCTTCTTCTTCACCCAGGTTTACCAAGCCTACTTTTGGATTTTCAAAGTTGAGTATGTGTTTTGCATATAGAGAACCGAGTATGGCAAACTGGTTCAGGTTTTCCGGTTTACAGTCAGCGTTGAGACCAACATCCACCAGTAAGCCCAGGCTGCCGTCTTCACGCGGCATATATGCCCCGATGGTAGGGCGCAATACACCCTCAATTGTTTTGATGCTGAATAATGAACCCACCATCATGGCACCGGTATTGCCTGCACTGATGAATGCATCAATTTTACCACCGGCCAGCAGGTAAAAACCAATAGCGATGGATGAATTCTTTTTTTCTTTTAAAGCCCGGGTGGGGTGCTCGTTCATTTCGATTACTTCCGGCGCATGAATAATGGTATAGGAACCCGAAGGTATCCCGGCAGCTTCCACCAATGGTTTTACCTGTGCCTCATCGCCCAGCAGGGTTAAATGAACAGGTTCATTGTTTTCAGCAAAATAAGCGGCAACTCCTTTAACGGCTTCTGCAGGTGCGAAATCTCCGCCCATCATATCTAATCCAATATTCATTGCAATGGCTTTAAATAAAAATTCTAAACCCCAAATCCGGAAACGAATTTAAAGTTTAGAATGGAGATAAAGAAAATTATGATCAGGCTTTCAGCGGAGCTTTTTCAGCCACTAATTTTCCTTTATAAAACAGTTTGCCTTCGCTAACGTGTGCACGGTGACGAACATGTGTTTCGCCGGTTGTTTTATCCACGCTCAGTGTTGCAGCCGTAGCTGTATAGTGAGTCCTTCTTTTTGCACTGCGTTGCTGACTATGGCGCCTTTTGGGATTTGGCATGACTTATAATTTTTATTGTTATATACTACTTTACTTGTTTGTTTGTGATCGGGGGATACCTGATTCTGGCGCCAGTATCTGGCATCCAGTCTCACTTCTTCCTCGCCTTCTTCTTAAACTGCTCCAGTCCTTTCCAGATTTGGTTTGCATTGTGTTCTTCCTGCTGCCCCTGTTCCATTCCTTTTAATTTGGCTAACACTTCCTGGTTGCATTGCGGTCCGCCCATTTCTGCTTCTGTACACATTTTCTGCATGGGAAAACTCAGCATCACAAATTCATAGATCCAGTTAGTTACATTGATATGGCTTTCGGTGCGGCTGATGTAAAATACATCCGGGTCTTCTTCCTGTTCATTCATCACTTCCGGATCATCCACCAGTTTCACCACCATATTAAACTCGTCCCAGATATCCATCCCCAACGGGTTTCCGCAACGGTCGCAGGTTACACTGGCCTTGCCGCCCACTTCAAACTTCAGCAGCATAAAACTGCTTTTCTTGTCTAAAGAAAGCTTGATGGTAGCATGGCAGTTACTGAATTCTGTAACCCCTCTTTCAGCAAAGAACTTATCATCCACCTCGTAATTAAACTCATGAATTCCGGGCTTTAATCCCACAAACGCTATCTCAAATCCCCGCTTATGCGCCATTACGGATGGTTTAAAGGACGGCAAAGGTAAGTCAAAAATTTGTTATTTCTGACAGGAATTTGGATTTTTTGACAGTGCGGCCGTATAAAAGGGTTTTACTACTTTTAATCCTGTATGCAATATAGAAAAAAGGGCTTATTTGTGGGGGCTTTACTGCTGCTGGCCTTGTTCATCAAATGGTACTCCCTTAGCCAGCAACGGGTGGAAACAGGTTATGCCACAGGCTTTTACCCGGCCCTGGCTGGTTTTTTAAGGATTTTATCCGGGTGGCTGCCCTTCAGCCTCGGGGATATACTTTATGGATTATTGGGATTATGGATACTCATAAACCTTATAAGGGGGGTGCGTCTTTTGCTACAACGCAAGGCTACCTGGAAAGGATTCGGTATAAAAACTGTAAAAATTGCTGTGATGCTCCTGTTGATTTACGTTGTTTTTAACGGCTTTTGGGGTATCAATTATAACCGGAAGGGCATTGCCAGCCAACTGGGACTTAAAATGGATAAATACAGCACGGCGGAACTCAGGCAGATGAATGCGATGCTGATTGAAAAGGCCAATACTGCAAAAGCGGCGCTTGTCAAGTCTGGCAATGGATATGCCAGCACCACCGAACTGTTTACAGGGGTGCAACAGCAATACCAGCGAATTGACTCCAGCTACCCGTTCCTGGAATATGATCATAAAAGCATCAAACCATCGCTTTGGGGCTGGCTGGGTAATTATGTCGGCTTTTTAGGATACTACAACCCGTTTACAGGCGAAGCGCAGGTGAATGTAACTGTGCCCAAATTTTTACAGCCATTTACTGTTTGTCATGAAGTGGCACACCAGCTTGGCTATGCAAAAGAGAATGAAGCCAATTTTGTGGGTTACCTCGCAGCCAGCGCTTCTGATGATGAAAGGTTCAGGTATTCGGTTTACCTCGACCTGTTTTTGTACAGCAACCGCAATTTATACGGCACAGATTCGGCCAGTGCAAAAATGTATGCAGACCAGTTGTTACCCGAAATAAAAAATGATCTGAAGACTTGGAGGGATTTTAACCGCCGGCATAAAAATCCTGTCGAACCGGTGATCCGCTGGCTCTATGGCAAGTTTCTGCAAAGCAATGAACAGCCGCAGGGCATACTGAGTTATGATGAGGTAACCAGTTTTTTGATTGCGTACTATAAAAAATTTGGTAAGATCTGAGCGGGCTCATTATTCAAACAAATCCGGGTACAGCAGGCGTGCTTTTAACACCAGTGCTACGGTGTCAGATACCCAGATTTCTCCGGAGGCAATCATGCTGATCAATTCTTTCGGACTTACAAGTACCAGTTCTATTTCTTCTGTATGATCTAATTGCCGGCTGCTGTTAAAACTCACATTCTTTACTAAATAACCATAAGTTACCTGGTCTGTTTTGGCAGCGTTGCCCGCCACTTTTCCCAATGACAACAATTGTTCCGGTATTACCTGAATGCCGGTTTCTTCCTGCAGTTCTGCAACCGCACACTGTTCCATCGTGGCATGTTTATGCTGCATGCCGCCGGGCAGCTCCAGCAACACTTCGCCGGTACCGTGTTTGTATTGCCGTATCAGCACGGCCTGGTTGTTTGTGGTGATGGCCAGTACAACCGCCACGTTTCCCAGCCTGGTTAAATAGTAGTCGTCAACAATTTTATTGCCGGGTAATTGCACGGTATGCCTTAGTACAGGCATCCATTTAGAAGGCGATACATCTTCTTCTTTCAGTAAGGTCCACTTTTGAATCATGCGAATATTGCTGCAGTTAAAACTGGTTCTTCCACATCATGCTTTCCACAGGTTTGCCGGGCTGACCGCTGTACTTGGCATTTTTTTTCTCGTTGTATTTAACTTCAATCTCCCCGTCAACAGGAAAATAGATCAGCTGGCCTATCGGCATCCCGTGGTAAACCCTTACCGGTTGTTTTACCGATATCTCCAGCGTCCAGTTGCCGCAAAAACCCACATCACCTTTTCCGGCAGTGGCGTGTATATCGATGCCCAAACGGCCGGTACTGCTTTTCCCTTCCAAAAAAGGAACATGGGCATGTGTTTCGGTATACTCTTCTGTTACACCCAGGTAAAATTCATGCGGGTATAAAACAATGCCTTCTTCCGGGATATCAAAATGCTCAATTTCATTGTGCTTTTTTGCATCCAGTTCCTTATTTATATAACGGGCCAGGTGTTTTCCTAAATGCACATCGTAACTGTTACTGCCGAGGCACTCCCGGTCATACGGTTCAATTTTTATGGTGCCTTTTCCTATCTCTTCCAAAATGCGTTTATCACTTAAGATCATTGTCTGATTTTTTTTGTTACCAGCCCTGGTAATTCTGTGAAGCATTGTTGCGTCGCACACTTCAACGGCATACCTTTATGCTGAAATTTCAATGGCCGTAAAAATAAATATTCAATATGCAATGGCCAATATTCAATAATCAACATGCCGCTGGTTTATCAACAAAATATTAACGAAGCCACCAAAATGGGTGTGTGGCATATCACTGAGCCCGAAGCTTTCTTTTTGCAGCAGGTGCCATTACAAAAGGAAATCACACACCCGCATAAAAGATTACAGCACCTTGCCGGCCGTTACCTGTTAAAAGAACTGTACCCCGATTTTCCGCTGGAACTGATCAAAATAGCCGATACACGCAAACCATTTTTGGAAGATGAGGCTTACCACTTTTCCATCTCGCATTGCGGCGAGTATGCAGCTGTTATGGTAAGCCGTACTTACAGGGTGGGGGTGGACGTGGAAAAAATTACCAGCAAGGTGCAGGCGATCATCCATAAATTCCTAACGGAATCTGAACAATTGTTGCTACAAAACGGGGGTGCCGATAACACGGCCACCTTATTGTGGAGTGTGAAGGAATCGGTATACAAATGGAAGGGAAACGAAGGAGTGGATTTTAAAAAACACATCAATATTGGTTCCATAACTGCCGGCGAGGGGCAGGGCATGGTGCATTGTATGTTCAATCATAAAATCCCCCTGCAGGTGCACTATCTTTTTTTTAACGGCAATGCGTTAACATGGGTATTCACCCTGCGGTAGGGGCGTGATAATACTGGGATCCTGGTTCAGCAAACCGGCAATGGCATTGTACAAAACGGGGTAATTTTTTTTCATCTGCCAGGGCTTTTCAAAAAATATTTCGATGCTCTCCGCCCAAAATTCCTGGAAGTTGCGGAGTGCATAATCAGAATACAGGTCATTTCCCGGCAGTTTTTCCTGTTCAAAAACCCTGTTGCCATACTCGCTGAAATCATCAAAGGTATCCCTGAAGTTGCGGTCCACATTTTCTTCCACTATAAAAGTCTGGTAATACAGCGCATGTGCCAGTTCGTGCAGGCCTACGTTCTGCCCGTTGTCCGGTGTTTGATAACCTGCTAAAAAATGTTTCCAGCTGAGGTTAATGGCATGACCGCTTACATTGCCTTCCAGCACACGTATGGTGGGATGCACGCCTAAAAATTCTTCAGGATAAACATGAATGAACCTGAAATTGGGAAGCAAATATTTTTTCAGCCCGAATGTGAGCTGCACCGCAGCGGCGCTGATTAAAATGGGCATTTCCTTAAAACCCGGGTTGCAATGAATTTTAAAAACCTTATCTGCAATAAACAGCTGTGTGCGCTCTATAAATGTTGTTTTATCCTCCGCAGATAATTTCGGGTAAAAAGGAAAATGTTTTTCCAGTACAGCGGCAATTTCTTCATCCGCAAAATTGAGCTGTTCACCATAATAAGTGAGGTAGCCTGATGACTGGATCTTTGTGCTGCCGTATGCGCTGCCGGGCGCTTCATCATCAAATAACCCGGGCCGTAAAATTTTAAGCCACTGTATGCCCGAATAAAAAGCCAGGATGATGGCCAGTGCCCATACACTGAAAAACAAGGCAAGGATTGCGGCAGCACCAAATAAGCAGGGGATAATGCGTTCATCAATTTTCACAGGGCGGTTATTTAAAGCGTTTCTTCTGCATCTCCTTCCAGCAGGGGAATATCACTTACCGAGGCGCCGGCAATGCCCTTCACACTGCCATACATGCCACTGGTGCTGAGTAAAACTTTTTCAAGTTGTTTTTCCCTTTCCTTCCACATTTTCTCCATTTGTATCCGCTCTTTTGCAATGCTTTGTTTCATCGCCATAAAACCTTCCACGATGGCTTCCACCTGCCCGCGGAATTCGTTGCCGGTAAGATAATTGTACAGCATCTGCATTTTATCACCCTTGTTTTCCTGGCTTTTTTGCGCATCATGAATTTTTATGATGCCGTTGCGCAGCAGATACGCCACGCTGCTTACCTCATTGAAACCACAAACCCAAACACCGTCCTTTTCACCAAACTTGTCCATGTCTTTTGGAAAAACCTGCGATACCAATATGGCCACATCGCTGCTGCTGCTGCGCATGTCGTTCTTCAGTTTGTCTATCCAGTTATTGCTCCAGGCCTTGGTGCGTTTGCTTTCGTAAATGATTTTGCCGCATACCACACCGCTGTTGTTGCGTACCAGCTGTATGCAGTCGGCTCCTTCAACACCTTTGCCCACTTCTTCAATCACGTCAAAGGGGAAATGCTCTTTTAAAATTTCTTCCAGTAAAATTTCCTGGCTTTCTCCCTGCAGCTGCATGCTGCCCTGTTCACTTTTTCGTTTCAGCTCTTCAATGAGTTTTTGCTGCTGCTCCATCTGCAGCTTGTATTCTTTTGTTTTAAGGTCAAAAAGTTCCTGCTCCCTTTTGATCGTATTGTCTTCGATTTCTTTTCGTTTTTCCAAAAAACGTTTTTCCAGTTCCAGCTCAAAATTCTTTTGCTTTTCTTCCAGTGCGGTTTTATCACGCAGCAGGTCCAGTTCTTTTTTCTGCAGCTCCTGCAACTGCTGTGTTTTTTGTTTGGCCTCTTCTTCCAGTGATTTTAGCCGGGCGGCCGTTTGCTCAGCTGTTTTTTGCTGTGCGTCTGCCACCATTTTGGCCGACTGTGCAGCAAACTCATCTTCTTTCTTTTTCAGCCATTCCTGCATTTTGCCACGCAGTTCTTTTTCCACTTCGCCCCGCAGGCTTTCATTCAGTTCAAATTCGTGGCCACAATTGGGGCATTTGATTTCGGCTGCCATTGTAATTTTTTTACAAGATAATTAAAAATAAAAAGCTTCCGGGAACGAAGGCTTTGAAAAGCACGGGCAAAACCAGGAGAGGGTTTTGCATAAAAAAACCCCGGGTTTGATCCGGGGCTGAGTACTCGGGATGGGAGTTGAACCCACACTTGCATTGCTGCAAACAGGATTTTAAGTCCTGCGTGTCTACCAGTTCCACCACCCGAGTGACACTTTCTTTATTCCGTTGCTGGCACCATCAATGCAAACAACCGAAAAAAAATCCCGGGAGAACCGGGATGATTGTTGAGCGGAAGACCGGGCTCGAACCGGCCACCCCGACCTTGGCAAGGTCGTGCTCTACCAAATGAGCTACTTCCGCAATTGAGTGTAAGAACTATTCCGTTTTTTCGGACGGCAAAAATAAGGGTTGTATCGCTACAACAAAAATTTTTTTACTTGTATTTTGGATTGTACAGGGTATTTTCCGGCACATTCACTTCAGGCTTTCCTTTATAACGGTGTGTGTACAGGTTATAGCAACCGCCAATAACAAATGCCAACACTAGGAATACCTGGCAAAACCATATAAAACGGGAAGTGGAAACCCAGTTATGTGTAAAATCTTTGTGGGAATTGTCAATTATTTCCTGTTCCATGCGTTAAAAATTTGCAGTGCAAAAATAAGGGCTGCAATTCAAAAAAACTTATTTGTTATCAACAATTTCTGAAAACTTTGTTCTCTTTTTTACGAAATGCTGCCATATTACAGATCCCCTGTAAAAACCGGCAGTTGTTCCGCCGCGGCGCACCGGCCATGTGGATTGTTTTTTTTCAAACAGTATCCATTTTAAAAAATGCACATGTGCTTTTAATACGGCCGTAAAATACTTGTGTTCTCCGGCCAGCAGTTCTTTCCAAGCCGAAACTGCATCCAGCGCAATACGAACGGGTAATTTAATAGCCCGCTGCCCCCAGGTATAATTCTTAAAAAGCATGACCAGGTTATTCCTGAAGTTGAGATATACTTTTTTACTGCTGCCTTTGGGAAGTGTGCCTCCGCCCACATGATACACCACCGATTGCGGCTGGGCGTAAATCTTATATCCTGCCAGCTGCATTCGCCAGCAAAGGTCTATTTCTTCCTGGTGAGCAAAAAAGTATTCATCCAGTCCGCCCATCTCGTGGTAAACTGCCGCCCGGACAAATAATGCCGCACCACTGGCCCAGAAACATGCCTGCACGGAATCATACTGACCCTTGTCTTCCTCGCATATATCAAATATTCTTCCCCGCATGAAAGGGTAGCCCAAACTGTCGATCCAGCCACCGCCCGCCCCGGCGTATTCAAACATTTTTTTATCATGATAGGCCAGTAATTTGGGCTGGCAGGCTGCGATGGAACGGTCCTGTTCCATTAAATCTATCACCGGGCCGATCCAATTGCCATCCACTTCCACATCGCTGTTGAGCAAAACATAATAATCGCTTTGCACCTGTTTGAGTGCGGTGTTATATCCTTTTGCAAATCCTTCATTGCTGCTGTTCACCAGGATTTCAATACCGGGATAATGTGAACGTAAAAAAGCAATTGAATCATCCGTGGAAGCATTGTCGGCCACAATCACCCGCTTATTGATATACAGCGATGCCATTACCGATGGCAAAAACTGCTCGAGGAATTTTCTTCCGTTCCAGTTTAAAATTACAATTGCTACAGATGGTTGGGCCATGCCGGGCTGCTTTAAAACTTATCCGCAAACATACTCATAACTTATAACTCATACTCATAACTCTTCATGAATTCCTTATTTTTACCTATGCTTTCGCAATTATTAAACTGGCGCACAGCACTGGCGGTGATCGCCATCGCCATTGTTTCAGGCACCATTTTTTATTCGCAGTACCTCGCGAAGAAAATTGCAGCAGATGAACGCAGGAAAGTAAATGTATGGGTGCAGTCGCTGAAAACACGCAGTACCACCACCGACCAGTCGGCGTTGAATCTTACCACCATCATTACTTCGGAAAATAAAGAGATCCCGATCATTGGCACGGATGAAAAGGATAACCCGCTCAATGAATTTTTAAATATTGATTCTGCCAAAGTAAAAGCCGACAGCAGTTACCTGGGCCGGCTGGTGGCCGAATTTAAAAGCCAGCACGATCCCATCACGGTGGAAATAAGTAAGGAGCCGCTCTATTATAACAAATATTACTATGGTGATTCCAGGCTCCTGCAGGAAGTGCGTTATTATCCCATCATACAGCTGATTATTGTGGCGCTGTTCATTATCATCACGCTCATCACCGTTTCCACCCGCAATAAATCCACCCAAAACCAGGTTTGGGCAGGTATGGCAAAGGAAACGGCCCACCAGATCGGTACACCGCTCTCGTCTTTGCAGGGCTGGGTGGAAATGCTGAAAGATAATCCGCAGAATGAAAAAATTGCCAACGAAATGGCCAAGGATGTGGACAGGCTGAAACTGGTGAGCGACCGTTTTGGTAAAATTGGCAGCACCCCGCAACTGGAAGAAAAAAATGTGGTGGCACAGGTGGAAAGCATGGTGACCTATATCAAACGCAGGGCAAGCGATAAAGTGAGTTTTGCCGTTACCAGTTTTAATGAACCGGAAGTGCCGGCCATGATCAATGCGCCATTATTTGACTGGGTGATTGAAAACCTGCTCAAAAATGCCCTCGATGCGATGGATGGCCGGGGTAATATCGGGGTGGCCATCAAAAATGAAACGGCGCATGTGATCATTGATGTATCCGACAGCGGGAAAGGAATCAGCGCTTCCAATATCAGCAAAGTGTTTAAGCCCGGGTTTACCACTAAAAAAAGGGGCTGGGGGCTGGGACTCAGTTTATCAAAAAGAATTATTGAACAATATCACAAGGGCGAACTCTTTGTAAAGCATTCAGAGCCCGGGAAGGGCACCACTTTCAGAATTGTTCTAAAGAAATAACTCCACAGCTTTTATAGTTTAATCCTGATTACTTATTTTTGCCGTCCCTTAAATAATGCGGAGGTGGCGAAATTGGTAGACGCACTACTTTGAGGTGGTAGCGCCTGAAAGGGCGTGGGAGTTCGAATCTCCTCTTCCGCACAGAAGTGAAGCTCAAAAGGCTTCACTTTTTTTATGCCTTGTATGGTTAAAAATCCTGACCATGAAAGATCAGGTTTCCAATAGGGGAGATAAAGATTCCATCTCTTCATCGGTAAAGAGTTTAGAGTGTATGTAAAAGCGCACACCCAGTGGAATTTCCAGCGAAAAACTGCTGCCACGCCCGGGGGTCACATCTAAAATAAGCTGGGTATGTTTCCAGTATTCAAACTGGTCGCTGTTCATATAAAATTTACAGCCTTCCACAATCCCCAGGCAAACATCGCTGTGGCCTGTTTTAAACTCGCCATCAGCAAAACACATGGGCTGGCTGCCATCACAACAGCCGCCGCTTTGGTGAAACATCAGCGGGCCATGTAAATTTTTCAGCCTTGCTATCAGCTCCGCCGCTGCATTGGTGGCGGTTACTCTTGGTGTCGGCATGCGTTATTGATTTAAGCGGAAATAAACACAGTGGTTGTCAGCCACTGTGTTTTATCATCCGGGTTTAGTTTAGAAAAAGCCGAGTTTGCTTTTGCTATAGGATATGAGCATATTTTTGGTCTGGCGGTAATGGTTCAGCATCATTTTATGTGTTTCCCTTCCAAAGCCGGATTTCTTATAACCTCCAAACGGCGCATGGGCAGGATAAGCATGGTAACAGTTTACCCAAACACGGCCGGCCTGTATCGCCCTTGGCACCTGGTACATTTCATGTGCATCACGGGTCCAAACACCGGCTCCCAAACCATACAAGGTATCGTTGGCGATGGCGATGGCTTCTTCGGTTGTTTTAAAAGTGGTGACGGAAGTTACGGGTCCGAAGATCTCTTCCTGGAAAATGCGCATTTTATTATTGCCCCTGAAAATGGTGGGCTGAATATAAAATCCATGTTCAAGCCCGCTGTTTTGATGATAAGGTTCTCCGCCGCATAATACCTGTGCCCCTTCCTGTTTGCCAATATCCATATAGCTCAGGATCTTGTTGTACTGGTCTTCGCTTGCCTGTGCGCCCATCATTACGGTACTGTCCAGCGGATTTCCCAGTTTGATGGCCTTGGTACGCTGTACCACCCGTTCCATAAATTTTTCGCAGATGTCCTCGTGTACTAAAATACGTGAAGGACAGGTGCACACTTCCCCCTGGTTCAGCGCAAACATTACAGCGCCTTCCACCGCCTTATCAAAGTAATCATCATCGGCATCGGCTACAGATTTAAAAAAGATATTCGGACTTTTGCCTCCGAGTTCCATTGTAACAGGGATAAGGTTTTCAGAAGCGTATTGCATGATCAGGCGGCCCGTGGTGGTTTCGCCGGTAAAAGCAACTTTATTTACTCTTGGAGAAGAAGCCAGCGGTTTACCTGCTTCCACGCCAAAACCCGTTACAACATTCAATACACCTTTTGGCAGCAGGTCTCCAACCAGTTCCATCATGCACATGATGCCGGTGGGTGTTTGCTCGGCGGGTTTTACCACTACGGTACAACCAGCGGCCAGTGCAGGCGCAATTTTCCAGGCAGCCATCAGTAAAGGAAAATTCCATGGAATGATTTGTCCCACCACACCAATCGGTTCATGAAGATTGATGCTTACGGTAGTTTCGTCGTGCTCACTGATACTGCCTTCTTCACTGCGGATCACGCCGGCGAAATAACGGAAATGGTCAACCACCAGCGGCAGGTCGGCCGCCCTGGTTTCACGCAATGCTTTTCCGTTGTCGATGGTTTCCACAATGGCGAGGTAATCGAGGTTGTCTTCAATTACCTGTGCAATTTTTAAGAGGATATTGCTGCGGTAAGCGGCCGCTGTTTTGCTCCAGGTTTTAAAGGCTGCTGTGGCGGCATCAATGGCTTTGTCGATGTCTTTGGTATTGCCCCGGGCAGCGGCTGTAAATACTTTTCCGTCGATGGGGGATACATTATCGAAGTACTCACCACCGTCGGGTGCTGTCCACTCCCCGTTGATATAATGCTCGTACTTTGATTTGAAAACGGGCCTTGCGGCCACTGTGGAGGCCGGTGCGGCCATGGTTGAAGTGCTCATGTTTGCAAGTTTTATCGTTAATAATCGGTAAGCTAATTTTCTAAAAATAAATACCCGGCCCCGTCAGTTTTGTACTTTTTAATAGCACAATTGTACCCGGGTTTTGGAGGTTCAGGAAAATAATGCTAACCTTGAATGACGAAACGAAGAATGCTTGCATGAAACAAAAACGCACTTTGCAGCCGGTGGCGCTTACGCACCCAAAATACCTGCAAACACTGGTGGAGAACCGGCGTATTTTCAATTTAAATAACTGCGAGCTGAATGTATTTGAAACTTACCAGCATTCATACCACATACCGCTTACGTTCAATGATTTTGTAATAACGAGCATGGTGAGGGGTAAAAAAATAATGCACCTGTTTGACAAGCCCGCATTTGATTACCTGCCGGGAGAAACTGTAATTGTTCCTGCCAATGAAACAATGATCATAGATTTCCCGGAGGCAGAAAATAATAATCCCACACAATGTATTGCACTGGCGGTGGATGACAGCTATGTTAAAAGCACCATGAATTACCTGAACAGTTATTACAACAGTACCCGGGATAATCATGAATGGAAACTGCAGTTTAACCAGTATCATTTTGATAATGATACGGAGGTAACCGGGCTTATCAATAAACTGATACGCGTATGCAGCGGCAGTGAAACCGGCAAGGATATTTTTGCCGACCTGAGCCTGAAAGAATTGCTGATCCGCCTCGTGCAAAGCCAGCACCTGCGGCAGGTGGTTGCAGAAAGCGAATCATCCAATAACCAGAGCAGGCTGCATTATGTGCTCAGTTATATTCATGAACACCTCACAGAAAAAATCGCGGTGGACGCATTGAGCCGCAAAGCTTATCTCAGCAGGAATGTTTTCTTTAAATGGTTTAAAGAACAGTTTGGCATCACGCCGCTGGATTATATTAATCAGGAGCGGATCAAGCTGGCCAAGCAATTACTCGCAAAGCAGCAGTATAAGGTGCAAACCGTAAGCAGCATGTGCGGCTTCAGTGATGTGAATTATTTTGTAAGGCTGTTCCGGAAAATGGAAGGCATCACACCCAATACATACAGGAGCTGTGCCTTAAAATAGGCTAGAGATCTTCTTCCCTTTCCAGCATCAGGATGGCCGACTGCGGAACGATATAATATTTTTCCTTCTGGTAAATCACTTCTGTGGCACCGCTCAGCAAAAAAATAGCCAGGTCGCCTTCACGGGCCTGCAAAGGCAGGTACTTTACTTTTTCTTCCTCGGGCTTCCAGCTTTCATCTTCCACGGGCATGGGCAATGCATATCCCGGGCCGGTTTTGATCACATAGCCCTGCTGTACTTTTTCTTTTTCTCCCACACCGGGTGGCAGGTACAGTCCGCTTTCGGTACGTTCGTTGGAGGCGGATATTTTGATCAGCACCCTGTCGCCAATTACAATGATCTTTTTGAGTTTATTATCAGGTGTTAAAAACATGTATCCGGGTTTTATCTGTAAAATTAAGACTTATCCCCGATTGCAGTATCCGCCGCTTATGTAAACAAAAGATTAAAACTTGCATAAATAAAATACATTTGCAACCCCGGGGTTAGTTTATAAATCTTGCCTCAAATATTTAAAATGAAAAAGATCATCAGCGCTTTTTTAATGCTTGCCGGATTCTGCCCGCAGGCACAAACTTATAAGCCAGCAGTAAAGCTTCAGGCAGGTAAGAAATATACAATTGTAACTACCGCCAAAGGCAATATGTCGCAGGAGCTGATGGGCCAGTCAATGGATATCCCCGTGGAAATGAACGCCACCAGCTTGCTGGAGGTTAAAAATGTAAAGGATAAATCGTATGATCTTTCTTCCACCACCAGTCATTTGGTGCTGAGCATGACCATGATGGGCCAGTCTATGAATTACGACAGTGATAAAAAAGAAGACCAGGAAGGTCAGCTGGGTCAAATGATGGGTGGCGGAATCAACAAGCCGGCCAGTTTCAGCATCAACAGTTTTGGAAAAATCATTGCGGGCAGTATAAAAAAATCTGAAAGTCCTGAAAAGGAAGCGCCGGGCGGCGGGATGATGATGGGCATGATGAAAATGAGTGGTGAAGATGAAATATCTCCTGCTATCAATTTATTTGCCAGCGATGCAGAAATGAAACTGGGCGACAGTTTTACAGACAGCAGCAGTTCGGCAAACGGGAAAGATAAAAGAAGCACCACCTATACCTTGTCGGAAATTACGGACGGTGCTATCAAGTTTACCATTAACGGTATCTCAGCTGTTACCAGTGAAACAGAAATGCAGGGAATGCAAACCGTATCGAACACCAGCACCAAAAGTACCGGTGAGATGTGGATCAGTACTGCTACAGGTTTGCTGGTTAAAAAAGTGCTGAATATGACCATTACCGGCACCATCGAAGTGGCAGGTATGAGTATCCCGATGAACGGAACCAACGTGGTTACCATCACGGTGGAGGGCCAGTAATGAAAACATCCTTTTTTAATAACGTTCACCTACCTTTGCGGCAGGTGATTTTTTATGCAACAGCTGATCGCATCATATTTATTCCAGCATAAAACCTGCCCGTTGCCGGGCATGGGTACTTTGTATATCCGCAATAAAAATGCAGAGAGTGATTTTTTGAATAAGCATATCCATCCTCCCAGGCCTGTAATTGAATTTGAAACCAATGAAACGGATGCGGCTGCATTGCTCGACTATATTGCTGCTGTCAATAACAGCCCGGTGATGCAGGCCATAGAAACGCTGGGCAAATACTGTAACCAGCTTAAAACTGAGATCAATGCAAAAGCCATTGCCACGATCAATATGGTGGGAAGCTTTTCTTCCGGTGCAGGCGGAAAAATACAGTTTAATCCTTCGCAGCTGCCGGGAGCCTTACTGCCTGTAGTAAATGCCGAAAGGGTGATACACCCCGATGCGTCACACAGTATGCTGGTGGGTGATAAGGAAACCACCACCATGCAAATGGCCGAATATTATACCGAGAACCCGGTGACAAAAGACCGCTGGTGGATATGGGCCCTTGTACTGGCCGCCGCCGCATTGCTTATTATCCTGTTTTATTATAACGATATGTTGTCTTCCACATCATTCGGGAACATCAGCCCGGCACTTTAAGCATGACAAGAAAAAATAAAATTATCCTCTTTATTGTTTGCTGCGTCATTTGTATTGCCAGCGACCGGGTTACAAAAGATCTTGCAAAAGAGCACCTGAAGGATAAGGGCATGGCCAGTTATTTTCATGATAGTTTCCGTTTCTGGTATGTTGAAAATACCGGGGCTGCACTGAGCCTGGGTGATGAATTGCCAAAGACTGCCAGTTTCTGGCTGCTGAGTATGTTGCCGCTTGCTTTTTTGTTACTGGTAGTGGTGTATGTATTCCGGCATCTTGATAAAATGACGGCCATGCGGGTGTTCTCCATTGCGCTCATTGTTTCGGGCGGTATCGGCAATATCATCGACCGTATTTTGTACGACAGGCATGTAACCGATTTTATGAATATTGGATTCGGCAGTTTGCGTACCGGTATTTTTAATGTGGCCGATGTTTGGGTTACAGCCGGCGTGATCGGGTTATTGCTTTTTTATAAAAAACCTGCAGCAGAAAACAGCACAGCTAATTCATGATTCATTATACACATTGCCCCGTTTGTGCCTCGGAAAAAATTGTGCCGCAACTGGCGGCTGAAGATTTCACTGTTTCGCACCAGCAATTTTCCATCTGGCATTGCAATCACTGCACCCATCGTTTTACCCAGGACATTCCGGAACAGGAAGCCATTGGCCCTTATTACAAAAGCGACGCCTATATTTCGCACAGCGATACTAAAAAGGGATTGATCAACACCCTTTATCACATGGTGCGTAAGCGCACACTGAATGGTAAGCGAAAAATGGTGGTGGTCGCTACGGGTACGGACAAAGGCGCCATTCTTGATATTGGATGCGGCACGGGCGCTTTTCTACATACCATGAAAACGGCCGGCTGGAAAACCACCGGGCTTGAACCCGACGAAACTGCAAGGGAAAAAGCAACTGCACTGTACGGTCTGCAGCCCATGGAGCCTGGTGAATTGTTTAAAATGCCATCCGCATCTTTCAATGCAATTACCATGTGGCATGTGCTGGAGCATGTGCACCAGTTGCATGATTATATCAAACAGCTTTCGCAACTGTTAGCCCCGGGAGGTAAAATTTTTATCGCGGTGCCCAATTATACTTCAAAAGATGCCGGCATATATAATGAGTACTGGGCAGCTTACGATGTGCCGCGGCACCTGTATCATTTTTCTCCTGCTTCCATGCGCCAGCTCATAAACGGTTACGGCCTTCGTGTTACAACTGTAAAACCCATGTGGTTCGACAGCTTTTATGTGAGCATGCTGAGTGAGCAATATAAAAACGGCAAAGGAAATATCATCAGGGCCTGCTGGAATGGCCTGCTTTCAAATTGCAAAGCGCTGCTCAATAAAGAGCGGTGCAGCTCCGTGATCTATATTATTGAAAAAACCGGCTCCTGATTATTGCAGGGTGATCTCGAACATTTTGGGCCAGCGTTTCCCCGTGATCAGTAATTTTTTGGTGGTACTGTCGTAGGCAATCCCGTTCAGTACTTCGTCTCCGGGCTCTGGTACAAACCCGGGTGCAAATTTTTCTATGATGCCGGGGAGACTGATCTTGCCGGTTACCTTACCATCTGCAGGGTCAATTTTCAGTATAAAATCCTGCTGGTATACATTGGCGAAAATGGATCCATTGATAAACTCCAGTTCATTGATGCTGTCGTGCGGCACACCATCTTCCATCACCGTGATCCTTCTTTTTATTTTAAAATCATCCGGGTTCACAAAATAAATATTGGCGCTACCATCACTTACGATCAAATCGCTGTCGTTATGGGTAATGCCCCAGCCTTCATAGGGCCAGCTGAATGTTTTTTCAGGCTTATCGATATTATCCAGGCTGTATACGTACACCACATTGCTGCGCCATGTAAGCTGGTATATTTTTCCTTTAAAAATGGTAATGCCTTCCCCGAAAATATCTTTGGATCCCATCGGGTGTTTTTTTTCCACCTTCCCTGTTTTGTAATCAGTAATGCGGAGAGAGGAGTTGGCCCAGTCTCCCGTGCCTTCATACATTTTGCCGTTGTATAATTGCAATCCCTGGGTATATGCCCCTGAATCATGCGGGTAAACATTTACAATATTATAGGCAATTTGTGGCGCCGGTTTGGGTACCAGGTCCGGATCAACCGTTGCTGTTGGCTCATCCTTGGTGCCGCCTCCGCCATTACATGCATACAGTGCTGCTAAAAAAACAAGTGGAAAAAGTTTTTTCATGTTGATCGAATGTGCTGCAAATGTAGCAAACAGAATGAATTGCTCCCTTGCGGCTTTGATAAAAGAATGTAAATATCACCACTCCGTTTTATGATAGGCAATCTTCCTTTGTTCAAGGTATTGCATCATAAATCCGAAGCATGCTTCATTACTGCCCACAAGTTCGGGCGGAAATACACCTGGTTGTGTAAACAGCTTGTTAATGAGTAAATGCAGTGCTGCTGTGGCGGTATAACCTGTGGTGCGGCTCATACTGCTGGTTTGAGTGGCGGCATCATACTCATCATATAATTCATAGCGGATGGTTTTGCCCTCGCCTTTTATTTCAATGGTCATCAGGGTAAACTCCGCTTCGGTACTGCCCAGTTTCCATTGGTTAAAGAGGATAGCAGATGTAAATTCCAGCGGGCTCACCTGCAGTCCTTTGAACTGCACCGGCTGCCGGTTTAAAAATCCGGCCTTGATCAGGCTTTGCACCAGGCTGATATGACCCGGGTAGCGCAGTGTTTTTTCTTTCATATTCGGAATATGCGGCATGGTATACAGGATGCTGCGTAACCCGTCGGTATTAAAACTCTCAAGGGTGCCTGCTTTTGCAAAGTCAACCAGTTCGGGGTCGCTGAGCGCAGGCTTTGTAACAATATGCCCGTTCTCCACATATCTTGCCGGGCGGGTATATTCTTCCAGCACATCAATGGGAGAGAAGGGCGCTTTGTATTCAAAAGGTTTTATCCTGGTTTTCGGAAGCCCGCCCACCACGCATTCAAAACTGCTGATCTGCATCTTTGCGTTGTGATAGCCAAGAATAAGATTGCTCATGCCGGGTGCCACGCCACAATCCACGACAGCAGTTACATTTTTTTCTTTTGCAAGCCTGTCCAGCTGCAAAGCATCTTCAGGAAAAAAAGAAATGTCCACCACGTTTTTTCCTGCTTGAATAATTGCTTCAAGCGTTTTATATCCCATAAACCCGGGAACAGCACTGATTACATAATCAACATCTTTAAGCAGCGCCGCGTATTTTTTAAAATCCGACAGGTCGGCCTGTATGCATTTTATGCTGTTGTTTTTTTGCGCCAGCAGTTCGAGCGACTGGCTGCTGATATCAAATGAAGTAACGGTATGTTGCGGGGCAAGATCTGTGGCAATGGTCCGTCCTACCATGCCGGCGCCTAAAATTGCTATTTGCATTGTGATTTTTTTTGGATGAGCTGTGTGCAGAATCGGGCATTGTTGCGTCGCACACTTCAACGGCATCAATGCATGGGCTTTACAAACAGGTTGCCGAAGTGCCGTTCATCATAATGGAGAAAGAGGCCGAAAGCCTGTAGAAATGTGTGTATGTTTGTTTCGCAAGCACAGGCAAATATAAAAAAAACGGGCCAGTATTTTTACCGGCCCGGAAATACGGTTGTGATCCTTTGTTATTTCTTTTTACTTACCAGCTGCAATTCACTGATGATATTTTTTGCACCGGCATATTTATCAACGATAAACAGCACATAGCGCACATCCACCATAATATTCCGGCAGATATCTTTATTGTAGTTTACATCGCTCATGGTGCCTTCCCAAACCCTGTCAAAGTTCAGCCCAATTAAATTGCCATTGGCATCCAGTGCCGGGCTGCCGCTGTTGCCGCCCGTGGTATGGTTGGCTGCAATAAAGCAAACCGGCTGCCTGCCATTCACACCATAAGGGCCGAAATCTTTTTTATGATACAGGTCGATCAGTTTCTGCGGCACATCAAATTCATAATCCCCCGGTTTGTATTTTTCCATCACGCCGTCCAGGTAAGTATAAAAATCAAACTGCACCGCATCCCTGGCCTTGTATCCCTTTACATTGCCATAGGTAATACGCAGGGTGCTGTTGGCATCCGGGTAAAAAACTTTCTGGTTAAACACATCCATCTGCGCCTGCATATATGTGCGCTGCAGCCTGTTGATCGCATTCTGGTATTCATCCAGTTTGGGCATCACATTGTCTGAATAGGTTTTCCGCATATCATTGAATAATACGGCGGCGATATCGTTCTTAATGGCATCACTGCCTTTGACGGCCACACTGTCGAGCAGCATTTTGAATTTTGCAGGGCTTGTAAATAACGACTGTCCGTAAACTTTTGCAGCAACTGCCGCGATGTCGTGATTGTTTTCGGCCAGCATTTTCTGCAGTACAGGCGATATGTACTGAGGCTGCTGGTTTTTAACATACATTTCCATCAGCACTTCAAACATCTTCTGGTCAACAGTGGCATTATATTCACCATACAGGCCTACAAGCCTGTCGGTAACATCCTTTAAGGCATTTTTGTATGTGGCATCCCCCTTGTCATATGCACCTGCGAGTGAATAACCTGTTAGCGAAATAAAAAAGAGTTCTGTCTTGCTCACGATCTCGTTATAATAGTCCCTCGCATAGCCATAGGGTTCGATGTCTTTGTAAGACTGCTCCAGTTTTTTTAGCAGGTCTGCATAAGCCAAATTCATGGCAGGAGTGCTCATCACAATTTTTTCAAAGCTGGCTTCCAGGGCTTTTTTCCTGCCAACTGCATCGCTGCTTTTCAGTCCCAGCACTTCACCCTTCCATTTTTTATATGAGTTTTCAATACTGGCATATTTGGCTGCATACTGAATTTTAATGCCTTCATCCTTCCGCATAAAACCATTCAGCACCTGCAATGCTTTTTCACGAATGGCAATTTTTGCCGGGTCGTTTACATTCATGATCTGCTCCACTGCAGCTGAATGCAAATACTCGGTGGTCCTTCCCGGGAAACCGAATACCATGGTAAAGTCACCTTCCTTTACACCATCCAGCGATATTTTTAAAGAGCGCCTGGGTTTGTAGGGAACATTATCGGGAGAATAATCTGCCGGCTTATTGTCCTTGCCCGCATAGATGCGGAACATGCTGAAGTCGCCGGTATGCCGGGGCCACATCCAGTTATCTGTATCTTTTCCAAAATTGCCGATAGAAGAAGGAGGGGCTCCCACGAGCCTGACATCTTTATACGTTTCGGTAACAAACATAAAATATTTATTGCCCTCAAAAAAAGCACGGATGAGCACATCCTGGTAACTTTCTTTCTTCACAGTTTTTTTGAAGGCATCCATATTGAGGCTGATCTGTTTTTGCCTTTCTTTTTCAGGCATTGTTGCGCTTACATCTTTTAACATGGCAGCGCTTACATCTTCGATGCTGATGATGAATGTGGCAAAGAGCCCCGGGTTGGGCAGTTCCTGCCCGTTATTATAGGCCCAGAAGCCGTCCCGGATATAATTGTTCTGAAGGGAGGAATGATTTTGAATGGCGTCAAAACCACAATGGTGATTGGTTAACAACAGGCCTTTGTCCGATATCACTTCGGCGGTGCAAAAACCGCCAAAACTAACCACGGCGTCTTTCAGGCTGCCCTTGCTGATGCTGTAGATGTCCGCAGCATTTATTTTCATTCCCATCTTTTTCATTTCCTTTTCATTCAACGCCTGCAGCAACTGGGGAAGCCACATGCCTTCGTCGGCAAAACTTTTGCAAACCATTGAGGTTATAAACAGCAGTAATAACAGGTACTTCTTCATACAGAATAATTGATAAGTCAGTATATAATCGACAACAGGATAGGGGTTTTACCCTGCCGGTCAATATAGGTTTTTAATTTTTTCAGGAAATTTGAGGATACCATCGGGCACCCGTAACTGAAACAAATTGGAAATTCATATGTTTCGTCGTCGGGTACACAGCTGTTGCCATGCAACACAATGGCCCGTTCGAGTGCTTTGTTGTTGGTGCTGTCGAGCCCGGTAAGGCGGTACGACAGGCCATAAATGCCTTTATAGGAAGCGCCGATTTTGTATTTTCCCAACGATGAACAGCGGCTGTCGGGCACATTTGAAAACACCAGCTCTCCTTTAAAAGTTTCGCTGCCGGTACCATGTGCTGCATGCCCCATGGTGAGCAACGAATCTTTTTTCAGGTCATACACAAAGAAGCGTTTTTTAAAACTGGGGATCCTCATGTCAATTACAAATGCATACTGGCTGTTGCATTTGTTCTTAACTGCATATGCCTTTAGCTCCTGCTCTTTACTTTTTACTTTCAGCATCTCGGTGTTTATTTCATAAGCCGGTGCAATATATTTAAAACCGGCCGCAGCCGGTGCTGGTGTATTGGATGGCAGTGAAGGGGCGGCTGTTCCCAAAGCTTTTGGTGCAGCAGGTTTTTCCCGGCTCTTTAAATAAAAGTAAATGTTTCCTGCAAGCAGTAAAAGAATAACCACGGCAAGCAATGCATTCTTCATATCCTAAAAGCGTTTAACCTTTGTAAGATAGGCTTCAAAAGCGGTTAAACCAAAGCTGCTCAGGTTTTGCTCTTTTGTAACCATGGCTTTTTGTGCTGCCAGCACACCATAACGGATATCGTCGAAGCCTTCTGTATTATGTGCATCCGGGTCAATGGAAATCAGTACGTTTTTATTGAGTGCATAATCAATATGCCTCCAGTCAATATCCAGCCTGCTGGGGTGTGCATTCAGTTCTATGGCAACTTTGTTGGCTGCACAGGCGTCGATGATTTTTTTATGATCAACGGGGTAGCCTTTACGGCTCAGGAGCAGCCGCCCCGTCATATGACCCAGTATGGTGGTATAAGGATTCTCGATGGCGGTGAGCAGTCGCTGCATGGCTTTCTCTTCTGTCATTTTTAAGTTGCTGTGCACAGAGGCAATTACCAGGTCAAAAGTGGAGAGAATGCTGTTGCTGTAGTCGAGGCTGCCATCGTTTAAAATATCACTCTCAATACTTTTAAATATTTTAAAGCCATCCAGTTTTTCATTCAGTTCATCCACATACTGGTGCTGTGCGGCAATTTTTTCTTCATTGAGTCCCTGTGCGTAATAGGCGCTTTTGCTGTGGTCGCTGATAACAAGGTATTCAAAACCTTTTTCTTTGGCTGTCTTCGCCATTTCTTCGATGGTATTGCTTCCGTCGCTCCAGTTACTATGACTGTGGATGATCCCTTTGATATCGCCGGTTTGTATAAGTGCCGGTAAACCTTGTGATGTTTTTTGAATGATTCCGGCAGTTTCCCTTAAACAGGCTGGGATGGGGGAATGGCCAATGCTTTCAAAAAAGCGGTGATCGCTCTCTGCAGTTAAAAGCCCGTAATCCGCGGCAGGATATTTATCTTCAAAGGCTTTTACAAATTCGGGGCTCCCGCTCCGGGAAAATAATTGTTTCCTGAACTGGCCTGTGCCGGTATATAACCGGAGCCGCAGCCCGTTCATCAGTTTGTATAAAATGGTGCCGGGCTGATCTTCCAGTATTTCGGGCGGATTGGCACTGATAAACTTTGGTTTAATGGTTTCGTTGTCGCTGTTCACCACGTATTCCAGTTCATCGATGATCTCCAGCTGGCGTTTAAAGCTGCCTGTTAAAGCAATATTTTCGGGTTGAAAAAGTCTTTGAAGATATGCAGTGATCTGCGGCTCCACTGCTTCCACCTGCGGGTAGAGGAAGCTGCCCTGGTTATGGAGATAAAATTCGATGGACTCCATAACATTCTGCTGTGTTTTCTCACCAAAGCCCTTATACAATTTCAGGCGGTTTTCCTGGCAGGCGTATAGTAATTCTCCTACACTTTCAATTTCCATTTCCTTCCAGATGGTATGAATTTTTTTCGGACCAATACCTTTTATGTTCAGGAGCTCAATAACACCGGCCGGTGTTATTGAAATGATTTCTTCCAGGGCCGCCAGTTTTCCTGTTTCGATTATTTCGGTTATTTTTTTTGCAGTGGAATCTCCGATGCCTTTTAATGCAGCAATATTTTCTTTGGGAATACTGGTGAGTTGTTCGGTTAAGTTTTCGATGTGATAAGCAGCAATACTGTATGTTTTTGCCTTAAAACTGTTTCCGCCATGTATGTCCATTATTTTTCCGAGCAGGGAAAAATTTTCGGCAATTTCGTAATTATCCATGTCCAAAAGTAGGAAAATAGAAAAATCCGGCCCTGCTAAAAAATGGCTTAATTTAAAAACGCGGCAATAAATAATCCCGGTAAATCAATACAGTCAACTTAAACATGCGCAGACTTTTTTCAAAAAAAAAATCTTTTTCCTGTCAACTGTGTAATAACAAAGAAAGCGTGTATAAATGCGGCGTGATGAAAATTCCAAGCAGGGATGGCACTAAGTTAAAAAAAACGCTTCGCCTGGAACTCAGTACTGGCAAGGGTTTCAAACGAAAGAGTCCCGGCAATTTGCCAGGACTCTTTCTTATTTTTTTTGCTTAAAAAGCACTGCTTATTTTTTCTTAGCAGCTTTTTTTGCAGCTTTTTTAGGAGCAGCTTTTTTCGCAGCTTTTTTAGGAGCAGCTTTCTTAGCGGCTTTCTTTGGTGCAGCTTTTTTTGCAGCTTTTTTCTTTGTTGCCATTTTTTTAAATTTAATTGGTTAGTTAATAATGATAAAAATAGAAATATTTATCAAACTAACAAAAAAAATTAAAAAAAATTTAAGCAGTGGCCTCAGCCGCTGTAACGGAAACAACTGTTTTGTCTCCTTTGCTTTTTCTGAATTCAACCAGTCCGTCAGCCAGCGCAAACAAAGTAAAGTCTTTGCCTACACCAACATTTTTACCAGGATGATAAACAGTACCACGCTGACGAACGATGATGTTACCGGCAATAGCAGGCTGACCACCGTAAATTTTTACACCTAATCTTTTGCTTTGTGAATCTCTGCCATTTTTTACAGAACCTTCACCTTTCTTATGTGCCATCTTTTTAAGTTTAAAAGTTAATTGAGTTAATAAAGTTGATTCAGGTTAACAGTCAACAAATCAACTTTGTCAACCTTTCAACAAATTAAGCAATACCCGTAACCTTGATATGCGTGTATTGCGTACGGTGCCCGTGCTTTTTACGGAAACCCTTCCTTCTTTTCATTTTAAAGGCGATCACTTTTTCACCCTTTACGAGGTCGCTGATGATTTCAGCCTTAACCACTGCTTTTACATCCGCACCAGCAACAACAGTTCCGTTGTTGTCGGTCATCAGCACTTCTGCAAACTCTACAGAGTCACCAGTTTTACCTTCGATATGAGGAACATAAAGGCTGTCTCCTGCTTTTACTTTAAATTGCTGACCGGCTATTTTTACTACTGCTAACATAATTTTCCCAAATTTAGGACGGCAAAGGTAGGGGATTTAGCTGTAAAATTTAACTGTTCAGGCGAAAAATATCCCCGAAAAAAATGTTTTGTGTAAAAAAACGCGGGTCCGGGCCTGTTGCCCGGGTTAAAACCCTCTTTATCAAAGCCAAAACAATCTATATTCGCCCTTTATATGCCATTTATATCTGCCGTTTTCAGGGTGCTGTTCACCATTTGGGGTTTCCTGTTATTTGTAACATTCCTGTTACTCATTTTTCCCCTTGTTGTGATCGCCTCTTTTTTTGGCAAAATCCGGGGCGGCAACTTTATGTACAGGCTATGCAGGTACTGGACCGAATTCCTGCTTTTTTTTACCCGGATCCGCACTATATATATATATGATGGCGCCAGGCCTGATCCCGGCACACAATATGTTTTTGTTTTTAATCATATCTCCTACCTGGACATCCCCTTTTTGATGAAGGCCATCCGGGGCCGGCATTTCAGGGTGCTGGGCAAGGCGGAACTTGCAAAATTGCCCATTTTCGGTTTTTTATACCGTTGTACTGTTGTATTGGTGGATCGGAGCAATGCGTCGGCCCGGGCCAAAAGTGTGTTACAGCTCAAAAGTATCTTGCGCAAAGGGATATCGGTGGTCATAAGCCCGGAAGGTACGTTTAATATGACCGGTATGCCTCTCAAGGAATTTTACGACGGAGCATTCAAAATTGCCATCGAAACACAAACACCCATCAAACCGGTACTGTTTCTCGATGCTTATGACAGGTTGCCCTATCAATCTATTTTCTCCCTTAACCCGGGAAAGTCGAGGATCGTGTACCTGGATGAAATACCGGTGGATGGTTACAGGCTTGAAGACACAAAAAAACTCAAAGAAAAAGTATACCAACTGATGGAGGAAAAACTGGTGGCTTATAAAGCATCATGGATCAGCAATGAGCAAAAAAGATAACATATTATTTGAAGAGCAGTTTACGGCCTGGGCAGAGGTGATACTTCCGCTGGCCTTGCCTGTTACATACACGTATGGTGTGCCGGCATCACTGCTTTCAAAGGCAAGATCGGGCTGCAGGGCCGAAGTGGAACTGAGAAATAAAAAATATGCAGGGATAATAAAACAGGTATCGGAAAAACAACCGGCGTACGAAACAAAACCAGTCCTGAATGTGCTGGATGATGAACCGGTTTTATTCCCGCAACAACTGCAGCTGTGGAAATGGATGAGTGAATATTATATGTGCAGCGAAGGCGAAGTGATGGCGGCTGCTTTACCCACACATTTTAAACTGAGCAGCGAAACGGTACTCATTTATAATGAAGAAGCAGGGGAAGATTTTTCACACCTCGGCGACGAGGAATTTTTAGTGGCAGAAGCCTTGCTGATAAAGAAAGAGCTGCGGCTTAGTGAAGTACAGCAAATACTCGATATCACCCATGTATATCCCGTAATAAAAAAGCTGATCGATAAAAGGGTGTGTTTTGTATGGGAGGCCATGGATGAAAAGTACAGGGTTAAAAAAGAAAGTTACGTGGTGCTTAACCCTGTTTACAATAATGAAGATGAACTCAGCAAAAAACTGAACGACTGGAAAGGTGCTCCCAAGCAAATGGAATTACTGCTGGCTTACCTGCATCTTCAAAAAACCACAGGTGATGTGCTGCAGTCTGAACTCCTGAAAAAAGCCGGTGCTTCTGCCGCACAGCTGAAAGGGCTGGTTGATAAAGATATTGTACGGGTGGAACGCAGGAGTGTTGACCGGATCCAAACACTCCCCAAAAAAGTGGATATCGATTTTGAATTCAGTGATGCCCAGCAACAATGTTCAGATGATATTGCAGCCGCTTTTAAATCAAAGCAAATCTGCCTGCTGCATGGTGTAACAGGCAGTGGCAAAACACAGGTTTACATTAAACTGATCGAGCAGTATTTTTCAGCGGGTAAACAGGTACTGTACCTGTTGCCGGAGATTGCGCTCACTGCACAGATCATCCGCCGGCTGCAAAAGCACTTCGGCGGCAATATTGCCATTTATCATTCCAGGTTCAACAGTAACGAGCGGATTGAATTATGGAATAAGATCAGGA
The DNA here is from genome assembly GCA_046329655.1 of Ferruginibacter sp. Lineage (GTDB taxonomy): Bacteria > Bacteroidota > Bacteroidia > Chitinophagales > Chitinophagaceae > Ferruginibacter. Next base: position 191,824 of record JAXLUD010000004.1, read on the forward strand.
CCGGCGAAATAAAAATTGTACTGGGAGCCCGCAGTGCATTGTTTTTACCATTTGCGCACCTTGGGCTGATCGTGGTGGATGAAGAGCATGATGCATCTTACAAACAGCAGGATCCCTCTCCAAGATACAATGCAAGGGATGCAGCTGTATTTTACAGCGGGATTTTTAATGCTAAAGTGTTACTCGGCAGTGCCACACCTTCTGTAGAGAGTTATTATAATGCTCAGCAGGGTAAATATGCTTTTGCAGAACTGAATGAACGCTATGGTGGTATCCAGCTGCCGGAAATTTCAATAGTGGATACCAGGCAGGTTGCAAAAAAAGGAAAAGTGATGCTGAGTCCGCAATTAAAAGATGCCATACAAAAGACCCTGGATGCAGACCGGCAGGTAATATTATTTCAAAACCGGCGTGGCTACAATCCTTATCTGATTTGCGGCGCATGTGGTTTTATTCCGCAATGCAATCACTGTTCGGTTTCATTAACACTCCATAAGTACAGCAATAAATTACATTGCCATTATTGCGCCAGCCAGTATCCTAAATTAATCACCTGCCCTGTTTGCGGCAGCAATAACTGGCTGGAGAAAAATTTCGGGACTGAAAAAATAGAGGAACAACTGGAAGAGGATTTTTCAAAATATAAAGTTGCCCGTATGGATGTAGACAGTGTGCGTGGTAAAAAAGCACACGATAACCTGATACTGATGTTTGAACAGCACCGCCTGGATATTTTAGTGGGCACACAAATGGTGGTAAAAGGGCTTGACTTCGAAAAAGTGGATCTTGTGGGTATCCTGGATGCAGACGGCTTACTGAGTTTTGCAGATTTCAGGGTGAATGAAAGGGCGTTTCAACTGATGGAACAGGTGAGCGGCAGGGCAGGCCGCAAACATGGGCAGGGGAAGGTGATCATCCAGTCGGGTAATGTAAAACACCCCGTGCTCCAGCTGGTGCAGCAGCACGATTATAAAAGATTTTATGAACTTGAAATAGAGAACAGGCGGCAGTTTTTTTATCCTCCTTTCAGCCGGATTGTATTGCTAACGCTGAAACATAAAGATAAAACCGTTGTGAGTAATGCGGCCGATAAGCTGGCGATGCTTTTAAGACAGGACCTGAAGGATTATATAGTTGGGCCCGCTGCCCCGGTGATCAGCCGTATCCGGAATTTATATCTCATGGAGATCATGATAAAATTGCCAAAAGAGAAGGGCATGAGCGGCACCTATAAACAGGTCATCACAAACCACATCAATTTACTCCTCAGTGAAAAACAATACAGGTCTGTACAGGTGGTTACAGATGTGGATACCAACTGATCTTTTTGCAGCAGATGGTAATTTCTGTTTAGCTTTACGATATTAATATGATGCAGGTACAGGAAAATATTTCCCTGAGAAAATATAACAGTTTCGGTATTGATGCTGCGGCACGTTACTTCGCCAGTTTCGGCAGCATCGCTGAGCTGGAGATGCTGCTGGATGAAAAACAATACAGCGGTAATCCTAAACTGGTGCTTGGCGGGGGCAGTAATATACTTTTTACAAAAGATTACGATGGTATCGTACTGAAGAATGAACTCAGCGGCATTCAGAAAGTGAATGAAGATGCTGAACATATTTATTTAAGGGCGGCAGCGGGTGAAGTGTGGCACCAGTTTGTGCAGTACTGCATCAGCAATAACCTGGGCGGTGTTGAAAATTTATCACTTATTCCCGGTAATGTGGGTGCCAGCCCGATGCAGAATATCGGTGCATATGGGGTGGAGATCAAAGATGTGTTTCATTCACTGGAAGCTTATCATATCAGCGAACGGCAACTGGTGCATTTTGGCCTGGCAGATTGCGGGTTTGGTTACCGGGAAAGTGTTTTTAAAAGAAAATACAAAGACCAGTTTGTGATCACGGCGGTTACCTACAGGTTAAAAAAACACCCTGTCTTCAATACTTCATACGGTGCGATTGAACAAGAACTGGTTCGAATGGGTGTTAAAGAACTTTCTGTGAAAGCAATTGCTGATGCAGTCATCAATATCCGTTCCTCCAAATTACCCAACCCGGCAGAAACCGGTAATGCGGGCAGCTTTTTTAAGAACCCTGAAATTGCGGCTTCACATTACAGTGAGCTGAAGCAGGCTTTCCCCAATATAGCCGGGTACGATTTGCCGAATGGTTATGTAAAACTTGCCGCAGGCTGGCTGATAGAGCACAGCGGACCTGAAAACAGCAGCCTGAGCTGGAAGGGATACAGGGAAGGGGATGCCGGCTGCCATGCAAAACAGGCGTTGGTGCTCGTGAATTATGGCAATGCAACCGGAACAGAAATTTTTTCCCTCAGTGAAAAAATTATCCGAAGTGTACAGAAAAAATACAATGTACTGCTCGAAAGAGAAGTTAATATAATTTAACAGGCATGCCAAGCAGCGAAAGGGCTATATGATTGCTCATATCCGTACTTAACCTTTATTTACTCATTTTATGAAACAGTTTTTCTTTTTTTCCATTTTAAGTTTGCTCACATCTGCATCGTACTCCCAGTATGAAAAGCAACCTGCAACGGCTCCTGCTAAAGCAGTTTATTTTGAACTGGGTGGACCTGGGGTTGCCTCCATCAATTATGATATGCGTTTTACCCGTTCTGAGAGCGGGATTGGCGGCCGTATCGGGTTTGGGGGTTTTAGCCTGGGTTCGGGCACCGACCGTACATCAGTTATATTTATTCCGATCGGGATCAATTATATCATGAGCAAGGACCAGAAAAATTATTTTGAAGTCGGTGGCGGTGTTACGCCTGTTTTAGTGAATGAAACCTATTCAGGAACTTCCGATAATTTCAGGAGTACATTCGGGCATTTGAATATTGGTTACCGTTTACAGCCAAAAGATGGTGGTTTCTTTTTCAGGGCCGCGATCAACCCGGTAATCGGCAAAGGGTTTTTCTGGCCATACTGGGGTGGTATTGGCTTTGGATACAAGTTCTGATCTTTCCTGGTTTAAATAAAAAGCGGCTGTTTACCAGCCGCTTTTATTTAGTTAAAATCGTCTTCATTAAAATCTTCTTCTTCAAAATGCTTGCCACCGAGGTTGAGCATACTTCCCATCAGGTCCTTGAATTCAATTCTGCCTTCCACCAGTTTTTTACTGATCAGGCTGTAGGCGGCGAGCCCGTGCAATACAAATTCCATGAGTAAGGCATTTTCCTTTTCATCAGTTACGTGATAGAATTTTTTTACCATCGCATGTAATCCATCCACTTTGTAAAGCTGTTGTACTTTATCAGCATCTTTTGTTTCTGTAAAACTGTTAAGCGTGTTGCCTGCGTCAAACCAGCGGGTGATGGCTTTGTAAGGGTTCTCTTCTGCTGTTGCTTCCTTGGTTCTTTTCTTTTTTAATGTATCAGGATTGGGGAAGTATATGCCAAACTGTGTGCGAATGGCTTTCTCCAGTAAATTATATGCCACCTGGTAGGGGCCTTCCTGTTCTCCTTCATAAACCAATTCTATTTTACCGGTAATGGAAGGGATAATGCCAACCAGGTCGCTGAGCCAAACCTGTGTTTTTGATTCATTATTAATAATAGCCCTGCGCTCTGCGGCGCTGACTGCATTTTCGTAAGCGCTGATGGTAAGCCTTGCACTCACGCCGCTTTTTTTATCCACCAGCTCACTGTTCCTTGCTTCAAATGCCACCTGTTCAATCAGTCGTTTAACAAGGTCGCTGATCATTACTTTTTGCTTTTGCGGTTCACTCACGGCCGCTTCCTGTTCGGTGATTTCGAGGGAGGTCTCCACCGATTTGGGATAATGCGTCAATATCTGGCTTTCGATACGGTCTTTTAAGGGGGTTACAATGCTGCCCCGGTTGGTATAATCTTCCGGGTTTGCGGTGAATACAAACATAACGTCTAACGGGAGCCGCAGTTTGAAGCCGCGTATCTGCAAATCGCCTTCTTCAAGAATATTGAAGAGTGAAACCTGTATCCTTGCCTGCAGGTCGGGGAGTTCGTTGATCACAAAAATGCAGCGGTTACTTCTTGGAATAATGCCGTAATGGAGCACCCGCTCATCGGCAAAACTTAATTTAAGGTTGGCCGCTTTGATCGGGTCGATATCGCCAATCAGGTCGGCAACACTTACATCCGGGGTGGCCAGTTTTTCTCCATAACGCTGGCTGCGGTGCAACCATTCCACCGGGGTGGCGTCGCCCTTTGCTTCAATTAAATCAACAGCATATTTGCTGATGGGATGCATAGGGTCATCATTGATCTCGCTTCCGGCCACCACCGGAATATATTCATCCAGCAAGGCTGTCATTTGCCTGGCCATTCTTGTTTTGGCCTGCCCCCTTAATCCAAGAAATAAAATATTGTGCTGGCTCAGGAGTGCCCTTTCTGTATCAGGGATCACCGTGTCTTCATAGCCGAGAATACCGGGAAAGGATTTTCTTTAGTCTGTAGTTTTTTAATGAGGTTATCCCTTATTTCCTGTTTGATGCTTTTGGATATATGGCCTGCTTTTTTTAAATCGCCTAATGTTTTAATTTTCGTAATGTTCATTTTTTATTTTTGTGTAGTCAGCTTTTTTAATTCTATGTAACATTGTTGCGTCGCACAATTCAGTTTTTTGTTTTCTTTCAGCTATTCTGAAGTGATTTTCGCCAAAAAAAATGCCTCGTTTTTTGCCAGGTCTGTTTCTGCAAAATGATATTTCGGCACCTGGCATACAGTCATCAGGTCAAGCAGGTCAACAATATTTTTAAAAGTGGCATCCTTGTCAGCTTTAATCAAAAACATCAAATCACCGGGAGCGGTCTCTTTTTTAAAATCATTAATTACTTTAATTGCTCTTTTGTAATCTGTTTTTATCAGGCGGTTGTTGAATTTTCCGGTGTAGTAGTAAAGTTGATCATTGCCAGACAAAATAAATGCAAGTGTTGCTTCCGGCTTTGTTGTTATTGGCTCGCTGAATGCTTCTTTTGGCATGGATAATTCTATGGGACCTGAACCTTTGATCATTTCAACCGCCTTCTCAAGTGAAATATCATCAAAACAAGCTTCTTCAACTGAATCGGGCATTATTACATGACCCCTTAAATCATTTTTTAAAAATAAAGCAGCCAAATCAGTGGTTGTTTGTGCGGTGCCTCCACAATTTCCTCCAAAAGGCTTTATTAAAATAAGTTTGCCCGAGCTCTTCGCCGTTTTTATAATTTCATTAATAAATACTGAGTCATCTTTGCTGCTGCCTTTTAAATCCTTCTTGATGATTACAGGATCAGTAGCGAAAAAAATACTGTCGCATCCGGCTATATACACCTTGATCGATCCTTGTTGTTTATTTGTAGTGCAGGAAAACAGGAGTAAAATGAATATTGCCGCACTAATATGTTTATGCATTTTTCTAAAATTATTGCAATCTCAATTTTATCAGAGCCACTTTGTTTAATAAACTGTCTTCCTTTTTCCACTTTCAAAATCCTTAAATATAAATGCCCCCAGTTTATCCAGTGATGCAAAGAAGGCCTTGCCATTATTGCACTCTGTAAATTCCTGTACAAATTTTTGCAGGTATGGGTCACTGGCAATCATGAAGGTGGTGATGGGTATCTTCAGTTTTTTGCATTGTGTGGCCAGGCTCATGCAACGGTTAAGGATTTTCCTGTCGGCGCCCCAGCTGTTTTTGTAATAACGTCCGCCAATTTTTAAACAGGTGGGCTTACCATCGGTGATCATGAATACCTGTTTATTGGGGTTACGCCTTCTGCGCAAAATATCCATCGCCAGTTCAAGCCCGGCAACCGTATTGGTATGATAGGGCCCCACCTGTAAATAAGGAAGGTCCTTGATCTCGATGGGCCAGGCATCATTCCCAAACACCACAATATCGAGCGTGTCTTTGGGATATTTTGTTTTGATCAGTTCACTCAGCGCCATGGCTACTTTTTTGGCAGGCGTGATGCGGTCTTCGCCGTATAAAATCATGCTATGGCTGATATCGATCATCAGCACAGTGGATGTTTGGGCCTTAAAATCTGTTTCCCTGATCTCCAAATCATCTTCCTGCATGTTAAAACTCTCCACACCGTGATTGATCTGTGCATTGCGGATAGAGCTGGTGAAGTCGATCTGCTCCATGGTATCGCCAAACTGGAAGGGTCTTGTTTCGGGATTGATCTCATCGCCGCCACCCGGTTTAAAAGTATGGTGATTACCCTGTTTTGTTTTTTTGAGTTTGCCGAAAATTTCCTCCAGGCTTTTTTTACGGATACCCTGTTCAGTTTTCGACGTTATCTTAATGGAGCCGTCGGGTGTACGCTCATCAATATAGCCTTTCTCTTTCAGGTCTTCTAAAAAATCCCCGATGCCATAATCATTATTGGTAAGTTTGTATTCTTTGTCCAGCTCGTTGAGCCATTGCATCGCCTCGTCAAAATCGCCGTTGGTATAGGTGAGCAGCTGCAGGAAAAGATCCAGCAGTTTTTCAAAAGGCGATTGGCCGTTTTCGTTTGGATTGTATTTTGAAAACTGGAAGCCGGTCATGTTCAAAGCTTGTTATGTACTCTAAGTTACGAAACAAACTATCTTATTATCTTGTTCAGATGTTAAATAAAAAATCCCCTCTGTGAGGGGATTTTTTATTTAAAGCTTTTTATTTTTTCTTTTGATTATCTCCTGCCCGCGAGCCCGTGGCTGAAGCCGGCGGGGTTGTCTGCGGCGTGGTTACCGGCGCCGTATTTATTTTGCCCTGGCCGGGTGTTTCTGCCGGAACTGCCGGTAATGGATTTTTATACTGCATTTCGAGCTGCTGCAAATACATCAGCAAACGCTGTACATCACTGCCATCGTAGGCCATGATCATACTTTGTTTATTATCGTCCAGGTGCGACATATAATTCATCTGCTGTTCAAGGTCTTTCTTCACGCTTTTGGTGATCTTGTCTGCCAGTACTGTATCACCTGCTTTGTAAGCAGCCATCAGCATCTGGATGGAGAATTTATTGTGCATCTGCCCGCGGCTTACCATGCCATAAGGGAAGTTTTCCTGCAGCATCATTTTATCACATTTCTGCAGCATTTTCCGGGCAGAGTCTTTTTTGCCGTTATCTGCCAGGTACATGGCCGTTTGCGCATAGGCGAGGCGGATGCTGTTCAGGTGCCTGCGGTTCTCTTCATCAAAATAAACACCCATCACATCAGCGTTACCGAATTTGAATTTGTTGGTCATTTTATCAAATGCCCAGTCGCCGTTCACACTCATTTCATTTTCTTTGGCCTTAACAGGAACCAGCCTGTAAGTAAGACCATCCTGGCGGATATAATCACCAAAGCCCAAACCACCTGCTTCCTGTGAAGTAAAGTAAATAGGACGTTTCCATTTGTTGGAGGCGATGATATTGAGTATGGCGGCATCGTTTTTAAAGAGATACTCTTTCGGAATTTCAAACATAACTGAACTTACCACGCTGTCGCCTGCATTTACAGTGCCATTCTGGCGAACAACATTGATATCAACCGGGATGCTTACTTTTTGCGTAGGGAATATATTAATAACCCCACCTTCTCTTGATTGCTCCGTTTTTGAAGCATCATCGCTTCCTGCATAATCTTTCATCACAGTATATAAGTCCATGTAGTCGGTTTGGGCAACAGGTATACCGGCTTTTTTCCAATAAGCATTGATCATGGCTTCGTTATTGCCATAAATCCCCTGCGGTGCGTATACAATATCCCTTGTGCTTCCTTCAATTTGTTCAGGAGTCCATATCGGATCAACCGGATCGCTCTGGTTAACTTTTTTGCGCAGCTGGTTGATGTACCAGTCGGTACCCAGCAGGCTGCTGTTAATTACACGGATATCCCTTCGGATGCCTTCCACTTCCTGTGCATACCACAAAGGATATGTATCATTATCACCAAAGGAAATCACAATGGCGTTGGGTGCACAGCTTTCGAGATAGTCAATGGCAAGATCCCTGGCCATTGTTTTTTTACTGCGGTCATGGTCATCCCATTCCTGGCTGGCCATTAATACCGGTACTGCAAGGGCGCAAAGTCCTGCGGCTGCATAACCGGCCATCGCGGAATTTTTGATGCCTTTGCCCAGGAAGTCTTTTACAAATAAAACACCCAGCCCGATCCAGATGGCAAAAGCATAGAATGAACCCACATAAGCATAATCACGCTCACGTGGCTGGTTACCGGCCTGGTTCAGGTAAAACACAATGGCTGCACCTGTAAGCAGGAACAATAGTCCTGTAACAAATGAATCTCTTTTATCTTTTTTAAGCTGGTAAAGGAATCCAAGGATACCCAGTAACAGCGGTAGTGCGAATAAACGGTTATGTGCCTTATTGTTTTTTAAACTGTCGGGCATTTCACCCTGGTCGCCCAACCGCAAATTATCCCAGAAAGGGATACCGGATATCCAGTTACCATCACGTACATTGCCAGTATAGATGCCTTGCAGGTCGTTTTGCTTTCCGGCAAAATTCCACATGAAATAGCGGATGTACATCCAGTTCAGCTGGTAGCTGATGGCGAAGCCCATATTCTCAGACATGGTTGGGGCACGTTCCCAGTTACCCTGTTTGTCTTTTCCAATACCCATCCAGCTGGCGTAATAGTCGGCATGGCCCTGGTCATTGCTCTGGTCCCACATACGGGGAAAGAGATGCTGGTCTTCTGCTGCCCATACATATTCCACTTTGCGGCCGTTTTTTTCATAACGGTCCTTGCTTTTTACATAGGTTTCGGTCACCTTATTGTCGATGGGCTGGGCTGTAAAATCCTGTCCGTATAAGATGGGCCAGTCGCCATACTGTTCACGGCTTAAATAGCCCATCAGGCTGATCGGGTTATCCACGTTATACATATCCACTGCGGTATCAGCATTGCTGCGTACCATCGTGGTAAAATAAGAAGAGAATGTGCCCAGCAGCATGAATGCAAATGCCCAAAGACCGAGCTTGAGAAAGTTCCAGTTCTTGCTTTTTGCGATGCGCAAGCCAACAAAAATCAGCACTCCGATCATGATAAAGAAGAAGGCAAAACCAGAGAAGAAGGGGAGGCCAAAGCTGTTCACGAAAAGTACATCAAAATTACCGGCTCCCTTGATGGTCCACTGAATAACGGCTTTTTGCACCGTGCCTGTAATCAAACAGCCGATCACGAATGCCCAAAAGGTACCCCAGCCCGTTACTTTATAGCGTTTGTAATAATAGATCATTACAATGGCAGGTATGGTAAGGATATTCAGCAAATGCACACCAATGGATAAACCCATGAGAAAGAAAATCATGATGATCCACCTGTCGGCACGGGTGAAGTGGCCCTTGATACCATGCAACTCTTCATCATCCACGTTCTGTTCCCATTTTAAAATGCCCCAGAATACGATCGCGGTGAAGAATGATGACAACGCATAAACTTCACCTTCAACAGCGCTGTACCAGAAGGAGTCAGAAAAAGTATAAGCAAGTGCACCCACCGCACCGGCAGCCATTACTGCAAAAATGTTCTGGTTGTTTAATTCACCGCCGTTTTTGGTAACTATTTTACGGGCAAAATGGGTGATGCTCCAGAAAAGGAATAATATGGTAAAACTGCTTGCCAGAGCGCTCATCAGGTTGATGCCGGTGGCAGCATGCTGCGGATCGAACGGCGCCATAAACAAGCGGCCTATCAGAACAAAAAGCGGGGCTCCGGGCGGGTGAGGTATTTGTAACTTGTAAGCACTGGATGCAAACTCTCCGCAATCCCAAAGGCTTCCGGTTGCTTCCATCGTCATGATGTACACCGCACTTGCAATAATAAAGACGAGCCAGCCGGTAATGTTGTTGATACGCTTAAAATTCATATTGTATTGGTTATAGGTTGGCAAATATAATGTGTTTAACGCTTTGGTACAGACCGCTGATATATTTAATATCATTTTTATGACCAGTGGCAGGCTCAATTCCTCCTGCAGTGCCCGGGCATTGGCTGCCGGTTAAATGCATATTGATTATTTGCATACCTAACTATTATCTTTGGCAGGATGAAAAAAGCCTTCTTCCAGCTGCATACGGCCGTTTTCCTGGCGGGTTTTACTGCCATTTTAGGCAAGCTGATCTTGTTGAATGAAGGGATGCTGGTATGGTACCGGCTTGCAATAACCGTGTTAACACTGTTATTGCTGCAAACCGCCAGGAAGAAACTGGTGCTGCTGAAGCCGGGACAGATCGTGCAGTTATTTGCTGTGGGCGCCATTGTGGCCATCCACTGGGTAACATTTTATGGAAGTGTAAAATATGCCAATGTATCAGTAGCGCTGGTTTGCTTCAGCGCCACCGGTTTTTTTACAGCATTTCTTGAGCCGCTCATACTGAAAAGACCCATTGCGATGATTGAAGTATTGCTGGGACTGATCACGATCGCCGGCATTTATATCATCTTTGATTTTCACCCGCAATACAAAACGGGCATTATTTTCGGGATGGTTTCGGCCATGGGCAGCGCCCTGTTCCCGGTATTCAATAAAAAGCTGGTTACGCGTTTTGAACCACATACCGTTGTGCTGTATGAAATGACAGGCGGGCTGATTGCACTCACCTTACTGGTGCCTTTGTACCTGCAGCAGTTCCCGGCCGCATACTATTTACCAACCGCAACAGACTGGGTATGGCTGCTGGTGCTGGGATGGTTTTGCACGGTGCTGAGTTTTGAATTGCAGCTGAATGCACTGAAAAAAATTTCGGCCTTTACTGCCAACCTCACTTATAACCTGGAACCTGTTTACGGTATCATTATGGCCTTTGTTTTTTTTAGTGAGAACAAAGAATTGTCAGGCGCATTTTACGGCGGCGTGGCACTCATACTTTTTGCAGTGATATTTCAAATGTACAGGGTAACCGTGCAGCGTAAACATTAAAGCGGTTTCAATGAAAATATCAACGTGGCAAATCCGCTGTTTTCAACCTGTTCAATCCTGATATGATGTGTGCCTCCCAATTCCAGTACAATACTGTGATGGGCATCTTCATCATACACATATTTTGAAGCATCCCAAAAATCAATCACCAGTTTGCCATCCAGGTAAACTTTCACCAGGTCATCCGCCGTAACCCCGAGCTCATACCGGCCTTTTTTTATGTTGAAGGAAGTGGTGGCAACAGTTGCAAAACTGTCTGCGGGCAATTGTTTCCCAATAGCGCCCCACCAGGTATAATTCAGTTTTGTGCTGTATTCTTTTTTTATGGCTGTGGCTGAATCTGTATAAGTTTTGAATGCGGTATATGCCTTGACTGGATCATGCGCTGCATCCCATTTGTACCACTTTACATCCCAATTCATTTCAGGAGAATATTCCCTGAAAGAAAATGAACTGCTGCCTGGTTGTTTCCGGCCAAATGCATCAGTAAATTCCGGGCCCTTGTACAGGATCTCCAGCCACACATCATCACCTGTCTTACTTGCCGTGATTTTTGCAGGGAAATCGCCGGAGGCCTGGCTTATATTGCTGAGGCCGGCAGTATGATTGATTTGCCAGCTGCCACCGGGGCCGAGCACATCAAAATAATATACCTTGTTACTGTCGGTTTTTTTTAAGAGGATCAGCGGGTACCTGTAATCATAGGGCCCCCATTCGGTAATCCTGATCTGTTCCTTTCCTGCAGGCACTTTTAATGAAGGAATCATTTTGTTTTTCCAGTTGCGGATGATGGCCGGGATAGTTGCTGGTGTATCAATGGCCGGTTTTTCGGTAATAAAATTAGTAACACTGCTGTCTTTTTTTACCAGTGCACCGGGCGTATTATTTACAAACTTCACCTGGTCGGTTAGGGTAATATTCAACGCTGCCGGCTCATCTCCAAAAACATTGTTCCGGATATTGTAATTACGGCTCCAGGTATCCCTGTGCCGGGCATAGCCCCAATCAGCAGGCTGGTTTTTCCTGGCCCATAACCTGATCGCTTCCTTATTGCCGTTAAACCGGTTACCGGTGATATCAATATCCTGCCCATGTTCGATGGCAATGCCAATCCTGTTTTTATAAAAAGTATTGTTTTCAATGGATGTTTGCCAGCTATAGCCTCCCCAGATACCATGATCACATTCGTTCACGATATTATCCAGTATATGGTTCTTGCTAAACGTTACTTCAATGCCATTGGTGGGGGCGTAGCTGAAATCGTTTTTCACCAGGTAATTATCATTGCATCCGCCACTGCCTTTATCCATGGTGGTTTGCCCGGCCCATAAAAAAAATCCGTCGCCGCCATGCGTAACACTGTTATAGGCAAACAGGTTTTCGTTGCATTGTTCAAATACCAGTATGCCGGCACTGTCCTGCCCCCGGTTGTAAAAACCATGACTGTAACCCCGTACATTAAAGTCGAGTTTATTGTGCATTATTTTATTATGACTGCTCCTGTACATCCCGATACCGATCCCTGAGTTAAAGGAGAAATCATTATCATTCACCAGCCCGTTATTGCTTCGCACTATCATCAGGGCGCACTGGCCACCGGTAATAATATTGTTGCGAATCCGGGCATTGTTGCAGTCTTCCAGGTAAATACCGGCACCATAACGCAGCCATTCACCATTTTCATTATGATGGTAACTCATCCAGTCGCTCACATCCTCGCCCTGCCAGGTACTTTGGAGGCGCTGCCTGTAGTTATAACTGAAATTGCAGTTTTCTATACGCAGATCCTGGCAGCCCCTGGCCCAAACTGCTACTTTATATCCTTTTATAACAGCATTTTTAATAGTGATATTATTCCCCCGTATCAATAAAGCCAGTCCGTAATACTGGTTGGGCAATAAAGTATTATTGCTTCCTTTCAGTTCGGCCCCTGCAAAATCCACTGTAATATTGTTGCCTTCAACCAAAATTAAAGGCTGGTTGAGGGAATCTGGCGCATTTAATGCATATGTATCTTTTTTAACCTGTGCACTCTGCCTGATGACCAGCCCGGGTTTTAAAATAAGGGGTGGTACGGCCAAACAGGCAGTAAGGGGGAACAAACCCAATAATAAAAGCTTCATTTTGGGGCTGATGATCATGGGTTAAAGGTAGATTTATTCACAATATGCCCGTTTTGTGGGTATTTAACCCGAAAAAATTAAAAATTCTTTTATTTCAGGCTTTAAAAATCCATTTTAAGCCTTACCTTTGCCGTCCAAAATTTTAGTACAATGGCCAGAGTATGTCAGGTTACAGGAAAGAAACCCATCACAGGAAACAAGGTTTCTCACTCAAATATCAAGACCAAGCGCAGGTTTCTGCCTAACCTCCAGACAAAGCGTTATTTCTTTGCAGAAGAAGACAAATGGATCACTTTAAAAGTGTCTTCAGAAGCCATCAGGACCATCAATAAAAATGGCCTGGCATCAGTTGTAAAGCAACTGCGTGCTGCCGGTGAAAAAATCTAATTTTAAGTTAACAAGTTAACCAGTTAACTTGTTAACCTGTTAACTAATAAATATAATAAAATGGCAAAGAAAGGAAACAGGGTACAGGTAATATTAGAATGTACGGAGCATAAAACCAGTGGCAAACCTGGTACCAGCCGTTATATTACCACAAAAAACAAAAAGAACACTCCGGAGCGCCTGGAGCTGAAAAAGTTCAACCCTATCTTAAAGAAGGTGACTGTTCACAAAGAAATTAAATAAGCCGTTGTAACGAACGTTACCGGAAGTGATAACATTATTAAACTGAATTAACATGGCAAAAGCAGCTTCAAAGAACGCGAAAGTAAAGGATTTAAAAGCCGCAGCGGAAGCGAAGAACTGGACGAAAGTAATTCGTGCTGTACGCAGCGGTAAAACCGGTGCTTACACTTTTAAAGAGCAGATCGTGCACAAAGACAAGGTGAAGGAATTCTTAGCGAACTAATCTTCCTTGTATTTGTTCAATCATATTTTAAAGCTGTCCTCACAATGGATGGCTTTATTTGTTTAGCGTGATACCGGTGTTCCTTATATTGCAGTATCGCTTCGATTCACCTTTAATCTTCTATTTTCATCACCATGGGACTGTTTGATAAACTATTTGGAAAAAAGCAGCAGCAGGAAAGCCTCGAACAGGGCCTGCAAAAAACCAGGGAAGGTTTTTTCAGCAAAATAACCAAGGCCATTGCCGGTAAAAGTACGGTAGACAGTGAAGTACTGGATAACCTGGAAGAAGCCCTGGTGGGAGCCGATGTGGGAATTGAAACCACCGTTGCCATCATTGAACAAATAGAAAAAAGGGTTGCCCGCGACAAATACCTCAATACAGCAGAACTGAACAAAATACTGAAAGCCGAAGTGGAGCACATACTCGTGCCGGCACCGGAAGACAGCAGTTATGAAAATTATCAACTGCCCGCCGGCCACCATCCCCATGTGATACTGGTGGTGGGAGTGAATGGCGTGGGCAAGACCACCACCATTGGAAAACTGGCGCACAATTTTTCGCTGGCGGGGAAATCGGTTTTACTGGGAGCCGCAGATACTTTTCGTGCGGCGGCAGTTGACCAGCTTACAATCTGGAGCGAACGCACCAATGTACCCATTGTAAAAAAAGAAATGGGGAGCGACCCGGCATCCGTGGCTTTTGATACCGTTAAAAGCGGTGTGGCGAAAGGAGTGGATGTGATCATCATCGATACTGCAGGCCGCCTGCACAATAAAGCCCATTTAATGGATGAACTTACCAAGATCAAAAGAGTGATTGAAAAAGTGATTCCCGAGGCGCCGCATGAAGTGATGCTGGTGCTCGACGGCAGTACCGGGCAAAACGCCCTGGAACAGGCCCGTCATTTTACGGCGGCCACTGATGTGTCTGCACTTACCATTACCAAACTCGACGGCACGGCCAAGGGCGGCGTGGTGCTCGCCATTGCACACCAGTTTAAAATACCCGTAAAATTTATTGGCGTGGGCGAAAAGGCAGAAGACCTGCTTGTATTCAACAAACAGCTTTTTGTTGATGGCCTCTTCGGCGATATTGCCTGATGCTTACATAAATTTCATCCTGTTTACTTGCATTTTCTGTGCAAACAGATTAGGTTTGTTTTAAATCTACCCTCCGATAGCTTATCGCTTCAGCATTGGTTAATCTGCAATTTTAGTTTTTAGATTTTGTATTTATCCCCTTTCAAAGGGGGATTACTATCATTATTTCATCACCTAAACTTGTAA
Organism: Ferruginibacter sp.; assembly: GCA_046329655.1. GTDB lineage: Bacteria > Bacteroidota > Bacteroidia > Chitinophagales > Chitinophagaceae > Ferruginibacter. Next base: position 206,998 of record JAXLUD010000004.1, read on the forward strand.
GCTATGGCATTCATTCTTATCAAAGGCTCATTCTACATTCTTGGAAAGCAGCCTGACGGAGACTCTGTCCGTTTTAAACCCAATAACAAAAACCTGTTGAAAAAACTCACCACGGAAGATGGGAAACCTGTAATCAAAGATCTTACTTCGGCAACAGATGGTACAGTGCAATTGCGTATCGAATCCATTGATGCACTTGAAACACATTACCAGGGAAAACACCAGCCGATCGAACTGGCCAAAAATGCCACGCTTCACATATTAGGCCTGATGGGATTTAAAAATGTGCAGCTCGGTCCGTCGCAGAAAGAGGTTACCGCCGTTTCTAACGACGGTGTGGAAGGATATATCCTGACCCGCTATATCGACAACCCGAAATACAACCGCCCCGTTTCCTTTGTCTTCCCGGGGAAGACATCACTCCCGGACGGCAAAGACAATGTATTCCTTTCAGTAAGCTTACTCAAAAACAGCATTAACTATAAAATGATGCAGGCCGGTTTTGTTTACCCGGTTTATTATAACACGTTGTTTTTTGATCTGCGGAATGAGTTCAATAAAGCACTGAAACTGGCCCGCTCAAAAAAGAAGAATATCTGGAACCCGGCAAAAGGCGATAAAACCAATAAGGGCTTTAGTGCGGTTAAAATGGTAGACCTGGAAGATAAGGAAGTGATCTTTCCTAAAATGTTCCGCCGGCTGGCTGATTACTATGGAGATAAAAAAATCACCTATCCCAAAAGCTTAAAAAATTTCAAGGAGAAATACCTGCCGTCGAAGGGAGACCGGATCGAGATCATGTCTATCAACCATACCACTGATGCATTGGATTTTGTGGTGGATGTTGTAGGCAGTAATAAACTCAGGCTTAAATACCTGCCGGAAGACCTCAAGTTCTTTCAGCCCAAACCCAAAAAGTAAACATACCGCAATAACAGTCTTACAAACTGTTATTGCGGCTTACCACCACCGCCGTTTACCGATTTGCCCAGTTTGCTGCTGATGTCATCCAGCGAGATCTTGCTGGCATCAATGGACATGAAGAACTGGTTGTTATTGCGCAGGTCGCTGTTGATGGCAACAATAAAACTGTCTACCAGGTTTTTTGATTTTACCGAATCAAATTTTTCTGAAGTATTTACAAAGGTGAGAATGTTGTTCTGTACCTTATCGTAAAAGATATATTGCTTGAAGTTGTTCTCGTAATTCTCTTTCTGTCCCAGCGTGGCGGTCATCACCCCAAAAAAACTGCTGATGGAAAACAGGGTGAAGAAGGACACTTTTGCGAGGGGCGTTGCTTTCTGCCAGCCGTTATTGGCAATAATGATCAGCAATATGGCCGTGAGGATGGTTGCAATGGAAAGAATCACGGTAAATGTATAATAATTGGCATAGTACACCCTGCCGGTTTCCTTGTGATGCTGCTTGGCAAAACCAATGGCCTCGTACTGCATTTTGAGGAAATTCATTTTAAGCACCCCGATATTTTTGTGCACGGTATCATTCTTCAAAAAATCATTTTTGATACTGTCTGCAGCAATGATCGGCCCGTACATGCGGTTGGTGATCTTGTACATGGACACCAGGCAGCTGGCCCCCACGATACCAAAAATTGCCATAATTGAAAATGACACCAGCGCTAATTTTACGGCCGGTCTGCGGCTGAGTATTGTGAGCAATCCCATAACAGCGGTTTTCTTACAAACTACAAAGAGCCCGCAGCTTTTGCAATACCCCAAAAGGGTACTTATAAGAAAAGCCACCCATTACTGGATGGCCTTTAACTAAAACTCAAACCCAAATCAGTTACCGATACCAATACCGCCACCGCCTTGCGTACGCTTGCTTTCGTCTTCAGTGGCGCTGTTGCGGTTGCGTGCTGCTTTTACCTGCATGCTGCCGAAACGGTAGTTAAAGTTTATTTTAAACTGGCGGCTGTCGCCATAACCTGAGAAGGTGGATGACTGACCTGCAAAATTTGCCGAACCTTTAAAACGCAGGGTGCGGAACATATCCGTAAATGATGCTTTTATATTACCCTTGTTTTTCAGCACCGGTTTTGAAATGCCTGCATCAGCACTCCACAAAGCCTTGCTTTTAAATGTACCCTGCCAAACAGTGGGTGAATTGTAAAACCCGCTGAGCTCGGCGGTAAATCCTTTGCCCAGTTTGAAAGAGTGCTGCATGTATAATGACAGTGTGCCCACATTCAGGTCAATATTGCGGCTGCCCCCGCCAAAGTCGGCCTTGTACATGCTGTAATAGGTGTTCACATTTACAAACATGCTGTACCATTTGCGCTGGAAGGGATAGCTGATGTTTAAGCTGATCACATCCTGTGTGGCCAGGTTCTTCTGCGAAATAAATGTTTTGCTTTTTTCAGCGGTATCCACAATCTGTGTAAACATGTCTTTCACGTGGCTGTAGCTGAGCTTGGTGGTAAGCATGTATTTGTACACGTTGGTGATGCTGATGATATCGCTGTACTGGGGTTTTAAATTGGTATTGCCTTTTTGATAAGTGTACTCATCCAGTTTGAATTCAAAAGGATTCAGGTTCTGGTATGCAGGCCGGTCGATCCTCCTGCTGTAACTGAAGCTCCATTGCTTCATCGGGTTTTTGTTGAATGTTACTGAAGCACTCGGAAACAGGTTCACATAATTTCTTTCAAAGGGCACCAGGGTTGATTTATTTACCGATCCATCGTAGTTAAGCCCGTATGTATCACCGCTGGATTTGGTGTGTTCCATCCGCACACCCAGCTGCACCATTTTGCCCTTGTATTGCTTGTTATAGTTTACATACAACGCATTGATGTTTTCTGTATAGTTGAATTCATTGCTGCGGGGCACATCCAGCACGGAGCCATTGTTGTAAACTGTGTAACGCTCAAAATGGTTGTTTGTATTTACAAAAGATGTTTTGGCACCATAACCCAGTTTTCCTTTTTTGAAATTCTGTTCATAATCCGCCTTAATGGCCAGTATATTGATATCTGCCGGTGCGATGAAATTATACTTGCTGGTCTGGTATAAATGATTGTTCACATCATAGTAAAAATTGGGCTGGAGCTGGTTGCTCCTGATGCGGTACATACCGTAATCTGCATCCAGGTTCAGTTCATCGCCCTTTGTACCGGTATATTTATAGTTGGCGTTAAAGTTTACATTGTTCCTGTTACCGTCGGTGCTGTTATCGGCCACCAGCTGGTTTTGCATCACACCGGTGGGTATATACACTTTGGGTGTTTTGCTGAGGTTGCGCAGGTTATTGTCGTTGATATTACCCGTAACCATTAAACCCAGGGTACTCTTTTTATTCAGAAAAAAATCAACACCGGTTTTAAAGTTATGGTTGGTGTTCAGGATCTTCATTTCAGAATGCTGGTCAAAGAATGTATCCAATACTGAACGCTGCATGCTGAACTGCATCAGGTTCAATGCATGCGCAAAATTGTAACTGCCGTAGATATTTGACTTTTTACTGCGGTGGTTCAGGTTGATACCGGCATTGTACCTGCCATATGTGCCCACATTATAGCCTGCATTTACAGATCCGTTTGTACCCAGGGTTTTATTTTTTTTCAGTTTGATATTGATGATACCCGCATTGCCCGCGGCCTCATATTTGGCGGATGGGTTAGTGATCAGTTCCACCGATTCTACCTGTGATGACTGGAGTGATTTGAGGTAATTGGCCAGGTCGGTGCCGGAAAGCGGGCTGGGTTTGCCATCAATATAAACCTGTACACCGTTTTTGCCGGCAAGGCTGATATTATCATCTTTATCAACGATCACACCCGGTGCTTTACGCAACAGTTCAAGCGCATCATTTCCTACCGCGTTGATGGTGCCTTCCACGTTCATCACCATTTTGTCGGCCTTCACTTCCACCATGGGTTTTTGCGAAACCACGGTAACGCCTTCCAGGCTTTTGGAAGCCGGCTTAAGAGAAAGAAGCGGGGCGGTGGCTGTTTCGTTTTCACCTACCGTAATGGCCGGGGTGCTTGCTTTTTGCATACCCAGCGCATTCACCGTTACAAAATAAGTGCCTGCCTTAATATTGAGCAGTTCGTACTGGCCTGCATTGTTTGATACAGCCGTTTTTACCAGTTGCGAGTCTTTTGTTTTGTGAAGTGCGATGGTGGCAGCAATGATATTATTACCGTTGACATCTTTCACCAGCCCGGTGATTTTAGATGTGCTTTGTGCTTTTGCACCAAAGGCGCAGGTAAGGATCAGTGCTGCAATAAGCAGTAGTTTTTGTTTCATGGCATTACTTTGTTTTAATAAAGGGCGCAAGTTATTCCGTAACAAAACCGGCACCTCCTTATATTGGGTGAATTGATGATTTTAAAGGATGAATGGTAAGGATACTTATTCCACAAATTCCAAAATGTCTCCCGGCTGGCATTTCAGTACCTTACAGATGGCTTCCAGTGTGCTGAAGCGGATGGCTTTGGCTTTACCCGTTTTTAAAATGGAAAGATTTGACAGGGTAAGGTCTACTTTTTCTGAAAGCTCATTCAGCGACATTTTTCTTTTAGCCATCATTACATCTAAGTTTACAACTATGGGCATATGTTAGACAGTTAATTCATTTTCTGTTTGAATTTCCACTCCTTTTTTAAATATCTGGGAGATAACAAAAACAAGCCCTGCATACACGATCAGGTCTGCAGAAAGTTCTTTGCCTTCGAGGTTAGCCACATCTTTTGCAAGCCATTTCAGCTGGCCATTATAGATCAATATTGCCACCCATGCCAGTACAAGTGTGTAGGCAATTTTTTCCAGCCTTTTGGCCACCTGCATCGTAAAGGGGTTTGTCATCTTAATAGCGCTGAGTACTTTAATAACCATGTATGCGGTGTACGCCTCCACGATCAATATTGCAGCCTTCAATGAAATGATTCCTGAATAGTACCAGGCGTCATATTGCCGCAGGTTAGCCCAGTCCATCCCTTTGTATAGTTTGGGCACCATCTCTGGTTTTGCCAAACTTATCGCGTAGGTAACAAGTATGGCGCCTGCTTCGATCATCAGGCCCACAAAAATTATCCAGGTCAGTACATTCATCACCACCAGGATTGTTTCGGTTTTTGTTCTGGTACTCATAGTAGCATCATTTAGAAGTGAGAAGCAAAGAAACTAAAATTTATTGATAAACAATAAATATATTACCCAAAAGAATAAATATTTATCCACATTCAGTGTTTGTGATTGCAAAATCCTGCCTGGCCGGTATCATTTTCCCTGTAATCTGTAATGAAGAAATTGATGAAATAACTGCGTTGCCAAAGGCTTAACTTTGCCGCCAATTATTATGAAAACAAAGTCAATAAAAAAAGATAAGGTAAACATCATCACCCTGGGCTGCAGCAAGAATATGGTTGACAGCGAGGTGCTGAGCGGCCAGCTGGCTGCGAATAATATTGACGTGGTGCATGAGAACAGCAAAAAAGACCATAATATCGTAATCGTAAATACTTGTGGTTTTATTGAAAAGGCCAAGGAAGAAAGCATCAGCACCATACTGGACCAGGTGGAGCTGAAGAAAAAAGGCAAGCTGGATAAAGTGTATGTTACCGGTTGTCTCAGCGAGCGCTATAAAAATAACCTGGAAGAAGAAATCCCCGAAGTGGATGCCTACTTCGGCACTATGGAACTGCAAAACATTCTTAAAATATTTGAGGCCGATTACAAAGCCGACCTGATGGGCGAGCGGCTTTTGTACACTCCACAGCATTATGCTTACATGAAAATAAGCGAAGGCTGTAACCGCACCTGTTCATTTTGTGCCATTCCCCTGATGCGTGGACAGCATGTGAGCCGGTCCATTGAATCACTGGTGGATGAAGCAAAGAAACTGGTTGACCGTGGCGTAAAGGAAGTAATGCTGATTGCACAGGAACTCACTTATTACGGACTGGATATTTACAAGCAGCGTTCCCTTCCGCAGTTGCTGGATAAACTGGCTGATGTGAAAGGACTGGAATGGATAAGACTGCATTATGCCTATCCTTCCAAATTTCCGCTCGAGATCATTGATGTGATGAAAGCGCGGGAAAATATCTGCAATTACCTGGATATGCCCCTGCAGCATGCCAGCAACAATATGCTCAGGGCAATGAAACGCCAAATCACCCGGGAAGAAATGGAAGACCTGGTGTTTGCCATCAGGGATCGCCTGCCCGAAATTTGTTTGCGCACCACGCTGATTGCCGGCTTCCCGGGCGAAACAAGGGATGATGTGGAAGAGCTTAAGACCTTCTTGCAAAAAATGCGTTTTGACAGGGTTGGTATCTTTACTTACAGTCATGAAGAAGGCACCAGCGCATTTGATATGAAGGATGATATCCCGGCTGAAGAAAAAGAAGAAAGGGCACAGGAGATCATGGAAGTGCAGCAGGAGATCAGCCTTGAAAAAAACCAGGAAAAAACCGGCCGCATTTTAAAAGTGCTGGTGGATAAAAAAGAAGCAGGCCGCTACCTGGGCCGCACCGAATTCGACAGCGTTGAAGTGGATAATGAAGTAATCATAAACACAAAAAAGAAACTGAAGCCCGGTGAGTTTGTACAGGTGAAAATAACAAAAGCTTATGATTACGACCTTGAAGGGGAACTGATTGACTGATAACTTAGCGAAGCATCATTACACAATTGCAAAGCATATTGCTACAATGGAATGAACACTACCACACAACTGATCACATACAGCCAGGCAGGCATCTTTTCTAAAACGGTTACGGATTATGTTTCCGGCAACAGCAGCCTGCTGCCATTTTACGAACACCCCGTTTCTGTGGAAGGTGTGAAAGCCGCCATGGAACAACGCAGGAAATTTAATACCAGCCGTTCCCTGCTGGTGGATGCACTCCATGATCAATACCGTGATACCAGCATACCTGAAAAAGTACAGCGCAATATCAGTTTGTTGCTGAATGAAAATACTTTTACGGTTACCACGGCACACCAGCCCAATATTTTTACCGGTCATCTTTACTTTATATACAAAATACTCCATGCCATAAAACTCGCAGAGTATTTAACAACGGCTATCCCCGGCAATCATTTTGTACCGGTGTATTATATGGGCAGCGAGGATGCTGACCTGGATGAGCTGGGGCATGTAATCGTAAACGGACTTAAATACGAATGGAATACCCGTCAAACCGGTGCTGTGGGAAGGATGAAAGTGGATAAGGCGCTGGTAAAACTTATGGATGAAATCAGCGGGCAGGTGCTGGTGGAGCCCTTTGGCGGCGCCATCATTTCGCTGATGAAAGCATGTTATACCGAAGGGCGCAGTATTGAGCAGGCTACTTTCCTGCTGGTAAACGAGCTGTTCAAAGAATACGGGCTGGTGGTTTTGCTTCCCGATAACGCGGTATTAAAGGCGGCATTCATTCCGGTAGTGGAAAAAGAACTCAGCGAAGGATTTTCCCATAAAGCCGTTGAAGAAACTGTAAACAGTTTTCCTGCAGCCTACAAAGTGCAGGCTGGTGGCAGGGAGATCAATCTTTTTTACCTGACAGAAAATGCGAGGGAACGTATCGTTGCCAACCCAAACGGGTTCAGCATCCATAACAGTGAATTGCAGTTTGATCATGCGGGTATCCGGGCTGAGCTGCAACAGCATCCTGAACGTTTCAGTCCCAATGTGATCCTGCGACCGGTATTCCAGGAAACCATATTACCCAATATCGCTTTTATAGGCGGGGGAGGAGAACTGGCCTACTGGCTGGAACTGAAAAAAGTTTTTGCTGCGGCGGGAGTGCCTTACCCGGTGCTGGTGTTGCGCAATTCATTTATGGTGCTGGAAGAAAAATATGCAGCCCTTACACTCAAGCTGGGTTTTAAGGCGGCCGATTTATTCAAGCCCGAAAATGAATTGCTGAATATTTTGGTGAAGCGTGACAGCAGCCTGCAGCTTGATCTCGTAAATGAAATGAAGAGCATGGAGCTAATGTATGAACGGCTGCAGCAGGTGGCCGGGGCGGTTGACAAATCGCTGGCATCACATACAGCGGCCCTGCAGGCAAAAGCCATAAAAAAAATTGAAGTGCTTCAGCAAAAAATGCTGCGGGCCGAAAAACGAAAATTTGAAGCACAGCAACGGCAGCTGCAAAAAATAAAATCCGTACTGTTCCCCCATAACGGTCTGCAGGAACGCACCGAAAATATAATTCCCTTCTATGCAAAATTCGGAAACGGTTTTATAAAACTCCTGTACCAAAATTCCTGCGCTCTGGAACAGGAATTTTGCATTATTGATATCCACTGAAAATATTCCGGTTTCAGCACCGAATGGCAAATGCATTCACGTCATCCCGGCCATTCAACAGTATGAAGAAGCATCAGGTGTCTGGCATCCAGTATCCAGTATCCAGCATCAAGTATCAAGAGACAAGCACCTGGATTCAAACGCCCTTTTTGAATATTGTGCCTTGTAAATTGAATATTTTAGAAAGGGATTTTCTTATTTAGTCCGGAAGTCCGGAAGTCCATAAGTCCGTAAGTATGGTTTACTTTATTTTCAAACAAAATGCCTTTATGTCTTCCCGGCTATTGATGCAGTGTGCCCCTGCTTATAAGTATACGTCTTCTATTAAAAAATATTCCGTGGGTGATGTTTTTAAAATGGTGATGGCCAAAATGTCGAACTGGATGCGCTGCCATAGCGGGTGCTGGTATAAATAGGCTTCAGAAGCATTGATGAGGTTCAGCAGTTTCTTCCGGCTCACACTTTCTTCGGGGTGACCGAATTTTTTGGTACGCCTGGTTTTTACTTCAATAAAATGCAGTACGCCTCCCCTTGATGCAATAATATCCACTTCCCAATGCCCGTTCCGCCAGTTCTGGTGCAGCAGTTCAAAGCCCTGTTGCTGCAGGTAACTGGCTGCCATTGTTTCTCCGAGGGTGCCGGTTTTATTGTGGGAAGCCATATATTAAAGTTATGTAAAACGTAATTAACAGCATGAGGATAAATGCTTTTGTAAAATGCTTTCAAAAAACAATATTTACCTATTTTTGCGGAAAGCTTTTTTACAATGAACAGACAGAATAAAACTTCTATTATCATCGCGGTATTACTGGTGGTGGCAGCGGCTGCTTCACGTGTGGTGATGTATCCTCATAATTTCAGCCCAATGGTGGGTATGGCCATTTTTGCGGGGGCAACATTTGCCGACAAACGTTTTGCATTTGCATTACCCATTTTTGCGATGCTCCTGTCTGATATCATGTTCGAGGTATTCAATATTGCACCGGGTTTCTGGGGCTGGGGTCAGCTGGTGGGCTATGGTATTTTTGCACTGATCACGATCCTTGCGTTTACCATGAAAAAAGTTACCGTGGGCCGTGTAATAGGTTATTCACTGGGATCATCTGTTATCTTCTTCCTGCTGAGCAACCTGTCTTTCTTCCTGATTGACAACCCCATTTATCATACCTATACTCAAAACTTAAATGGTTTTGTTGATTGTTATGTGCAGGCGCTGCCTTTTTTCCGCACCAGCATCATTGCCGACCTGGTATACAGCTGTGTGTTATTTGGTGTTTATTACCTGCTGCAGCAAACAGCCGTTAAAAAAACAATGGCTTAAGTAAAAAATATTTTCCTGTAAGGGCTGTCTGGATAAGACAGCCTTTTTTATTGCTGGTATTCGTTGGCTTCATACCAGGTGTCGGTCAGCAGTTCATTGCCATCTGCCGCCGAAGTGGCCAGCTCATCGCAGCGGTTGTTCAGCGGATTGTCTGCATGCCCCTTTACCCAATGAAAACTGATTTTAAAAGGCCTCGATATTTTATAATATTCCTGCCAGAGATCACTGTTTTTTTTGCCACCCTTGAAGTTTGTTTTGATCCAGTTATTCAGCCATCCCTCATTGATGGCTTTAACCACGTACTGGCTGTCGCTGTAAATATGCACCGGGAGGTCTTTCTTTTTTAAAGCCTTCAATCCTTCAATCACCGCCATCAGTTCCATCCTGTTATTGGTGGTAAGGCGGTAACCTTTGGAAAATTCTTTCCGGTGGTTATTGTAAATGAGCACTACGCCATAACCGCCGGGTCCCGGGTTACCACGGGCCGCCCCATCGGTATAAATATTTATTTTATCAGCCTGAATCATAATTGTATCTTGTAACTGACCCAAACAAAACCTTGCATTAGCATTGCTTGTCCCTTGCAGGTCTTAAATCAGCAGAAATTCAAAAATACCAATAATGTTTAAAAAACTCTTTGGAAGTAAAAGCAATCCAATGCCGGAAATACCGGGCGACGCATTTGATAAAAGATCGTCTGCGATATATTCAGCTTACGGGCAAAAGGGTGCACCCACAAACGCACTGCTGGAGCTGGGTTTAACTGTTTGCAATGCCGCAAAAGGGATTGACCTGGCGGATATTTCCAGCCGGATTGAAAAAGGGCAGGTGAATTATATTGATATCTTTCCCGGCGAACATTACAAACTGCTGGCTTCGATCGTGCAAACAGTGCAGCCGCGGCTGGTGGTGGAGCTGGGTACACATCTTGGCTATTCATCCCTGTGCATGAAAAAGTTTCTGCCTGCTGATGGCAAGCTCGTAACCTTTGATATAATACCCTGGAACCAGTTCGGCAGCACCATACTGCAGCCGGGGGATTTTGACCGGCAACTGGAACAATTTACGGATGATCTCACCACCGCAACAGGTTTTGAAAAACACCGGGCCATGCTCGAAGATGCGGATATGATCTTTATGGATGCACTTAAAGATGGCGTGCAGGAATATAAATTCCTGGAATTTTTTGCCACAGTGAAATTTAAAAAGAAATGTCTTTTTGTATTTGACGATATCCGGCTCTGGAATATGCTAGATATATGGTATCATATGGACAGGCCCAAACTTGATCTCACTTCATTCGGGCACTGGTCGGGTACCGGCCTGGTGGAATGTAACTGATGACAGTTTTTTTTACCCGTCGCCATTACAGGTTTGCAATAAAACATCCCATGTTTTTTTATAGAGTTCTTTTGCCCGGGCAGGCGTGGAGCCGATGCAAATAAGTCCCAGTTTTCCAAACTGCGATAAGGCCCCGATCATGTGAAACATAACTCCTTCTTCACGGGTGCTGTCGTAATGGAGCTGGTTGCAGATGGCGATATCGATCAGGTCGGTGGGCAGCAAGCCCTTAAAACTCTCATGCTGCAGGTTGTCGGTAAAAAAATAAAACTTTTCATTGCCATCCGGCAGCAAATACTGTCCCGAAACAGCGTTGTAATTTCCCCTGGTTAAAAACTGCAGCATGATATAAGGATGCGTGGTGCCGCCCTTGCGCAGGTTGATTTCAATGGCATAATGTTTCCAGGCGCCGTTTTCCTTTACTGAAAGCAGGTCGAGCCCAAATCTTCCCAATACACCTTTTTCCTTTAATGCTTCCGCCACCATTTTGCCCACTTTACCGATGGCCACATTGTATTCTTTACCGGCAGGGAATGTGCCTCCGAGGAAAACCTGTTCTTCGGGTCCGCCGAGCAACTGGTCATGCGTGGAGATAATATCCACTTTCCCCAATGGATTGATACGGCATTGCACCGACGGGGAAGCTTTTTCTTCACCTTCCACAAAGGCCTCCACGATGCCACCCATGCTGCTGAATTTCTGTATAAACTGCTCGTAGGTAAGATCGCCTGCCACAATTTCAAGTTGCTGTGGCAGCAATGTTTTTATCTGCGTGGCGGTATCAAGTTCACTAAAAATATTCTGGAATGGAAAGATGGCATTGCCCTCACCACTGAAGCCATCGTTCATTTTCACAACGGCTTTTTTCATGCCGGGATGTGCAGTATGCAGGGCCGCCAGTGCATTGGCGATTTCCGCTTCATTACCGAGGTTTTCATAACCATCGGGCATCAGTACCCCGCATTGCCTGAAAATTTCCCGGCTGCCGCTCTTGGTGCCCCAGTACAGCAGGTCAGGATCGCAGCCATAAACAGGTATGTCCAGCTCCACGGCCAGGCTGCGCTCATGTTCGGTAACATTAAAGCAGGCCAGGTGTGCCACATGCCCGGGAGGGATGGCGTCCCGGATGCGTTTGATCAAACGGGGCCTGGCCAGTATCTTTTCGGTAAGCGATACCGGCGCCGCATCATAGCAGTTAAAAAAGTGCAGGCGCTGCCGGGCATGATCACCCGTGATACCGGGTAAAAGATGCAGGTAATAATCGGTGATCACCGGGTCGATGGCCGTGCTGGTAACATAAATCACATGCGTCCGCGGCATGCGCAACAGGAGCAGCAGGCATAAAAGCCGTTCCTCGTAATGTACAATACCCTTCACTTTACTTAAAATGACCGGGTCGAGCGTAAGGCTGGGAATCACCACAACGGTCTTTTCAGCCATGGTGTCATCAAATACCTGCCTGTACTGCGCCGCAAAATGGTGCTGCAGTTGCTGAAACAGTTCTTTCTCCTTCAGCATGTCATAACTGTTAAGCTGCAATGCCTGTTTTTTTGTACAAACTAGCTGGTAATACCAGCCGGGGCAATGATCTAAAAGGGTGGAAAAAATGATTCCAGTCATTCCATTTTACGGGGAAAAGATTGCAGAGTCCGGTCCCCGCCTTTTTTTACACCGGCCGCGGGCGTTTTTTTTTGAAACCAAAATCATGTTTTTTCCTTCTCAAAGTCATGGTTTACGGTGTGGTGCGGTGGTACTTTTTCTGCACGATTTATTGTTTATCTAAATACTTGAAATATGAAAAAGTTATTGGTACTGCTGCTTTTTTCCCCGGTACTGAGCAGCTATTCACAAAAATGGGAAAAGAATTATGACTATGTTGACAATTGTGTATGCGGACTATCAAAGGTTAAAAAAGATGGTAAAATCGGCTATGTAAATAAAGAAGGCGAGGTGATGATAAAACTGCAGTATGATGAAGGGCTTACATTCAAGGAAGGATATGTTGCCGTGCGAACAGGACTTAAATGGCAGTATTTCGACAGCACCGGTAAAGGCATCACCGAAGCCATTTATGAAGATGCCGGAAGTTTTGGAAACGGGCTGGCACCGGTTTCAAAAAATAACCTGTATGGGTTTATCAACACAAAGGGAGAACAGGCCCTGCCCTTCGAATTCAGCAATGCGAGGGGATTTACCGAAGGACTGGCACCAGCGGCCAACGCAAAAGGTTACTGGGGTTATATCGATACAAAAGGAAACTGGGTGGTAAAGGCTGCTTATGATTTTTGCGACAACTTTGATAATGGAAAAGCCCGTGTGATGAAAGATGGCAAAGTATTTTACATCAATAAAGAAAATAAAACCGTGCCCGATCCTGAATAAGGATACTCTCATTTAAGCGTTGGGTGATAGCCCGGTGATAAAGCAGGCTGCTTTTGTACGACTGTTGTGTTGCCGGGTTTTTTATTTTTCAAACTCCTGTAACAGGTCCAGTCCCTGCTGCCATGCATAATATCCGGATGCGGCATTGATATGACCCGCCTCGCCGATATTGACGAGTTTGCTGCCCCAGCATGCTGCAAAAAATGCAGCCCTTTCAACAGTAACCCATTCATCATTGCTGCTGGCAACAACAATTGTGGGGAAATGTATTTTCTCCAGCGGCACAGGCGTAAACCCGGTTGCAGGAAAAGTATACACCGGTGCTTCAATATCGCTGGGCGCCACCAGTAAAGCGCCTTTTACCTGTTGACCGCTTTGCCGTGCCCAGTGCGCAATGGTGGCACATCCCAAACTATGGCCGATAAGCACAATGTTCTTCGGGTTATAACCTTCCAGTGCGGCATTAATTTGGCTGAGCCAGTTTTGACAATCCGGCGCATCCCATTCTTCCTGGTTTATGCGTGTACAGTTGGGCAATTTTTCTTCAAACCATGTTTGCCAGTGCAGTGGCCCGGAATTTCCCAGGCCGGGGATAATGAAATAGTGCGTCATAGTTGCGGGTGAAAATCAAATTTATTTAAACTGCCGGTACTATGATTCAAAACTTAATCACAGCAGTGGATTACGGAAAAACTGTTTTAAACAGCCATATCGCCGTTTAACAAAATATTGCTTTGGATATAAGCATGGAGGCCTACCTTAGTTATTAAGCCATGAAAAAAACTATTTATTTACTATCACTGCTTTGGTGCGTTTTGCAATTACAGGCACAAGAAACCCCTGCTTCGGACGGAAGTATCATAATCGAAGTGTATGGTAACCGCCAGCAACCGGCTGCGGGAGTCACCATTGAACTTTTACAGCAGGACCGGCTGGTAAAACTCGCGGTAACCGATAATGCCGGAAAGGCATCATTTCAAAAATTATCCAAAGGCCAGTACCAGTTGCGTGTGAGCGCAGGAGGTTTTATTACACACCGGGCCGACAGTATCAGCGTTGATGCGGCTGCAATCATTCATAAAGTGCAATTGCTTCCCGCTGATATCACACTGCAGGGAGTTAGTGTAAGCAGCAAAAAACCTTTTGTACAGCATAAGGAGGGCAAAACAATTTTGAACGTGGATGCAGCCGTAACCAATACAGGCACCACGGTGCTGGAAGTACTGGAGAAATCTCCCGGTATTACGGTAGACCGTAACGGGAGCATCGCGATGCAGGGCAAGTCGGGGGTGCTGGTGCTGATCGATGACAAACAAACATTTTTATCGGGGGCAGAACTCAATAACCTGCTCAGCAGCATGAGCTCGTCACAGGTGGAGCAGATCGAACTCATGACCAACCCGCCCGCCAAATACGATGCGGCTGGCAATGCCGGTATCATAAATATCCGCACAAAGAAAACAAAGGTGAAAGGGTTTAATGGCTCCTTTACAGAAAGTTTATCGCAGGGAGTATATCCTAAAAATAATAACAGTCTTATATTGAATAACCGCAGCGGAAAGTTCAACCTGTTTTTTACCGGCAGTCTTAATTACAGTAAGTACCTCACCGATATTTATGCCCTTCGTAAATATTATGATGATAATGGAAAGCTGACAGCAGTGCTGGACCAGCCCACTTTTTTTGCAGGAAAAGTACTGAACACCACCATTAAAACAGGTGTAGATTATTATGTGAGTCCGAAGACAACGGTGGGGCTGGTGCTCGGCGGTACTTCCATTCACCGCAAGGGTGATAACAAAGCAACAGCCACATGGCTCAATAATTCCGGTGCAGTTGATTCTGCAGTGCAAACCACCAGTACCAGCGACAATACTTTTAAAAACGGCACACTCAATCTCAATCTCCGTCATGCCATTTCAAAAAAACAGGAAATTACTGTGGATGCCGACTGGCTGGGTTATGATATTGTGAGCAAACAGTTTTTTAATAACAGGCTGCTGTCTTCCGGGGGATATAAACAGGCATCTCAGGGAGATGTGCCGGCCACCATTAAAATATTTTCTGCCAAAACAGATTATTCAAACCGCACTGGAGAGAACAGCACATGGCTGGCCGGTTTTAAAACATCACATATCCGCACAGACAATACAGCGATGTACCAGAACTATGATGGTACAGCCTGGCAGTATGATTACGGCAAAAGCAATCATTTTATTTACAGTGAAAGGATCAGTGCCTTGTACAGCAGTTATGAAACCCGGTTCAAACGTTTCAGCCTGCAGGCCGGCTTGCGGTACGAATTCACGGCTTATGATGCACATCAGCTGGGTAATGCGCTGCAAAAAGATTCTGCTTTTTCAAGAAATTACGACGGGCTTTTTCCCAGCGGCAATATCACGTACAAGGCCGATTCGCTGAACAGTTTTACATTCAGTGCCGGCAGGCGTATCGACCGCCCCGCATTCCAGAAACTCAATCCTTTTGTTTTTATCATCAATAAATACACTTACCAGACAGGTAACCCGTTTTTTTTACCACAGTACAGTGTGAACACAGAATTGAGTCACCAGTATAAGGAACTGCTCACCACCACGGTTTCGTTCAGCACAGTGAAAAATTATTTTTCACAACTGTTTCTTACCGATACCGCCACGGGAATACTCATGTATTCGGAAGGCAATGTTGGCCGGGCACATATCATTGGTCTTGCTGTTACTTTACAGCTGTCTCCCGCAAAATGGTGGTCATTCACCACACAGGCCACTTACAATCACAAACTGCTGAAAGGTTATAACGGCAATGTGAACTTCAGGTCAGATATTAACCAGCTCAATATTAACATGAGCAACCAGTTTTCGGTCGGCAAAAAATACAGCGGTGAATTATCCGGTTTTTATACCACGAGGGCAAGAAATGATTTGCAGGAACTGCTGTATCCCACCGGGCAATTATCGCTGGGTATATCAAGACCAGTACTTAAAAAGAAAGGAACGCTGAAACTGGCTGCAAGGGATATTTTTTATACCAATGCCATGGAAGGGCTCACGAGTTTTGCGAAAGCAACAGAATATTTCAAATTGCGGCGCGACAGCCGTGTGATCAATCTTGCTTTTACCTACCGTTTTGGCAAGGCTTACAAAACCAATAAGCGGAGTGGTGGCAGTGCAGCGGATGAAATGGAAAGAGTGGGGAATGGGTAATAAGGTTTCCAGCCTTTTGTTAAAGCGGTGACAGCTTTCCGTAAAAGCTGTTGTCACCGCTTGCTGATCAATAATGCATTTTTCTCAGTGCCGGCGCTTTAAACCAGGTAACAATCACCACCAGCAGCGTCATGCAGCCTCCGAATATCACAGATGGCACCAGCCCGAAAATCTGCCTGGCAAAACCGCTTTCAAATTGCCCCAGTTCATTGCTGCTGTTAATGAACATGCTGTTCACCGCACTCACGCGGCCCCGCATTTCATCAGGTGTGGTAAGCTGTAAAATAGTACCCCTTACCATTACGCTGATGCCATCACAAAAACCGCTGAACAATAAAGCCATAAATGAAATGGCATAGGTACTGGAAATGCCAAATACAATAATGCAGATACCAAACCCTGCAACAGCCAGCAGCATATTGCGTCCCTGGTGCTGTTTCATGGGAAAGATGGTGAGGAGGATAATGACCGATATGGATCCGATATCCGTTGCGGCTGTCAGCCATCCAAAACCAATCGGTCCTGTTTTTAAAATGGTGGAAGTAAACTCGGGGATCAGTGCCACAGCGCCTCCAAATAATACGGCAAACAGGTCAAGTGAAATGGCGCCCAGCATGATCTTGTTATGAAATACAAAACGCAGTCCTTCCTTTACACTCTCCCAGGTGTCACCTTCTTTTTTAGTGACCAGTATGGGTTTTCGTTTTATCTGCGAAAGAATGGAGGCGGCGATGAGCAGGTAGCCGAGTATGATGAAAAAAGTTTTGTTCACCCCGATGCCGGCAATTAAAAAACCGGCGCTGGCATGCCCGGTGATAGATGCGATAAGCCAGGTGCTGCTGCTGATATTGGCGGCGTATTGTAAAATATTACGCGGTACCAGTTGTGCAATGATGGCATGCGATACCGGGCCGGCAAAAGCACGGATGATGCCGGTAAGAAAAATAATGCCGTAGAAACAGTATTCGAGCCAGTGCTTGTTTATTTTTTGCTGGGTGGAAGGCAGCGTGCAGATGATGAGCAACACCACGCAAAACGCATACGAGAACATACCGCGTAAAAGCATGGTGCGCTTTTCACTCCGGTCAATCACATGACCTGCATATAAGGCCAGTGAAAAAACAGGAATGAATTCAGACAGTCCGACCAGCCCGATGGCAAAGGAACTTTTGGTAAGCTGGAACAGCTCGTAAGCCACCACCGTTCCCACCATGCGCAATGCCATGATATAAATAAAACGGCAAATGATGTACAGCCGGAATTCTTTTTCTTTTAAAGGAGAGAGCCCTTCTTTATTAAGATTAAAACCCATGACTGCGAAGTTGCGGATTTTTTTTGTGATGGAACGAACCGGGAACACGAATTACACGAACAGAGCGTAAGAACTTAATTTTATTTAACAAAAAAAACGCCTCCAGCACCGATTAACCAATCAACCAATAAACCACCCACTGCTCTCTCTACGGCAAACTCAAATAATGCTGCCCGTCATCGTACTCCTTATCCAGCGCATCTATAATGGCCTGGAGGTGCAGGTCGTTACCCAGGAAATCAGCATTGGAAGTGTCCACAAAAAGTGTTTTTACATTGTGCTGTTTGATATACTGCGTATAGGTTTCCTGTAAAGAAAAAAGATAATCATTGGGAATGCCCTGTTCATATTCGCGGTTGCGTTTTTTGATGTTCTCCTGCAGGCGGTTTACCGGGCTGTGGAGGTAAATGAGGATATCGGGCTGGACGATCTGCGGGTTAATGATCTCAAACAGTTTCTGGTAAAGCCGGAACTCTTCATCAGGCAAATTCACTTTTGCAAACAGCAGGCATTTGGTGAACAGGTAATCAGAAACGGTGATATGCTGGAACATGTCTTTTGTCTGCAGCAGATCTTTGAGCTGTTTATAACGCTCTGCCATAAAAAAAAGTTCCAGCGGAAAAGCATATTGCGAGGGATTTTCGTAAAATTTTGGGAGGAAGGGATTGTCTGCAAATTCTTCCAGTATCAGGCGGGCATTAAAATGTTTGCTGAGTAAATGAGCCAGGGTGGTTTTTCCGGCGCCTATATTCCCTTCGATCGTAACAAAATTATACTTCATACATTTCCCCTGTTGAGCAAACAGGGTTGCAAAATAAACGGAAAGCTATTTTGTATCCGCTATATTTTATTCACAGTTAACGGGTCGGGGCAAATTCTTAATAACTGGTGGATAGTTTTTTGCAGCACCGGGTGTTTAAGGTTGGGTGAAAGGGCATTCAGCGGTACCAGCACAAATTTACGGAGCTGTATCCGGGGGTGCGGCACCTGCAGGTCTGCCGTTTCAATAATGTCTTTATTAAAAAAAAGGATATCGATATCAATGATGCGGGGGGCATTTTTTTTAGTACGTACCCTTCCCATTTTTTTTTCAATGGCAAGGATGGCAGCAATTGCTTTTGTGGCATCCATCGCGGTGTTTACAACCAGCACCTGGTTTAAAAAATCGGGTTGCCGGGTATTGCCCCATGCGGCGGTTTTATAAATGGAAGATGACCGGCTGATGGCACCCAGTTTTTTTGCGATTTGCCCTCTTGCAATTCCCAGTTGCCGTTCAGGAGTTTGCTGGTTACTGCCCAGGAGTAAGTATACTTTGTTCATGCTGGTTAATTGCCGGTTAAAGGTAAGCCCTGCAGCAGGATTTTTAAAGGCTATTATTCGGCGAACAGAAATTTTTTAAACTGCTTATTAAAAGATAGTTTTGCTGCTGTTCCTAAAATAAACAGATGCAGCAATACAGCCAGTTCAAAGCTTTTGCAGCGATTGTAAAAGCCAGCTTCCAGTCTATTTTCAGCAACCCCAGTGCACTGGTGTTCAGTTTTCTTTTTCCGGTAATATTCATTTTTATTTTTGGATCCTTTGGCGATGGCGGCGGGGTGAATTACAAGATCGCTTTTTCTGATTATACGGATACCCAAAATGAGCTGTACGACAGTATCCGGTCGAATCCCCTGCTCACGGTGGTTGATTTTAAAAACAAGGAAGGAAAAACAGATACGGCGGCAAGAAGGGCAGCGCTTGAAAAAAGTAAAATCGCGGCTGTTATCGCGGTAAAAAAAGTAACCGGCCCGGATGGTAAGGATGACTATATGATTTTTGACACGCTTACCAATGCCAGCGGCAATGCGATCACGGCGCTGCAGCAGTTATTCTCCAATATGAAGAACGGGATCACCATCAGGCATACCACACAAGATCCCCTGCCGGCATCAAAGCCCTATGTTTATTCCATACGTCCTTACCGCAGTATTGATTTTGTGCTGCCGGGGATGCTGGGTTTTTCTATTTTGTTCTCCACGCTTTTTGGTATTTCATTTACTTTTTTCCAGTTCAGGCAGCAGCTGATCTTAAAACGCTTTTATGCCACGCCGGTAAGCCGTATGAATATCCTGCTGGGCATCGGCATCAGCCGGCTTGCATTCCAGCTGATTAACGTGGTGATGCTGGTTGCGCTGGGATATTTCTTTTTGCATTTCACCCTGGTGCACGGGTTCTTTACTTTTTTGGAAATGACCCTGCTCTCCATTTACATGCTGCTTTTATTGCTTGGCGTTGGACTGATATTCAGCAGTATTGTAAAATCGGATACCTCCATACCATTATTCATTAACCTGTTTGCCTTTCCGCAAATGCTGCTGGCAGGCACTTTCTTCCCCATTGATGTTTTTCCATCCTGGCTGCAAACCATTTGCCGCTACGGGCTTCCGTTAACACAGTTCAATGATGCGATGCGCAAAATATCATTCACCGGCCAGCACCTGTGGGATTGTGGTAAAGAGCTGGGCATACTGGCGGTTTGGATGGTGGTGGTTTACTGGGTGGCGATAAAAGTTTTTAAATGGGAATAAGATCATGAAATACATCAAACTGCTGCTGATCAGCTTTATTGCTTTTTTTATACTGTTCACACTGATCGGCTTACTCTTTCCTTCCACGGTGCGTTCTGTAAAAGCGCTGGTGGTGAACAAACCACTGGTACAGGTACGCAATGATATACAGCTTTCGGAAAACTGGATGCACTGGTACCCGTATTTCATGGAAAATGCAGGCGCTTCCATCCGGAAAACAGGAAATGATTTTATTTTCAGCAATGATAAAAAGGATTTGCTGCTCTCCATGATTAAGACAGACAGCAACAGTTTGTCTTTCACAATAACAGCCTGGAACGGTACTGCCACGGAGCAGCAGTTATATACCGTGCCCATTAATGGCGACAGCACACATACGCAGGTGATCTGGAATGAAACAGAACATTTGAAATGGTATCCCTGGGAACGCTTCCGGGGTTTGCTGCTGGAGCGCACAAAAGGGGTGTTCCTCGATTCGGCCCTCAACCGGTTTAAACGTTATGAAGAAGCCCGTTGATTTTATTGCGGGAAGCTGATCTTGCCCATACTGATTGCAGGCATGCCTTTTACTCCTTTTGCAAAATAACTGCCATCCCCGCTGATGCATTCATTGGCCAGTATCGCAAAAAGCACGGCTTCCTTTGCATCGGGATGGATGCCGAGGCTTGCGGTGTTTTCAAAGCTGCACTGTGGCAGTGCCCTTTTTAAATGCGCAACCAGTAAAGGATTGTGTGTGCCGCCACCACTTAAAAATACGGTGGCGCTTTTTTCTTTCCCAAGAGTTGATCTCACCGCATCAGCAATGCTGTCTGCTGTAAATTGATTGAGCGTGGCAAGTATGTCATTGTTACTGATGGTGGTTGTTCGCGATTGCAGCATCGCATCGTCCAGTAAACGCAGGTTGAATAATTCAGGTCCGGTTGTTTTCGGAAAGGGCGCTGTAAAGAAACTATTTTTCTTTAGTGCTGCAAGCAGGTCCTCGTTTACGGTGCCCTGTTTTGCAAGGGTGGCATCTTCGTCAAAATACCTGCCGGGGAAATGTTGCTGCACAAATGCATCCATCAGGGTATTGCCCGGGCCGGTATCAGTGCTGAAGATTTCTTTACTGTTCATGCTGCCGGGTAAAAAAGTGAAATTGGAAATGCCGCCAATGTTCAGCAGTATCCTGTCCTCAGCTTCCTTTCCAAATACCAGGTAATCGCCATACACCGCCAGCGGGGCGCCCTCGCCACCGGCGGCAATATTTTTTTGCCTGAAATCACTGATCACGGTAATACCCGTTGCAACGGCCAGGTGATCGCCATCACCAATTTGTAAAGTGGCATTGCCAAATTTTTCCTGGCCGTGCAATGATTGCGGGGCATGGTACACCGTTTGTCCGTGGCTTGCAATCAGATCAACGTCAGACTTGTCAATCTGCCATTTATTCAATGTGGCATTGATGTTGGCCGCATGCTGCAGCGCCACCCAGGGATGCAGGAGGGTGAGCTTTTCAAAATCAACCTGCTTTTTGCTGAAAATATTTTTGATTTCCTGCTTAAAATCCTGTTCGAACGGCACGGTTTCAAAATGCAGGAGTTTTACTTTTGTTTGCAGTCCGCAGCCGCTGATACTGCAAAGCGCCATATCCAGCCCGTCGAGCGAAGTGCCGCTCATCAGCCCGAGGATAATGCGTTCGTTTTTATGAGCGGCAGTATGCAGTTTATCGACAGCATGAATCATGCTTCAAAGTAATTTATTTTTTCAACACCATGCAACGGCGGTATAAAACTATTTGTCAGATTTCCGAATATTAATACATGGAGCTGGACGCAAGACTGGTAAAAGAATGTTTGCAGAACAACAGGGCTGCCCAAAAGCGGCTGTATGAGCAGTATGCTGATACGATGCTGGGTGTGTGCTTTCGCTATACCAAGTCGGTTTCAGACGCTGAAGATGTATTGCAGGAAGGTTTTGTACGGGTTTTCAAAAACCTGCATCAGTACCGGGGTGAAGGGGAACTGGGCGCATGGATCAGGCGCATCATGGTTACCACGGCCCTCAATTATCTAAAACGCAATGCCCGTTACCAGCATGATCTTGCATTTGACAAGCTGGAAATGCATCCTGTTACAGATGAAAATCCTGAAATGACCCTCAGTACAAAGGAACTCACTTCCCTGGTGCAGCAACTGCCTTCGGGGTATCAAACCATTTTTAACCTGCATGCGGTGGAAGGGTATTCGCATGTTGAGATCGGCGCTTTACTCGGTATCAGCGACGGTACTTCCCGTTCACAGTATGCGAGGGCCAGGGCATTGATGATAACCTGGATCAAAAAAAATTATTCTGATCATTCAAAACAGCAGGCATATGCAAAACAGTGAATTTGAAAAAAGTGTACAGGCCAGCATGGGATCACTCCGGTTATCTCCATCGGATGCTGTTTGGGAGCAGGTGGAAGCTTCTTTGCCACCCGAAAAAAAGCCCCGCAGGTTCCTGTTCTTCCTATTGCTGGCAGCCCTGCTTGCAGGATCATTATTTGTCTGGAATGGTTTGTACCGGGAAAAACAATTGAAGGGAACAGGCAAAGCGAAACAGGCAACAGAAACCGCCAATAGAAACAATATGGTTGCGCCGGATAAGCTGCTCGCTGCAGATACGGTTGCCCAGCTTCCGCAGCGGTCACAAGAAGATAATGTGAAAAATACTTCTGCTGCAGTGTTTAGCAAAAGTCTTCAAAATTCCGTTACAAAGCTGCGGGTGAAAAATGCCCATGCAAGCGAAGATGTGTATGCACAGGACCAAAAAACAGCGGGTGAAAAAACTGCTGAGTTAGAGCCCGCCAACAGCAACCAGTTTAAAACTGCGGGAAAGGTCAACGTAAAAGTAACGGCTCCGGGCGCAGTTTCAGATTCGACTGAAATAATTGCGGCAGAAAATTCAGCAACCAATGTTATCAAAGACGATGAACATCAAGAGCAAGTTGTGGCCGACGCAAGCGACCTTGTTACCGATGATCCCGCCATTACAGATTCCAATAAGCTGAAGAAAAAAAATACTCCATCCAAAAAATGGATGTTGGGTTTTGAAGCCGGCGCAGGGGTCAGTTATTTTACCGGCAGTTCTGCACGGGATGCATTGGTCAACAGCAGTCCTGCAAGTATTCCCAACCCGGCATTGCAAAACAGGACGGCTTCCGGTCCATTCAACTATCAACCCGGCTTTTCATGGGGAGCAGGACTGTTTGCAAAAAAGAAACTGGATAGACATTTCAGCCTGTATACGGGGCTGCGGTACCAGTATCTTTCATCTTCATCAGCAGCGGGCAACAGGGTTGATACGGCCATAAGGCTGAACTTTGGATCATCTGCCAGTATCACGGCAAACAGTTATTACTATACCGGAACGATAAAAACCTACAGTAACCAGTTTCATTTGCTGCAGATCCCGGCATTCATCCAGCTAAAGCCATCCCGTGCACCCGGTTTTTATGCGGAATTTGGCCCGTCAGTAATCATACTGCTGCATTCAAATGCACTGGTGTTTAACAGCGCCGGCGCAGTATATATTTCTCATAAAGATACCTATAGCAAGATATTGTTTTCACTACATGCGGGTGCTGGTTTTACGGCAGCGCAGCGCAGCAAATGGCCATTTGAAACAGGATTCAGCACAGGATATACATTGAGCCCGGCCATTAAAAAAGATTATGGAAAACTCCGTTCGCTGAATGGAAATATTTATGTGCGGATGCCGTTGAGGAAAAACAGGCACCGGTAGTATTTATTAGGCGCTGATGAATGCCAGGTTTCTTTTGATACCTGCAAACTTACTTCGCTGCAGCGGGGAGTTTTTAAAAATGATCTTAAACTTTTCTTCAGTCAGTTCTTCCCAGTCGCTGCGGGTAAATTCAATTATTTGCGAAACAGGCATAAAATCTTTTTCAGCCGAAGGTTTGCTGAAACGGTTCCATGGACAAACATCCTGGCAAACATCGCAGCCAAACATCCAGTCATCAAATTTGCCTTTCATCGCATCGGGAATCAGCGCATCTTTCAATTCAATGGTGTAGTATGAAATGCATTTGCTGCCATCCACCACTTTACCGGGCAATATGGCTCCGGTAGGGCAGTGGTCGATACATTTTGTACAGCTGCCGCAATAATCTTTTGCAAGCGGATCGTCATACTCCAGTTCCAGGTCGGTGATGAGTGTGGCTATAAAGAAGAAAGATCCGGATTGTTTGTGGATGAGGTTACCGTTTTTTCCCACCCAGCCGAGCCCGCTTTTTTGCGCCCAGGTTCTTTCCAGTACAGGCGCACTGTCAACAAACCCCCTTCCGTTTACTTCACCTGCCTGTTCCCTTATCTGTTTTAATAGAGCTTGCAGTTTTTCGCTGATCACCCCGTGGTAATCCCTGCCATAAGCATACTTCGCAATTTTGGGAGCAGCCTGGTCCTGTTTTTTTTCGGGGAAATAGTTCAGCAATAATGTTATTACCGACCGGGCACCCGGAACCAATTTGGAAGGATCCACCCTCAGTTCAAAATGATTGGCCATATACTGCATGCTGCCATTATAACCCTTGCCCAGCCATGCTTCGAGCCGCCGGGCATCTTCATCCAGCGGTTGTGCTTTTGCAATACCACAAAAATCAAAACCCAGCTGCGCTGCAGTGGTCTTTACAAAATATGTTTTTTGAGCCGAGTTCATTTATCATCCAGGTGCAGCTTGTGAAAAAAACGGTGTGCGATCGGGGCAATGATAATACCAATGGTGGTAATAAAAGTAACACCGCTGAACAATGCATAACAGGAAGCAAATACTTTGGCTGATTTGCTCAGCACGATCCTGCTGTCGATCACCGGCCCCATACCGCTTAGTATCATCGATGCGTTCAGCAGGCTGTCGTAAAAATCAAATTCAGGTATGGTAAGCTGGTAACCGGCCACACCCAGTGCCAGGCAAAGCATCATGACAAAAAAGGCAAAGAAAAAATTCTTCCATAACCGCCTGCGGTAAACTTTTGCGGAAGCAAGCGGCTGTTTTTTATGTTCGTACAAGTTGAAGTATTTGTATAAAAATACAACATGCAGCGGCTTGTGCAGCGGTGTGTTGCTAAAATACCGGTTAAAATTTCAGGTCGTAGCCAAGGGTGGCAATGCTTTCGAGATATCCAAAACTATGGGTAACCCTGTTGCCTTTGAGGGCATTGCTGTTGGCAAGCGCATTCACGTATTTTACATAACCTGTTTTGCCGGTGAGCTCAAAAAACAGGCTGCGGAGGAGATACAAGCGTATGCCTGCTTCCACACTGATATTATAGCCGGCCACATGAAAATCATTGTTAAGCCGGTCACCACGCCAGGTAAAATCAGTGCGGGGGATATTGATGCCGGCACCTGCTTTCCATATACCTGTTACCAATGGCCTGTTACCTTCATGGTTATTGGCCAGTACATGCTGGCTTACATAATTTACATGCAGCCAGTTGGCGCCATCCGTGTGTTCAAAATGCAAAAAACTTTCCGGATTCAGCACACTGTCGCCATTAACGGTCTGCCCGTCGATGGTACCGGTAACACGAACGGTTTGTCCGTCGGTAACCACGTATTTGGTATGATCGAAATTGAGTTCGAGTGCACGGCTCTTCCTGTTATTGAGGTAAAACCCGATCCGGTAATTGTATTGGGGAATGGAAATATCTCCGGGTTTTTTATAGATCGCGTCAAAATCGCCTTTATCATGCGCCACGGCATGGTGCAGGGTAAAGTTATTGCCATTGCTCATCCGGAAGTGGATATTGCTTTTGGTATAGGTTTCGGTATTGTAACCCCATTGCAGGTACATGCCGGTAAATAAAGGTTTTTTCTTTTGTGCAGATGCAGCAGCAGTTGATAAAATCAGCAGTGCGGTGAAAGTGTATTTCATGTGTTTTCAGCAAAGGGCAGGATATTGTGAATTGGTCTGCCTGTTAATTTTAAGGCGCAAAACTACTGAAATATATCCTTTATTTCACCTGTAAAGCTTCATCCACCAGTTTTTTCAATTCTTTATATTTTTCATTACGGCCTTTGTTCCTCAGGTTAAAGGTCATGAGAAAACCGGTGCTTTTATTACGGCTGTCTGCCCAGGGAAAGCTGCCAAATAATCCCGGGCTGGTCACGGCTGCAGAGCGCTCACCACTCCCTGCATCATCCATCACCCATTCTCCAAATCCATAACCCCAGTTGCCCGCTTCGGCAGGAGAACCCGCAATGGTGGTTTCGGTGCTGACCCTGTTCCGTTGCATTTCTGTTACGGCAGATTTGCTTAATACCTGTTTACTGTTGAATACCCCGTCACTTAAAATCATCTGCAAAAAATTACTGTAATCACTGGCGGTGCTCCATGCGCCGCCAGCAGGTAATGCTACAGGGCCTTTGCCAAAATCACTGTTCACCATATTGCAGGGTACTGCAATGCGTTCTGCAAATAATGTTTCAAAACTTTTGGCGCTTATTTTTTCTATCACGGCGCCGGCGAGCTGCAAACCAATATTGCTGTAATGAAATGTTTTGCCCGGCACGCCTTCCATGGGTTGCGATGCAATTTGTTCAATCGCTTCGTCCATAGTTTTTAGCTTCTTAAATTCCTGCAGGCTTTCTTTGAGTGAACCCGGTTTAATACCGGTAAGATGCGAAAGACATTGCCAGATACGGATACCGCCTTTGCCATGCAGGCTCATCACCGGCAGAAATTTTCCAACAGAATCATCCAGCGCCAGTTTCCCTTCATCCACAAATGTCATTACCAGCGCCGCACTCAGCCATTTGCTGCAGCTGGCAATGCGTTCTTTACTGCCAGTATTAAAGTCCTGCAGCATTTCACCCGCATCCTTTCCCTGGCGGCGGGCAATGAATTTGCCAATCCTTTCCTGGCGGGCTGATAGTTGATTTTCTGCCTTTTGATAAACCATTTTCCCATCCTTATAAATCACCAGAACGGCCCGGCCTCCCAGGTCTTTTACATTGTCTGCCAGCCAGTCATCCACTTTACTGAAATTATATTGTGAAAAACCGTACTGTAAAATCAGCATAAAAGCAAGGAGCAGACTGCATTTGCGGCAGCGGAAACGGGATTTATATGACATATTAGCTTGAAATTTTGGCTTGGATTGCTATTTGACGGGTAAGTTTAAAATACAAATATGAGTTTACAAAACTTAACCATAAAATCACAGGAAATTTTACAGCAGGCCCAGCAGCAGGCATTCAATCATGGCAATGCCAATATTGAAACCGAGCATTTGCTGCAGGCACTGATGGATGATGAAAATTCACCCGTTGAATTTTTATTAAAGAAGAATAATGTCAACACCAGTTTTGTTGAAACGAAGCTGGCAGAAAGTATCTCCAAAATTGCAAAGGTCACGGCAGGCGAACCGGCACAAACCGTAAGCCGCGACCTTAATAATGTGCTGCTGCGCAGTACTGCGGTGCTCAAAACATTCAATGATGAATTTGTGGCGCCTGAGCACCTGCTCATTGCATTGGTGCAGGGCAGTGATAACACCGCCAAAATTTTAAAAGACGCCGGTCTTACCGAAAAAGGTTTGATTGCAGCCACGAAGGAACTCAAGAAAGGCTCTACCGTTTCATCACAAACATCCGAAACACAGTTCAATGCATTGAACAAATATGCAAAGAACCTGATCGAGATGGCACGTACCGGCAAACTCGATCCAGTTATTGGCAGGGACGAAGAGATCCGCCGCACACTCCATATTTTATCAAGAAGAAGCAAGAACAATCCCATACTGGTGGGTGAACCCGGCGTGGGTAAAACCGCCATTGCCGAGGGACTGGCCATGCGGATAGTAAATGGTGATGTGCCGGAAAACCTGAAATCAAAAATCATTTATGCACTCGATATGGGGCAACTTATTGCCGGTGCAAAATATAAAGGTGAATTTGAAGAACGTTTAAAAAGCGTGGTAAAGGAAGTAACATCCAGTGATGGTAATATTATTTTGTTTATCGACGAAATTCATACCCTGGTAGGCGCCGGTGGTGGCGATGGTGCGATGGATGCGGCCAATATCTTAAAACCTGCACTGGCAAGGGGAGAGTTAAGGGCCATTGGCGCCACCACGCTGAATGAGTATCAAAAATTCTTTGAAAAAGATAAGGCACTCGAACGCCGTTTCCAGAAAGTGATGATCGACGAACCTACCGTGGAAGATGCGGTATCGATTTTACGCGGACTGAAAGACAGGTATGAAACCTATCATCATGTGCGTATAAAAGACGAAGCCATCATTGCGGCGGTGGAATTATCACACCGTTATATTACCGACCGTTTTTTGCCTGATAAGGCCATCGACCTTATTGATGAAAGTGCAGCCAAACTGCGGCTTGAAATGAACAGCATGCCCGAAGAACTGGATAAACTGGAACGCCAGATACGCCAGCTCGAAATTGAAAGGGAAGCCATCAAGCGGGAGAATGACGAGGTAAAACTGAAAGAACTGAATACAGAAATAGCCAACCTGGCGGTTGAACGTGATACCTATAAAGCCAAGTGGCAGCAGGAAAAAGAAGTGGTGGAAAAAGTACAGAATGCAAAAGCCACCATTGAGCAATTAAAACTGGACGCAGAGAAAGCAGAGCGTGAAGGACTATACGGCAAAGTGGCCGAAATACGCTATGGTAAAATAAAGGAACAGGAAACACTGATCACACAGTTAAGCGGTCAGCTGGCCGCATCGTCTGAAAAGCGTCTGCTGAAAGAAGAAGTGGATGCAGAAGACATTGCAGAAAATATTGCCAAAGCCACCGGCATACCTGTTACAAAAATGATGCAGACCGAAAAAGAAAAACTGCTGCAACTGGAAACAGAACTGCATAAGAGGGTGGTGGGCCAGGAAGAAGCCATCGAAGCCGTGAGTGATGCCATCCGCCGCAGCAGGGCCGGTTTGCAGGACCCGAAAAAACCAATTGGTTCATTTATATTCCTTGGTACCACCGGTGTGGGTAAAACTGAACTGGCAAAGGCCCTGGCCGATTACCTGTTCGACGATGATACCATGATGACCCGTATCGATATGAGTGAATACCAGGAAAAGCATACCGTTAGCCGCCTGGTGGGAGCACCTCCCGGTTATGTGGGGTATGATGAAGGCGGGCAGCTGACCGAAGCCGTACGCCGCAAGCCTTACAGCGTGGTGCTGCTGGATGAGATCGAAAAAGCACATCCCGACGTATTTAATGTATTGTTGCAGGTATTGGATGATGGCCGTCTTACTGATAACAAGGGGAGAGTGGTGAATTTTAAAAATACCATCATCATCATGACCAGCAATATGGGCAGCGATGTGATCCAGGCCAATTTTGAAGGGGTTACCGAAAAGAACAAGGAAGCAGTGGTGGAGAAAACAAAAGCCGAGGTAATGGTGTTATTAAGGCAGACGATTCGACCCGAATTTTTGAATCGTATAGACGAGGTTATAATGTTTGAGCCCCTGATGAAGAAGGAGATACGGGGAATTATCCAGATACAGCTGAATAACTTAAAGCAAATGGTTGCACAATCTGGCATAAATTTACAATTCAGTGATTATGCTTTGGATTATCTTGCAGAAAATGGGTATGACCCCCAATTTGGCGCCCGCCCACTTAAAAGATTGATTCAGAAAGAGATAGTGAACCAATTGAGCAAAAAAATCCTGGCTGGCGATGTGGACAAAACCAAACCTGTGCTGGTGGATGTGTTTGACGGGGTAGTGGTTTTCAGGAATGACATACCGGAGGTAAAGAAGACAACGATTAAAAAATAACAATAAACGACAGTAACTATTATGGCAAAGATTAAAGATGTTGCCGAAATAATTCCCAGCAGGGAAATATTTGTGGGGAATCCCAAGGCAGAAATTACAATAACAGAGTTTGGCGAGTACGAAAATGAGGATTGTGCCAAAGCAAATGAAGTGGTGAAGAAAATACTGGATGAATATGATGGTAAAGTAAAGTTCAACTTCCGTCATTTTCCGCAAACCAAAATTCACCAGCGCTCCATGAAGGCGGCCGAAGCTTCACTGGCTGCTGCCCAAAGCGGCAAGTTCTGGGAAATGCATAACCTTTTATTCGAGAACAGGCGCAACCTGGGTACCACCAGTTTGAAATTGTATTCAAAGGAAGCAGGTGTAAACAACAAACATTTTCTCGACCAGCTGATTGAATCGGTATATGGCTGGGAAGTGCGCAATGATTTTGAAGAAGGCGTGGAAAAAGGTGTAAAAGATGTGCCTGCATTTTTTATCAATGATGAGCTGGTAAAGGGCAAGGCATCTTACGAAAACCTGAGCAAGGAAATTGAAGCGGCATTGAAAAAATCAAAAAGGAAGGCCCCGGTTAAACAAAGGGCATAAAAAAGGTTTCCAACCCTCCGGGGGTTTGAAACCTTTAAAAAAAGCGGCTGCATTTGCAGCCGCTTTTTTTATTCAGTCACTTCCATCTGAAAGCTCATCAGTTCCCGGTCATTGATCAAAACAGTAACCGGGTAACTGTCTTCATCGGCAGGTTTATAACTGAAAGAAATATTGTTGCCGTTGAGGGAGTATTCCATGGGCTTTATCTTGCGTTTCCTGTCATCACCAATGGCCAGCGCCACCTTGGTTATATTCATATCCAGGTCGGCCTTTACAGTAAAGCTGAAATAAAAAGGTTTGCCCGCCTTTGCTTTTACTTTTCCCTCTGCGGGTGTAAAACGTTTCAGTCCCATTTCATAGGCCAGCGGTTTGATAACCGGCAGGTCAAAAAAATCTTTTTTGCCTTTGGGCCGTGGCCCTAAATACCAGGCCGGATTATCGGGGCAGTGTTCCCAGTTAAAGATGGTGAGGTTGGCAAAAAAATATTCATCATTAAATGCGGGGGTGAAATTTTTGAATTCAGCATCGGGATAACCGCTGCCTTTGCAGGCATCCACATAATACCATGCTTCGGGGCTTTGTCCCAGCTGCACCACGTTCCAGGTATGGTTGATCTCGGTTTTTGTATCACCGATCTGCTCACTGCTGAATTTGATAAAGCCGTCAACAGTAAGACAGCGGATGCCTGCCACACTGCACATGTCCTGGAACAAAACCGCATAGCCGGCCCCCAGTGCTTTTCGGTTAAGCAGCACCAGGTCGGTCGTGTTTTTTTCGGTATTGCCGCTCCTTGCATTTTTAACATCATAACTGATATTGGTGGCGATCCATGTAAAAATAGCGCGGGCCTTATCTGTTTTATCCTCGTAATTTTTGGTAAGCAGGGTGGCAATGGTGCCCATATTCATACTGTCGAGCCGGCCCAGTTTTTTAGCATAATCATCAATGGCCCTGAAATTGCGGCCATTTTTTTGTGCCATGCTGCTGCAGGCAATGCCCAGCAGTAAAAAGGTGCAGATCGTTTTTATTGTTCTGTTCATATGATAAATGTAAATCCTTAAACGTTAATAAATCCACAATCAGTTTTTAAAATCAAAAAGGGTGGCGGTGAAAACACCTCTTTCCCTTGGTTTGAAAATCGCTTTCCAGTTGCCAGTATAACGCAGCAGGGTGGGTACCAGGTATTCGCCAAATTTATCCAGCACCACTTCCATCTGCACTTTAAAATCATATACCCCGGCATCATAGCTCAAACTGTAGTTGCGGCCCATCACTTCAAAATTTTTATCATCAAACCAGGTGGTCATGGCATCAATCACCACATCGCTTTTGTTTTCCGGTTTTACGGTCTGTTTAAAAATAAAACAGTTTTTTCCGTTGAAGATATCCATATCAATGCTCATGTCGTATTTATCCGCCATGTCATCATCAAAGATGGCTGTCTTGCTGCTTAAAAACGGAATGCCGGTTATTTTTTTACCGGGATTAAAAAAAAGTTTTTTCAGCTGTTCCTTGTGCTTCTCCATACCGGTTTTGCCCGCAGTGCTGAACTCCCTGCCTGTTACAATATTGTCTTCCCCGCAAACCGAATCTTTGGTGAAGAAAAGCGAAGCATACATCTGTGCTGTATAATAGTGGTAGCTGCGATCCGCTTCATAAAAATTACCGGTAACCGTTTCTGCCAGTACTTCCATACTGCGGCAATTGCTGCTGCGCAGCTGTTTGGTTTTACTGTGTAAAGAAGCTTTTATTTCGCCATCACTGTTATTCATACGGATGTCATTGATGGCGCTGAACTGCAAAATGTGCAGGTTACGGAAGGCTTTGTAAAAACTGCTGTCATTTTTTACATGACTGATAAAGGCAGGGATATTCAGTTTGTTGTTCAGCACCAGTTCACTCAGTGTAACCACATTTTTGCCTGAAGTAAAAATACTGTCGGATTTTTGCTGCGGGTATGCGGCCGCAGGCAGGACCAGTAAAAACAAAACAGGCATGAAAAATTTCATGCCTGCAAGTTATTGATAAAAGAACGAAGCTGTTTTACTCAGTGCTTTGTTTGCTGCCTGGTTTTGCTGCTTCTTTTTTAGAAGGCTGTTTTTCCTTTTCCTGTGGTGCCACGCTGCCATCGTTTGTTAATTGTTTGACGGCGGTTTTTTGTACTGGAAGATTTGCAACACTGCCACTGTTATCGGCCGCTTTTTGAGAGGGGGCCGCAATGGGAGCCTGGTCAAGACTGCCGCCTGTGGTGGCGGGTGCAGCTTTAGCCGCAGCTTGTTTTGTTTCTTCAAGAGAAGAAGGCTGCCCGGCTGCATCCATGTAATTAATGCCTTTTGCAGAAGGCTGGCCAAATGCCTGCGGGTGCAGGTATTTGCCTTTATTATAAGATTCTTTTTCCACTTCATTGGGGATGCGGTTTTTGTTGGCATAGGCATCCTGGCGAATACCTGTTACCTGCCAGCTTACTTTTACGTTGGGCTGGCTGGTGGCAATTTCAAACGTATTGTTATTCACTTCCCTGCTGATGATGGCCTGTGCAAAAGAACCGATCACAGTAAGCTGGTAACGGAATTCCTTGTTCAGCGCATTGAAATAACCAGGCAGTGCAACAGTAGCTTTGCCGCCGGCATCTGTAGTGATGTTGCCGTTGTAGATATTCATCATATCGGGGCTTTCAACAAAACTGTGGTACAGGTATTTGTTCTCCGGGTCCAGCGGGTGATCAATCTTAAAGGAACCACCACCTTTTGAAAGATTACCGTTGATCACTACATTACCGGTGCCGTTCTCTATGCGCATGCGTTCCCCGCCGCCGCCGAGTTCAAAGATCTGCAGGTCATCTGTTCCGGGGTTGTTACGAATATTCCACTGGTTAACGCCTGCCCTGGCGAAGCGCAAAGCAGCATCACCATTGGCCGCATCAATATCCACCAATGAAAAAGTACTGCTGGAACGGCTGCGGATACCTGTTGCACCACCGTGCAGCACATCCAGCCTGTAAGTGGGAGAAGTGGTTTCACCAATGCCCACATTGCCTGTGCCGTCCTGGATTACCATACGGCTGCCACCACCACCGAGTTCAAAAATTTCAAGATAATCATCTGCGGGCCTGTTGCGGATATTCCACTGGTTAACGCCAGCTTTGGCAAAACGCAGTGCAGCATCACCGTTGGCCGCATCAATATCAATCAAAGAAAAAGCACTGCTGGAACGGCTGCGGATACCCGTTGCACCACCGTGCAGTACATCCAGCCGGTAAGTAGGAGAAGTGGTTTCACCAATGCCCACATTACCTGTGCCGTCCTGTATTACCATGCGGCTGCCACCGCCACCGAGTTCAAAAATTTCGAGATAATCATCTGCGGGCCTGTTGCGGATATTCCACTGGTTAACGCCTGCTTTGGCAAAGCGCAGGGCGGCATCGCCGCTGGCAGCGTCAATATCCACCACAGAAAAAGAACCGCTGGAACGGCTGCGGATACCTGTAGAACCGCCATGTAATACATCCAGCCTGTAAGTGGGAGAAGTGGTTTCTCCAATACCCACATTACCTGTGCCATCCTGTATCACCATGCGGCTGCCGCCACCACCGAGTTCAAAAATCTCCAGATAATCATCTGCGGGCCTGTTACGGATATTCCACTGGTTAACGCCTGCTTTGGCAAAGCGCAGTGCAGCGTCACCGCTGGCAGCGTCAATATCCACCACAGAAAAAGAACTGCTGGAACGGCTGCGGATACCTGTAGAACCGCCATGTAATACATCCAGTTTATAAGAAGGGTTTGCTGTTTCTCCAATGCCCAGGTTACCTGTTCCTCTTTGTATCACCATGCGGCTGCCGCCGCCACCGAGTTCAAACCATTCATAGTAATCATCGGCAGGCCTGTTACGGGTATTCCACATACCAGTTCCTGATTTTTGAAAACGCAGCGCAGCGTCACCGCTGGCAGCGTCAATATCCACTACCGAGAAGGAGCCGCTGGAACGGCTGCGGATACCGGTTGATCCGCCATGCAGTACATCCAGTTTATACGAAGGCGTGTTCGTGCTTATACCCACATTTGTACCGTCATCAAATAATTGCGAGTCGCCGATCTGGCTGCCACTGGGCGTCCATTTCGGAATAAAGTTTAAAGTGCCGCTGCCCGATACTGTACCAGCTGCAGCACTTACCGGTTGCCAGGTGGCGTTGCCGGCAGCATCTGTTGTTAAAACCCTGCCTGCTGTTTCTCCAATACCAGTAAACTGAATACCACCCGTGGTTCTTAAAGCCCTTGGTGTGGCGTTGGTACTTGAAAAGGCTGCAGCAAAACCGGTTCCGGTTGTTCTTGCGATCAATGCATTGCTGGAGTTAGCGTTATTGGTAATATCGAAAATACCGCTGCTGCCTGAAGTGCTGGTACCAAATACACCTGTGCCTGTGCTGGCCGAACCATATACACCAATACCAGTACCTCCCGATCCGTTCACACCAATACCTGAAGGCGTAATGCCATATACACCCCATCCGCTTCCTGCCTGGCTGCCGTATACACCAATGCCCAAACCTCCTGTACCGTTATTGGTACCTCTGACAGCGGATGAAAAACCACCGGGTGATGCCGAAGAAATGGTGCCCTGTACGGCGGTGGCATTTGCATCAGTGCTGGCGCTGCTGGCCTGTATAGCACCGGCAGTACCTGTTGCGGCACTATTGGTAAGACTGATTAAAGGATTTGCTGTTTGTGCGGCTGTTTTTGCCAGTGGAATACTAATAGCAGGATTGGGATAAGTACCAGTAAGGTCACCACCTGCCGGACCTGACGGGGGCAGTGTTGTGGGAACCGGGAACTGCGATACAGAAGTTATCCGTCCTTTTGCATCTACTGTTACAGCGGGATAAGTGGCTGCACTTCCGTACACTCCTGCCACAACGCCGGATGCAGCGAGTGATGGATTGGGGTAATTGCCCGTGAGATCACCACCGGCCGGTCCCATCGGATTTGCGCCTGCCGCATACAATGCATAGGGGCTGGCATACAAGGCACTTTTTCCAAGCGTGGTATAGGTGCTTCCGCCATCTGCCAGTATCTCTACCTGTAACCACTGGTTGCCGCTTGACCACGGAATGTTTGCAAAGGTTCCGTTGACAGCGGTGCCTTTACCGATGACCAGGTTAAAAAGTCCGTAGGCATTTGTAGTTGTGTTATGGGTTTCCTGGTATAAAACGGCCAGCGTGTTACCCACTGTGATGGTAAACCTCACGCCGATATTTTTATTCGACAGCGTTGTGCCATTCAAGTTACGGGCCACTGCCTGGTAACTGATACCGGTAAGTCCCTGTGCCGAGACTGTCATGGATAAGATTATTCCAATAAGCAGTACAATACTTCTCTTCATTTTGAAAAAATTAAAATGATAAATGATGGTTGTGTATGGTGAATATTAATTGATGATCACAAAACGGCCATAGTATTTTTCAGATCCCACAGTCAGGCGTAACTGGTAAACGCCTGCTGCCATTACCTGCGGGTTAAGACTGTGATAGGTCTGGCCCGCATAACTTTCGATGCTGAGGCTCTGGTACAGTTTCCCGTTTCCGTCGTAGATACTGATGTTAAGCGGCTGGGGCTTGTCAACCTTCAGATAAAAACGCAGTGTTGCACCTGCACGGGCGGGATTGGGGTAAATGGCCAGGTCAGTAATGCCCGGTAAATACGGGGTGAATGAAAAGCCGTCGGGCTGGTGAAAGCCCTGTGTGAAAGTGGTATTGCCGGCAGTGTAAGTATCCACTGCAATTTCTCCCACAGTATAAGCCCAGATGGTTTTGCCGATGAGTGTATCCCTGCCTGCGGATGCAACCACAGATCTTTGGGAAACAATTTGTGCAGCTGAAAATTGATAAAATAATATAGCAGCTAAGAAAGTGACAGTTTTCAACATAAGCAGTTTTAAGAATAGGTTATGTTGCAAAACTATTAACCCTTTGCAGGTTAAAAAATACCCTAAACAGGGGATTTTTTATAAAGGTTCAGAACCTTTTATAAGAAGGGAACCTTTATTTAGGGAACAGCATCCTGTAATCCACTTTTACCTTTCCCCTGGAAATATCATTGAGTTTACCCTGCAGCAGTTTGCGTTTGAGTGGTTTGATATGATCGATGAACAGTTTTCCTTCTATGTGGTCGTATTCATGCAGGATCACCCTTGCAGTAATCCCATTAAAAGTTTTTACATGATGATTGAAATGTTCATCATCATATTCCAGTGTTACCGACTCTTCCCTGTTTACATCCTCACGTATTTTAGGGATGCTGAGACAGCCTTCATTATAACTCCAGGGCTCACCTGCCAGTTCCACTACATGTGCATTGATGAAAACACCCTTATAACCGGGCGCATCCGGGTAATCAAAATCATCGTCTTCTTCTTTGTAGGCAAATATCTGTTCACTGTCCACAACAAACAGCCGGATGTCCTTATTGATTTGTGGCGCAGCCAGTCCCACACCATTGCTGTTATACATGGTTTCCCACATGTCTGCCATGAGTTTATCAAGGGCCGGGTAGTCCGGACCGATATCAGCACAAACTTTGCGTAAAACAGGGGAGCCGTATGCTACTATTGGTAAGATCATTATTCAATTTTCAATTTTCAATTTTCAATGGTCAATGGTCAATGGTCAATGGTCAATGGTCAATGGTCAATGGTCAATGGTCAATGGTGATATGTATTCGCAAAAATAAAATAAATCCTCTATCATTTTCACTGCCTTTATTATGCCAGTGACTGCAAATATTCCTGCAGCATAATGGTGGCGGCAATTTCGTCCACCAGTTTTTTATCACGGCGGTCTTTTTTCTTCAGGCCCATTTGCAGCATGGCATCCTTCGCCATTTTGGAGGTATAGCGTTCGTCCACCGTTTTTAATGGCATCGCAGGAAATTCCTTCTGCAGTTTTTTGATCGCTTCCTTTACCAGCGGCGTGCCATGTGTATCCGATTCATCCCAGTTCAGCGGCATGCCGATAATGACCATATCCACCGTTTCGCTGCTGAAATATTTTTTTAAAAAAGGGATCAGTTCTTTTGAATCGATGGTGGTAAGCCCGGTGGCAATAATCTGCAATGGATCGGTTACGGCGATGCCGGTACGTTTTCCTCCATAATCTATCGCCAGTATCCTGCCCATAATTTATTTTGAAAGAAAAATATCCGCAATTACAAATGCGGCAAATACAATGGATGCAATACCATTGGAGGTAAAGAATGCCATGTTCACCCTGCTCAGGTCGTTGGGTTTTACCAGCAAGTGCTGGTAGATGAGCAATCCCAGGAACACCGCCACACCACACCAGTACAGCCATCCGAAATGGCCATAATATCCTGCGTAAATAACACTGGCAGCAGACAGCACATGCAATCCTTCAGAAATTCTCAACGCATTTGATTTACCCACTGCAGCAGGGATGGAATGCAGCTGCTGGCTTTTGTCAAACTCTTCATCCTGCAGGGCATAGATCACATCGAATCCGCTTACCCAGCACAATACAGCCAAAGAGAAAAGCAGTGGCAGTAAATTAAAAACACCGGTTACCGCTATATAAGCTCCAATAGGTGCGAGGCTTAACCCCAGCCCGAGTACCAGGTGACATAGCGCAGTAAACCGTTTGGTATAACTGTAAAACAATACTACAAACAGCGCAACCGGCGATAAATAAAAACAAAGCGGGTTGATGAAAAATGTGGCACCGATAAACAGTACACTATTAATGATCACAAACAGCAATGCATTTTTCGGGGTGATGATACCTGCAGGAATTTCCCTTACCGCTGTTCGTGGATTTTGTGCATCATATTTTGCATCCAGCCAGCGGTTAAATGCCATGGCGGCCGAACGGGCGAAGATCATGCACAGAATAACCAGCAATAATTTTTTTACAATTTCTGTTCCCGACAGGAATGCCGGAAATGTGAAATGGGGATCTGAAGGTGAATGCCAGCCGGGTACAAGCGAAACCGCATAATCAAAAGACATAAGCCCCAAAAAAAATCCTATCAATGCAAAAGGCATCGCAAAAATGGTATGCGAAAATTTAATGAGCGATAAATAGTTTTTAACCTTTGTCATCAATTGCTTTTATACATTAAAGCGGAAGTGCATCACGTCCCCGTCTTTCACGATATATTCTTTTCCTTCGATCCTCAGCTTGCCGTTTTCGCGGCAGGCAGCTTCACTTTTGTACTGGATAAAATCTTCGTAGGCGATCACTTCAGCTTTGATAAAACCTTTTTCAAAATCGGTATGTATCACGCTGGCAGCCTGTGGTGCTTTCCAGCCCTGGTGAATGGTCCAGGCCCTTACCTCCTGCACACCGGCAGTAAAATAAGTTGACAGGTTCAGCAATTTGTAAGTTGAATGGATCAATCGGTCCAGCGCCGGTTCGGTCATTTTATATTCTTCCATGAACATGGCTTTGTCATCCGCATCTTCAAACTCCGCAATCTGTGCTTCAATGGCATTGGTCATCACGATCACTTCATTGCCTTCATTCTTTACCGCTTCCATCAGTGCAGCAGAAAATTTATTGCCGGTATGCATGCTGGCCTCATCCACGTTGGCCACATATAAAATGGGTTTGTCTGTGAGCAGGAACAAATCTGCAATGGCCCCTTTTTCTTCCTTGCTTAAACCCAGGGTTAAAATATTTTTTCCTTTATCGAGGTGTTCTTTGCAGCTTATTAAAATATCCAGTTCCGCCTTTGCCTTGGCGTCGGTCTTGGCAATTTTTTCGGTGCGCTGGATTTTCTTTTCCACGCTCTCCAGGTCTTTCAGCTGCAGTTCGGTTTCAATGATCTCTTTATCACCAACGGGGTTGATCGGACCTTCATCCCTTAAAATATTCTCATCTTCAAAACAGCGTATCACATGAATGATAGCATCCACTTCGCGGATATTGGCCAAAAATTTATTGCCCAGTCCTTCACCCTTGCTGGCACCCCTTACGAGGCCGGCAATATCCACAATTTCAATTTGCGTGGGAACAATACGGTCGGGCTTCACCAGTTCGGACAGTGCATTCAGCCTGGGGTCGGGTACATTCACCAGTCCCACATTGGGCTCGATAGTGCAAAAACGATAGTTACTGGCCTGTGCCTTGGCGCTGTTGCTTACCGCGTTGAATAAAGTTGATTTTCCTACATTGGGCAGTCCCACAATACCAGCCTGTAATGCCATGGTTGATGTATGATTTTAGATTTGCGATTGTTGATTTAAAAGCGCAGCCAGGGCTGCCGTATTTTTTTGAGGCGCAAAGATACGGGAATGCCAGTTTTTACAGCTAAACTGTTACCTTCAGTCAAAAATCTGCAATCTCAAATCTAAAACCGGGTTATGGCTTTAAGCAGGATATGGAGTGCGTTTATTATTGTGGCAGTTTTTATTGCCGGGTATAATTTTTTCTTTAATAAGAGCCGGGATGATATTTTTATCCGGATGGTGTCCGGCACTTCCAAAGATGAGTTTAAAGTGGTGTCGCTGCTCGACAGTAGTGCTACCGCCGGTATCAGCAAGCAGATGAAAGACTTTGGTTATGTTTTCCAGCCGGCAGCGGATAAGGAAACCAGGTTTATCCTGGCCGACGCAGCTGCCCGTGATTCTGCCGTAAGAATGCAGTCAAAATTTGCAGCGGCCAGGGTAGTGGCGCCCGAATATTTACAGGGAAGAACACAAAAACCGGTGGATGGAGTAATTGAAACCTGCTGGACGGCCGTGGATATCTGCCTAAAGCTGGTGGGTGTGCTGGCGCTTTTTATCGGGTTTATGAGTATTGCTGAAAAAGCCGGTGGCATCAGGCTACTGTCTAAAATTGTGGGTCCTTTCTTTTCAAAATTGTTTCCGGAAATTCCCAAGGGCCATCCTTCGATGGGCCATATGATCATGAATTTTTCTGCCAACTTACTGGGGCTGGATAATGCGGCCACACCTTTTGGCTTAAGGGCCATGGAAAGCCTGCAGGAATTGAATCCGAATAAGGATGTGGCTTCCAATTCTCAGATCATGTTTTTGTGTTTGCATGCTGCCGGGCTCAACCTGATACCTGTAAGTGTGATCGCTGTACGTGCGGCACAAAAAGCATCAGATCCCACTGATATATTTATTCCCTGCATGATTGTAACCTTTGTGGGCACCATGGCGGCCATGATCATTGTTTCCATTAAACAACGCATCAATTTAATACAGCCGGTGGTGCTGTTATGGGTGTTCAGTATTTCTGCCTTCATTGGCTTGCTGGTTTGGTACATCACCCGTTTGAATACCGGCTCACTGCAATTGTTTTCGGGCACGCTGAGCAATGGTTTGATTTTGCTGGTGTTTTTGCTGATCGTGCTGGGCGGACTGTACAAAAAGATTGATATTTTCTCTGCCTTCCTCGATGGCGCCAAGCATGGATTTGACACGGCCATCCGGATCATTCCCTATATCCTAGGCATTTTAATTGCGGTAAGCATGCTGCGTACCAGCGGCACTTTTGATGCAATCATGAACGGCATCAAGTATTGCTTTGCCATGCTGGGAGCCGATACCCGGTTTGTAGACGGGTTACCCACGGCACTCATCCGTCCTTTAAGTGGCGGCGCTGCAAGGGGGATGATGGTGGATACGATGCGGACTTACGGGCCGGATTCATTTGCCAGTAAATTATCCGGTATTTTCCAGGGGGCATCGGATACCACTTTTTATGTGGTGGCAGTTTATTTCGGATCGGTGGGGATTAAAAACACCCGCTATAGTATCGGCGCCATGCTGCTGGCCGATTTGGTATGTGTGATCACATCCATCATACTTTGTTATCTCTTCTTCGGATAAATAAAAAGGCCGCATCAAAAAATGATGCAGCCTTTTTCTCATGCGTGTTAGTCAGCGTATTTATTTACGGTTTATTGGGATATACCCATGCGCCAATGGCCTGTGTGCCGGTGCCGCCGGTAAATCCTCTTGCCGCGATGGTATAAATCCTGTCTGGCAGTAATGATTGTGCAGATGTGGTGTACACATTTGCACCGCTGCTGGCGTTGTTAAACAAAAAGGTATAAGTGCCCGGGTCGATCTCGATAAATTTTTCTGCAACTGCATTGGTTGCCTGGTCATTAAAACTGCGGTTGGTAAAAAGTTTGCTCGTTGCTCCCTGTATCACCACGTCCAGTGGCACCGTATTGGCTGAAAAATGGAAGAACCTGATTTTTACCTTGCCGGGTGTGGGATCTGATAAATCATCATTTACAATTACTGCTTTTGCCTTGGCAACAGAGTCGATCAGGAAAGTGGAGTACACTTTATCTTCCGACATGTCTTTGGTTACCGAAGCCATTACCGACGTTTGCCCGGTGAAATTATAGGCAACCACCGCACCCGATTTGGGTTCAATGGTATAATAGGGCAGGGTGTACCTTACTGTACCGGTGGTGGTGGAATAGTTTACCGTGGTGGCATATAATGTTCCATTAATGGAAAAATCAACGGCCGTTGCATTGGGCGATAAGGGCACCAGCAGCACCTGTGCTATCTGGCTTTCGGGATCTTTTTTGATGCAGCCCGTAAGTGATAAAGCCAGTCCCGCTGTTAAAAAAGCGCCCAGTAAATTTCTTTGCTTTAGTATCATGATATTTTTCTTTTTTTAGCGGTTAATAATAATGGATGCTACAGGCGTTTTACCCGTTACACCGGTTTTGCCACGGCCTATCATGGTGTACATGCGCTGACCGACAGGAACAAAACCATTCACCTGCACATAGGAAGTGGTGGTGCCTTTTTTCCTGAAAACAAGTGTATCACTTAAAATAGGCAAAG
Organism: Ferruginibacter sp.; assembly: GCA_046329655.1. Classification (GTDB taxonomy): domain Bacteria; phylum Bacteroidota; class Bacteroidia; order Chitinophagales; family Chitinophagaceae; genus Ferruginibacter. Next base: position 249,626 of record JAXLUD010000004.1, read on the forward strand.
GCAGCTGTACCCAGTCGCTCACATTTTTATGGGTGATATTTGAAATCACTTCAGCATTTTGACGGGTGCTGTAAAGCGTGAGGGTATCGGTGGGATTCATCAGCAGGTTGGCCACCCGGATCTTGTACATCTGGTAGTCGGGTGTAACCAGGTTATCTTCCTTCAATGTTACCTGTACGCTTGGCACTGTATCGCCAATGTACAAAGTGTAATACTTGCCTTTGGCGAGGTTTACTGTTAAAGAATTGAGTGTATCACCTGCGATGAATTTGGGTACATTCGGAACAACCGTCAGGTCCATACGGCCATTGATGACATCAAATTTAGTACTGCCGGCAGGAATGGTGGCATATACGTTAGGTGTTGGCCATGCACCGCCATAACTCAGCGAAGTACCATTCAGCTTGGCACCATTGGCATACACAAATACCTGCGGGCCGGTAGTTAAGTTGGGTGCTGTGGGTACCTGTGGCGTGTTACCGGCAAATACCTGTACAATTTTTATATTGGCTGCATTGGCCGAGTCCACATACACCCACTTGTTATTTTCGTCAAGAAGATTGGCATTCTTATCGCAACTGCTGTACAAAACAGCTGCAACCAAAACCACCAATAATACATTTACTATTTTCATATTGATCTGTTTAATGTTTTATGGTAAAGAGAACCAAACTTTTTTGGTATGATAATCGGGGTCATATCCTCCCACGGCTTTCAGTGCATCAATATTCCATAAGTATTCAGAGTTATACCTTGGACGGATGCGCTCTGCCAGTTTACCACCGTTATCAGGATAAAGACTTACAATATCCAGGCGTTTGTAAGAAGGATAGATGTTGATTTCATCATACGCATAACGGCGCATGTCCACCCAGTTCTCAACAAATCCCCATCCCCATAATGCCAGGTATTTCTGGCACATGATATGTTTCAGCGTGAGGTTTGCTGCCGGTGGAACAATCGTGGGGTCGGCCAGTAATGCTGCTTTTGCCGCAGCAGAAATGGTCACCTTAGTCATTGCTGCAGGGGAGTTGGTACCCACAGTATTGAGGTAGCCGTAAAAATGAGTGTTCAGCATTTCCACGTGGCCGTCGATACCATTGATATAAGCGGTTCTTGCATTGTTGAGATCTCCTTTCAGGAAATATGCTTCCGCTCTCAGGAACTGCATTTCACTATAAGTCATGATAGGCAGTTTGCTGTCGTTACGGAAGAAAGTCCTTGCGCCGGTATCCACACCAAGTGCAGGAGCAGATGTTTGCCCAACGGTACCCCAGAAACTGGGCACCCTTCTGTCGGTGGGTGTGCTGGCATTATCCGCATACTGACCGGCCGTGATACCATTATAAGTACCGCTGGCTGATGCTCTTAAAATGTAGGCCAGCCTGGGATCATTGGTGGTATTGCCAAAAACCAGGCCGGGTGTGGCCACACTGCCCGCCATGATATTTACGGGGAACTGGCCAATCCTGTACCCGCCCACGTTATTACGGCTGGGACCAAAAAAGTTACGGGCTGTAACATCCGGGTAGTTCATATTGAACTGCACCATCGCGTCATCAGCAGTAGAGGCCATGGCCAGTGCGGTGTATTTAATCACGCTGTCGGCTTCCTTGCTAACATAACTCGACTTTTTTGAATAGCGGTGATAGATACGGGCCTTGATACCATTTACAAATTTCACCCAGCGGCTCATATTGCCCTGGTAAAAATACAGGTCGCCAACAGCCAGTGTAGAAGTGGTCATTTTGCTGGCCAGTGACCAATAGTATAATGCAGAGTCGCAATAACGCATCGCGTATTCGTATGCCACATTCTGGTTATCGTAATCAAAAGAAAGGCGGCCTTTTTCAAAAGCCTGTTTTACGGGCAGTTCACCATGCACATCTGCGGTGGTTACCCAGCTCCATGCATTGAGCGTGTATGCCGCAGCAACATAATCGTATTTGCCTGTTACACGGCCAGAGTCGATCATATCGATGATATTAAAGCCCATGTTCCAGTAATGCATCCTCCAGATATCACCGTAGGTATCAGAACCCGGTGCATAACCATGCCTTTCAGGTGCATAGCTGGCAGTTACAATGTTGGCAAAATTCTGCGTGTAAAAACCAATGGCACGGGCATCAAACAACATACCCCTGTGCATGGCCGATACGCAGGACTGCAGCACATCTTCCGGCTGGGCATAGGTGGGAAGATTGGGATTTTTATAGGCATCATCCAGGTACTTCTTACACGAGGTAAAAAGCACCACTGCAGTAACCAATAAGATGAATATACGTTTCATAATTATATCTTGAATTGTTAAGTTGATTATTTACCGTTTTTAAAGGCCACCCTTATACCGGCATTCACACCAATGGGGGTTGCGGTTGTGCCAAGGTCGATGGCAAAACCACCCACGCCGCCTGTTGCCGGTGTGTTACCGTTGGAGGCCGGGTCAGGACCTGAATAATTGGTAAGGATGAACAAATCGGTACCGGTTACAAATACATTGGCAGAAGAGAATATTCTCAGCCTGTTCAGGAGTTTCTTGCCAAAATCATAAGAGAGTGTTACATCTCTTAAACGCAGCCAGTTAACATCATGCTCCACAAAATCCACTGAGTAAAGGCGGCCGGTATAATAATCGTTTTGGTAGTATGGCAGGATGGGGATTGTGTTTTTGGTTGGGTTAGCAGAGTTTTGCAAACCATCCTGTAACACGCCCGGAATGATCCTTGATACTTCCCTGTCGAGTGTACGGGTGCTTAAACCAACTGTTGCCAGGTACTGCTCGGTGCCATTCAGCACATCGCCGCCTTTTTTAATATCCAGCGTAAATGATAAACGCAGGTTTTTGTATTTCACATTATTTACAATACCCATGGTGAAGTCGGGGTTACGGTCACCAATCATCACATAGTTGGGATCTACCACCGGGTAACCTGTTGAAGGATCGATGAGGACGTCTCCTTTATTATTCCTCAGGTAGTTGGTACCACCGATTGTGGTGGTGGGCAAACCACGGTAAAGGCTGGCCCTGTAGCCGGAAAGCCATGAGTCAGAGTTATAAAACTCAGGCAGTGGCAGGCGGGTAACCTTGTTCTCCATTTTATTGAAGTTGATATTGGTGCTCCAGGTGATGGTTTTATTTTTCACCCAGTTAATGCCCAGTGTTGCTTCAATACCTTTATTGGTAAGGTCGGCAATATTGGAAGTATAAAGGATAAAGCCGGTGGCGTAGCTGGGTCTTGCATTGGCAGCCACCGAGTTTTTAATATCGATTTTGTATGCCGCGATATCCAGGCTGATCCTGTTCTTCCAGAATTTCAGTTCTGTACCCAGTTCAATGGTTCTTTGCGATTCGGGGAAGAGGTTGGGGTTGTTGGCGCCAAAGCCATAAGCCCAGCCATAACCGTTGGTGCTGGACACGGCGTTGGTGTATACCGACTGGTTAGAGTAAGGCGATACACGCTTACCGGTTTTGGCAACAGATGCCCGCAGCCTACCCATAGAAAGAATATTGTTTTTGGGAAGCAGTTCACTGAATACAAAACTGGTGTTCAGTGATGGATAGAAATAAGAGCGTTTTTCAGGCGGGAATTCACCCAGCCAGTCATTACGGCCTGAAGCATTCAGGTAAACAATGCTTTTATATGATACATTCAGGTCGGCAAAAACGCCAATGCTTCTTTGCAGCGTAAGTGTATCCCTTCCCTGTGTGCGGCTGTTCAGCCTTTTAAGTGTTGAAGTGTAACCTTCCACTTTGATCTTGCTGATGTCGGCACTGCGTGTTATATCCAGTACACTGTCGCCGATATTTGACCAGCTGGTGGTGGTACGGTCATCAACTGAGTGGCCCACCATCAGTTTTACATTAAAATCGCCGAAGGTTTTTTTGGCCGTTGCCAGGAAGTTGGTGTTAAATGCTTTATAGTTTACGGTATAATCTTCAATCCTTCCGCCTGAAGTATAGAAGTTGAATGATTCCCTGTCATATAAATAAGCGCCCCTTTGTGTGTATGCATCTGCTGCAACCCGCAGGTCAAACTGCAGCCAGTCTTTTGCATAGAACGTTAAGTTATTGTTGAAGGTAAAACGGTTGGTAACATCATAGTTCCTGTTACGTGTAACTTCAAAATAAGGATTGTTCGCTTCTGCAGGGTTGTCCACGCCGGCAGATTTGGAAATGATCCTCCTGTTACCGGCAATGTTCTGCCATTTCCTCGCATCATCATCCAGCGGCCAGGTAAGCAGGCTCAGGTAATAACCGCCGGTTCCGCGGAATGCCTTCCTGTTATACTGGTTGTAATATGCAGCCGTGGTACTGATATCAAATTTGCGTGAAATCTTGCTGTTCATGGTAAACCGGGCGTTTATCTTACGGTTACCGGTATTGGGGATCACGCCATCCTGGTTTGAATAAGCGCCATTCATCCTGAAGCCTGTATTGCCTTTTCCGCCTTCGAGGGTAAGGTTGTGCTTGAATGACCGCCCCACATCGAAGAAGTTTTTCACGTTGTTGTAAAACTTGGTGTTGGGGGCATATTTCGGTCCAAAGAAGGAACGGGTGGTATTGGTTACCTGTCCGTTGGATCCATTATCATATACTTTTTGCACATCGTGGAAGCGGGTGATCTGTTCCCACCTGAAATTATTGTCGTACGACAGTTTCAGTTTTTGCACTTTTGCTTTTTTGGTGGTGATGATGATGGCGCCATTGCCTGCTTCCACCCCATACAATGCAGCACCTTCGGGGCCTTTCAGCACCGTGATGCTTTCAATGTCTTCGGGGTTGATATCGGCAGCCCTGTTGGTAAAATCGTTCGAACGGTTATCACCATCAGAAGCAAGGCGGTGCTGGCTCATCACGTTATTGTTAAGCGGCACACCATCCACAATGATCAGGGCATTGTTATCACCGCCCACCGAGTTAAAACCGCGTAATATTATCTGAGAAGATGCGCCGGGTGCGCCGCTGGTAGCGTTAACGGTTGCGCCTGCAACTTTACCCTGCAGTGCATTCAGCCAGTTGCCTTCACGCTGTGTTTCCGCTACGGACTCACCGGTAATGTTTTGTGCTGCATGCCCCAGTGAACGGTTGTCTTTTTTAACACCATAGGCAGTCACCACCACTTCTCCCAGTTGTTTGGAGGTAAGCAACAGGGTGGTGTTGATCACGTTGCTGCTGCCAATGGTGATCTCTTTACGGGCATAATCAACAAAAGAAAAAACAAGTACCTGGCCTTTTTCCGCTGTGATGGCATATTTACCATCTTCATCGGTAATGGTGGCCTTTCTTGTTCCTTTAATTGTAACGGTAACATCTTTTAACGGACGGTTACCATCACCCAATACAGTACCGGTTACCACGCCGGTTTGTGCAAGTGCTGTGCTGGCTGAAAAAAGCAGCAGTAAGCTCCATACACATCGCATTAGTTTTCTCATTTTTTTTGTTTTGGTTTTTGTTTATACTTAAAATTGTTTGGGTTCAAATCACAGTTATCCCAGCCTGTATATAAGGTTGTAATAAAGGGTCGTCGGGTGATAATTCAGTAACCAGTATGTCCACATCCATCAGGCTGCAAACCTGGATCGGCTGAAAGGAATCCAGCTTTTCCGAAATGGTGAGGCATACTGTTTTTTGTGCACTGCTGATCATGGCCTGCTTCAGCTGCACCACATCCCAGTCGTTATCTGTAATACCATGTTTGATATCAATGGCGTTGATGCCGAGAAAACAGAAATCGGGTTTTACACTCCTGATACGTGCCAGCGCATCTGCACCCAGCGTAATTTTTGAGTTTTTGGAAAGCTTGTCGCCGATCACGATCACTTCAATATTGGGATGGTGCATGTATTCCACCACGGCGGGTATACTGCCCGAAATAAAAGTGGCAGACAAGGCTGCGGGCAGTGAACGGGCCATTTCCACAATGGTGGTGCCGCCGCCGGTGAGGACAAACATACCGTCTTTTATAAGCGCCGCAGCTTTTTGCGCAATGATCTTCTTGTTGTCCTGTGAATATATTTTCCTGGAAGGATAAGTAATATCGTTGAATGCCAGGGAAAGGGCCCCGCCATGCACTTTGATGAGTTTGCCTTCTTCAGACAATTCCATTAAATCCCGGCGGATGGTGTCCTCTGATACATCAATCTCCGCACTGAGCGTGGCAGACAATACTTTATTATGCAGATTTACCTGGTGTACAATGTACGCCTGTCTTTCGCGTTTAAGCATTCAATCAGCAGTTAGTTTATAACCAAATAAACAAAAAATATTGCAAAAAACCGCAAACCTGCCGGTTTTTTAATCAACAATGGTGCAAAAACCTGCAACAGGAGTGGGGAAAGGAGTGGGCAGGGCCCGTTAATGAGTGTTTACTTTATTCTTGTCTTTGAATAATTGCTGCAGCCGCTGGTCCTTTTTTGATAAAGCGGGTTTTGCAGTGGCCGAATCTTTTTTTACGAGCAGCAAACTGTCGGCTGCTTTTGCATTTTCATTTTCCTCATCTTCTTCTCCATTAAAATAATCGCCAAAGAGGTTGCACAACACTTTGGCGCCATAAACGGCACGGGTAAACTTATTGCCAATTACAATGATCGTGGCATCTTCCTTCAGCAGGCGTATAAAGGCCGCATTGCTGCCATGCCACCAGCCATTGTGGTAGATCACTTTTTTACCATCGGGATAAATATTCATGCGCCAGCCCAGCCCGTAGTTGCGGATGCCGGGTTTTTCATTGCTGTAAGGCGTGTAAGCCTGGGTGAGTGTTTCGGGTTTGAATAGCTTTCCGCTGCTCAGGGCACGGTCCCAGGTGAGCAGGTCACGCGGCGTGGTGTAAATATTTTTGTCGCCATAAACCGCGTCCAGGAAATTAATCGTCATGGGACGGCCCTTCCAGTCGTAGCTGGGTGTGGCAATTAATGAATCTTCTTTTGCATACACATAGGTATGATTCATCTGCAGGGGAATAAAAAAACTGTAGCGCAGGTAATCAGCATATTTTTTACCGCTTACTTTCTCCACCAGCAGCGCCAGCAGCGCATAATTGGTATTGCAATAACTGAAACGCTGGTTGGGAGTGGCCACATTTTCCATGACGGCTTTATTGCTGATCATGAACTGGAGCAGCGCTTCATTGCCGATGGTTTTGTTTTTATCCCAGCCCATCTTTTCCAGGAAATGCGTGTAATTGGGAAGTCCGCTCCGGTGGTTCAGCAGTGAGCGGATGGTTACACCGGAATAATTGAATGCAGGAATATACTTGTTCAGCTCGTCATCGATATTCAATAACCCGTCCTGCCATAATTTAAGCACCGCCATGGCTGTAAAGGTTTTTGAAACGGAGGCTATGTGCATCGGCGTGGCTGCGGTGATGGCATCATTGCCGGGGATATGTGCCGTGCCGCTGTATTGCTCAAACACCACATTGCCGTTTTTAGCCACCAGGATACCGCCGTTAAATCCTTTTAGTAAAAGGGTGCTGTCGTACCAGAGCCTGCAGGCATTGTTCAGCCTTTTTGATTCCGCAGCAGGTAAGGGGATTGGTTTGGGCAGAACGATCAATGAAGTGTCTTCTGCCATACCGGCAGCCTTGTCTTTTTTACCTGCGGCGCCGCATGCAAAGATGCCGGTTGTAACCAGTATCAAAAGTAAAGCATAGTGCAAACGTTGCCAAAAGGAGGTAAGGGCTTTTTCTTTGAATAAAAATGAAAAAGGAGTATGAAAAGAAGTGGTTGTGTTCGACAGTTTGTAAAAAGCAAGTATCATAAAAATTTTACAGTGGATATAGAATATATTTGCACAAAATACGGCGTAAAATCATGAGTGAGAAAAAAATAACCAGCTATCCGAAGGAAAAAATAAACATTCTTTTTTTAGAAAATGTGAGTGATAGTGCTGTTAACCACTTTAAATCGGGCGGGTATACCAATGTGAAAAAAATTACCGGCGCCCTTCCCGAAGAAGAACTGATTGCCGCTATTAAAAATGTGCACCTGCTGGGCATCCGCAGCAAAACACAGGTTACCAAAAAAGTACTGGATGCCGCAGAGAAATTACAGGCCATCGGCTGTTTCTGTATCGGTACCAACCAGGTTGACCTCGATGAAGCCACCAGCAAGGGCGTGGCGGTATTTAATGCACCCTACAGCAACACCAGGAGCGTGGCCGAACTGGTGATTGGCGCTTCCATTATTCTTATCCGCAAGATCATTGATAAAAATAAAGCAGCCCATGAAGGCATCTGGATGAAGGATGCCAGTGGCAGTTACGAACTGCGTGGTAAAACACTGGGGATTGTGGGCTATGGCAATATCGGCAGCCAGTTGAGCGTGCTGGCTGAAGGGCTTGGTATGAAAGTGATTTTTTATGATGTGGAAACAAAACTTCCACTCGGTAATGCCGAAGCAAAAAAATCATTGAAAGACCTGGTAAGCGCTGCAGATATTGTTACGCTGCATGTGCCCGAACTCCCCACCACCAAAAACCTCATCAATAAAAATATCCTGAAGCATTTTAAAAAAGGCAGTATCCTCATCAATTATGCAAGGGGCGAAGTGGTTGACCTGGATGCGCTGGCCAAATCACTCAAAGAAGGACAGGTGGGCGGCGCTGCGATTGATGTGTTTCCCTGGGAACCGGAAAAAAACGGGGATCATTTCACCTCACCTTTACAGGGGTTGAGCAATGTGCTGTTAACACCGCATATTGGTGGCAGCACACAGGAAGCACAGCAGAATATTGGTGTGGATGTGAGTAATAAACTCTTCAACTATCTTGAAAAAGGGATCAGCTACGGCTCGCATACTGTACCCGGGTTAAGCCTGCCGCCACAGGAAGGCACACACCGCATCCTGCATATTCATTATAATGTACCCGGTGTGCTCAGCGAGATCAATACACAATTAAGTAAGAATAAGATCAATATACTCGGACAGTATTTGAAAACAAATGAACAGATCGGTTATGTGGTGCTGGATGTGGACAAAGGACTGAGTAAACATGCGGTGGAATTGCTGAAGAAAGTAAAGCATACCATCAAAGTAAGACCACTGTATTAAGGCATGCCGCTATAATTTTTAAAGGCAGGTTTATGAACCTGCCTTTTTATTTGTTGTAACAGAAACCATCACCTACTTCTCCAGTACTGTTGTGGATACTGAATCACTTTGCAGGTTTTCATAACAGGGCCTGCTGATGATTTCAATATCTTTCTTTTTAACTGCATCCAGCCGGATTCCTTCTATATTGTTCGAGATGATTTGCTGCTGCATGTTTTCCAGCGTGGTTTCTTTCAGTGTTAGCGGTATGATTTGCTGCGATTGTATTTTGAAAAGGCTGATGGCATAGTACATTTTTTCTGCCTTGCTGGTGAAGGCGAAAATAACGGCATCATCATTGATAAACAGGGGAACTTTACCATCCACTTTATTAAACGTAAACAGTCCGTTTACTTGATCATATGCAACAGACAGCAGTTTCTTTCCCGGACAAAACAGGTATACATGCATATCTCCGCCGTTTATATCGCTGTTTGTTATTTTAGCCTGCACCGTTACCAATGAACTGCCTTTGTAACCGCTCATGCCGGCATCCACATTAAACCAGCCAAGCGTGTTTACTTCAAAGTCGTACATACCTTTAGTGTAATTAGGGTCCCTGAATCCATTACGCATTCCTTCATTGTATTCCTCTTCTTTGTCCATAGCATTCATCATAGCGGGCGGAAAGTCAATTGCAGTATCCGCTGTTGAAAGTATACTGATATTGCTGTCGAGTTTTCTTACATAAACTGTGTCTGTTACCAGGCAGGGCGCTTTCTCAGCTGAACCGGAGGCAGCCGGCAACGGATTCAGTGCTGCTTCATTGTCACAATAGTCAAGTATCGCTTTAATGGCATCTTTTTCCAGCAGTGGGAATGCGGTCATAACACTTCCGTACTTTTTTTTCAATTGTATTGCATAGGGGTCAGTTTGAACCATCGCTGTGGTCCGGGAAATAAACCGGTAAGCCCATTCAGGATCGGGAGACCGCTCTCTTGCTTTTGCCAGTGCAGGCCCGGTAAAATCCATGGTGGGTTTGTGACAGCTGGAACAATTGGCCATGAATAATTTTTTACCCCAGGCAAGCCGCTGGCGAAATTCGGCATTGGTGTCCAGCGGAACGGGATTGGTCCAGTTCAGTGTATCGCCTTTCATTTCACCTTTGTAAAGCTCCATGCTGTCATCATACACATCGGAAGGGATGGATATTTTTACCGGTTTTAATACAGCCGTTTTTTCATTGTTAATCGTTGCATTGATGTAGATCATGCCGCCGCTGTTGAGCAGGCGTCCATTGCTTTCTGTTACGAGCCCGCCGGTGATCATATCGTGCAATGTATAGGCTTCTTTCAGCTCCAGCAGCACTTCATCACCGGCATGGGTGCTGAATGTGTTTTTATCAATGCGCAATATGGCGCCACGGGGTGTTTTTAAAGTACAGGCATTCCCCGAACTGATTTTTATAAAACTGCTTTTTAAATTACCCGGCTGCATCAGGCCTTTGCCGGTCTTGTCGCTGGTGTTGCAGGAAAAAATTGCAATGGCTGTAATAGTAAAAATAAAAATCCCGGTTTTCATTATTTCGTATTTATCAATGAGGAATGATTACAGACACCGCCGTGCCTTTGCCCTTTTCACTTCTTATCTGCAATCCTGCGCCCATCATCTTCAGCAGGTCTTTAATGATGAGGTAGCCCAGCCCGTTGCCTTTGCGGTTATCGATATTGGTGGAAGAAACAATGAACTGGTCGCTCATGATATTCTGTATCTGTTCCGGCGTCATGCCCACCCCTTCATCTGTTACGGTGATAATGGTATTGCTTTCATCCCGCGTGCTGCTGATAATGATACTTCCCCTTTCCGTAAAATTGATGGCATTGGATACAAGATTGTAGAGTAATATGCGCAGGGGTTCCAGGAACTGGTGCAGTTCCATATTCTCGGGGATATTGTTGACCAGTTGTAATTTTTTCTGCCTTGCCAGCGACTGCAGGATGCCGATCACATGATCTGCCACATCATGCACATTAAAATCCTCCCTGGCCAAACGCCTGTGTTCGTTCTGGTACTTGATCCAGTTTAAAATATTGGTGGAAAGCAATTGCAGTTCCTGTGAAGTGCCGGCCATCTCCTTCAGGGTTTCCTCCTGCAGCTGGTCGGGCATCACCGCTTTTTTCTCCACCAGGTTTTTTGCAGCCATGGTTAAAAATTTCAGCGGGGTAACAATGTCATGACTTATGATCGAAATGAGTCTTGTTTTAATGGTGTCATTCTTTTCCAGCACTTCATTTTTTTGCTGCAGCTCCTTTGTTTTTTCGGCCACCTGCTGTTCCAGTTTGCGCTGGCGGATGATGTACTGCCGGTTCCTGATTTTTACAATGAGATACACCAGCCCGGTAAATGCGGCTATCACCAGTAAATAAAACCAGCCCTGGTTGTACCATCTTTTGGCAATGGTAAAGGTGATGGTGCTGTATGAAAAATTATTGATCCCAAAGCCATTCAGTTTGCGGATGCGTAATGTATACTTTCCTGCCGGCAGGTTATTGAACTGGATAAAGGTGTTTTCCTCCGTCTTTACTTTTTTCCAGTACATAGTATCATTCAGCTGGTAATCGATGTACAGGTTTTCCTTATTGCACCAGGCCGAAAATCCCAGCCTGAAAATGATCTCCTGCACAGTGGCATCCAGCGTGGTGTTTTTTACAGAGTCGGGATCATGACTTTTATTATCGATCAGCACTTCATCCACGTAAATATTGCCGAAAGGCAAAACAGGATTTGCAGTTACCGGGTTCACCCAAAGCAAACCATCCATCGAAGGGAAGGAAATGGTCTGGTCTTTTAAGGTAAGCGCACAGGGTGTGCAGCCTCCATTCAGTTCTGTCATTTCAATGCCGTCTTTCTTTCCGAAGTAATGATAGTAAACAGGGATATTGCTGTTTTCAAAATTGGCCAGTATATCATCCAGGTGTACTTTGAACAATCCCCTGTTGGTGCTGATCCAGCAATAACCAAATGCATCGGGCACAAAACAGTGACAGTAGAGCAGGTATTCATTCTTGTCGACCGGCATGGCTTTTATTTTGCCATTCCTGTACACATAATATCCATAACCATAACTGCCCCAGAAAATATAGTCTTTGTATTTCCAGATACTGCCAAAGCAGGCATTCTCCAGCCTGTAAACAGTGTCCAGTTTATTACTGCCGGTATTGAAACGCAATAACCCGCTGCAGCCTGCGATTGCCAAAATGCCCGGACTGATCTCTTTAAAATCATAAGTATTGATATTACTCTGTCCTTTTGGGTATTCATACAGGTATTGAATGCTGTCGGCCTGAAGCAAACCAACGCCCTTATTATTGGCCATATAGGTTTTGCCACAAATAGCTGCTGGCGTTGTTTACATTGGCATTCAGTGTTAAGGTATCACCTGCACAAATGGCCTGGTCAGGGCCCAGGTAAAATACCGGCATGGAACTGAAAGTGACATTGATGCTGTCACGTTTTGTGCAACCGCCAGGATTGGTAACCTGTACCCAGTAAAGTCCTGTTGTGGTGGCAGTAAATGTTGGCGTAGTTGCCCCGTTCTGCCATAAGAAAGTATTGTTGCTGCCAGCGGCAGGTCCGTTCAACAGCAAACTGGTGGCGCCGCAGACGGTGGTATCCGCTCCAAGAAAAATATCCACGGCGTCTGTGATCACCGTTTTTTTGAGGGTATCGGTACCGCAGTTGGTAAACTTGATGAGTTTTACGATATAGCTTCCCGCTGCAGAAAAAACATGCGTGGGGTTATTTACGGTGGAGGTATTGTTGGCGCCCGAAGCAGGGTCACCAAAATCCCATTTAACCGAAACCACGTTGGATGCAGGAGTGTAATTGAATGTTCCGGTTAATGAAACACAACTTACACTGTGGGTAAAACTGTCGGGCGGGTAAAAATAACTTTGGATGAATGTGGGCAATCCAAATCTTGATCGCTGGTTGGCTGCCTGAGTCCATATCAGGGCGGTATCGGCAAAATTGCAACCGGTACCGTATACATTGGGGTTGTTTACCACAGAGATAAAATTCAGCGTGTTCAACGCCATGTACATTTTACCGTTGGAGGCAATTTGGAGTGCGCCAAAACGCTGGCCGGGAGAAAACAATTCCTTGATGTATTGTTTGGATGCCCGTATGGCTGCAGGCGAACCCAGTGTAAGATTATATTGCAGCAGTTCGTGTTTATTGAGTGCCGTATTGGGGTCACGCTGCATGGTGGCATATAACAATTTGCTGTCGGGCGAAAATTCAACTCCGTATTGCAGGTAGCGGGGATCACCCGGCTGGAAAATACTGAGTGTATTGGATACAATACCGGTAGCATTGTCAAAATCACTTACATCCACGTTCACATTCCAGTGTGCAGCGGCAATTTTTTTGCCATCGGGGGATGCTTTTAAATTCCCGAGAAAGGAAGAATCAATCCTTGGTGCTGTGGTTCTGGGAAGACCCGGAAGTACAGAGCCTGTATGGCTGATAACAGGCGTGAGGTTTACCCCGGAAGGATCGACGAGGTAGGCATAGTAACCATTGGACGCAGTATCATGCGCCAGCACCCAAACATCCCTGTTATTACAATGACGCACCGCGGTGATTTTTTCAACGCTGTTTTGGGTCAGGAGCACATTTTTAGTTTCAACAGCCCCGTTACCATTATCAAGCGTCATATTCACCACGGAATAATTCAGCCCTTTTGTAGGTGTATATGTAGCAGTGCCGGATACAAATTGTACTGCATCAACTGTGAAAATAAAATAGCGGCTGGGATCGCCCACCTTGGGAACAATTACGCCCGATTGTGTGGCTGAGATATTACCAAAGAGCCCGGTTCCATTGGGCATTAACTGGTGAAGTTTATTCCATACGTTTGATCCGTCTGTATAAAAAAGCAGGTTCCCGTTTGCGTCGCTAATAGTAGCCACCCCTTCATCTGTTTTCATCACCCCGTTATTGAGTGCAACAGGCGTCGTCCCGTTAAAATCAATACCAATATACTCACCCATGTACCAGACATTGGTTTCTTTGGCAAAGTTTTGGGCAGCCACCGTTCCGGATACGGCCAGCGCTGTTATCAAAGCAAATATGCGGAAACAGTTCTTCATTACTGCAGGCGAACAGTTTTAAAATTTAACCCAAAGTAAATTTAAGCAGGTTCCAATCCTGGTAGAGTTAATTCTACAAAACAAATTTTGCACAGCAGGTAATATTGTGTCTTCAAATTTTATTTCAAGTTTTTTTAAGCCAAAACTTAAACACTTACACAATGAAAAGAAACTGCTTCTTACAAAGACCATCAGTTAGGATGCTTATCATGTTCCTGATGATCGGCAGGGTCTTACAGCACAGGTAACCAACCCGCCGATGGGTTCAAGTCCCTGGAAGTATACGAATCCGCAGCCCTTTGCACATAACTTCTCCGATATGTCGTTTTTCGACAATAATAACGGGCTGGCAGTTTCTTCGGGTGCACTGGGTGTAAGCGGAGCCATCATGCGTACAACGGATGGGGGTATTACCTGGCAGGCGGTTCCTTACAAATATGTAACCAATACCGGTTCTGTTGCCATTGGTGCTTTTAACGATGTGCATTTCATCACTTCAACAACGGCTTACGCTGTAGGTTCCGGGGGCTTGATGGTGAAAAGTACGGATGGCGGTGTAAACTGGGTAAAGATCAATAACCCGCTGACTGCCCTGGGCCGTAATATCAATGCCCTTCATTTTATCAATAAAGACACGGGTTATATTGGCGGTGCCGCCATCAACACCACCAATACCACCAGCATCAATGATGCACCTAAAGTATATGTTACCAGAAACGGCGGTAATACATGGGATTCCCTTGTTACTCCTTTCCGCCCGCAGCAAAATGCGGTAACACTCAGCGGTTTTAATGCATCTGAGATCCAGCGTATTCATTTTGTGAATGATTCGGTGGGATATGTTACCGGTTCCTGCGGTAATGCAGTGGCCAACTACAGCGCTATATTATGGAAGATAGAAAAGAATGTGGTGAAGGATTACAGTATCCACCGTTCCAAATTTGGTATCAGCGCCACCACAGGATCTTATACACCTGCCACACAAACTTTCAAGGGTTTGCTGGGCATCAATGATTCACTGGTAATTATTTCAAGTTTGAATAATAATGTGGTGATCCGTGTGCGTACCGGTAAAAACGACAGTACAGCCAGTGCGGCTCCTGCAGTATTTGGTGCGTACGAACGCGGGGTATACCAGATTGTGATCTGGCTGAACAGCACGGCCACGCCATTCCCTGCCAACCTGGTGGGTATTATCAGTGGCCAGATGCCACAGATAAAGAAAGATGCGGGCGGCAAAATATACCTGGCCTCAGGTAATGCTGTTTTGTATTCTTCCGATAATGGAACCACCTGGAACTATTCACCGCCTCACTCTCCTGGTGTTGTATACCCGCACTGGGGTATTTCAGCTTTGGAAGTAACGCCAAACGGAACCACCGTAGTAGGTACCGTAAACGGTTTGTCATATTATTCATTGCCCAATACCTCTCTTACCTGGCTAAGGGGTCCATATACTAATGTAAGGCCGCTGTTTTATGGTTTGAGTGATATGGACTGGGCTGATTATTGCAATGGTATTGCCGTAGGCAGCAACGGTACCATTTTAAAAACAAACGATGGCGGTAAAACCTGGGTAAATGGTTCCAATGCCTTGTTTGATGCATCGCAGATATCGCTGACCAACGTGGCATATCCTGCTACCAATACCATGTATTTCAGCACCAATTCATTTGGTTTTATCGGTATTCACAGATCGGCTGACCAGGGTGCGACTTACAGTCCCATATTTACCGAAAACAATCCAAATACTTTTGGTTTGAACAACTTTACCATGTCGGGTACCACAAGGATGTGGGCAGTGGGTTACAGGGGAAGTCCGGAAGTGCAGCGCACCATGATCTTCCGTACTTTAAATGCCAATGCCACCACACCCACCTGGGATACGGTAAAAACATTCCCGAATGGTACATTTGCGCCCCAGTTAAGGGTGATCCGTTTTGCCAACCAGGATACAGGTTATGCCTGCGGTAGCAGGGGTAAAGTATACCGTACCACCGATGGTGGCGCCACCTGGAAAGATGTGAGCCCGGATACATTAATTAATTCAAATGGTACAGCGACTTATAATGCGTTGAATGTGCTGACTGGCAGCGTTCTTTATATTGGAGGTACCAGCCGTAAATTATTCAGGTCGGCGGATGCCGGCGCTTCGTGGACAGATCTTACCATCCCGGTTCCTGCTGCACCAACACCATTCTCCAGCTTTACTTCCATTACCAATATTGTAATGAATGATTTTGCCAATGGTTATATCAATGCCGGAAATATCGTAATGAAAACTTCAGATGCATGGATTAGCTGGACCTATGATTTATCACCCAGCAGTTTTTCGGCAATGCAGCTCTATCCAAAGGTCGCAGCGTCGATAAACAGAAAAAGACTATACGGGCTGCCGCTTGTTGCAGGTACTTCTGTAAACAGCCAGCAGTCTGCACTGATGATGGAGTATGGCAATGCACTTGAAATGAATGTAAACAGCAGCGAAACAGTAACCAACTCCTGTAAAAATGCAGCTACAGGCACCATCACTATAAATGCAACCGGTGCTATTGCTCCTTACACCTATAAACTCAACAATGGCACTGCGCAGGCCTCCAATGTATTTACGGGGCTTGCTGCAGGTACCTATACCATTACTGTGCTTGATGCAGCATGTGCATCCATGACAAAACAGGTTACAGTTGGGCTGAGACCAGACCCATTGGTGAATGCGGGCAGCGATCAGACAATTGTTGGAGGTGATGCCATACAACTGAGCGGAAGCGGTATCAGTAATCCTGCAAGCATTGCCTGGACACCGGCTGCCAGTATTGTAAGCAGTGGTACTACTTATACTCCTGTTGTTAAACCGCCTGTTACCACCAACTATACCATCACGGTTACCGATCCTAACGGATGTACCTCATCCGATAATGTGAATATCACCGTTGTGCCTTATTGCGCAAAACCAATGGATGCGTTTACACCCAACGGAGATGGCCTCAATGATAAATGGCTTGCTTCAAGGGATGGCGCCTGCACCAGCCAGCTGATCGTGAATGTATTTAACCGTTATGGCGGTGTGGTGTACAGCAACCAGAATTACCAGAACGACTGGGACGGAACCTACAAAGGCAAACCGGTGCCCGATGGTACTTACTATTATGTAATTACCTACAAGTTTATTACAGGTAACGGCCTTACATTAAAAGGTGATCTAACAATTTTAAGATAATCAAACTTATTTATACTGATATGAAACGTAGTTTATCAATATTGATGCTGGCATTTACGGTAAGTGCAAATGCACAGCAGCTGCAAACATCGTCCATGTACGAGCTGCAGGGCATGCTGCAAAACCCCGCCATGGCGGGTGTGCAGGACCATAATTTTATCGGCGCCAGCTACCGCACCCAGTGGAGCGGTATCAGCGGCAGTCCGCAAACAGCCACCATTTTCGGCTCCTTTGGTCTGCCCAAACAAAAGATCGGGATCGGCGGTTATGTGTACAATGATAAAACCGGTCCTACTTCACGCACAGCAGTGGAACTTTCGCTTGCGAAACACATCATTACCGATGCGGGAAATATTTTCTCCATTGGTATCGAAAGCCGTTTCCAGCAATATTCGCTGAACAAATCCAAGCTTTCCGCAACACTGGGTAATGATCCCGCCATTGGCGGCAGCGACAGCCGGTTTAAATATGATGCCGGTTTTGGGGTGGCTTATAAAAGCAATAAATTCAGGATCGGGGCATCGGTATCACAACTGGTGCAATCCAAACTGGATTTCTACAGCGGTAACCTGTCCACCAACGAGCAGGCCAGGCTGTACCGCCATTATTACCTGCACGGCGCTTATAACTGGAAGGTGGATGACAATACCGTTGTGATGCCCAACTTTGTGCTCACCTACCTGCCCAATGCGCCGGCCGATATGCAGATTGGCGCCAGGATGGAACACCGGGAATTGTTCTGGTGGGGCGTGGGCTACCGCGTTAAACAAAGCTATATGCTTAGTGCCGGGCTGCATATCAACAAAACATTTACCATTGGGTATGCTTTTGATGATTATGTATCCCCCATCAGCAGTTTCGACGGCGGTGCCAACAGCCATGAAATCCTGCTGCGCTACAATTTCAGCAAGTAAGAAAAACCCCGCTACATATTCATTGGGCAGCCAGGCTGCCCTTTTTTATTTCCATAAAAAATAAATATTCCAGTATTTTCAAAAAATATTGAAAACACAGTATCTTTGTACTGTTAAAAGATACAACTATGAAACTCGTAATTATTGGCGGCGGCTTTGGCGGACTGAGGCTGGCACGCCAGCTCAGCAATAAACCCGGCATGGAGATCACGCTGGTGGACAAACATAATTTTCACCAGTTTCAGCCGCTGTTTTACCAGGTGGCCACGGCCGGACTGGATGCCAGCAATATTTCATTCCCGCTGCGCAAGGTTTTTCATCACAGCAAGAATATAAGTTTTAAGATGGCGGAAGTGCTGCAGATTGTAACTGCAGAAAATAAAATCATTACCAGCATAGGTGATCTCGCATACGATACACTCGTGATTGCCACCGGTGCTGATACCAATTTCTTTGGCAATAAAGACTTAATGGATCATGCATTGCCGATGAAAACAACAGTGGAAGCATTACAGCTTCGCTACCGCCTGCTGCAAAATTTTGAAACAGCCACCATTACCAAAGATGAAACTGAACTGCAAAAACGGATGAATATTGTGGTGGTGGGCGGCGGACCAACCGGGGTGGAACTGAGTGGCGCTATTGCCGATATGAAACGCTTTGTGCTGCACAAGGATTACCCCGAACTCGATTTCAGCAACATGCACATCTACCTGCTGGAAGGCACGGGTAAAACACTGGGCGTGATGAGTGAGAAAAGCAGTGCCGACTCCAAAAAATACCTGGAAAAACTGGGTGTCACCGTTTTGACCAATACATTGCTCAAAACCTACGACGGGGAAAAGATCACTTTGCAGAACGGCGATGTGATCCCTTCAAAAATGGTGATTTGGGCTGCAGGTATCAAGGGTAATGTGCCCGCAGGTATTGACCCTTCCTTACTTGCCCGGGGAAACCGAATCAAAACCGACCGGCAATGCAGGGTATTGGGCACCACCAATATTTATGCCATTGGTGATGTGGCCTGCATGGAAGATCCTGGTTGGCCTAACGGTCACCCGCAGGTGGCGCCCGTGGCGATGCAAATGGCCGACCTGCTGGTCAAACTTTTTACCAAAGGCAGTGCCCCTGATTTTGCTTACAGGGACAAGGGAAGTATGGCCACTGTTGGCCGCAACCTGGCCGTGGTGGATATGCCGGTGCCGAAAGCTTTCGGGAAAAAACTGCATGTTGGCGGTTTCTTTGCCTGGATGATCTGGATGAGCCTGCACCTGATGCTGATACTGGGTGTGAAAAACCGCTTTTTTGTATTCATCAACTGGTTGTATAACTATGTTACCTACGACCAGAATTTGCGGCTGATCTTTACTGCGAAGGATAAGGAATGAGCCCACACATTTCCGGTTAATTAATTGCCTGTGCAAAGCATCTCATTAAAACCTGCATCATGCAAAAAGTATTTTTATCTGCCGAATGGCGCAACCTCATTATGGCCAATTATATTATTGAGCCTGCCTTGCTGCAGCCTTATTTACCTGCAGGTACCGAACTGGATTTCTATCATGGCAACACCTATGTCAGCCTGGTGGGGTTCATGTTTGCCCATACAAAAATCAGGGGAATCAAAATCCCCTTCCATGCGAATTTTGAAGAAGTAAACC
Source organism: Ferruginibacter sp. (assembly GCA_046329655.1). Classification (GTDB taxonomy): domain Bacteria; phylum Bacteroidota; class Bacteroidia; order Chitinophagales; family Chitinophagaceae; genus Ferruginibacter. The sequence continues at coordinate 269,601 of JAXLUD010000004.1, forward strand.
TCCGCTTTTATGTCAGGCGGTTTGAAAACGGCACATGGAAAAGGGGCGTGGTGTTTATCAAAGAAATAGTGCCAAAACCCGCCATTAGTTTTGTGGCAAACACGGTGTATAAAGAAAAATACTGCCGTATGCCGATGAAACATTTTTTATCGGTGAGCAACGGGCAAATGCAAACAGGCTACCAATGGAAAAACAGGGACCGCTGGCATTCTCTTGAAGCAACGGCTGTCGCAACTGCCCGGGATATTGTACCCGGAAGTGAAGAGGAATTTATTGCGGAACATTATTTTGGTTACAGCAGGTATGATGCCGCAACCACTTATGAATATGAAGTGAAGCATCCCCGGTGGCAGGTGTACCTGTTATATAATTATAAAGTGAGTTGTGATTTTAAAAATATTTATGGCGGCTCTTTTGCGTTTCTGCAAAACATACAGCCAAATACGGTGTTTATGGCAAAGGGTTCGGCTGTGACAGTGTCTTTTAAAAAATTGGTTTAATTACCGCTAAATCACCCTTGCATATTGCAATAAATAACCGGAGTTTTGAGTTAATAAAGAAACCTACTAAAACTCAGGCTATGAAAAGGATCAACCACCTGCTGCTTGCATTGGCCGCCATGCTGATTACAACTGCCGCCCTTGCACAAGATAAAAACGAGGAGAAAGCAGCCGCCAAACACCCGATGAATATCGTGAAATTGAATCTCACCGGTTTGATTTTGAAAAATTACGGATTCCAGTACGAGCGTGTGCTGAACCGGAAATTTTCTGTGGCGCTGGGATTCCGTACCATGCCCAACGGATTGCTGCCTCTGCAAAGCACCCTTACCGATGCCATTGGCAATAACCCCGATGCGCAGGAACAAGTGAAGAATTTTAACCTGGGCAATACCGCCATTACACCTGAATTTCGTTTTTATCTAAGCCGTAAAGGATATGGCCGTGGGTTTTACCTGGCACCATTTTACCGCAACGTAACCTTTAAAGGCAGCGGTTTAAAATTTACTTACCAAAACAGCCTGCTCACCAACAATACCATGTCCATGTCGGGTAAATTAACCGGAAATACGGTTGGCCTGCTGATTGGTTCACAATTTTCACTGGGCAAATACATCGCCCTGGATCTTTGGATCATTGGTCCGCACTACGGCAGCGCCACCGGCGATTTTTCAGGAACATCTGCACAGCCGCTTTCACAGACCGAACAGGATAACCTCCGTAAGGAAATCGAAGACTTCGATATTCCACTTACCAATAAAACAATTACCGTTAACTCCGCTGGTGCCAATGTAAAATTATCCGGTCCTTTTGCAGGTATCCGCTCAGGCATCACCATCGGGGTGAGGTTTTAAGCAGTTATTTAAAAAAAGATTTAGCCCTTACTTTAAATGCCGCCGTTTGTTGCGGCATTTGTTCTTCTATGAGGAGTTTGATCTCGGGTAATATTTCGGGGTATTGTTTGGCAAGGTTGCCCAGCACCGTGAGCGAAAATGCTTTTACCGCCACAGCTTCAGAGGGAGATGCCACGTAGTTGAAACAGATATCCATGATGCTGCCCTGGTATTTTTCCGGGATGGGTATATCCTGCAGCAGGCGGATGCTGTTGCGCTTTACAGCATTGTGCAGATTTGGTTTTTGTAAATTTTTGATCAGCGATGCCCAGTGTTTGCGGATGAATTTTGGATGAGCGATCACACAATAGCTTACCGGCCAGGCCGCACGCTGCACCACACGGTACTCATCCTGCATAAACAGTTTAAACAGTTCATCAAACCGTTGCTGCGAACTGCCCACCCAGTTTACAATAAGGGTGCATTGCGCTTTGGAATGCTCTTTCAGTATTTCTTGTCTCAGGTTGAAAGCCGGCATGATTGCACTAATTTAAACGAATTACACGAATTGGGGGATGGGGAATGGTCAATGGTGAATGGTCAATTGTCAATTGTGAATGGTGAATGGTGAATAATGTGATTTTTTTTGCACGATGCAGCTGAGTTAGCTGGAATTTGTCTTTCACTATCAACTATCAACTATCAACTATCAACTATCAACTAAAAAGTTACCGCATTCACCCTAAACCGCCCATTGCTGTACTCCAGCGAAGGCATCGGGAATTTTACAATATTGAGGATATTGAGCGCTACTTTAATGCCTTTCTTTTTTGTTTTGATCTTTGTAAGATCGATGTCAGGCGCCAGGTACCATTGCCTGTACCGTTTGATATCGTTGCGGCTGAAAATGATATTGCCGTTTGCATCCCTGCCTGTATTATCCCTTGCACCAAACATGCCTTCTGCGCCAGTGCCCACACTCAGCATCAGCCATGCAGGCATCTTGCTCTGGGGAAAAAAAGATTTCAGGTTGGCGCTGAGCCAGTAGGTCTGCCCGTTATAATCTTTTAAAAAACGTTCGGCCGTGCTGTTGCCAAAAATTTTATTACTGCGCTGGTTAAGCCTGGCATCACTGTAAGATTTGCGGTGAAACGAAAATTTTAATTGTATGCGCTGATCATCCCATGCCAGTTCCTGCGCCACCAGCATGCCGCTGCCCAGTACATTGGCTCCAAAATCGCCCCAGCTCCAGCCCCATTCGGAAGAGAAACCATCCAGTGTTTCGATCACGGTCTGGTAAAAAGCGCCGCTCATTCCGCCCAGCCAGATCCTTTTTTTCCGTTCAATGCCCGTCCACCGCCATAGTTCCATACTGGCCTTGCTTTCGGCATAGGCGCTGTACATATGACCGATCTTGTCAATACCCTTCCATTCCCCGATATCGTTGAAGGAATGAAAATTGCTTTGCGGGTAATTTTTGTACCAGGCCTGGTATAAACCAATCATGGCGCCACTGTAGCCGATGATATTGGTGGCAGCAATGATCTTGATTCTCCGCTTCATCCTGTCATTCTCTAAAGTAGTAGAAACTGCTGGAAGATTTGTGCGGAGATTGATATTTGCACTGTCCTTTTTAATTCCGAAAATTATCTGTGGCCCGGGATGCAAGGTTGCTTTATGAAGACTGTCCTGTGCCTGTATTCGGAGCGATACAACCACCAGCAGGCAAATGCTCAATGGTGCTTTCACTGCTGAAGTGAGTGACACAACCAAAGTGGATATTTGTACAGCTGTTCGCCCCATAAAAAACAAAAATAACCTTATTGCATGTTATTGATTTACGAAAAATAAAATGCGGGAGTTGCGACAGGACTACTGAATCAGAATTTGGGAATAACAGCCACCGGTTTCTTTTTACTGAATACAGCCCTGATGATGTCTTTGGCCACCTTATTTGAAAATTTGTTTTCCCTTGCCCGTTGCTCCATGCGTTGCTCCACCTGCGTGGCGGTGAGTGGATAATTGGGCCAGCTCATCAGCTGGTTATTGGGGCGTTTGTAATTTAATTTGATAAATGAAGGCGCTTGCTTTTCAGCAATGGCGCTGCGGTAATATTTCAGCGGGTCGTTGGCGCAGGGCGGTGTCAGTCGCTGCGCCGCAGCAATAGCAGCGATGCTTAAAAAAAGCATCAGCAGCATCACTGTTTTTTGTTGTTGGGCAAACAAATATTTACTACCGCAAAAAAACATACAACAAATTTATATAATTTGGTTGAATGAGGTTATAAACATTTATTTTTGATGGTATAAATAATACATTATGGAAGCAGCTACTCTGGCAAAGATCAATACCTGGTTAAGTGGAAACTTCGATCAGCAGACCAAAGATGAAATTACCCGTTTACAAAAAGATAATACAGCCGAACTGGAAGATGCATTTTACCGCAACCTCGAATTTGGTACCGGCGGTCTGCGTGGTATCATGGGTGTGGGCACCAACCGCATGAATAAATATACGGTGGGCATGGCCACACAGGGATTTGCCAATTATTTAAAACAGTCTTTCAGCGGTGAAATAAGTGTGGCCATTGCGCACGACTGCCGTAATAACGGCCGTTTTTTTGCAGAGACTACCGCGAATATATTTGCGGCCAACGGCATTAAAGTGTATTTGTTTGAAGCGCTGCGCCCCACACCGGAACTGAGTTTTGCCATCCGCCAATTGGGCTGCCAGGCAGGGGTGGTGTTAACCGCCAGTCACAATCCCAAAGAATACAACGGTTATAAAGCCTACTGGAACGACGGTGCACAACTGGTGCCGCCGCACGATAAGAACGTGATTGTGGAGGTGGAAAAAATTGCCAGCGTGGATGAAGTGAAATGGAGCGGTGGTGAAGCCAATATTTTTCCATTGGGAAAAGACCTGGACAACGCTTACCTGGATATGGTAAAAGCATTATCGGTTTATCCTGATGTATGCGCCGCACAGCATGATTTGAAAATTGTGTATACACCCATACATGGTACCGGCATTACACTGGTGCCTGCGGCGCTGGAGCGTTTTGGTTTTACCAATGTTACCGTTGTGGCCGAGCAGTCGGTGATCAACGGCGATTTTCCCACGGTGGTATACCCCAATCCCGAAGAAAAAGAAACGATGGGTATCGGTTTGCAAAAAGCAAAAGAACTGGATGCGGATATTTTACTGGGTACCGATCCCGACAGCGACCGCGTGGCGGTGGGGGTGAAGAACAGCAAGGGCGAATGGGTGCTGATGAACGGCAACCAGACAGCGGTACTCGCTTTTAATTATATGATCGAGGCAAGAAAGGTAAAGGGCATTGCACAGCCCAATGATATGGTGATCAAAACCATTGTTACCACCGATATGATCGATGAGATCGCCCGGCAAAACAATGTGGCCTGTTACAATGTGCTCACCGGCTTTAAATGGATCGCTTCCATGATCAAGGAAAAAGAAGGCAAAGAAAATTACGTGGTAGGTGGTGAAGAAAGTTTTGGTTTGATGATTGGTGATAAAGTGCGGGATAAAGATGCCATCAGTGCCGTGGCCTTGTTATGCGAAATGGCCGCTTATGAAAAGAACAAGGGCCGCAGTTTGTACGACAAGATGATCGATATGTACCTGCAATACGGTTTGTACAAAGAAAACCTGGTAAGCATCACCAAAAAGGGCATGAATGGCGTGGCCGAAATTGCTGCTATGATGCAGGGCTACAGGGAAAATCCGCCCGCTTCACTGGATGGCGTTCCTGTAACTGAGTTTTTGGATTATGAACTGAAAGTGGGTAAAGATTTAAGCAGTGGTAAAACCTGGCCCATTGAACTTCCGAAGAGCAATGTATTGCAGTTTGTGCTGGCCGATGGCAGTAAAATTTCTGCAAGACCCAGCGGCACCGAGCCCAAGATCAAATTTTACTTCAGTGTAAAAGGCAGCCTGAGCAGCGTGGCTGAATTTGATGCAGCAGAAAAAGCGCTGGATGATAAGATTGACAGAATAGTGAAAGAGATGCAACTGAAATAGTTTTTAAGAACGGCTTTATGCCGTTCTTCTTTTTTAATGAACTGCTATGAAAAAGATCTGTACGCTTTTATTATTTTCTGTATGCGGTGTTGCTGCTTTTGCGCAAAAATATGCACCCGAATTACTGATTCCATACCGTGATAAAATGAGCTGGGGATATGCTGATACTGCTGGTAAGATACGTGTCAGGCCCGCTTACGACAGTGCAGATTTTTTTCAATACGGGCCTATGGCAAAGGTTTTTCTTAAAGGAAAGGAATCTTATATTGATACAGCAGGTAATGCCTTTACACCCTGGTTTGACCAGGTTGCAGCATCTAAAAATTTTTCTTTTACAGTAAGGGATCAAAACAAGTCAGGAATCGTTTACCGCAATAAACTTACCATCCCGGCTGAGTACGACTATTTTATCAATCCCGAAAATTTTCCGCCTTATAATGATGTTTTTGGTGAATTTATCGGTGTGAAAAATAATGAATACTATGCCGTTAATTTCATCACAGGTGCTGTTAAAAATACAGGATACACCAAAGTTACCGGTTCGGATAATGTGGCCCTCACGGTTAGTGTACCAGCTGATGTTCCAGGCGGAAGTATTGAGGTTCCGGTAAGCAATGCGGGAAACCAGGTAGCCGATAAAAAGGATATTAATCCAATTGCCGACAGTATTAAGAAAGCAATGGTGCTTGATTCGGTTGTGCCGGTTAAACTGAATGCTTATGGCAAAGACGGCCGGTTTTACAGTCATTATTTTAAATTGTATAATAACGGGAAAGAAGGTGTTGTTTATAAGAATTATATCATTGAGCCTTCCTATGATAAGATTACCTCAATATACCAGGATGGGTATATCCAGATAATCGCCCGGAAAAAAGGGCAGTGGGGGATGATCAATGAAAATGAAGAAGTGAAAATTCCTTTTGAATATTCAGCGGTTCAGCTGGTGAGCGATGAAGTGTTTATTACTTCCTGCAAGAATAAAATGGGTGCGGTTGTATTATGGCGGGGAAATCTTGCCAATACAGTTCCTTGTAAATATGATTATATCAAGCTAGCCAGGAACCTGGTTACTGATTATGCAAGGTTTAAGGTTTTTTATGTAAGAATTAAAAAATCCGGAGGCTATACAGGACAAAACGGGGTACCATATTTTAATGATTGATGAGAGGAGTATACAAATAAAAATGCCGGTGATTTATCCCCTGCATTTTTTATCTTGCAGCAGGTTTATGAGAAAATACGAAGACACTTACCGGCACAAGGGCCTGCGCAAAAAATTAGTGGATACACTGAAGCAAAAAGGTATTACAGACGAAAATGTGCTGCAGGCCATTAACAATATACCCCGGCATTATTTTTTAGACAGTGCCTTTGATGAAATTGCTTACGAAGACCGTGCATTCCCCATCAGCGACGGGCAAACCATTTCACAGCCTTATACCGTGGCATATCAAACGCAGCTGTTGCAAATAAAGCCTTTTGATAAAGTGCTGGAGATCGGTACAGGCAGTATTTACCAGGCAACGGTGCTGGCCGAAATGGGAGCGCAGGTGTTTACCATTGAGCGGCAGAAAAACCTGTATGAAAAAACAAAACAGTTTGTGCTCCGGTCAAAATACCCCAATATCAAATTCTTTTATGGTGACGGGTTTGAGGGGCTGCCCACTTTTGCGCCCTTTGATAAAGCGATCATCACGGCAGCAGCTCCTTTTATTCCGCCTAAATTGATAGAACAGATGAAACCCGGCGGCAAGATGGTGATACCCGTGGATGATGAGGCCGGAAATTTTCAGCGCATGCTGCGGCTCACAAAAAATGCGGATGGCAGTTACAGCGAAGAAGTATTTGAAAATTTTTCCTTTGTGCCCATGCTCGCCGGGAAGAACGGGTAGTGGCCGGGAAGAAGCTAAGACGCTGATTTGTGTGGTAAATAAAAGTGAAAAATAAAACGCCTTCCCGCCTCACCGGCGAAAACTTATAACTTACTACTTAAAACTTATTACTCTCCACTTACTCCATGAAATTCTTCTCCAAAATAACCTTCTTCTGCAACCTTTGCTTCATTGCATCGGTGATATTGCGCTTTGTGGAAAATGCAAAAAAGAAAGACGAACATTTCGACGGGCTGGTACTGCTCAAACCGCTGGAAAGCACGCTGGTGGTGCTGGGTTATACGGCTATTTTTGTCAACATCCTTTTCCTGGTGGTATACCTCCTGGCCATGGCCGCGAAAAAAAATAAACAAATCCCCCGCTGGATTGTATTATGTAACTTAGTATTCTTCGTATTACAGGTTTATTATTTTTTCTTTAGCAGTTTTTAAATGATACACAACATACTCAAAGACAAAAGCACCCGGCTCTTTATTATCCTGGGCGGCATATTTGTTGCCAGCGCACTGATTGCAGAAGTGATTGGTGTAAAAATATTTTCACTGGAAGACACGCTGGGCATCAAGAGGGCCAATATCAGTTTGTTTGGCAGTCAGTTCAGTTTTCATTTAACAGCCGGTGTGCTGTTATGGCCTGTGGTGTTTATCATGACGGATATTATCAACGAATATTACGGCACAAGGGGAGTGAAATTTTTATCCTATCTCACCATTGTACTCATTACATATGCCTTTCTTATTTTCAATGGAGCAATCAGCCTGGCTCCTTCGGAATATTTTTCCATTGGCAATGGTATTGATAAACCCGATAGTGCTTTCAGGGGGATATTCGGGCAGGGCATGTGGATCATCATCGGGTCGATGGTTGCATTCCTTGTGGGGCAGGTGCTGGATGTGCTGGTATTTCACCGCATCAAAAAAATAACCGGTGAGCAGCGTATCTGGCTGCGGGCAACGGGCTCCACGCTGATATCGCAGCTGGTAGACAGTTACGTGGTATTGTTCATCGCTTTTTATATCGGCAAACGCATTCAAACAGGGCAGGGCGATCCCTGGAGCCTGCACCAGGTTTTAGTGACCGGTACCGGGAATTATATTTACAAATTTGCGGTGGCCATTATTCTTACTCCGGTCATCTACCTGATTCATGGATGGATTGAAAAATACCTGGGACATTCACTGGCAAAGGAAATGAAGGATGCGGCGATGGTCAATTGACAATTGACAATGATCAATTAACAATATTCAATGTTCAACGGCCAACTATCAACTATCAACTGTCATCTGTCATCTGTCATCTATGCTCTACTTCCCCTTTTCAAAATTCTTCCTGATCCAAACCACCGCTTTTTTTACGTAGTATTCCGGGTCGTTTTCCAGTTGCTTGATGAGTTGATTGATGGCGCCGTGCAGTGAAGCGTCTCTTGTATACCATTCCACCAGCACCAGGCTCAGCCGCCGCTCCCAAAGATTCGCTGAAGGATTGAGCTTTTTGGCGAGGGCGAATATTTCTTTTTGATGTGTTTTGCGGATGCCCTGCAGCGCCTGCATACCAATGGCATCGCAAACCGCCCAGTTATTGATGCCGGGAGCGAATTGCCGTACCAGTTCCAATGATCTTGCCGGGTCTTTTTTAGCAATATGCTGTAATATTTTCACGGCCAGGGTCTGTTCTTCCAGTGTGCCCTGTTGCCAGAGCGCCAGCACCAGTTCAAATCCGCCGGCCTTGTATTGTTTGCCCATCTCGTTCAAAACCGGCATGCGAACGCCATAGACTTTGATGTCTCCCGGTACAAATTTTTTTGATGCCGCCGCTGCTTCGGGACTGCTGTTTTGCAACAGCTTTTTTTTAATTTCCTCCAATAGTGATGGCATAACGGTACTTATTTTAAAGCAGAAAGGTATTAATCAATTTTCAAATACAGGGTTTATGCCGGCATCTTTCTAAAATATAGGGGCTCACTGTGAATATTCTTGCATTCCAGGGCTGTGCAGCCTGAAAAATTTGTATTATATTTAGGGCATATTTTACCCAACTACTGCACATGCTGAAACTTTACGTGAACACTTTACGAAAACTACTATTTTCTAAACCGTCTCTGTTGGTATTGGTGATACTCCAATCGCTTCATTCCTACTCACAATGCCCGCAGAATATTGACTTTGAAGACGGCACTTTTACAGGCTGGCAATGTTATTCTTATGACGGGTATACCGGTGGAACCCTCCCCGCATTAAATGCAACGCCTCCAACGCCTGGCAGACATGATATTATTACTGCAGCCACTATGCCTACGAGGGATCCATATGGGAATTTCCCGGTGCTTTGTCCAAATGGGAGTACGGCATCTGCAAGGATCGGACGTACAGCTTCACCAGGCCAATCGATCGACCGGATAACATACACATTCACTATTCCTGCCAATGCTAATACTTATACGCTCATTTATCACTATGCGCTTGTTTTAAATGACGGGGGCAGTAATCATAACAGTACCAACCAGCCTAGGTTTATTATCGAAACAAAGGATATTACAAACGGTACTCCCTTACCATGTCAGCTGGATGAAATTAATGTGGGCAGTAACCTGCCAGGCTTTTTTTTATCGCCGAATCCTGCTCCCAACGGGAGTTTGGTAAGATGCAAAAACTGGGCAGCAGGTTCTTTGAACCTCGACGGTTATGCCGGAAGAACAATACAAATCTCTTTTACAGTTACAGGTTGCGGACTTACCAACGGCTCTCATTTTGGGTATGCTTATATTGATGTTAACAGTGAATGCGGCAGTGGTTTTGATGGTGCGGTATTTTGCCCGGATGATACACAGGTTACAGTAACTGCACCAGTTGGTTACCAAACCTATAACTGGTACAATGGCCTGGGAAATATTTTCCTTGGATCAGGGCAGTCCATTACACTGAATCCTCCGCCATTATCTGGTGATTCATTAAAAGTAGAATTAGTGCCATTCAACGGGTATGGATGTATTGATACACTTACAGCTTATTTGTGGGATACGCTTACTGTGCGGGCCGAAACAGGACCCGACCAGGAAACCTGCGATAACAACCCGGTGCAAATTGGTATGTTGCCCGAAGCAAACAGGGTATACAAATGGAGTCCGGCAACAGGCTTGAGTGATCCCAATATTGCTAACCCGATAGCCACACCTTCGGTTACCACCACTTATACTCTAACTGTTACGAATGCAGGTGGAGGTTGTGCCACATCCAAAGAAGTAACCGTTTATGTGGATCAGCTAAGTGATTCCATACAGCAAATCGGCCCGTCTTCCTACTGTACCAATAACCCGCAATCCATTATACTCAAGGTATTGCCGCACGACAGTGTGCAATGGTATCGTAACGGCGGTCCGCTCATCGGTTCTACCGGAACTCAGCTGAACGTTACACAAACAGGCGCTTATTATGCAACGGTATTCAGTTCGGCAGGATGTACCCGTACCACCGCAACCAAGCAAATTGATATCTGGGAATATCCTGTGATTGGTTTCTCCACCGCACCCAAAGTGCAGTGTTTTAACAATAACCAGTTTGTATTTACCAACAGCAGTACACTCAATACGGGTACTCTGCAATACCTGTGGGACCTGGGTGATGGCAACACAGCTACCACCAGGGATGTTACACACAGCTATGCTAAGGAAGGAGCGTACAAGGCAAAATTATATATCACCGCACCCGGCGGTTGTACCGACAGCAGCAGTGTTGACCTGGTGGTAAATCCAAGTCCAACTTCTGCATTTACCGTTGATATTCCTGAACAGTGTTTTAAAAACAACTGGTTTGTATTTAATACAAAAAGCTTTATCACATCCGGTGTGCTTACTTATACCTGGGATTTTGGGGATGGTAATATTGATCATTCAAATGATATTGCCCACCGTTACATGATACCCGGCACTTACAATGTGAAACTTACTGCTACTGAAACCAATGGTGGTTGTTACGACGACAGCGTGATGCAGGTGGTGGTGCATCCTTCGCCCAATGCAGACTTTACCGCCAACAATTATAACCAGTGTTTCCCCGGTCATAATTTCATCCTGCAGAACAACAGTTCCGTTTTCAGCGGCACAATGAAGTATTACTGGACATTTGGAGATGGGTTGACAGATACGGTGCTTAATCCCAGCCATATTTACAATACCTATGGCAAGTACACCATTAAACTGCTGGTGGATGCCGGCGGTGTATGCAGGGACAGCATGTCTAAAAATGTGGAACTTTATCCTGTGCCACAACCTGATTTCACCGTACAGGGTGTTTGCCAGGACCTGCGTGTGCCCGTGATCAACCGCACCACCAATATTTCAAACTCTACCGTAAATTATTTCTGGGATTTTGGCGATGGTCACCTGGATAATGTGTATACACCATCTTATGCCTATACCACACCGGGCAATTATACCATTACCCTGCGGGTGAGCACGGCACAATGCCCCGTTAACTTTAATTCGTTGTCAAAAGATGTTACGGTGGAAAGGGCCATACCCGGTATTACTTATCCTGATAAGGATGCGGCGTACAACTACAACGAACAGCTGCAGGCAAGAAATATCGGTAACAGTGTTACCTGGCTGCCTGCAACCAATTTGAGCAACCGCTTCAGTTATAATCCTGTATTCAGGGGGTTAACACCACAGCTGTATACCATCCAGTTAAAAACAGCTGCCGGCTGTGTTACCGTGGATACCCAACTGGTAAAAACACACAAGAAGATCGAGATATATGTACCTAATGGTTTTACGCCCGGTAACGATCTGGTGAATGAACGCCTGCGTCCGGTATTGATCGGCTTTGTAAAAGTGAATTATTTCCGTGTGTACGACCGCTGGGGTAAACTGCTGTACAGTATGAGCAGCGACCTGCCCGGATGGGATGGCCGCCTGAATGGAAGCCCGGTAGATATGCAAACCGTGGTATGGATGATTGAAGCAGTGGATGTGGACGGTATGGTGCATAAAAAACAAGGAACAACAGTTGTAATACGATAGTAGCCATGATGCGAAGGATCATGCACCGATTGCTTGTAGCTGTAAGGTTACAGGCAAAAACGGATGCAAAAAGATTGATGAATTCCAGGTGCTGCCTGCTGGCATTACTGTTGTATGCTGCAGGGGTGCACGCTCAATGTCCTCCCAATATAGATTTTGAATCAGGTAATTTCACCGGGTGGCAATGCTATAAAGGAACATTTGCCAATGGTAATCTCCTTTTAAGTCCATCACAACCAACACCGGGTCGTCATACCATGTTGTCTACCGTGGCGGGAGACGGGCTAGATTTCTGGGGAGGGTTTCCCAAAAACTGTCCTAACGGCAGCGGACATTCTATTCAGCTGGGCAACGATCAGAGCGGAGGGCAGGCCGAAGGGATTTCATATACTTTCACGATACCTGCCGGTCAAAATAAATTCAGCCTGATTTACAGTTATGCCATTGTGCTGATGGATTTTGGACATCCGCCTAATTTGCAGCCCAGGCTGAGTATTGAAGTAAATGATCTAACCACCACATCACCTGTTCCCTGTGCAGGATTGAATTTCGTGATCGATGGTACCTTGCCCGGCTTTATGGTTTCTCCCGAAAGTTCACCCACCATTCCCATACGTTATAAAAACTGGTCTTCCCAGTCGGTAAACCTTGATAATCTCGCCGGGCATACCATCCAGATTTCTTTTACCACCACCGATTGCGGTCAGCAGGCACATTTTGGTTATGCCTATATCGATGTGAATTCCGATTGTAACAGTTCATTTTTTGGCAGTTCATTCTGCCCGCTTGATACCTTGGTAAATCTTACCGCACCTTTTGGTTACCAGCAATACACCTGGTATAACAGTGCCAACCAAATTATCGGCAACCAGCAGGTGCTTTCATTCAAGCCACCGCCACCATCCGGTACGGTTGTATCGGTGGAACTGGTGCCTTATAACGGTTATGGCTGCACCCAGGTGCTCACCACCACTTTAACGGCCGATCTTTCCATTACCGCTGACGCCGGTATTGATAAACGAACCTGTGATAATAAACCGGTGCAAATAGGCTCCATCCCAAAACCAGGACTCAAATACCAGTGGACGCCGGTAACCGGGCTCAGTGATCCCAATATTGCCAACCCGATACTTACACCCACAGCCGTTACCAACACATCACTGGTGTACAGTCTGCGTGTATCAAACGAAGGCGGGGGATGTGTGGCCAATGATGATGTGACAGTGGATGTAACATTCCTGCGTGATTCGATTCAGCTGGTTGGTCCCGCTGCAATCTGCGACCCGGATGCTGCCCTCAGTTACCTGAAAGTATTACCGGCAGATTTTATTCTCTGGTACCGCAACGATATAGAAATTCCCGGTGAAAACGGGCAAGAACTGCATAATCTTGAAACAGGCGATTACTATGCCATGCTCTATGCCGATGGCGGCTGCAGCATGAAAACAAAAATGATTCATATCGAACGGTATAAGGCCAGCTTCATCGTGCCGGCCACCTTGCAGTGTTTTAAAAATAACCGGTTCAGTTTTACGAATAACAGCTATGCGCCGCCGGGTGGTGCCACATACCTCTGGAATTTTGGAGATGGCAACCAGTCGAATGCTGCTGATGCCACACATGCCTATCTTGCCCCGGGAGTGTACACGGTTAAACTTACGATGCAATCTGCCACCTGCACCGACGATACCACGATACTGGTAACCGTGCAGGACGGACCCATAGCGGCATTTAGCGTGAATAATTACGGGCAGTGTTTGCCGGGCAATCAGTTTATAATGCAGAATAACAGCACGGTTTCCAGCGGCACACTTAACTATTTGTGGAGCTTTGGAGATGGCATCACTGATAATGTGAAAGACCCGGTGCATACTTATGGCAACTATGGTAAATACAGCATCAAACTGCTGGTGAGTGCCGGCGGAGTTTGCCAGGACAGTATTTCAAAAGACGTGGATGTATTCCTGGTACCCGAACCCGATTTTGCCGTGCAGCCGGTTTGCCAGAACCTGCGGGTGCCCGTAATAAACCGTACCAGCAATATTACCAATGCTGCGGTGAGTTATATATGGGATTTTGGAGACGGGCATACGGATAATGTTTATACGCCTGTATACAGTTATCCTGTTCCCGGTGATTATACCATTACATTAAGCGCCAGCATCCCGCAATGCCCTGCAATATTGAACAGCATTTCAAAAACTATAACGATCGAACGGACCATACCCGGCATTACTTATCCTGTGAAGGATGCCGCATTCAATTTCAATGAACAACTGCAGGCCAGGAATATTGGCAGCAGCGTGGTTTGGTCACCTGCAACCAGCCTCGACAACCGCTTTAGTTATCAACCTGTTTTCAGGGGGCTGACCGAACAGTTATATACCATCCAGCTGAAAACTGCTGCCGGCTGTATTACGGTGGATACGCAGCTGGTAAAAACACATAAGAAGATCAATATCTATGTGCCCAGTGCATTTACGCCGGGCAATGACAATAAAAACGAATACCTGAAACCGGCGCTGGTGGGTTTTGTAAAGCTGAATTATTTCCGCATCTACGACCGCTGGGGCAAACTGCTGTTTAGCAGCAGCAGCGAATTCCCGGGATGGGATGGAAAGATCAATGGTATTACTGCAGATATGCAAACGGTGGTGTGGATGATCGAAGCGGTGGATGTTGACGGGGCCGTGCATAAACAGCAGGGAACAACAGTTTTGATCCGCTGATAAAATCAATATCGAAGAGGGGAAGTCCTGCCATTCGGCAGGACTTATTTTTTTATAAAGATATCATATCCAAAACGCAGGATGGTGGCGGCGATCACCAGCAAAAAGAAAATTCGGATAAAGCGGTTGCCCTTTAAAATGGCCAGTCTAGACCCCAGGAAGGAGCCGGCAAAATTGCATGCAGCCATGGGCAGTGCATACTGGTAAAGTATACGCCCCTGTATGCTGAAGAAAATAATGGATCCCAGGTTGGTGGATACATTTACAATTTTAGAATGGGCGCTTGCTTTTAAAAAATCAAAGCCGAGGATGCTGATAAAAAAAAGCACCATAAAACTTCCGGCGCCCGGGCCGATAAAACCATCATAAAAACCCACGAGCAGGGCAAAGACGGCACCGTATAAAAATTCTTTCCTGCTGCCCATGTCTTTGGAGGCTGCCATACCAAAATCTTTTTTTGTGTAGGTATAAATGGCCACCAGCACCAGCATGCAGAAGATAACCGGCTTCATAAAACTGTTACTCGTAATGCTTACCAGTTTGGATCCGGTGAATGCAGCAGAAAGTGCAATGCCGCACATCAGCAGCATGAGCCGCCATTTGATCTTTACTTTAAGACTGTATTGTACCGCTGCAATGGAAGTGCCGGAAATGGAAGGGATCTTGGTGGTGCCCAATAGCGTGGCAACAGGATATTGCGGTAAAGTAATGAGCGTAACAGGAGTTTGGATCAGTCCGCCGCCGCCGATAATGGCATCAATAAACCCGGCTGCAAAAGCACCGGTGCAGAGTATGATGATTTCGGTGGAGATCATTTATTGTAATTCCTTTCGCCAAATAATAAACTGCCGATACGCACCATATTGCTGCCTTCTTCCAGTGCGATTTTATAATCACCGCTCATACCCATGGAAAGGGTTGATAGTTGATGGTTGAAAGTTGATAGATGTGTATTCGCATCGAAGAGGCTTTTGAGGTTCTTAAACTCGCTTCTCACCAGGTTCATGTCATCGGAGAAAGATGCCATTCCCATCAGCCCGATAATCCTTACATTCTTTAATTCGTGTAATGGGTGCAATTCGCCTAATTCGTGTTCATCAAATCCAAACTTCGTTTCTTCTTTGGCAATATGCACCTGCAGCAGGCAATCGATCATGCGGTTGTTTTTTGCCGCCTGTTTATTGATTTCTTTTAACAGGCTGAAACTATCCACGCCATGAATCAAATGAACGAAGGGCGCAATATATTTGACCTTATTGCTTTGCAGGTGGCCAATGAAATGCCAGCGGATATCTTTGGGCAGCTGATCGTATTTGTCAACCAGCTCCTGTACATAATTCTCGCCAAAATCACGCTGGCCGAGCTCATACAGTTCCAGTATATCACTGACCGGTTTTGTTTTGGAAACGGCTACCAGGGTAACCTTTTCGCCCAGTTCTTTTTTTACAGATAAATAATTTTCCTGGTTTACCGGCATGTATTTTTTGCTGCAAGTTAATGCGGAAAATTATTCTTTCAGTGATTTAACACGCAGCACCGAATGCCGGGTTCCCACTCCATAGGGCACCCATTCTGCATTGGGATTACTGCATGCCACTTTACGGGTAATGGTATAACCAGGCGTGTAATAGGTGCTGGTAACCTGTTGTGTGCCCTGCCAGTAACCCACCACGGCGCTTTTGTTTACCTGTTCGGTGCGTGACCAGGTATTCGTATAGCCCGATACTTCAGCGGTCATGGTAGTTTTGGCATCGCCTCCGCAGGGGCAAACATCATAAAAATGGCTCGAAGTGTATTTGCTTGGTTTGAATTCTGAAATATTGGAATTGTTGATTTTTCTTCCGTCCGATAAGATGCCTTCGCCAGTAGCGGGGTTGTAGCTCACCACCATGCTGGCGATACCATCTTTTACATAAACCTGCCATACCATGATATTATTGATGGAAGATGAAGAAGCACTCAGTTTTCCGTTGTCGTACCACATCTCATTTTGGGTGCTGAGTGTGAAACTCTTTACCAATCCATGCCATCCTTTACCTGCGATTTTGTAGCCTTCAATACCAAAGTATGGGCCGTTCCCCTGGAGATAATAAAACAAGCTGTTATAATCCCGTTCTTTAACCAACTCATTGTTGTTTTGATCGGCCTGCAATTCCGTAATCTGCATCCGGTTGCCGGCATCATAAGTTACCCGGTTGCCCTGCTGCAGCCATCCTTTGCTGAACAAGCCGTATTTTTCAACACCAGTGGTGTCCATCAGGCCATAGCCATCAGGCAGGTTGTCTTTTATATAACCCCGGTATTGGTTGTTTGGATTTATACTTAAGCGATATCCATCAATATGACCTTTGTAGGTGATGGTGCCAAACCCATTCACTTTTCCATTAACCAAGGGGCCAGTAATAATTTCCCCGCTGGCTGAAGTAATGGTTTGTGGATTATCCATATCAAAAGGATAGGCGCCCCCATCATCTTCAAAGAGCAGTTGTCCATAGCTCCAGAGCTGGCGGTAGAATTTCCCGTTTTTCTGCCCGCTGCCTCTCCGGTGAACGAGTGCCCAGCCATGTTGTTTACGATTGATAAAATTGCTGCGGATTAATTGGTTGTCCCTGCCGTCTTTATACCTGATATCAATTACCATTTCTGTCTGATAAAGATACTGCAGGCTTTCATTTCCGCTGTTCTGAAACAGGTTGTCTGAAGCACAGATGAGTGTGTCATTATCATAAAAAAATGTTACCACGCCGGCTTTCTGTTCGTTAGACTGAATAAAATCCCCTTCATATTTTACGTATTTCAATCCTTTGTTTTTAAACCATTTTTCCGGTATCCATTGCGACATTGGGAAATAGGAACTATTATTCATCAGCATTTCGCCGGGGCCTTCTAATTTTCCATTTACAAAATTGCCCGATTTGATAAAGGATGGTTTAAAGTCCAGTAGTTTTTCAACCGGGGGAATGTTTTGTGAAGAAAGCGTAAAAAGGAAATCAACTTCGTTATTAAGATTTGCATTGCTCCATGACATAATAACCGCTTTTCCTTCTAATTTACCTTTCCTGGTAAAATTACCTATATAGTAACCAAAAGAGTTGCCGCTGCCAATTCTTAACACGCCAAAGCCACCTTTGCAATCACCTTTAATACAGGTTTCGGTTTGTGCTGCTGCTGTCTGGATAAAAAACAGGAACATGATTACATATGTACAATATCTGATCATGGTTGTATTTTAAAACTGTAAACAAGTTTGGCATTGTTTGTAAGGTCAAAGGCATCAACCCCTGTTCTCCAGCCCACAGAAAAATAAGAATAGTAACAATACAGGAAATTCTTGTGCAGGTACAAAGTAGTCTTGTATTGCCAGTCAGGTGTGCTGAAACGATGATTTGATTCAACCTGCTGTGTTTTGTAATTATAGAGGATGGTTCGCTGATGAAAGTCTTTGGGATCGTTGCTGTTGCCGTAAAAAATCATATAAGGGGAGGATCTGGAAGACAGGCATTTCAATTCTCTCATTTCATCAAGGCCTGGTACATTTTTAAAAGTGCCCGATGTCACATCAAATACTTTGTAAAACACTTTATTATTGCCCAGTTCATATTCAACTACATAAGCGTTTGGATTAAAAACCTTAAATGATTTTAGTGTCACGAATCTGAATCCGGTGTATTCAGCCACAGTTTTGGCTTCTTCTTTTAATGAATCTTTGTGAACAGCATAAATGCCATAGGTACTTAAAAAGTAAAACCTCTCTGACGCATCATGAAAAAATACCAGTTCGGATGGGTTGTAGTCATAGCTTAGCTGGAGATCATTATTTTTTTTATCTTCTTTTTTCTTTTTCTTAAGCAGGTCTTTATCACGTTCCAGTATTTTTGAAAATGCTTTTATGTCGCCGGGCTTTATTGCTTTATCTAACTGGCTGTTACTTGCTGTATCGGTGGTAAAACCTTGCACAGGAAGGTTTGTGCCAAGTTGATACGTGTAAAGTTTCCTGGCCAATACCGTGTCGGGAGATTGCTTTGCAGTTTCCATATCTATTGCGAAAAATACCCTGTTACTGGTTGCGGGGCTAAATGTTTCTGAAACAGGTAATTGACGCCCTGGTAAAAACGGGGTGCAATAGTGAGACTCTGTGCATAAGCGGTTGATGAAAACTGTGTTATACCGAAGCTCGTCAACAGTAATAATACTAATCTCTGCATGTATTAATTTGATTATCCTCAAATATATCTAATGGCCGTAAAATAGCCATACCGTCAACTGGGTATAACTCGTATTAAAAAAGCCACCGGCTGGTGGCTTTTTTAATGTGCTTTGTTTCTTATTTTAATATGGAACGGCTGATCACAATCCGCTGCACTTCGCTCGTGCCTTCGTAAATCTGTGTGATCTTGGCATCCCGCATCATGCGCTCCACGTGGTATTCTTTTACAAAACCATACCCGCCGTGTATCTGCACGGCTTCAGTGGCGGTCCACATGGCGGTTTCGCTGGCAAATACTTTGGCCATACTGCCGCTGAGGGTATAATCCATTTTATTATCTTTTTCCCAGGCGGCTTTCAAACACAATAACCTGGCCGCATCGATCCTGGTGGCCATATCGGCCAGTTTAAACTGGATGGCCTGGTGGTGCATGATCTCTTTACCAAAAGCCTTGCGCTGTTTGCTGTAAGCCAGTGCCCTTTCATAGGCACCGCTTGCAATGCCCAGTGCCTGTGATGCAATACCGATGCGGCCGCCTGCCAGTGTTTTCATCGCAAACGTAAAACCAAAACCGTCTTCCCCGATGCGGTTTTCTTTGGGCACTTTTACATCATTAAACAAAATGCTGTGGGTGTCACTGCCACGGATGCCGAGTTTATTTTCTTTGGCACCCACCGTAACACCGGGTGTGTTTTTGTCAACAATAAATGCATTAATGCCTTTGTGTTTTTTTGCCACATCGGTTTGCGCTATCACCAGGTACACCGAAGCGGAGTTGCCATTGGTGATCCAGTTTTTGGTGCCGTTAATTAAATAGTGGTCGCCCTTGTCTTCAGCCGTGGTGCTTTGCGAAGTGGCATCACTGCCGGCTTCGGGTTCGCTCAGCAGGAATGCCCCGATATACAGTTCACCGTCTTTTTTTCCCTGTGCCAGCGGCGTTAAGTATTTTCTTTTTTGTGCTTCCGTTCCGTACTCATTCAATCCGTAACAAACCAGGCTGTTGTTTACGCTCATGCAAACGCTTACACTGGCGTCTGCCTTGCTGATCTCTTCCATGGCCAGCACATAACTTACGGTATCCATGCCGCTGCCGCCGTATTCGGTGGGCACCATCATACCCATAAAGCCAAGGTCGGCCAGTTTCTCCACCTGTTCTTTGGGAAATTTTTGGTGTTCATCCCGTTCTATCACACCGGGCAAACACTCATTCACTGCAAAATCCCTTGCAGCCTGCCGTATCATCAGCTGTTCTTCTGATAATTGAAAATCCATACACAATCGTTTTAGTTTTTAGTTTAGTTTAAACAAAAGTAAGCATGGAAGCCACTTAAAAAAGGGGTTGTGGGGAATTTTTTGGTACGGACTTTTCCCTCGTATCCCGGCAGCAATGGCGCTTTCCAGCACCGAAGCCATGGCAATAGGGGGCAGGTTCTGCAGGCAAAACTTTCGTCAGCTTTTTAAAACACCCCGTTTTGTATATTTGCGCCCAACTTGCCAGATGAACAAAGCACAACATAACCTCCGCGTACAAAAGGGTATTGCTGCCCTTTCCGTTATATTATTTATTGCAAAGGTGATCGCCTGGTACCTCACCGGTTCGGTGGCAATATTAACCGATGCACTTGAAAGTATCGTGAATGTGATTGCAGGCCTGATCGGGGTGTACAGCCTGTATGTTTCCGCCAAACCAAGGGATTATGATCATCCTTATGGTCATGGTAAAGTGGAATTCATTTCCGCCGCCATCGAAGGCACGCTGATTACCGTTGCCGGCTTTGTGATCATTTACGAAGCAGTGAACAACCTCCTGCACCCGCATGATATCAAACAGCTGGATTATGGTATTATACTGGTGATGGCAACCGCTGTAATCAATTGTATCGCCGGGGCAATGTGTGTGAAAACCGGGAAAAAAAATAATTCCCTGGCATTGATCGCCAGCGGTAAACATTTGCAAAGTGATACCTGGAGCACGGTGGGGATCGGCATCGGGCTGGTATTGATACTGCTGACTAAAATTTACTGGCTCGACAGTGCGGTGGCCATTCTTTTTTCTTTTATCATCATTTATACGGGGTATAAAATTGTGCGGAGTTCCGTTGCCGGTATCATGGATGAAGCGGATGATGAGTTACTAAAAAAACTCGTACAGCTGCTCAACAGCAACCGCAAGGAAAACTGGATCGACCTGCACAACCTGCGTATCATTAAATATGGCGGCACATTGCATATGGACTGCCATCTTACTGTGCCCTGGTACCTCAATGTGCATGAGGCGCATCATGAGATCGATTCTTTGTCCACACTTGTAAAAAATGAATTCGGCGAATCGGTGGAATTATTTGTGCATTCCGACGGCTGCCTCGATTTCAGCTGCAGTATTTGTACAAAACAAAACTGTGCAGTAAGGAAGAAACCATTTGAAAAAAGGCCCGGCTGGACGATCGAAAATATTTCCAGCAACAATAAACATACCACTGCATCATAAAAAAAGCCCCTTTACAGGGGCTTTGCAATTTGAGGGGGTTACATTAATTACTGCTTAAAATATTTTTTACACTGGATTTTGCACCTGTTTGCAGCCGTACATAATAGATACCCTGTGCCGCATGCTGTATGGTCCTGTCCAGGAAATTCATTCCCTTTTGCAGGGTAACAGGTTCGTTGAAAAGTATTTTACCGGTATTGTCGATCACGCTCAGCAACGCTTTTTGATTTTCATCGGCAGCAACCGTTACTGCCAGCGACCTGTTGGAAACAGAGATCCTTGCGGCCAGTATTTCCATATCATTGGTGACGCCCTGTTTAACGTATACAATATTGCTGTATTCCTTGCTGTTGTCCTTATCCACCATGATAAGCCTGTAATAATTAATAGTGGAGTGCAGGGTATAATCAGTGTACGAATAGGAGCGGATAGCACTGCTGTACCCTGTTGCAGTTTCGGTGCCGATGTTTACAAAGTTGATGCCATCAGCGCTGCGCTGGATGATGAAATGGCTGCTGTTGATCTCCGAAGCGGTTTTCCATTGCAGCAGGTTACTGCCATTGTTTTCAGTGGCGGTAAACTCCATCAGTTTAACAGGAAGTGCGGCACCGAATTCGGCATAACCGGCATCGGGGGCAACCCCGGTATAAGGGAGTCCCACATTGGTGCCTGCGTCGATACAGGCGCTGCCGGCAATTAAAGTGTACGTGCCTGCATTGAATGCAGCCGTGGCGTTGATGTTATTTGTAAAAGTATAACCGGTTCCCGGAGCCAATGCATAATAAGGTGCATTGTTGTAGCCATTGCCGTAGATATCGTTATTCGTGATCTGGAGATTGGTGATGCCCACGGTACCTTCCTGCACCACAATAGCAGCGGAGTATGCATTTGCGATGATATTATTTTTAATGCTGAAATTGGACAGGGGCGCACTGGTTGAGTTTGGCAGCTTAATGCCCCAGAATGTGGGGTGGGCAGGATCTTCGATCAGGGTGTTATTAAAGATGCTGATATTATTCCAGGTGATATTGTTTGCGCCGTACTGACCCATGTTGATCAAAAAGCCCGTGCTTTCTGCCATGCCCACACCGGTGATCAGGTTTTTCCGGATAACAATATTTTGCACGGTGTTGCCTTCGCGGGGGGTGAATAAAATGCCCACATTGGGTTTATCGATAACATTGTTCTCAATGAGCACATCCGCCACATTGAATTCAAGCGTGATGCCCGTTTGTATATTGGTGTTCAGAGTTGGCATCGTAATGCTGTTATCGTGGATCCAAGCACCGTTAGTGTATGTGCCCTTGCTGATATAGTTCAGGTCGATGCTGCCGCCAACGAGGGTGTTGTTATAAACTTCCAGCCCGTTCGTGTTGAATAATTCAATGGCAAAATCCCAGTTATTATCACCCAGCGGAAATGCATTCAGCACCTTATTCAGCGTGTTGTTATAAATTTTCAGGCCTTTGAGGTAGCCATCCAGCCAGTATTTAATAGGCCAGCCATTAAAGCCGGCGGCACGGCTGTTTTGCGTGATGGTATTGTTGTAAATAAGCATGTCCTGCTGGCCACCGATATTGATACAACCGGCACCGTAACCCAGTATCTGGTCGTATTCTGCACAGTTGGTAACCGTATTATTATAAAAAGTATTGCCGGTAGCATAGATTGATGGAGCGGCATTGGTGTTGTCATTTCTTCCTGAGATGATGATACCACGGTTCTTAAAATCTTTCATCGTAATATCATGCACAGATACATTGCTCCTGCCCCCGATGTACACACCCCAGAATGTATTGAGGTTGCTGCCATCAAAGGTTACAAAGCTGATGTGCTGGTTACCGTTTGTGCCTTCTGCAGAACGCAGGGCAAGCATTTCGGTCCAGGCAGCAGTCAGGGAGCTTTTCAGGATGGTGGTGGCCTGGCCATCACCTTCAATACTTACACCGGGCGCCAGGCTGCATTGCACGGTTTCGGTATAAGTGCCGGCATATACGTGAATGATATCGCCGGGTGTGGTAACAGATGAACAGGCTTTGAACAGGGTTTTCCAGGGACTTGCTGCCGTGCCTTTTCCGACAGCATCGTTACCGGTTGGACTGATATAATACACACCGGCAAAAGCATTAGAAATAAAGAGCATCATAGCCGCTGCAAAACTGAATGCAACCGGCATGGTTTTCCGAACAGGGATGTTACAGGTTTTCATAGGACCTCACTTTTAGTTTAAAAATTGGATATTGAATAACCCGGTTTGCCTTTTGGTGAACCGGTTTGTAACAGCAATAAAATAGCGGGTGATGTGTTTAACATCACTGGCTCGCTGCAATACCCGTGTAAGGGGGAAGTACAGTCGCTTATTTTCTTACTGCTACGTTTGCTTTGCTGATTATGGGAGGATAGAGGGTAAATTGGATTTTAAAGCACATCATAGCATACCGACAGCTGCCGCTGGTAAGATTACCGCTACTGCGAGCTGTCAATACGTTGTAAATGGTAAGTACCGTGTGAAGTAAAAATCAGGTTTTTACATTCGGGGGTCAGGTAAAGTTTTGTTTTCATTGGATTCGTATTTGGATTTTAAAGCGGACGATTATTTGTTTCAAAAATTATACCATTGTGTCTTTTTCACATATAAGACCCTTAAAAATGTCTTTTACAGTTATTAATTGCCTTATGTCATTTGTTTCGCAGCAGCTTTGATCTGATTTTATTTTATCTCCTGCTGGTTACCGTATTGGAACGGTGGTTTTTTTCTTCATAGTATATTTTTAAAGCATCAGTTATACACAACTTCGTTTTTATGGCGCAGTATCAAACATAGATTGATACGGGCTTTAGCAGTCATACTATAACGGTGAACTTACACGATGTTTCAGCCTTCAAATAATTTAGCCACACCAAAGGCTGCCGCAGCTGCCATGGCGCCAATCAGCATTACACGGGTGGCGCCCATCCAGGCATTTACCCCGGTAATTTTACTTTTGAAATAGCCAAAAACAAACAGGCATACCAGTGTGGCCAGTACCGATATTTTGAGGGCTGAAGTGGAATCATCCACAAAAAAGTAAGGACTGAGCGGGATAATGCCACCGGCAATATAGGCCAGGCCAATATTCAGTGCACTCTTGGTGGCACGTTTGGGATCGGGTTTCTCCAGCCCGAGTTCGTATTTCATCATAAAATCCACCCAGCGGTCCTTATCCTGCGAAATTTCTTCAGTGGCTTTATTTTGCAGTTCTTCACTCAGGCCAATATTGGCAAAGAACTCCTTAGTTTCTTCTATCTCCCGGTGCCGCAGGTTTTCCACTTCATCGTATTCCCTTTTCAGTTCGCTCCTGTAATGATCCTGCTCGGTCTTGCCCGCAAGGTATCCGCCCAGCCCCATCGCAATGCTGCCGGCCGCGATTTCCGCAATGCCTGCTATCACAATGATGCTGCTGTTATCAACGGCGCCGCTTAATCCTGCGGCCAGTGCAAAGGGCACCGTTAGCCCGTCGCTCATGCCAATTACAATATCGGTGAGTGCTTCCGAACTCTTCAGATGTTTTTCAACATGGTCGTTGTGGTGCAGGTGTGTGTCCATACAATCTGTTTCATGCAATATAAATAAATGTATGATGCCGGGGCCTGATATTTAACAGTCAATGGACTGATAATAAAAAAGCGGCCCATGGACCGCTTTCAATACAGTGTATCGTACCGGTTATTCTGCCGTAAAACTCACTTTAATATCGCCCCATAATAAGGTTACCAGCCCGTTCTTTTCAATGGTAAAACTCATTTTCTCTGCAAATGCTGCAGCTTTGCCGGGAGCGGCCGTGATGCGCAGGGCATCATCCTCTTTCTTATAATTGAAAGCGCCCCATTGTTTCCATGTTTTATTAAAGATGATGGTCCACTCAGCAGGTCCTGATATCATGAACAATCCGTATTTACCTGCCGGTAAGGTCTGACCGTTTACTTTGATGTCTTTACTTGTTTCAAAAACGGTGGCTTCATTGGCACCTGTACGCCATACTTCCCCGTCTTTGGGTTCAAGGTCCTTACCAATGGTGCGGCCTTTTACAGATGGCTGGCTGTAATCAATACTGATCACGGCTCCGGATGAAAGGGTTTGCGTTGCCAGTGCCGGCGGACTGGGGCGTTTGCTTTTATCCTGTTGTGCATGCGTGTGCAGTACAGCAAACATGCAAAAAGTTAATAACAGTGTGAATGTTTTTTTCATGATTTTTTTGTTGAACAGTAAATATAATTCTTTTAGAGGCAGGGTTAGGCACCGGTTATAATAAATAATACTGGTTTCATACCAGCATATAGTGATCCCGCTGTTTCCCTTTTACGCAGGTCGCCGGCTAATTACTCTTTTAATATTTTTTTTATTGCAGATTCGCCAGTTTTTGTATCGCTGACTTTAAGAAAGTAAAGTCCGGAAGGCAGTTTTGCGATGCTGATATTTATTTCAGCCTGTGACGACTGCTGTATACTGATTGTTTTTCCGTTTATATCCTGGAGTTTAATTTCCAGTGGTAAAAGGAATTTATTTTTTACCAGCAGGAAAGAGCGGGCAGGTGTGGGGTACACTGAAATTTTTTCTTTGAATGTATTGCCGGGGGGGGCGGGCTGCCAGGTGGCGGAGATCACAATACTGTCTGACATTTCACTGGAACATCCGTTTACTGTTACCCTTACAGTATAGCTCCCCGGCGCCACGGGGTAATACCAAGCAGCTGTTGCGCCATTGAGTATTGTATTATTGAGAAACCACTGGTTGCCGGATGCTGCTGAAGACACCAGCATTCCAGCGCTGTCTTTAATAACCGGTTTTGGAACAGCGGGCGTATAAAAGCCGGCTTCATCGCTATAATAATATTGACCACGAGATAATATCTTTACCCTTACCCTGTACTTTGAATTACTGCTTAACTGACCCACAATGGTTACCGGCCTGATAATCCCGTTTTTAACTGTTGAAGGTGTGGTTAGCGCTTTATAGTCAAAATTTGAAATACCCCATTCATACCAAATACTGTCAGCGGTGGCCGCGTCTGCAGTAATCACCGATTTAAATGCTGCGCTGCAGGGGGTTATATTTTCTATCATCAGTGAATCTGCATAGCATTCAGCAATATTATTGGCAAGGATGGCACCATACAGTCCGCCGGTATATACACTGCTGTCCCTGGTAAAACTAATAACAGGGCAATCATTAAACGAGGACTGCCCGTTCTTTTTCCAGGAAAGGCCGCCGTCTGTTGTTTTATAAATTGCGCCACCTTCGGCGGTTATGTAACCGGACTTGTCATCATAAAATTTAACTGCAATAAGATCATCCCAGGTATTCAAAGGCCCTGCCGCCTGCCAGGTTTTGCCACTGTCTGATGTCATTCGGCCAAATCCCTGGTCTCCGACAGCAAATCCCCTTGCTTCATTGATAAAATAATAACTGTTAATGGCACCGTTGGGATTGTTCAGAATCTCAGTCCATGTAATTCCTCCGTCAGAAGTTTTCAACACTCTTTGGTATTGTTTGCCAAACCCTGTTTGATCAGACAGGAACTGTAATTTTCCGTATGAAGGCATATAGTTTTTTTGCTGCCAGGTATCCCCGCCATCGGTGGTTTTAAATAATATGCACAAGCCTCCCGATACAGCAAGGTTTGTAAAACCCGTTTTGCTGTCAATGAAACTGATACCACCGCAATAATCATAGCCGGTCGGGATCACGGCTTTTGTCCATGTGAGTCCGCCGTTGGTGGTTTTATGGATCAATGCCGGGTAATTGGAAGTAACGATTCCTGTATCGCCACTGAAAAAATAACAATTGTCGAAACGGGCATTGCTGGGAAATACTGTTCCCACAGCGTAAGGCAATTCAGACCAGCTTGCGCCTTTGTTTACTGTTTTATAAATATTATTCCAGGTGGTGGCATAGCCCGTGTTTAAATTTCCAAACGAGATCCCGGTAACGTCAATATAGGTGGGCGAGTATGCGGTCCATGAAGCGCCGGCGCTGGAAGTTTTTAATAGCCTTCCTCTCATGCCGGTAATAATACCGGTACTGTCATTAAAAAAATACTGGGAGAAAAGTGAATGTGCATAAGTACGTCCGCTGGGTGCGGCCCATACCCAGCTGGCACCACCATTCATAGTATGAAACAGCACGCCATCTTCTCCAGCGGCGTAAGCATGCTGGGCATCAATAAAGAAAATGTCGTTGATCCTGTCTCCAAGATAACTGCCTGTCCATGTATTTCCGCCATCCGTTGTTTTCATCATCTGGTCAAATTCCCTGTAAGCAAAACCGGTGGATGCATTTAAAAATTTGATGGCGATCACATTGGATGATGTGGATTCGTAAAATATATTCACCCATGTATTACCTCCGTTGCTGGTCCGGTAAATACCGTCTGCACAGGTGGCAAAGCCAAGTGTGGAAGAAACAAAGTCGACAGAAAGTATGCCATAAGGCGGTGTGCCGATCTTTTGCCAGGTCTGTCCCCTGTTATTGCTTCGGTATATTGTGGAGGATGAACTGTTCGGGTTAATGATAAAAATAGTGTCCCTGCTCACTATATCAGCTTTGTAAAACTGGAAAAAAGATATACCCGGTTCCACGCTGTCTCTTTTCTGCCAGCTGTTGCCATTATCTGCGCTGACATAAAGTGCGTTATACCCGCAAATCACACCCGTGCCAAATGCGATATCCATACCAGTTGCAGAAGGAAATTTCCTCGCTAAAGTCCATTTATTGCCATTGTTATTTGTTTTAAAAAGATCCCCGTTCGTATTTAGCAAATATCCTGAATCAGTGCTGGTGAAAATAATTTTGGTGTTTGAATAACCTGAGGGCTGCGGATTTAACCATTTCCATTGGCAAAAAGACGACATATGGTTTACCAGGATTGCAAGACCAATTAAGAAAAACTGTCTCATAGAGTTGATTTGTATGTCTAAAATACTATATATTTTTCGTTTGCAAAACCTAAATTCCTGCAAGACTGTTTTAGTTTAACGGGATAGATGGCAGCGGCAGCTTTATGCATAAGCTGGATCAGAATCAGGCGGCATAAATCAGGACACCTCATGACAACCCTTCCTGATCTTTTAACTAAACTGCAGTTTCATTTCAACCTAACTTGCCAATATGAAAAAGCTTGCAGGTATCATTATGCTGGTTGTTTTGTGCCAGTTTGCACATGCGCAGCAACTTCCTTCCAAAAAAGCAGTACTACAAACCATTACCCTTGCCAATAAGTATTTCATGGACAAATGGCCCGACCCGGGTAAGCCCATCTTTGTGCCCAGCCGTAACCGCACCTGGCCCAGTAATATCTGGACAAGGGCCGTGTATTACGAAGGGCTGATGGCATTGTACAGTGTTGACAAACAAAAAGCCTATTATAACTACGCGGTTGACTGGGCCACCAAACATAAATGGAACCTGCGCAACGGCACCAAAACACGCAATGGCGATGACCAGGCCTGTGGCCAGACTTATATCGATTTGTACAATATTGATAAAAAACAATTTTACATCGACAGCATCCGGGCTTCCATTGATAAAATGATGGCCACCGAAAAAATAGATGACTGGCATTGGGTGGATGCGGTCCAGATGGCGATGCCGGTATTTACCAAACTGGGTGTGCTGTATAAAGACACCGGTTATTTTCACCGCATGTACGAGATGTATGCCTTCACCAAATATAAACATGGTGACAAGGGCCTGTTCAATGCAGCGGAAGGTTTGTGGTGGAGGGATAAAGATTTTGATCCGCCCTACAAAGAACCAAACGGGGAAGACTGTTACTGGAGCCGCGGCAATGGCTGGGTGGTGGCCGCACTGGTGAGGGTGCTGAGCTTATTGCCCAAGAACGATCCGCACCGTGCAGAATATATGGCCGATTATAAAGCCATGATGCAGGCCCTGCTGCCCATACAGCGCACCGATGGTTTCTGGAATGTAAGCCTGCACGACAGCACTAATTTTGGCGGCAAAGAACTTACCGGTACCAGCCTTTTTGTGTATGGCATGGCCTGGGGAATCAATAATAAAATACTGGATAAAAAAACCTATTACCCTGTTGTTGCAAAAGCATGGAATGCACTGGCAAAAGACTGTGTGCATGAAAATGGTTTCCTCGGCTTTGTACAGGGCACCGGGAAAGAACCCAAGGAATCACAGCCGGTATTGTATGACCGCGAACCTGATTTTGAAGATTTCGGACTGGGATGTTTTTTACTGGCAGGGAGTGAAGTGTATAAGATGAAGCGGTGAGGAGGTGAGTAGTGAGTAAGGGGGTGCGGTACCGTCTATTTCTTTCGTGAACTGGAAGGGAAAAAGTTGACAGGTTAAAAAAGTTTAAAAGACATTGCGTCATTGCTCCTTTGCTTCTTTGCATGAAACAAAAACATCAGCAAGCATAAAAAAACCGACATGTAATTTTATTCCAATGAAAAATTTTTGTGTTCTTCTCCTCATTATTTGCGCAGGCCTGGTTGTAAATGCACAACGTTCCAAATATAATTTCAACAGCAGCTGGAAAGTATTCGTGGGAGATGATTCCGCAGCAATCAATAAAGATTATAATGATCAGGGCTGGAAGGCTGTTACGCTCCCATATGCATGGAATGAAGACGAGGCCTTCAAAAAGGATATTGCCGATCTCAGCACCGGTATCGCCTGGTACCGCAAGCATTTTAAACTGCCTGCTGCCGCAAAAGGACAAAAAGTATTTATTGAATTCGAAGGCGTCCGCCAGGCAGGCAGTGTTTATGTGAATGGTAAATATGCCGGTCTGCACGAAAATGGTGTAATGGCTTTTGGGTTTGATATCAGCGCTTTTGTTGAATTTGGCGAAGCAGAGAATGTGATTGCGGTGCGTACCGACAACAACTGGGATTACCGTGAAAAATCCACCAACAGCAAATTTCAATGGGAAGACAAAAACTTCAACGCCAACTACGGCGGCATCCATAAAAATGTATTCCTGCATATCACGCCGCTTGTATACCAGACCTTGCCGCTGTATAGCAACCTGCAAACTACCGGTGTGTATGTTTATGCAGCCGGATTCAATATTAAAACCGGTGCTGCCACCATTCATGCCGAAAGCCAGGTGAAAAATGAAACTAAGGCAGCGCAAAACATCTCATACAAAGTATCCCTGCGTGAACGCAATGGAAAACTGCTGAAAACATTTACCGGCGATCAGCTCACACTGGCACCCGGTGAAACAAAAACCTTACAAGCTGCATCAGCGGTTAATGGCCTGCATTTCTGGAGCTGGGGATATGGTTATCTCTACGATGTGCAAACCAGCCTCGTTGTAAATGGAAAAACGGTGGATAGCCTCACCACCACCACCGGCTTCAGAAAGACAGCATTTAAAGATGGTATGTTTTACCTGAACGACCGTGTGCTGATGGTGCACGGTTATGCACAGCGAACCAGCAATGAATGGCCGGCGATCGGCCTGAGTGTGCCTGCATGGCTGAGTGATTACAGCAACGGGCTGATGGTGGAAGGCAATGGCAACCTGGTACGCTGGATGCACATCACACCCTGGAAACAGGATATTGAAAGCTGTGATCGTGTTGGATTGATACAGGCCATGCCCGCAGGCGATGCAGAAAAAGATGTGGAAGGCGTACGCTGGCAGCAACGGGTAGCGGTAATGCGTGATGCCATCATTTATAACCGCAATAACCCCAGTATCATTTTTTATGAATGCGGCAATGAAGATATCAGTGAACCGCACATGAAAGAAATGAAAGCCGTGAGGGATTTATACGATCCTTATGGTGGCCGTGCCATCGGCAGCCGTGAAATGCTGGCCAGTGCAACGGCAGAATACGGAGGTGAGATGCTTTATATCAATAAAAGCGCCAGCAAACCGGTATGGGCCATGGAGTTCAGCCGTGATGAAGGATTGCGTAAATACTGGGATGCGTTTACACCGCCTTATCACAAGGATGGTGATGGTCCCTTGTACAAAGGACAGAGCGCTGCGGATTATAACCGCAATATGGACAGTCATGCAAAAGAAAATATTGCCCGCTGGTACGAATACTGGAAAGAAAGACCCGGAACCGGCAAAAGGGTAAGCAGCGGCGGCGTAAATATCGTGTTCAGTGAAACCAATACACATCACCGTGGGGCGGAAAATTACAGGCGAAGCGGCGAAGTGGATGCGCTGCGTATCATCAAACAAAATTATTACGCCAATCAAATTATGTGGGATGGCTGGGTGGATGTGGAGAAGCCAGGCATCCATATCATCGGTCACTGGAACTATGCAAGCGATGTGGTGAAAGATATGGATGTGATCGCGTCAGCAGCAAAAGTGGAATTACTGGTAAACGGAAAATCCCTCGGGTTTGGAATACAAAGCAACCAGTTTTTATTTACGTTCAGCAAGGTGAAATATGAGCCCGGTATGATACAGGCCATCGGTTACGATGCCGGTGGAAAAAGAATTTGTGAAACTTCCCTGGCTACTGCGGGCGAACCAGATGCAATAAAACTTACGCCCATCGCCAGTCCTGCAGGATGGAAGGCCGACGGGCATGATCTGGTACTGGTTGAAGCCGAAGTGGTGGACGCGAAAGGCAACCGTTGCCCCACAGCCCTTAATATGATTCAGTACAAACTGGAAGGGGCCGCCGAATGGAGAGGGGGCATGGCGCAGGGACCTGGTAATTATATACTGTCGCAAAGTTTTCCGGTTGAAGGCGGCGTGAATCGTTTTTTATTGAGGAGTACGGTTACTGCAGGAGCTGTAACTGTTACTGCTATGGCAGAAGGTTTAAAACCTGCTTCACTCAAACTGAGAACAAGGCCATTCCATACTGCCGGCGGACTGGCCTCATTATTGCCGGGTTCAGATTTGCCCATGCGGCTGCAGCGTGGCCCCACGCCGCTCAATCCTTCCTTTGTGGTATCAAGAATAGCCATTGGGGTTAAAAAAGTAACCGCAGGTGCAAATACCGACAGTGCATATAAAAGTTATGACGATAATGAACTGAGCGACTGGTATAATGATGGCAAACTCAATACCGCCTGGATCGAATATGAACTCGAGCGTCCGGCACTGGTATCTGATGTGGTGATGAAACTGAATAATTTCCGCAGCCGCAGTTATCCCATCCGTATCAGCGTGGATGGTAAAGAAGTATTCAATGGCAATACAGACAAAAGCCTGGGATATTATACGGCTGTTTGTAAACCCGTAAAAGGAACAAAGGTAAAGATCACTTTACTCGGCGAGGCAGTCGGTAATAATGAGGGCATGATGGCCGAAGTAAATGGAAAAAAACTCGATGATGGTGTAACAAGGGATGATGCGAAGACTAAGGGAAGACTGAGCATTATTGAAGTGGAGTTTTATGAGAGAAGGTGACAGTTTTTCGATGACGGTTGACAGATGATAGTTGACAGCCGGCCATTCCGTAATTGTAATTGCGCAGCAAGCTTAATGATCTTAACCCCTTCATGTTTTTCACTTTTCTTTATTGTTATTTATATTTTGCAAGACAAAAAACCCGATACATGTTTAAATCCTTCACCGTATTTTTTTTGCTGCTTGCTGTAACGGTTAATGCACAGCAAAAATCAAAGCAGCCCAATATTATTTTTATCCTTGCTGATGACCTGGGCTATGCAGACCTGGGCTGCTATGGCCAGCAAAAAACAGAAACCCCCCACCTCGACCGCATGGCGCAGGAAGGGATGCGCTTCACACAGTTCTATTCAGGCTCCACGGTTTGCGCACCGGCACGTACATCCTTTATGACGGGACTTCACACCGGCCATACACCCATCCGCGGCAACCGTACCTTTGAGCCGGAAGGGCAGACTCCACTGGCCGAAGGCTTTGCCACCATTGCAAATATTTTGCAGCAGCATGGTTACAACACCGGTGCATTTGGTAAATGGAGCCTGGGATTCATCACCACCAGCGGTGATCCGCAAAAAAAAGGGTTTGATGAATTCTTTGGTTACAATTGCCAGAGCCTGGCGCATGATTATTATCCTGATCATTTATGGAGCAATCACCAGCGTATAGATTTTGAAGCAAACAAAACGGCCAATGTGATTTATTCAGCAGATACCATTCATGCCATGGCGTTGAATTTTATCAAAAGGCAAAATAACCGCAAACCATTTTTCATGTACCTGCCCTATACATTGCCGCATGGTGATGTGATACTGCCGCATGACAGTGTATATAATTATTACATCAGAAAACTCAATGAAGCCGCTATTCCGTTTGACAGGAAGAAAGATTCACTGGCTTATGAGCCCCATCCGCATGCAGCCTTTGCGGCCATGGTGAGCCGGCTCGACAGGTACACAGGCGAAATTTTGAAACAACTGGATAAACAGGGTTTGCTTGAAAATACGGTTGTACTTTTTGCAAGTGATAACGGTCCGCATAAAGAAAACGGCGGCGACCCTGAATTTTTCCAGAACCATGGTATTTACCGCGGCATCAAAAGAGATTTGTATGAAGGCGGCATACGTGTGCCATTTATTGCATACTGGAAAAAGAAAATCAAACCCGGTGTTACAGACCAGTGGGCTACTATCTGGGATATGTACCCAACATTTCAGGCATTGGCCCGTATCAATCCCGGGATAGAGGTTGATGGCGAATCACTGCTGCCAACTTTGCTGCAAAAAGGTATACAGCCCCAGCCTGAATACCTGTATTGGGAGTTTCATGAAAACAATGGCCGCCAGGCACTACGGTGGAAAAACTGGAAATTGATCAAACTAAAAGTGAATAATGCGGCTGAAACAATTACAGAGCTGTATGATTTAGACAGTGACCCTTCAGAAAAAAATAACCAGGCTCCAGCCAAACCTTACCTGGTAAATAAACTGGAAGCCATGTTGAAAAAAGCGCATACAGCCAATAAAGACTGGCCCTTGCTGCCAGCCGAAATAACCATTGCCAAACCCGCTAATGACTAACCTCCCTTTGCTACGACGGCCAGAAGGGCGGATCTGCTGGTTTGTAAATAAAATAAGTAATTGCAGGCAGGTTTGATGCCATTGAGCGGGTCATGTAACCACAGGATGGTAAAAGTCCTGTTTGTAATAAGTTGTGCTGCTGTTCACACCTTGTAACGATTGTTCACGCTAAACACAAATTCATGAAATTAGTTTTGCTTTCACTGCTTTGTGCAGGTACGTATGCAACAGCAGCCGCACAGGAAGTGCTCGAAACAGGCGGTAAACCCATGCCAGGCGAATGGATCGATAAAGACACACATCATAAAGTGGTAAAACTGAGCGCCGGCTTAACGGGCAACAGTACCAGCTTTTATTTTCACAACAGTCCTTTTATCGGTAATGAAATGGTGTTTTATAATACCGCCCAGCCGGCTGGTGAAGCCACTGACATGAGACGGGAAGAACCCAAAGCAAAGAATGAAAATAACCGGCAGATATACAGTATCGATCTCAACACAAAAAAACTCACACAGCTTACACACTGCACGGCGCCCATGAGCGGCGAAGTGGTATGCGAAAAAACAAAGACGGTTTTTTACCAGGTAAAGGATTCTGTTTTTGCACTGGATTTTGATACAAAAAAATCAAGACTGGTATTTGTATTCCCGGAAGATTTTAAATCCGGCATCAGCACCGTAAATGTGAATGGCACATTGCTGGCCGGTGCTTATGCCACACCTGCAGAAAGAGAGATACTGAAAAATAATCCTGATAAAGGCAGTTACTTTAATAAAATTTATGATGCGCATTTACCCAAAACCCTTTTTACCATTGATGTAAAGAGCGGTAAGCTGGACAAATTTTATACTGACAGCGCCTGGCTCAACCACCTGCAGTTCTCCACTATTGATCCTTACCTGTTATCATTTTGTCATGAAGGTCCCTGGCATAAGGTAAACCGCATCTGGCATATTGATGTGCGTACAAAAAAAGTAACGCAGGTGCATCACCGCACCATGGATATGGAAATTTGGGGGCATGAGTGGTTTGGCAAAAGCGGTAAAACCATGTGGTTCGACCTGCAGCAGCCCAGGGGCAAAACATTTTTTGTAGGCGGTTATGATGTGGCCACGGGCAAAGAAGTAAAATATGAATTTGGCCGTAACGAATGGAGCGTGCATTATAACAGCAATGCAGATGAAACATTGTTTGCCGGTGATGGCGGCGATCCCGGTGCAGTAGCAAAAGCGCCCGACGGGCAGTGGATCAACCTGTTTACTCCCAACGGCGATAAATTTGAAGTGGAAAAACTGGTGAACATGAAACACCATAATTATAAACTGGAACCGAATGTGCATTTCAGTCCTGATGGCAAGTGGATCATCTTCCGTGCTAATTTTGAAGGAGCATCCAATGTGTATGCGGTGGAAGTGAAGCGGAGTTGATGGAAGATAGTTGATAGTTGATAGTTCATGGTTCATAGAAGACATAGCTTTCTTGCCATGAACCATATGCCATGAACCATGAACCAATCGCTCAGCAGAGAAATAAAAGTACAAGTGAGTGACACAACGATGATGAATCCTATTACCAAAGTTTGTTTCAACATGAAAAAAATCATTTACCTGCTTTTAGCAGTAACCGTTTTTGAAAGCACCGGCGCACAGGTAAAATGGCCGGCCATTACATCGCAGACAAAACCATGGACCAGATGGTGGTGGCTGGGCAGCCAGGTTACAAAAAATGACCTTACAACAGTGATGCAGGCTTATCAAAAAGTGGGCCTGGGCGGACTGGAGATCACACCGATCTACGGCGTTCAAAAAGAAGAAGACCAATACATTCCTTTTTTATCTCCCCAGTGGATGGAGGTGTTTGGCCACACATTAAAGGAAGGAAAACGGCTGAACCTTGGAATTGATTTGGCCAACGCCACCGGCTGGCCATTTGGCGGTCCGTGGATCGGTGATGAAGATGCCTGTAAGAACATGCAGCTGAAAACCTATACACTCAACGGCGGTGAAACACTGCAGGACACCATCCGGTTCATACAGCAGCCAATGGTATTAACCACCAACTATAAATCAATTAAGATCACAGATGTAAAGCAGCCGCTTTCTGCCAATACCAATATGCAGGCGCTCGCCATTGACCAGGTGCGTTTTGAAAGACCACTGCCTTTACAAACCATCATGGCATATTCAGAAAATGGAGAAGCTATTGAACTGACGGATAAAGTGGATGCTGCAGGCAAACTTAACTGGACAGCCCCGGCAGGCAAATGGAATTTATACGCCCTGTTCATGGGCTGGCATGGCAAACAGGTGGAAAGGGCGGCGCCGGGAGGTGAGGGGAATGTGATTGACCATTTTTCGGCCACCGCACTGCAGCATTATCTTAAAAAATTTGATACCGCTTTTAAAAATGCTGATATCAGCAGCCTGCGTGGATTTTTCAATGATTCTTATGAAGTGGATGATGCAAGGGGACAATCGAACTACACGCCCTTATTGTTTGAAGAATTTAAGAAGCGGCGGGGCTACGATCTGAAAACAGAATTGCCTGCGCTGTTTGCAAAAGCACATACCGACAGAACCAACCGTATCTTATGCGATTACCGGATGACGATTGATGAACTGATACTGGAAGATTTTACGGGCGAATGGAAAAAATGGGCACACAGCAAGGGAAAGATCGTTCGCAACCAGTCGCACGGCTCACCGGCTAACACGCTTGACTTATATGGCGTGGTGGATATTCCCGAAACAGAGGGCACAGAAATCCTCCGCATTAAATTTGCTCCCTCCACTTCGCATGTGATGGGCAAGCAGCTGGCTGCATCTGAATCGGCCACCTGGCTGAATGAACATTTTGTTTCTTCACTGAGTGATGTAAAAAAAGCGCTCGATGTATATTTTATCGGCGGGGTGAATCATATAGTGTATCATGGCACCACGTATTCGCCGCCATCAGAAGCCTGGCCCGGCCGTTTGTTTTACGCAGCCGTGGAGTTTGACCAGGTAAATCCATTCTGGAATAATTTTTCTGCGGTAAATAATTATGTAGCCCGTACACAATCATTTTTACAGCAGGGGAAACCTGATAATGATGTGCTGTTGTACTTTCCCATCTACGATAAATACTCAGAACCGGGCCGTGATCTGCTGCTGCATTTTGATGGCATGAAACCCGATTTTAACGGAACGCCTTTTGAAACCTCGGCCGCCATGATGCAGGAAAAGGGTTATGCCTTTGATTATATTTCCGACAGGCAGATCATGAACCTGCAAACGGCCCATAATAAAATTGTTACCGGAGGCACCACTTATCAAACCATTGTATTGCCGGCTGCAAAATTCATGAAAGCTGAAACCTTTCAGCACCTGGTGGAGCTGGTGAAAAACGGCGCCACGGTTATTGCATATCAACACCTGCCATCAGATGTGCCCGGTTTTGGTCAGCTGGAAAAAAATACCGCCACACTTAATAATTTACTGGATCAGTTACAGTTTAAAAATATTACCGCTGGTGTGCGGGCAGCAGCAACCGGTAAGGGCAGGTTTATCATGGGAGATGATCTTGAATCGTTGCTGAATGCCGCAGGAATAAGAAAAGAATCCATGACAGAACAGGGATTGCAGTTTGCACGCCGGAAAGAAGCGGGCGGCAGCAATATTTATTTTATCGCCAACCGAAGCAATAAAAAAATGGACGCGTGGGTAACCCTGCAAACAAAAGCAGGCGGCGTTGCGCTGTACAATCCCATGACCGGCCAGTCGGGTGTTGCGAGGTCAAGGAAAAATGCAGCAGGCTTTACCGAAGTGTATTTGCAGATGAATACAGATGAAAGTTATATCGTGCAGTTATACGGCAAAGCAATTACGGGTGCGGCTTATCCTTATATCAATGCACTGGGTAATACAGGTGAAATTACCGGAGAGTGGACTTTACAGTTTACAGAAGGGGGCCCTTCATTACCGGAAGCTGTAAAACAAACTGCCTTACAGCCATGGACAACACTGGCCGATAACAGTTATAAAATATTCTCCGGCACGGCGTCTTACAGTATTCATTTTAAAAAACCATCCGGCACTGCAGACAAATATCTCCTCAGCCTGGGTAAAGTATATGAAAGTGCAGAAGTACTGATCAACGGAAAGAGCATTGCCAAACTGGTTGGCCCCGATTATTCTGTGGTGCTTCCGGCAGCTGTACTTAAAGCAGATAATTTGCTTGAAATAAAAGTAGCCAACAGTATGGCCAACCGCATTATCGACCTGGACAAGCGCAATGTGGTTTGGAAAAAATTCAACAATACCAATTTCCCGGCACGCTTTCCGCAAAACCGCGGCGGAGCAGGCATCTTTGATGCCAGCAAGTGGGAGCCAAAAGTTTCAGGACTGGGAGGACCGGTTACATTAACAGCATTGTCAAAATAATTTTGCAAATCAAAAAGGGTTCATTTTAATGACGGAAAATTGAAATGATCCGGATAAAACAGATGCAGATTACCGGTTTTGCAACGGTTGCAACTACTCAAAAAAATATATGAAACGGCGTACAGTAATAAAACAATTAGCGGCTGCAATACCTGCAGTCATGTTACAGCAAAAATTACAGGCAGCATCTTTTTTGCTGAATGCTGAAGAAAAAAATATTTTAATCGGCACCTTCAAACCCACATGGGAATCTTTGCAGCAATACCAAACTCCCGAATGGTTCCGTAATGCCAAGTTTGGTATTTGGGCGCATTGGGGCCCGCAGTGCCAGCCGGAGTTTGGCGACTGGTATGCCAGGGAGATGTATATGGAAGGTCATCCAAAGTATAAATATCATATTGAGAAGTATGGACACCCTTCTGTATTTGGGTTTAAAGATGTGATCCATGAATGGAAAGCGGAGAACTGGAACCCCGAAGAATTAGTGTCGCTGTATAAAAGTGCAGGTGCAAAATATTTTATGGCACTGGCCAATCATCATGATAATTTTGATTTATACAATAGTAAATATCATCAATGGAATTCGGTGAACATCGGCCCCAAAAAAGATTTGATTGGTGGCTGGGCAAAAGCAGCAAAAAATAACGGGCTCAGGTTTGGTGTAAGCGTTCATGCCGCACATGCATGGAGCTGGTACGAGACCGCACAACGTGCAGATAAAGCCGGCGCTTTTGCTAATATACCTTATGATGGCCGGCTTACTAAAAAGGATGGTAAGGGGAAATGGTGGAGGGATTTGATCCGCAGGAACTATATGCACAAAATCATGCATTGAGTGAAAACGTGAAGCAGATAACGGGCACATACATAAACAATGGAACTGGGGCAACGGCGTCAGCATGCCTTCTGAAGCGTATTGCGAAAAATTCCTGAAGCGCACCATCGATTTAATCGACAGCTACAACCCCGACCTGGTGTATTTCGACGATACCGCTTTGCCATTGTGGCCCGTTAATGATGCCGGTTTAAAAATAGCAGCTCACTTTTACAACAAAAGCATTAAAGAAAAAGGGTCGCTGGAGGCTGTGTTGTTTGGGAAAATTTTAGATGAACAGCAACGTAAATGTATGGTTTGGGATATTGAACGCGGACAAAGCAATATTATTGAACCCCTGCCATGGCAAACAGATACCTGCATAGGAAGCTGGCATTACAATAAAACAATTTTCGATAACCATAAATATAAGTCTGCACAAACGGTCATTCATACACTGGTGGATGTGGTAAGTAAAAACGGCAACCTTTGTTTAAGTGTTCCGGTAAAAGGAGACGGAACCATCGACAGTGACGAACGCAAAATTGTGGAAGAGATAGGCGCATGGATGAAAATTAACAACGAGTGTATTTATGATACCAGGCCATGGAAGATGTTTGGCGAAGGCCCTGCACTGGAAAAAGTGGCTGCATTGAGTGCGCAGGGTTTTAATGAAGGAAAGGGCAAACCTTTTACTAATGAAGACGTGCGGTTTACCGTAAAAGGCAATGTATTATATGCTGTTTTCCTGGGATGGCCTGCACCGCTGCAGCAGGTTATTAAATCTGTCAATAATACAGGCATCAGTAATGTTGAATTACTGGGCTATGGGAAACTGGAGTTTACAGTGAATGAAGGCGGACTAAAAGTTAATTTGCCGCCACAAAAGCCCTGCGAAAGTGCTTATGTACTGAAAATAACGGGGGCTGTTTAAATTATGCTGCTGAATAAATGTTTTTTGATTGCATGTTTTATGCTGCTGCTGGCCGGCAAAAGCAGCGCACAGGTAGTGCAATACTGCCGTGAAAATGTATCGCTGGTCAGTCCCGACGACCTGCAGCTGATCCCAGGTATCGGGGGGAATTATCATTTGCTGAGTCTTACCAGGAATGAATATCCCGAGCTGTATATTTATAACGACCGCATGGCGTTATATAAGGCACTGGAGCTGCCCTTTAAATTTTCAGACCGTTCGAGGGTGAATATCATCCCGCTCAAAAACTATTATTATATCTATATCTACACCATTAATAAACGGGAACACCAGTTCTGGAAAGTGGATGCCGTTGGCAATTGTACCGACCAGAGTGTGGCATTCCGTAAACTGATCTCGGCGCAATCGGGTAACCTGAAACTCGGTTTCCAGCTGATACCTTATCATGATGAACTCTGGATGGTGTATCACACCGCCATGGACAATATGGAAAAGAATACGGTGGTGATGGTGCAAACAGACAGTTTGCTCAATACCCGTTTTGCCCATAAAGTGGAATATGATTTTAAGCGGGATGAAGAGCGGCTGGTGCAGGAAGCGCTGGTATTCAACCGTTACCTGATCGTGCTGAAATCACAGCAAAGCGGTTCGGCGCTCGAAGTGATGAAGGTGAACCTTGCCACCGGTTATACCATCCGGAATACATTCAGGAGTTCGGGATATATCTACTCGCAGGCCGGTTTTAATTTCAATGAGGATGACACCACCATTACGATCACTTCCATGCTCACCGAGCCCATTTTTTCATACAAGGCAAAGCAGTATGTGTTTGTAAGCAGGCTCGACAGGATTTTGAAAGAAACAACACCCCTGAACATACTCAAAACACAATTCAGGAAAAACACCAATGCCAATTTCTTATTGGTAAACGGCACCTCACGCTGGATAAGACTGAAGAAACGCAGGTATGTTTCATCTTCTCCGGTAATGCAGAACAACCCGGTAAGCGTTTACCAGGATATGTTCAATGCAGATGCCAGCCAGAACAATGCCAGCATCAACAGCCTGCTCGCAAAAATGGATGCGGAGAATAATACGGTGTCTTACAGCGATGAAGTGGGCGTGCGTTTTTCATTGCTGAATACCTCGCTGGATATCACTTCGGACACACTCGTAAAAAATACAAAGGATTCCTATACGGTTAAAGATGACCAGTCGGCCCGCTTTGAACTGGGTGGAAAAGAATACCTGCTGGTGGCGCAGCAGTTCTTCCGGCGTAAGAACGGTTTGCTGCTGGTGAGCGCAGACGACAACAACCAGCTCCGGTACGATTTTTTAAGGGTGAATGAAAAGAATAAATACATCGTGACCAAATCCAAAAATATCCCCGGCGAAGGCATCGTCATTCCTTATGTACGTAAGCGGGAAGTGGGGTTTATAAAAATTGCCTTGAAATAAAATGCTGTATATGAAAAAACATATCCTCCAACAAACTGTGCAGTGCCTGGCGCTTTGTATCGTGTTAACCACGGTCACAAGATCCGCAGCACAGATCGGCAAACGCTTTCCCCCGGAAGAAAAAACAGTGAAGGATCCTGTAACCGGCACACCGCTGCATTTCCTCACCAGCACACCTGCCGGGGATTCAAAAATTTATCAAACGCATAACCAGTGGACCTCCGACGGGCAATGGCTTGTTTTTCGCAGTAACAGGGCACGCAATGAAGCCTTTGCGGTGAATGAACAAACCGGCGATATTGTACAGGTATCAGAAGGCGGGTATACCGGCATGCTCAATGTGGCGAGAAAAAGCATGAAGCTGTATTTCATGCGCAATGAAAAATCAGATACCATTCCTGTTACGCCGGGAGATACGGCCAGGAGAAGACTGCAGCGCCCCGTTCAGATCATTGAAGTGAACCTGGAAAAATTATTTGCCGACAGTAAAGCGGGTACTGTAAAAAATGCAGCATACTACCAGCGTGTTTGCGGTACCACGCCCAAAGAGATTGGTGCCGGTGGTGATATGGCGCTCGATGGCGATGAAGAATGGGTGTACTTCAGGGTGAATACACAGGAAGCCGCAAAACACCTGGCGCCGGGTACGAAACTGGAACAAAATTTTGGTCCGCGTAATATGGGCGCAGGTCCGTCGGGCATCGCATCGATGAATATTAAAACCGGTGAGATAAAATACGTGGTGAGTGTGCCGTTTCAAATCGGGCATATACAAACCAATCCCTGGGTGCCGGGTGAAATTGTTTTTTGCTGGGAAACCGGCGGTAAGTCGCCGCAACGAACCTGGACCGTGAAGAGCGATGGTTCCGGTCTGCGGCCACTCTATCCTGAAAGTGAGTATGAATGGGTAACACATGAAGCGGTGATCGGGAAAGATGAAGTGGCTGTTGCAATCATGGGGCATCGTAAAATTCCCGGAACGGATAAGCAAATGGAAGCAGCCACAGGCGTGGGCGGTGCCAACCCCGGGCAGGAAGCCGCGTGGGGACCGAGTGGTACAAGAGAAAAACCAACCGGCCTGGGAATTGTGAATTTGCGTACCAGGGAAATGATCATTGCAGGACAAACAAAATCTGGCAGTGGCTTGTGGCATGTAAGCGGGTCATCAGACGGGCGTTTTGCAGTGGGGGATGATTTTACACGCAATATTTATTTGATCGACCGGCATACCAATGAAATGATATTGTTGTCGGCCGGGCATAAAACAACCGCGGCCGATCACCCGCATCCAACGGTGAGTCCTGATGGTACCAAGATCGAAATCCAGTCGGCCATGTTATCAGCAGACGGCCGTTCAATGAATATCTGCATCATTCCCATACCGGAACAATGGCTCAAAAGAAAATACAATGACCAGTAAATAAATTATGATGAAAAGAACGATCCCCGCATTAAGCGCTGCCATCCTTTTTTTAGTTTCACTTCATACGCAGGGGCAATTGAAACGGGAGGTGGTAAAACGTACAACCGTATCCAGCCCGGATAAAAAATTAACCGCAGAGGTATTGCTCACTGATCAAAAGCAGCTGGTGTACAGCCTGCAGTATTCTGGTAAAAAAATACTCGATCATTCTGCACTCGGTATTGTGCGTGAAGACGCCGGCTTCGCCGGTAATATGGAATGGCTGGGGGCTTCAGATATCATTCCTGTAAAGGATAGTTATAAAATGCTCACGGCTAAAAAATCCAATATCAGGTATGCGGCCAACAAAAAAATAATTACCGTGCAAAACGGCCAGGGCATTGCCATGCGGGTAGTGTTCCAGGTTTCCAACGACGGTGTGGGATTTCATTATGAGTTTCCGCAGATATCAGCAGATATAAAAAAGATCAGGGAGGAGCTCACCAGTTTTAAATTTTACGATGGCACCCGTGCATGGCTGCAGCCCAAAACAGAAGCACAAAGCGGCTGGGAGCACAGCAACCCCAGTTATGAAGCGCATTATAAAATGGATATCCCCACAGGCACGCCGGCGCCGGGCCCCAATGGC
Source organism: Ferruginibacter sp. (assembly GCA_046329655.1). Lineage (GTDB taxonomy): Bacteria > Bacteroidota > Bacteroidia > Chitinophagales > Chitinophagaceae > Ferruginibacter. The sequence goes on from JAXLUD010000004.1 coordinate 313,971, forward strand.
TGGATTTATCCCGCTTTGTTCAGGTATGATGATGTGTGGATGCTGATCACTGAAGCCGCCCTGGGCCGTACTTATTGCGGAACAGCCTTGCAGCAGTTTTCCGTCAATAATGAATACAAAATAAATTTCCCTGAGCCGGCAGAAAAATATACAGATGGTGTACTGTATCCTGAATCAAAACTGCCCTGGCAAACGCCCTGGCGCATTATTGCTGTCGGCAGTTTAAAAACCATTGCCGAGTCAACACTGGGAACGGATCTTGCGCTCCCTGCGATCCATACAGACAGCAGTTTTATCAAACCCGGCCGTGCATCCTGGAGCTGGATCATGAGCAAGGATAATTTTATCGTGTATGATGAACAGAAAAAATACATCGATTTCGCTGCAGATATGCATTGGGAATATTGTTTGATAGATGCCGACTGGGACCGTAAGATCGGGTATGATAAAATAAAAGAACTGTCTGCCTATGCAGCCAAAAAAAATGTGGGCATCATACTCTGGTATAATTCTGCCGGCGCATGGAATACGGTGAAGTATACCCCCAAAAATTTACTGCTCACACATGAAAGCCGTGTAAAAGAATTTTCTGTCCTGCAGCAAATGGGCATTAAAGGCATCAAGGCTGATTTCTTCGGCGGCGACGGGCAATCCTTTATCAACTACTACCAGGATATTTTAGAAGATGCCGCCACATATCATTTGCTGGTGAATTTTCATGGTGCCACTTTACCAAGAGGATGGCAACGCACCTATCCCAACTTAATGACAACAGAAGCAGTGTATGGATATGAGATGATCACCTTTGGACAAAAAGACGCGGATACGGCCGCACCGCATATGGTGATGAGCGCTTTTGCACGCAATGCCTTTGATCCGATGGATTTTACTCCTGTAAACCTCTACAAGATTCCCCGTATTGAAAGAAGAACGAGTTCGGTGTTTGAAATGGCGACGGCAACGATATTCTTATCCGGCATTCAGCATTTTGCTGAAAGCCCTGACGGAATGGCGAAAATGCCCGATCCTGTAAAAAACTACATGCAAAATATTCCTTCACATTGGGATGATGTAAAATTTATTGACGGTTACCCCGGTAAGTTTTATGCAGTGGCAAGAAGGAGCGGGAATAAATGGTATGTGGCTGCTATCAATGGTGATACGTCGGTAAAGCAAATCGTACTCAATAAACTGCCGTTTATGGCGCCTTTTAAAACAGGCACTTTATTTACCAGCAACGACGCTAAGGAAATAGTGGTCGAAAAGAAAACAGTCTATGCCAATAAACCGGAGACCATTTCCATAAAGGCAAATGATGGATTTGTTTTTGTAATTGAATAAGGAATCCTGTCAGTGGTTGTAGTCCACGTCAGCGGTTGTAAATCCTGACGGGGGTATCGATAATGCCAATCAACCGCCAGCGGGGTTAAAACATTCTTTCAACATGTTGTTTAAACGAGTTTTATTCCTATGTGCGTTCTGGGCATTTATATGCGATCTTTCCTTTGCGCAAAAATCAGCCCCAAAACCCTTGTACGACGATCCTGTTTATCATGGTGCTGCCGATCCTGTTGTTATTTACAACAAGGCGAAAAAGAAGTGGTGGATGTTTTATACCAACCGGCGTGCATCCCTCAGTGACTCCACCGTGCAATGGGTGCATGGCACAAGGATTGGCATTGCAGAAAGTAAGGACGGGCTGCACTGGAAATATATTGACACCGCTAATATCAATTACCACCCCGATGAAGGGTATACATACTGGGCGCCGGATGTAACGGAGTATAACGGCACCTGGCACATGTATCTTACTTATGTGCCCGGTACTTTCAAAGACTGGAACCATCCGCGAGTTATCATACATCTTACCAGCACCGACCTGAGAAACTGGGATTACCAGTCCACCTTAAAACTGTTTACCGATAAAGTGATTGACGCATCGGTGTATAAGGTAAACGATACGCTCTGGCGCATGTGGTACAACAATGAGCGGGATGGAAAAAGTATTTATTATGCCGAAAGCAACGACCTGTATCACTGGACGGACAAGGGAAAAGCCATTGCCACAAGGGGAGAAGGTCCGAAAGTGTTTTATTGGCAAAACAAATATTTCATGATCGTGGATGCCTGGAAGGGGATGGAAGTTTTTTCAAGCGATGATTTAATGAACTGGAAAAAACAATCCCAACGTATTTTAGAAAACCCCGGAACAGGCAAAGACGACCAGGCCATTGGCGGGCATTGCGATGTGCTGGTGAATGACGGGAAAGCTTTTGTTTTTTATTTCACCCATCCCGGGAGGAATAAAATAAACCCGGCAGGAAGGGGCAGTTTTGATGACAAGCGCAGCGTGGTGCAAATTGCTCAACTGGAATACCAAAATGATGCGATAACTTGCAACCGCAACAAACCCGTTGCCATCAAACTTAAAAAGCCCCGTTAGTTTTATGAGTTATACAGCCGCAGCCGACCGCTATACTAAAATACAATACCGCCGCAGTGGTAAAAGCGGTATTCTCCTGCCAGCCATTTCACTGGGCCTTTGGCAAAATTTTGGCGAGCCGGATGATATGAATGTATTCCGCCAGACATTGCATACCGCATTTGATAACGGCATTACACATTTTGATCTTGCCAACAATTACGGTCCGCCGGCAGGTGAAGCAGAGATAAATTTTGGCAAAGTTTTCAAACAGGATTTTACTGCTTACCGGGACGAAATGCTTATTTCCACCAAGGCAGGCTATTATATGTGGCCCGGCCCATATGGCGAGTGGGGCAGCAAAAAATACTTGGTGAGCAGTTTGGATCAAAGTCTCCGGCGCATGGGGCTGGAATACGTGGATATATTTTACCATCACCGTCCTGATCCCAACACGCCACTGGAAGAATCGATGGCGGCGCTGGATTTAATAGTGCGCCAGGGCAAGGCATTGTATGCCGGTATTTCCAATTATCCTGCTGATACTGCGGCTGCAGCATTTAAAATTTTGAAACAACTCGGTACGCCCTGTTTGATTCACCAGCCCAAGTATTCCATGCTCGAGCGTTGGGTGGAAAAAAGGAATGATGCGGTAAATAAAAGCCTGCTGGAAGTGGTGGATGAAAGTGGTGTGGGCTGTATTGTTTTTTCTCCATTGGCACAGGGGTTACTCACTGATAAATATTTAAAAGGCATTCCTGCTGATTCCCGTGTGGGCCGAAAGCTGCCCAATGGCGCCTTAACCGAAAACGGTTTGAATGAAGCGGTATTGCACAAGGTAGCAGCATTGAATGAACTGGCCAAACAGCGCAATCAAACCATGGCGCAACTAGCCATTGCCTGGTTGCTGAAAGATCAGCGGGTTACATCTGTACTGGTTGGAGCCAGTTCCTCAGCGCAGCTGCTTAATTCCATCGCAGCCGTAAATAATATTGATTTCACTGCAGAAGAATTGTATGCGATTGAGGAGATTTTGAAATGATTTTGTTACAGGCTGTTCTCAACTTTTAGCTTTGTTCTTCTTCCTCATAACCGCAATCATTTAAGCTAAACCAACGATCATGAAAAAGACGATTGCCCTATTTCTGATGCTGGCAGGCATCCAGCTGGCACATGCGCAGGTAGCCGTAACAGGCATGCTTACCGAAAATCTCGAAAACCCGCTTGCTGTGGATATACTGCAGCCGCAATTCAGCTGGCAACTGCAAAGTGAAGAGCGTAATGTGATGCAAGCCGCTTACGAAATACAGGCAGGTGATTTTGCTGCAGCGCTGGTAAAGGGTGAGGGCGGCTGGAAAAGCGGAAAGGTAAAGAGCAGCCAGTCTGTTCATATTACATATAACGGCCCGGCATTGGTTGCAGGGAAAAAATATTACTGGCGGGTAAGGGTGTGGGATAATAAAGGCCGGGTGTCAAAATGGAGTACACTGGCATCCTGGCAAATGGGTTTGTTACAACCGGCAGACTGGAAAGCAAAATGGATTGAACCGGGGTATAAAGAGGAAGAGGGATTTGCCGCGCCATTGATGCGGAAAGAATTTGTCAGCAGTAAAAAAATAAAATCCGCCACTGCCTATATTACTGCACACGGATTGTATGAAGCGCAAATTAATGGTACAAGAGCTGGAGATGCTTACCTGGCTCCCGGCTGGACGAGTTATAATAAACACCTGCAATACCAGTGTTATGATGTTACAAAACAATTGAAAAATGGCAGCAACGCGATTGCGGTAACATTGGGTGATGGCTGGTACCGTGGTAATTTTTCTTTCGATAACCGCCGGAATATTTACGGGAAAGATATTTCCCTGCTGTTTCAACTGGATATAGTTTATGCAGACGGATCAACCGCAACCATTGCATCAGATGAAAGCTGGAAATCATCAACCGGTGTCATCCGCTCTCAGGGTATATATGCCGGTGAAACCATCGACGCCAGACTGGAAAAAATCGGATGGACATTGCCGGGTTACGATGACAGCAGATGGAACAGGGTGAAGACTGCTGATTTTTCAAAAGCGGTTTTGACGGCAGCGTATAACGAGCCCATTAAAAAGCAGGAGACCTTGCAGCCAGTACAAATACTCACCACGCCGAAGGGTGAACGCGTGATTGACTTTGGACAAAACCTGGTTGGCTGGGTGCAATTAAAAGTAGCGGGCAAGGCGGGAGATAAAATAACTGTGTCTCATGCAGAAGTACTGGACAAGAATGGTAATTTTTATACTGAGAATCTCCGTGCAGCAAAAGCGCAGGATAATTATATCTTAAGCGGCAAAGGCGAAGAAGTGTTTGAACCGCATTTCACGTTTCATGGTTTCCGTTATATAAAACTGGAAGGTTATCCCGGCGAACTGAAACCGGAAAATTTTACAGCCGTGGTTTTGTATTCCGATATGAAGCAAACGGGCAGTTTCAATTCTTCCAACCCGCTCATCAACCAGTTGCAGCATAATATTGAATGGGGGCTGAGAGGAAACTTTTTAGATGTGCCTACCGATTGCCCGCAACGGGATGAGCGCATGGGCTGGACGGGTGATGCACAGGCATTCTTCCGTACCGCCACCTTTCTGCGTGGTGTAAATAATTTCTTCACAAAATGGCTGAAGGATTTAGCGCTTGACCAGGTTAAAACCGGCAGTGTGCCGCATGTAATTCCGAACGTTTTGGGAGAGAATGGCTGGGCTGCAGGTGGCAGTGCAGGCTGGTCGGATGCCTCCACCATTATTCCCTGGGAGATGTACCAGGTATATGGCGATAAAAGAATTTTGGAAGCACAATACCCCAGCATGAAAGCATGGGTGGGTTATATGCAAAGTCAGAGCACCAATGATCTCTGGAACAAGGGCAGTCATTTTGGCGACTGGTTATTTTATACCATGGCCGATGATAACGATGGTAAGGCCGCCATCACCAATAAGTACCTGATCGCACAGTGTTTTTATGCGCATTCCACCCAACTGCTGATCAATGCTGCAAAGGAATTGGGTAAAAAGGATGATGAGGCAGCATATACCGTATTGCTGCAACGAATCAAAGATGCTTTCTTAAAGGAATACACCACGGCGAATGGGGCCACCATGAGCAACACGCAAACATCCTATGTGCTGGCTTTGCAGTTTGATATGCTGCCCGAAAATTTACGGCAACAGGCGGCGGACCGTTTGGTGGCGAACATTAAATCATACAATAATCATCTCACCACCGGCTTTTTAGGAACGCCTTATTTATGTCATGTACTAAGCCGTTATGGTTATACGGATGTTGCCTATACTTTGCTGCTGCAAAAAACCTATCCTTCCTGGTTATATCCTGTTACAAAAGGCGCCACCACTATCTGGGAACGCTGGGATGGTATCAAGACCAACGGTGAATTTGAAGCGGTTACCATGAATTCGTTTAATCACTATGCGTATGGCGCCATTGGCGACTGGATGTACCGGGTAATGGCCGGGCTGGATAATGAAGAGGGAACGGTGGGCTATAAAAACATCCGCATCAAGCCGCATATTGGCGGAGATTTCACCAATGTATCTGCTGCTTATGAAACGCAATATGGCAAGCTTTCTTCTGCGTGGAAAATAGAAAACGGCAAACTGTTGCTGCAGGTGGAAATTCCTGCCAACACCACAGCAACAGTATATGTTCCTGTGCAGGGAGATAATGAAGTGATGGAAGGCGGAATGCCGCTTACAGATGTAAAAACCATACAGGTGGCGGGCAGGGATAATGGATATTTGTTGCTGAAACTGGGTTCAGGCAAATACGAATTCAGCACAGCAAACAATGTAAAATAAATGAGGAAGAAATTTTTAAATGCGGTTGTTGTGTTGATTGTTGTAATGCATGCAGCAAAGGGACAGCAAACCATTGACAGCAACTTTCATTTATACCTGCTCATCGGGCAAAGCAATATGGCCGGACGGGGACCAGTGGATGCAGAAAGCAAAAAAATTAACGAGCATATTGTGATGCTCGACTCGCTCAACAATTGGGTGCCTGCCACCGACCCTGTGGATTTTGATAAACCTGCTATTGCGGGAGTGGGGCCAGCTATCAGTTTTGCCAATGAAATGCTGGCCGGCAACAGCAATATAAAAATTGGGTTGATTCCCTGCGCATGGGGCGGTTCTCCCATTAAAGTATGGGAGCCGGGAGCAACCTACCTCAATGCACATCCTTATGATGATGCCATTGCACGGACCAAAATTGCTTTGCAAAAAGGTGTGCTCAAAGGAATTCTCTGGCACCAGGGCGAATCGGATAATGATTCTGTACATGCACCATTGTATTTAAACAAACTGGAAATGCTGATAGTGCGTCTTCGTGCCGAACTGCAGTTACCCAATATTCCATTTGTTGCCGGAGAGATCGGGTATTTTAATAAGACGGATATTATCAATAAAGTGATCAACCAGCTCCCGTCCGAAGTAAAGAATACGGCTGTTGTTTCTGCAAAAGATCTTACAGATAAAGGCGATCATCTTCATTTCAATACGGCTTCTGCAAGGGAACTGGGCAAACGTTATGCTGTTGCCATGAAACAATTACAGCGCACACAATAAGCTGTTTGCTTACAGGCAAACAGTACAGGATAACAGGTTTGCCGCCACAGGGTATTTTTATACGGAAAAAATTGCTGTATGAAAAAAAATATTCTCCTGCTGCTTCTTTGTGTTGTTGCAATTCCTGTATTAGCGCAACAAAACAATCACTACAATCTAATGATTGCCCCGGCCACCTTAACACATCACCGCGTTACATTGTTATGGGATAAACAATATGGTGCAGAAAAAGTACTGTATGAAATTTTACTCAACGGAAAATTATCCGGCAATACCGGAAAAACCAATTTTACTTTCGATGCTTTGACTCCTGCCACTGCTTACAAAGTTGCCGTGCGAATGAAAGGGGAAAAAGGAGAGGGCGCATCGCTCTCATTTAAGACAAAGGTGCGGGGCAGGATATTCAGCATACTTGATTTTGGCGCAAAGGCAGATACTTCATATAAAAACACCAAAGCCATACAGGCCGCCATCAATGCCTGCACAGCAGGTGGTGTGGTGTATATTCCCAAAGGCATTTTTGTAAGTGGCGCTTTGTTTTTAAAAAGCGATATGACGCTTTATATCGACAAGGGCGCCGTACTCAAAGGCAGTACGGATACTGCAGATTATCTTCCCTTATACCGCAACCGTTTTGAAGGATGGGAATTGTCTACCTATGCAAGTCTGCTCAATGCGGGCACCCTCAACCGCAACGGTTCTTACAATGTAAAAAACCTGCGCATCACCGGCGGTGGCACCATTGAGGGCGGTGGTAAAAAACTGGGCAATGCCATGATCAGTGCAAGAGGCATCCGCAGCCGCGGCCGTTTGATCTGTTTGATGAATTGCCAGGATGTGTCCATCACCAGCCTCACCATACAGGAACCGCCCTGCTGGACCATTCATTATATCTACAGTGATAATATTACTTTAAGCGATTTACATATCAACTCTTATGGCATCCGCAATGGAGATGGTATCGATCCCGATTCCTCTACCGACTCTTATATTTTCAACTGCACTTTCGATAATGGCGATGATTGTATTGCGGTGAAGTCGGGCAAAAACCCCGAAGGCTTCTATGTGGGTAAGCCCACTACCAATGTACGTGTCACCAACTGTAATTTCATCCGTGGTCATGGTATTTCCATTGGCAGCGAAATGAGCGGTGGCGTAAGTGATGTGCTGGTGCAGGATTGCAAGGCAGGGGCGCTCATCAACGGCATACAGATAAAAGGCACCAAAGAGCGTGGCGGTTATGTTAATAATGTAACAGTTACCGATTGCGAACTGATGAAGATCACGGTGTTCTCGGCACTGAATTATAATAACGATGGTGAAGCAGCACCCGAACCGCCCACTTTTGAAAATTTTGTGTTTAAAAATATCAACCTTTCAAAAGCACTCATTAAAGAACCGGTGATCAATATCAACGGGTTTACTGATCCGCAGCACCGGCTGAGAAATGTTCGTTTTGAAAACCTGCTGCTGCCTGCCGGGGCCAAAGTGCTGGTTACTGATGCGGAACATATCAGTTTCACCCAATGGAAAAATACCCCAGGTGATCCTGTACAATTTTTAGTAAAGAATGGTACTGATGTAACGTATTAGTTGTTGCTTTGCATTAGAAACAATTTTTCAGTACTTTAATCCTTGTCTGTCATGTTTCCCCGTAAATCCATCATTGCCTTACTGTACTTTCTTTTTACAGCGGCAGTAGTTGCTGCACAGCAGCGCAGTATCATTACATTGAATAATAACTGGAAATTTTTAAAAGGCAATGATGCCGCAGCCTTTCAAAAAGATTATGACGACAGCAAATGGCAAACGGTAACCGTGCCGCACGACTGGGCGATCTATGGACCGTTTGACAAGGAAGTGGACAAACAACTGGTGGCCATCACACAAAATGGTGAAAAGATCCCTGCAGAAAAAACTGGCCGCACCGGTTCATTGCCGCATATCGGGCAGGGCTGGTACCGCAATCATTTTTCCGTTCCGGGCTTTTCAAAAGGGAAACAGGTGCTGCTGCAGTTTGACGGCGCCATGAGCGAACCACGGGTATATGTGAACGGTAAAAAAGCAGGCGAGTGGAATTATGGCTATAATTATTTTACACTTGACATTACTCCTTTTATTCAGGACGGACAAAACACACTGGCCGTGGGCATCACCAATCATGCCCGTTCTTCACGCTGGTATCCCGGTGCCGGTTTGTTTCGCAACGTACAACTGATCACAAAAAATGAAATCAGTATTGAACAATGGGGCACCACCATCACCACGCCTTATGTAACAGGTAACGTGGCACAGGTAAATGTGCAGACAAAAATTACCGGCGAAAATCTTTCACTTGTTACAGAGATTTTTGATGCAAATGGTAAATCTGTTACTGCAAGCCGTACCGTTACACAGTTTGGCAACCGGTTTGAACAAAATCTTGCCGTAAGCAATCCTGTGCTGTGGAGCCCCGAGCAGCCTTATTTGTATAAAGCAGTATCAAGATTGTATAAGGGTATTCAGCTGTTGGATGAAACCAGCACCCGTTTTGGTATACGTACCATCGGGTTTGATCCAAAAACCGGTTTCAGTTTAAACGGACAGGTGCGTAAATTTAAAGGGGTGTGCCTGCATCACGACCTGGGGCCATTGGGGGCTGCCGTAAATGTGCCGGCCATGCGGCGTCAATTGCAAATATTAAAGGAAATGGGTTGCGATGCCATCCGCAGTTCGCACAATATGCCATCACAGGAGCAACTGGATCTTTGTGATGAAATGGGATTTATGTTTCTCGCCGAAGGATTTGATGAATGGGCAAAAGCGAAAGTGGACAGCGGTTACCATCTCTATTTTGAAAAAGATGCGGAGAAAGATATTGTAAATCTTGTTCGGGCCAACCGCAATCATCCCTGCATTGTAATGTGGAGCGCAGGTAATGAAGTGCCCGATCAATGGCAGCCCAATGGTCCGAAACTGGCCAAATGGCTGCTGGAAATTTTTCACCGCGAAGATCCTACCAGGCCGGTTACAGCTGGTATGGACCAGGTAAAAGCCGTGATGGCTTCAGGCTTTGGGGCTGTATGGGATATTCCGGGACTGAATTACCGGGTGCATTTGTATGAAGATGCTTTCAAGGCTTTTCCGCAGGGATTGATACTGGGTTCTGAAACCGCCTCTACTGTTAGCTCGAGGGGTGTATATAAATTCCCAGTGGTAAAAGGATTTGATAAAACATACGATGATCACCAGTGTTCTTCCTATGATATGGAATACTGCAGCTGGTCGAATTTGCCCGAAGATGATTTCATAAAGGAAGACGACAAGCCCTGGGTGATTGGCCAGTTTGTTTGGACGGGTTTTGATTACCTGGGAGAACCCACACCCTATGATCATATGTGGCCCGCCCGCAGTTCTTATTTTGGATTATGTGACCTGGCTGGTCTGCCCAAAGACCGTTATTATTTATACCGCAGCAAATGGAATACCACTGAAAACACGCTGCATATTTTACCGCACTGGAACTGGGAGGGCAAGGAAGGCGATACCATTCCTGTATTTGTATATACCAGTTATGAAAGTGCCGAATTGTTTGTGAATGGCAAAAGCATGGGCGTGCAGCATAAAAACAATACCTCACCGCAAAGCCGTTACCGCCTGATGTGGATGAATGTGAAGTACGAACCCGGAACGGTAAAAGTGGTGGCATTTGATAAGGATGGAAAACCGGCAGCTGAAAAAACCATGGTAACAGCGGGCAAACCTTATCAGATTGTATTGCAGCCCGACCGTACCGTACTTCATGCAGATGGCAATGATCTTTCTTTTGTAACCGTATCGGTGGTGGACAAGAAAGGCAATCCCTGTCCAACAGCCACCAGCCAGCTCTCCTTTAAAGTTACGGGCAATGGCAGTTACCGGGCGGCCTGTAATGGAGATGCCAGTTCACTGGAGCCCTTTCATTTGCCTACGATGAAATTATTCAGCGGTAAACTGGTGGTGCTGGTACAGTCGGGCCGGCAGCCCGGTGCCATGCAGTTAACCGTGGAAGGGGCGGGATTGAAGACTGCGGTATTGCAACTTGCATCAAAATAAATCGTTATTGCCTTGTGCTTTCCGCAGGATGCAACAGGACAGCCCTGCAGCGCTATGCCAGTACCTTAGAACTCCTTAAAACGGTTGTATGCTGCGAAGAATTTTACCGGCGCTCCTGCTTGTTTTCTGCTGTAATGGGATCAATGCGCAAAACAATACTCTACAACTTTCAGCAAAACCCGCTGCGTTCACTTTATTCAATGCTGCATCCGCTGCTGTGATTTATACTGATGCCGGTGATGCCAAAGTGGTTGATATTGCTGCCACCTGTTTTGCCAGCGACCTGCAGCTGGTATCAGGTAAAAAAATGAAACTGGTGCACCAGTTACCTGCTGACGGTTTCACAATTGTGGCTGGTACCATCGGTAAATCAAAATCGATTGATGATTTAATCAAATCAAAACAAATTGATGTATCAGTTATTAAAAATCAATGGGAGTGTTATATTATTAAAGTGGTTGGTAAAAAATTAATCATTGCCGGCAGCGACCGCAGAGGTACGGCCTATGGCATTTTTCATTTATCCCGGTTGATGGGCATGTCGCCCTTTGTATGGTGGGCCGACGTTACACCACAACCCAAAAGGCAGCTGTATGTTTCCGGCAGCTATGTCTCAAAAGAACCTTCTGTTAAATACCGCGGTATTTTTATCAATGACGAAGACTGGGGGTTGTTTCCCTGGGCCAAAAGAACCATGGATACGGATGTGCAGAATATCGGCCCCAAAACCTATGCAAAAGTTTTTGAACTGCTGCTGCGCTTAAAAGCGAATTATATCTGGCCGGCCATGCACGACAGCACCCGGGCATTTTATTATTATAAACAAAGTCCGAAAGTGGCCGATGATTATGCCATCGCCATCGGCGGCAGCCATTGCGAACCGATGTTGCGGAATAATGTATGCGAATGGGAGCAGACCTTTGAAGAAGAATATAAAAAGAAACCCGGTGAGTGGCGTTACGATGTAAACAAAGATGAGATTTACAATTACTGGAACGACCGCATTAAGGAAGCGGTGAACTATGAATCGGTGGTTACCATTGGCATGCGTGGGGTGCATGATGGCAGCATGCCCGGCCCGGCAGATCCCGGGGAAAAAGTGAAATTACTGGAGCGGGTAATTGCCGACCAGCGCGGAATATTGCAGAGTAATTTTAAAAAACCTGCAGAAACACTTCCGCAAATTTTTGTTCCTTACAAAGAAGTGCTGAGTTTGTACCGGCGCGGTATGAAGCTGCCGGATGATGTGACTATAATTTGGCCCGATGAAAATTTTGGGTATATCCGCCAGCTCTCCACGCCCGAAGAGCAACAACGCCGCGGCGGCAGCGGGGTGTATTATCACCTGTCTTACCTCGGCGGTCCGCATGATTATACCTGGCTGGCATCCACCGCACCCTCATTGATTTCATACGAAATGACCAAGGCTTACCAGTTTGGCGCTAACCGGTTATGGGTGGTGAATGTGGGAGATATAAAACCTGCAGAGCTGGAAACGCAGTGCTTCCTGGATTTGGCATGGGATATCAGTGAATGGACGCCGGAAAAAGCGCAGCAGTATGTTGTAAACTGGGCAGAGCAAAATTTTGGTGCGGCACTGGCTAAAGAAATCGCCGCCATAAAAAATGAGTATTACCGTTTGGCGCAGGAAGGGAAACCGGAGTTTATGCGGATGCTGACATTTGTGCCGGCTGCAAGAGCTGCACGCCTGTCGGATTATACAACATTGTATGAACGAACAGCGGCGCTTAAAAAAAGGGTGCCGGCCCATTTGCAAAATGCTTTTTTTGAACTGGTGGAATACCCGGTTAAAGGTGCAGCACTGATAAACCAGAAAATTATTTATGCGCAGCTGAGTTATGTATTGCCGGAAAAGGCAAAGGAATACTCTTTGAAATCAAAGAGCGCTTATGATGAGATAAAGCAATTGACATTTCATTACAATAAAGAGATAGAAAATGGTAAATGGAACGGCATTATCAGTGATATGCCCCGCAATTTATCGGTATTTGGTATGCCAAGTGTTGCAGCACCGGAAGTATTGGAAGGCGGCAGCAACCAGAATGCAGTTTACGACCGCAGGTATTTAGACAGGACTGTTGATTCTTTTGGAGTGCAAACAGGTAAAGCTTCCTTGCTGAGTGTAAATGCCGGGGATTATAAAACGAAGAATGAAATTGCAGCAGAAAAAATAATTACTGTTGCCGGTTTGGGCGCAGGTGGAAAAAGTATTTCCCGTTATCCATTTACGGGGGCTTCATTTAAAAAAGAAGAATATACAAAAGCTCCTTATGTTGAATATGAGTTAACCGTAAAGCCCGGTAACTACAATTTAGTGTTGAAATGCCTGCCCACACATGCGGTTCATAAGGGAAGAAGCCTTGGCCTTGCCGTATCAGTCAATAATGGCGAAGTGCAGTACCTCGATATCGATAATCCGCAGGAAGATAAAAAATGGCGTGCCGATATTTTGAGGGGATATACCGAAGCAAAAGTGTCACTGGAAATAACGGATAATGCTGTTACAAGGATCAGAATTTACCTGCTGGATACAGGACTGGCATTGAGTAAGGTGCATGTGCAGGAGTGAGGGGGCTCTCACTGATTTCCCGGATTAGCACCGAACGCATTATCTGTGTAAATCTGTGTCATCTGTGAGAAAAATTTTGAGAAAGCAGATTGTGAGAGGATAAGCTCACAGATTTACCGGATTCACACAGAACGTATTTTCTGAGCAAATCTGTGTCATCTGTGAGCGAAATTGCAGCCCAACATTACTGCAGTTGAAGTGAGTGACACAACAATGCCCAATAGAAATACAAATGCAATAACAAAATAAAAAACATATTATGTATAAGGTTTTAAAACTGGGATTACTTATTACTTATAACTTATTACTTATGACATCCCTCCATGCGCAGCAAAAACAAATCCAGTACCTCAGCGGCACCGACGCGGCACACACGATGCAATGGGATTTTTATTGCACTGCTGGCCGCAACAGCGGCGAGTGGAAAAAAATACAGGTGCCCAGCAACTGGGAGCAGCAGGGCTTTGGTAATTATAACTACGGCCGCGATTATAAAACCAATGGAAAGAATGCACGGTTTAATGATGAGCAGGGAAAATATAAATATGAATTTAAAGTGCCGGCATCTTTTAAAGGCAAAGTGGTGAATATTGTGTTTGACGGCAGCATGACGGATACCGAAGTAAAAATAAATGGCAAGAGTGCCGGCGCCATTCACCAGGGTGCGTTCTATCGTTTTAAATATGATATTTCCTCCTTGCTGAATTATGATAAAACCAATTTGCTGGAAGTAACGGTGAGCAAGATGAGCGCTGATGCCAGCGTGAACAATGCAGAACGACTGGCAGATTACTGGGTGTTTGGCGGGATCTTCCGCCCGGTGTTTTTAGAAGCCATGCCAAAATCGTATATAGATTATGTAGGTATTGATGCAAAGGCAGATGGAAAATTTGCCATGCAGGTATGGACGAAAAATTTAACAACTGCAGCATCTGTTGTAACAACGATTTCTGATGCCGGAAAAAAAACAGTCAGCACTGTAAAAACACCGGTTGATAAAAATGCAGAAAATGTAATTGTAAATACTGCAGTTGCAGGTATCAAGCCATGGACTTCTGAATCGCCTAATTTGTATAATGCCCAGGTTACGCTGCTGGATGCCAACGGAAAAAAACTGTATGTGCTGAATGAAAAGTTTGGCTTCCGCACCATTGAAATAAAATATGGCCAGGGCATTTACATCAACGGTACACAGGTAAAAATGAAAGGCACTAACCGCCACTGCTTCTGGCCCGAAACGGCGAGGGCACTCAGCAATGAACAGCAGCTGCAGGATGCATTGCTGTTAAAGGAAATGAACATGAATGCCGTTCGCTGCAGCCATTACCCGCCCGACAAATATTTTTTAAACCTTTGTGATTCGCTGGGCATATATGTACTCGATGAACTGGCGGGCTGGCAAAAATGGTATTCCACCAAAGCGGGTGAACCGCTGGTAAAGGAAATGGTGCTGCGTGACCTGAACCATCCTTCCATCATTTTCTGGGATAATGGCAATGAAGGCGGTACCAATAAAGAACTGGATGATGATTTTGTGAAATGGGATTTTCAGAAACGCCCTGTTATTCATCCGCATCACCGGCCGGGTAACCAGTTTAATGGGATCGACTGCAACCATTACGAAGATTATTACAGCACGCAAAAGATTTTGAACGATTCGCTCATTTACATGCCCACTGAAATGCTGCATGCCCAGGATGATGGTGGTGCCGGGGCTGCCATGGAAGATTTCTGGAACCTGCACTGGCGTTCGCAAAAAAGCGGCGGTGTTTTTATCTGGGCCATGGTGGATGAATCGGTGGTGCGTACAGATTTAAACAATATATTGGATGCAAACGGGCTGAATGCGAACGATGGCATTATGGGGCCGCACCGGGAGAAGGAAGGCAGCTTTAATGCACTGCGTGAAATATTCTGTCCTGTTCAGTTAAAATTGCCCAAACAACTGCCTGCAGATTTTAACGGGCAAATAATGATTGATAACCGTTTTCATTTTACCAATACCAACCAGTGCAGTTTCCACTGGGCATTGGTTGATTTCAGCAAACCCTTCGACCGGTTTGATGGTTACGTGGTAAAACAAAAAGGAATGGCCGCATCACCCGATATTGCGCCCGTGCAGCAGGGTACTTTACAATTGCAGTTGCCGGCTGATTATAAAAAATATGATGCGCTGGTAATTGTCGCCAGGGATCCGTATGGCAGAGAATTATATAAATGGACAAGTGAAATAAAAACAAAACAAGCGCAGCTGGAAGGTTTTGTTACCGTAAATGAGGGGACTGCAAATGTTTCAGAAACCGATACCGTTTATACCTTAACCGGTGGTGAAGTGAGCGTGGTGCTGGATAAAAAAACCGGCAACCTCGTTACAACAAAAAATACGGCGAACGATTATGTGCTTTCGTTCAACAACGGCCCGGTGCTGGTAAAAGGCACAGCGGCAGTAGTGAGCTCAAAATCTTATAAAGAAGGAAACGATGCCGTAGTGGAATTTACCTGCAGCGGTGATATGAAATACGTAAAGTGGAAAATGAACAGCAGCGGCTGGGCAACGATGGAATATGAATACAGCGCCAATGGCGATTTCCCTTTTACCGGTATCAGTTTCAGG
Organism: Ferruginibacter sp.; assembly: GCA_046329655.1. Lineage (GTDB taxonomy): Bacteria > Bacteroidota > Bacteroidia > Chitinophagales > Chitinophagaceae > Ferruginibacter. Next base: position 330,296 of record JAXLUD010000004.1, read on the forward strand.
TATCCTGAAAATTATGTGCTGGGAGCAAGATGGCTGGGCAAGGGCCCCTACCGCCAATGGAAAAACCGTATGGCCGGCACACCGGTGAATGTTTGGCAGAATTTATACAACAATACACACACCGGTTATGCACCCTTGATTTACCCGGAGTTCAAAGGCCATTACGGGGAAATTACCTGGATGGAATTAAGTACGGTACAGGGTAAATTGTATATGGCAAGTCCCGACAGTGGCTTATTCATCCGGCTCTTTGATGGTTATGCATTAAGCGATGCCGCAAAGCCGCATCCTGAATTGCCTGTGGGTGATATTTCTTTTTTAGACTGCATTCCGCCCATTGGCACCAAGTTGGCAACAGGTTTAACCACCAATACAAGGGTATATGGCCCGATGAGCGAACTGAACCATGTTAGCGGCAATAAAAAACGCACCCTGTATTTTTATTTTGGTTTGCCTAAAACCACACAGGGCAAAGAAAATTATTCAAGACCCGCTGTGGATAACGTGTTTTAATGCATTGTTTGCATGGATAGTTTAGTCAGATGCAAAGCCGCCTGCCGCGGGAACGAAAACGGTTTCATAAGCTGCAGGCGGTTTTGATTTTGCATGAGTGTTATCAGTGTTGATAAATTTCCGGCACGGAACATAACAGTTTGCGCAAAAGATTTTTTTATTTCGTACTGCAATTCTTACATCAGATAAAACTATTGCTTGCTGCAGCATGAAAAAATAAGTGAATTACAAAGCAAAATCGCTTTGTACGAGGACATGAAGGCCTACCAGGCCCTGTATGAAATGTTATACAGCAAGCTGAAGAACTACTGTTACGCTTATGTAAAATCCAATGAAGCGGCGGAAGAACTTGTTTCGGATGTGTTCATCAAACTATGGCAGATACGCAACCGCCTGCCGGAAATTGAAAACCTGAAACTCTATCTCTACACCATCGCAAAAAATTTCAGCCTGAATTATATCACCAAGTATTACAAACACCCCGTTACCCGGCTGGAAGACATGGACATCGAACCCATGATCAGCTTTGGCACGCCGGAAGAATTATGTATTTCAGCCGATAGGATGCACCAGTTGCAGCAATGCATCCGCTCCCTGCCGCCGCAGTGCAGGCTTATCTTCCAGATGGTGAAGGAAGATGGCTTCAGTTACAGGGAAGTGGCTGCCCATCTCGGCGTATCTGTATTAACCGTACGCAACCAGGTTTTTATCGCCACCAAAAAAATCACCGCCATCATCCCGGCATGGGCCATCGGCCAGGTGACTGCTGTTCCCGGGAAGGGACAATAAGCACTTCAAAATTTTTTCCCAGCCGTTTGGTACTTTTTAGTGCATATGCTTGTCTGTTGATGTAAGACTAGTTTATGAACGAAGAAAGAATATGGTTACTGATGAGCCTGCAGTTTTCCGGCGAAGCAACCGCTGCAGAAAAGGACGAGCTGGAAACATTGTTGGGCCAGCACCCCGAGCTTGCCGAAAAGGCCCGTGTGATGACTGCCCTCTGGCAGATAAAGCCGCCGCAGGCGGATACTGCAGCGTCTTATAACCGGCACCTGCAACGGCTCAGCAGCCAGCTTGCCAGCCCGGCATTGCAATACGAAAACAGCGCTGAAGAAAATACGGCGGAAGCAAAGCTGGTGCCGCTGCGTTCAAAAAGAAAGATATGGTATTGGGCGGCGGCCTGTGTGGCGGTTGTTGTGATGGCGGGTTATGCATTTTTCATGCCGGCAACCCGGCATATCACCTCGCCAAAGATGGCCGCAAATACCGTGAGTACCAAGGCTGGTTCAAAATCGAAGATACAGTTGCCGGATGGCACGGAGGTTTGGCTCAATGCCGAAAGCCGTATTGAGTACAATGAAAGTTTTAACCTTAAAACCAGGGAAGTGAAACTTACGGGTGAAGCTTTTTTTGATGTGGTGAAAAATAAAGAAAAGCCCTTCATCATACATACGGCGCAGATGGATGTACGGGTTACAGGTACGGCCTTCAATGTGCGTTCTTATCCCGATGAACCCACTACAGAAACATCCCTGCTGCGGGGTGCTGTTGAAATTTCGCTTCATAACAATCCTGAAAAAAAATATTACCTGAAACCCAATGATAAACTGGTGATCAGCAATAACCTCACCGCTGTTGCCGACCAGCAGCCGGGAACCACAACACAGGATGCTGACAAACCGCTGGTGCATATGAGAAAGGTCAACATCAACAAGGAAGAAAATGATGTTACCGAAACCATGTGGGTGAAAAACAAACTGGCGTTCGATAACGAAACACTTGAAAAGATCCTGTCCGAAACCGAACGCTGGTACAATGTTCAGATCGATATGAAAAATGAAAATGCCGGGTCATTCCGTTTTACCGGTGTTTTTGAAAATAAACCCCTTACGGATGTGCTGGAAGCGCTGTGCCTGGCGTCGCACCTGCATTACCAGGTAAAGGGTGCCACCGTTACCATCTGGTGATTTTATAATGATTCATTAACGATTGTAAAACCTAAAAGCTTATGAGTTAACAACTTTCACAAAAGAAAAACGGAGAATGTTACAGCATCCCCCGTTTAAAATGCAAAGAAAGCGCTTTTACAGAAGCGACATTCATTAACAAATTCAAAACTAAGTTATGAAAAAAAACCGACGCTGCCCGCATTGGTGGGCCGCCTCCACGATTGCCAAAACCTTGCTGATTATGAAATTGATTATCGTATTAACCTGTTTGTTTACTTTTCAGTCCTTTGCCGGCAAACTCTACTCTCAGGAGAAAATTTCACTGAATCTCGAAAATGCTTCGCTGAAAAAAGTTTTTAAAGTGATCGAGAGCCAGAGTTCATTCCGTTTTGTGTACAAGGATACCGACCTGTCATTGTGTGATAAGGTGAGTATTAAAGTACAGGACCAGCCGGTTGAAAACGTGGTGACGCGGATTTTGGAAAACACACCGCTGGTATATAAAGTGGTGGGACAAAACCTGGTGGTGATTGCAGATGATAAGAAGGATGAGAAAACAAATGCAGCAGATGAGATCACCATTACCGGCCGTGTGGTAAATGCTGCCGGTCAGCCTTTATATAAAGTAAGTATTGTTGAAAAAGGCAGCACCAACGGAACCGTTACCAATGAAGATGGTTCCTTCAGTATAAAAGTATCCGGCAAAAATGCCGTACTCGTGATCAGTTATGTGGGATATAAGGCATTGGAAATACCGCTCAACGGCCGCAGCAATATTGCCGCCACTTTGGAAGAAGACAAGAAAGCCATTGATGAAGTGGTGGTGGTGGGTTATGGTGCCAAAAAGCGCAGCGACATTACCGGTGCCGTAAATTCTGTTCCCAAACAGCGCCTGTCGCAGTTGCCCGTAACCAATGTGCTTCATGCCATTGAAGGTGCGGTGGCCGGTGTGAATATCACGCAAACATCTTCAGTTCCCGGCAGTTCAGCCGCCGTGCTGGTACGCGGGCAAAACTCCATCACTTCAGGCACTGGTCCGTATATCGTGGTGGATGGTATTCCTTTCAGCAAAACCGGCGCTGTTACCAATGATATCAATCCCAATGATATTGCATCGATCGAGATTTTGAAAGATGCGTCTGCCACTGCGATCTATGGTGTGAACGGTGCCAATGGTGTGATCCTGATCACCACCAAAAGAGGTGCAACAGGCAAGCCCGTGATCCGTTACAACGGGTATACCGGTTTTGATAATATCGCACACATGATGAAACCACTGAGCCCCGAAGGATATGTACAAAAATATGCCGACTGGTATAAGCAGGTGAACCCCACGCAAACGCAGGTGAATATTTTGCCTAACCTGTACGAGATCAATAATTATAATGCGCACAAAACGGTTGACTGGGTAAAAGAAGCCACCCAGCAGGGAAAGATACAGGATCATAATATCAGTGTGTCCGGTGGTACCAGCAACATGCATTATTATTTATCCGGTGAATTTTTAAAACAGCAGGGCCCGGTAAAAGGATACCAGTATCACCGCACCAGCCTGCGCTCCAACCTGGATGTGAATGTGACTGATTATCTTACCGTGGGTACATCACTTTCTTATGCCAACAATAATTATGATGGCGGAAGGGTGAACTTTTACCTCGCGGCAGCGATGAGTCCTTATGGTACTGAGTATACGCCAACAGGCACTTACGAAACCTACCCGATGAACCCCGAACTGCTGTATGAAAATCCAATGCTGGGATTAAATACAGACCGTACAGACCGCAGCAACAACCTCACCGGTAACGGTTTTGCCGAACTGAAATTCAATGGCGTGCTGAAGGGACTGAAATACCGCTTCAATGCCGGTTATACATATGTAACCACCCGGCTGGGCAGCTATAAAGGAAGGGATGCCAACAGCACCATCGGATCTGCCAGCGCCTCCAGTTCAGAAACCAATAACTGGGTGGCTGAAAATATCCTTACCTATGAAAGAAATGTGGGATTGCATCATGTTGATTTTACCGGATTATACAGTGCGCAGCAACGTAATTATTTTACATCGGGTACAACTGCCACCGGTTTTATCAATGATGAACTGTCGTTTAACAGGCTGGAAGCAGGTGCCACACAAACCGCCACTTCTTACAGGGATAAATATTCTGTTGTTTCACAAATGGGCCGTTTGAATTATGGCTATAACAGCAAATACCTGTTAACATTAACAGCAAGAAGGGATGGTTCATCTGTGATGGGTGCCAATACAGATAAATATGGCGTGTTCCGCTCTTTTGCCGCAGCATGGAATGCAGGGAAAGAAAAATTCCTGCAGAACATCACCTTCATCAACAACTTAAAACTGCGTACCTCATACGGTCTTGCAGGTAACGAAGCCATACCGGTGTATGGAACCATTACAACCGCGGGCACGGTGCGTTTTCCTTTTGGCGGTACCAGCACCATTGGTGTGCTGGCCAGCAACCTGGGTAATGCCAACCTGCATTGGGAAAGCTCCAAAACATTCAATGCCGGTATCGATTTTAGCGTGCTGAATAACCGCATCAGCGGTACCATTGATTATTACAGAACCAAGACTGACGGACTGCTGCTGCGCCGCAACCTGCCCGTGATTACCGGTTACAGTTTTGTACAGGATAACCTGGGTGTTACACAAAACAGGGGGCTTGAAATTTCACTCAATACAGACAATGTAACTGCAGGAGATTTCAGGTGGCAGACCAGCATTGTATTTGCCACCAACAAAAACAGGATACTGGATTTATATGGTGATAAAAAAGATGACCTGGGTAACCGCTGGTTCATTGGCAAACCCATCAATGTATTGTACGATTACCAGATGGTGGGTGTATGGCAGCCGGGTGAAGACCGCTCGCAATGGGATCCTTCTGCAAAAGACGGCGACCTGAAATTTGCAGATGTGAATGGCGATAAAAAAATCACTGCGGATGACAGGGTGGTGGTTGGACAAACCGCTCCTAAATGGACCGGGGGTATCACCAATACTTTCCATTACAAAAATTTCCACCTCAGTGTTTTTATCCAAACATTCCAGGGTGCCGTTAAGAATAATGTGACCTTAACCTTTGCTGATGAAGCCGGCCGTATGAATATTGCTGAAGAAGTGGGCTACTGGACAGCCGCTAACAAAAGTAATGAGCGTCCGTCACTGGCTTATACCAATACAAGGGGGTATGGTTATCCAAGAGATAACAGTTACACACGTATCAAAGACGTAACCCTGAGCTATGTATTCCCGCAGGAATTACTGAACAAGATGAAAATCGGAAGCCTTACATTATATGCCAGCGGCCGTAACCTGCACACTTTTACCAAATGGGTGGGCTGGGATCCGGAAAATAACTATTCATTCAGGGGCTCCGGCGACTGGACGAATAACTACCCGCTCACACGTTCCATTGTTTTTGGCGCAAACATCACCCTTCGTTAACCGATCAAATAAACTTATTATAATGAAAAAATTTATCATCATAACAGCAGGCGTAATTGCTTCCATGCAGTTATTCACCTCCTGCAAAAAAACATTCCTGCAGGAAGAAGTATTCTCTTCCTATGCACCGGAAACACTGGCCGATTCACTGGGGCTTGAAGCTTCTGTTATCGGTCTGCACAACCACCTGAGTAATTTCTTCAGCTATGCCGACCAGCAGGGATGGCCCAGCGTTTGGCAGGCAGGTACCGATATTGCCTGGGTGCCGCCCACACAAAAGCAGGGTATTGAAGTACCTTACTACGATTACAACCAGCTCATCAACACCGATGGCGCCGCTTCCTATACATGGGGCTGGGCCTACCGTATGATCAATAATGCCAACATCATCATCAACAATATTGATACCCGTGCCGGTGTGATGACACAGACCAACAAAAACAGTGTGAAGGCAGAAGCACTTTTCTTCAGGGCCTATGCCTATAATATACTGGCCACCCTGTTTGGAAAAGTGCCGGTGGTTACAACGCCGTTAGCAGCACCTAAAACAGATTTTGTAAGGTCTTCACTGGATACCGTGAATAATCTTATCATCAATGACCTCACATTCGCAGTGGCCAACTTAACCGATGTGAATGCGGTGGGTTCAAAAACAAATGCCAATGGCAAACCTGCCGGAAGAACAAATAAATACATGGCCATGCAGCTGCTGGCTGAAGTGTATTTAAGAGCCAATAAACCCGACCTGGCCGAACAGCAATGCAATGCCATCATCAATAGTGCCAAATTCAGTTTAAGCAATGCACGTTATGGCGTAAGGGCTTCGCAGCCGGGCGATGCGTTTTCTGATATGTTCCTTTACGGAAACGAACGCCGCTCACAGGGAAATAAAGAAGCCATCTGGGTAATGGAACAGGAAAATCCTTCCACTGTTACCGGCGGTATCACCAATAACCCGCAGCAACGCCGTAACTGGGGTGCAGCCTATTACCAGATCAATACGCCCGATGGCAAACCCATGGTGATCTGCGATTCACTGGGTGGCAGGGGTATTGGCCGTATGCGTTTAACAGACTGGGTGGTGTATGGCCTGTATGAAACAAATGATATGCGTAACTCCGGCTTTAACCTGCGCCGTAAATTTTACTATAACAATTCAGCCAGTACATACAATGGCCAGCTGATTCCTTATGCCGGTGCTGATACCGTTTTTAAAATTGCACCGCATACCACCAAGTGGTTCCAGTATGATCCCAATGATGTATTTGGTTTTGCCATGATCAAGGATTTTATCCTGATGCGTTTGGGTGAAACCTATTTACTGCTGGCAGAAGCGCAGTTCAAACAGGGTAAATTACCCGAAGCCGCTGCAACGTTAACCACTTTGCGTGCCAGGTCCGGCGCTTCAGCCGTAACATCCGCACAGGTAACACTGAATTTCATCCTCGATGAACGTGCAAGGGAATTGCTGGCAGAAGAGAACAGGCGTATGACGCTGATGCGTACAGGTACACTGGTTACACGTACCACAGCATACAATACGCAAACGATCAATCCTGTGCTGGGACTTACTACAAAACACCTGTTGATGCCAATCCCCAAATCAGAGATCGATCTGAATAAGGATGCGGTACTGGAACAAAACCCGGGATACTAAGAATCTCATATAGCAGCAGTTGGTAACAAGGGCCGGCAAGCCTGGCTTCGCCGGTCCTTTCTTTTTTTATCTTAATTTCGGTCATGCGTTTGATAGTGGCATTTGTTTGTTTGCTGGCAGTGCGCAGCACGGCGGCACAAAACCCGGTAAAGACCCGGGCAGTGAGGGTGGACGATGGCTGGGCCGGTAATTCTGTTAATACCGTTGTATTCAGGAAAAATGCGCTGTGCACTTTTAAAAACCTGCAGTATACAGCCTATTATAATAATGCCGGTTTTGTGATGCTTGGCAAGCGGAAAATGGGCGCAAAAAAATGGGCGCTCGTCAACACCGGTTTTAAGGGCGATATCACCGATGCCCACCGCAGCATCAGCATCATCACCGATGGTGATGGTTACATTCATCTTTCATGGGATCATCATGGCAATAAACTGCATTACAGTAAAAGTAAAATGCCGGGCACATTGCAAATGGAACCTGAACAGGCCATGACCGGTATTGCGGAAACGAATGTTACCTACCCGGAATTTTATACTTTAAAAAACGGCCACCTGCTTTTTTTATACCGCGATGGCAGCTCGGGCAAAGGCAACCTCGTGATCAACCGGTATGATGTGATGACAAAACAATGGAAGCAGCTGCACAGTAACCTGGTGGATGGAGAAAGAAAACGAAATGCTTACTGGCAGGCCTGCGTGGATGCGAAGGGCACCATCCATATTTCCTGGGTATGGCGCGAAAGCCCGGATGTGGCCAGCAACCACGATCTGTGTTATGCCAAGTCTGAAGATGGCGGCATCACATGGAGCAATTCCTCTAACCAGGTGTATACACTCCCCGTTACGGCGGCAACTGCAGAATATATCAGCCGTATCCCGCAAAAAAGTGAACTCATTAACCAGACCAGCATGTTCGCTGATAAAGAGGGGCATCCCTTTATTGCTTCTTACTGGAAAGAGCCCGGCGACAGTGTGCCGCAATACCACGTGGTGTATAATATAAACGGAACCTGGGTTACAAAGAATACCGGTTTCCGCAAAACGGCTTTTACACTGAGTGGGGCCGGTACCAAACGTATTCCCATTTCCAGGCCGCAGATCATCAGTTTTAAAAACGGGGAACAGCAGTCCATTGCCCTTTTATTCAGGGATGAAGAACGCGGCAGTAAAGTATCCATGGCTTTATGCACTGATCTTGAAAAAAACAAATGGCAGGTCAGCGATCTCTATAATGCATACACCGGTTCATGGGAGCCGTTATATGATACTGAATTATGGAAAAATAAACAGCAGCTGCACCTGTTTGTACAGCATACAGAACAGGCCGATGGCGAAGGCAAAACCAATACGGCACCACAGCCTGTGATGGTGCTCGAAATAAAATTCTGAATGATGAACCTGAAAAATTTTTTTTTGCCGCTGCTCCTGCTTGGGGCAACGGCATTACCGGCACAATCCCTCTTCAAAGCCGATAAAAAATTGCTGCAAATCATTGAAGGTAATTTTACCGATGCGGCAGCACAGTATAAAGTGCTGATGAAAAATGTACCTGCGGATAAATTTCCTAAAACATATTTTCCCTCAACAGGGGCGTATGAATGGAGCAATTCCGGCTGGTGGTGCAGCGGGTTTTACCCGGGCACTTTACTGTACCTGTACCAGCAAACAAAAGACACGGTTTTGTACAATGAAGCCATGCGCATCATGGATGTACTGAAAAAGGAACAGTACAATACTTCCACGCACGACCTCGGTTTTATGATGTACTGCAGTTTTGGTAATGCCATTCAAATAAAACCTTCGGCCGATTTTACACAGGTGCTCCGTAACAGTGCAAAATCACTTTCCACACGATTTAGTCCGGCCGTTGGCTGTATCAAATCATGGGATGGCAAACCCAACGAATACCTTGTAATCATCGATAATATGATGAATTTAAAACTGCTGTTCTGGGCCACGCAGCAAACAGGTGATTCTTCTTTTTATAAAATAGCTGTAACGCATGCCAATACCACCATGCAACATCATTTTCGTACAGATTACAGTTCTTACCATGTACTCAATTACAATGCCACCACGGGTGAAGTGATCCAGAAAAAGACTGCACAGGGCTATGCCGATGAATCAGCATGGGGCAGGGGGCAGGCATGGGGATTGTATGGGTATACCGAAACCTACCGCGAAACAAAAGATAAAAAATACCTGGCGCAGGCCAATAAGATCGCACAGTTTATCTTAACCAATCCGAACTTTCCAAAAGACAAGATCAGTTACTGGGATTTCAATGCACCGGATATCCCGGGTGCGTTAAGGGATGCTTCTGCTGCGGCGATCATGGCTTCTGCATTGCTGGAGTTATGTGAGTATGCTGACAAAAAGCAATCAAAACAATATTTCAAAACCGCGGAAACCATCTTGAAAAACCTGTCGGCAGCACCTTACAAAGCTGCTGCAGGCGCCAATGGCGGGTTTATCATCCAGCATTGCGTGGGGCATATGCCCAATAAAACCGAAGTGGATGTGCCGCTTACTTATGCCGATTATTATTTTGTGGAAGCTATGATGCGCTACAAAAAGATCACCGGTCATTAATAATTTCTTTCACACTTATTCTTTTAATATGTACAGGCAAATTATACTGCTGCTTTGCATGGCGCTTTTCACCGGCACCGGCATAGCACAAAACAATCCGCACAGTTTTGCACTGGGCGATTCCGTATTCCTGCTCGATGGTAAACCATTCCAGATGATATCAGGCGAAATGCATTACCCGCGTGTGCCAAGGGAAGCCTGGCGCCAGCGGATGAAGATGGCAAAGGCCATGGGACTGAATACTATTGGCACGTATGTTTTCTGGAACCTGCACGAACCGCAGAAAAATAAATTTGATTTCAGCGGTAATAATGATATCGCGGCATTTGTAAAAACAGCGCAGGAAGAAGGTTTGTGGGTGGTACTAAGGCCCAGTCCTTATGTTTGCGCAGAATGGGAATTTGGCGGCTATCCCTGGTGGTTGCAAAATGAAAAAGGACTGGAAGTGCGCAGCAAGGAAAAGCAGTATTTAAATGAATACCGTACCTATATCAATGAACTGGGCAAACACCTGGCGCCGCTGCAAATAAATCACGGCGGTAATATTTTAATGATCCAGGTGGAGAATGAATATGGTTCTTACGGAAGCGACAAAGAGTATCTTGATATTAACCGAAAAATGTTTATCGATGCCGGTTTCGGCGGGCTGTTATATACCTGCGATCCTGCACCCGATGTGAATAAGGGGCACCTGGATGGTTTGCTGCCCGCCGTAAACGGAACCGACAAACCTGCACAGATAAAAAAACTGGTAAGGGAAAATCACCATGGGAAGGGACCGTTTTATGTGGCGGAATGGTACCCGGCCTGGTTCGACTGGTGGGGCACCAAACACCATACAGTACCTGCTGAAAAATATACGCCTGGGCTCGACAGTGTGCTGGCTGCAGGTATCTCCATCAACATGTACATGTTTCATGGCGGCACCACAAGGGATTTTATGAATGGTGCCAATTATAACGACCGTAATCCCTACGAACCGCAGATAAGCAGTTATGATTATGATGCACCGCTGGATGAAGCGGGTAATGCCACGCATAAATTCATGGAATTTCGTAAAGTGATCCAAAAATATTTACCCGCCGGAACAGTGTTGCCCGATGTGCCCGCTGCAAAGCCTGCGGTTAAACTGCCTGCCATTCATTTTGATGCGGTCAGCAACCTGTATGATGTATTGCCAAAACCGGTGATCCATAAAAAACCTTTAAGTTTTGAAGCCCTGGGGCAGGCCTATGGTTTTGTGATGTACCGTACGGTGCTGAATAATGCTGCTGCGGGGATGCTGAAAATAGACGGGCTGCGTGACTATGCGGTAATCATGCTGAATGGCAGCCGTGCCGGAACACTCGACAGGCGGTTAAAACAGGATAGTTTGATGCTGGATATTCCTGCAGGGAAAGTGGTGCTGGATATCCTGGTTGAAAATTTGGGAAGGATAAACTTCGGACCCTACCTGCTCAAAAACACCAAGGGGATTACAGGGAAAGTGACCTTGTCGGGCAAGGAGCTTGAAAACTGGCAGATGTATTCATTACCCTTTGATCATATCAATGCATATAAAATCAGCAACCGTAAAACTCATCCGGGACAACCATTGATCAAATCAGGTCAGTTCAATCTTACAACCGTAACCGACACGTATTTTGATATGAGCAACTGGGGTAAGGGTGTAGTATGGGTTAACGGACATAATTTAGGAAGATACTGGAGTGTTGGTCCGCAGCAAACATTGTACGTTCCGGCAGAATGGCTTCACAAAGGAATGAATAAAGTGGTGGTACTCGAACTCACCCAAACAGAACAGTCAGTACTGGAATCGGTGGATCATTCCATTTTAAATGTGCTAAAATAACGGCGATGAAAAAATTTTTTTTGGTAACGCTTTTCTTTTTCTCTGCTGTTGCAGGTTTAAAGGCGCAGGACAATACAAGAACTGCATGGCTGCATTACCTGGATAAAGTGGCAAGACCGGTGATGGTAAACCTTGCTGCCAATACCTTAAAGGAAAAAATGCCGCTGGTATTATCAGAACGGGTGGATAATAAAGCCGTTCGCAGCAAAGTGGGTTACCTCGAAGCCTTTGCTCGAACATTGTGCGGCATTGCCTCATGGCTGCAGCAGGAAGACGGCGACAGCTTTGAAAAAACATTGCGGGATGAATACCGGCAGCTTTCATTAAAAGCATTGTCCAATGCCGCGGATCCTGCAGCAAAAGATTATATGCAGTGGAACGGCGGTCAGCCGCTGGTGGATGCATCATTTCTTTCGCTCGCATTGGTGCGTTGCCCATGGATCTGGGAACATGCTGACAGCAGCACACAAAAAAATCTGCAGTCGGCACTTTTGCAAACAAGAAACACGGTGCCGGTTTACAGCAACTGGTTATTGTTCACCGCCATGATCGAAACATTTTTTTGTAAATACAACCTGCCTTATGATAAAGTGCGGATCGATTTTGCCGTGAAGGAATTTTCCAATCACTGGTATACAGGTGATGGCATGTTTGCAGATGGCAACCAGTTTCACCTCGATTATTACAATAGTTATGTGATACAGCCATACCTGCAAACGATCATCAGCGTGATCAATGCAAAAGACAGTACTTACAAAACCTTCGCACCCAAACTCGATAAAATTTGTAAACGTTATGCGGTGATACAGGAAAGGATGATCAACGCGGATGGCAGTTTTCCTGTTACGGGCCGTTCCATCACTTACCGTGGCGGTGCCTTTCATCACCTGGCCAATATGGCTTTGCTGCACCAGTTACCGGGTGAGCTGCCGCCTGCACAGGTAAGGACTGCACTTACTGCCGTGCTTACAAAAACACTGGAAGCTCCCGGCAGTTTCAATGAAAAAGGCTGGCTCAATATCGGGCTCGCAGGTTCCCAGCCCGGGCTGGCAGAAGGTTATATCAATACAGGCAGTCTTTATTTGTGCACCCAATTATTTTTGCCATTGGGGTTGCCTGCTGCAGATGAATTCTGGTCAAAACCTGCATTGCCAAGGACGGCTGTAAAGATATGGAGCGGTCAAAACGTTCCCGCCGACCATGCCGCTGACCTGCTTCCATAAATTTCTCAAATCAATATCATGCGATACAAAGCGCTTTATACATTTGTTTTCCTGCAACTGCCGGCTGTGATGCTTTTTGCCCAGCAGGAAGCATTGACCAATATCAATGCCCGTAAAACAACCTCATTAAACGGAACATGGCATTATATTGCCGATCCTTATGAAACAGGTTTTTATGATTACCGCTGGAAAGAACGCCGGGAGAATGATGGCGAAGCTTACTGGAACAACCCGGTGCAAAAAGACAGGTCGGAAAGAAAGGAACATGGATACAGTGATGCTTATTCCATTAAAGTTCCGGGCGACTGGAATTCGCAGCAACCTGCATTTTTATATTATGAAGGAACCCTCTGGTACCAGCGTACATTCGATTATCAAAAAGAAAATGCCGCGAATCATCTCTTCCTTTATTTCGGGGCGGTCAATTATAAAACAGATGTGTATCTCAATGGTAAAAAACTGGGCGCACACAAAGGCGGTTTTACAGCATTCAATTTTGAAATACCCGATTCTATACTGAAAGCCACCGGTAATTTCCTTGTGGTTAAAGTGGATAACAAACGCTATGCAGATGAAGTGCCCACACTGAATACCGACTGGTGGAATTATGGCGGCATCACCCGTGATGTGCTGCTGGTGGAAGAACCGCCTGTGTTTATACAGGATTATACCATTCAGCTGCAACCGGCTTTTGAAGCGATGATACCCCTCACCCAAAAAGCAATCATCGAAGGAAATATACGGTTGAACAGCACTGCAGCGCAAATGGTGATGATCGAGATACCCGAACTTAAAATAAAAAAAAGTCTTACGACGGTGAACGGTATTGCCAGTTTCCAGGTGCTGGCTTCAAAGCTGCAGTTATGGTCGCCCGAAACGCCAAAACTATATGAAGTGTTTATCAACTGCGGTACAGAAAAACTAAAAGATAAGATCGGTTTCAGGACAGTACGTGTATCCGGCAAACAAATATTGCTCAATGGAAAGCCGGTCTTTCTGCGGGGTATCTGCATGCATGAAGAAATATCCGAAGAAATCAGAAGGGCAAACAGTATGGCCGATGCTGCAAGGCTGTTAGGCAAGGCAAAAGAACTCAATTGTAATATGGTGCGGCTGGCACATTACCCGCATAATGAGAACATGACCCGGCTGGCCGATTCGCTGGGCTTGCTGGTATGGTCGGAGATACCGGTTTACTGGACGATCCAGTTTACCAATGAAGCGGTGCTGGAAAAAGCAAGGCTGCAGCTTGCAGAGATGATCACACGCGACAGGAACCGTGCATCTGTGATCATCTGGTCTGTAGGCAACGAAACGCCCGTGAGTGATGCGAGGAATAAATTCATGCAGTCGCTCGTAAAAGCGGCCAAAGCGTACGACAGTACCAGGCTGGTATCAGCCGCCCTCGAAGTGCATTATAATAAAGGGATCAATATTATTGATGATGATCTTGGCAAATACACCGATATCGTTTCTGTAAATGAATACCTGGGCTGGTACAGCGGTTTGCCTAACAGTTGCGGTACGGCGCAATGGCAAACGGTGTATGACAAACCGCTTTTCTTCAGCGAAACCGGTGCAGAAGCAAAAGGTGGTTTTCATGCCGATTCATTAACAAGGTTCAGTGAAGAATACCAGGAATGGTTTTTTAAAGAGCAGGTGGCGATGATGAAAAGAATGCCGGATAATTTTTGCGGACTGGCGCCCTGGATACTCTGTGATTTCCGTTCACCCAAACGCAATAACCCGGTTTACCAGGAAGGGTGGAATAATAAGGGACTGATCGATCAGCAGGGCAGGAAGAAAAAAGCCTTTTATGTATTGAAAGCTTATTACGATGCCATGGAAAAATTATATGGCAAAAACTAAAATAACAATTACACTGCTGTAATAAACTTGTATTAATTTCATGTCACGATATGAGTGATGCCGCAATGATACAGGTTATGCCTTCTGCCATGGAGCAGCTTTTTTACAGCATCCTCCTTAAAAATGGTTTGAGCCCCGGGGCTTCCCTGCAAAATGCTGCTGTATTTACAGCCAACAGCGTGGATGGTATCACCACGCATGGCGTAAACCGCTTTCCGCGTTTCGTGGAATATATTCAAAAAGGATATGTTGATATAAATGCATCCCCCAAACTTAAAAGCAAGCACAACGGCTGGGAACAATGGGATGGTAACCTGGGTGCAGGTATCCCGAATGCCATTGCAGCCACCCAACGCAGTATGGAACTTGCCCGTGAATATGGGATTGGCTGTGTTGCTTTGAGCAATACACATCACTGGATGCGTGGCGGTACTTATGGCTGGCAGGCTGCCAAAGCGGGTTATGTATTTATCGGGTGGACAAACACCATTGCCAATATGCCTGCATGGAATGCAACCAAAGCAAAACTGGGCAATAATCCTTTGGTGATGGCCCTGCCTTATAAAGAAGAAGCCATTGTGCTGGATATGGCTATGTCGCAGTATTCTTATGGTGCATTGGAACTGGCTGCGATGAAAAATGAAACACTGGCTGTGCCCGGCGGCATTGACAGTGCCGGAAATCTCACCCGTGATCCGGCTGCAGTGCTGGCATCAAGACAAGTATTGCCGGTTGGATATTGGAAGGGAGCAGGCCTGTCTTTATTGCTCGATTTACTCGCGGCCGTTTTATCCGGTGGTTTTAGCGTGCATGAAATCACAAAGCAGGAAGCAGAGTTTGGTTTGTCGCAGGTGTTTATCTGTATTGATATTTCAAAATCCGGCAATCATACTGTGATCAGCCGCATGGTAGAAAATATCATTAACGATTATAAGGAATCTGTTGCTGCCGGTAAAGATGATCCCGTGCTGTATCCCGGAGAAAGGGTATTGCAGGCGAGAAAGAAAAATACTGAAAATGGTATTCCTGTATTAAAGACCGTATGGGATGCCATACTTAAACTTGGTTAAGATGAAAAGAATGATGACAGCACTTGCTGCTTTGCTTATCACACAACTTGCAACTGCACAGCAAAGCGACAGTGTGTATATATTCTGCTATTTCAATAATAATGGCAAAGACGGGCTGCACCTGGCATACAGTAATGATGGTTACCAGTGGACGGCTTTGCACAACGACAGCTCGGTATTAAAACCCATGGTGGCAAATGATAAACTGATGAGGGATCCCTGCATCATCCGCGGGGCAGATGGTTTGTTTCATATGGTGTGGACCGTGAGCTGGAATGACAAGGGTATTGGATATGCAAACAGTAAAGACCTCGTGCACTGGAGTGAACAGCAGTTTTTGCCGGTGATGGCGGATGAAGACAGTGCACGCAATTGCTGGGCACCTGAAATCACCTATGATGCAAAAAAGAAACAATACATGATTTACTGGGCCACTACGATCGCCGGAAAATATCCTGCCGACCGTACCGTGGAAAACGGGTACAATCACCGTATGTATTATGTGACCACCAAAGATTTTAAGACTTACAGCAAAACAAAACTGCTGTATGACAAAGGCTTCAATGTAATTGATGCCACCATTGTAGCCGATGGTAAACAATACCTGATGTTCCTGAAAGATGAAACAAGAAACCCGGCGCAGAAGAATATCAGGATCGCATACAGTAAAAAATTGACCGGAGGTTTTTCAGATCCTTCCGCACCCATCACGGGTAATTACTGGGCCGAAGGTCCCACCACATTGAAAAAAGGAAATGCCCGGATCGTTTACTTTGACAAATACCGTGATCATAAATACGGCGCTGTGCAGTCGGATGATTTGAAAATATGGACAGATGTGTCTGATAAAATTTCACTGCCCAAAGGCATCCGGCACGGCAGTATTTTTATGATAACAGGAGCGGAGTTTGCGCAATTGAAAGCGCTGCTATGATCAGGAAATTTCCTTCACCCTTGTAACCAGGTAACTGATGGCCAGCCCGAGAATGGCGATGGTCATAAAGGAATACTGCAGCCCGGCCAGTTCAGCAATATAGCCGATCAGTGGCGGGCCCATCACAAATCCTAAAAAAGCAATGCTGCTCACTGTGGCAATCGCAATACCACCCGGAGCTTTGGATGACTTTCCCGCGGTGCTGTACAAAAGCGGCACAATACTGCTCACACCAAATCCAACCATTAAAAAACCAATGGTGGCCGTTACAAGTTGTGGCAATAATACCGCGGTCATCATGCCGCAAAAAATCATTACACCGCTTGCCTGCACCATTTTTTTACGGCTGAATTTTTCTGCAAGCTTATCACCCGCAAAACGGCCCGTGGCCATGGTGATCATAAAGGCCGCATATCCCAGTGATACCATTGAGCCCTGTGCTTTCACCACTTCTTTAAAATACACACCGCTCCAGTCGAACATACAACCTTCACAGCTCAGGCAGCAAAAACCAATGATACCGAGTTTGATCAGCAGCTTTTCGGGTTTTTGGATATTGCGTATGGAGCCGGCCGACTTGCTGGTGGCAGTCACCAGTAAATACCTGGATGCGAATAATTCAGCAATGATTACAAATGCCGCAACGATCCAGAAGTGGAGGTAAGGGCCAAACTGCAGTTTCATCATCAGTGCACCCACAATGGCGCCCATAAATCCTGAAACACTCCACACACCATGAAAGGATGACATGATGGAGCGGCCATACAGTTTTTCTGCATGGATGCCCTGTGTATTCACGGAGATATTACACATATTGCCGCAAATACCAAAAACAAAAAGACAGAGCGCCAGCTGCCATGATTTGTTTGCCAGCCCGATATTGGTGAGTGCGATGGCATAACAAGCGGCAGCAATTCGCAGCACTGTTTTGCTGCCAAACCTTGTTACCGCCCGCCCGCTGAAAAACATGGTGAGTATTTGCCCCACCGGCAGCCCCAGTAAAATACTTCCCAATGCGGCCTCACTTAAACCGATGGATGTTTTAATATCAGGTATACGGCTGGCCCAGCTGGCAAAGCACAATCCCTGGCAAAAAAAGAAAACCGATACTGCAATGCGCACATGCAGGCGTGGGTGTGGTGATGTTATGGCAACGGAATGGTTCAATGTTGTGTCGTGGTGACACAAAGATAGAACAAATTGAAACCTGCACAGGGTTACGCAGGCGTCAATCAACGAAAACGTTTGCGGTGCATCAATGCTCTTTAGTTAAGATGAATGGCAAAGTCTTTCATTTCCCTTCTCACTTTGGGTGCATTCACCAGGAAGTCATTGGCCGCGTCGCGGTAACCCAGCGCCAGGATCGTTACACTTTTTAATCGTATTTGCGGCAGGCCTAAAATTTCATCCACGGCTGCAGGATTAAAACCTTCCATGGGTGTGGCATCCACTTTTTCTGCAGCGGCAGCCACCAGTGCCGTGCCCAGTGCAATATAGGCCTGTTTGGAGGCCCAGCTAAAATTGTCTGCATCGCTGCGGCCCAGTATGCTGCTGCTGATTTTATTTTTAAAATCCGCCAGGCTCTCTGTACTGATTTTTTTTACCGAAGCCTGCAGCGCTATATAGTCATCAATGTCTTGTGCTGTTATTTTTTCATAGGCTGCAAATACCAGCAGGTGAGAGGCTTCCGTGATCTGCGGCTGGTTGAATGCTGCGGGTTGCAGTTGCTTTTTCAGGGCTTCATTTTCCACTACAATTACTTTATAGGGCTGCAGTCCTACAGAAGAAGCACTTAACCTCGCGGCTTCCAGTATGCGGTTTACTTTTTCAGCAGGCACTTTTTCTCCTGTCATTCTTTTTACGGCATAACGCCAGTTCAGACTTTCTATCAGTTCCATGATATGAGGGTGTTTAGATTTTATGCAAAGGATGTTTTAATAAGTGTGGTGCTTTTCCGGTTCTTCTTAAAAAGAAAAACATAGGATACGGCCAGTACTGCCAGGAATACCAGCGGTGTGATCACTGCTGCAACCGGGTCGCCGCTGCTATAATGCGCAATGGAAGCCGAAATAAACGTAATTGCAAAACCGGCGTAAGCCCATTCTTTGAGTCTTACCGGTATTTGCGGCACCAGCAATACCAGGGCGCCGGCGATCTTGGCAATGGCCAGCTCATAACGGAAGTAATCTGAAAAGCCGAGGTGCTTAAAGGCAGCACTCATCTGCGGGTTGGTAAAATAGTTCCAGGCGCTGAACAGCATCATAAAGCTTAAAAGCCCGGTACTGGCCCAGTAAATAACATGATTCTTTTTCATTTTTGAATTTTTTTAGTTGAAAGGTTTGTTTCGTACTGCAAACTTATTTACATTTGCTATACTTTAGATAGTACTATACTTTACTATAGCACTATACTCCGGTATAGCACTATCCCGCAGTATAGTGATTAACTTTATAACATGGCACTCGTAAAAAAAGATCCGCAATCGGGCGTGCACAACGCCAAACAATGCCAGGCGCACCTGCTGCCGGTAAGGGATGCGCTGGAATTTTTAAGCGGCAAATGGAAACTGCCCATCATTGTTTCCCTGTCATTTGGTAACAAGCGTTTCCGTGAAATGGCCAATGAGATAGACGGCATCACGGATAAAATGCTGTCGAAGGAACTGCGTGACCTGGAGCAGAACCTGCTGGTGAAGCGAACGGTGTATGACAGTGTTCCTGTGAAAGTGGAATATTCCCTCACCGATTATGGCAGCTCGCTCGATACGGTGGTGGATGCGTTGCGTGCATGGGGCGTACAGCACCGGAAGCGTATCATGAAGAAATAATTGTTTATAAAAGCAACCCCGGGCATGACTGCCCCGTTTTAGAAATAAACACCGTAAATGAAAAGGCTGCTTTTATTAGCTGGCATTTATTGCCTTGCAGGTTGTAAAAAAAACGAAACTGCAGCGGCTTCAAAACCACAAGTGATTATTAATACCCCATCTGCAAGCCAGCATTTTGTGAAAGGTGATACCATCCGCATTACCGGAACAGTTACCCATACTGCAGCGATACTTGAAGTGGCTGTGCATATGACCAGCCTGTCCACCGGCAATGAGTTTTTTCATAACCATTTCAGTGCAGGAAACCTGCTGCAATATAATTTCAGCAGTGTGTATGGTATCCCCGACCTGAATAAAGCAACTTATAAGGTTGAAGTGGAAGCTACTGACAAAGATGGCAATACCGGTACAAAAGAGCTGGCGATAACTGTAAACTGATGACTGCTTTTTTAGTTTTACAGTTCATGACCTCATATGAATAAATCGACGTGCAGTTTTTACCTTCTTTCAAAAATATCCCGGTAAACAACGTGAATAATATGCCAAGACTGATCAGTATTTTATTATCCTGAATTTATCTGAAACTTTATCGTAATTGCCGGTATACAGGTGCCCGTCTTTTTCTATTACAAAAGAACTTTTTGTGCCGGGCTCATCAGCCTTTGTTTCAGAAACGATGGTATTGAGTGGCGTGGTAATGCCGGTGCTGCGGGAGGGCTCAAATGTTTTCAAAGAAAATTTTGAAAACGCAAAAAGAAATTTATTCCTCGTCATGGACATATACAATCCTAATTTGAATGCACCCGACACAAAATTGGTTGCAAACAGCGTGGCTAATCCCACGATGGATCCGCCGATGCCTTCCGTAGGCACATAACTTCCAAAGCTCAGTAAAATGCTGTCGGCATCCGCATGGGATACATTGATAAAAATGTTGCCTTTGTTTTTTCTCCTGAGAAACAGCCGTTCACTGCTGATATCTTTTTCCTCGTCTTTCGATCCGTAGGTGCCTGCCTGGTGCAGACCGGAATGCACAATACTGTACAGCGAATTGTCTGCAGTGGCTGTATGCTTTGCCAGCAATTGCCCGCTGTGGATATTGTAAAAATAATATTCGAGCGAAAGGCTGTTGGAGTTTTGGATAATGAGCAGGGAATCATACATCGTGGCGGCAGGGATCATTTCATAGGAGGTGCCGAAATGCCCGGCCTCCAGTTTGTTCACCAGGAAATTACTGAAGCGCATCTGCCCGCTGGTACGGTTCATCTCCAGCAGGTGATAACCGGCTTTGTAGGGTACCCGGAGTAAAAAGTATAAAGCGGTGTCATTATACAGCAACTGGTTCCCCGGGCTGATATGAAAGGGGCCGGTTTTATTTGTTTCAGCAATAAAAATGCCCCGCATGGAATTGCTGTATTGCATGGCGAGGTGCCTGCCTCTTTCTTTGATCTCATCTGGAGTAAGTGATATGGCAGGAAGCGGATATTCACCCTGTAACAAAATGTCTTTACCGGGGAAATAATTATAGAGCAGCAGTTTATTTTCTTTGGGGGTGATGCAAAGCAATGTCAGTTTATCTGCACCCGGTATCAGCGCCACCAGCCGTTCATCTTTATATTGCTGCTGCTGCCGGAGCGCTGCCGCTTTTTTATCCGCGCCGTTTTCAAAACCGATGGCCCAAATCTCAATGCTTTTTTCCTTACTGTAAACTTCATAGTTCATGCCCGCCGTGCAGTAAGCTTCAAGGAATACATGTTTTTTGTTACTGGCAGAAAACGAGATGGCTTCCGTGCCGGCGGTATATGATTTTTTAAGCTGAAAGACAGTGTCGAATAATTGCCTTGAAATCATTCCAGTCCCCTGCTGGGCTATCACAAAATTTTTACTGTAAGGATTGTAATATGCTTTGATGTCGGATATCCTGTCTGCCGGTGCCACCGGTATGCTGATTTCATATTGGGCGAAGCATACGGCATGAACAGCTATAAGAAGCACCAGGGTAAGATAGATGTTAAAGCGCATGTGGAATTATTTTTTAAAAGTGCGGAGGACTTAAAAATATTAAATAATTCATTCTGCACCTAATTGCCAGATACGTACATCATCAATCAGCTGCCGGCTTTTGGTGCTGCGGATCGCAAACCAGCCTTCAGTAAAAGCGGCCGGATCATTGAATTCAAAATATTTTTCACCGTTTACAAAAAAAGCTGTCCGGCCATTGATGAACAAAATCCTGATATGATAAACTGTATTGGCCTTTAACAGGTGTGCGCTGTCTTTGTATTCACCCACTATTTTGAGTTCGCCCCTGCCATCGTAACGGCGCATCCTGGTGGTGGTATTATAATTGCCGCCCATACCCACATAATACATCTGCAGCGAATCATATTCCTTAAAGCCGCCTTTGCGGGTAAACATTTTTTGCTGCGGATCAGTGGCCATCCAGAACTGGTTGAGGTCGCTCAGCCGGTCGTTGCGCCCGCTGTCCATGATCACCTCCCTTGTATACTCAATTTCAATATTGCCTTTTAACGGAAACTTATACCAGGCGGTAACGCCGTTTTCTGTATCCAGCACCAGTTTTCCTTTTTGTATGCTCACGGCAGAACCCTTAACCGGGCTTGTTTCAATGATCCATTCCCTGCCCAGGCTGTCATTATTAAAACGGTCTTCAAACAATAATTTTTTTTGCTGGGCAAAAACGCCAGGCGCAAATAAAAACGCCAGCAGGGTCAGCACCATCTTCATCATGCAAACAATTTTTATAAAGTTAAATCATGTGGTGAACTGTTATATCAGTTTCAGGATGCTTCAGGACACTTTGGCAAAGGGATTCCAGTATTTTTCAAGTTCAATTCCACGCTATGTTATATGAAATTGCCCCGGCGAAAAGATTACTCGTTATACTGATGCTCGCTTCCCTGCAGGTTGCGGCACAAATGCCCAAAACAGACTGGGCGGCAAAAGCAGGTGCTAAAACCTTTCCCGCTTCCAAAAAAGAATACAGTGTGAACAGTTATGGCGCAGTTAGTGATACCGTAACAGTGAATACGGTGGCTATACAAAAAGCCATTGATGACTGTGCAGCCAAAGGCGGCGGCATTGTAACATTTAAACCCGGCACCTATGTGAGCGGCAGCATCTTTATCAAATCAAATGTACAGCTGCGGATCGATAAGGGCGTGCTCCTGCTGGGTTCACAAAATTTCAATGACTACCCGGATATTGATACCCGGGTGGCCGGGCTCGAAATGAAATGGCCGGCTGCGCTGATCAATTTGATCGGTGTGAAAAATGCAGCGCTTACCGGTAAAGGCACTGTAAATGCGAGGGGAAAATTCTGCTGGGATCTTTACTGGAAAACGCGGAAGGAATATGACAGCAAGGGGCTGCGCTGGATCGTGGATTATGATGTGAAGCGTGTCCGCACCGTGCTGGTGCAAAACGCAAGTGATATAACGGTAAAAGAACTTACGTTTAAGAATGCCGGCTTCTGGACGGTGCAGTTATTATATTCCACGCAGCTGACCGTGGATGGCATCGTGATCCGGAACAATGAAGACGGAAGTGGTCCGAGTACAGATGGCGTGGATGTGGATTCTTCCACCTGGGTGCTGATAGAGAACTGTGATATCGACTGCAATGATGATAATTTTTGCTTAAAGGCGGGGCGTGACTGGGACGGACTCCGGGTAAATAAACCCACGGCCTACGTGGTGATACGTAAATGTCTTGCAAGAAGAGGTGCAGGACTGGTTACACTCGGCAGCGAAACATCCGGCGGCATTCATCATATCCTTGCCACGGATCTCTATGCAAAAAATACGGATAACGGCCTGCGTGTGAAATCAGCTTTTACCAGGGGCGGAACGGTGGAAGAAATTTATTTTCAAAATTCGGTGCTGGATTCTGTAAGAACCGTTTTCCAGTTCAACCTTAACTGGTACCCGGCATACAGTTATTCAGAACTGCCGAAGGGATACAACTATGATTCGATACCCCCGCACTGGAAATCGATGCTGCAAAAAGTGACGCCGGCTGAAAAAGGCATTCCCGCTGCAAAGAATTTTTATATCAGCAATATCAAAGCCAGCAATGCACGCATGATATTTGATGCCGTGGGTTATCCGCAATCAACGCTGAAAAATTTTGTATTCAGCAACACAATTGTTACGGCTTCTTCATTGGGTAAGATGGAATATACCGAAGCTTGGAAATACAACCAGTTCTCCGTTAGCGTGGGTAAGGAAGCGCCCCCGGCAAAAGTAGCGGGGAAGGAAAATGAGGAGCGGCTGAAGTAGGGGAGGTGAGTGGTGAATTGTGAATGGTGAGTAGTGAATGCAATTAACCATGAGCCATCAACCATGAACCCCCAACCCTCAACCAACCCGCTTGCCCAAAATACTCAGGCTTCTTTCAGTGCCATCCAGCTCTGCTACATTGGGAAAATGGCCCCATACGGTAAAGCCCAGCTGTTCAAATAATTTCATGCTGGGGATATTGTGCGAAAAGATAAAACCGAGAATGGTTTTGAAATGGTATTTGGGCGCTTCGTCGATGCAATGCTGTAAAATGATTTTTCCATAACCCTTGCCCCGGTGGTCTTCATGCAGGTAAATGCTCACTTCAACAGTGGCATCATAGGCCGGGCGGCCATAAAATTTCTGGAAGCTTGCCCAACCGGCAATTTCACCGGCATCATTGCTTACCATCCACAAAGGATGTTTTTCGGGACTGTGTGCCTCAAACCATGCCACACGGCTTTCCACGGTAACCGGTTCTGTATCGGCCGTAACCAGCCTTCCAGCAACCGTGGAGTTATAAATGGATACAATAAGGGGCAAATCTTCTAAAGTGGCATCCCTGTAATGCAGCATGTAAAACCGGTTTAATTTTATGGTTGTAAAACAGCGATCAGTCTTTTTTGCATGCACACACTGTTGGTCACATCTTTATACTGGCCGTAATTGGGGGTAACCGTATAACCCACTTTTTTATAGAGGGCAATGGCTTCGGGCTGTTTCATGCCTGTTTCCAGGATGCAACTGGTAAAACCCAGTTCCACCGCCCATTGTTCCAGTGCGGCTACCATACTCCCGGCAATACCCAAATTGCGGTAATCAGGGTGTACAAACATGCGCTTCAGTTCCGCAGTGCCGCTCTCATATTCCTTGATGGCGCCACAACCAACGGGTACCTTATCGTTGTAAGCCACAATTACATGTTTGATGCTATCCACTTTATTGAAGGGTGCATAAAAACTGTGTTCTTCCCCGTCTCTCTCTTTCAGGTCTGCATCCAGCAGGGCAACAAGGGAACGGAAATCCTGGTTGTCCGAACTGGTTCTTTTTAATCTGAGCATATTGATAAAATATGAACTTGTTAATTCCCGGCAAAGTTAAAGGGTTAGGGCTGATAGAAAAATGCTTCCTGTCATTTATTGTACAGGCTGTTAATTTTGATGCCGGGCGGTAATTATGAAAGCGGGTGGCTTATATTTGGGCCGTTTATTCAATCCCGTTCCAAGATGCTGAAGCGCCTGTATTTACTGGTTACATTGACTGTCGTGACTGTGTTTTCCTTTGCACAGCAGGCCATTAATGGTATCTGGGAAGGAAAATTTCTGAGCAATACCGGCGATCTGGGTGCGCCTAAACTGGTGGTGGAGATTTATGATGCAAAGGATTCCACCTTTTCCGGTATCACCCACCTGTATTACCAGGGCAATAAATACGAACATTATAAGATGATCGGATGGTACAATAAAAAAGATTCCCTGCTGGTATTCCGGGAAGCAGTTACCATTGCGGTTGACCTGGGTATTTATGGTAATTGCCTGGGAACTTATATGACGTCTTTATCCCGGTCGAAGAAGGATTTATTCCTGCAGGGATATTGGGTACCCAACAAACCCGGCTGCACCACCTACTCGCTGGTATGGCTCCAAAAGCAGCCACCACCCGAAACAACCCTGGCCAAAGAAAAACCGGTAACAAAACAACCTTCAGCAACGGAGGTGAAGCCTGTGGTGCCGCAGGACAAACCATTGCAAAAACAAACCGGTCCGGCAACGGTAAATGTTCCCGTGATCCAAACGCCGGAAACACCCGTTATAAAGAATAAGATTCTTCCCTTGCCGGAAAAAATTGCGCAGCGGGAAACCGATGTGCAGTCGCTCATTGAAATCGCAGCAGCAGATAAAGATTCCATCCGGGTGGATATTTATGATAACGGTGAAATAGACGGCGATTCCGTATCACTGTTTTTTGGAAACGAACTGCTGGTGAACAAAAAAAAGATCACCGCATCACCCATCAGTTTTTTTGTAAGTCTTGATAAAAAGATCAACCCCATTGCACACCTCCGGCTGGTGGCCGAAAGCCTGGGCAGTATCCCGCCCTGTACCGCACTGATGATCGTTACCACTAAAAGCAAACGTTATGAAGTAAGGTTGTCGAGCAGTTTTAAAAAGAATGCCACGGTGGAACTGTTCTTAAAAGAGTAATCCTTTTTCTCACAGCATCTAAAGTGCCGGTAACGGGTCAGTATGAAAACCTGTTCTGCATCCCTGCAGGTAAGTATTGCCACCATAATGCTATTGCCGCCTGAATGAATACTGGTATTCGGATGAAAGGGTATAAATAAAACCATCCAGCCTGTTGCTGCTGCGTTTAAAATCGGTATCATCAAATTCCCAGTCGATGATACGGTTGGATGCAAAGTTGGCGAGGAAAATGCGGAGCACCACGTTATTCTCCGTTCTGTAATCGCCATTGTTATCGTAATAACTGCGGTACTCCCGCCGCATGCTCCAGCTGCCCTGCAGGGTATTGGTGTCTTTATAAGACGCAGTACCATTTTCGTTGAAAGTAAACAGCCCGTTCTCATAACCCGTATGCAGGTGTGAGTTGTTGAGGAAACGGCGGCGTACCACATCATCCAGTTTCCAGGTGCCCACCATTTTGTATTCGGGGTCGAGTTTTTTGCAGGAGCTGATTATAAGTGTGCATAAAAGCACGAACGGGTAAATGTTTTTCATACGCTTTTTTCAAAAAGACAACAAAAATGATTCCTTTGAAAGCGCCGCAGCTTTATTTAGAAATTAATTAACAGCAGCAGGATGAAGAAAGGGATGAACAGTTTTTGTTTCAGGCTGCTGTCGAATGCCGGGCGAATGACCCAGCTCCGTTTATTGGGCTTTCGCACTACGATCCAGTAAAAGAAAAATGCCATGGCAGCAACGCATATGGCTGAAACGCTCCATGCGGGCAATATGTTTCGCAGGCTGATGAGCAGCCCGTCGTTATTGAATTTTCCAAAACCAAATAATGCCGGCAGCCTGAACCAGTAATAACAGGAGACAGCAGCAGCAGCAAAACAACGGATCACCGTATTATGGTATTTGGCAGGCAGCAGTTGCAGGAGGATTGTATAGAGTACCAGTGTTACAGCCATACCAACCAGCGGCAGCTGGTATAGCTGTACTGCATGTGCAAAACTGGTGAAGGTTGCTTCGTCAGGCACATGAAACCATCCCCAGATAAAGCCGGGCAGCCCGCCTGCGATCAGCCAGCCACTCAGCGTATGATAAATGGTTTTAGACGAAACCTGCGGGTGAATATTGGGCGTGGAATCGGGGCAGGGGACCACGCAGTTCATGCAATGGGCACAATGTGCATTGGGAATGGTCATCACTGTATTAATACCATATAATTTTTCAACCGGGTGCACGGGGCAAAGGCCGCTGCACCAGGCGCTTTTCCATTCATAGATCATTCCCATTGCCATAGATACTGCTGCCATCGAAATGATCAATATGCCGGTGGCCGGTCCATTGCTGTTGAAAATGGCATGGCGCAACGGCACGATCATATACAATAACAAAACAGCAATAAGATTGAGTTTGCCCAGCTGCAGGGTGCTTAATTTTTTTCTTTTGGATAAGCCTGCATGACGGGGCAGCAATGCGGTAATGCCGAGCGGACAAACATTGCGCCACAGCCCGGTAAACACCACCAGCAATGCCGGCGCAACCGGTATCAGGATATTCCAGAAAATTAAAATGCCCAGATCAGGAAAAAATAACAGGCTGAAGATGATGAAAAAACCCACCAGCCACATAATGGTTTGCACAACCCTCCATATTAAAACAGATTTTGCAGGCAGCGCTGCGCCCGACCTGTACCGGTGTTTCATCAGCGAACAGTTAGTTTGAAACCGGAAATTATAAAAAAGCCATTGTTGTAAAACTGATATTGCTCATGCGTGTATTATAGAAAAAATATGCAATCTCACCGCATCAGTTAACTTTGTCATCTCGAACATTTATAAAACCGCGACCGTGAAAGAATATAAAAAATACTTTATCATCCCGGCATCCCCGGAAGAAGTTTACCTGGCGCTTACCCTGCCGCACACTTTGCAATTATGGACAGGCGAAAAAGCAGTGATGAGCACCGAGCCCGGTTCTGAATTTTCATTGTGGGAAGACAGCATCGTGGGAAAAAACCTGGCATTCGAACCCAATAAAAAAATTGTGCAGCAATGGTATTTCGAAGGGAGCGGGGCCGACTCGATTGTTACGATTAAACTGCACCCGCATAAACATGGCACATCAGTGGAACTGCAGCATACCAATATACCCGATGAAGCGTATGATGATATGGTGGAAGGATGGGAGGAAGCTTATTTTGGCAGCCTGCTTGATTTTTACAGCGGGGAATAATAAAAAAAGGCAACGAATGTATCTTTGCCTTTTGAGTTTATTTTACCGCAGGATGTTTACCTGATATTACTGATCGCGTTTTTGGCCGTATCGTGTTTTGTCTTCAATACATTTGAAATAGCGCTGCCCGTTTCATCGGAACTGAACACAACGATAATATCATCGGTGCCGTTACAGGCAAGGTTCATCATCATTCTCATTGGTTGCCACGGCGGAAGCCCGTTCAATGAAATACGGCCGTTCTGATCTGTTTCCCCGCTATAAGTATTGCCTTTGTCATCAGTAAACCAAACCGCCGCTTTTACAACCGGTTCGCCTGGCGGCAATCCATTTAAAGAAATGGCAGTTGCTCCGGGAAAATCATCCGGGCTTCCGGTGATGATGGCGCAAACCGCATTGTTATAATTCACCTGCTTCACCGCAACCGCCGTGCTTTGCCAGCTGCCCTTCGCCACAGGCGGGATATTGCTTCCCTGGAATTTTAATGTGCCGTCTTTTTCATCCACATGCGGGTCGCCATGTACACGGGCGAGCGATGCATCACTGGCTGTCCATTTTGGCGGAAACGGTACTGCACGTACCTGTGTTTTTAATACATCCTTTAAACCGCTTGTTGCTTTTTTGCCGGCGCTCCTGGTGCCCGGTTCGGTAATATTGAGTGTGGCCACTTCGCCGCTGAAATTCATTACACTGCTTTCCATGGCGCCATCACCGTCGAGGTCGGCCATAACAATGGCATTATCGGTGCGGTTGCTTCTTACAGTATTGTTGTTTTGCGCTCTCATGCCGGGGCCGCTGCTCATACCGGCATTTACTTTTTCACCAAAAGTGGCACCCTGTGTTTGTTTGGGCACCGTTACATTCATGGAAATGCGGTTGGGCATCGTGTTGAGATTGCCTGTTTTTAATGACTGGCTGTTTTGCGAAGCTGTAATTTTTGTAATGCCTTTGAGGTTGGATTCACTGGTAACGATATTTTGTTCCTGGCCGGTTACTGCGGCCGCCCTGTTCCTGATATTACTCCTGCTGGTGCTGATGCCGGCTTTTTGCTGCGGATTTTCATTCTCATCCCTGTTCATCACAGGCGGAATGTCTTTCAGGTTGGATTCGGTGGTGTTAATATTTTCTCCAATAAAATCAGCTCCCACTGAAACAGCTGTTTCATCTGCGATCACATAATTCAATGCCGCTTCGATGGTATAACTTCCGGCATCCATTCCCGTAAATTCAAATTCACCATACATATTAGTTGAAGTGGTGCGCAGGTTGCCGCCGGGATTTTTTCCGCCTTTGATGGAGAGTCCGCCAATCGGACTTCCCGGGCTGAGCATTACACCGTCGCCGGTTCCGTTGCCCACCAGGATTTCACTGATGCCATCACCATCGAGGTCGCCGGTTGCAACACGCTGGTTTTTGATATTGGAACGTGAAGTGTTGATAACAGCGCTCAGCATACCAGCTTCTAGGTCGGGTTGGGTGGCTGAGGTTCTGTCGTTCGACTGGTTGCTTTTTGTCTTTGTTTTTATCAATGCTGCTGCCTGCTGGGCTGTACCTTCTGCTGTGATGATTTCAACCGACCAAAAATCATCCGCCGCCAGTATTTCACCGGCAAGATCAGTTTTGCTGCCGGCAGTGAGGCTCACATCATAACTTTTTTTCAACGCCATATTGCCCGAAACTTTTACGATATAATTACCATCGGGCACATTGGCAAAATAAAATTCACCGCATGCTTCGGTGGTGCTGCTGGCTACAACCGCATCAGCACCTGCATCCACGAGATAAACTTTTAAACCCGGAACGCCCGGGCAACTGTTCGTATTTCCGCTTGCAGATTTATGCAGGGGGTTTGAGCCATTAAGTCCTTTATCCTGGTACAATGGATTGCTTTGCACTTTAACATTGCAACCATTACAATCACCTGTATTGTCTTCTGTAAATACCGGCTGGTACTGCCTGCGGCCCGTGGCCATGCCACTGCCAGACTCACGGGTATGCAGGATGGTGCTGATGCCTGCGGGACTGTTGATACTTCTGCCCGTAGCGGCATAAGATGCTGCAGCGGCCCCGCTTTCTGCCGAACGGTTGGTGACAATACCATTGCTGCTGCCATTATTCCAGCTTATGATACCGGCAATAATATTGCGTGCTGCAAGATCACGGTGAATGATATTGGACTGCTGGCGTCCTGCACCCTGGGAAATTGCACTGCCTGCGGCATGTAATCCCTGGTTTACTTTTTCTCCAAAACTGCTGCCCTGTGTTTGCTTTGCATAATCGGCCGCATCATTGGGGCAGCTGAAAGTTCTTTCTTCCACGGTGCCATCCGGACTGGTTATTTTTAATGTTACCGGCCCACAGCTTTCTGATGCTTCTCTTTTATTCACGGTGGGCAGCACCCTTCCGGTAACATGCACGCCGCTTTCATCAATCGTAATATCTTTTTTATTCACGGTGGGTAATATCCTTTGCGTAACATGCACACCGCTTTCATCAATGGTGATCTCTTTCTTGTTTACGGTGGGCAACACTCTTCCTGCAACATGCACGCCGCCTTCGTCAATGGTTATCTCTTTTTTATTTACGGTGGGCAACACTCTTTTTGTTACATGCACACCGCCTTCATCAATGGTGATCTCTTTTTTATTCACCGTAGGCAGCACCCTTTGCTGTTCTTTCCCAAATGATTTTACAATGCCCACACCTGCGGTAAACATTTTTACATCACGGTTTTGCTCAACCGGCACATCAATGCCGCGTTGCGGATCAAAGAGCCTGATAGAAGATTTGGTTTGCAGGTAATCGGTATTGATAAAAAAGCGGGTTGATTTATTTACGGGATAGGCCAGCTGTATACTGCCACCTGCACCGGGAAAAAGATTTTTTGTGCCGGCATCAAAACGATACAGTGCACGGGTGGCGCCCTGCTGACCAATATTTACGGAACCGGCATTGTTATAGAACATACCACCACCCAACTGGGCATTTACCATCACCTGTTTTCCAAAACTGAAGGTGGGTCCAAACAGTACATAGGCATTGAGCGCCCGGGTACTGCTGATGATGGCATCTGCAGGGAATTTTCTTTCGGTTAAAAAACTGCTGATGGCCGCATTGTTCACCGTGCCCGGCATCATGCCGCTGTTAAAGCCCAGGCCGACTGTGCCAAAATTATACTGCCCGCTCATCTTGGTGGCGATGCTGTTGCCGCGGAACAAACTGCCTTCATTGCTTTTTACTGCAAATGAAGCGCCGCTGCCAAGGGCAAACTGCCATGCATTGGCCGGCAAACTGCGGCTGGCAGTTTTATTGCTGCGGCTTGAATTGTGATCCTGCGCCCTGTCCTGCGCCACAATGTTTTGATGAAACGCCAACAGCAACAGGCTGGCTGTTGCTTTGCTGAAAGCTGTTCTTTTCATACAGTTACAAAGGTTTTACCGGGGAGTAATGGTTTCCACCGGGGGTGTTCT
This sequence comes from Ferruginibacter sp., assembly GCA_046329655.1. Lineage (GTDB taxonomy): Bacteria > Bacteroidota > Bacteroidia > Chitinophagales > Chitinophagaceae > Ferruginibacter. Next base: position 362,445 of record JAXLUD010000004.1, read on the forward strand.
TACAAATAACGTTTCTGTTGGTAATAAATTGCCGGGTAAGCCTGCTGCTGGATATTGGGGATGAAAAAATGCCCTCTGAACAGCAGGGATTTTTAAAATTTAAACACCGCACTGCCGGCCGTGCTCAGCAGTGCCAGCACTGCAAACCAAATGGCCAGGGTGGTTTCGCCGCTTAAATAGAGCAGGAATGCAGCGGTAAGGAACATGGCAAACTGGAAAAACAATCTTGGCACAATGGGCAGTCTTCTTTTTGATTTGGGCGCTGCAAAAATGCCCCATAATACCGATGCCACTAATACAAGCACACCGGCAATGGCATATTTCGAAAGGGTGGTGCCGCCTTGCTGAAAACCCCACCAGCCCAATGCTGCCAGCATACACAATTCGAGGAAAAATGCCAGCGTCATGCTGAGGTATTTGATGAATTCCATTTTTAAAAGTTATGCGGGTATGTTTGTGGCGGTCATGATCTTTTTCAACAAAACGATTTGCCCCAGGTGATAATAACTGTGTTCAATCACGGCTTCAATATTACGCAAATAGCTGCCATAATTTTCTTTCACAAATACTGATGCCAGTTTTTCTTCGGTCATATCCGCCACATGATCTGCAAACTTTGCCGCATTGGCAAACAAGGTCTCTTTCATATGCTTCCAGCCTGTTTCGGTAACCGGTTCCGGCATATCAAAACTGTATTTGTCGCTGATGGAAAGCGGTCCGCCTTCAAATACCTGCAGTAAACCTTCCAGGTAATAATTGATATGCCAGGTGAGCAGGGCGATGCTGTTGGTGTTGCCGTTTTTGTAAACTGCTTCCTCGAACCTGGTGTGATCCAGCTGTTCTTTATAATTGGTATGGGCGATCCATTTGCCGTTCAGGAATACTTCCCGGATGCGTGATGAAAGATATTGCTGTTGTGTCATTCTTTTTTATTTCTTTTTTCCTGGTCGGCATAAATCCTGTCCCAGGCCTTACGCGTAATTGCAAAGAGGGAATTTTGTTTGCAGTCCCAGATCGAAACATAGTTTTCAGAAATCACCATATGCTGCTGCCAGTTGGCAAATCTTGCATAAAGCATCAGTGTGCAGATATCGGTGGCGGTGATAAAATCACCGGTTTCGCCCAGGTGGGTATGCATCGTGCCCACTTCATTGCTGTCGGGCTTGTCTGCATAATTTACAGGGATAAGATTGTTGTGCAGTCTTTTCTTTGAAAGCAGCTGGTAACTGTCATCAAATTGAAGCAGGTAATCGTTCCCAAATAAAACAATCCCGGTTTTATTGGGCCGGTGAGTACGTACACTTTTTTCTCTTTGCCGGCGATCATCGGAATGATGTTAAGGCTCGAGTTGTTATAGGATAAAAAGAAAGTGTCATTACGGATGATCGCCTGTGCTTTCTGTCTTAAAGTTCTCAGTTCATTCTCTGTTGCAGTCAGCGCCCGTTCTTCCAGGCTTGTATTGGCGGTTTCCACATTGTAAGTGCTGTCAAAAATCATTGTACCCAGTACTTTCGGGTGATCACCTTTTGAAAAGAATACACATTTGTATGCTCCATTTTCTGTATAGGAAATATAACCGCCGGTATTGTCGTGGTTACTGTATTTTTCGAGGAAGATATCGGTGCCATACCAGGAAGCCATTTCTGACTGGTATAATTTTTTACCTTCTTCAACAATGGGTTCGGTGAGTTTGCTGATATCGTTTTGTGCAAAAAAAACAGCGCAGGTCATTAAAAAGAAACAGGTAAGTGAAAGTGTTTTCATAAACAGTAATTATAATACTAATATACTGTTTTATTGGTCTTGCTAATTCATATTCCTGTAAGCCACGGGCGACATGCCGGTTTTTTGCCGGAACAAACGGGTGAAATGCTGGGGATATTTAAAGCCCAGTTCGTAGGCCACTTCGCTGATGGATTTGTCAATATCAAAGATCCGCTCCTTGGCCACATCAATCACTTTCGACTGGATATATTCCTGCGGTGATTTGCCGGTTTCTTTTTTCACCAGGTCGCCAAAATAATTAGAAGATAAATGCAGCTGGTCTGCACACCATGCCACCGAAGGCAGGCCTTCATTGGCTGCAGTGTCTGAAGTATAATAGTTGTTCAGCAGGTCTTCAAATTTTTCAACCACGCCTTTATTCGCATTGTCGCGGGTGATGAATTGCCGGTCGTAAAAACGGGTACAGTAATTCAGGAACAGTTCGATATTGGAAGCGATCAGTTTTTTGCTGTGCTTGTCAACCGGCTGTTCCAGTTCGTAACCGATCTTTGCAAAACAGTCCAGCACCATCTGCCGCTCCCTTTCAGAAAGATGCAGTGCCTCATTCACATCATAGGAAAAGAAAGAATAATCCTGGATATGTTTCCCCAGCTGCGTGCCTTTTACCAGGTCGGGATGAAACAGCAATACCCATCCCTGCGGGGCAAATTCTTTTACCCTTGGCTGCACACCCACCACCTGGCCCGGTGCAATAAACAGCAGGGTGCCTTCCTGGTAATCGTAATGGTTACGGCCGTATTTCAGTTCGCCGCATTTCACTTCTTTCAGGTAGATGGCATATACATTGAAGTTAAAGGTCTTTGCAGGCATGGGCAGTGTTTTGGAAAGGTCCAGCACGGTTACCAGCGGATGCAGGGTGCCGGCGCCACGCATGGTATTGTATTGCGCCACCGACTCAAGTTTTACGATCTCTTCCATATGAATGATTTGCTTTCATAAAATTACAGCTTTCAAAATCCGTACGAACGTGGCGGTGGCAAAACCAGTAATAATGGTAAGTAAACCAGTAATTGGTATAATTGCCGGGCTGTTTTTCGTGCCGAGCTTTGTGTGATAAAATAAATCATTATGCAAAAAAGAATATTGGGTAAATCCGGGCTGGAAGTTTCTGCACTCGGGCTGGGGTGTATGGGACTTACATTTGGTTATGGCCCTGCCACCAATGAAAAAGATGCCATTGCACTGATACAAAAAGCGGTTGAACTGGGCATCAGTTTTTTTGATACGGCCGAAGCTTACAGCCAGGGCGGTAATGAAATCATCCTGGGAAAAGCATTGAAACCATACCGTAACAAGGTGGTGATCGCCACCAAATTCGGGTTTAAGAACGGAGATCCCACACAGGGGCCCGACAGCAGGCCGGAGCGTATCAAAACCGTGGTGGAAAATTCATTGCGTTATTTGCAAACGGATGTGATCGATCTTTTATATCAGCACCGTGTTGACCCGGAAGTGCCGGTAGAAGAAGTAGCTGGCGCAGTAAAGCAATTGATCGCAGAAGGCAAGGTGAAACATTTTGGAATGAGCGAGGCCGGGGTGGAAAGTATACGCAGGGCACATGCGGTTCAGCCGGTAGCAGCATTGCAAAGTGAATATTCTTTATGGTGGCGGGAACCCGAAAAAGAAATCCTTCCCCTGCTGGAAGAACTGGGTATTGGCTTTGTGCCGTTCAGTCCGCTGGGCAAAGGATTTTTAACCGGCGCCATTAATGCAAACACACAGTTTGATAAAACAGATTTCAGGAACATGGTGCCCCGTTTTTCTGAAGAGAACCGCAAGGCCAACCAGGTGGTGGTGAATGTGATTGCCGCCATTGCAAAAGAAAAAAATGCCACCAATGCACAGGTGGCACTGGCATGGGTGCTGGCACAACAGCCATGGATCGTTCCCATTCCCGGCACCACCAAACTGCACCGGCTTGAAGAAAATACAGGTGCTGCTGCCCTGCAGCTTTCTGCAGCAGAACTGGAAAAAATTGAAGCAGCTGTTGCTGCCATCGAAATACAGGGAGCGAGGTACCCGCAGCATTTGCAAAAACTGGTGGGTAAATAATAATCATTAAACAGATCAGCTATGCAAAATCACCAGCGCAGAAATTTTCTGAAAAGCGGAACGGCCTTCACTGCTTCCATCCCGGCTGTATTACTGATCAATACTCCGGCATTGTATCAAAACAAAAACCCGGGCATCAGTAAACCGCAGAAGTGAACAGCAATAAGTATCTTGCCTGAGGAAATCTTCCGGTAAACTGAATCATTAAAACCAATGAAAAAACGCATCCTCATCTTCCTGCTGCTGGCATGCAGCATTGATGTCATGGCACAAGATAAAACCATCACCCGTTTTGCAAGGATCACCGTCGATTCCCTGCAGTTAAAGGCTTACACCGGTCTGCTTTATGAACAAATGAACGCAGCCATAAAGAATGAACCGGGAGTGCTCAGTTATACTGTTTACGCTGATAAACTGCAGCCTCACCATATTACCATTGTGGAAGTATATGCCAGCAATGAAGCTTACCTGCTGCACCGGGAAGCGCCTCATTTTAAGAAATACAAAGAGGCCACCAAGGGTATGGTACTAAAGCTGGAGCTTTCGGAAGTAAGCGGGCTGATGTCGTTAAAAAAATAAATCATTTAATAAATCAACAGACAAAATATGAAACAGGTAAAAGCATTTGGGGCAACAGCTGAATCAGGACCATTACATGAAATGATGATCGGGCGCAGGGAACTGCAGCCGCATGATGTGGAAATGGACATTCTTTATTGCGGGATCTGTCATTCAGACCTGCATTCGGTACGCAACGACTGGGGCGGCACAACCTATCCCATTGTGCCTGGTCATGAAATGGTGGGCAGGATAACTGCGGTGGGAGGGCATGTTAAAAATTTTAAACCCGGCGACCTGGCTGCGGTGGGTTGTATCGTTGACAGCTGCGGGCATTGTGAATATTGTTTTGACGGACTGGAACCTTTTTGTGATGAAGGTGTCACCTATTCCTTCAACAGTGCGGATAAAATTTCTGGCGGGCAAACTTATGGCGGATTTTCGAAAGCCTATGTATGTAATGAAAAGTATGTGTTGCACATGCCTGCTTTCAGCGACTTGGCTGCCGCAGCGCCGCTGCTTTGTGCCGGCATCACGGTGTATTCTCCTTTGAAACATTGGGCGGCTGGTCCGGGTAAAAAAGTAGGTATCCTCGGTATCGGCGGACTAGGTCACCTGGCCATTAAGATTGCCAAAGCCATGGGTGCCGAAGTGGTGGTGTTCACAACCTCCCCTTCCAAAGTGGAAGATGCAAAAAGACTGGGTGCTGATGAGGCCATACTCTCCTCTGATGTGAAGGCGATGAAAGCATACAGGCGCAAACTGCATCTTATCATCGATACGGTTTCTGCGCAGCATGATGTAAATCTTTACCTCAACCTGCTGCGGCATGATGGCAGCGTGGTGCTGGTGGGATTGCCTGCTGAGCCGCTTGAAATAAATGCATTCAACGTGGTGGTGGGAAGAAGAAGTTTCTCCGGCTCCAATATCGGCGGCATTGCAGAAACGCAGGAGATGCTGGATTTTTGTTTTAAGCACAATATCACGGCAGATGTTGAAACCATCCCGGTACAGGAGGTGAACCATGCGTTTGAAAGACTTGAAAAAGGCGATGTGCGCTACCGCTTTGTGATTGATCTGGCGAGCCTGTAGAAATAGCGGTATGTAAAGGGAAGTCAAGTTTCAAAAACTTGACTTCCCTTTACATATAACGAAGCCCGGTCCTGTAAATGCCTGTCAAATGCACTAACTTTAGCCTGTGTTTTCCCTGCTGGCTTTGCACTGTAAACCGCAGGTGATTTCTTCCCGGTATGCGAATTATTATTACCATTTTAGTATTGCTGCTGGCGCCGGCATTGCAGGCGCAGGTAAATGTGAGCGGTAAAATTATTTTTGCTTCGGATAACAAACCGGTTACAGGTGCATCCGTATTTTTCAGCAATACATCCATCGGAACAGTAAGTGCCCAAGACGGCCGTTTTACACTGCAGCATATTACTCCCGGCAATTACAACCTGGTGGTGAGTTATATCGGTTATGAAACCGTACAGCGCACGATCAACATCACCAATATTCCCATTGACAATATTGTAATATCGCTTACACCCAAACAGCAGCTGATGGATGCCGTGGTGGTGGGTGGGTACGAAAAACAGACCTGGGAAAAATGGGGTCGCTTTTTTACCGAACAGTTTATTGGTGCCGGCAGCTGGGGGGAAAAATGTATACTCGAAAATAAGGAGCAGGTGGAGTTCAGGTTTTATAAAAAGAAGAATATGCTGGTAGCTTATGCCGGTGAAGACCTGGTGATCGTAAATAAAAACCTGGGCTACCGCATTCGCTACCGGCTGGAAAAATTTGAATACGATTTTACAAAGGGTATGCTGTTTTATGAAGGTTACCCGTTTTTTGAAGATATGGACAGTAAGCGCAAAGGCAGGGTGCGGCGCTGGATGAAAGCAAGGAATGAAGCCTACTATGGATCGGTGATGCATTTCATGCGCAGCGTGTACCGTAACCGGCTTATCCAGGATGGCTTTGAAATAAGAAGGCTGGTAAAAACCCCCAATGATGAAAAAAAACGGGTGCAGCAATTGTACCGTGACCGGGCAAAATTTCTAAGCAATCAAAACGGCCCGGGAGAACCGCTGCAGGCAGACTCGGCCGCTTATTATGAAAAAATACTCAAACAGAAAGACTCGTTCGACCAGTACACCCCCTATACCATTGCCGGCGACAGCATTGCCTATGCGCTGGATTCTTTTACCGCCGTGGTGGAATTTAAAAATTACCTGTACGTAGTGTATAAAAATGCGCTGGAAGATATTGATTATGCAAAATCATATACAGCGAGCCCGGGGCTTAAAAATCCTTCCTCTGCCATACGCCTGCTAAACCACGATCAAATACTGGTTTTTTCAAACGGGGCTTACGATAAAATGCAGGACATGCTCACCAATGGCTACTGGGCCTGGTCAGAAAAAATTTGCCGCCTGCTGCCTTATGATTTTAAGCCGTTGGATTAGATGTTTTAGACTAACGTCACCGCTTGGTCCCTAAACGGTGGTGCAACTGCGTTGGTTAGGGGATAGTAGTACGACAGCCGATTATTATTCCGTCCGCCAGCCTTGCGGCAAACCGTTTGTTGTACGCCGTTTTAGTCGGTCTCCTCGTCAAGTTCTTCTGTATCCGTGTAGTTAAACTCCACTTTGCTTTGAGTAATAATTTCATTGAGAATGTTATTCAAGTATCCCAATTTTATGGTGTCGCTAAAGCGTTGGTTTAGCATTGGAATATTGATTACTTCTTCAATGCAAGCCATATACTTGTCAACTATAGCTGTTACCAAATATATTTTGTTGGCGTTGGCTTTTATTTTGCTCAAAAGGTCTTCAATAGCTTCGTCTGATTTAATAACGAATGTTATCGGGAACTTTTGAATTTTGTCTATGTCAAGAAAGTATTTTTTGAAATCAAGAGTTTCTGTTACTTGAAAGAAACGCCCTAATGGCTGCATAACAAAATCAATTCCACCGTCATTGGCATTGGTTCTGCCTGTCTTGAAGAGTTTTAAATTGTCTTTGGTTAGTTTGTCAATTTCGTAGCCCCAAAATATGTGTTGGTCGTGGTAATAAAATTTCAGAATTGAATAGCTTACAATTTCAAAAAGTCTTGCGTCAACATTTGGCGCAAGCAAACCACTTATAAATTCAATAACCTGTTCTGGTTTTGAACTTTCAATTTCCTGCATTTCTTCACAAGCCTTTATGAAGCGTTGAAATGCATCTTGTTTTGTCTTGCTGTATTCGTCTATAATTTCAATGATTACAGGGGCTAAATTGTACTCGGTTTTGCCAACTTTTATTTTGAGTAAATTTTCATTTATCCAATACCTGTTCGTTTCAAGGTTTCTTAGAATGGGTATTATCTCTGAACTCGGAAAGTATTTTTGAAATTCAGAGTTCATGCGATTGTTCAAAGCATGGTTCTGTAATTTGTTGCCAAATGGTAATTCCCTTTGTCTTGTGAATAGTTTTACAAATGCTGCACCTTCATACTTTGCATAGCCACTTTTCTTATGAAAGCCTTTAGCGATATAATCTTCAAGGATTACATAGATAGCATAAAGATTGGCAAAACTTGAACGGGCTTTAGAACCTTTATTTGCAGAACGGGTCTTTAAGTTTATGTATTGAAGTAAGTTGCTGGTTTTAAATATTTCGTCTGCTTTTTTCCCAAACTTATTGTCTAAGATTGCTTTTATATTAACCGTGAATGTATGTTCCATTGGGTTCTTCAAATAATTTTAAGTTTTGGCTTGTTGCTATTTTATCGGTTTCAAAGGTTCGTATTTCTTTTTCAAGTTTTTCACCTTTATATTCTTTGGCTAATTGCAATCTTCTTAAACCGATTTTTACATATTCGTCTTGCATTTCAATTCCAATGCATCTTCTGTTCAATTCTTTTGCAACTGCACAAGTTGTAAATGTGCCCGAAAACGGGTCTAAAACCAAATCTCCTTCGTTAGAACTTGCTTTAATAATTCTTTCCATTAAAGCAATTGGTTTTTGTGTGGGATGATTTTCGTATTCATCCATGCGATAACGAACCCTTGCAAAGTCCCAAACATTACCTGGAACTTTCTCTGTATTGTAAACTGTTGGCACAGCTTTACGATAATCAATTAATTTCCTTTTTGAGCCTGTTTTTGCCTCCACTAAAATATCATTGGCATTAAAAGTATAATTCTCTTTATCCTTTACGCAAAACAAAATTGGCTCGTACATTGAACCGAAATATTTTTTTGCTTGTACACCCGAACTATCGTAACTCCAAACAACTCTTGAAAGAATATCTAATTTTTTGCGAAGGAAGATGTCAAAATAAGGCATGAACTGTGTCGCTGTCATTACATAAAAACTGCCTGTGGGTTTTAGTTTTTTTATGCAGAGGTCAAGCCATTTGTAGCACCATTCCAAATAGGCTTCTTCTGTCGCCCATTTTTCTATGTGTCCGTTGAAGTTTTTGCCAATGTTGTATGGTGGGTCTGCAAAAAAAAGGTCAACAGAATTGTCTGCAACCTGTGTCTGCAAGGCTTCTAAAGCGTCGCCATGAATTATTTTATGATTGTCTGTACCAAAAATTTCCATTGTCAAACTGTTGTGCTAATAAATTTAGGTAAAAATAATCATTGTCAAACAAAAATGGTAAGGAAACTTCAAACAGAGTAGGGTGTCCAAAAAAATGGCGTACAACGTTCGAGTATTTGCGAAGGCAGGGAATTCATTGATTGTCCAGCCCGGTACAAATGCTCATTTGAAAATATGTTGTTGAAGTTAAGAACTAAAGCTGAACATTGAACGTCGAGCCCGAACCACTGCTGATGCCTGCACATAGTTGATGTTACAATGTCCAGCCCTGCTTTTGCAAATACTTTTGTTGGCTGTAGTGTTTTGTTTGAATATTGTATCAGTTTTGCTTTGCATCATCATTTATCATGTCACGAACAGCCACGTATTTTCCGTTACGTTTTTGCCAATAAGTTAAATATTTTCCAGTGTATATAATTTTTCCAGTAGAGTCTTTGAGAGTTGTTTTTCCATAATCAATAACATCTGTTTCATTACCAAAAACTCCAAGAGATTCGATTGTTATCATTGCTCCTTTAGGCGTAGTTGCCATTTCATCTTCAAGACTCTTTAATATGTTATTCTTGCCGGAAATCATTGGCAAATTGTTGGGCATTCTAATAGCGTCGTCTGCATAAAATTCCAATACAGCTTTAACATCTCTGGCATTTTCTGCGTCAGCCCATTTTGTTGCAATTGCCTGTATCTCAGTTTTCACTTTTGTCATGTCAGGGTGCGTAAGCATTTGAGTGCTTGTGTCTTCGTTTTTTGTAATTGATTTATCGGTAGAAGTGTTGCAAGAATTTGCGGAGAATAAGTAAGCAGCCAAGCAAATACTTATGAGGTAAAAATTAGTTTTTGTCATTATTGTGTTTTTAAGTCATGAATATATTAGGGTCTATCAGCATTGCAGCCAACGTTCGTGGCTTGCCGAAGTACGGGAATTAACCGACTGTCCGCCCGGAACAGAAGATGAATTTATGACTAATTTTTGGAGTTGCGCACAACTGCTAGGGGAAGATTGTCCAGCCCGGAACAGGAGCTGATAGCGAAATGAAGCTGAAGATTTGATTGTCCTGCCCGTATTTTGGCAAGCCCTTGTTAGCTGCCGCCTTGTTTCTCTCAACGTTTAAACCTGTCAACGCAATAATTAATCAGCTCTTCGATTTCGGAAAGTTGTCTTGATGAAGCCTCTCCTCGAACGTAAAACTTTTTCTCATGTTGGCTTTTAAGAAAGATTGGTCTCGAACTGGGTTCGACAACTACGACATATATTTCCTTACCCTCGAAAGTAATAAACTGTCCGCTAATGTAAGTCCTTGTCGCAAATCCAAGAAAGTATTGGATTGTTTGGTCAAACTCAAGCTGAAAAAAATCCTTTGGTTTTTTCCCTTCTGAAAGTGAAAAGTCTTTTTCTAATCCTTGTGCTCTGCCGTCATCATCAAGTCCTATAAACAAAAAGCCGCCTCTGCTATTCAAAAAAGCACAAATCGTTTTTGCTATTATTTCCTTTACACTTATTCCCGCTTTATCAGTTTTAAAATTGTAAAGCAGTGTTGGCTTAAATTCAACAGAATTACTCTCACCTCCGCTAATGATGGCTTCAAAAGTTGGCGGTAAAGCCGTTGTTTCTTGCTCCTGTATTTCATCAGGCTGTCCCCACCAATAAGGCTTGTCATAGCCTTTCCAATCGAAAGGAGTTTTTATAATATTACGAGCCATTATTGATGAACTTCCACATCCATCTAACCAGGCATTTTTTGAACAGTAGGTTACTGATACTTCTTGACCGTTTGTATCGTATCCAAAATGATGATAGTATTCAGCTTCTTCTTGCAGCACAAGTATTGTATCATCAATTAAATGCTGGTCGCTAAGATTTCCAATTCCATAAAGCAATTGTTCTTGTCCAACACTCCAAAATGTATCAATACTCTTTACCTCAATATCTTTGACAAAATATACTCCAATCCCGTTGCCAAAACTATCTTCGGTATACAGGATTTCTTTATCACCGATTTGCAGTTTGGAAGTTCCTGTTTCGATGAAAGAGATTAATTCTTTTTGTGTCTCTTTCTCCGAAACGTACTCCTTTCCTTTATGCTGTAGCAATATGTCAATGCAACTTTGAAAGTAATCAAACGCTTTTTCTCTCGCTATGATGGGAATGTCGTTTTCAAACGTCTTGCTTATTTCTTGAAAATCAAACTCGTTGCCGTTCGTCTTACGAATGAGTTTTGCTTTAACCAAATAATGAAAAGGTGCTTTCATAAAAATTTCTTACAGTCGGATGGTCTTCTAAGGTGGCAGCTAACGTCGGCGGCTTTGGGCTGGTGTGGGATTTTCCAACTGTCCGCCCGGAACCGCTGCTGAGGTTTTTGAGTAGTTGAAGTTAAGAACTAAAGCTCAAAATTGAACGTCCAGCCAGAACTGAAGACCGGCGATGCAGTTAGCCGAAATTAGTTTGTCCGGCCACACTTGCCCAAAACCGTTTGTTAACGGCTGGCCAAAGTACCAAAAAGAGCGTGCAAGTTTAAAACGCCAAAAGCTGGGGTTTGAGCAAATGCTGATGATTGGCCTTCGAGTAAGATAAAAATGCTGCAATAAAAAATTGATAATTAAATGCTGGCTTTGCGCCTGCGGCTGGCTTGCCGTTAACGGCCAAGGCTTAGCGAAGTTGGGGGATTTTCCAACTGTCCGCCCGGAACCGAAGTTGAATTTATAACTAAATTTTGAAGTTGCGCACAACTGCTCGGAGAAGATTGTCCAGCCCGGAACAGGAGCTGATAGGGGAGTGAAGCTAAAGATTTGATTGTCCTGCCCGTATTTTGGCAAGCCCTTGTTGGTAGCAGTTTTTGTCTGTCAATAATATGAATATTGAAATTGTTGAGCTTTTTTCAAATAGAAGTTGTTGACGATTATTTTGTCTAAAGTTGCAATGTACTTTAATAACTCATTCTCTCTTACTGTTTTCTCCGCTCTTTGAGGAATTTCGTTGTCTAATTCTATTTCTCTGTGAATTATTTCTTTCAGAGAAGATAAATAATGCATCTTCAAACTACCAATGTCAGTCAATTTATTATCAATGTCAGAAAACGATTTGTATTCGTAAACTCCATATTCAGCATAGCCGTTTATTCGGTTGAATTGATGTCCAAAGAAAGTCCCACCATATTGTAGGTAACCAAAAATGTCATTTATTGTTTGGTAAATGGTTATTAGATTTTCTCTAACTGTATTCAGACTTTGGTCATTTTGCTTTTGTTTTAGAAAGTAAGAATATAAAATGTAGTAAGTGTCTTGCCCTTGTTCACTCCCGAATGACAAATGCTTTTTGTTGCCGTTATCTTCAACGATGTCTTTGAAATATCCACTTTGTGCGTAGGATATGTCAGGGTTTACTGGAATTGAAGAATATAATGAAGGGAAGTTGTCAACTATTTGATTAAACTGCTCTTTTGAATACTTGATTGTGTCAAAATGTTTTGATGATATAATTACACTGTCGTCTTTTGCATATAATTGAGACTTGTCGATTGAAGTTTGGTTCTTAACAACGGTTGTGTCAACCAGTTTTGAAGTATTATTGTTTGTCTGACTATTGCAGCCAAATGAAAGTAATGTTACTAAAAATATTAGGGTCTTCATAAAATTGCTACCAACGGGCAGGGCTTACAGAAGGTTTGGCATTAGTATTCCGTCCGCCCGGTACCGCTGTGGATATTTTTGTTTAGCTGAAGATAAGAACAAATGCTCAAAATTGCTTGTCCCGCCCGGAACTGAAGCTGAGTTGCGCACAACTGCTGAAGATTTGATTGTCCAGCCAAACTTTTTGTAAACCCTATGTTGTGGGCTGGCCGAATTTAGAAACCGTAATGCTTTATGTATTCCTCTTTTGGCGAAATAATTATACTGTCTTCCAATCTCTCACCTGGTCCGATAGCCTTTAGGCCATATTTGCCTTCATCCATAGCATATTGTTGTTCTTCAAATGGAGCTGGATAAAGAATGCTTTCAATAAAAAGTTTGTTCATTTCGTTGCGAATAAGATCAAGAGCTGGTTTATTTAATTTTTTATAATTGTAAATTAAATAGTCAGCAAACATATCGAAGACAACTAAGGCGTAGTCATAAGGTTTTATATCTTGATCAATATCATCAGCAGTCACATTTAAGAAAGCCCATTTTTTACCTTCAAAAGTTCTAAAGCCTTTATGGGGTATAAATATTCTAGTATGAGTTGAAAATGGGCTTTTGTACAATATTCTATTGGGCTTTGGAATTGAAAAGGAGAAAGAGAGAGTGAACCAGTAGATTTGTTTTTCACTTTGAAGAATCCTGTTAGGTTTTAAGATTTTTTCATCCAAATATGAAAGAACGTATTCACTAATCTTATGCGAAACTCTGGGTCGCTTAAAGAGACTGTCTAAATCATTATTTGTTATTCTGCTAACTTCAAAAGTCATAGTTTGTTACTTACTGTCGACGGCTTGCCCACAACGGCGTGGCTTAGCGAAGTTGGGGCATCGAAGAACGTCCGATGAGCCTTTAATCCGCAGCCTCAGTTGAGTACTAAAGTTAAGCATTTGTTGTCAAGCCCCAATTTGCGCTAAGCCAATGTTGTAGGCAGGGCTTCTATCGTACAAGTCTGTCGTGTACAATTGGCGTAAAAGACAAGCCTTTTAATTTATTCTTTTCAACTAAATCTTTAAATCGCCTTGAAACAATTTGAATTCTGTTAGCACTTGCGCCGCTGCCAAAATATTCATTGCTATGAACAATGTCAAATTCAGATTTGAAAATAGATTTGTCAAACAGATAGCCGCCGATTTTGGGGTGATGAAATTTTATACGTCCGCAACATTTTGAGTTTAAGTCTGTGTTACAGTTTTCTTCATTATTGATTTTGCAAGTTATAGTTTTGGTGTTATAGCCGTCAAACCCTTTGTCAATTGTTGTGTCAATATGAAGTTGATAGAAACCGTCAATTGGGATGTCTTTTTTGTTCAAAATGGGGTTTGTAAATCTTATTCCTTTTATGTTTTCTCTTTCCAAAATATTTTTAGCTTCCTGTCTTACAAATACTGCAGAATATTCCCAATGAAGCCCCCAAAATTGATTGTTTTGTTGCTTAGGTTCTGTTTTAAGTCTGAACGGTGCGTTTTGGATTTTTCCAATGTCGCATAAAGGACAATAGTTGTCTAAATTGAAAGTTACTTTTTTATAATTGAAATCGTTTTCTGGCTGTGGATATTGATATTGTCCAGTTGATACTATAAACCATTCCGCATTTTGAATGTCTTTTTTTTCATACTCCGTACCAGTAACTTGTGGCTGAATAAACTTACTTAGTTCTTTTTTTAAATTGTCAAAATTTGGATTGTCTTCATAAAGGTAAAACTCAATAGTGTATTTGAAACTGGGTATTACACACTCAAGATCTTCTTTGTAATTATAAACGTTTGAATACTTGTCAAGGATTGCCTTAACAGGCTTTATGATTTTTAAATGACTGTCCGATGTTAAATAGCGATGTTTAATTCTCATAGTGATGCTGTCTGTTAGCCTTGCCTACAACGTCGGCGGCTTTGGGCTGGTGTGGAATTTTCCAATTGTCCGCCCGGAACTGCAGCCGATTATTTTGTTTAGTTGAAGTTAAGAACTAAAGCTGAAAATTGAACGTCCAGCCAGAACTGAAGACCGGAGATGCAGTTAGCAGAAATTAGTTTGTCCAGCCACACTTGCCCAAAACCGTTTGTTGGGCGTTCGTTAATTAGGCTTGCTTCATTGTGTCCAGTAAGTTAGTTGCCCTTTTTTGTTAGTTCGATAAAAAAGCGCAAAGTGAATGGTATCAGTTGTATTTAGCTTTTGTGAATTAAAGGTTGCTGAAAGTACAACCTATTAGATCTTACAAAATCATAAACAACGGACATTTGGACCACAGAATTAATGTTTAGCTTTTGCAAGCTGTCCGAAAAAGTTTTATAAGATACTGAATCTGACACTACAATTTGATTCGATTTTTTTAAAATTATAATGGCAAGTCTTTGAATACTTGATTGAGTGGATATTGAGTATGTAAGTTAAGTTATAGGTTTCATTTTCTATCATAATGTCTTTTGAGTCGGAAAGTGGAGCGAGGTCATGGGTATTTTCCGTTATGCTAACTGAATCCTTTTTCTCTTGAGTTTTCTGGTCTGTCGATGGGAGTTGCGAGCAGGAAAAAAATAGTAAGAGGTAGACGGGCGCAATTTTATTTAATTGAACCATGATTAAGTCTTTTGGGTTTTAAACACTTGCTATAATGACGCCCAACGGGCCGCGGCTTTGCGTTAGTTGCGGAAAAGAATTCCGTCCGCCGGAACCACAGCCCATAATTTTGTTTAGCTGAAGTTAAGAATTAAAGCCCAAAGTTGTTGTGTCCGCCCGTTAACCAAAGCTGAAATAAGCACAACAGCTGAAGTTTAGATTGTCCCGCCGCAATTACGCAAAACCGCCTGTTAACGGCAGGCCATAGAACCAAAAAGAGCCACTGAATTTAAGACGCCAAAAGCTGGGCTTGGCGCTAATGCTGAATAAAAGCGTTGAAGTAAGAAAAAGCCACAAACTAAAAACCAAATGATAGACAGCCCGGCTTTGCGCCTGCGGCTGGCTTGCCGTTAACGTTCGAGGCTTGCCGAAGTACGGGAATTGACCGACTGTCCGCCCGGAACTGAATCTGAAATTATAACTAAAATTTGAAGTTGCGTACAACTGCTCAAAGAAGATTGTCCAGCCCGGAACCAAAGCAGATAAGCGAACCGAAAGCCGATGATAAGATTGTCCAGCCCGTATTTTGGCAAACCATTGTTATGCGCCGTTAGGCAACTTTTTCGTTTAAAGCTTTAATGGATTTGAGCATTGTACCTTTTGTTGATATTTCTTCTTCAATATCAAAATCGTCCTGGAGGCCCAGCCAGAATTTAGCAGAATTACCAAAATACTTACTAAGTCTTATAGCTGTGTCTGCAGTAATTCTGCGATTGCCTTTGAGGATTTCTGAAATCCTTGTTTGGGGTATCTCTATGTCTTTGGCAAGTTTGTAGGCTGTTATATTAAATGGTAAAAGAAATTCCTCTGAGAGAATTTCGCCGGGGTGAATATTTTTAAGTTTTGCCATTTTAATACGATTTAGTGGTAATCAATTATTTCAACTTCTGAAGCATTTCCCGAATTCCATTTGAAAATGATACGCCATTGATCATTTATTCGGATGCTGTAAAAATCTTTCCATTTACCTGATAGCTTTTCTAATCTATTTGCCGGAGGTATTCTTAAATCCGCTAAATCAACAGAGTTGTTAAGCATTCTAAGTTTTCTTCTGCCAATATTTTGAATCTCTGTAGGTAATTTCTTTACTCGATTACCTAACCATACTTGTTCAGTTTCTGTATTGCCAAAAGAAATAATCATACTGCCGTCTTAGGTTACTAACGTCAAAAGTAAGTATTTTTTATGGAACTGTGAAATTAGGTTTGTAACTGCAAATGGCGCATAACGTCGGCGGCTTTGGGCTGGTGTGGGATTTTCCAACTGTCCGCCCGGAACCGCAGCCGAATTTTTTGTTTAGTTGAAGTTAAGAACTAAAGCTGAAAATTGTTTGTCCAGCCCGGAACTAAAGATTGGCGATGCAGTTAGCCGAAATTTGATTGTCCGGCCACACTTGCCCAAAACCGTTTGTTGTGCGTTCGTACTTGCCGTTAATATATTCTTTCAAAAGACTTGCCATTGAAACGATAAACTCCATTCCCTCCAAACCACAATTCTCCTTGCTTGTTTTTATATATGGTGGAAATGAATGTAGGTCCAAGCCCATCCTTCTCTGTAAAATTTGTAACAGATGTACCATCATATTTCCAGACTCCAGATTCTACTGTCCCGATCCAGATATTTCCTTCAGCATCCTCTCCAATAGAATAAGCTCTCTCAAGTGAATTGCCTTTAGTCTCTTCCTTTGTCAGTTTGTGTTTCGTTGTGAAATTAATTGCTTCTTTCCCATCATATACTAAAACACCGCTTCCATTATTCGCCATCCAAAGATTTCCTTTGCGGTCTTCTATGAAACCCCGGATATGCAGACCTCCTTTTTCTTTGGGCAATCCAAAAAAATCGTCATTTAATATTTTAAAATGTTTGCCGTTGTATCCAACCAGTGCTTTGTAGGCCCCAAACCAGATCGTGCCATTTTTACCTCTTACAAAAGGTGTCGAAATTGAGTACTGAAACCCATAAACATCATCGGATTTTGGTAGTACAGGGAATATGCGATAGTTTAGTTTCTTTCCGTCATACTGGTACACCCCGGAGGCCTTTTCAAGATCGTTGTAGCCGGATCCTATCTGGTCAGCTTTAAACCAAATGTCTTTATCACCTATTTTCCATTCTGTTGTTGAATCGTAATTTCTTTCTTTGTACACAGATATTTTTTTTCCATCATAAACACTTAATCCTTCACCACATTCAAACCATATTACTCCATTCTTATCTTCATAAATATTTCTTACCTGGTTGTGACTTAACCCGTCTTCTGTCGTGAAATATTGGAACATGCCGTTATGAAGTAAACACACGCCTTCTTTGTCACTACCAAACCAAAGATTTCCTTTACTGTCCTCTAAAAATGACCGAACCCCTGTTGTAAATTTCAACAGTTTGCTGTCTGCTTTAGTCTGTACTATCTGTTTTTCCTTATTTGATTGACTTTGACTATTACAAGAGATTGATACAGTCAGTGAAAATGTCCAGCAAAGGATAAAAATGGTTTGATTACCAAATTTCGCTTTCATTATAACGGTGTCTTTAGTATGGCGCAC
>JAXLUD010000005.1:0-378728 GCA_046329655.1 Ferruginibacter sp.
ACCGATTTTATTAGGCAATGATTTGAAGTACCAGATATGCACAACGGGCACCACCAGTTTGATATGGCCCATCCTTTCACGGCGAACTTTCTTTTCTGTTACTTCCACACCGCAGCGGTCGCACACAATGCCTTTATAGCGTATGCGCTTATACTTGCCGCAGGCACATTCATAATCCTTTACCGGCCCAAAAATCCTTTCGCAGAACAAACCATCCCTTTCAGGTTTGTATGTACGGTAGTTGATTGTTTCAGGCTTTAAAATTTCACCATAGCTTTTTTCCAAAATACTGTCGGGACTTGCCAGACCAATAGTAATTTGTGAAAAGGTTGCTCTTGGACGGTTTTCTTTTTTGAATGCCATATCTCTAATTGATAATTTTTTAATTGATAATTGATAATTCTTTTGGAATGATCATTTAATCTTTGTTGTGAGTTGTCAGTTCAGCACTCACTACTCACATTAATCGAACTTCAGGTCTAAGCCCAGGCCGCGTAATTCATGTACCAGTACATTGAATGACTCAGGAATACCGGCTCTTGGAACGTTATCACCTTTTACAATTGCTTCGTATGTTTTAGCCCTTCCGATGATATCATCAGATTTAAGCGTTAACAGCTCCTGCAGAATGTTCGATGCACCATACGCTTCCAGTGCCCATACTTCCATCTCACCAAAACGCTGACCACCAAACTGTGCCTTACCACCCAGCGGCTGCTGTGTAATTAAGCTGTATGGCCCGATAGAACGTGCGTGCATCTTATCATCCACCATGTGGTGCAGTTTAATGATATAGATGATGCCCACGGTTGCACGCTGGTCAAAGCGCTCGCCGGTTTCACCATCGTACAGGTAAGTATGGCCAAACTTAGGCAGACCTGCCTGTTCAATATTTTGCGCAATTTCATCCACACTGGCACCATCGAAGATGGGTGTTGCAAAACGGCAACCCAGTTTTTCACCAGCCCATCCCAGTACCGTTTCATAAATCTGTCCCAGGTTCATACGGCTCGGTACACCCAGCGGGTTCAGTACGATATCAACAGGAGTACCATCTTCAAGGAATGGCATATCTTCCTGGCGAACGATCTTGGCCACAATACCTTTGTTACCGTGACGGCCGGCCATTTTATCACCCACTTTCAGCTTACGCTTCACAGCGAGGTACACTTTAGCCAGTTTCAATACACCTGCAGGTAATTCATCACCAATACTGATGTTGAATTTCTCACGCTTATAACGGCCCAGTTCTTCGTTGTACTTGATATTGTAGTTGTGCAGCAGGATGTTTACCAGTTCGTCTGTTTTGGCATCGCCTGTCCAGCCCAGCGGATTCACATTCTGGTAATCAATATTTGCCAGGTTTTTGGCATTGAACTTGGCGCCTTTGCCAATGAGCACTTCGCCAAAATTGTTACTAACACCTGCACTTGCTTTTTCTTTTAACAGGGTCTGCAGTTTGTTTATCAGCAGTTCGAGCAGATCAGCCTCGTTCTTCTCGTGTGTTTTTTCGATTTTTTCCAGCTGGGCTTTCTCACGCACTTTGGCATTCTTGTCTTTCTTCGCACGCTGGAATAATTTTTTATCGATCACCACACCTTCTGTTCCGCTTGGTGCTTTCAGTGAAGCATCTTTCGCATCACCGGCTTTATCACCAAAGATGGCACGCAGCAGTTTTTCTTCCGGAGTTGGGTCGCTCTCTCCTTTTGGAGTGATTTTACCAATGATAATATCACCTTCCTTCACGTGTGCACCAATACGGATGATACCGTTCTGGTCGAGGTCTTTTGTAGCCTCTTCACTTACATTTGGAATATCCGGCGTCAGTTCTTCCTCACCCAGTTTTGTATCACGTACTTCAATTTCAAATTCGCTGATATGGATAGAAGTGAACAAATCTTCCTTCACCACTTTTTCGCTGATCACGATGGCATCCTCGAAGTTGTAACCTTTCCATGGCATGAAGGCCACTTTCATGTTACGGCCGAGTGCCAGTTCACCACCCTTGGTTGCATAGCCTTCGGTTAAGAAATCACCTTTGGTAACTTTCTGACCTTTGGCCACCGCGGGGCGGAGGTTGATACAGGTTTCCTGGTTGGTACGCACAAACTTGGTGAGTTTATACATCACCAGGTCTTCTTCAAATGAAACCAGCTGCGCCACTTCATCACGTTTGTACCGCACATGAATTTCGTTAGCATCCACAAATTCAACCACGCCATCTCCGTCAGCATGAATCTGGATCCTTGCATCACGGGCAGCTTTAGCTTCCAAACCGGTACCAACAATGGGCACTTCAGGTTTGATCAGCGGTACAGCCTGGCGTTGCATGTTTGAACCCATCAGTGCACGGTTGGCATCATCATGCTCCAAGAATGGAATTAATGAAGCACTTAAACCTACAATTTGGTTAGGCGCCACGTCCATGTATTCCACTTCATCTTTTTCTAAAATCGGGAAGTCACCTGTTTGACGGCTCTTGATTTTATCATCAACAAAGTTTCCTTTTTCGTCAATATCAATATTTGCCTGCGCAATTTTTGCTGTATCCTCTTCTTCCGCACTCAGGAAAGTGATCTTTTTCATATCCACTTTACCTTCAGTTACTTTACGGTAAGGTGTTTCGATAAAGCCCATGTCATTAATCTTGGCATGTACGCAAAGCGTAGAAATCAAACCAATGTTCGGACCTTCCGGTGTTTCAATGGTACACAAACGACCATAGTGAGAATAGTGTACGTCACGTACCTCAAACCCTGCACGCTCACGGCTCAAACCACCGGGTCCGAGCGCTGAAATACGACGTTTGTGGGTAATTTCAGACAGCGGGTTTGTCTGATCCAGGAACTGCGACAGCTGTGATGTACCAAAGAAGGAGTTGATCACAGATGACAGCGTTCTCGCATTGATCAGGTCAACCGGTGTGAACACCTCGTTGTCACGAACATTCATCCTTTCACGGATGGTACGGGCCATACGGGCCAGACCAACACCGAACTGAGCATATAATTGCTCGCCCACGGTACGTACACGGCGGTTGCTTAAGTGATCGATATCATCCACCTCGCTCTTACCATTGGTTAATTGAACCAGGGTTTTGATGATGGCAATGATATCGTCTTTAGTTAATACTTTCTTCTCAATCGGGAAGTTCAGACCCAGGCGGCGGTTAATTTTATAACGGCCTACTTCACCCAGATCGTAACGTTTATCGCTGAAGAATAATTTATCAATGATACCGCGGGCGGTTTCATCATCCGGCGCATCTGCACCACGCAGTTGCTTATAGATGTGCTGTACCGCTTCCAGCTCACTGTTGGAAGTATCTTTATTTAATGTGTTATATATAATGGCATAATCACCGCTCACTTCTTCTTTCTGGATGAACACGCTCTTCACGTCCATTTCAAGGATCATGTCGATATTTTCTTCGTCCAGCAGGGTATCCCTTTCCAGCACCACTTCGTTACGCTCGATGCTTACCACCTCACCGGTATCCTCATCCACGAAGTCTTCCACCCATGTACGGAGTACACGTGCAGCCAGGCGTTTGCCAAGATATTTTTGTAAAGATTTTTTGTCCACTTTCACTTCATCGGCCATACCAAACAGTTCTAGGATATCCTTATCTGTTTCGAAACCGATTGAACGCAGCAATGTGGTAACAGGGAATTTTTTCTTACGGTCGATGTATGCATACATCACGTTGTTGATGTCGGTTGCAAATTCCATCCAGGCACCTTTGAAAGGAATTACCCTTGCAGAGTAAATCTTGGTTCCGTTGGGGTGAATAGACTGACCGAAGAACACACCCGGTGAACGGTGCAGCTGAGACACAACCACACGTTCAGCACCGTTGATCACAAAAGTACCGCGTGGGGTCATGTAAGGAATATTACCGAGGAACACATCCTGCACGATGGTCTGGAAATCCACATGCTCTTCATCATTACAGCTCAGGCGCAGTTTAGCCTTTAAGGGCACAGCATAGGTCAATCCCCTTTCGATACATTCATCGATGGTGTAGCGTGGCGGATCAACAAAATAATCCAGGAATTCCAGCACGAAGATGTTACGTGTGTCGGTGATAGGAAAGTTTTCCTTGAACACACGGAACAGCCCTTCCACATTCCTTTTATCGGGTGTGGTTTCTAACTGGAAAAAGTCTTTAAATGACTGAATCTGGATTCCGAGCAAATCGGGAGTTTCTGCTAAATGTTCAACTTTTCCGAAATTGATACGCTTAGCAGCGGTTGTTTTTGTTGCAGACATACTTGTAATTAAAACGTTTTGAGTGTGCAGAAGACCCTTTGCCTGAGGGTTGGAATGGGCATAATGCCACTAACCCTAAATTAAAGGAGGGCAAAGTTAGGGAAATAGTTCCGGATTTTAGGGCAGTTTTTTTCGATATTGGGCAATTTGGAAGGATTTTTGCTGAATCGGGTGATTTTTTAACTTTTCAGGGCGATTTATCCACCATAACCGGCAAATTCGGGCACAATAACCGGCATCGCCGTTTGGAAATGGAACTTATATAACAGTGATTGGTGCCCGTTGCTTTTTTACACAAGCTTTTTGTTACCGTCCTTTAGTTTGGTGGTATTTATGGAGGAGTTTTGTAATACCGCGGGATTCGGTGATGAACCTGAAGGTTGACAGGGCATTTGCTTCATCCAGGGTCATACTGGTGGTCTTCTCCCCTCCCCTGGAGAATATGGTTTGGAATACATACACTTTTTGGGGGTCTGTCTGGTCAATTCCAATAAACCGGAAGCTTTCAAGCTTTCCAAACTTTTCCAGCATTTCAGCAGCATCTTTCTTTGTCCAGATAGGCTTGAATTTTTTTGCCTCGTCCCAATGATAGCCAAACATGGCATTGATACTGTCACCCTGCCCGGCATTATAGTATTGCTGGAACAATTTCATATTGGCTGTAGCCTGGTTGGACCTGGATTGACCAAGGGTGAATAAAGGAAGCAGGAAAAGTAAAATGGGGATTGCTTTCATATAATAATTATTTACTTATTAAATATAGGTAAATAATTATAAAAAATATGCAAATGTTTGGATAAGCCTGGAAAAAACAAGGGCCCTGAAAATTCAGGGCCCTTGTTATAAGTCTTTATTCAATTAAGCGATCTCAACTTCAGCACCAGCTTCAGTTAATTTTGCTTTCAGGTCTTCAGCAGTTGCTTTGTCTACACCTTCTTTAACTGGTTTTGGAGCACCGTCCACTAAATCTTTAGCTTCTTTCAGGCCCAAACCTGTCAGTTCTTTAACGATCTTAACAACCGCTAATTTGTTAGCACCACCGCTTTTCAGGATAACATTGAAAGATGTTTTCTCTTCAGCAGCAGCTGCACCGCCACCTGCATCACCACTTACTACTACTGCAGCAGCAGCTGGTTCGATACCGTATTCTGTTTTTAAGAATTCGGCTAATTCCTGAACTTCTTTTACTGTTAAGCCTACTAATGATTCGGCTAATGCTTTTACGTCTGCCATAATGTTTAAATTTTTTCCGCCTTCACTGTTTTAACTCCGGCGGAGGATTAAAAAAATTTGTTTTGCCTTTATGTTTTATGCCATCAGGCTACGGGCATTGATATTTTGTTCCCAAAAAGAGAAAAAATTAAGCTTCTGCAGGAGCAACTGCTGCTGCCGCTGCTTCGGGCCTGTTTTGCAAGGCACCAATAACACGCTGGATCGGGCTTTGCAGCAAGCCAATAACTTCGCCGATAAGCTCGTTCTTGGTCTTGATTTTGGTAAGTGCTTTCAGCTGGTTATCACCCACAAAAACATCTCCATTGATGAAAGCCGCTTTCAGTACAGGTTTTTCACCTTTGCTTTCTGTGCGGAAGCTGCTGATGATAACAGCCGGATCTTTCGGGTTTTCACTGAACAGCAGGGCAGTTACCTGGTGCAGTGAATCGTAAACACCTGCATATTTTTCAGCATCCAGGCTTTCCAGTGCTTTTCTGATCAAAGTGTTTTTTGCCACTTTCATTTCTACCTGCTTGCTGAAGCATACACGGCGCAGCTTGCTTACCTGTGCCACCGTTAAGCTTTCAGTATCGGTAATATAGAAGTTATTGTACTGACTGAATTTCTCTTTCAGAGCTTCAATCACTTCGTTTTTTTCCTGTTTTGTCATAACAAATATTTTTTGTCATCCGCCGTGGCGAATTAGTTTTGAACAGATTTGGTGTCAATTGCAATTCCGGGGCTCATGGTGCTGGCCATGCTCACGCCTTTTAAATAGGTACCTTTTGAAGAAGAAGGTTTCAATTTAATGATGGCGTTGATCAGCTCCTGGCTGTTTTCGGCAATTTTTTCGGGTGAAAAACTTACGCGGCCGATTGATGCGTGGATGATACCCACTTTATCAACTTTAAAAGCGATCTTACCACCTTTCAGGTCGGTAACAGCAGCTGCAACATCATTGGTTACAGTACCGGTTTTGGGGTTTGGCATCAGGTTACGCGGACCCAGCACTTTACCCAGTTTACCTATTTTAGGCATCACTGCAGGCGTTGCTACGATCACATCCACATCTGTCCAGCCACCTTCAATTTTTGTTACGAATTCATCCAGTCCTACAAAGTCAGCACCGGCAGATTTTGCTTCGGCTTCTTTATCAGGTGTGCACAGTACCAGCACTTTTTTGGTTTTACCGGTACCATGTGGCAGGCTTACAGTACCACGAATGGCCTGGTCTGCTTTTTTAGGGTCAACACCTAATTTGATATGCAGGTCAACTGAACTGTCGAATTTTGTTGTGTTTACTTCTTTTACCAGGGCTGAAGCTTCTTTCAATGAATAAGCTTTGTTAGTATCAACCTTAGTATTGGCAACTTTTCTTTTTTTAGTAATCATTGTCTTTAAAATTTAAGGTTGATAATTAGTTTTCCCATGGTGCTTTACCTTCCACTGTTAAACCCATACTGCGGGCAGTACCAGCCACCATGCTCATTGCACTCTGCAGTGTAAAGGCATTCAGGTCAGGCATTTTATCCTGTGCGATCGCTTCGATCTGTGCCCAGGTTACCTTGCCTACCTTGTTACGGTTGGGTTCTTTACTTCCGCTCTGAAGTTTAGCGGCTTCCAGCAGTTGTACAGCTGCAGGAGGAGTTTTGATGATAAACTCGAAAGATTTGTCAGCGAAAACGGTGATTAATACAGGAAGTACTTTCCCTTGTTTGTCCTGGGTCCTGGCATTGAATTGCTTACAGAACTCCATGATGTTGATACCTTTAGAACCCAGTGCAGGTCCTATTGGTGGTGCTGGATTGGCTTGTCCTCCTTTACACTGGAGCTTAACATAGCCGGTGATTTCTTTAGCCATTGTTACTTTTTTTGGTGTTAACGCCCGGGTATTTTACCCTGGCTCCCAATACAATAAATTCCCGGATCTCTGCCTTCGCCAAAGCTATGGCAGATAAAAAGAACTATTTGGGGCGGCAAAGGTAAGTCTAAAACTGGTAAAAAGGAAGCTTACAGGGAAGTTTTTTACTATTCCATACATAAACCTACTTTTATCAGGGCTTTTATCCAAAAAAATGGAAACACAGGCTGAAAATTTAAAATATAACACCGGGTGGAGGCGGCTGGGTGCCGCTGTTGCCGATGCACTCCTGATTGGTACAGGCTTCATAGTGGTATACTGGCTTGTTACAACTTATAATCATTCTGGGGGATCTGCTATTGAGAATTATTACTGGACATTGCTGGCATCCGCTGCAAGCATAGGCTATTCGGTATGGATGCACTGGAAATATGGGCAAACGGTGGGTAAAATGATCGCTGGGATAAAAGTGGTTGACAAGTCGGAGACAAAAAGCATCACATTATTGCAGGCCGTTTTAAGAGATGGTTTTTATATCCTTGCCGCAACCGTATTCCTGATCATTATAGGTTTTTCATTGAAGCAGGAAAATGCAATTGTTTTTGAAGATACTGCTTACCTGCTGCAGGCGCAGGAAACAACATACTACTGGCAACAACTGAATGATTATGCTGGTACGGTTTGGGTTATTATAGAACTGCTGACCATGCTCTTTAATGATAAACGCAGGGCTTTGCATGATTATATGGCCGCGACGGTTGTAATAAGAATTGATATTATACCCAATCCTGCTAAAAATTCATATACCCCGCAAACACAGTAATACTATACCTCAAGAAAAAACTGTTACCGTAGAAATAGCCGGCAAATTGCTGGCATACCCTGTTTGTGGCAATACTCAATTTTACCATCACACCGCTTTGCCCAATAGTGCTGTGGCAGCTTTTCGGGGGCAAGCCTCATACTTTGTTTGCTCCGGCTGCTCGCATATTTCCTGGTTTCGCAATAGTCCGGGTTTAACGGAAAAATAGCAGCACGCCGCCTTCTCCCCATTTCATAACATTGGTTTCATCAGCCCATGATGAATATCACTGTCTTAACAGGCACGAGTACCAACCTTTGGTGTTGCTAAAACGTTCCGCATCCCGATCAACTTAAAATTTTGCATATGAAAAAAATGAAAAAAGCAGGCATGACTGTGCAACAGTTCATGAACCTTGTAAACCGGAAAAATCCCAATGAACCCGAGTTCATCCAGGCCGTTCAGGAAGTGGTGGAATCACTGGATGAATTTATTGATGCACACCCCCGCTATGTGGGCGTGCTGGAAAGAATGGTGGAACCCGAACGCACCATTATCTTCCGTGTTCCCTGGATCAATGACAAAGGTGAGTTTTGTATTAACCGTGGCTACCGCGTGGAAATGAATTCAGCTATTGGTCCGTATAAAGGCGGACTTCGCTTTCACCCTACCGTGAACCTGAGTATTCTTAAATTTCTCGCTTTTGAACAGGTATTGAAAAACAGTCTCACTACATTACCGATGGGCGGTGGCAAGGGTGGTTCTGATTTTGATCCGAAAGGGAAAAGCGATCTCGAAATCATGAAATTCTGCCAGTCATTCATGAATGAACTGCAGCGTCATATTGGTGCATCTACCGATGTACCCGCCGGTGATATCGGTGTGGGCGGCCGTGAAATCGGATATCTTTTTGGCCAGTATAAACGCATCCGCAATGAATTTACCGGCGTGCTTACCGGCAAAAGCCTCGAATGGGGTGGTTCACTCATCCGCCCTGAAGCCACCGGTTATGGTTGCACCTATTTTGCACAGGAAATGCTGGCAACTAAAGGAATGGAAATAAAAGGTAAAACTGTGGTGATCTCCGGATCAGGTAACGTAGCCCAGTATGCATGCGAAAAAGTAACACAATTAGGCGGCAAAGTAATTACGCTTAGTGATTCAAATGGTTTTATTTATGACAAAGACGGTATCAGCGATGAAAAACTGGATTTTGTAAAATATCTTAAAAACGAAAAGCGAGGCCGCATAAAAGAGTATGCTGAAAAGTACGGTTGCAAGTATACAGAAGGCAAAACGCCCTGGGGTATCAAATGCGATATTGCCATGCCTTGTGCCACACAAAATGAACTGAATACCGACGATGCAAAAACACTTGTAAGCAACGGTTGCGTTTGTGTAAGCGAAGGCGCCAATATGCCCAGTACGCCGGGTGCCGTTGAATATTTTATTGAAAGTAAAATTCTGTATGCCCCCGGTAAGGCCTCCAATGCCGGCGGTGTGGCCACATCGGGTCTTGAAATGAGCCAGAACAGCATGCGCCTGAGCTGGACAAGAGAAGAAGTGGATGCAGAACTTCATAAGATCATGAAGAGCATCCATCAAACCTGTATGGAGCATGGCAAGCAAAAAGGCGGCTTTACCAACTATGTTTACGGAGCCAATATTGGTGGTTTTGTAAAAGTGGCCGAAGCAATGATAGCACAAGGCCTGGTATAACAAAGTACAACTTAAAATGAACCCCGGCTTGTTAATCAAGCCGGGGTTTTCTATACCGGATGATCCTTTTAAAAAAAAATACACTTACCCAACCTTTGATCCATCGAAAGGATACCAGCATTGAAGTGTGGTTATGAAAAAAATGATGTTGCCCGTACCGGATTTAGCAGACAGCATCTGGACCCGTATTGAAGTGGAACTGCATGCTCAGGGAGCAGTCACAACTGAAAAAAACAACCATTGACAGCATCAGAATGGCTGTTTCAGCAGGTGTTCATCAATCACCTCTTTAAATACTTTTTTCGGGAAAGCTCCGGGTTGCATCATTGGTTCTCCTGCCGCAGGAATAAATAAAAAAGTGGGGATACTTTGTATGCCAAACACACCGGCCAGCTCCAGTTCTTTTTCTGTATCTACTTTATAAATAACAAGCTTACCCTCGTATTCATCAGATAATTCTTCCAGGATGGGCGCTACCATTTTACAAGGTCCGCACCAATCGGCATAAAAATCTATAATCGCTGGTAAAGCCCCTTTATAACTCCAATCTTTTTCAATTTCATAATTGAAAATATTGTCTTTGAAATCCTGCGTTGTCAGCTTGACTGTTGGCATTTTTTAAACATTTATACAAAGATAAACGGCCGGACAGTTCCCCAAAGTAACAAATATTACAGTGCTGTATGATTTCGCCGTCAAATGCTGACGATAATCACTCTGTTTCAAAACAAATATCAGTGCGCCCGCGGCACATCTTTTCTCTCTTTGCTACATGAAAAAAATATTAACCACCCTCCTGCCAATATTTGTATTTCTTTTATTTACAGGAACAACAACTGTAGCCCAGAAAGCTTTTAGTGTTGATATTGCCACAGTCCGCAATATGCATGCAGACCTGAATGGTTTAAACCTAAGCAGCTTTTACCATTTTACGCATCACATTACCGGGGGCATTGAGATGAACCGCTTTTTCCCTGTGACCAAAACTACTGATGAAGGTAAAGTGCAATGCAGCGCATGGGACTTTGACCTGAATTTCCATTACCAGTTTTGTGCCGGCCATCACTGGCTGCTTTACCCGGTAACCGGTTTCAGCCATACTTCCGAAAAAGAGATCAGCTTTGAAGAAGCGGATGAGGGAATTGTTACCCGCTTTTGGTCTTACAACACCGGTGCTGGAATTGCATGGCATAAGGGCAAATGGGCGCCGCATGCCGAATATCTTTTCACCTGGGGGCATATGAACCAGCGTTTTTTACTGGCGGGCATCAGTTATGAGTTTGAAACAGGCCATCATCACAAAAAAGCTGCGGCGGAAAAATAATATTCTTAAAAATCGCTGTATTCAGTTCCGTGTAAAAAACTGATATCAATATGGGATACATTGTTTTTGTATTCGGGCATGGATGACAGCTTCTTCCAGATGCTGTCACTGCTGAATGCTTTCCAATGGGTATTCCTGTCTTCCATACTTTCAAAACTGGTCATGTACATCAGGTTGGGCATTTTGTTTCCAGCTATCACTTCGCTGTAAAAAACAGCATTAAAGTTCAGCCGCCTGAAGATGCTTATTTCATCCCCCTCATTGAACATATGCACTTTATTACGGAATATCTTTTCACTGGCGCTTTCATAACTCCGCAATTCGTACACCCTGTCTTTTTTAGGAGCAATAAGCTTGGGCACCTGCAGTTGCGGAGCCAGCGGAAAAGCTTTCAGTAAAATAACCTCTGCCCGGTCGAATGCAGGATTTTTGTAGTCGGTATTGATATATGCAGTGCCTGCAGACTGGTATTCATCATCGGTTAATAATTTTTCCTTCAGCTTGGTGATCATTTCAAGGTTCTTTACCGGGAACAAAACATATATTTTTTTTACTGCTGCCGTATCATTTGCCATCGCTTTAAAAACACCCGCTTTACTGATCCCGTTTCTGTGCAATGCCGGTACCAATGCATATTCAAGATAATGATCGAGCATCTTTTCCTGCTGGCCACTACTATAGGTGTACACTGTAAGTTGGTAAAATTCCGGGACAGGTTTACCCGCAGGCGTAGTCCACCCGGTAAAAAGCACAGCGATGATTATGGCAAAGCCGCCAATCAGTTTCCGGTTCATGGTATTTTTTTTGGAAAGTTAGTGTATCCCTGAAGCAAATACAACAAAAAACCCGGCTTCGCCGGGTTTGCAAAATTTCATGTATTTTCCTTTACTTCAGTACCAGGATACCAGTTGCCTGCATCACCACTTCCTTTTTGGGTTCTTTTATCGCTTCAATCTCTTCTTTGCTTTTACCGGCATCTTCTGCATAGTGCTTTTGCATCTCCACAGATGTTTCTTTCATGGAGGCAGAACCTTCCGCAACAATGGTTTTACCATTTAGTGCCAGCGGCACGGTGAATGCATGATCTTTCATTTTGATCAGCATGGGCCCTGCTGGAGTTTCCATACGTATCCAGCAACCTTCTGCCTTGCACACTTCCACCACCTTGCCTTTTACCTTTACATCGGCAGACTGTTTTCCATCCAGCAAAGCTGGTAATTGCTCTGGTGTAACGGCACCGGCAGCAGCGGGTTTTGTTCCAAATGTCATTCCCTTTTTAGCGGGTCCCTTGGGCGGTTGCGCCATCAGTGTAACTGCAGTAACAGCGGCAACGGCCAGTAATACGATCCTTTTCATAATACTTAGTTTAGTTTAAAATCGGTACTATAAAATTATAAAAAAAGCCGCTTGAAGCGGCTTAAATATTTTAGGAGATTTTTTCTACCTGCATATAACTCAGTTCAACCGGTGTGGCCCGTCCGAAGATCTTAACCTGTACCTTCAGTTTTTTCTTCTCGTCATTTACTTCTTCGATCACACCATTAAAGTCGTTAAATGGCCCGTCGATGATCTTCACTGTTTCCCCTATGATAAACGGCTCGCTCATGGTTACACCGCCTGCGTCACTCATCTCATCTACTTTGCCCAGCATTTTGTTTACCTCTGCCTTGCGTAAAGAGATGATATTGCCTTTTGAACCTTTTCCATCAGTAAGGAAGTGCATTACATTGCTCACGTTGCTGATGGTCTGGATCATATCATCGCTCAGTTTGCCATCCGCCACTTCTATCATGATATAACCGGGATAAAAGTTACGCTCACGCATTACTTTCTTGCCATTCACCACCTTGTATACTTTTTCAACAGGCAGGAAAATCTGTTTTACAGTATTGCTCCAGCCGTTGCGCACAACATCCTTATCAAGATACTCTTTTACCTTGCGCTCTTTGCCACTCACCACCCGAAGCACATACCATTTACTTTCCTTTTCAGCAACGGCTTTTGTTTCTTCCATGAGTATTACTTCTTGAAAAATGAATAAATGAGTTTCAGTACGTTATTGGCCGCAAGGTCCATTACCCAAACCATCAGGGTAATTACCAGTGTGGCACCCAGCACAATCATGGTAGACTGCTGTAACTGGTCCCATGTTGGCCAGGTCACTTTCTGTAAAAGCTCCTTATAGGAGTCTTTAAAGTACGCGGTTATTTTGCTCATAATTCTAATTGATAGACTGAAAATTTTGTCCAGCCTGTTAACCAAAAATTTGCACGGGCACTAGGATTCGAACCCAGATCAAAGGTTTTGGAGACCCGTATGCTACCGTTGCACCATGCCCGTAGAAAGCTAAAAGCTATTCCGTTTTACCGAAACAGCTTTTAGAATATGTTGCAAATATAAATTTTATTTGCTTTGAGCTAAAAGCTTTACGCTTCTTGCTTATTTAATGATCTCAGTAACCTGACCAGCACCTACTGTACGGCCACCTTCACGAATCGCAAATTTCAAACCTTTTTCCATCGCGATAGGCTGAATCAGTGTTACAGTTAAGCTGGTATTATCACCAGGCATTACCATTTCGGTACCAGCAGCCAAAGTAACTTCACCCGTTACGTCTGTAGTACGGAAATAGAACTGAGGACGATATTTGTTAAAGAACGGCGTGTGACGGCCACCTTCTTCTTTGCTCAGTACATAAACCTCGCCTTTGAATTCAGTGTGCGGCGTGATAGAACCTGGTTTGCAAAGCACCATACCACGACGGATCTGGGTTTTTTCAATACCACGTAACAGTAAACCTGCGTTATCACCAGCTTCACCTTCGTCCAGTAATTTTTTGAACATTTCAACACCTGTACAGGTTGTAGAAAGTGGTTTTTCCATCAAACCAACGATTTCCATTGGTTCACCCACTTTAATCTTACCCCTTTCAATACGGCCTGTAGCAACAGTACCACGACCAGTGATGGAGAATACATCCTCAACACTCATCAGGAACGGTTGATCAACCGGGCGGGGAGGTAATGGAATGTAGGTATCAACAGCATCCATTAATTCTTCCACTTTAGCAACCCATTTAGCTTCGCCAGCCAATGCACCTGTTGCAGAACCCTGGATGATAGGTGTGTTATCACCATCAAAACCATATGAAGTTAATAATTCGCGGATCTCCATTTCAACCAGTTCCAGTAATTCAGCGTCATCCACCAAATCAACTTTGTTCATGAAAACAACGATTTTAGGAACGCCTACCTGGCGGGCCAGCAGGATGTGCTCTTTAGTTTGTGGCATCGGACCATCAGTAGCAGCAACTACCAGGATCGCACCGTCCATCTGGGCAGCACCCGTGATCATATTTTTAACATAGTCAGCGTGACCCGGGCAATCTACGTGAGCGTAGTGACGGTTCGCTGTCTGGTATTCTACGTGAGCTGTATTAATGGTAATACCCCTTTCTTTTTCTTCAGGAGCACCATCAATTTCATCATATTTTTTTGCTTCCGCTAAACCTTTTTTTGACAAAATATCGGTAATAGCGGCAGTTAAAGTTGTTTTACCGTGGTCAACGTGACCAATGGTACCAACGTTTACGTGGGGTTTGTCCCTCTTAAAGTTCTCTTTTGCCATTTTTTGTACTTTTTATTAATTGTTTTTGAATTTGGCCAGCGTTTTAAGGTCTGCTAACCGGCGACCCTTTATCTTTTGTAACCAGCCAAATACCCCTGATGGGCTGCAGTGGCGTCGCACACTTGTATAGTTTAACCCTGCTCAACAAAAACAGAGCCGTTGATGAGACTTGAACTCACGACCTCTTCCTTACCAAGGAAGTGCTCTACCCCTGAGCTACAACGGCTTGTGTCGGTTGACAGTTGACCGTTGTAAGTTGATAGTACTAAAAAATACACCGTCAACTATCATCATTTCACTGTCATCTATTCTGAGCGGAAGACCGGGCTCGAACCGGCCACCTGAAGCTTGGAAGGCTACCGCTCTACCAAATGAGCTACTTCCGCATTGTTATTCCTGATGTGCAATTTATGAATTTGAGATTTGTGGCAAACCCGGCGGCATCATAAACCATCCATCCGAAATTTTAAAGAACTAAATCCCCGCCTTGGCGGGAAAAGTGGGCAGTGGTGGATTCGAACCACCGAAGTCGAAAGACAGCGGATTTACAGTCCGCCCCATTTGGCCGCTCTGGAAACTGCCCTTTTCTGCTGACTGGTTGCCGGGCAGACCTGTTGATAAGGGATCCACCTTTCAACAATACCTGTTTGGCAACTTTATCAAGCTTTCCTGAGCCGAAGACGGGAGTCGAACCTGCGACCTACTGATTACAAATCAGTTGCTCTACCAACTGAGCTACTTCGGCATTTTTTTTAAAGAACTTTGATGCACAAGGGTGCACCCCCTTTTTTTGGGAAGGCAAAGGTAAGCGAAAATGGTTAATCCAAAAATTTTGAAAAAGAATTTTTTACGTTGTTTCTTTTAAAATGTGCATAACCAAAAATAAAAAGGCCCCGCCTGTGTGGCGGGGCCTTGATTTTATAGGCTTATGCAGCCTGTTTTTCTTTTTTTCGTTTGATCTGGTTAATTAGGGAGTCTAAAGCCGTGTCAAAACTTTCTTCGAAGGATTTGGACGATTGTTTTACAAAGAACGCATGTCTCGGAATGTGAACCTTGATCTCAGCTATCTTATCCTTAATGGTGTGCACTACATTGTCCAACTTTAAATACACATCAACTTTAGTGATCCTGTCATGGAACTGCGTGAGTTTTGCAGCTTTTTTTTCAATATAGGCCACCAACTTTGAATCTGCGTCAAAATGCACAGTTTGAATGTTTACGTTCATACTTCTTAATTTAAGCTGTGAAAAATAATGTAAAAGAACTAGGGTAATTTTTTTATTACATAGGTTTTATTTAGGTGAAGCAACCGGTTTAGTTTCTGCATTGAAGTTAATCTTTCAAACGTAGTTTTCAAAATAAAATTTTGTAGTAAAGTCCCTAAAATTTACAGGCGGCAACTCAGGCCTTGGGGTGGGCTTTTTTGTGAATATCTTTCAATTTCTCAATGGTATTATGCGTGTAAATCTGTGTGGCTGCCAGGCTGCTATGACCCAATAATTCCTTTACCGCATTCAGGTCTGCCCCGTTATTCATTAAATGCGTGGCAAAAGTGTGGCGGAGCACATGCGGGCTTTTTTTATCGATGGTGGTGATCTGGCTGAGGTATTTTTTTACAACATTGTATACATACCTCGGATAGAGTTTTATCCCCTTACGGTTTACCAATACAAATATGACATCGGGCTGTTCAAACGCTTTTCTTTTGGCTGATAAATATGCTGAAATACCGGTTAAAAGTTCTTGGCTCACCGGGATGATCCTTTCCTTATTGCCCTTACCCAGCACTTTAATCACCCTTTTTGAAAAATCAAGCTGGCTCTCTTTCAGGCTTACCAGTTCCGCCTGCCGCATACCGGTATTATAAAAAAGCTGTAATATCAGCCGTTCCGTCATCCCTTCCCAATTGTCCGGGAACTCAACATAATTAAACAATGTGTCCACATCATCTTTTTCAACATATTGCGGAAGCCTTTTATTCAGTTTGGGAGAAACTACCGCGGCCACAGGGCTGGCTGTTATGCCCCCTTCCTTTAACTGGTATTTGAAAAAAGATTTAAGTGAGGATATTTTCCTGCTGATAGACCTCGACTCCATGCCAAGTTCTTTTAAAGACGCCAGCCAGCTCCGGACCATTGATTGCCTGATTTCAGCAAGCGCCATAGCACCGTAGGTAATTTCAATAAAATCAAAGAATGCAATAAGGTCGGTCTGATAGGAAATGACCGTGTGCTGAGAATACCTTTTCTGAAATTTAAGGTAGTCTAAAAACTGCTGAAGCGTTTTTGAATGGGTTGGGGGCATAAAAAAACTGATACCCGAAGTTACAATAACCGGGTATCAGTTCAATATGCGCTTTTAGTTATTTATCAGTTTAATCTAACTTGCCAGATGACAATTGCTCCTTATAGACAGCCTTCAGCACCTGCTGCCTGCGTTTTACAGACGGTTTGGTGAATGACTGCCTTTCCCTCAACTGCAGCAAAATTTTGCTTTTCTCAAATTTCTTCTTGTACTTTTTGAGAGCCTTGTCGATGTTTTCGCAATCTTTAGAGTCAATAATTAACATATACTTTTATACCTCCTTTAGGTGATTTAATATCCTGCCTCACAGCAGGGGCGCAAAGATAGCAGAAATATTTAAAAAAAGGAAATCTTATCACAAATTCCGAAATTTGGGGCATGTTTACTGGTATAATTGAGCATACAGGGGTTGTAAAAGAGGTGATAAACACAGGCTCCAATACGAGTTTCTGGATAGAATCCCCCCTTTGGAATGAACTGAAAGTTGATCAAAGCCTCAGCCATAGCGGTGTTTGCCTCACTGTGGAGGAAATAAAGACAGGAATGCACCGGGTAACCGCCATTGCAGAAACCCTGGCCAAAACAAACCTCGGCCATTGGGAAAAAGATACCGTCATCAACCTGGAAAGATGCCTGCAAATGAACGGCCGGCTGGATGGGCATATTGTCCAGGGTCATGTGGACGCCGTTGCCACCTGCACATCGGTTATTGAGCGTGACGGCAGTTGGGAATTCTCTTTCAGTTTCCCCGAACAATTCAAATCACTTATTATAGAAAAAGGCTCTGTGTCCGTAAATGGTATCAGCCTCACCCTTTTTAATACGGGTAACAACAATTTCTCTGTTGCCATCATCCCTTATACATACCATCATACCAATATCGGCACCCTCAAAGCCGGTAGCAAGGTGAATATTGAGTTTGATATTTTGGGGAAATATGTTCAGCGTATGCTGGAAAATCGTTAGCGGAAAATAAAGAGCGTGTCCTCCCGCAAAGCGGCGATCATAAGGGCACCATTTCCGCCACTTATTTTTTCCGGGATTTTTTGTGCTTCCGGGAACAGGTAAACGGCACTATCCGCAGACTTCTGCACCACTTTCAAAGAATCAAACAATCTTGCCGGCTCTTTTGCGGAGAGTGTAATAAACACGGTGGTGGTGTCCCTGAATAAATACTGCATATATTCCTGCAATACTGTAACAGGTGCTGAGGTTTTTTGGGGCAACCTTGTCAGGGCCCGCAGTAAAAGTGCACCTTTAAACTGTGATGGCTGGTTAATGGTACAGACTGTTCTTACATTCTGTGAATGGCGCCATAAGGCGGTGCTGTAGGTTTTTGAAAACTCCCCTCCTTTTTTGTAATTGTTTACGGTGTTGAGAAGGATAAAAGCATAACCGCATATTACCACAGTCATAACTCCTTTTAATAAAATGCTATTCCTGGTAAGGGCAGCAGTCAAACAAACAATAAGCATCACAGCAAAAACAGAAGAAAAATAAACATAGCGTTCTGATTCTGAATCGTGCGTATCAATTCCAAATAAAGCTGCCGGGAAAGCAGCCATCACCACCAATAGCACCAGCAGCAAAGACAGCCTGAAAATTTGTTTATTGTCTTTTAACAGGCGGTTCAGCGCAAAAAACAATACACTTAAAAATATCAGCGTAAACACAATAAGCATGCTGCTGTTATGGGCGGGAGGCAAAAAACTTCGCACAAACAGCAAAAGAGCATTCCTGCAAATTTTAAAACTGAACAGATCGGCCATTGTGATATTACCATAATCAGCCACGAGGGATGCGGATATAAAAACTGACTTTCCCGCAATCCATAAAACAAGTACAGCTGCATATAATAACGATAATACCAATCCTTTTTTCCGGAGCTTCCTGTCTGGTCCTGTACCCAAAATAACAATACCGGCTGTCATTAGCGGAACCAGCCAGGCTATCTCATAACAAAGCAATGATGCCGCAAAAAATATCCCCCCCCCCACTGCACAGAGCGTTTTCCCACGGAGCCCCTTAATAAAGCAGGCAAGGCCTAGTTGTGCAAAAAGGGTGCAGATCATAATACCCTGGGCAAGAATATAACCCATCGGCTCTGCATGCACGGCACTGAATAAAAAAATAATAAAGAAAAAAAGCAATACCCTGCGTTTCGCCAATAAATCCGCTGCAGCTGTTTTAAAAAATCCCAGGATCGTATCAAACAAAAAAATGCCTGCAACTGCATTTGCAAGATGGAGAAAGACTGTTACAATATGATATCCGGCGGGAGAAGTTCCAAAGAAAAAATTTTCAGCTTTAAAAAATTGCTTGACTAAAAATGAACGCTGCCAGCTTTGTTGCATGAAGCTGCTGGTCAGTTTCGTTACAAAAACGTCCTCATCAAAAAAGAAAAGGTCTTTTACTGCAAACACCAGAACAACCAGTGCGATTACAGCCGGGACTAAAAAAAACAGGCGTTCTTGATTCTTTTTTACGGACATTGTTAAAGCGCATCATAAAATTTGGTAACGAGACTGCAAATGTATTCAACCTGAGCATCCTCCAGTTCTGTGAACAAGGGAAAACGTAATAAGCCGTTTGAAAAACTGGTCGCATGGGTGAGCATTGCATGAGGCTCCCCGGTGTTCTTTATTGCAAAAGCACTTGTATGCAAACCCGGGTAATGAAACATGGCCTGCACTCCATGTTGTTTCAGGAATGCGATCAACTGGTCTCTTTCAGCATCACCGGCACAAACCAAATAGAAAATATGCGCATTGGCAGCAGCATAAGCCGGGATGTGAGGAAGTTGTATTTTACCTGCTGCATGTAAAGGATGCAACAACTCAAAGTACTTATTCCAGCGTGCTTTTCTTACAGATTGTATTTTGTCAAGCTCAAGCAATTGTGCATATAAAAATGCAGCGGTGATTTCAGAAGGTAAAAAAGAAGAACCCACATCCACCCAATTGTATTTGTCCACTTCACCCCTGAAAAAAGCAGCACGGTTGGTTCCTTTCTCCCAAATAATTTCGGCTCTTGCAGCAAAGCGATCGTCATTCACAACCAGCATTCCTCCTTCCCCACAATGTATATTCTTTGATTCATGAAAAGAAAAAGCTGCAAGCTGGCCGATGCTTCCCAGCGGTTTCTTTCCGCCTTCACCCGTTTCATAAAAACTGTCAATGGCCTGGGCCGCATCTTCAATCACAAAAATATTGTTACGGGATGCAATATCCATTATGGCTGCCATATTACAGGCCACCCCGGCATAATGCACCACAACAATTGCTTTTGTTCGTGCAGTAACCAGTGAATCCAGTTTGGCTGCATCTATATTCGGGTTTCCGGACTCACTGTCGGCCAGCACAATTCTTGCACCGCGTAAAATGAAGGCATTGGCAGTTGACACAAACGTAAATGAAGGCATGATCACTTCGTCGCCCGGTTTTATATCAAGCAAAATGGCGCACATTTCCAGTGCATCGGTACAGGAGCTGGTGAGCAATGTTTTTTTAAACCCGTATTTTGTCTTGAAAAAATCATGACACAAATTGGTGAACGGCCCGTTACCTGAAAGATGCCTGTTGGCAATGGCATCTTTTATAAAACTGAATTCTCTTCCTGTTATATATGGTTTGTTCTGAAAAATCATCTTACTACAGTCTTGTTCTGAGATGTTGTATCCTGAAAATATTTCCCGATTCGTAGGTCATTTTATCCAGCCGCAATAATCCTTCGCCGCATACCACAGTTGGAAGGCCATCGGCAATGCTGAAAACTTTTCCTGGTGCTCTGTTGCTGATGGTAAGCTCAGGCAGCACGGTTACTTCTGACACCCGGATCTTTTCATTATTGTGATAAAAAAAAGCGCCTTTGTATGGATATCCCGTTGCATCAACGAAGCGTTTTACAGATACAGCACTATCATGCCAGTTAATCCTGTAATCAGCTTCATCCCGCCACAAACTGTAACTGGCATTTGCTTCATCCTGGGAAATGCCTTTTATCACCGTGTTTTTATTTAAAACAGTTAAAAGCCTGTTCAGCATTGCAGCATAAAGCCCTGCCATAATATCAATTGCACCTGAAATTTTTATGGGATAACCAATGGTATATCTTTCCTGGAGTATGATATCGCCTGTATCAATCCCTTCATTCGCGAGGAAACAGGTGGCCCCGATTTCTGTATCCCCGTTAATCAATGCGGTTACCAGCGGATTATAACCGCGGTATTTGGGTAAAAGAGAATCGTGAAATACAATCAGTTGCTGGTTACTGCCTGCGGGCAAGAGCCATCTCCAGCCAATGGCAATATGGAAATCGTATGAAATAGTGCTCCCGGCCATCTCATCACGCATACTAAAGCGGATATTATTTTTTGCCGCCCATTGCTGTATTTCACCGGAATAATCGTTCACCACATTTTTATCTTTTCCAATCACAATCATTGCAATGGAGGCCAGCAGGGGTGGCTCCACCCCTTCGAGGGCTTTCAATGCCTTTTTCCCCAAACAATAAATACAAATGCGCATGAAATGATGTATTGGTCCCCTGTGGTTAAATATTGTTATATGCTGCCGTGAACATTTACGGTTTTGTCAACAATGTATAAAGGCCTGTTTTTAATCCCGGCAAAAATCCTTGAAATATACAACCCCATAATCCCGAGTGTGAAAATAATCAGCCCGCCCAAAAACCAAAGCGATATGATGA
Organism: Ferruginibacter sp.; assembly: GCA_046329655.1. GTDB lineage: Bacteria > Bacteroidota > Bacteroidia > Chitinophagales > Chitinophagaceae > Ferruginibacter. The sequence continues at coordinate 21,829 of JAXLUD010000005.1, forward strand.
TACTGGTATACCCGGAAACAGTGATTTCGTTATTGAAATACCTGAATAGTGTGAACAAGGCCGCTCCAAAAGAAATGGCGGCTATTACAAACCCGAGTTTAACAATCATCCGCAAGGGTTTGTCAGAATAGGAAAGCAATATGTCAAATGCCAGTTTAAACAGTTTTTTAAAATTGTACGTGCTTCTTCCGGCATGCCTGGCACCATGATTCACATCCACCGCTGTTCGTGAAAAACCCACCCACTGCACCATTGGAAAAAATGCCCGCATGGGTTCCTTCATGCCCTTGATTACATGGATCACTTTACTGCTGTACACTCCAAAGTTTGCCACTCGAGGCATCGTATTAATGCCGGTAAAATAACCAAAACACTGCAAAAAAGTTTTAAAGTTTTTGATAAACGAGTCGGTCCGGTCGTTTCTCCGTGCCAGTACGATATCATATCCTTCCAATGCCTTTTATACAATTTTAAATTTCTTCCGGCACATCCTGTAAATCGCAGTCCATTACGATCACATGATCACCATAACAATAATCAAGACCCGCCGTGATGGCGTGGTGCTGGCCGAAATTGCGGCTTAATTTCAAACCGGTAACCTTGTCGTTGACGCCTCCCCAGCTTTTTCGATCACATCCCAGGAATTATCCGGGCTGCCATCATCCACCAGTATATTGTAACTTTACAAGACTTTCAAGCGAACGGCTGATTCTTGTTCTGTGAGCTCTGCAAACTTTCAGAAGCCTGGTAAACGGGTATCACAACAGATAAATCCATATAATAAAACGTTACAGGTAGTTTTTAAAAATAATGATTTTAACCCAATATACGATTCCCCATAAAAAAGAAAGGCAAATCGGCCGCCTGCAAAATTGTTTGTTGCCATTTATTCAATCGGTCTGACTTCCGGTCATTGATGAATTGTATCAGCAATGAAAGAAAAAGCAGGTAAGCCCCGATGATGCCTGCCAGCAAAAATTGGCATCATACTTCCTGAAGCCTTCTGCAAGAGCGCCCATACCGCCACTCCTCCCGCAATTATAATTCAATAACGCAAATTGCACGAGGGTATTTTTTTCAGTACCTGTCTCTTAGATACGTATGATATAAACTAACGGAAAGAAGAAAGATGACAAGCAAACGATACTGCTATATTGGGCGAATAATATTTCACACACTTCAAAAGGTGCCAGCACCACTCCGAAGTTTGTGCCGGCATCCACCACAGCACTGATATGGTTTTGCCTGAATATCAGATAATACTGCAGCCCCAATACGGCCATCCCTGCAATATAGGCAGCACCAAGGTTAAACCTGTATTGTTTTTTTTACTGATTGCATTGAAAATGGCAGTAAAAATACTTGCAGGAATGATCGTAAAAAGAAAACTTGGTTTGATAAACGCATTCAATAATACCAGCACAAAAACCTGAACAGCAATTTTTTGCTCAGCGTTTGCTTCAAAACAACCGAAAGATTTCGATAAAAAACGCTGAATGGCAGCAGGAAAATGACAGTAGAATTATGCCACACATTCGGCGGCAGCAAACCATAATAATATTGATGATGATCAAAAAAAATTTACCGGCAGCGCGAATACAAAAAGCATCATCAGGGCCGGGATTAGATACTGGCGGCCTGTTTCAATACCAGCACTGCCGGATACTGTGGCCTGTGATATAAAATTTTGCAGCAATTGCAGCTGCGACAAAGCAGTACAGAAACCGCATAATAAATATAGTAATGTTTTTTGAAAACCCCGAAAACAGCTCACCAGGAAGAAATAAAGAAAATTGGGGAAGAGCTTATCGTCATTCACCGCCCAGGCATAAGCAATACCCGCATGAGTCTGGATATCGGATGAAGTATGCTGAATAGCAGCAACACATAATATCCGGTAAAAAAGAAATACCAGTACAGCTGTTGCAACTGCCGGGGTATTTTTTAATATACTTTACCGGGAATATTGTCGCGGATTGGCAGATGAATCGTTTGCTCCAATTACCGTTCCTTTCATTGATTTGCTGATAGCATTGTCCATTACCCGTTCGCATAAGGTCTTGATACCCTGTTCAGTTCCTCCGTTTTAGCCTGTCAGGTTCTTATCTTTTCATATCCAGTGCCAGCTGCAATGCCTGCCGCCAGTGATGTTGCTGTAATTTCCTGCTGCGTAAGTGCTGCAATATTTTTATGCATGAATTTTTCAGTAGTGGCAAGCAATTGCTCTGCTCTGTTTCGCCTCAACTAGTGCACGGGCTGCAATATCTTTTTCTGCATTCTTAATAGAGTCGAGCAGCATTTCCTCTACTTTTTCATCCGCAATGTCTCCAGCTGTGGTTTTACTTCCACCGACTGTTCAACACCACTTCTCAGTTCTTTCGCCTTTACAACCAGTATGCCATCTGCATTGATCAGGAAACTCACTTCCACTTTGGCAGCCCTGCAGGCATTGCAGGAATGCCGGTAAGGTTGAATTCATCGAGCTTCCGTTGTCCGATACCATATCACGCTCGCCCTGGTATACGGCTATTTTCATCCCGCTCTGGCCATCTTTATACGTTGTGTATTGCCTGCCTGCTTTAGCAGGATTCTTTATTCCGCGGGAGCAGCACATCCATCAAACCTCCCATTGTTTCCAGTCCGAGAGAAAGCGGTGTTACATCCAGCAATAACACATCTTTTGTATTGCCTGCAAGGATATCGGCCTGTATCGCCGCACCCAGCGACCACTTCATCAGGATTAACCGTATCGTTGACTTTTACCAAAGAAATCTCCCACCATTTTTTTAACCAGTGGTGTACGGGTACTGCCCCCACCATGATGACTTCATCAATTTCATCTTCGAAAGGCCGGAGTCTTTCAATGCACTCTACAACAATCAATTGTTTTCTGCAGCACCGGCAGGATGACCGCTTCAAACTGTGTTTTTAAGCGTAATTGTTTGCTCCTGCCATTCGGCCATAAACTGCTTTATTACCGGTAAAGATGTTTTTTGGCATCTTCGGCGAGCAGGCGTAACTGCATACGGTTGTCATGTTCATTGCCTGCAAACGTATATTGCTGCAGCCAGTAATTCACAACAGCATTGCGTCAAAATCATCACCACCAAGATAGGTATCGCCATTGGTGAAAGCACTTCAAAAACCCCGTTGTGAATATTGAGAATGGAAATATCAAATGCGCCGCCACCGAGGTCGTATACAGCAATGGTTTTTACCTCGTTTTTATTGATGCCGAAACCATGCAAGCGCCTCGCCGCTGTTGGTTCATTGATGATACGCAATACATCCAGCCCGGCCAGTTTCCCGGCATCCGGGTGGCCTGTCTTTGTGCATCATTGAAATAGGCAGCACTGATCACGGCTTTTGACACCAGTTTTTAAAATATGTTCTGCACGGCCTTTTAATTCTTTAAAGATCAGGATGATAAATCCACCGGTGAATAAAACCTGTCATCCACCTGCACTTTTACCAATCGGTCTTCATCATCAATCACTTTATACGCAAAGCTGTGTCCTGAACCCAGGTCCGCATAGGCTTTACCCATTAATCGTTTGGCAGAAAAAAAAAGGTGCGGATCGCTCACCAGGAATTTTTTTGCTTCATCACCAACCACCAGGCTGCCGCTTTTGTCAAAATGAATTACAGAAGGTACGAGCGCGAACTGCTGTCGTGTTCTTTAATACAACCGGCAATTTATTGCTTTCAGATGAAATGATGGCCACCAGGCTGTTGGTAGTGCCCAGGTCGATCCCCACAATCATATCATTTTACGTAAACTTCCTGTTGCTATATTGATAGCTATTTTAGCCATTTATGTTTTTTTGCGAAGGTACAGAATATGGATTTGCCGGGAATTAACCCGTTAAAATACTTCTTATTGCGAAAGGGGTTCTCCGCTGGGTACCTGGGTGTATGCCTTTTTTTTCCTGATAAAACGGATCTCGTATAAATGATATGAAACAGCGGCCAGCAAAACGGTAGCCGCAAAAGCAAGTACATAGAGCATGAAAACCGGAGTCCAGTTCATATATACACAATATTTAACGGCAATTGCTATAGCAAGGGGATGAAACATGTATAACCCGTAAGATATCTTCCCAAGGTAGTTCATCACCCGGTTATCGATATTAAATAGCCGATTGGGATTAGTTGCCATATTGAAAACGAGGTAGCCCAGTAAAATGGCATATACTTCATTATTCAGGCAAGCAAGATTTACTTTGAATATTACAAACACCAGGATCAGGGTATATACCACTGCCTGGCAAACGGCTGTATACATAATCTTACGGATTACGTTGGCTGGCGCTGTATCAGTGAAAGCGATATAAGCAAAAAGCCCGCCGATGGCCATACAGCTTACCGGGTAACGGATGCATATCAACAATAGTGCAGCGGGTATTTTTCCGGGTGATGGATAAAAATACAACAGGAAATAAACCGCCAGGTATACAATGATAAACCATATTATGGCGGCAGCATTATTTTTTGCCTTTAACAAGAGCAGGGGCCATATAAAGTAAAACAGTTCCTCTGCTCCGATGGTCCAGGTATGTGATGCATAGGGAACAAATCCTAAAAAGTCCATCACAATACCGGGCATCAATAAGAAATAGAACAGCAGTTTTTGCGGGAGCCTGGACCAGATAAAATCTGTATTGTAATCTTTATAATGCAAAAAATCAATTAATGGCCAGATGAATAATGCCAGGGCCACCGTTAAAAAATAGAGCGGCCAGATGCGAAGGGCCCTTCGGATATAAAAATTTTTTATGCCAATAGTTCCGCTGATTTTTTCTTCCGCAAGCAACAGGTAGGTGATCAAAAAACCACTAAGCGAAAAAAACAAAAGCACGCCAGTCTCCCCAGTGATCAGGGGTCGTAATGCCGAGGAAAAAAAATGGCTGTAACCCAGCAATTCTGTGAGCTGGCCAACATGACTGATCAACACCGCAAAGGCTGCCACAAACCGGAGCGCATCCAGGTTTTTAAAGTATATGCGTGTTGTTTTCAAACTGAATCAAAAATACAGATTGTAAAATAAAAGGCTGCCGGTATAAGGCAGCCTTTTATTGATTGAGTTATTTATCTTTTAGCGTATCAGCACCATTTTACCATATCCTTTGGTGAAGTACTTATCTGTTTTGTCACCTTTGGCTTTATACAGGTCGAGCGACTGACCGTCGAGATTGGTAAGCACCCGGTACAGGTAAACACCATTGGCCAGTTTTTGTCCGTACATATCTGTACCATCCCATTTAAATTCGGTGATGTTACGACCGATATGAATCGGGCCGAGCTCATCTTTGGTGATCTCACGCACCACTTTACCTGTAATGGTAAGTATCTGGATACGCATATTCTGCAGCACTTCACTTCCGGTAAGTGTAAACACAAATGCAGTGGACGTGGTGAACGGGTTCGGATAGTTCAGCAGATTTGAAATCATCGGCTTATTGATCACACTGAACATTACCTTGTATTCAAGGTTGCCTGCCTTATTACCCACCACATCCTTACCGGTAACCACCAGCTGGTAATTGCCATCCTCTGCAAAGTAAGGCATCAGCTCTATACTGGCACTGTTATCTCCGGTAGCCAGGTTAGCCGGGTTAAACCGCATCGTATCGCCGAAATGGTAGGTATGCACCGAATTGTCGGGGAAGATCACCTGTACTTTCATCAGTGAAGTATCGCTCAGGGCCATGAAACGGCTTTCATCTTTCAGCTTGATATAAATCCGTGGTTTGGACGATACAATATCCCTGTTAAGAATATGCACGCCGTCAAATGTTACATCCAGCAGCGGATTGTAATTATCTGGTTTCACATAAAAGTCCTTAAACAGCACATTATTATAGTGTACCTGTTCGGGCTGGTCGAAGTCAGGATTCACATCCAGGAACAACGTATTATTACCAGGATAATCCTTTGTATCAATTTTGTATTGAACCGTGAGTGTATCTCCTGCCACCAGCACTTTTCCTTTTGGCAGTATTATTGCATGCGGCAGGTTATTATTATCCGTAATGGTAAGCTTAAATTTCATGGTGCTGTCGAATGCCACCTGGCTCACATTTTTAAAGGCCAGTTTGAAATCGATGGGCTCGCCCTGGTCAACGGTATCTTTAAAGCTGTACAGGATATTTGGTGCAACCAGTCCTTCCGGAACAGGCTGCCCGTTCACACGCCAGTAAGTAAGCTGGTAAGGCGTTGCAACAGAGAAATCACTGCTGTAATATTGTAATTGCAGGTATGGATACTGGGTTGCATTTATAAAATCGAGCGTGGTATCCTTTGCCGCTGTAATTGTTTTAAGCAATGCGGAAGTTCCGCTGTTGGTAATACCGTAAATATCAATTTTTGCAATATCAGCCGTTGGTGTTTCCTGGCTGTTACCGCGCCAGTGAAGAAAATCCCATTTTTTTGAAGGACCAAACACCGGTGATGTAATGGTGCCTTCTCCGTGTCTTCCGCTAAATGTGAACTGGAAGGATGAACTGTGCTGCTGGTCCACGCTCATCAGGTACCTGGGAGCATAGGCAGCATCATTTTTTTTATAAACAAATGTCCAGCTTTTCGGCCTGTTAAACGAGTCGACAGTAGCGAAACCGGAATTAAATAATTTATCTCTTAAGGTGGTGCCTGCAGGACCGTCATTTTTCCAATCCTGGGTAAATGACTGGATGGAAGCGGGTACAAAGAAATCAGCCGGGGTGGAATTTTTTACAACAACATAGTATCCGGCAGGAATGGAATCCATAAAATCCATGATTGCTTTTCTCAAAGGTATCCCGCTTGCATCCGCTTTGCCATAGGGGAACTCGAAATTATATATTGTTGACCCGCTGCAGGGACTCACACTTCCCCAGCGGCCTGGCTGGCCGATATCAGCATTTTTCACCGGCTCAAGTGAAGCCGGATTAAAAAGATAAAAATTGAGACTTAACCCCCAGCATATGCCACTGATATAACTTGCGCCGTTTATTTGCACATTATAGTCAGCATCCTGTTGAAGACTTACCGGGAAGTTCCCATTATTGGACACGATGGTTGAAACCCTTGGACTGAATGAATAATTTCTGGTTGCACTGTCCAGTACAATATTGTTATACACTGATTTGAACTGCTGGTACAGGTGCGACTGATTCCATCCATTCGTTGAGGATGGCAGGTATACAAATGAAGAGGTATTCCAGATAATATTGTTTGAACCGGTTGGTACCACAGCTGTACGCCAGTAGTACACAGTACTGTCGGTAAATGTAATGTTGGCTGGTTTAAAATCTATCACACCTCCATTACCTGAAGCAGTAAATGTTTTTTTGAAAGGGGAATTGAACAGTTCGGTTGTATCAATTTCCATGGTGTACTGGCGTTGCAATACGAGCGGGTTTGCAGTGGATGCTGTATAAGTAATATTCTGCTGCCGCACTATGGAGAATGCAGCAGGTGTTACAGGCCGCAGCTCATCTTCATAAATATAAAACTGTTTCTCTGCACCATTATTGGATTCAGAAAGCTCGTCCACTTTATTTTCTGTATCCAGCGTGACCATTATTTTGTTGAGTCCTTTGAAAGTGGAAGGGTTGATATTTACAGAAAGTGCAATGGTGTCACTGTACTTCATGGCAGGTATACGCTGATTAAACAGGATTTTTATACTGTCATTGGGTAATTTATGCCGCACCAGCACCCTGATGGAATCATTGATGGCTTTGCCTATATTCAGCAGGCTTACTTTAAGATCGAATTTTGCATCGGCCACGCTGATCACAGTAGGACTTACCCTGATCTGCTGCTCCTCTATCACATAGTCGGGTTTTGCATGACTGTAAATACGCAGGGCAGGATCACCGTGCAATGTCAGTTCTTCAAGATGGATACGCAGGTAATAATCGAGTGATTGGGGATTTCCGCCCAGTTGCTGCAACACCGCTTTCAGCTGATCACCTACTGTACCTCCATAATTGTTTTTACTGAACTCCCTGTAAAAGGCTGAATTGTAAAAATCAAGGAAAGGTTCGATCCCATAATGTGTATCTGCAAGGAAAGCGATACTGCCCTTCTGGTTTTCAAAAATATATTTCTCAGAAAGCGATTTATTACCTGCTGCACGCAAAGGATCATAATCAAAAAAGTTTCCTGCAATACAGCCGCTGATATTGATAAAGGGATACTTGCCCTCGTTATGATATTCTTCGGGGTTGCTGAGGTTGAAGCCAAGAATATTGGCCGATGAGTGGCCAAAATAAGAAATAAAACTCAATCCCTCCTTAAACAAATCAGCAATCCGGGCACTGCTTGCTTCCTGCACCGGCCCTGCAGTTGATTTGGCAAATGTTTCCACATTTGCACCATAAAAAGTATCGATAGCAATGGATTTGTAATTGTCAAGTTTGAGCCTGAAACTGGCGTCTTCCAGGTCGTTACCACCACCCGAAATATGGATAAAGTTCTTCATCCAGGCTTTATTGCTGATGGTTTGTGTGGTGGAGCGCTGTACCTCCTCGTATTGTTTCATCTTTTGCAGGTAATTGGCCACTTCATTGCCATTTACCGCCCCCAGCCTTCCGATTGGAACCAGCGGAACCCATGTACCCGGGTTACATGCCAGCAGCACATCTGATGCCGGCCATCCAAATGTTGGAACAAGGTTAAGTTTATCCACATCTGGATTATAAACTCCGTTCACAAATTCATTATTACGGTAACTCTGGTAAGTAACTGCACGGCCAATCAGGAAAATAAATTTCGGCTTGACTGTGAAATTCGAATTTGCCCAGCGGATAAAATCACGAACAGCAGCCGGGTGATTCTTGATACCAAAAGCAAACTGCTCTTTCAGCTCGTTGATATCATACACTTTGGCATTGTAGCTGCCGCCTTCCACCGAACTCCTGTACTGGCGGTATTGCTCCACGTAGTTTACCCCACTGCCATTATCATACAATCGGGGATTACTGATGATGATATAATTTCCCTGGTTGGCAGCATTGGCAAAATTTGTAAAGGTTTTGGATGTTAACTGCCCTACTGGATAAATATTATTGGTACCAGCACTCATCAGGTTAAACCTGCGGAGAGTGTCGGTGGAAGGCGGTAATACAAAACGCACCTGGCCGGCCACTTCGGTATTACCAAGATATCTTCTGCCGCTGGTGATATCATACAAAACCGGTTCCAGACCGTTATTGTTAAAGTTGGTTATTACAAGATAATTCCCTGCCGCCGCTGCCTTCAGTTCAAAATAGAAATTGGTTTCATTGTTGAAATTGAAGGTGGCAGGATAGGTAACAGAGAAATCTGAAATCACGATACGGTCATTACCAGTCGTGTCAGATGAATTCCTGGGGCCTATAGATACCGCCAGCTGGTTAACATTCGGCAGTACCGATAACGGAAGGTTCCGGATCGTATCCCGCCTGTAACTGTAATACGGCATCGGCGCCACCTGGCTGGGCTGCGGGATGATCTGTGTATTATAGAATTTTGCTGAAAGCTCACGGGTGAATAATGGAGAAGCTCCTGCTGCTGTAACGGTAAACATCACACTGTTTGCCGGACCAGCCGTGTATTTATTCAGCCCGCTGGTGATGATTTTACTCAGGTGGCAGCACTGGTAAATATTACTGCTGGTAAATCCTTCATTTTGTTCGTATGAACCGGAATAAACATCTTCTCCCAATGACCTGGCATAACCTGCGTTGAGGATATTCTTGTAATGAAATTCTATGCGGCGCATGAAATAAGCATCTGCGGGCAATACATTTCCTGTAACGGGGTTGGCGCTTTGTGTATAGCGAAGGTTGGCGCCGGTGGTATTTACTGTTAAATAGTAAGTAGCCGTATCTGTGAAAAGGCTGTACTTGGTGTCCATCTGGTAATCGTTATCGCGGTACAGTTCCTTATCAGTCTTGCCATCATTCATCTGGCCCCAGAATTCTATGTAATCAGAAGCTCCTAAAGTTCCTGTGGCAACAGAGGTATAGATCCGCACTTCCTTACCATTACGCCATAACTGGAAGTTCTGTGCCGGTGTGCTGCCCAAACCGGCAGCCACCAGGGTTGGCTGGTAAATACGGCACAAGGTATCTTTCGATATATAGAACTTATAGTAAGTGTTGTTGTAATTGATCCAGCTGTTATTTAACTGCGAAAATCCTGTTGTAAGGAACAGGAAGCAAACGAGTGTAAATAAAATTCTTTTCATATTGGGTGCTGTTACTGTTTATTCTTTTTCTTTTTTTACAAGGTTAACCCGCAGTGATACAATGTGTGTGTATAAAGGGTTCGACTGGTTGGCAAGGTTGGTATATGCATAATCGATCTGCACATTTTTAATTTTGAAACCGGCACCGGCACTGGGCTGGTATATCCATACCTTCTTCTGGTTGGTACTGTCGCCATCGGCAAATACTTTTTGGAAATTGGTGATACCTGCTCTTACAAAAAACACTTTCTTAATATCAGCTTCCAGGCCGATATGCGGATCGATGCTCACAGGATCACTTCCGAAAACAGTATTTCTTTTGCCATCAAAAGTTATGTCAAGGCTTGCCTCGGGCGTAAGTGTAAGTGATTTGCCAACAGGAAATGAATATCCGCCGCCCACAATCACCCTTGGGGCTGTGATCTCGCTTGATTTTACCGGGATTTCATTTTTAGTCAGGTACAGTACTTCTTTTTCCTGGTCGGTAAAACTGAAGCTCCATGCATTGAACGTGGTGGTTACATCTTTTGCCACCACACCAAAATGTCCCCTCTTCCCATGCATCTGGAAACCGGCATCCAGTCCGAACCCCCATGCTGTGGCAAAACTGCCCACTTTACGGTAAATCACTTTTGCATTGGCGCCAAAACTGATGCGTTTTTTTTCAGTAACCCTGATGTTTTGCGAAAAAGACAACAGGGCTGCCCAGTCGGCAACCGAAAAAGTTTTGATATTGTTATAGTTGATGCTTCCGTCGGGCTCAATCAGGTTCATTGTATTGGGTATCTCGTCCACGGCAAAGCGTAAAACCGAAAGTCCCAGTGTACGTTTGTTATTGCTCACCGGAATGGCAAGACCGGCATAATCGTATTTGGCAATTCCGGAAAAATATTCGGCATGCATCAGGCTGAGATCCGGGTGATCCTTTACACCGGTAAGCCCGGCAGGGTTCCAGTAACCGGCTGTGGCATCCTGGGTTGTGGCCACCTGCGCACCACCCATGGCAAGACCGCGGGCACCAGCGCCAATATTCATAAACTCGTTGGAGTATTTTTTAAACTGAGAAAAGCAAACTGCAGGCAACAGTAGTAATGCTGACAAAGCTGCTTTGGCACTTCTTCTCATAATTTCGTCAGGGGTTATGGTTGATTTTAAAAGGATATTAACTATGAACGTAATACCAACCTGTAAATTGTGTCAATATCCAATTATAAAAGTACGGTTAATATGTCAAACAAGTTAAATACAAACCGGGTACGGTATTGCCTGTATAAAGATGCGGCCTAAAACGAAAAAGCTGCCTGCCGATTAAACTTATGTTTTCAAATGGTAATCTCAGTTTTTATACTCAATTTTGCCGCTATTAAACCGGTACAGATTCACAAAATATTTTATAATTAGTTTTTTATGAAGGATTTAATTGGCGAACTGCAATGGAGGGGTATGATCCAGGACATAATGCCCGGAACTGAAGACCAGCTAAAAAAGGAAATGACCACGGGATATATCGGTTTTGACCCAACAGCCGACAGCCTGCATATTGGCAGCCTGGTACCCATTTTACTGCTGGTACATTTTCAAAAAGCCGGGCACAAACCCATTGCGCTGGTGGGTGGTGCAACCGGTATGGTGGGTGATCCAAGTGGTAAAAGCGAGGAAAGAAACCTGCTGAGTGAAGCGGCGCTTCAGAAAAATATTGCAGGCGTGAAAGCACAGCTTGAAAAATTTCTTGACTTCAATCCGGCCATGCCCAATGCTGCTGAAATGGCGAATAATTACGACTGGTTTAAGCCGATTTCTTTTATTGATTTTTTACGTGATGTGGGTAAACATATTACCGTTAACTACATGATGGCCAAAGACAGTGTGAAAAAAAGAATTGAGGGTGAAACCGGCATCAGCTACACCGAGTTTGCATACCAGCTGATGCAGGGTTACGATTTTTACTGGCTGTACAAAAACAAACAGTGCAAACTGCAGATGGGCGGCAGCGACCAATGGGGCAATATGACCACAGGTACAGAACTGATACGCCGTATGGGCGGAGGTGAAGCATTCGTTTTCACTAACCCGCTTATCACCAAGGCCGACGGTGGCAAATTCGGTAAAACCGAAAGCGGCAATGTTTGGCTGGATGCAGATAAAACAACGCCCTACCAGTTTTACCAGTTCTGGCTGAATGCAAGCGATACGGATGCTGAAAAATGGATCAAGATTTTCACCTTTCTTGAAAAAACAACCATTGATCAGCTGATTGCAGCGCACCAGCAGGATGCTTCAAAAAGAACCTTGCAAAAAACACTTGCAAAGGAGATCACCAGTTTTGTACACGGTGAGGCCGAATACAATAAAGCGGTTGAAACAACTGAGAAACTGTTTGCAACGGCCAATGCTTCTGCAGATTCACTCTCTGAAGAGGATTTAAACGGCATGGAAGGTATTGTAAAAATCGACTTCCCTGCTTCCAAAATAAATGATGGCGTGGATATTGTCAGTTTCCTTGCAGAAACAGGCATTTTCTCCAGTAAAGGAGAAGCCCGCAAAATGGTGCAGGGCGGCGGCGTGAGTATTAACCGCGTTAAAGTTTCCGGCATCCAGGATGCCGTGAATAAAGAACATTTGCTGCATGGCAGGTATATTCTTGTGCAAAAAGGCAGGCGAAACTATTACCTCGTTCAGTCAGTGTAACCCCCGCGGTAACCGAATACGAAAAAAGCAACCCAACAGGTTGCTTTTTTTATATCAGGATGCTATCCTTATTCAACATGCACTTTCTTTTGCACCAGGGCCCCATCCCTGGCCTCGGGTAAAAACGTACGTTCATTCAGCAGGTAACCATTACCCTTTTCACAAATATGCACCCGCAGGTTTTCGAGGCTGTATGGATTACCGTCGGGTATATCAGCAATATTGCTGTAACTGACCAGGTGCCCGTCCACAATGGTTACACAGCCGCTGCCGATCGCTTCCATTTTATTTCCCTCGGTGATCAGCATACCGGTATCTTCACCCAGTCCTATACCGATACAACTCGGGTTGCAGGCAACCGCCTGTGCCAGCCTGCCAAACCGGCCACGTTTGTCGAAATGAGAATCAATAATAACAGAATCGATAAAACCAAGCCCCGTGGTCATTTTCACTTCTCCCTTTAAATGCGCCCTGGTGGCATTGCCTTCATAGATCATGGTTTTTCCCATGGCCATGGCACCTGCAGATGTTCCCGCAATCACAAATCCTTCTTCCTGGTAACGGCGCTTGATGATGGACAAAAATTCGGTACCCCCGTCTGTTACGCTTAGCCGCAACTGGTTGCCCCCGCTGAACATCACGGCATCGCACACTTTGATGCGTTGCAAAAAATCTTCATCATTGGTATCGGCACGGTTACGGATATGCATTAACCCGATATTGGTGCATCCGATTCTGCCAAAAGCATTCAGGTAATTGTCCCCCACTTCGTAAGGAATGGTACTGGCCGTGGTGATCACTTCAATACGGCTGCCGGGCCCGCCCGCCTCTTCCACAATGCGGCGGAGAATACCGAGTTCAAAAAAGTTGAGGTTGTTACGGTGAAAGTCTTCCTTATCTGTATCGGTGCCCTTATCTTCTGCACCACCGATGGCAATTAATTTTCCTTTGGGAAACTCCATTGAATACGTTTTGTTATCGCAGCAAAAGTACGGAAAGCAGGTTTTATGCTTCCTTTTTACTTGTCAACTGCTGTTGATTATGACTTTGCAAATTTTGTTATACCCTCCACCAGCCTGTCCAGGTTTTTGGTGGTGGTATAAACATTGGGGGTGATACGCACCCCGCTGATATTTTCCCATTCAATACCCACCGTATGCACTTTATAGTTGGTCCATAAATAACTGTCGAGTTCTCCCGGCTTTTTGCCTTCCACACTTACCAGGCCAATGGCGCAGCCAAATTCTTTTTTAAAAGATGTTTTCAATTTTACATTGGGAATATGCTGCACCCTTTCCATCCAGTAGTTTTTCAGGAATAACAGCCGTTCTTCTTTTCGCTTTGCGCCAATCATATCATAAAAGTCGATGGCCTTGTCAGTTGCCTGTTCAATATAAAAAGGCCTTGTGCCCAGGTGTTCAAATTTCCGGATATTATCTGTTTCCTTTTCACCGGCGCCGAACAGGGGCCATACATTTTTAATTTTTTCTTTACGCACATACAGGAGACCGGTGCCAATGGGTGCACCCAGCCACTTGTGCAGGCTGGTGCCAAAATAGTCGCAGTTCAAATCCGGTATCTTAAAATCAAACTGCGCAAATGTATGTGCCCCGTCCACCAGCACTTCAATATTTTTTTTCTTTGCCGCATCTGCAATTTTTTTCACCGGCAGCTTCTGCCCTATCCAGTTGATCATATGTGTTACCTGCACCAGTTTGGTTTTATCGGTAAAGGCATCCGTGTATTGTTTTACCAAATATGCTTCATCCTCACTCGGCAGTTCAAGGTTGATCCAAACCAGTTTGATGCCTTCCCGCTGTTCCCGCTGTTTCCATGCAGCGATCATATTGGGATAATCCTGTTTAGCCAGCACCACTTCATCACCGGGTTTAAGCTCAAGCCCGAATATCACCGTTTCCAGCGCTTCCGATGCATTGCGCTGCATGGCAATTTCTTCCGCATCACAACCAGCAAGCTGCGCCAGGTTTTTCCGCAGCGGTTCCCTGCCCTGGTCAATCACCCGCCACATAAAATAACTCGGCCCTTCGTTACAGATATCATAATACTGCTTCATGGCATCGGCCACCACTTTGGGCGCAGGTGATACCCCGCCGTTATTGAGATTAATAAAATTGGAAGAAATGGTATAAGCCTGCTGCACATAGTACCAGAACTCGTCATCGCCGGCAAGTATGGAAGGAGGCACACCTGCCGCATTTTCGATTGCTGCATGCAGGTTGCGGCTCCATGCGGGCTGCAAAACACTTCCGGCTAATATGGATGCAGACAAGGCTCCCGCTTTATGCAGGAATGAACGGCGGTTATTCATGCTCACTAGTTTTAGTTGTACAATTTACGGTTTTTGTTTTTTGCAAAGCAAGATGATTTCCCTAATTTCCAGTTTAGCCACAAAGCGCAGGATCGTACAGAGATGCACAAAATGACTTTGTGGCTGTTTTTTGCTCCGTGCATCTTTACGTCAGACTTAAACTAAAACTGCATTTATGAAAATTCTTGAAATTAAAGTGTTGCGGGGGCCTAATTACTGGAGTGTGCGCCGCACCAAACTCATCCAGATGAAACTTGACCTGGAAGAAATGGAAGAGCGCCCCACCAACCATATCCATGGTTTCAGGGAACGGCTGGAAAACATGTTTCCGACAATGATTGAACACCGTTGCAGCGTGGGTGAACGGGGCGGTTTTTTTCAGCGGGTGGATGAAGGCACCTGGATGGGACACGTAATTGAACATATTGCGCTGGAGCTGCAAACACTTGCAGGCATGGATGTTGGTTTTGGCAGAACAAGAACTGCCAATGAAAAAGAAGGCGTTTATTATGTATGCTTCACTTACATGGAAGAAGATGCCGGTGTGTATGCCGCAAGGGCTTCCGTTCGCATTGCGCAATCACTGATTGATGATATTGCCTACGACTTAAACGAAGACATTCAGAAACTGCGTGAAATAAGGGAAGATACCCGGCTGGGGCCCTCCACCGGTTGTATCGTGGAAGAAGCTGCCAAAAGAAATATTCCCTATATCCGTTTGAACAAGCAAAGCCTGGTGCAGTTGGGTTATGGCGTGCACCAGAAAAGGATCAGGGCCACCATTGCGAGCACCACCAGTAATATTGCCGTTGACATTGCATGTGATAAAGAAGAAACCAAAATGCTGCTTGAAGCTGCAGAAATTCCGGTACCAAGGGGAACGGTGGTGCGTACGGAAGCTGGACTGGAAGAAGCCATTGAAAAATACGGCTACCCGCTTGTGATAAAGCCCATTGATGGCAATCATGGCAAGGGCAATACCACCAATATCGTTAACCGGGAACAGGCGCAAAAAGCTTTTGAAGCTGCCAAGGCCTACAGCCGCAGTGTGATCGTGGAGCGTTTTATCACCGGCTATGATTTTCGTTGCCTGGTGATCAACAACAAATTTATCTGTGCAGCTCTGCGTACACCGGCCAGCGTGGTGGGAGACGGCATCCATAACCTGCAATGGCTGGTGGAAGAAACCAATAAAGATCCACGCCGTGGGTACGGGCATGAAAAAGTGCTTACCCAGATCACGATCGACCAGTTTACACAAAAGATGCTGGATGATGCAGGCATCACCATGGACTATATTCCTGCTGAAGGGCAAAGGGTATTACTAAAACCCACCGCCAATTTATCTACCGGGGGTACCAGCACAGATGTGACGGATGAAGTGCATCCTGCCAATGTTTTTATGTTTGAAAGAATTGCAAGGATCATCGGGCTGGATATTTGCGGTATTGATGTAATGGCCACCGACCTGCGTTCGCCTGTAAATGAAAACGGCGGGGCCATACTGGAAGTAAATGCAGCACCCGGTTTCCGCATGCATATTGAACCTGCAGAAGGTTTACCGCGTAATGTGGCCGAACCGGTGATTGACATGCTGTTCCCCAGGGGCAGTGAAGGACGGATTCCAATCATAGCAGTTACCGGCACCAATGGTAAAACCACCACTACAAGACTAACAGCACATATTGCAAAAACGGCACGCAAAAAAGTAGGTTACACCACCAGTGATGGTGTTTATATTCAAAACCAGCTGATGATGAAAGGTGATTGCACTGGTCCTGTTTCATCAACTTTTGTACTAAAAGATCCGACCGTTGATTTTGCCGTACTGGAATGTGCACGCGGCGGTATATTGAAAAACGGGCTGGCGTTCAACAACTGCGATGTGGCCATTGTTACAAATGTTGCGGCAGATCATATCGGGCTGGGCGGAATCAATACTGTTGAACAAATGGCCAAGGTTAAGGGCGTGGTGCCCGAAACCGTGTTTCCGCATGGTTATGCCATTTTAAATGCCGAAGATGACCTGGTGTATAATATGAAGGGCAATTTAAAATGCAATATCGCCCTGTTCAGTATGGATGAAAACAATCCGCGTATCAAAGCGCATTGTGCCGGCGGCGGACTGGCAACGATATATGAAAATGGCTTTGTCACCATCATGAAAGGTACCTGGAAGATCCGCGTGATGGCGGCCAAAGATATACCGCTTACCTATGAAGGAAAGGCCGTGCACAATATCGCCAACTGCCTGCCTGCTGTAATGGCCACTTATCTTTACCGGGATATTTCCATTGATGATATTAAACTCGGCTTACAAACCTTTATGCCCGGCGAAGCACTTACCCCGGGGCGTTTGAATTTTTTCCATTTTAAACACATTACTTTCCTGGCAGATTTTGCCCACAACCCGCATGGTTTAAAATTGCTGTGTGATTTTGTGAGCAAGCTGGATTATAAAACAAAAGTGGGGGTTATCAGCGGCACCGGCGACAGAAGAGATGAAGATATTATGGAACTGGGAGAGATCTCTGCACAATACTTCGACCAGATCATTATCCGCTGTGATAAAAATTTACGCGGCAGAACAGCCGAAGAGATCATTGGCCTGCTGAAAATGGGAATTGAAAAAGTGAATCCGGCTGTTCCTACCATCACGATTGCCAATGAAAACGAAGCGCTGGAATATATTTATGCCAACCAGGTTCCGGGGGCATTGTATACCGTTATGTGTGATGTGGTGGCTGGTGCACTCGACAAAATCAAAGAACTGAAAGCAAGGGAAGAGAAAGGATAATGCTTCTTACTTTTATGTAAAAGGGTTTAAACAGGCATCCGCTTATTTAAACCCTTTTTTATGTGCAAAATTATAATGGTGGCAGCCTGCCTCATTTACCTCCCTGCCAGTGCACAGCTCACTGTTGCTGCAATTGACAGTATCTGCCACAGCACGGATACACTGACGCAAAAAAACTGTCTTATGGCCTGTGGTCACTCCGGAGGTACTGAAAACTGCTATTTGCGGCAAAATGAAGATGTGCTCCTTTTTTGCTCGGGCAATTTTTTACTGCGGGATACTGTTTTTGGATACCAGTACTACTATTCAGCTCATCGTCCCATAAAAGTAACACTGCGGTTTGAGGCAAGAAAAACAGGTAAGGTTTACCAGGCTGTGTACTATTTCAGCAATAACACTGCAATCAGCATTAGGGGCGAAGATGCATCCATTTCGGATAAGGAAACAGCCTTATCATACGGCATGAACCATACCCGTTGGTTTCCTAAAAGAAGACCTGAATTTTTATAGCCATTACATATTATTCACCTTATCCTGTAGACTGGCAGCATTCTTTGAGTTTAAATTCTTCAGCTCATCCACCATTTGCTGTGCCTTTGATTTATTTTTCTGGCTGATGTATACGAGCCCGAGGTAATAACGGGCATTTTCATTTTTGGGATTCAGCTCCAGTGCTTTTTTGAGACTGGTTTCTGCCTGGCTGTTATCGCCTGTTCTGTAGTAACTGTAACCCAGTTCAACATATGCGGCTGTATAAGTGGGCTCCTTCTCAATCGCTTTTTTAAGATAGTTTAAAGCCTCACTGTACCGGCCCTTGCTGTTAAGGCAATAACCCATTCCAAAACAGGCCTTGCGTTCATCTGCTTTTACTGACAGTGATTTTTGGTACCAGCTCATGGCCTGGTCAATATCTTTTTTGTTGTCGCGGTACACTTCTGCAATCCCATTATAGGCCACATGGCTGGAGGGATTCAGGTCCTTCGCCTTGTTAAAATAATTTATTGCATCATTATCCTGTTTCAGCCTGCTGCATGCATAGCCCAGTTCCAGGTAAGTATTTTCATAATCCACCTTATTTTCCAGGGAGCGCAGCAACGCAATTTTAGCAGCATCATAATTCTTCTGCGCATTATTCATAAAACCTTTCCTGTACCAGTACAGGTAATCGGTAATCGGGGTTTTCGAAGCGGTTTCATATTGAGAGAAGTAGGATAATGCTTCATCGTACTTATCTTTTTCATAAGAAATATAACCCAGTTGTTTCAATGCGTTTGAATAATCGGACTTAAGTGAAAGGCATTTATTGTAACAGGCAAGCGCCGAATCAATCTGGCCAAGTTTATGAAAGGCGTAGCCAAGTTCAAAAAATACTTTTGGAATGCTGGTCCAGTTTTTCCGGGCCTTTCGCAGTGATACGAGTGCACCGGTATAATCCTTGGTATCATTCTGGCACCAGCCCATTTCATAGTATGCCGCGGTATAATCCGGATCTAACATCGTTGCCTTCCTGAAATTATTAAGTGCTTCTGTGATATTTTTGGCATCTTTAAGTTTTACACCTTCATTATAAAGTGTGGTGGCATCCTGGGCAATGGAATCCAGCACTGCAAAAGATAAAAATGCAGCAAAAGCAATTTTTCTCATACTTCAATTTTTTATAAAAGTAAAATACACATCACTGATTTCAAATACCGTGGAGCGGGTATGTTGAATAAACATTTTCTTAAAAACCTTTGGGAGCTACACCCATAATCCTTATTTTTGCGCCCTGTTTATTCAGATTGGGTTATGGTGTAACGGCAGCACTACAGATTTTGATTCTGTCTGTCTAGGTTCGAATCCTAGTAACCCAACAAAAACCCCAGCAATGCTGGGGTTTTTGTTATTTGACAAGTTCTGTAATTACTTTACCTACATTGCCATTAGGCATTTGAATTTTTAATAATGCGGCCAATGTTGGAGCAATATCGGCCATCGAGGTGGTTCGGTAGGTTTTACCCTGCTTTACGCCCCAGCCAAAAAACACACAGGGAATATGCGCATCATAAGGATTCCAGGCGCCATGGGTGGTTCCCTTTGTCCATCCGTCAAAATAACCGGCTTTAAAACTAAACTGTATATCACCGCTTCTTTTGGGATTATAGCCATTGATCATCATGTCTTTTTGGGGTTGTGGTAATGATGATTCCCCTATTTCTTCCAGGTCAACCGCACTAATGATGAAATCTTTTTCTTTAAGCAACCCCATAATAAAGGCTTTAACATCTTCAATGGATTTTCCCTGTTCTTTTATCAGTTTCTTATTCAGGTAAACCTGGTAATTCATCACCGTTTGTACAGCCTTTTTGATGTCAAATTTTTCTTCCGTCCGGGCATTCAGTTCTTTCAAAATATCGGCGTCCTCGAAAGTGCCGCCCGGTATTTTATGTTCCTTAAAAAAAGAAGGGATATGGGCTACACCGTGATCTGCAGATAAAAACAGGGTGTAGTTCCCTTTTCCAACCCTGGTATCAAGGAAATTCAGAAAATCTGCAATATCCCTGTCGAGCCGCAGGTAAGTATCCTCAATTTCTATGGAGTTGGGACCAAAACTATGCCCCACATAATCAGTTGAAGAAATGCTTACCGCAAGAAAATCAGTAACGGTATTTTTCCCGAGGTTTTCGTTTTCAATGGCGGCTTTGGCAAAATCAAATGTAAAACTGTTTGCAAAAGGTGTGTTGCGGAAAGACTCATATTTGTCCTTCGCCTCTATTGCAGAAAGTTTATGTGGAAAGGTCACCGTTTTTTCTCCGCGTATTGCGGTTTCATACGGCTTGTCATCTTCGGTACTCAGGTCGTATTTATCAATGGGAAGCAATGTATTCCAGTCGCTGCCCATATATTTCCCTGCAAGATCTTTTTCGTTAAACTGCGATACCCATTGCGGAAGCTCATTCATATAGTGTGTACTGGTGATCCATTTCCCCGAATCATACCAATATGCAGCATTGGCACTATGGCCTGCAGGCAGGATAGCGCCGCGGTCTTTTAATGCAATACCAATCACTTTGCTTTTAAAATTGTTACTCAGTCTTAGTTCATCTGTGATCGTGGTTGTCCACAGGTTCGCCGGGCTCATTTTTCCGGCCTTTCCAGAATTACCCACGGTGCTTACTGTTGAATCATCTGTACAATAAACCCCTTTTCCGGCATATGGGTCGTACCAGTTGTTACCCACAATTCCTGTAATGGCCGGAATGCTTCCTGTATAAATGCAACTATGCCCAACCGCAGTGTAAGTGGGCAGGTAAGGGATCAGTGTATTTTCTGCTGTAAATCCATCTTTCAGGAGACGCTTAAATCCGTTATTGGTGTAAAGCCCTTCGTAACGGTACAGATAATCCCAGCGCATCTGGTCAACGACCAGCCCTACAACCAGCCTGGGTTTTGAGGATTGCGAAAATGCCGTGAACGTTATTCCAGCAAACAGGATCGCGGCTAAAGTCTTACGTAACATTCAATTGATTTTTGGTAAAGATACTGTGCCAATATTACATTTTTGTAAAGCCCAAAAATCTGTTTTCCCTTAGAAGCGACTATCAAGCTCGTGCGGTTAAGGAATCTTTTTTCTTCCCGGGTATTTTATGATGATGCAGGTTAGAATATGTTTTTCAGGTGCTTTTGTACGGGCAAGAAACACGCCGTTCATATTTACCTCATATGTAATACCGGCAGGTTTTAGGCTTTGATTAACGCCGTATTTGCTGTATTTTTGCGCCCAAAATAAATAAGCAGTTATGGCAGATATTTTTGACCGTTTATTGAAGAATTACGGACCGATCGGACAGCACAGGGAAAGGGCGCATGGTTATTTTGCATTTCCTAAACTTGAAGGAGAAATCAGCAGCCGGATGAAATTCCGCGGGAAGGATGTGATTGTGTGGAGCCTGAACAACTATTTAGGCCTGGCCAATCACCCGGAAGTAAGAAAGGCAGATGCGGCAGGCGCAGCCAGTTACGGACTGGCATATCCCATGGGAGCCCGTATGATGAGCGGAAACAGTAACCTGCATGAACAGCTCGAAAGTGAACTGGCGGCCTTTGTTATGAAGGAAGATGCGGCCCTGCTCAATTTTGGTTACCAGGGAATGGTGAGCATTATCGATGTGCTCTGCAGCCGTCATGATGTGATAGTATACGATGCCGAAAGCCATGCCTGTATTATTGATGGTTTGCGTCTTCACCCGGGCCATCGTTATGTGTTTAAACACAACGATCTTGAAGATTGCGAAAAACAATTACAAAGGGCCACCGCTTTAATTGAAAAGCAAAATGCAGGCGGCATACTGGTGATCACGGAAGGGGTTTTTGGTATGGCGGGAGACCAGGGCAAACTAAAAGAAATTGCAGCTTTAAAAGATAAATACAGTTTCCGCCTGCTGGTGGATGATGCACATGGTTTTGGAACACTGGGTAAAACCGGTGCCGGTGCCGGTGAAGAACAGGGGGTTGAGGATAAGATTGACCTGTATTTTTCAACGTTTGCAAAATCAATGGCCTCAATTGGTGCATTCATTGCCGGCGACAGGAAGATCATTGATTATATCCGCTATAATATCCGCTCACAGATTTTTGCAAAGAGTTTGCCAATGCCACTGGTGGTGGGCAACCTGAAACGCCTTGAATTATTAAGGAACCATCCTGAGTTAAAAGAAAAACTCTGGAGCAATGCCATGAAACTGCAAAAAGGTTTAAAAGAAAGGGGCTTTGATATTGGTAAAACAGACAGTGTGGTTACACCTGTTTACATGACCGGCGGTGTGGAAGAAGCCACGGCCATGGCGATGGACCTCAGGGAAAATTACAGCATTTTTGCATCCATTGTTGTGTATCCAGTTATTCCAAAAGGACATATTATTTATCGCCTGATCCCTTCGGCCGTGCATACGGATGAGGATATTGAATTAACCCTTACCGCATTCAGTGAAACAAAGAAAAAGCTGGATGAAGGTGCATACAAGGTTGACGCAATTCCCGATATGGCTGAATCAAGAAAATAAAAGACAACAGATATTTATAAAAAAGTCTCATTTTGCAATGAGACTTTTTTCATGCACAACTAAAGCGTTATTATGAACCAGCACCTGGCACTGATTGCAATTGTGGTAAAAGATTATGATGAAGCGATTTTATTTTACACACGGCAACTGGGTTTCAAATTACTTGAAGACACCCCGCAAACTGACACAAAAAGGTGGGTGGTAGTGGCCCCTCCTGGCAATGGTTCATGTAATATTTTACTTGCTAAAGCCGCATCGGAAGAACAGGCCAGCCGTATTGGCAATCAAACAGGCGGACGGGTATTTCTCTTTCTCTATACTGATGATTTCTGGCGTGACTACAAGAGTATGTGTGATAAACAGATCAGGTTTATCCGTGAACCCAAAGAGGAAATCTACGGCACCGTTGCAGTTTTTGAAGACCTTTACGGAAACCTGTGGGATTTTATCCAGCCAAAATAATTGTTACATAAAAAAACCCCTTGAAAGGGGCTCTTATTACTTTATAAGAGGTTTGACTTAATATAACTGCAGCTGCTTTTTATACTGCCATAAAAGTCGGGCTTATAATTATTTTCCTGTTCCATCATATAGTGTTTTACGCCGGCAAGTTTTGCATTGGCAAAAATGGTTTTAAAGTCAACTGAGCCATTACCCACTTCGGTGTTTTGTGTTTTGTCATCCTTATTCATATCCTTAACATGCCACAAATGAAACCTGCCGGGATGCTGTTTAAATAATTCCACTGGATCATATCCGGCCCTTACAACCCAGTAAATATCCATTTCGAATTTCACCATGCCCTTATCTGTATTGTTCAGTAAAATACTATAACCAGTCTCTCCGTTCATATTTTCAAATTCAAAATCATGGTTATGGTAAGCCATCTGCAAGCCATGTTCTTTCGTGATCACTGCGGCCTTGCTGATACGCTCTGCCAGGATTTTGTACTGGTCGGCAGTTTTTCTTTTTTCCGGGCTCAGCCATGGTATAATAAAGTATTTATTACCTAATGCATTACATGCCCCGCAAATACGTTTTACATCATCCCCGTTGCCATTTTCGAATAAAAATTTCTCGGGGGTATAATGACCGCTGGGACTTGAAAGACCGTTTGCTTTCAGGATTGCGGCAAATTCCACAGGTGCAAGTCCAAAGAATTTATTCCCGGCATCAAGCCCGAACATTTCCACTTCTTTGTAACCCGCTTTGGCAATATTTTCAATAATCCCTTTTGTGTCTTTCCCCACCAGTTCACGCAAGGTGTACAGCTGGATACCCACACTTTTTTGTTTTTTTAATAATGAGGAAGGGCTAATAAAGGCACCAGCGGTGAGCAGGCCCGACTGTTTGATAAAAGTTCTCCTGTTGTTCATGAAGCAATCGATTTTTACGTGTAAGTTTTAAAGTTAGGGAAAATAAAAAAGCCGTCCTAAAAAAGAACGGCTTTGAATTTTTTTTGATAAGTTATACCCTGAAGTGAGCGAAAGCTTTGTTGGCTTCAGCCATACGGTGTGTATCTTCTTTCTTCTTGAATGCAGCGCCCTCGCCTTTGCTTGCTGCCACAATTTCATTAGCCAGTTTTTCGGCCATGCTGCGCCCGTTTCTTTCACGGCTGTATTTAACCATCCATTTGATACTTAAAGAAATCTTCCTGTCTGCACGTACCTCAGAAGGAATCTGGAAAGTTGCACCACCAATACGTCGGCTGCGCACTTCCACACTTGGAGTGATGTTGGACAGGGCTTTTTTCCAAACCTCGTAACCGTTCTCTCCTGTTTGTTTTGCCACTTTCTCCAATGATTCGTAGAAAACATTGTAAGCACCGCTTTTTTTACCAGCCCACATCAGGTTGTTTACAAAACGTGTTACCAGTTTATCATTAAACTTAGGATCGGGTGCTAAGGGTATCTTTTTGGGTTGTGATTTACGCATTTTTAATTTTGATTTTTGGGCTGAATTTCTTCAAGTATTAAAACTTTACTCAACCGTTTTATAATGTCTGATTATTTTTTAGCTTTTTCTTTCTTGGTACCGTATTTACTGCGGCTCTGCTTACGGTCTTTTACACCAGCAGTATCCAGGCTGCCGCGTACGATATGATAACGCACACCTGGCAAATCTTTTACCCTGCCGCCACGGATCAATACAATAGAGTGTTCCTGCAGGTTATGACCTTCACCCGGGATGTAGGCAATCACCTCAATCTTGTTGGTCAGGCGCACTTTCGCAACCTTACGCAAAGCTGAGTTTGGTTTTTTAGGGGTGGTGGTATATACCCTGGTACATACACCACGACGCTGCGGACAGCTGTCAAGTGCCCTTGATTTACTCTTAGCTTTGATGATTTCTCTACCTTTTCTTACTAACTGTTGTATTGTAGGCATGTATGATGCTTTTTATTTTGGGAGGGCAAAGGTATGTATTCTCATCGTAAAATGAAAACTTAAAGGAGAAAAAAATCCGTTTTTATCAACATTTATTAAAAAAGCCGCCCAAATTGAGGGCGGCTTCAACAGTTTTTTCACCTGTTACAGACCTAAATCTTATACATCCAGCCATGCGTATCTGGCGCTGTTCCATATTTAATCCCATCCATTCTCAACTTCACTTCCGGGCAGGCAGTCCACTTATCAATATCAAATTTCATTAAGAAGTCTTTGTATTTCAGCTCTTTAATCATTGAAATCGTGGCCGCGGTCCCTGTTCCGAAAACCTCTTTGAGGTTCCCAGACTTGTAAGCATTCATTATTTCATCAATGCTTATGGGCCGCTCCTCCACTTTATAGCCGATCTCATTTAAAATGGTAACCACACTATCACGTGTTACGCCGGCGAGTATGGTGCCAGAGTTCAGGTCGGGCGTTACGGCCGTATTACCTATTACAAAAAATACATTCATGGTTCCGCATTCCTGTACATATTTGTGTTCAATGGCATCCATCCACAATACCTGGTCGTACCCGGCCTTCCGGGCGGCAGCTGTGGGGTACATGGCCGCACCATAATTACCGGCGGCTTTTGCAAAACCAATACCGCCTGGTACCGCCCTTACATAATGCTCTTCCACATTAATGCGCATGGGGGCGGCATAATAAGGACCAGTGGGACTTAATATAATCAGGAATTTGTATTTCTCGCTGGGCCTCACTCCTATCATTTCGTCGCTGCTGAACATAAAAGGACGGATATACAGTGAATGGTCTGCATGATGCGGTATCCATTCCTTATCAATTTCTATCAGCAGGCGCATTCCCTCCATAAAAATTTCTTCGGGCACTTCGGGCATGGCCATTCTTTCGGCAGAAATATTAAAGCGTTTGAAATTATCATAGGGGCGGAAGATAAAAGCTTCTCCCTGGTCATTTTTATAAGCTTTGATCCCTTCGAAAATTGCCTGGCCATAATGTAATGCTGCCAGTGAAGGTGCCAGGGCGAGTGGCTGGTAGGGTTTAATTTCAACATTTTTCCATTCGCCGTTTTCAAAATCGGCCTCCAGCATATGATCCGTGAAGTATTTTCCAAAAGGAAGATTTTCGATATCAAGCCCCGTTAATTTACTGTTGGAGGTTCTTGTTATTCTTATATCTGCTGCGGCAATCATAATTGATTATTTTTACAGCAAAGAAACGAAAAAAACAGGGCAATAATCATGATTTTATGAGTTTAGACAATATTCATCTGCCTGCAATTGTATTACAGGATTTGTATAAGAATTCGCTGGTTGACTTAAACAACAATCAACATGAATCAATGGAGTCAACAGACAGCGGAGCTTTGCCTTTTTTGGGAAATAACCAGAAAAGCATCTGCATTGCGGTGAACGATAAAGACGCACTTTACCTTTCGGATGAACTGCTTAATTTTTTACTCGGCATTTTATCAGCCTGCAAACTTTCCATGGCTGATGTTGCATTGATAAACGCTGCTAAAAATAATTTCAGTTACAGGGATGTCCAGGAACAATTTCATGCTGTAACCGTTTTGCTTTTTGGTATACAGCCGGGCCAGTTACAGCTTCCAATGCAGTTTCCCTATTACCAGTTACAAAAATTCAATAACCAGGTATACCTGGCTGCGCCTGACCTGCAAAACCTGCAACAGGACAAAGCAGAAAAAACAAAATTGTGGAACAGCCTCAAACAGGTTTTTAATCTTGGCTGAGAAAAAAAATTTATGGACACACTGATATTCGCTACCAATAACCAGCATAAAACAGATGAGATCAGGCTGGTATTGGGTGGCAGCTTTAATATTATTACATTAAAAGAGGCGGGCATCGATATTGATATTCCTGAGCCGCATGATACACTGGAAGCAAATGCATCCGAAAAATCGGGTACCATTTACAGGCTTACCGGGAAAAACTGCTTTAGTGAAGATACGGGCCTGGAAGTGGAAGCATTAAATGGAGCTCCGGGGGTGAAAAGTGCCCGCTATGCCGGTGAAAACAGGTCTTTTGATGCTAATATTGATAAATTGCTGCTTGAGCTCCGGCCTTACGATAATAAAAAAGCCCGGTTTCGCACAGTGATATCCCTGTTAATGAATGAAAAAGAGTTTTTATTTGAAGGCATTTGTGCCGGAACAATTATCAATGAGCGCAAAGGAGACAACGGTTTTGGATATGATCCCGTCTTTATTCCCGACGGAAGTGAAAAGACTTTTGCAGAAATGAGCATGGAGGAAAAATCGGCTTTCAGTCATCGCAAAAAAGCGGTTCAGCAGCTGATTGATTTTTTACGGCAGCAGCATCAATAACCATTAAACCACCAGGAACCTTGATATCAGGAAGCAACCAAAACATATCTGAAAGCGACTTAATAAAAGGCTGCCTTGATCAGGACCGCAAAATGCAGGAAATGCTTTACCAGCGGTTTTCATCAAAGATGTATGCCGTATGCCTCAGGTACAGTAAGAATTCGGATGACGCCCAGGATTTGCTGCAGGATGGATTTGTAAAAGTTTTTAAAAATATCAGCAAGTTCAGGGGCGACGGCTCATTTGAAGGATGGATACGGCGGATTTTTGTAAATACCTCCATTGAACACTTTAGAAGATCGGTAAAGAATTACCAGGTAACAGATACCAATGAAATAACCATTGAAGATCCTTCGTTAACTGCATTAGACAACCTTGCCGAGAAAGATATTATAACCATGATACAGGAATTAAGCCCCGGTTACCGCCAGGTATTTAATATGTACGTAATAGAAGGCTATTCACATAAAGACATTGGCGATATATTAGGCATCAGTGAAGGGACCAGCAAATCCCAATTGGCCAGGGCGAAAGGTGTTTTGAAAAAAATGGTGGAAGAAAAACTGAATCAAACAGCACAAGACCTGAACTGAAAATCATCATGAACAGTAACTGGCAACATAAAATCCGGCAGCATGAAGCAACTCCTCCTGGAGATGCCTGGAATAATATTACCAGCATGCTGGATGCTCCCGCAGGTTTTGCCGGTAAACTTGCTGCATTTGAATCAATTCCGCCCGAATCTGCTCAAAAAAATATTTTTGCGCTGCTGGATGCTTCCGGTGAAACCCAGGATTCCTTTCCGGTAAAGGTTTATGAGTACGAGATCAATGCGCCTGACGGAGCCTGGCCCAATATAGTTGCTGCACTGGAAAAAGATACTGCAAGGGTTTTACCTTTACAACCTCAGGGAAGAAGAATACAGCTGCCTTACCTGAGAATTGCTGCCGGTGTAATCCTGCTTGCAGTAATCAGTCTTGGTATATGGCTTATCAGCCCTGACAGCAAACCCGGTACTCCTGAATCAACAGCTTCAGCACAGCCAAAGTCACCGATTAAACCGGCAGAACAAAACAATATTACTGGCAACAGTTCCGTTTCCTTTCCCGCACAACCAAAATCCATCGCGGCTACTTCGCAAAATACCACGGGTCAAACCAATCATTCAAGGAATGTGCAGTATGTGCAAGATGAGGCGGATTTCAGCCTGGTGCTGGATCCGGCGCAGGGAAACCCAGACAAACTACAGGCCATCTCAGGCGAAACACCACAAGACATTTCAGCCATGAATGCAAACAGTGGTTATGTTGTAACTGCAGGGCCTGATGGAGAGCAGGTAAGGATATCCGTAAAACTCTCAAACTACATCCGCTTGTTAACGGAGAAAGACCCAAAACAGAAAGAAAATATTGACCTTATCATTGAGGAAAGCGCCAAATGGAGAGCCATTTTTGCGGAATGGAGAGAACGAATGATCAATAACGCTGTAGCCCCTTCCATCACAAATTTCATGGACATTATCGAACTGAGTAATATCCTCGAAGAAAAGAAATGACGTAAACAGATCCTGTTCGTTTCTGATATTCCGATAACTTTGGTCAATGGCCAGAATAAAATTAACTGTACCGGAGCATTGCTTGTACAGTGCCAGTATTCCCGTAAGAATAGCCGACATTAATTATGGCAACCACCTTGGCAACGATTCTTTTGTAAGCATTATTCATGAAGCCAGGATGCAATGGTTAAAACAGTATCAGTACACCGAGCTTGATATAGAAGGAACAGGGCTTATACTGGCAGATCTGGTTGTGGAATTTAAAGCTGAAGGGTTTTATGGAGACATTATAAATGTAAAGCTCCATACGGGAGAAATCACCAAAGTTTCTTTTGAAATTTATTATACATTGTCTGCCTGCAGAAACAACATAAATACAATTCTAGCCTATGCGAAAACGGGCATGGTTTGCTATAATTACGATGCAAAAAAAGTAGCAGTCATGCACGAAAGGTTAAAACAGCTGTTATCGGGTCAAACTGAAGATATTTAGCTGTTCCATATATCCCAGCCTGCCTCAGCTTGTATCAAAAGCATGTCATACCCGTTCTGTATTAAAGCGCCTCTCTCCGCTCCCTTTTGCAAAAAAATTGTTTTTTCCGGATTATACACGAGGTCGAACAGATAATGACGGCTGGATACATACTCGTATGGTATTTCCGGGAAGTAATTAACATCCGGGTATGTGCCTAAGGGAGTAGTGTTGATAATAAGTAAGTGCTCATCCAGTATCTGCCGGTTAAGGTTGTCATATGTCAGGTGAGAATCGTTATGCAATGTTCGGCTTACCACTTTAAACGCAATGCCCAGCTTCATGAGAACAAATTTTACAGCCTCAGCAGCCCCGCCATTTCCTAATATCAGTGCTTTGTTATGATACTGTTTCAGGAGCGGGGTTAATGATTTTTCAAAACCAATAATATCCGTATTAAAACCTGATAATTTGCCCCGGTTAATCTTAATACAGTTACACGCTGAGATATCTTTTGGCAGATTGGTGATATCATCCAGGTAAGGAATAACACTTTGTTTATGGGGTATGGTAACATTCAGTCCGCACAAAGCCGGGTTTGCCTTTAACAATGCAGGAAAATCAGCAATATCTTGAAGTGGAAAAACATCGTACCGGCAATTTTCAATACCCTCACGAATGAATTTAGCGGTAAAATACTTTTGGGAAAAGGAATGCCCCAGCGGGAAGCCGATGATACCATATACCTTCATCAGGCATTATTTTTTATCAAGGTAAAGATGAAAAGTATCTCCCCGCAGTCCGATACGCATGGTTTCTAGGGGTATTACTTCGTTGGGAGCAATATTCCCAAGATTAACATTACACCCGATCAGTTCAAGGAAATACAGTTGCTGTGCTTTCTGCGGAGCTTCCCAAAGGATTTTCTCTTCTGGTATTTGCGTAAGAATTTCCTGAACCAGCCCTTCCCTTACTTCACCGGTACCGCGGTAGATACCCACATTACCGGCTTCCCTGGCTTCTGCAATTACATAAGACGATCCTGCGGCCAGTTCCGCTTTCATAAGCTCAATCCATTTGTAGGGAGGGATAATATGAGCAGCATCTTTACTGCCCACTTCACTTAATACAGTGCCGTATTTAGTCAGTTTTTCAATATAACCGCATTTTTCGGCATGGGGAATAGTGATTGAACCATCACTTACTTCCATATGTGTAATTCCAAACTCTTTACATACATTGATATAATCATCAAACTGGTTCCTGATAAGGAACGCTTCAAAAAGGGTACCACCAAAATAAACAGGTATGTCATAAGAACGATACACTTCAAGCTTCTCACGCAAGGTTGGGGTTACAAAAGAAGTTCCGAAGCCCAATTTGATAATATCCACATGCGGGTAAGAGACACTCATAAAATTCTTTGCTTCTTCAACACTGAGCCCTTTGTCCATAACCATGGTTATACCATTAGTACGGGGTCTTACAGTTCTTGCCGGAATTTGAGAGAGGTTATAATTCATGCCTGTTATTTTAAGTGGCGCAAAGGTAAAAACAATTTGCTATCAGGCAATCAATCTGTTAATGAGAGTAATCAGTCTGTCTGGCCAGTTAAATGGAGCGCTTTTTTTTGAACCTGGCAATAACATCCACCACCTGCTGGTTTTGTAATATTGCGGGATTTAATTCTATCAGTTTCTTTACCAGTTTGGGATTTTGAAGCATCCCCTCTTCGAGTTGCAATATAGCTTCCTTGGATTTACCGCACTCCAGTAAAATTGCGGCTTTATAAAAGAGGAATACAGGTTTATGGTCAGTTTGTTCGTAGGCAAAAGAGGCATATTCCAGCCCGTCTTCCCATAATTCGGCCATATAGAGGCATTTTAGCAATTCCATCCAGCCATTACTATTCTTGGGCCTGGTTCTTACCACATTTCCAAGATATGATACGGCATCCTCCAGTTTACCCATTTGCATATAGCATTGTCCCATGGCAAGGTTATATTCGGGTTGCATTTTATGCATTTTAAGGGCAGTTTCCAGGGATTTGATAGCGCTGGTCCAATTAGCCTCATTCATGTAGGTACAGGCAATTTTGAAAATCAGCTGGCTGTCATCCTGGCTAAGATGAGATGCTTTTTTATAATGGAACCGGGCCTGTGCATAGTTCTGCATTTTATCGTAGCAATGACCAATCGCTTCATAAATCACTTCTTCAGGCCTGGCAAGCTCCAGTACCTTTTCCAGCACTTCAATAGCTTCCCGGTATTTACGCAGCCGAATATAAGCGTCTCCCATGTTGCGAAGGGCATAATCAAATTTTTCGTCGATGGCAACTGCGTATTGATAAGCGTCAATGGCCTTTTCATACAGTTTTAATCCCTGGTAAGCTGCACCAAGGTTAAACCAGGCAAGTTCATTATAGGGATACTCCTCAATGATACGCTGATGCAGGCGGATTCCCTCTTCATTTCTGCCTGTAAAATCTGTCCAGAAACAAATTTTATAGAGTGCCTCCTCATTGGTAGGCTCGTGTTCTAGGATGGTTTTAAGACAGTCGAATACTTTTTGAAAATCCTCATAATCATCATACACATCAGCCAGCTCGAATAGTAAATCAATTTTTTCTTCTCCTGCAAAATCCTGTATAGCCGCCTCTAGTAAAGCGGCCGCTTTTTCCTGCTGATCCAAAGCCAGGTAAGCATCTGTTTTTAATATGTACAAATTAGTGTCATTACTGTCAAGGATTTCGGCCTGTTCCAGAATTTCAAGCGCCTCTTTATACTGCTTCATAGCTATCAGTAAATCCGCTTTTTTTAACATCAGGCTGGAGGAGTATGGATATTGATTAACAGCGTATTCCGCAGCTTCAAGAGCAGTTTGCAACTGCTCTTTCTCATCATAATAATCAATAATCCGTTCAAATGATTCTTCTTCAATAAAAGAGTTGGCAAGTCCGGCCTTCAGGTTCTCAAATTGCTGGAGGAGTTCCTGCATTTCATCCCGGTCCTGGCGGTAAGGATTTTTACTCATGAGGTATAAGTTATTGTAAATTACCCCTTTCTTATGATTTTACAAATTTTTGTAACCTTTTTTCAACCAAAACGTTAAATATGTGCAAAAAGAAAGGATGAACGGGATGGAATTACCGGGCTTTTTTCAATATATTTGTATCGTAAACTATTCAACCAATGATTAAAACAACCAGGATTCTGCTGATCGCATTTGTACTTTTTGGTACAGCGATCAGTGCTATGGCTGACCGAGGCATTGGTAAAAAAAGTAAAACTGTCACCAACAGGGTTACTTTAAATATCAGTACCCCTTCAACTTTAAGAAATTCACTTTCCTTAAACCTTCGCAATGGATTAAAGTATACCGGATGCATGCTGGTAAATCAGCAAAATGCGGGAAACAGTATGCTTAAAAATTCTTTGCTGACATACCAAAAAGGTAATACCACCTATATCATTCCATATAAGCAAAAGGTATTAATTCCTGAAATAAAGCAAGGCTATACGGGAATGAAACTTATTATCAGACCTCATTAAAAAAACTCTCTTTAGGGGAGTTTTTTTTTAATGCTCATTTTTTACTGGTTTCCCTTACGCATTTGCTGGTTCTCTTCATACGTCATTACCCTGTAACCCGATTTTGGGAAATCGAATTTTGATACAGGTACAGGTTCAAAACTTATTTTTGAAAGTGTATACCTGTATTTCATCGCACTGGTTTCATATTCATACTCAAGCGCGATGCCCGGCAAGTTTTTAAATGTGGCATTATACTCCTTATTACTCAGATTGAGATCGGGTGTATAATACACCTGGAATGTTTTGCCTGAAGGCAGTTTTGCAACTGCTTTTTTACATACATAACCTGCAATGGTCTTAGTTTCATCCGTCGGCTCAAAAGTTATATCACTGTATGTCTTGTTTTTTTGTGCCCAGTTTTCTTTTGTAAGGGTAATCATCAGCTTTTGCCCGCTATATTCTTTCAGAATTACAGCATTGCCTGTTTTGGAATCATGTATGGTTGTTTCCTTACCAAGGGCACTGGCCATATCAGACCTGCTCTGTCCTCCTTTGATATAAATCGTAACTGTTCCTCCGTCTAACGCATCAGCCATTTGCGGATCTTTATTTCCGGACTGTATTACTATATCGTAAACTAGTGTCCCTTCCGATACAGTTTTTTGACCATAGGAAAACACAGCACCTGATAATAATACTATCAACCAAACTGCTGCTTTCATCTTTTTCATTTTATTCGTTTTAATAAAGATAATAAAATCCCATGCCAAAGCCTGTTGCTATCAATAAAAAAGACCAGCAACCCCATAAAAGGGTTGCTGGTCTTTTTCTTTAACGATTTATTTAACTTTTGTTATTCTTATTTTTCATTTCCTGCAGCTTTTTTTGCTGCTCCTGCATCGCCTGGATGCGCTCCTGCAGCTTGCTTTGTTTTACAGGTTTTTTCCTGTTTTCTGCAATTTGCGCCAGTATCTTATCATGATCAATGATATATTTCTGTATAACAATCTGCAAAAGCAATGTAATGGTGTTTGACACTGTATAATACCATGTTAATGCCGATGGCAGGTTATTAAATACCCCTAGTAACAGCACCGGGAAAATATAAGGCATGTATTTCATTACAGGATTGCTGTTATCCTGCATGTTGCTCATACTGTACAAAGAAATAAGCAGGCTCGTTATAGTGGCTGTAAGCGTAAAAAGACTTACGTGATCTCCATAAAAAGGAATGTTAAAAGGCAGCTGAAAAACAGAATCATAAGAGGCAAGATCTTTGGCCCACAAAAAGCTTTCACCGCGGAGAGAAATATTTGCCTGGAAAAAATAGTATAGCGACATAAATATAGGTATCTGGAGAAGAGCCGGTATACAGCCACCAAGCGGACTTACACCTGCGCTTTTCCATAGTTTCATTTGCTCCATACTGAAGGCCTGCTGATCAAGCGTGCCATTTTTATCTGTCAGCCTCGCTTTTAGCGCATCTACATCAGGCTTAAGCACTTTCATTTTAGCACCGCTCAAATAGCTTTTATATAAAATTGGAGAAGTAATGAGCCGGATAATAAGTGTTAAAAGCAGGATTACAATTCCATAACTGGAAACATATTTGCGGATGAAATCCCAGATTGGAAGGAGGAAGTGACGGTTAATGTATTTTACAAATGAAAATGGCCCGCTTCCATATGTAACGATCTGGTGCATGTTATTACCGTACTTATCCAAAATATTATAATCATTGGGACCATAATATAATTGCATTGGAATGACGCCATTTGAAGGGACCTGTACCCTGAGATTTGCAGTTGTTTGTGCCACCAGCTTTAAAGAATCTGCAGGGTTCACCCAGCTCACTTCTCCATTTTGGAATTTGTTTTTTGCAACGAGTGTGCTGACAAAAAACTGCGGATTTACTGCCAGCCAGTCTACAGGTTTTTCGAATTTTTCATTCCCGCCTTGTCCCAGTGTGGTAAAATCATATTTACCGTTTTCCACATAGCACACATGCGCCTGTTGCTTTTCATAAGTGATATTCTTTTCTGCCTGAGGAATTTCATTTTTCCAAAGCAGGTTGATGGTACCGCCCGTTGACAGTTTATCGGCTCCGTTCAGCGTCACTGTAAAGTCTATCATGTATTCATCAGGCTTAATAACATATTGATGAGTTACAAGATTATTCCCGGCTGAATCCTGTATACTGAAGGCAATTGTCTGGCTTTTATCCGGGCTATCAGTCTTAGCTGACCGGATAAAATTCAGATCAGTGGTTTTGAGTGTGCCGTTACCCGCAGGATTGTTAAAATCATATCCCAGTTTATTAAAATTACCATTCAGTAAAACAACTGGTTTGCCATCCGGCATTTTAAAATTCTTCAGCTCAATGTATTTGGGCTGTGCTCCCTTATTTGTAAAAACGATTTTAGCAACATTATTCGTAATGGAAATTTCTTCTTCGGCCGGGGCAAGTTTCAGTCCACCTGCAGCCATTTGTGTTTTTGTGTTTTTAAGAGAGTCGTCTAATATTGAATCCTTTTTAACAGCCTGGCTGTCGACTATTTTTTTTGCAAGCGCTGCAATTGAGTCAGCTTCCCGCTTCTTTTGCTCCTGCAATGCCTGGCTGCTCCTGCTGTTCATGTACAGCATTCCAAACAACAGCACTGCTATCAGCACAAAACCAATGACCGTATTCCTGTCCATTCCCATAATAGAATTATTTAAGAGCGCAAAGGTAATTAAAGTTTAATGGTTGCAGTTTTTTAGCATCTATTAATATTATGACTGGTATTCACTAAAAAGCCTCCTGTTTTGGCAGGAGGCTTGGTATTATTTTACGTATTCGCTTATTTTTTTGCAGCAGGAGCAGCAGCTTTAGGTGCAGCAGCAGGAGCAGCAGCTTTAGGTGCAGCAGCTTCTTCCTGTTTCAGCTGACGGGTCATCGTTACAGATGCCATCGGAATACGCGGAGAGTTCATAATTTCGAGGTTATCAGTCTTAACATCTTCTACCCTGATATTACCGTTCAGTTCGAGGTTAGTGATATCCACTTCAATGTTCTCTTTGAGGTATTTTGGATAGCCTTTTACCTTCAGGGTTTTCATTTTAGTAACCAGCTTACCGCCGGCTTTTACACCCGCAGGAGTTCCGGTAAATTTAACTGGCAAAGTTGCAATCACCTTTTTGTCGTCAACCAGTTCAAGAAAATCTACGTGAATCAGCGCATCAGACACTTTGTCAAACTGCAGGTCTTTAAGAATGCAGCGGTAGCTGTTGCCGTCTACTTTAACTTCGGCCACCATAAATTCTGATGTGTAAACGATGTTTTTAAATGCTGGAGCCGGAGCAGAGAAATTAATCTCTTTTTTACCACCGTAAATTACACCTGGCACCAGATCCTGAGAGCGAAGTTGGCGGGTGGCTTTTTTTCCGCTTTCGGTCCTCAGTTGTCCTTCGATTGTAATTGTCTTCATTTTATTTATTTTTTGTGAGGCGCAAAGGTAGGCTTTTCAGGGGAGTAAATAAAAGGAAAAGGGTATAATTTTACCGCTACTGGCAAAATTATACCCCAAAAAAGATTCTTTTAAGAAATTATTTTTTGTTAGCCATCCTGCTTCGCATAAAAAGACTGTTAATGCTTTTATTTTCAAAAGCATTACGTATGGCAATTGCAAATAATTCGCTTGTAGACGCTACCCTGATTTTATCTGATTGCCCCTTCAATGGAATTGTATCACAAACCACCAACTCCTCCATAACACTGTTATTAATGTTATCATAAGCCTTCCCGCTCAACACAGGATGCGTGCAAAATGCCCTTACGCTCCTGGCTCCTTTCTCTTTTAAAAGGGCTGCGCTTTTACAAAGTGTTCCGCCGGTATCGCAAATATCGTCCACCAAAACCACATCGCGGTCGGTAACATCGCCTATCACAACCATGCTTGCAATTTCATTAGCCCTTTTACGGTGCTTATCACATATTACCATTTCGCATTCAAAATAGGAGGCGATTTCCCGTATACGGTTTGCACTGCCCACATCCGGTGCCGCAAATGTGAGGTTGGGCAAATTCAGTTTTTCAATATACGGAATGAATACTGCTGATGAATCCAGGTGATCAACTGGTATATCAAAATAACCCTGGATCTGGGGTGCGTGCAGGTCCATCGTAATTACCCTGTCAGCGCCAGCTGCAGTTAACATATTTGCTACCAGTTTGGAGCCAATGGCCACCCGCGGCCGGTCCTTTCTGTCCTGCCTTGCAAAACCATAGTATGGTATTACTGCAATCACTTTGTATGCAGATGCCCTTTTCGCTGCATCAATCATTAATAATAGCTCCATCAGGTTATCTGAAGGTGCATAGGTACTTTGAACAAGGAACACGAATTGCCCCCGGATGCTTTCCTGGAATTCGACATAGATTTCCCCGTCGCTGAAGCGCTGGATACTGACTTTACCGAGGGGTTCACCAAATTTTTGTGCTATTTTCTCCGCAAGGTATTGAGAACCGGTTCCAGAGAATATTTTTGCAGCAGTCATTGCGATAAAATTGAGCTTTTGGAATGAGGATGAAGATGCAGCAAAAGTATCGCTTAGTTGGAGATGAATTTAATTTGATTTTATGAAAACTATCAACAAGCCTTCCACATCCATTAAAAATTGGGCTGAAGATGACCGGCCCCGTGAAAAACTGTACAATAAGGGGAGTGCGGCATTGAGTAATTCAGAACTTCTGGCAATCCTGATCAACAACGGCAACAAACAAAAAAGTGCAGTAGATCTTGCCAAAGAAATTTTGCGGCTCGGCCAGGATAATCTTGTTGAGCTGGGGAAACTTTCTCTCAGTGAACTTCAACAGGTAAAAGGAATTGGTATTGCAAAGGCAATTACAATAACAGCAGCTCTTGAACTGGGCCGAAGACGGCAATCGGCTTCTACGCTTGAAAAGCCGATGATACGCACCAGTATTGATATTGCAGCCTATCTCAAACCATTGCTCAAAGATTACAGGTATGAGGTGTTTGCTGTTTTATTTCTAAACCGCAGTAATAAAATAAATCATTTCGAAATCATCAGCCGTGGCGGCATAACCGGTACTGTTGCCGACCCAAGGATCATTTTAAGAAAAGCACTGGAAGAAGATGCGGTATCACTTGTTCTATGCCATAATCATCCATCCGGAAATCTAAAACCCAGCCGGGCTGATGAAGAAATTACACTCAAGATAAAAGAAGCAGCCCGCTATTTTGATATCAGGGTGCTGGATCATATTATCGTTAGCGAAGAAGGGCATTACAGTTTTGCGGACGAAGGACTGCTGTAAACCCGTTAGGCCTGTGCTGCCGGGCCGCCAAAATTAAACGGAATCTCCACAGCTTCCATATCCTGTATGGTGCCGTTCGCAGTTTCAAATTTTTTCACATTGTCCACCAGGGCTTTCATAAAACGTTTGGCATGAAAGGGAGTAAGAATAATACGGCTTTTAACCTTGCTCTTCGGTGTGCCGGGCATTACATTCACAAAATCAATTACAAACTCAGCGTGGCTGTGTGTAATAATAGCAAGGTTGGCATATTCACCTTCAGAAATTTCTTCTGAAATTTCTATATTGAGCTGGTTGGGTTGTTCTGGATTATTACTCATCTTTTTTTGTAAAGATAAAAATAAAGGGCTTCAAATTGAAGCCCTTTATTTTTATAAGTATTGAAACTAAATCATCATGGT
Organism: Ferruginibacter sp.; assembly: GCA_046329655.1. GTDB lineage: Bacteria > Bacteroidota > Bacteroidia > Chitinophagales > Chitinophagaceae > Ferruginibacter. The sequence continues at coordinate 60,943 of JAXLUD010000005.1, forward strand.
TTGGTCAGTACTTCATAAACGATCCTGTCATTACCTGCACCACCTGCCAGGTTATTATACGTCCACAATAAGATGAAACGCTTATTGGTTGGGTCATATGTTTTCTGGAACCAGCGGATATTAGAAATACCATTCGCAAAAGACGCAGTCAGGTCCACCTGGATATTTGTAATGCTGGTAACACTTGGGTCAACAGTGAAGAAATAATCCCTGTCAGTACCTGCTCCCAGGTTAGCCACATAAACAGTCGTAACTGTTGGCGTAACAGGGGCAAGGAATTTTGAGGAAGGAATTGCAGCCGTTGTAAAAGTACCCGGAATGGTTAACGCAGCGGGGTAAGCCCAACCAGTTTGCGGAGCCCAGCCCTGATCACCCGTAACACCACAGTTATATCGGGCACCGGTGGTAAGGTTATATGTACCTGCCAGTGGGTTACCAATAAAGTGGAAATAAGCAGTACCAGTACCAGGAGCCGCTTTTACGCCAGCCGGTGCACCTTTGATGCTTTTAATTACCAGCGGAATCATAAAGTTTTTAGAACCGTCGATCTGGCTGGGGTTAAATTCAATATGGAACGTTTCAGAAATTGTCTGCCCTGCTTTGATTTTAACCGTCTGATCAGGGAAGATATAGGCGGAAGAATTTAACGGCAGGTATTTTTTCAGCGGATCTGTTTGCGTAGCATTATATGCTGTAACAACAGAAAGATCTGCACCAACAGTTAGTTCAATATCACCAGTAGATACATTATCAGTTGAGTATAACAGGTTCAGGTCAACGATTTCTGAAGTGCTGCTCGGGCTGAAAGCCAGACCCGAGTTACCGAAGTTCTCTCCAACGCCACCATAGTTTTGGAAGGAGATGATTTTTTGACCTTTATCAGCTAATGGTTCCACTTCCTTAATTTTTTCGCAACCGGTAAACAGTACCGAAAAAAGTAAGGCCGGAACTATTGCATTATAGTAGTTTTTGGTTATTAATTTCATAATGTTATAATTTTTCAATTATTAGTAGTGTTAGTGTTGGTTTATTGATCCCACCAGGTTTTGGCTTCCTGCTTATCAGCTCCACCCGGTAAGAGTGCAACAGCAGCTTTAACCTGTGCGTTCAGTAAGCTGTAGTCGTTTACACCGTAAACATACCTTCTTACCATTTCGCCAGTAGCAAAGCGGGTTTTCTTCAAATTAGGCACCCCTGTTCTTCTCCATTCAGCCCAACCTTCATGTCCGTTAGGATAAGATGCAATCCAGCGCTGCAAAGCAATCCTTTGCAATTTAGTAGTTGTTTTAGCATCCTGAACATTATTGTCAGCAGCCCTGAAGTTATCATAAGGAGCAGCACCAGCACCTACATTTGTACTAACACCAGCACCCGCATTATAATCAGCCAGACCAGTGAAATAACCGGCAGGTACAGAAACACCCCATTCTGCATAAGATGCTGTAATACCAGCTTCATAAGCGGCCTGTGCATCAGCAGTTGTACCAGATATCCAACCGCGTTCAATCGCTTCAGCCTTGGCCAACAATGCAGAAGCTGCATTGATCACCACTACCGGAGAAGATTCTGTACGCTTAGATGTAGCAAGTACCCTTGCATGTGCATTACCAACACTACCAGCAAATTGAACTGCCAGGTCACGTGTTAAACCATAAGGAAATCCAATTGAAGATGTTCCGAATGCTGATTGCCTTCCATCTCCCAAACCATTCAGGATATCAAATGTTGTTTTACTAACAGCATAGTCATCCCTTGATTCGTAAGTGGCATACCAGTTGTTTTTAAAGCTTCCGCCCGGGTATGCAATTTTGAAATTGTCGGCGTTGGTAGAAATATAACCAGCTGCATTGCTATAAGCATCGGCAAATTGTAAAGCGGCTTTATCACCGGCATTTGGATACTTTTTAGTTAAGCGCATTGCCATCAGCATGCGAATTGTATTACCCAGTTTCTTCCACTGAGCAGCACCGGCAGCACCTGGATAAACGATGTCTCCACTAACTGAAGCAGCATTATCAAAACCAGCTACAGCTGATTTTATATCATTCATCACGCCGAAGTAAATATCTTCCTGCTTGTCGAATTTTGGAGTCAGGTTCGATGCACCTAACAATGCCTGTGAGTAAGGAATATCTCCCCAGTTATCAGTCATTATCCAAAAGACATAACCTTTCAGGATTTTGGCAATTGCAATCTGATTGGCATTTGAACCACTTCCAGCAGCAGTACCTGCAGTTTTAGGGTCTGAATTGTAATTAATAATTACCTGAAGATCATTTAACAAACCAGAATAAGTTCCTCCCATTTCTACCTGTGGTAAAGAATAAAGGGAAACATCAGTGTACTGACTTTCAGAAACATACTGTGCGTATGTTACTTTCCTGGTATTTGCAGCAAATCCTCCGATTTGTGATTCCACATTCGTTAATAATGCGGAAGTGATCGGCTGCGTTATACCATTTGGGTTTTCATTGGTGTTACCAAAATCATCGATTTTGGCACAACCTCCCATCAGTATGGCTGCAGCTAAGGCAGGAACCAACAGGGATTTTTTATATGAGTTGTATTTCATTTTTTAAAAGTTTAATGTTTGCTAATTAATTAGAAACCAATTTTAAGGTTAACACCCAATGACCTTGTACCTGGCAACTGACCATCTTCACCATATACACTGCTGATTTCAGATGGATCGAAACCTTTCACCTTGGTGTAAATTAACCATGGGTTACGTGAGATAACAGAGAATACTGCATTCTTAACATATTTGCCGATTCCGAGTTTGTCTACAGGCAACCTGTAACCAACACTAAGCTCTCTTAATTTTACAAATGTGAGATCATAAACACTGTTTTCAGAAATACTGTTGTTCCTGAACTGGTGGAAGTAAGTTTGTGCGTCTACATATTTGTCAACGGCCTTGCCAGTTGCATCCACACCAAATACGTGTACACCACCACCATCTTCAACTTTATCCCTTACAGAGTTTCCTTTGTCATTCAAGGCAGCTGTACGTGCAGTCAAACCAGAGAAAGTTCCCCAGAAATCAGACAAAGAGAAGAATTTACCACCCCACTGGTAGTCGATATTCACATTAACTGTAAAGTTTTTGAACAGTGTGAATGTATTTTGAACACCGCCAGTATACTGAGGAAGTACACTGCCGTAGTTAACATCATTTTCAGCTACAAATAAACCAGCGCTGTTTAACACAGGCTGACCATTGATCTTTTTGATGCCTTTACCAAACATCTGGCCCCATGGCATACCCACCTGGTTAACTGTATAAGCTGATGAAGAACCAGAGAATGCACCTGTTGAAACTGCAAACCTGTCGATGCCAGGGAAAATCCTAACAACTTCGTTTTTCACGATATAACCCCATGCTGCATTGATTTCCCATTCCAGGTTTTTCATTTGCAGTGGCCTTGCGAAAGCTGTAACATCCCATCCTTTTTTAGCAATTTCACCAACGTTCCTTGAAATCACTGAATAACCAGTTTGTTGAGGAACACTTAAGTTAAATGGAAAATCTTTGTTTGTCCTGTCCCAGTAAGTAACGTTGAATCCGAACCTGTTTTTCAGGAAACGTAATTCAATACCCAGTTCTTTTTCAACGTTGGTAGCACCTTGTAAAGCAGGGTCCACCAGGTTGTTTGGAACAGTTGTTAAAGAGTTACCGCTCCACTGTAATGTGTTCAGGGTATAAGTTGAATTCAACTGATAAATATCCAGCGTGTTCAGACTCTGACCGATTGAACCCCTGATTTTACCATAGCTTATGAATGGTAAAGCAGTTTTAGTTAAATCACTGAATACAAAAGATAAACCCGCTGATTTAGAATCGATATAATGTTTAGCAGGTTCAGAAGAAGTATAATCCCTTCTGTAAGTTCCTTCAGCAAATAAATAGTTACGGAAACCGAAGTCAGCCCTAACGAACATACCACGACGGGTAAACTGAGAACGGCCATTTCCATAGTTAATGGCTGATTTAGAGTTAGACAGTGCATATAAACCAGGAGCGCTTAAACCGTCCATAGTGTTAGCATTGATCGTCCTTGACCTTGTTTTTAAGATATCAAAACCAGCATTGGCATTCACCGCAAAATCTTTGATTTTTTTGGTGTAAGAGATCAAACCTTCATAGTTTTGCCTGTCGCTGAATGTTTGTTGTGTACCATAACCGGCTTTGTTGTTGCCCTGCCATGGGTTGAAAGATACCTGGTCGCCGCTGTATTCAAGACCCTGACCATAAATAGACTCATTGTTGGTAGTAAGCTGGTTTTTACGGTAGGTTGCTTTGAAACGCAGGTCGTTGTTAAATTTGTATGTTAAAGAAACATCACCACTGATCCTGTCTCTCCTGTCTGTATTGTTGATATTATCAAAATAAGAGTAGAAGTTAAACCAGTAAACACCTTTGTAGAATGTTCCAGGATTGCTTGCATTGTAAGCCGTTGGGTTGTTATGGTTCCAGGAGCCGAGGTATCCTTCTGGACTCCTTAAACCCCTTAATTGCTTCATAATACCCATATCCAGGTTACGGTGGAACCATGAACCGAATGAACCGGTTGTTTGGTTAGAATAACCATCATCACTTTCAGTATTCCTGTTTTGTGCGATATAGTTTACGTTGGTTCCTAATACCAATTTAGGGCTCAGGTCAACAGTTAAAGCAGCATTTAATGTGTGCCTTTTCATGTATTCTGTTGGCGTGATACCTTTCACATCCAGGTTAGTATAAGAAACCCTGATGCTCATGTTATCAGAAGCTTTAGAGAAGTTTACGTTATTGGTTTTGGTAACACCAGTTTCCCAATAATCGCGAACGTTGGTAGGCTGAGCAGTCAGACGTTGAGTTTTGAATGAGTATTCGCTACCGGCATACCATGCATACCATGGAATATACTCCTGGTTTGAAATACGGGGACCCCAGCTGGCATCATCTGTATAATCATGATAAAATTTACCATCCAGTGCTTTCCATCCGATTGGATCACCTGCCTTGTAATGGTATTGTTCCATATCAGCAAAAGAACCACCAGCATAAGAGTTCTGGTATTCTGGTAAAATATAAACGCGGTCGAACTGAACACCACTGTTAATTTCAACACCGATTCCTTTAGCGCCTTTTTTAGCTTTTTTAAGGTTAATTACGATAGCACCGTTAGCACCATCGGGACCAAATAAAGCTGCGGCAGCAGGACCTTGTAAAACGGTAACGTCTTCAACGTCATCAGGGTTGATATCTGCGTTAGCTGGCATGATTGTACCGTCTACAACGTACAATGCACCACCACCAGATGTTAAACCGTTTTCACCACGAAGCCTTACAGTAGTTTCAGCACCCAGTTTTGCGATAGACTGGCTACGAACCTGTGCACCAGCAACTTTACCAGCGAGGGCGTTGTTAATGTTGGGCTGGCGAACAGTGTTAACGGCATCCCCGGTTACGTTCTGTACGCTTGAAGAAGTACTTCTTGCTGTACGTTTAGTACCGAAAGCGCTGGTAACAACCACTTCTTTCAGGTCACTACCTTTTTCAAGAACCGCATTCACAGTGTTGAATGTACCAACCGTAACTTCTGCATTCTTAAAGCCTGCAGCAGAAATTATCAGCACATCTCCTGTTTTTGCTTTGATTGAGTATGCTCCGTTTGCATCAGCAGAAAGGCCTATGTTAGACCCCTTGATATTGATCGTTGCAAATGCAACCGGGTTACCATCTGTATCGGTAACCTTACCGGACACCACCCGGGTTTGAGCAAATGCGAACACTCCACAGAGCATAAGCATTGTGAACAGTGATAAAAATCTTCTCATTGTGCGTTTAATTAAGTTTAATGATGTGTAAAAATAGGGATATTTCTGTAAAGTCAAAAAAATGTTAAATAATTGAACCCCTTTACGGTATACAGGACAAAAACCAGTTTAAAATAGCTGCTTTGACCCTAAAAAATGTTAAAATTTATGCTGTACCTGCAGTTTGATCTCCGTTTTCCGGTTGCCACTTATTTCATCCGGACCGGTTCCAATAGTGTTTTTACCGTTATAAACAGTTTGACCTGCTTTTACCCATATTGTTATTTTATTATTTATAGAATAGCTGGCATTTAGATATGTCCGGAAGCCCCTTCCATAAAAAACAGGGGCCAAATTGCTGTAAGGCACGTCATTTTCATATGCATATAGCCTGCTGTTATATGAATTTGTATCAAAAAACTGTAACCGGCCATTTAAAGCCCATTTCTGCTGTCCCGGCCGGAAGAACAAATCGGAGTAACCCAGGAAACCCTGCTCCCTGCCCTGGTCTGTTTGTAACCAAACTGTTTCCACCCTTGCCTGCCAGGTAAAACTGGAACTCAATATATATTTAACCTGTGTACGCCAGCTTTTACGTTTTTGACCACTAACCGGGGGGATAGGCTCAACACTTGAAACCTCGTTAACGGGCGAAGACTTAAGACTAAGGCGGCTGTATATTTCCACCTGCTTACCTGGATTATACCTGACCTGCACTAAATAGTCTGTGCCGGAAGAAGGCGCCGGCACCCTGTACTTTAGCCAGGGGAACTTAAAAAAATCAGCGTATGCATCTATCCGGAAGGAAGCAACAGGCCGAACAGATAACCCCATAAAGAAGCCTTGCTCATTTGAAGGTTCAGTATTTTCAGTAAATGCTGCGGAATAAAAAGAATGGTATCCGGGGGATATATTCCTGTAGAGCAACCCCACATCTGCATTTTTGCCCGCGCTCAGGAGCATTCCTGTAATAAATGCCTTGTAATATTTTTCATTCACCGCCGCTTCACCAAAGAAATGCATGTTGCGGAATGTATAGCTGTAATCAACACTGCAGTTCATAAACCGGCTACCCGATACAGCATACAGGGTATACAAATCCTTTTCTTTTTCCAGGGGTAAACCGAACTGGTGCCGCACCATATTTATCCCTGCCTGAAAACCTTTATGACTGTACCGGAAAATTCCGCCGGCAACAAATTGTTGCTGTACCCCTTTATCGGCAATTTCATTCTTTGTACGGTGATAACCGGATGTTTGCAACGATGAAACCATCCCTGAAAATGACCGGGTACTGTCGGCAATAATATTCCCATCCATTTTCCTGTAAGAAATAAAAAGGGTGGTCTTTACATTTTTATGTTGCAGCACAATGCCTGCGCCCCGGTAAAAGCTGATTTCGCCGGAACCGTTATACGGCCTCAATGCATCTGCCTCCTGTTTGATATGCAGCACATCGGCCGTTTTACTTGCGGACATGCCCTGCCATTGTACAAGCCCCTGCCCAAGGTTAACAGAATAATCCCCCAGGGCAATTGCCTTTATTACTCCTTGCCCACGCATAAAAAAATGTGCCGAATAAAAATCGAACCCTTTTCGCTGGCTGCCCCTGAAGAATTGTTCGCCCGCATCTTTTTCAGCAACCAGGCCATACTGCAGTACATTTTTAAACTTGTATTTATACCGCACCAGCACCTTATCCCGTGATCCGGCATAACCGCCTGCAGCAATATCCCCGCCAAAACCTTTTGCGCTTTCAAGCACACGGCCCAGCCTGGCCATCAATGTACTTTCACCATCCCGCAGTTTTTCCCGCATTCCTTTAATAGCCGTTATGGCTGTATTAACAGTAATGAATGGCCGCAATTTTGCAATTAGCCCGATATCCCAGCCGGGCACCGCCTGCAATTCGTATACATCAATCAGCTTTCCCAGCAATTTACGGTAGCGGATAAAATTCATCAGCTGGTTCGGTGATAGTAATCCCAATTCCCTTAATTCATCCGGCTCAGCGGTATTCAGGTTCAGCGGGTGCCTGCGAAAATATTCCAGTTGCTGCTGGTAATAATCATCCTCTGTTTCTGCGTCTCCTGTATTGGCTGTAATTTGCTCCAGCTGGCTTTCTGCCGCCGGTGTTTGCGCCATACCCCGGCCGGAAACAATGAATAAAAAAAAACCTGCACAACATACCGCAAACCTGCAGCTGTTTGATTTCGGGATCAAGGCGTTTGCAGCAGCAAAATAATATCCGGCTGAATGTGTGACAGGATGGGCAAGAGCAGGCATTACCGGTCAGTTTTTTTTGTGTTGAAATGGGTGAACAACGCTATTCCGGGTGATATGCCCAATTGCGGATGATAACTGCCGGCAATATCCAGCCGCATGTTTTTCCAGCATACTCCTGCCCCGGCATAAATGGCAGAAGTTTCACCAAGAAATCCTGCTCTTGCAAAAAACTGGTCGGCAAACTGGTATTGAAAACCTGCCTGCACATTTACCGGCATACCAGCTTCTTTGCTTATTTCGCAGGCGATAAAAAAATGTTCGGAAGCATCATAGCCGAGCGCAAACTTGTAAAAAGGACTTACCTGTTCCGTACTTCCTTCTGGAGCATACTGCTTCACCGGGCTTATTAGCTGAATGCCTGTTTTTAGGTTACTGCTGATATGGAACAAGGCACCCAAAGAGGCATAAACGGCAGACCTGCCACTGTAAGCCGGAATGCGGTAACTGTAATGATTGAACTGAATGCCTATATCGGCTTTACTGCCAAGGCTTCTTGCATAAGCGATGCCGGCAATGGTTTCGCTGAAGTTTTTAAACCCTGAATAATTTACCTGCAGGCCAAAATTTCCCAGGGCAGAAGGCATGGCTGCAGCCATACAATAACTGCCGGTTTCTGACAGCATAAAACGTCTTTCGCCATATACTGCTGCACAGGCCTGCGTCATTTTTGCAAGTGCGGCCTGGTTACCGGTAAACGAAAATGCGTCTTTTTGCTGTGCTGAATACGCAGACAAATTAAGATACGGAATTGCCAATGGCCGGCGCATGGTTTGTGCAGGGGCTTGCATCACCATGCAGATGAGGGGTAGCATTACAAGTGTTTTCACGATGTACGGTTAGGGGCTAACAAGGTAAACATTATTTTAATCTGAAACTGGGGTTTTCACACAGCTTATTCTGTACTTTTGCTGCATGCAAATCCTGGACGGAAAAATAGTATCACAGTCGGTAAAAGACCAGCTGAAAACAAAAAACGACCTGTTAAAGTCAGAAGGAAAAAGAGTGCCCCATCTCGCTGCCATTTTAATTGGAAACAATGGCGCCAGTGAAACCTATGTGGCCAGCAAGGTGAAAACCTGCCACGAAATTGGTTTTAAAAGTTCGCTGATCCGTTTTGAAGAAACCATCAGCGAAGCAGAGCTGACAGCCGCCATTACAAGACTGAACAACGATGAAGCTATTGATGGCATACTGGTACAACTGCCCCTGCCCAAACAAATTGATGAGGAAAAGATCATCAGCCTGATTCATCCTGATAAAGATGTAGACGGGTTTCACCCCGTGAGCGTGGGCAAACTGGTACAGGGACTGCCAACTTTTATTCCCGCCACACCCTATGGCATCATGCTGATGCTGGAACATTACAAGATCGAAACCAGCGGCAAGCATGCCGTAGTAATTGGACGCAGTAATATTGTGGGAAGACCCATGAGCATTTTACTCAGCCAGAATACTTATCCCGGCAACTGCACTGTAACGGTTTGTCATAGCCGCACCAATAACCTGAAAGAAATCTGCCTGCAGGCCGACATCATTGTTGCTGCACTGGGCAAGCCCGGCTTTTTAAAAGCAGAAATGGTGAAAGCGGGCGCCGTGGTGATTGATGTAGGTATTACCCGGGTGGCCGATGCCACCAAAAAAAGCGGCTTTGCCATCAAAGGTGACGTTGCATTTGATGAAGTGGCACCCAGGTGCAGTTATATCACACCAGTACCGGGTGGGGTTGGCTTAATGACCATTGGTGCGCTGATGATGAACACCTACAATGCCTGCGTGGCCAAGAACAAATAACTTTCTATACACTACATACAATTTGAGATGCCGGGAACATTGCCTGTAATGGAACATTTTTATACCATCCAGGGTGAAGGATTTCACCAGGGAAGGGCCGCTTATTTTATCAGGCTGGGCGGCTGTGATGTGGGATGTGTATGGTGCGATGTGAAAGAAAGCTGGGATGCGTCCAAACACCCGCAATTTGATATTGACGCTATTGTTGCCCAGGTAACGGCAACGCCGGCAAAACTGGCGGTTATCACTGGTGGAGAACCGCTGATGCATCAACTGGATGCACTCACTGCTGCATTGCAGGCAAAGGGTATACAAACCAATATTGAAACATCGGGCTCACACCCATTAAGCGGTACCTGGGACTGGATCTGTTTATCGCCCAAAAAATTTAAAGCACCCCTTCCCGGGATACTGCCCCATGCCAATGAACTGAAAGTGGTGGTGTTCAATAAATCTGACTTTGAATGGGCTGAACTGTATGCATCCAAAGTAAATAAAACTTGTAAATTATATTTACAGCCAGAGTGGGATAAGGCCCCGGTTGTTACCCCGCTCATTATTGAATACATTAAGGCAAACCCGCAATGGGAACTGAGCCTGCAGGTGCATAAGTATATTAACGTGCCATGACGGATAGATTGGTTGATGGTTAATAGTTCATGGTTCATCTTTCACAATGCGGCTGTTTATAATTTTGTTATAGTTTAATGGCTGTAATAAACCGGCACATATTTCGTTCTACCTTCAGCGAATATTTAAGTTGATGAAGTCTTACAAATTTTTCAAGCCGTTTTTTTTATTGCTCATAGTTTGCTGTTGCCATTCATTAATGGTGCATGCGCAATGGTACGACCCGGAGAAAGTAAACAAGAAAGCGGGTGATATTTACGGCGAAGCCTATGAACAGGCCAATTTGGGAAAATACAGAACAGCGATCAACCTCATCACAGAAGCGCTTAAATACGAACCAAAATTTGTGGACGCCTATTTATCCCGTGCCGGCATTTATGCCAACATGAAAAAGTATGACTCGTCTGTAATAGATTTTGAAAAAGCACTTGCACTTGACTCTGTTTACAGCATCACTTATAACCAGCCTTACGGCATTTCACTGGCAGGCTGCGGAAGGTTTAAGGAAGCACTGGATGCCGTGAACAGATTTTTAGCATACCCCAAACTCAATGCGCAAAGCATTAAAGCAGGAAACTACCGTAAAAGCTGTTACGAATTTGCGGTGGAATATGAAAAAAGTCATCCTGTAAAAAAATATGTCTTTGCCCCGCAGAATATGGGCGACAGCATCAACACATCCGTATCAGAATACTTTCCATCTGTTACTATTGACGGAACAAAAATGGTTTTTACAAGAAGAACCGATAATAAAGACGAGGATTTTTACGAAAGCAATTTTATTAATGGCAGCTGGAGCAAGGCCAAACCACTAGCAGGCAAAGTAAATACGAACCTGAACGAAGGAGCGCAATGTATTTCTCAGGACGGGCAGTGGATTATTTTTACCGGCTGCAATTATCCCGAAGGACAGGGCAGCTGTGATTTATATATTTCATACAAAACAAAAAATGGCTGGAGTGAAGCAGAGAACCTGGGCCCGATAGTGAATACCGATTTCTGGGAGTCCTCTCCTTCCCTTTCCCCCGATAAACGCGACCTGTATTTCGCCAGCGCACAAAACGGCGGTTTTGGCGGCAGGGATATTTGGGTGGTGCACCGCTTGAACAATGGCAAATGGAGCCGTCCCGAAAATTTAGGCGCCGCTGTTAATACCAGTGCCGATGAAAGCTGTCCCTTTATGCATGCCGACAACGAAACGCTGTATTTTAACAGCAACGGTCATAAAGGTTATGGCAGTACCGACCTCTACATGGCAAAAAAAGTAAGCGATACTTCCTGGCAGATGGCAGAAAACCTGGGATACCCCATCAATACCATCGACGATGAAGGCTCACTCATAGTGGCCGCCGATGCAACAACCGCCTATTATGCCAGCGACCGAAGCGACAGCCGTGGCGGGCTTGATATTTATACTTTCCAGCTGCGGGAAGACATCAGGCCCTTAAAAACACTATGGGTAAAAGGAAAAGTATTTGACAAAAAAACAAATGCCGGCATCCCTTCTTCTGTTGAACTAACGGATATCGAAAGCCGCAGGTTGATCAGCAAAGTGCAAACCGATGAAGAAGGCAATTACCTCACCACACTGCCGGTGGGCAAAGCATATGCATTCAATGTAAACAGGAAAGGTTATTTATTTTATTCCGATAATTTCTCACCAACAGCGGCAAACGATTCGGTATTCAATAAAGACATAGCGCTGCAGCCGCTTGAAGCAGGTGCGGTGATCGTGCTCAAAAATATTTTCTTCGAAAGCAAACAGTTCAGCCTTAAACCCGAATCGGTTACCGAACTGGATAAAGTGGTGGCACTGTTAAATGACAACCCGCAGCTGAAGATACAGATCAGCGGACACACCGATAATGTAGGTGCTGCAAAAGACAATGTACTGCTCAGTAATAACAGGGCTAAAGCCGTGGTTGGTTATTTATTGCAAAAAGGTGTTGCGCAAACAAGGCTTTCCTTTAAAGGTTTTGGCGCTGCACAACCGGTTGCGGATAACAGCACCGAAGCAGGCCGTGCGCAAAACAGGCGTACAGAACTTTCTGTGATCAGCAATTGATTTTTTGCTAATATTGTTCATCCGTACACACATGAACAACGACCTGTTATACCAGATTGCCCTCACCCTTGTGCCCAATATCGGCGATGTACATGCAAAAACGCTTGTACAGCATTTCGGCAACGCACAAAACATTTTCAAGGCAAAGAAAAAAGAACTGGAATCCATTGAAGGCATTGGCACTGTGCGTGCAAAATGCATCAAAGACTTTGCTGATTTTACCAGCAGCGAAGCGGAAATAAAATTCATTGAGCAATACAAGATCAAACCGCTGTTTCTTACAAATGAAGATTACCCGCAACGTCTGCTTAATTGCTACGACAGTCCGGCCCTGCTGTATTACCGCGGAAATGCCGACCTCAATACGTCTAAGATTGTTGCCGTGGTGGGCACCAGGAATAACAGTGAATACGGCAGGTCTGTTTGCGAAAAACTGGTGGAAGGGCTTGCCCCGCAAAATGCGCTTATCCTCAGCGGGCTTGCTTTTGGTATTGACACCATCAGTCATAAAGCAGCATTGAAAAATAATTTACAAACGGTGGGCGCACTGGCGCACGGGCTCGACAGGATCTATCCTTCACAAAACAAATCACTCGCCAAACAAATGACAGAACAGGGCGGGCTGCTTACGCACTTTATGAGCAACACCGACCCCGACAGGCAAAATTTTCCCAAACGCAACCGCATAGTGGCCGGTATGTGCGATGCGCTGGTGGTGATTGAAAGCGGTATTAAAGGCGGCTCGCTGATCACGGCAGAACTGGCCAACAGTTATAATAAAGATGTATTTGCCATTCCCGGCCGAACCACCGACAGTAAAAGCGAAGGGTGCAATTACCTCGTAAAAAGCAATAAGGCTGCCCTTATCAATAATGCAGATGATCTTATAGAAAACATGCGCTGGGGCAACAACAAAAAACAACATGCGAACAAGCAGCGCAGCCTGTTTGTTGAATTGCTGGCCGATGAAAAAATAATCGTGGACATCCTGCAGCAAAAAGAAAATACACATATTGATGAACTGTATTTTAAAAGTGGCCTCAGCAGCAGTGCCACGGCCAGCGCCCTGCTTACACTCGAAATGCAGCAAATTATCATATCCCTTCCGGGTAAGCTGTATAAACTGGCATAGCCGGCAGTTTTCCACATATTGTCAGTCCCAACTTTAGTCAGTCTTTGGAGGATATAGGTCTTTTAACTTACCTTTGCCTATGGCAACAATAAATAATTCTTCCCGCTCAGGTAAATCCTCAAAATTTTATGTTGAAGGCTTAACGTTCGATGACGTATTGCTCGTTCCTGCCTATTCACAAATTTTACCAAGAGATGTGAACATTAAAACACAGCTCACCAAAACCATTACATTAAATGTGCCCCTTTTAAGTGCCGCAATGGATACGGTTACAGAAGCATCCCTGGCCATTGCACTGGCACGTGAAGGTGGCCTTGGCATTCTGCATAAGAATATGAGCATTGAACAGCAGGCTGCCCAGGTACGTAAAGTAAAACGCAGTGAGAACGGACTGATCACCGACCCGGTTACTTTATCTCCCGATGCCACCATTGGCGAGGCATTGCGCCTGATGCGGGAAAACAGGATTGGCGGTATTCCCATTGTGGATGCAGCGCATAAACTGGTGGGTATTCTTACCAACCGTGATCTTCGCTTTGAAACAGACTACAAAGCCAAAGTGAGCACGGCCATGACGAAGGAGAATTTATTTACAGCACCTGAAGGAACCGACCTCAAAAAAGCAGAACAATTATTCAAACAAACAAAAGTGGAAAAGCTGCCCATCATCAATAAACAGGGCAAGCTCACCGGTTTGTTTACATACAGCGATATTTTAAAACTGAAATCACATCCCAATGCTGTAAAAGATACTTCCGGCCGTTTGCTGGTGGGTGCAGGAGTGGGCATCACGAAAGACAGCCTGGAACGGGTGGAAGCGCTGTACAGTTTTGGCGTTGACATCATTTGCCTCGACAGTGCACACGGGCATACAAAAGGTGTGATGGAAACGTTGAAATCAATCAAGAAAACATTCAAAGGCCTCCAGGTAATTGCGGGTAATGTGGGTACGGGTGCCGGCGCAAAAGCGCTGGCCGATGCAGGCGCTGATGCGGTAAAAGTGGGTATCGGACCAGGTTCCATTTGCACCACACGTATCGTTGCAGGAACCGGTGTACCGCAAATCACAGCTGTGATGGAAGCAGCCGCTGCACTTAAAAATAAAAATGTGGGCATCATCAGTGATGGCGGTATCCGTTACACCGGTGATATGGTTAAAGCGCTGGCAGCAGGCGCCAGTTGCGTCATGATGGGTAATGTGTTTGCAGGAACTGAAGAAAGCCCCGGCGAAACCATTATTTACGAAGGACGCAAATTCAAACAATACCGCGGTATGGGCAGTATGGGCGCCATGGCACAGGGAAGCAGCGACCGCTATTTCCAGGATGTGGAAGATGATGTAAAGAAATTTGTTCCCGAAGGCATTGAAGGAAGGGTGGCTTACAAAGGTTATTTAAAAGAAGTGGTGCACCAGTTTACCGGCGGATTGCGTGCCGGCATGGGGTACTGCGGCGCAAAAGACATCAAAGAACTGCAGAAGGCAACATTCGTTAAAATCACCAATGCAGGCATCCGCGAAAGCCATGCACATGATATTGAGATCACGAAGGAAGCACCGAATTACAGCAGGTAAGTATAAAGTCAATATTCAGTACTCAATGTTCAATGAGCAACTACGGCAAGTTTTTTTGCATTGAACATTGAGTATTGATGCTTGATTATTCTCCAGGCTACATAACCCTGTTCGGCATCGTTGTGTCACTCACTTCAACCGCTTAACTTTGCGCAACAAATACATGCAATGAAAAGAATTCTGGCTTTTGTCATAACGCTCATTATTCATTACTCATTATTCATTATTCCTTGCAGCGCACAGGATTCATCCCACATCAGGATTTCACTGCTTACCTGCACACCGGGTGATGAGTTGTATTCCACCTTTGGTCACAGTGCCATCCGCATCGTTGACAGCAGCAGTGTTTCTGACATTGTTTATAATTACGGCACGTTTAATTTCGATGACGAGGGTTTCTATATAAAATTTGCCCGGGGCAAACTGCTCTACTATGTATCTGCTGAATATTTCCGTGATTTCAGGTATTTGTATGAAGCCACCAACCGCGGCATCACGGAACAGGTGCTGGACCTCAGTGCCGCAGAAAAGTTAACGGTGCAGCAATTTTTAAACAACAACCTTAAAGAAGAAAACAAGTATTACAAATACGATTTCTTTTTTGATAACTGCACCACCCGCTTACGGGATATCATCAAAAAAAACCACGATACTTCCTTTGTGGTGAAACCTGTGATGAAACCCGGCACCACTTTCCGCAACGCCATTCACCAGTACCTGGATAAAAATGAAAAAGAATGGAGTAAACTGAGTATCGATATTTTACTGGGCAAACCCTGCGACCGGGTGATGACGGCAGAAGAAATGCAGTTTTTACCCGACAACCTGATGATCAGCCTCGACAGCGCCGGTCATCGTATCATTAAATCACACGAGAACCTGTATCCTGTTAATACAGGAATAACGAAAGGCTCCTTTTTCACCCCGATGAATACGTTTATACTGCTGCTGGTTGTAATCATGGCACTTGGACTGGTGAAAAATAAATACACCAAAGTTTTTTTACAGGGTTTTGATGGGTTGCTTTTCTTTCTTACCGGCTTGCTGGGTGTGATACTTATTTTGATGTGGACCGCCACGGATCACAGCATGACCAAACAAAACTTCAACCTGCTTTGGGCATGGCCCACACATATCATCGCGGCATTTTTTGTGAACAGTAAAAAAACATGGGTGAAAAAATATCTCACATTCACCGCTGCGGGGCTGATCCTTGTTTTGCTGTCATGGTTCTTTTTGCCACAGCAGCTTAACCCTTCTTTGATACCATTGGTACTGCTGCTGGTTTACAGGAGTGCGGTAAAGGCGTTTACTGCAAATCAATAACACGAATTACATATCAGCGTTGCTGTATGCAACTCTCTCCAATTATAATTAAATTCGTATCGAAATGAAAACAGCATACTTTAATTACTTGTCATCAAAAATATTTTACCGCGCTTCCGGCAGCGGCAAGCCCGTTGTGCTCATACATGGTTTTGGGGAAGACGGCGATATCTGGCAACAGCAGGTTCCTGTTCTGGAAAAAACGTACACCCTCCTTATTCCCGATTTGCCCGGCAGTGGTAAAAGTGAAATGATTCCTGATATGAGCATTGAAGGCATGGCTGATTGTGTAAAGGAATTATATGTGAACGAATGCGGCGGCGCCCAACTTCCCGCATCCTTTCTCGGTCATTCGATGGGTGGTTATATCACGCTGGCCATTGCAGAAAAATATCCGCAGCTGGTAAAAGCAGCCGGACTGATCCATTCATCGGCCTATGCCGACAGTGAGGAAAAAAAAGCGGCCCGCCGCAAATCAATTGAGTTCATCCGGGAACATGGCGCTTATGATTTTTTGAGAACAGCCATCCCCGGCTTATTCAGGGATCCCGAACAAAACGCGGATTGCGATGCGCTGGTGGAAGCAGGTCATCATTTTACAGCGGAAGCCCTGGTGGCTTATTATACCGCGATGATCAACCGGCCCGACCGGACAGCTGTTTTAAAAAGCCTGACCCAACCCTTTTTATTCATCATGGGTCAATATGATAAGGCCGTGCCTTTTGAACACAGCCTGCAGCAAAGCAGTATGCCGCAGCAGAGCCATATTCATATTTTGCGTAAAAGCGCCCATATGGGTATGCTGGAAGAAACCGATGCCACGAACAAAGCAATGGAAGCTTTCCTGGCTACCGCAATGTAACTGCCTTTTAACCGTTTAAACAATTAGTTGTTGCATCGCATTGCCGGGGCAGCATTATATAGTAATTTTAGGTCTCATATTTGCAGGAAGATTGAACATGAAAAAATACTGGCTGGTTTTACTGATTTTATTGGGGAGCTTAAAGGGCATTGCATCACATATTGTAGGCGGTGAGGTAACTTATACCTATATCGGCCCGGGATCGCAGCCAGGAACGAGTAAGTACACGGTTATGCTGCGGCTTTTTACAGAATGTGCACAGGCCTGTAATGTTAACAATGTTGCCTGCCCGCCAACCAACCCGCTGATCGGCATTTTTGTCAACCAGCCGCCTTATTCCAGGATTACCAACCTGCAATTATCATTGCTGGAAAACCCCCAGCTCAACCTGAGTACATTCCCGGCCTGCCTGACCAACCCTCCCATCGTTTGCTATAAAGTAAATACTTATACAGCGCAGGTGGAACTTGCAGATAATTCACAAGGCTATCGTCTTGCCTATCAATCCTGCTGCAGGGCTGCATCCCAGAATGTAGTTGACGATAATACATTGTCTCCCCCGTTCAATGTACCTGGCGCAACTTACGAAGCGATTTTACCGGGTACAAGCTTGGTACCTGCAGGTCATAACTCCAGTGCCATCGTAAATTTGAAAGACACTGCCCTTATTTGCAGCAGCACCCCCTTTACACTGGATTTTGGTGCGGCTGATTCCGACAATGATTCTTTAAGTTATGCATTTGTCGCCGCATATGATGGTGGCTCATTTTCGGGACAAGTTGAAACCAATGGTCCTGATGTGCCGACTTACAACAACGTAAATTATAAAACCGGCTATTCCGGCATTTCGCCACTCGGCTCCGGAGTAACCATCAACCCGGTAACAGGCCGTATAAGCGGTACAGCACCCGCTGCAATTGGCAGGTACGTGGTGAATGTAATTGTAAGGGAATGGCGCAATGGCGTTTTGATTGCCGAACACCGCAAGGATTTTTTGATACGCACCAACGACTGCAGCCTTACCAAGGCACAGTTATCGATCGTACCCGTAACCTGTGATGGCTTTACTGTTGATTTTTCGCAGTTCAACAGCAGCAGTGGAAACATCACCAGTTATTACTGGCAATTTGGAGACCCTGCATCTGGCACAGAGGACACTTCCACCTTACAAGGCCCCAAACACAAGTTTACTGATACGGGTGTATATACCATCAGGCTTAAAGTTTCATCAGGCAATCTTTGTATCGACTCCACTTCCCAGCAGATAAAGGTATATCCCGGTTTCTTCCCCGACTTTGAAGTATTGGGCCAGTGCAAAAACACGCCTATCCAGTTCAGGGATAAAACAACGGCCACCTATGGTTCGGTAAATTTCTGGAGATGGAATTTTGGCGATGTAAACTCGCCTTCCAATACTTCCACCCAGCAAAACCCATCACACACCTATACCACATCCGGTAATTACAATGTGGTGTTTGTGGTTGCCAGCAGTAAGGGCTGTATTGATACCATTCCACGTACCATCAGTATCACCGACAGGCCGGATATTGATGCCGGGCGTGATACATTAATTTGTTCGGTAGATACATTACAATTGCATGCAACGGGCACAGGCAATTTTTTATGGAGCCCGAATTATATGATCAGCAATCTTACAGTTCCTGATCCTTTTGTAAGCCCCGATATCACCACTGACTATATCGTGCAGCTTACCGACCCGTTCGGATGTTCGGGTTTTGATACCATCAGGATAAACGTGGTAGACAGGGTTACGCAATCCATCATACCGGATACCACTATTTGCCGCACCGATCCCATTGTGCTGCACCTTAACAGTAATGCGCTTTATTTTCAATGGACCGAAATACCTTCCGGCGCCGGTACCTTAAACAGCACCACCATCAAAAATCCTGTTGCCACCCCATTGGTGAATACCAGTTATCATGTGGTGGGCAGCATTGGTAAATGCATTGCACAAAATGATATCGCCGTAAAAGTGGTGCCCTACCCGCTGGCCAATGCCGGTCCTGATATCACCATTTGCCCGGGACAGTCGGCCCAGCTGAATGCAACCGGGGGCAGCGCTTATTTCTGGAGCCCATCCGCATTTTTGAACAACCGAAATATTCCCAACCCCGTATCGGTTAACCCTACGGGCAGCATACGCTATGTGGTGAGTGTGACCGATGTACTGGGCTGTCCCAAAGCCGTAAGGGATACGGTCATTGTGATCGTGGACCGGATCACCGCTGATGCCGGACCTTCAGATACCAGCGTGGTGCTGGGACAACCATTGCTGTTACATGCCACCGGCAGCACCCATTATTTATGGAGCCCTGCCAAATGGCTGAATAATATTGCCATACCCACACCCGTATCATTACCACAGGATAATATCACCTATACCGTAAGGGTAAGCAATGATGCCGGTTGTTTTGCAGAAGACACCATCCGGGTGCATGTATTTTTTATTGAACCCGGGTTCTATGTACCCAATGCCTTTACACCCAATGGCGATGGCAAGAACGACCGCTTCCGCCCCATTGCCATCGGTATGAAATCGGTGGATGTGTTCAGGGTATATAACCGCTGGGGACAGTTACTGTATAACAGCAGTGATATGAACGGCCCCGGCTGGGATGGCACTTTCCGCAGCAAGGGGCAGGACCCGGCCACCTATGTTTGGTATGCCGAAGGCACCGATTATAAAAACAATAAAGTGCGGAAACGCGGATCGGTTGTATTGATACGTGAGTAAATACTGTGGCAAAACACAGGCATACGGGGATGCAACAGATTTACACCAATCATATAAATCATACAAATCTGCGTTTTCGTTGTGCTGCATCTTTATTCCTTTCTTTTATTAGCATGTTTTCCTTGCTTATTTTTGCAGCATGAACAAAACAGTTTTAATCACGGGCGCCACATCAGGTATTGGAAAAGCATGTGCTGAAAAATTCGCCGCAGCAAAAGATAACCTCATTATAACGGGCAGAAGAAAAGAAAGACTGGAAGCCCTTGCAACCAGCCTGCAGCAAACACACCAAATAAAAGTACTCCCGCTTTGTTTTGATGTGCAGGATAAAGAAGCCGTGTTTTCCTTGTTGGGTAACCTGCCCGCTGACTGGCAGCAAATCGATGTGCTGATCAATAATGCCGGGCTGGCGCTGGGCCGGGATAATTTTGAGGAGGCCGACCTGCAGGACTGGGAAACCATGCTTAACACCAACGTGCATGGTTTGTTGTATGTTACCCGGGCTATTTTACCTTTTATGATTGCACGCAAAGAAGGGCATATCATCAATATGGGATCCGTAGCCGGCAAGGATGTATATGAAAAAGGCAATGCCTATTGCGGCAGCAAGTTTGCCGTGGACGCACTGAGCAAGGGCATGCGTATTGACCTGCTCCGGCACAATATTAAAGTTACTGCCATTCACCCGGGTGCCGTGGAAACTGAATTCTCGATGGTGCGTTTTAAAGGAGATAAGGAAAAAGCTGATGCCACCTACAAAGGCATGGTTCCGCTTACCGGCAACGATATTGCTGATATTATTTTTTACTGCGCCACGCTCCCGGCCCATGTATGCATCAACGACCTCACCGTTACACCCACACAGCAGGCCAACGGCATCTACATTCATAAAAACCAGTAGCTTATAAACCGTTTTTTGAATACAGAAAAAGAATATGTTTTGAATCCGCTTTCGGAAAATACTATCCTCCTTACATTTTCCGTTGAATAAGTGCAAGAAATAGCGGCCCTATTATTAGGAAAAGCCGGCATTTTGCCCTAAACTTGTACATCCAAACCTAAATGAAAGACCAATGAACCACCTGAAGTCTCTTTTTACAGTAATTTTTTCCCTTATCATATTGGGTTATTCTGCCAAAGCGCAGGATGTTATCCGGCAGCAAGCCTGCTCCAATCCCGCTATTGCACACCAGGCCGACAGCATTCGCCAGGAACTTGCCAAGGCAGGTTTTGTTGTGGTGAAAGAAGCCAGCATGGAAATGGAAAGCGAATATGAAATGCCGGTGATCGTTCCGCTTACGGAAGGCAGCTGGTACCAGTTTGTATTCATCGGTGATGTTACTTCCAAATTATATGAAGTGAGGATGTTTGACTGGGATGAAAAACAGGTGGTATACCAGAAAAAAATGTGGGGTGATGTGGATGGCAACGTGATCAGCTATTCTTATATCCCTAAATTTTCTGAATACCATATGATCAAACCGGTACAGGTGAACAAAAAGAAAAAACAATTATGCGGTTATGTAATGCTGCTGAAAAAAGTAGCTGCTAAATAATATTGATGCTTGGTTATAATCGTAAAGGGTCTTAACGGGTTGTTGAGGCTCTTTTTTTATGCCGCATTCCGGCAATCCGTAAACATATTTTCAATGAACAGGCTTACCTGTACAACGAAGGGGCTGCATACAGCCCCTTCGTTTTTTATGAGATGAATTAGTTCTTATTGTGCCAGTGATATGGTTACTTTAACACCTGCATTGGTATTGGTAACCGGTGCACTGGATGAAATATATGGTTTCACCTTACGCTGTTTGAAGTACAGCTGTACATTCACCCGGTTGCTTAAGATATAACTTACGGTAGGTTCAATCGTGATCTCCTTGCTGCCACCTGTTGCAAATGTATTATCCTGGTCGAGCCTGCTGTTGGAAGTAACATTATCCCTTAAACTGAAATGCATACGGAAGCTGAGCTCGTTCTCGAGTTTGCTGGCGCTCACATTCGCATTCTTGCTTTGGAGGAATTTGGGCAGCTTGATATGGAAAGGCATGTTCAGCCCGCGTTTACGGAAACCGGCATCAATGGTGTACTCGGTACTTCTTACCTCGCTTAACTGGAAGTCGATCAGGCTTAAACTCAGCTGCCTGCTCTTTGCATAGTCGAACCTCGCCTGCAACTGGTTCGTGAACATCATATCCACACCAATCAACGGAGCAAACTGCTCGGCGATGGAAATATTGGGCACCAGGAAGTAAGGCACAAAGTTTTTAGACAGTGTATCGAAGAATGAAGGATAACCGTATTTGGAAACGTCATCATAATTCAACGCAGATGTAAACCCGTTCATGCTGAGGTTGCTGGTATAACCGTGCGAAAGCGTGAAATTGGTAAATATCTTATCCAGCCCTTTAACCCTGCTTAAACCGTTGTAATCAATTTTCCAGTTTGGTTTGGGCAATATTCCTTTAAAAGGATTTGATTTGATATTGGGATTGTTCTGGTTGATCAGTGAAATTTTTTCCGGGTCCTGGCCGGTATAAGCCGCCACAAATGCAGGTACCAGCACATCCACCGCATACCTTCCATAACCATAACGGTAACCATCGGCACCCACCGCCTGTGTATTACCATAAGGATTTTTACTGCCCACCCTTTCTGATAAAACCTTGCGGTAACTTTCAAATTTCTTGAATGTTTCAGACACACGGTTGGGATCAAAACTGCCAAACAGTGTTTTGTAAGAAATATAGGTGATATCAAAACTGCCCGTGGTATACGGGTTGAGGTGGTTGAATTTATAATTGATACCGCCACTTGTATCCGCGTAACGGAATGTTTCTGAAAAATTCTTGCTGAAAGATTTTTTCAGGTTGATGGTTATGTTCAGATCCTTCACCGGTTCCAGCATCGCAGTAAATGTAAGCGTTTGGTTATAGCTCTGGGTAAACAGCGAGTTGAATGTACTGTCCCTGGTGATCAGTCCTTTTTTGGCGGCATTATTCAGCCAGGTGGTATCGGGCTGCCGCCCAATCAGGAAATCGATACCGGGTGCCATGCTGTTCCAGTTCTGTCCCACGTATTTTGTGCTGTCTGTATAGCCCGGCAACCTTGTATTGGCGCCTTCAGAAACCGAACCCGTTACCTGTTTGATACTGGTAAGCAGTTTGCCAAAGGCCTTGCCCACACCTGCCACATAAGGCATGGCTGTTTTATCAACAATCCTTCTTGTTTTAATTACTTTCTTGCCGCTCTTTAAGGTAACAGTATCCTTCACCTTGGTGATCCTGTTTTTCCAGCGTTCTTTATCCTCCGGGTTAGCCGGTTGGTCCAGCTGGCGCAGCCATTTTGATTTTTGATACAGCCTGGTAAAATCGAGCTGCAGCGTGGCTTCCTTCTGCTGGTTATTCTCTATGATATTACCCAGGTTCACCGCCAGCCTGGATGCGCCGATCCAGCGGTAACCGGCCTGGTAGCTCAGGTTGGCGGTTGTCCAGTCGAGCAGCGGAAACTTAGTGGTGGGTAATGTATACGTGAAGTTGGCTGTATGATTATACAGTGTGTTACGGCCGCCTTTCATAAAGTTTTTCCAAACGGTATCTTTTTTCTCCTGCGTATCCAGTCTTCCTGCAGGCTCATCAATACGGGAGTTATTGTTCGCGGTAAAATCAAACGTGAGCGAACGGGTAAAATTCCAGCGCATGATATAATCCCGCTGGAACACAAAATACTTATCGTATGTTTCAGGTATCGAGTATTTTGATGCTCCCACACTGCGTGGCCTGATGGCGCCAAACTGCCGGTTTACATCCGCCCTGAAACTGAGCGTGGAAGGCACATAGTTAAAGTTGAAATCCTTGATCAGGTCAAACCAGTGCCCCCTGGTTTTACGGAAGAATTTAAGTTTCTTAAATGGCTCAATATATTTTGGCTGGGGGGCAAAATTATATCCCAGCACGCCATGATGTTTTACCACTTCATTGTTTTCGATCAGCGGGTTATGGCTCTTTGTTTTGAGGTAAGAATAACTTACATCAAAATTGGACACATCATAGATTTTGGGCTTCTTGGTACCGGTGCGGTTTTTGCGCACATTGGTAAAGTTCACCGTGGTGGTGGACGTAAAATCAATGGCATCGTTCCGGATGGAATCCCGCTGTGATTTGGGCGCCGCATTTAATTTATCCTTCAGCTTCACATCCTGGTCGTACGGATCATACTCCGGTTTGCTCACGGTTTGCGAATAACTTGCAAAAACAGGGATGGAAAGGGCTGCGCCCTTGGGCAGCAATTTTCCCAGCTCTAAATTGGCCGATGCATCAAACTGCATGAAATTATCACGGTAACGTTCATTCACCCTTTGTTCCAGCGTACCAAAACCTGCCGAATGGGTATTGGCCGAAATGGACAAACTTCCCAAATCTGCCAACGTCATATCCACCCTTCCGAGTGCGGCCCAGCCGCCTGATTCATCCAGGGAGATCAGCCTGAGTTCATTTACCCATACTTCGCCGCAGGCACCCACAGACTGGTTGGTATTTTCAACTGCGATCATGATGCCGCGTACTTCGGCGAGGTTCGGACTTCCCATCACGGCATACTCCTGCCCGTTGGCCTGTAATTGCCGGTAAATTCTTGTAACCAATGCAGACGGATCCGCATTGCGGGACTGCTTTAATTTGATCAGTGTTTGCAGTTCCACATCCAATGAATTGCCCGGCTGCCACAATGAATCGTTGTATTCATCCGTATCAGGATTCATGTTTGCCGCCGGCGGCAGGGTGAGATTGAGCGGTATGCGTATCTGGTAATAGTTATTCACGAAATCGGTACCGATACGGATCACAGCTGTAAGATCTTTATTGTACAAACTCAGCCCCTGTTTGGAAGCAGGCTCAGCATGTATGTACATCGCCATTTTTTTATACTGGCGCAGGTCTTTATTGGCAAATGTTTGTATCACACCGCGGGCATCACCTTTTGAGAGGTTACACATCTGCAGGTTCATCGATTGCTCGTTGAGTAAGAGGTTTACACCATTGGCGCTCAGGGTTTGCTGGCGCTGAATATCTTTCGGTGTGCGGTAAGGGAAGGGTGAACGCTTGTCATTCTCCTCAATATTTACAGCACCCAGTGTGAATGAAGTGGCGCCGGTTGTAAGCGGTGTGTAATTACCGCTGGTATCAATTTTATACTTGAACTGCCTCCAGGTATTGCGGGTTAACTGCAGCTGCCCAAAACGAAGTGTTACACTGTCTCTGAAATCAGTCAGGAACATCCTGATAAAACGGATCGATTTAAAATCCGGGATATTACCAATCTTCCTGTCGTACTGGCTGATGGGAATACGGAACTGATACCAGGTTTCAGAACGGGATGAACCATCCGGCAAACCTGTGATGGACACCAGTTTCTTATCCACGATATAGTTGTTGCCAATGGTCATCTCCGGCGCATTGGCAGGTTTGATATCAACGATATACTGGAAATATTCCTCCGTTTGATTGAGCGTGTTGTCCCTGTTCAGGTCTTCCGCATCGGGGTACATGGTAGCGGCGGAAGAATAAATGGAATTGCCCGCTACCGGTGAATTGCCCTGCGGGTTATTATAGTTTTTGTAACGGCCCAAAATACCCACACCCTGCTGGTCCAGGTCATCGCCGCGGTAATTATGAAAGTTATCGCCGGATGGATCTGCTTTTGCATCCAGGTATGCCCGGGAGCCTGCGCCAAAATTGGTTTGCAGCTGTGTTAAATAAGCGGCACGTTTATTGGCTTCGGCCGTATCATTCAAACCATCAAAACCCACATCCTGGTAAACCCTGTCTTCAGTATTATTACTGAAAGCACTGGTAACCTGTATCGGGTTACGCGGCACTTTACCCCAGCTGGAACTTTCTTCAGGAGAAGGTGCATTGGGTGTGTTCAGTCCGTTCTCGTAAAATCGTTTACCGTCTTTCAAAATATCTTCCGAAACATTACCGAGGTTGAAATATAATTTACCACCACTGGACGTATCGGCACGCTGGCGGAATTTTGAATTGATATAAGGATCCTGCATCCAGAATTCGATGAACTCGATATTGCTGGTCTCAAAATCGCTCTGGTCAATATTACGCATCAGGCCACCCCAGCGTTGTTTGGGATTAAATAATTTACCACTGTTGGCCACATCTGCAGTAGTTGCATTATAGTTATAAGGCCCTTTATCGGTTGGATAATAAGAAATATCAAATGTTTGCAAAAAACTTTCGCCAAAACCGGTGGTCTTCTGCGGAAAAATTTCTTTCTGGTATACCTGGCGCACCCTCGGGTCACTCAGTTCATCCCTGTTGGGTGCAAGCGGATTATTGGCGCCATTCACCTGCTGCAATGTTTGTTCGATCTGGTACCAGGCCAGTTTAGCCCTGTTTTTGCCATAATCGGTATTGTCATTCAGGCTGGCTTCGGGAAATAAGATATTACCATTCCTGTCTGTTGCGCCACTTGGTGTGGATGCCAGTGCCCATATATTTTGCGGGAAGCGGAGGTCGATACCTGAACGGCTGCTTTCAAAATCATCGAGGTAAGAAGTACCGTTGCTGCCACGGCCAATCTGCGGTGCATGACCGGGCTTCAGCACAGCGCCCTCGCCATATACATTGATATTGGAGGTGGCGGTTGTGCTGTAAAAAGGCAGTTTGTCGAGGAACTTGCTCAGCCTTGGAATTTCCTTTCGGTAATTCACATCCAGTCCGTACATGGTGTTACGGATAGGATCATCTCCCAGGTTCGTTTTATTAAAGAAGGGGCGTTCTCCCAGTCTTACCAGGGTACCACCAAAAGACAGTTGTTCTTTGGCCGTGTTTTTGGCCGCATAATCAAAACGCAAACCGATATAGTTGCGCTGCTGCATACCAAAGGACTGGTTGTTTTCATAATTCACCTGTACCGGCAAACCTGAATTGATGATGGCTGCATTGATGATCTTGATGGTTCCTAAATCGTAATTGATATCATAATCCACGCCTTCAATAAGGGTGCGGCCACCCGCGGTTACAGACACAGAACCTTTGGGAATATTGTAACCGATGCTGATATCACCACCACCGGAGATCTTTGCCGATCCCTTCAATACAAAACGGTTGAGGTTGGGATATTGCTGCGCCACCGCCTTGATGGAATCGTACAGCGCGTAATACAAAGTATCCTTTATCCCGGTTGTGTTCGGGTTGTTATATAAACCCTTTGCAAGATCACGTCCAAAAGGTTCCAGTACCGGGAACATGATGCGGCTGTATTGGGAGAAGACGGTATACCCCTCCACATAGTCAAATATTCCGTCCGGTTGCGGATCCAGCTGGTTATTCAGCCGGTCGAGATTAATAAGTGAAATGATCGGGAAACCTGCATTCTTATCTCCAAAAGGCACATAGCGTTTCAGGCCCTGGCCCGGTTCCTGGTACAATACATCCAGTTTAAAATCCTGTGGTGATAATGTACCATAACCTATCGGGTACACATTCTTCATCATCAAACTCCAGATAGGAAGATTGGGACGCTGCGATGTGGCTTTTAATAGTTTTAAGAACAGGATTTTTTGGGTGGACGTGGTACTGTCGGGCGGCAGATCCTGTGAAAACTCACCCACCTGGAATATCTTTCCGTTATAGGAATACTGGAATGCCACGGCCACCACTTCATCGGGTTGCAGCGGCTGGCTTAATGATAAAAATCCGGCTTTGGGATGCCAGGTATATTGGGTGGAATCCAGTTTGCGTGCAAATACTTTTTCAAAATCCTGCACCGGTTGTAAACCCAGGTTCAGCATATTGTTATATACCAGTGAAGGGTTGCGGTTATTGGCATTGGAAATAATATTGGAATAAACAGGATTGGTGGCATTGGAAGGAATACCCGGATTTACCAGGTTGCCATCTTCACCCAAACTTGCCAGTCCCACCACATCCCTTGTATCGGTGGTGGTACCATTTCGGTTGGTAACCCAAACTTCCATACGCAGTATTTGCACTGGCGCTGTAACAGCCGGCAGGTTACTCATTACCTTATTGAAATTGGCGCGGAAATATTGTGACAGCAGGAAATGCCTGTTCTCTTCATATTCATCTGCCTTTACTTCGAACAGCTGTGAAGAACTGCCACCCTGCAAATTGGCTGTTTGCCTTTGCGATTTTTGGTTGGCCAGTACCGAAGTGATAAAGAGTTTGCCAAACTGCAGCTGTGTTTTTACACCAAACAATTGTTGTGCACCCGGTATGAGTGTACTGCGGCTGGGGAAGGAAACATTACCCAGTTCAAAACGTTTGATGATCTCATCATCAAAACCGGTATAATCCAGTTTCAGCTGGTTATCCTGCCCAAAGTTGGCCAGCGTATTATAACTGATGGGGAATTTGAGTTTGCCGCCGATATCTGCATTCACATTCAGCATGGCATTCATGTCAAAATCAAAACCGCCGTTTTTACGGGCCCTTTCAGGCAAGGTGGGGTTATTGATCTTCTGGCCCTGGTAGCCCGCGGTGATATCCACGTTACCCTGGGGCTGAATGCTGATCTTGCCATTGCCAAACAGGCGGTTAAACAGGTTATCGTAAATCGAAAGCTTGGGTTTTACCTTGCCCCTGTTGAGTATATTGGTGGTGTTGGAACGTTTTTTAAAATAATCGATCTCAGCCTGCCGGTTCTTTATGGCCCAGTATTCTTCAAACGAATAGGTTGTTGGGGTACGGTAGTATTTATTACCAATCTTCTCATACACCACGTACCTTTTTGTTTTGGCATCATACACAATGGAATCCCTGAGGTTGGAAGGTTTTTTCAGGTCCAGCGAATTGCGTCCCTGGCCCGATACGGCATCTCCCCTTGTATCATGAATGGGATAAGGAAGGTTGGTAACCCTGCGTGGACTGTCCTGCTGAAATGAAAAGTTGGTATTGAAATGATTGGCCGAGGCAGACAGTATTATACAGCAATGCAGCACTGCCGACAGCACCCCATAGCGAATTACTTTTGGAAAGAAATTTTCTCTTATAAGCAACATCCGGTAAAATCAGTTAACGTAGAGGTTCTGTCAAATTGCCTTTAATGCTTTTTTTATTACATCTTCTAAATCAGATAAGCTGGGTTCTGCGAGAATGGTTTTCTTAACCGCCTGTTCGGCCTGCTGCCGGGTAATACCAAGGGCTGTCAGTGCATTTAACGCATCCTGCTCCAAACTATTGTATCCCGGCGCCTGTGTAACCGGTGTTACAGGATGTTTGGCCAGTTTATCCTTCAGTTCCAGCACCAGTCTTTCAGCTGTTTTCTTTCCTATTCCCTTGACACCTTCCAGCAGCTTAACGTTGCCCTGCACAATGGCCGCTCCCAGTTCATCCGGTTTAAGGGAAGACAGCATCATTCTTGCCGTGGCTGCACCAATCCCTGAAACCCCGATCAATAATAAGAAAAGCTCTTTTTCAGATTTGTCGAAAAAGCCAAACAGTGTATGCGCATCTTCCTTAACCTGCAGGTGTATAAACAGTTTACCTTGTTCGAGCTGCTGAATACTGCTCCAGGTATTTAAACTGATATTTACTTCGTAGCCAACACCATTTACATCCACATAAACCTGTGCCGGTGTTTTATCAGTAAATTTTCCCTGCAGATATGCGTACATAATCGTTTAGCCAGTCAGAAGCGAAAATAAGGATATTTTATCACCCGTGCTGTTAAAATAGTAATCAGTGTTTTTTATGTACTTTTACCACTCAATCAACAGAATAAACAAAGAAGCATCATGCAAAAAACTACTGCTGCCATCACTGCTGTGGGCGGATATGTTCCCGAATACAGGCTTACGAATAAAGAACTGGAAACAATGGTTGAAACCAACGATGAATGGATACGCACCCGCACGGGTATCGAGGAAAGGAGGATATTAAAAGGCGAAGGACTGGGCACCAGCGACCTGGGCGCACCTGCAGTACTGGATCTTTGTAAAAAACGCGGTATCGATCCTTCAGAAATTGAATGTTTGATCTGCGCCACCGTAACACCGGATATGTTTTTTCCTGCCACTGCCAATATCATTTCTGATAAAGTGGGGGCGGTAAATGCTTTCAGCTTCGACATTGCTGCTGCCTGCAGCGGGTTTTTATTTGCGCTTACCACCGGCGCTTCCTTTATTGAAAGCGGCCGTTACAAAAAAGTAGTGGTGGTGGGTGCCGATAAAATGAGCAGCATTGTTGATTACAGCGACCGTACCACCTGTATCATTTTTGGTGATGGCGCCGGGGCGGTGCTGCTGGAACCCAATACAGAGGGACTGGGCATACAGGACAGTATTTTAAAATCAGACGGCAGTGGCAGACCCTACCTCCATATGAAAGCGGGCGGCTCGCTTAAGCCTTCTTCGGTGGAAACCGTACTGGCTAAAGAACATTTTATTTACCAGGAAGGACAGGCCGTTTTCAAATTTGCTGTAAAAGGCATGGCCGATGTGAGCTATGAACTGCTGCAGCGCAACAACCTTACCGGCGATGATGTTGCCTGGCTGGTACCGCACCAGGCCAACCTGCGCATCATTGATGCCACCGCCAACCGTATGGGGCTGCCAAAGGAAAAAGTAATGATCAATATTCAGAAATACGGCAATACTACCGCCGGCACTTTACCGTTATGTTTGTGGGACTGGGAAAAGCAGCTTAAAAAAGGCGACAATATTGTGCTGGCTGCTTTTGGCGGAGGCTTTACCTGGGGCGCTACATTGCTGAAGTGGGCGTATAACAGCTAAGCAGCGAAGCTCACAGACCGCCGGTCTTTCGATTACACTTTCTTTAAACTGATACTATGAAAAAAATATTACTCATTGCAGTAGTGTTATGTGGTTTTATTGCAGCGGCCCATGCACAATTCAGCCGGTATATTATCAAACTGAAAGACAAGGGCACCAGCCCCTACACTATCAGCAATCCCTCACAATATTTAACAGCAAGGGCACTGGCACGCCGGACCAGGTATGCGATCGCCATAGATTCAGCCGATCTTCCCATAACACCCAGGTATATCGACAGCATCCGTTTAGCAGGTGCGGTAACCATTCTCAATACATCCAAATGGCTGAACCAGGTGGCCATTCAAACCAATGATGTGGCAGCGTTGAATAAGATCAGCACTTTTCCATTTGTACTCAGCGCTGCGCCACTGGCACCGTTTACTTCCACCGTTCCGCCTGCACCAAAAAAATTAGAGACCCCGGCAAACAGTATTACCAGTCCGGTATTACAGCAGGATAATATTGTGGCGGATTATTACAGTTACGGACAATCATTCGGTCAGGTGCATTTGCACAACGGGGAGTTTTTGCATAACCGCGGCTTCCGCGGCCAGGGCATGCAAATGGCCGTGATCGACGCAGGTTTTTTAAATTATCTCACCATTCCAACATTCGACAGCATAAGAAATAACGGGCAGGTGCTGGGTACATGGGATTTTGTGGCAGGTAATGCCAGTGTAAATGAAGATCACCCGCATGGCACCAATTGTTTAAGTACGATCGCAGCCAATATGCCCGGTACTTTTGTGGGTACAGCACCTAAAACATCTTTTTATTTATACCGCACTGAAGATGCCGCCACTGAATACCCGGTTGAAGAACAAAACTGGGCCGCGGCAGCAGAACGGGCCGACAGCCTGGGTGTTGACATCTGCTCTGTTTCACTGGGCTATTTCACTTTTGATAATGCACAGTTCAATTATACTTACGCCAATATGAACGGCAATACTTCCATGATTGCACAGGCTGCGGATATTGCTGCAAAAAAAGGCATGCTGGTGGTGGTTGCAAATGGCAATGAGGGTACCAGCAGCTGGCATTACCTGATCACGCCCGCAGATGGAGACAGTGTGCTGGCAGTAGGTGCCGTGAGCACAAATGGCGTGGTGGGCAGCTTCAGCAGTTATGGCCCCAGCAGCGACGGACAGGTAAAACCGGGTGTGGCGGCAGTAGGCGTGGGCGCCATTGTGGCAAGTACATCCAATGGCCAGCCTGTTTCGGGTAATGGCACTTCATTCGCGTGCCCCAATATGGCCGGGCTTGCCACCTGCTTATGGCAGGCATTTCCTGAAGTGAATAATATGAACATCATTACCACCCTGCAGCAATCTGCCAGCAAAGCTGCCAATCCTGATGACCGTGTTGGTTATGGCATCCCTGATATGAAGAAGGCATTTGTTTTGCTTCAAAAACAATTGTTCACGAAACAGGTAACACAAACGTCTTGTAAGGCAAGTCTCCAATGGTCGGCCAAAACAGATTCGGTGATCAGTATTACACTGGAAAGAAAACTGTCCACGCAAAGCAGTTACAGCACCATCAGCACACAAACTTCCACCGGTGCATTTGCCATGAGAAATTTCAGCTTTACGGATGACCTGATCAATATAAACGCCACTTCCATTACCTACAGGATAAGAATGGATATTTCAACCGATACCAGTTTTTACCTGGATTCTGCCACCATCAGTTTTAATCCCAAACCTTCACTGGGAAATGATAAAACAGCCTCGGCCTGTACCGGTAACAGTATTAATCTTACCACCCAGTACAATACAGCGGGTTTATTAACCGCATGGACGCTGGGTGGAAATTCAGTAGCAACACCTGCTGCGGTTCTTACTGCCGGTACTTACCAGTTAATTGCCACCAACAGTTCCGGCTGCACTGATACGGCATTGGTTACTGCAAGCTTTTTAATTAAACCCGATTTGGGTGCAGATAAATTGGTGAGCAAATGTTCTGACAGTACAGCCAATTTAACTACACTGTTTACCACCACCGGATTAACCACATCCTGGACTTATAACAGCGGCCCGGTTTCAAACCCAGCATCCGTGAACGCAGCAGGAATTTACCAACTGGTGGTTACCAATACCATTACTGGTTGCACGGATACGGCGCTGGTAACAGTAAATAATGATGTTACGCTATGCCCCGTAGTGATCGAAAAAATCACCATCGGCCCCAACCCTGTGAATGATAACCTGAATGTAAAAGTGATACGCATCGCAGCCGTTAAAACAACGATCCTGGTTACGAATGCAGCGGGCCAGCGGGTTTATACACTTACAGCCCAACAGGCTGCAGGCGGACAAACCTACAGCATCCCCATGAAGCGGCTGAGTGCCGGTATTTATTATGTTACGGTAAAAGTAAACGACCAGGAAGAACTGGTGAAAGGCGTAATGAAAAAATAATATCAGGCTTTTGTAAACACCGCCACAAACATCGAATCGGCTTTTTTATCATACCCTTTTAATAATTCCATGTGCAGCAATTGCAGGTGGAATTTTTCTTTTATATACAGCGCCATGTCTTCATTTTCCTTTTTGAAAACAGAACAGGTGATATAAAAAAGCAGTCCGCCGTCATGGAGGTAATCAGCCGCATTGCTCACGATCTGCTGCTGCTTTGCGGCGTAGAGGCTGATATCTGATTTTTTAAAGAAGCTGAGATTTTCAGGAGTGCGGCTCCAGGTGCCGCTGCCCGTACAGGGAACATCACAAACAATGATATCAAATTTTTTTTCAGGGTCTTTGGTGTACAGTCCTTTGTAACCCAGTTCGGGAAATTCAAAATCCTTCCGGCTTACATCAGCCACAAAATAATTATAGTCTTTAATCCCCGCCTTGTTAAAACGCTGGTGCAGGTTAAACAAAATATTCAGCCGGATATCAGAAACAGTGAGCGCAATATTTCTTTTCAGCACATCATACAGCAGCATTGATTTACCACCACTTGCTGCGCAGCAATCCCATACGGTAACCGGTTTCTTATTGAGTGAAAAAGTTTTTAGAAAGTTGAATACCTGCTGCGAATTATAATCCTGTATTACTGCGTCCCTGTCTGCATCAATGATATCATCCAGCCTGGTGGCATTGGAAAGGGCTATGCATTCATTGTCGATCAGCGCCAGCGGTATTTTTTCTTTCTGCAGTTTTTGCAGCACCGCATTTTTTTTATGCGGGCGCAGCCGGAGGAAGAGTTTGGGCTGTTTTAAAAATGATTCGCAATATTGCTGGTGACTGACCGCCGCACTCAGCTCGTCTTTGAACGATACGATCTTTTTAACCGGGAACCTGGTAAGGGCAATTTTCTCCGCAACGGATTTGGTGATATGTTCACTCCATTCAGGCTTAAAATAAGCCAGCAGTTCATTATGCAGCTGCTCGCTTAAAAAAACACCGGAAAGGATCTTTGTTTCCATATCACCTGCAGCAGCATGGCCCATACGGTAATAACCATAACAAAGGGAAGAAATATTTTTACGGTCTTTTGACCCATGCTGTTTATTGGCTGAGAAATATTTTTTGAGGTATAAGGCCAGTGGTTCGCCGCCGGGATAAGCCGCGATGATCTTTTTAGCCGTATTCATCCATGACTGGTACCGCATGATACTGCAAAAATAAAGCCTGCATCAATTCAGATCAATGCAGGCCGGGTTCATCTGTTCAATGATTTATAATTCAAGCAAACTTTTTACAGGATCCTGGCCGAACAGCAGCAGCTGCGGGTTCTCCAGCAATTCCTTCACCCTTACCAGGAAGCTTACCGATTCCCTTCCGTCGATAATGCGGTGATCATAGCTTAATGCCACATACATCATCGGGCGGATCACCACCTGGCCATTTACAGCCACCGGCCGCTGTATGATATTGTGCATACCGAGGATGGCCGACTGAGGAATATTGATGATTGGTGTGCTCATCATCGAACCAAAAATCCCCCCATTGGTAATGGTGAAAGTTCCACCCGTCATCTCTTCAATGGTAAGTTTATTTTCCTTGGCCTTTCCCGCAAGCTCCACCACTTTCGCTTCTATTTCAGCCATACCCAAACTTTCTGCGTTGCGGATCACGGGCACCACCAATCCCTTGGGTGCGCTTACGGCAATGGAAATATCACAGTATTCATGGTAGATGATATTTTCGCCATCGATATTTGCATTTACAGGGGGCCATTCCAGCAGGGCATAAGAACATGCTTTGGTGAAAAAACTCATAAAGCCCAGGTTCACACCATGCACTTCCTTAAACTTGTCTTTGTATTTGGCCCTGATCTCCATGATCGCACTCATGTCCACTTCATTAAAAGTGGTGAGCATGGCCGTGCTGTTCTTTGCTTCCACCAAACGCCTGCTGATGGTTTTACGCAAGTTACTCATCTTCTCGGGCCTGTCTGTACGGCCAAAGAGTTCGATACCCGGTTTTTTGCCGGGATTGTTCAGGGCTTCCAGCACATCCTGCTTTAATATTTTTCCATTGCTGCCCGAAGGGGTAACTTTTTTGATGTCGATTTTTTTATCAGCGATAATGGCAGCGGCAACAGGACTTGTCTTTACTTCTGTTTGCGGTTGTGCTGTGGCCTGGGTTTTTTCCGCAGGTGCAGCTGCGACTGGTTTTTCGGGGACTGCCACAGACTCTGGTTTCACCGCGTCTGTATCAATCGTGCATACCACATCCCCTATTTTAAGCGTGTCTCCTTCCTGTGCAATGATTTTGATGGCACCCGCCTGTTCGGCATTCAGTTCAAATGTGGCTTTTTCACTTTCCAGTTCTGCAATTACTTCGTCCCGGTTGGCCCATTCCCCTTCTTTCTTTAACCATTTTACCAGCGTTACCTCGCTGATAGACTCCCCCACGGTCGGGACTTTTATTTCAATAGCCATTGTCTATTTTTTTGTGTTTCGCAAATTTCGGGGAAAATGAAGGATTTCAGAAATCGTACAGGGATTATTTCGGCAAATAACAAGTGAAAACAAAGCCCGGCATATAGCCGGGCCTGAATATCTTATTGCAAAGTTGTTCTTTCTATCCGCCCAAATATGTTTTGAGCAATTTACAACGGGAAGCAGTTCTTAATTTGGTAATGGCTTTGTCCTTGATCTGCCTTACCCGCTCACGGGTGAGGTTAAATCTTTCGCCAATATCTTCCAGGCTCAGTGCATGATCGATGCCGATGCCGAAAAAATACCGGATCACTTCTTTTTGTCTTTCCGACAGTGTGCTGAGTGAGCGTTCGATTTCCGTTTTCAAAGATGCTTTAAAAGCAAGTTCGTCATCGGTGCTGATGGCATTGGGATTGGCCATTACATCAATCAGCGTGCTTTCCTCTCCATCGGCCAGTGGCTGGTCCATACTCACATGGCGTATGCCCGAACCCAGGGTGGATGTCACTTCCTCAATTTCAATATCGAGAAAAGTAGCCAGTTCTTCTGCCGTGGGTTCCCTTTCAAATTCCTGTTCCAGCTGGGAGTACGCCTTGCTGATACGGTTGGAGAGCCCGACTTTATTCAGCGGCAGCCGCACGATACGTGACTGTTCGGCCAGGGCCTGCAATATGCTTTGCCGTATCCACCACACTGCGTAGGAAATAAATTTAAAACCGCGGGTTTCATCAAAACGCTGTGCGGCTTTTATCAAACCCAGGTTGCCTTCATTGATCAGGTCGGGCAATGTCAATCCCTGGTTCTGGTATTGCTTGGCCACTGATACCACAAAACGCAGGTTTGCCTTGGTGAGTTTATCCAATGCAGCCTGGTCGCCATGCTTTATCTTAATGGCCAGTGCAACCTCTTCTTCCGGGGAGATTAATTCAACCTTACCAATTTCCTGTAAATACTTCTCTAAACTCTGGCTCTCACGATTGGTGATAGACTTGGTGATCTTTAGCTGACGCATGCTCATAGGCCTGCTGTTTTAAAGGTTAGTTTAGAAATTATAGTGGCGGTTAATGAAATGTTAAAAAAGTATAGTAATTCTTAAACGTAATTTATAGTATTTCAAGTATCCAACCAAAAAACTTTTTATAACAACCTGTTTTTCAGTTTGTATCTAAAATTGATTTTCGCAATAATTGTTGTGCATAACTCTGTTGAAAATAACCGGTTAAATATTTTGCAACCTGTATTATTTTGCTATTATTGCAATGTTCAATAACGGAATCAAAAATTTAGGATGAGTAAGAAAGTTTTATTTACGCTGGAATACCCTGTTAGATGTTCACCTGCGATTTTGTATGAATTTTTAAGCACACCGGCAGGATTACAGGAGTGGTTCGCAGATAAGGTGGATGAGCGTGACGGGATCTTTAGTTTTTCATGGAACGGTACCACAGACAAAGCAGAGCTGCTGGAGAGTGAGGAAGAAAAATTTGTACGTTTTCACTGGATGCATGCCCCCAAGGATGAATTCTTTGAATGGAGTATTGAAAAATCAGAAGTTACCAACCAGACCATACTGGTAATAAAAGATTTTGCCGATAAAAAAGAAATCAAAGATCAAAGCCAGCTCTGGGAATACCAGGTTAAGGATCTCTTTCACCGCATAGGCAACTGATCATTCAGCAGTTTTAGCAGGGCCATACTATGATGCTGCAGCAGTAAAGGCATTTCGTTCCACTGCTGCAAGGGGATTTTGTATGCCAGTTTTATAAATTTTTTTTGCTGCAGCACTGCGCTTATTTCTTCCTGCGATAAATGCTCCGCTGCAGTATAATTATCATTTTCAAAATGATGCTGCCATTCATCTGCAGCTGTACAGATGAATAACCCTGTTTTCATTTTGCTGACACCGGAAACCAGTTTTGACTCATACATTTTTTTGTAACTGCCCGAAAGCTGCAGGGTGATACTGAAAAAGTTTCCCCACCAGAACATGGTGCGTATGGCAAAAATATTTTCCCGGTCGAACAGGCGGGGATAATCCAGCATCAGCCAGGGAAGCTGCAGGTAATTTTCTCCCCTGGCAATTTTGGGTGATGTTGCAGGAACAATACCCGGCAATGCCGCTCCTTTTACTGCATCCTGCAGGAATGCAGCCTGCTCCCCCAGCATCAAAGCCGCTTTTTCCATGATGTTACGTTTAGTTAAAATCCAGCTGGTATCGTTTACCAGTTGCAGTTCCTCGGATGAAAGCGTTAATTTTGAAGTTCCGGTCATAGATCATACAATTTACAACAAACCATGTTGTTGCGGCAGTTACCATGATAAAGAAATTAGACAAGCTGATCATCAAATCCTTTCTCGGGCCATTCCTGGCCACTTTCTTTATTGCACTGTTTATCCTGCTGATGCAAACCGTTTGGAAATACATTGACGACCTCGTGGGCAAGGGACTCGATTTCTGGACCATTGGAAAATTTGTATGGTACATGAGCGCCACACTGCTGACACTTGCCATGCCCATTGCCATCCTGCTTTCATCCATCATGACATTTGGAAACCTGGGTGAAAGTTTTGAGCTGGTGGCCATCAAATCATCGGGCATCTCCTTACTGCGTTTTATGCGGCCGCTTCTTTTTATTGCCATCATACTTTGCGGTGTAACATTTGTGTTTGCCAATTACCTGATACCCGTGGCTTATTTAAAATCCACCGCTTTGTACAATGATATTGTTTACAAAAAACCGGCACTCGACCTGAAGGAAGGTGTTTTCTACACGCATATTCCCAATTATGCAATCAAGGTGGGAAAGAAGGATGCCGATGGAAAAAATATTTACAATGTGCTGATCTACGACCAGACCAATTCACTGCAGGATAACTGTATCGTGGCCGAAAGCGGCACCATGCAAATATCACCCGATAAACGCTTTATGGAGTTTAACCTCCGCAATGGTTTCCGTTACCAGGAACGGGGCAATACAGGCGATACCGCCACCGAATATGTAAGGCTGGGTTTTAAAACCTTTAAAAAATTATTCGACCTGAGTTCATTGCAAAAAACAAATACCGACGAAGACCAGTACAAGAATAATTTCAAAATGAAAAGTATCCGCCTGCTGAACCATTCGCTGGATTCACTGGGCAAACTGAGGGATTCGCTGAGTAAAAGACTTACGGCTGACCTGAACAGTTATATTCACTATGGAAACCTGAACGACAGTTTCTGGAAAAAAACCACAGCCTTTAAAGTTACAGGCGACAGCCTGAACAAACTCATTCCTGATTCGGCACGCTGGCAGGTATATGAAGGGGCGCTCACTTCGGCCAATTACCTGCGCACCAGTTTGCAAAACAACAGCGCCGATTTACTCAATAAGAAAAGCGATATCAAGTTTCATAAACTGGAATGGCACCGCAAATTTTCCCTGTCGCTGGCCTGCCTCGTGTTGTTTTTTATCGGGGCGCCGCTGGGCTCCATCATCCGCAAGGGCGGGCTGGGCATGCCGCTGGTGGTGGCCATTGTGTTCTTTCTTATTTTTCACCTGCTGAATATGTTTGGCGAAAAATTTGTGAAGGAAGAGATCACTACCCCTTTTGCAGGTATGTGGCTGGCGATTTTTGTGCTGATACCCGTGGGTATTTTTCTTACCTACAAGGCCATGCACGATTCACAACTGTTCAACAAGGAATTTTATTACCGGTTCTTTAAAAAGTTTGGCCCGGCATTGGCTGTATTCAAAAAGAAAAACAAATCTGTTAACGCATAAATATTTTAACATGTCAGCATTTAATAAAAGCCGCAGGAAATTCATCAGCGATACAGCCAAAGGTTCTATCGCTGCCGGTATCGGTTTAACCGCCGCCGGTTCATTGCTCAGCACCGTTGCAGTTGCAGGCAACAGTCAGGTACCTTTTTTTGCAACCGGGTACGACCAGCAGCCGCTTCCCTATAAATACGATGCGCTTGAAAATATCATCGACGCCATGACGATGGAGATCCACTACAGCAAACACGCTGCTGCTTACAGCAAGAATGTAAAAGAAGCTGCTGCTGCCGAAGGAGTGGATATCAGCAAACCACTGGAAGATGTACTGGCACGGATATCTAAATACTCCGCCAAAATGCGCAACAATGGCGGCGGACATTATAACCACGAACTGTTCTGGCAATGCATGCGTCCGAAAAATGCAGACAATAAACCAACGGGCGCACTTGCTGCAGCCATCGACAAAACCTTTACTTCTTTTACTGATTTCAAAAAGCAGTTTGGGGATGCCGGCAAAAACCGCTTTGGCAGCGGCTGGGCATGGCTGTATGCGGATGCAGGTAAAAATTTAAAGATTGGCTCCACTCCCAACCAGGATAATCCTTTAATGGATATAAGCGATATCAAGGGAACGCCCTTGTTAGGACTGGATGTTTGGGAACACGCCTACTACCTGAAATACCAGAATAAGCGTGCAGATTATATTGAGAACTGGTGGCAGGTGGTGAACTGGGATTTTGTGGCTGCAAGGTTTGCCGCACTTTAAAATATTTTAAACAACGTTGTGCCGCTTGCCATTGAGTAAGCGGCATTTTTGTTTCGGAAAAAATATGTAGCTTTTCAAAAACATTTCTCCCATGCAATATAAATGGCTGCCTGTTTTTTTATGCTGCATTTTTTTGATGCAGGCAGCAGTGACAGCACAGCCTGTGCAGAAAAAAGACTCCCTGTATGTTTTTTCACTCATTGATAAAGCGGAGGCTTTTTTCACCAATGCACGTTATGACTCCGCACTGCATTATTGCGGCCAGGCAGAATTGTACAGCCGCCAGAAAAATTACAAAAAGGGAACGGCATACGCCCTGATTGAAAAAACCGATATCCTGATCGATAAAGACGACCTGCCTGCAGCGGAACAGGTAACTTATAACACGGCCGTCATCGGGCAGCAAATAAACGACTCACTCATCAGTGCCATTGCCACCATGCAGCAGGCCCAGGTAAAAATGTATGCCGATAAAACACCGGAAGCGTTGCAACTGTTCGAAAAATGCCTGAAATATTTCAGCAGGCATCCTTCTAAATATGCTGCACTTGCCTATAATGATTATGGTTATACGCTAGGAGGAAACGGAGAACTGGACAAACAGGCTGCAAACCAGATCCGGGCACTGCAGATCTATGAGCAGGTTGATCCTGCCAACTATGGCCAGATCGCCGTAACACTGAATAATATCTCCACCGTTTACTATGAAATGGGCGATAAACCCAAAGCCATTGAATACGCAAAAAAATCGATTGTATACAGGGAGAAAACCGGTGACATCAGCAAGTTATCACTCAGCTGTTGCAATATCAGCCAGCTATACCTTGGTATCGACAAAAATGAAGCCCTCAGGTACCAGCAGCTTTGTGTAAAATATGCGGAACAGTCAGGCGATGTGATGCGGATCATCCATTCGTATATTACTTCTTCACTCGTTGCCAATTCCGAGAAGGATTATCCCAAATCGGCTGAGTTTGAAAAAAAGATCGTAGCCATTCTTGAACGCACCGGCAAAGACCCCGCCATGCTTGCCCGCCGTTATATTTCCCTGGGCATACTCAGTAACAATTTAAAAGAAGACACGGCGGTTACCATCTCCTGGTATAACAAGGCAGAAAAAATTTCGGCTGCGCAAAATGATAAATACAATTTACGGGATGTGTACTTGTACCTCTCCCTTTTTTATAAAGCCAATATGGATTTTGGAAAAGCATATGATTATTACCGGAAGCATATTTTATACCGCGACAGTATTATGAGCAGCAATACCGCGAAAAATGTGGCCGAGCTGGAAAAGAAATATGAAACCGAAAAGAAAGACAACGAGATCACGCAGCTGAATGCAGACAAGCGTATCAAAGCGCTGCAGATAGAAAAACAAAACGCCCTGATCGCCGGCAACCTGCTTGAAGCCAAAAAAAAGGAAAGTGAAATAGAGCTGCTTTCAAAAGCAAAGGAACTGCAGGAGCTGCGCATCAGCCAGCAGGATGAAGAACTGGAAAAACAGCTGCTGCAGGCCAAAACAAATGAACAGCAGCTGCAGCTTGAAAAAAAAGAAAAACAGCTGCAGGAAAGAAAACTGAAAAATGCTGAGACCGTCCGCAATTTTATACTGGCGGGCATTGCGCTGCTGGCACTGCTGGCATATTTTCTTTTTAACCGGTACCAGTTAAAAAGAAAAATACAGGAACAGGCCGGATTACTGGCCGTGCGTAACAATATTGCGCAGGATCTGCATGATGAAATTGGCTCCACGCTCACCAGCATCAAAATACTTTCCGAGGTATCTGAAAAAAACCTGCAGAAAGACCAGCATAAGGCCAGCACCTATCTTCAAAAGATCACCGAACAGTCTTCTGCCGCTCAGCAGGGTATCAGTGATATTGTGTGGGCGGTAAAACCCGAAAATGACAGGCTTGAAAACCTGGTGATCCGCATGCGGGAATATGCCTCCCATACGCTGGAGAGCAAGGATGTGGCCGCATTCATCAGCATTGATGAAAAACTGTTGCATCAAACACTCGATATGGCGCAGCGCCGGGACCTGTTGCTCATATTCAGGGAAGCCGTGAACAATATTGCCAAATACGCAAAGGCAACAACCGTGGAAATACAGCTTTCGAAAAAAGATAACCATTTACAGCTGCTGATCCGGGACAATGGCATTGGCTTTGATGTATCAAAACAATCTTCCTCAAGCGGTTTGAAAAATATGCAGTCGAGGGCAAAAGTGCTTAACGGCAGCCTCCGTATTGTTTCAGTTCCGGGAGAGGGAACCTGTATCACACTGCTCATACCCACTCATTAATATTATGGCCATAAAGATTTTGCTTTACGATGACAATGATGCGCTGCGAACCAGTATGGAAGCATTGA
Organism: Ferruginibacter sp.; assembly: GCA_046329655.1. GTDB lineage: Bacteria > Bacteroidota > Bacteroidia > Chitinophagales > Chitinophagaceae > Ferruginibacter. Next base: position 103,775 of record JAXLUD010000005.1, read on the forward strand.
TTGCCGACGATGAAGGCATGGAGCTTGCGGCCCTGATGCCCAACGCAGAAACGGTGGAAACAGATATCAGCGAGATAAAACCGGATGTGGTGCTGATGGATATTGATATGCCCGCCGTGAATGGAGTGGAAGCCGTGCGGCGGATAAGAAAAATCAACGACCGGCTGCCGGTAATAATGCTCACCGTTTTTGACGACAATGAGAATATTTTTAACGCCATTTGTGCAGGCGCCTCCGGCTATATTTTAAAAAGATATGCCACGGAAGAAGTACCGAATGCGGTAAGAATGGTGCTGGAAGGCGGCGCACCCATGACGGGTTCTGTAGCCCGGAAAGTGCTGATGATGGTGCCGCAGGCAAAATCAGACGAGCAGGAGAAAAGCAATCTTTCACAAAAGGAAACCGCTATCCTGCAATTCCTGGTAAATGGTTTCAGCTATAAAATGATCGCGGCCGAATTAAAGATCAGCATTGACACCGTGCGCTTTCATATCAAGAAGATATACGACAAACTCCACGTACACTCCGCAACCGAAGCCGTGTCAAAAGCCATTAAAGATAAACTGGTCTGATACGGTCGCTTCTTTTCCATTTCTGTCAACTATCATCTCCCAACTGTCACCCCCTCCCTACATCATCATGTAGTTGATTGCCTTATTCCGGGTGAATAGTTTTACCGGAAAATTTACCGAGATGAAAAAAATACTGTTCCTGCTCACCGCAGTGCTGGGTTTACAGTTTGCAAGGGCACAATCAGCCGATTTTGTACCTGGCACGAGCTTGATTTTTGAAGACCGTTTTGATGCTGACCCCGTGGGTGACCTGCCTGCAAAATGGAGTACCAGTGGCGATGGTGAAGTGGTGACACTGGACCGGCTGCCGGGTAAATGGTTTAAAATAACACAACCCACAGCGGTAAGTCCCGAGCTGACTGAAGCCCTGCCCGAAAACTGCACGATTGAATTTGACCTTTATCTCAAAAACACCACTGGCATTGCACCGCAAATCATGTTTGGTCTCACCACCCTGAGTGATGTTTCTGCAGGGGATGTTTACCGCCAGCATATCTGGACTGTGCTGCGTAGATATAATGACAACAGCGTTATCGATTTTGGCAAAACCATCCAGGATATCGGCAGCAAAAGTTTTAAACTAACTGGTTATGTTGGCCGCAAACTGCATGTCAGTATAGCCATCAATAAAACCCGTTACCGGGTGTACCTCGATAAGCAAAAAGTGGTGGACCTGCCCAAACTGCTTACACCAGAATACCGGAATAATTTTTTCATAGCCTGTTCAGCTGTCATTCCGGCCCCGGAGGAAGGCGCCTATTTCAGTAATGTTCGCATTGCAGGTGCTGATGCAGATGCACGCAGCCTGCTGATAAAACAGTTATTCGAACAGGGCAGCGTGGCTACAAATGATATTTCATTCAATAACCAGACCAATGACGTAACACCCGAATCGCTTCCTGTACTCGATACACTTGGGCAGGCCATGGCAGCAGACCCGAACCTGAATATCCAGATCAATGGAACAGAGCAGTTCATGGAAGGAAATAATGGTTCTCCTGCATTCAATGAATCAGCCATTAAAGCGAAAGTGGATAAAATGAAGAATTACCTGGTTGAAAAATTCAATCTCGGTGCTGACCGTATTGTTGCCAGGGCTACGGATAAAATAAAGACAAAAATCACGTCTTTCAAAAACAGTAAACAGGGTCAGAAGATAAACGGCTTTATTACCGAGATCATCAAAAGATAATTCGTATGCGAACCGGCAAAAAATTTCCTGTAGCAATCCTCACACTAATCAGCTGGCTCTGCCTGAACAGCAGCTTCATCATGCAGGCGGTGCAGTCTTCAGGCATGCTTCATTTTAAAAGTAACGGCCGCCTGTTTGTGGCGGATAATACCCATGCCAGGGCCTATGCCATACAGCAAAACAGCCGTGGTTACTTAAAGGCCGCCAATAAAGATGACATGATCATTGACGTGCAGTGGAATAATATGCGGGCTGCCGGTGAATACCAGGTTACATTAAACAATGGCACGGCGGCATTTACTGTAATGCATAAAACATATGGGGTTACACAGGAAGGTGATCATGTAAAAATCCTGGTGAACAGTATAAAAAATGCCGGCGCCTTTATACTGCTGCAGGGCCGCTTTGAAGCGAGACTGCATGACAAAAACGGGAATGAACTGGTTGTATCAGACGGACGTTTTGAAACCTATACTTTATCAGAACCTCAACAATAAAAATTTTACCATGAAAAAAACAGCAACAGCTTGCATCCTTGCATTCATCAGCTTGCATACAATGGCACAGGTAATACAGCCTCCCCCTGTCAAATCGGGGCAGAAAGCAATACCCGCCAATTTAAAACCCGTAACAAAAGCCAATCTTACCATTACGGGCGTGAGTGTTTTATCGGCAACAGGAGGCAACGACCGGTGGGATATCAGGCTGGCTGTAACCATAAAAAACTCCGGGGGTATGGCAGCACCGGCCAGCAAAATAAAAGCACTGGCACAAAACGCTGCGGCCACCAGCAACCCATGGAAAGAGCTGGCCATCTTCGAGCTGGCGGTTTTAAACCCGGGCGCTGTTATCACAAAGGAATTCCACATTCTTGACAAAGCATGGGTGATGCATAAGATTCCTGTATTCAACCTCAAACTGCTGGCCGATTTCACCAACAGTGTGGATGAATCTTCAGAGAATGATAATGAATCATCCGTTATCAGGGTGAGTGACACGCGGTAAAATCATTTTATGTTGCCTGCCCTACACATTTATGTAGTTGACCCGGCCCGGTTTTTTTAAAATTTTTGTCCTGTTAATTCAAACTCAAAAAACAAACAATGAAAAAGATGACCATCTTATGCTGCGCCCTCATGATTGCAGCATTATTTACTTCATACCGGTCTTTCGCCGGGATCATTCCGCCTGCGGCAGACAGTATTGTTGAAGTGCCTGCTTCCTTTACCGGCCCTTTTTGTCCTAAAAAACTGGTGGCCGGCGACCGTGATTTTAACGGGCATGGCCCGGAAATATGGGCCAGTGTAAAACTGGGCATGTCACGAAATGCGGTGTTTGCCACCATCCAGTTAAAAGCAAAAGAAACACCGGGAGGAGATAACAGCGAAACAGAAGGCGCCACTATCAAAGTATTGTATACTGCTCCCCGTGGTTTTTATATTGCCGAGATACTGAGCGGCAAAAATGCTGAAGTGCATTTCATCAGCAAACCAGGCACCAGCACCTTAAACTTTGCGGCGGGTAATTTGGCCACGGTGCTGAATACAAACGCCATCGCGGTGAGGGATATCAATGACGGCGCCGTAGCATCCTGGGAAATAACCGGTGATACACCCGGAGCAGATATCAGTGATGATGACAACTGCGAAGATGACACACGCATCAATGTTAAACTCAATAAAATCAGGATCAGGTTACGCAGGATCGAATCATCCCTTGGTATACAAATGATCAACCTGGAAGATATTACAGAATGGCTGGTACCCAATAAACTGGTACGTGGCGACAGGGAGTTTGACGGGCATGGACCAAGAATTAAATCGGAAGTGAAATTGCGTATTGGCGACCAGGGAACCAAACTGTATGCAGATGTAAGTTTCTGGGCACAGGAAACCGTTCATGACTGGAGCACCACAGAAGGCAGCTGGAGCAAGGTTGTTTACGAAGCACCTTATGGAAAAAAAATAACAGAGATCCTTTCCGATAAATCGTCACGCACCCAGTTTATCAGCAAGCCCGCCGGGTTCCAGATACTGGTGCCAGGTACCGATGTTGCACAAGCGTTGTATACATTCCTGGATGCCACTGACATTAAATCTGCCGTGCTCTCCGCCCATGGGGTAAAGCCAGAGGATAAATCGTTATTATCAAAACTGGTGAGTATAACAGTTGACAACGGAAACACCGTTGCTAAAATCCCTGCCGTTGAAGGCACGCTGGTGAAATTTTTTCACATTGTTGGAGATACCGGCGGCCCCGACATCAGTGATGATGATAACGGCAATGATGATACCCGCATTGTAAAAATTGAATTCTTCCCGGTAAAAGTTAAAATGGAAGACAACAAATGATTATTAAAAGCCCTGTAATAATGAAGCAGCTGATTTTTTTATTCCTCCTGTATACCTGCAGCAGCCTGGTGGCGCAAAACGTTGGTATCGGTACAGCAAGCCCGCTGGAAAAACTGGATGTAAATGGAAATATAAATGTTACCGGCACCATTAAAGCCAATGGAACTGATGGTACCGCCAACCAGGTGCTGATGAAAAACAGCAGTGGTAACCTGGCCTGGGGGGATCTGTGTGACTATAAAACCTTCGTAAGCTTTCAGTATACCAGTTCAATGGCCACACAAACCTGGACGGTACCGGCGGGCACTACAAAAATCATGGTGGAATTATGGGGTGGCGGCAGTGGTGCCAATGCTTCCGGCGGAGGTGGCGGCGGCGGCGCTTATGCAAGGGCATTGTTAACCGTTACACCGGCATCGCAGGTAAATATTATTGTGGGAGGTGGCGGTATCCCGGGTTCGGGAGGTGAAGCAAGTGATGTAAATTATGGAAGCACCTATATTGATGCAGGTGGTGGCTTCAACCCCAGTTCCACTTCCCCGGGGTTGGGAGGAATGGTGCTGGTAAGTCCTGCAACATTTAAAAACTATACAGGTATCAGCGGTCAGTCGGGAGAATCCACCGATGTGAATGTTACAGATGCCGCCGGAGGTTCTTTTTATTTCCGTTACAAATATGGCCGGGGCGGTAATGCTGGCAACACGGCTGATACCGGCGGCAGCGGCGGGATTTATTTTTACCGTTCGGGCGGCCCTTTCACAACCTATATCAATAACCTGGGAATGGGCGGTGGCATTCCCGGCGGCGGCGGTGGTGGTGACGGGCTGGGCAGCCGTAATGGTGGAAATGGCATGGTAATTATCCACTATTAAACTTCTGCGAAATGATTGTGAACAACCAAACACTGCTATTGCAGCACGCAACAGGCACCGCCTGTATCAGCATTGATGCTATCATACATATTGAAGCCATCAGCAATTACAGCAAACTTTTTTTTGCGGATGGAAAAACACTGGTGGTGGCCAAAGTATTAAAATGGTTTGAGCCATTACTGGCTGGCCGGGGTTTTGTAAGGGTGCACCGTTCTCACCTGGTGAATACTGCATGGATTGCCTCGTTCGACCTGTTTGAACTGAAACTAACCCTTCGCAATAATTGCTGCATAGCGGTAAGCCGCCGCAAAAAACACAATCTTGATCAAACAGGTTTACTGGATCTTGCTGCCTGAACTGCCATTAAAAAGGTATCTTCAGTACATGAAAAAACTGCAGATACCTTTTTTTATCGCCGGCACCATTATCATGATCATTATAATGAGCCGGACCGGCAAACCACTCAAAACAGCCTCCACCCCTGCGGGCATCGTGAACCTGGAATTTGCATATAATACCGTGAAAGTGGACAGTGTTTTTAAAGCATGGGGCACTGGCAGCACCGGGTCGAAAATTGAAGTGGCTAAAACAAACACCTATTGGGATTTTCTTTTTATTTTCTTTTATGCAGGCCTGCTCTTTCTCTCCTGCCGCTATTTGTCGGGCATTTACCGGGAAGGCACAGGATTTCATAAAGCGGGAAAGCTGTTTGCAAAACTTGCTTTGTTTGCCGGAGGATTTGATATCATCGAAAACGGCTGCATGCTGCAATCACTGAACGGAAACGGCAGCAATTTTTTGGCAGGCACCGCCGCATCCTGCGCAGGCATTAAATTCACATTTCTCGTACTTGCCGTCTTCTATATTTTTATTGCACTCCCGCTTGCAGCTTATGCAAAAGTGAGGAAGTGAAGCCCCAAATTGGCTCAGCCTCTGCACAAACGTAACCAGTAAACACTCCGGGGCTACAATCATGCAAAGGCTGATAAATTCAAGTGATTCCAACTGCTCAGGATCACAAACAATCTGGAGCAAAGCTATCCCCTCTGTATTAGGAAATGATGAGAGAATTATTAAAATTTTGCAAAAGAATTATCCAGCGAAAAAGAAGTACTTTTATCGCCTGAAATTTTGATGGTCAATGGTCAATGGTCAATGGTCAATGGTCAATGGTCAATGGTCAATGGTCAATGGTCAATGGTCAATGGTCAGTGAAATTTCTACGCTCAACAACTAATAACTAAACATATGCAAGCCTGGAAAGATTATCAAGCCCAGAACAAAGACCGTTTTTTAAACGAATTGCTGGATCTGCTGCGCATACCAAGTGTAAGTGCCCGCAGCGAACATAAAGCCGATATGAACCTTTGCGCCGAAGCGGTGAAAGCACGCCTGCTTGAAGCCGGGGCAGACAAAGCCGAAATTTATCAAACAGATGGCCACCCGCTGGTATACGGCGAAAAGATCATTGATCCATCCAAACCTACCGTTTTGGTATATGGTCATTATGATGTGCAGCCACCGGATCCGCTGGAACTATGGAAAAGCGGGCCGTTTGACCCGGTAATTGTGGATGGTAAAATATTTGCCCGCGGCAGTTGCGATGATAAAGGCCAGTTTTACATGCACGTAAAAGCACTGGAAACAATGGTTAAAACAAACTCGCTCACCACCAATATCAAATTCTGTATCGAGGGAGAAGAAGAAGTGGGCAGTCCGAACCTGGGCAAATTTGTGGCTTCACATAAAGAACTGCTGAAGGCTGATGTGATCCTCATCAGCGATACCGCCATGCTGAGCCTTGATACACCTAGTATTGATATCGGCGTTCGCGGACTAAGTTATATTGAAGTGGAAGTAACCGGGCCCAACCGCGACCTGCACAGTGGTGTATATGGTGGTGCGGTTGCAAATCCCATTACGATACTGGCAAAAATGATCGCCAGTTGTCATGATGAAAACAACCATATCACCATTCCTGGTTTTTATGATGATGTGGTGGAAGCCACACCGGAAGAACGCAAACTGATGGCTGCCGCACCTTTCAACGAAAAAGAATATGCAGATGATTTAGGGGTGAAAGAACTTTGGGGTGAAAAAGGGTTTACCACCAATGAACGCACCGGCATCCGTCCCACACTGGAGCTGAATGGTATCTGGGGTGGTTACCAGGGTGAAGGCGCCAAAACTGTGCTGCCATCAAAAGCCACGGCAAAAATTTCTGCAAGGCTGGTGCCCAACCAGTCATCAGAAAAGATCACAGCAAAACTGCTGGAATATTTCCGCAGCATTGCACCGGCAGGAGTAACAGTGAGTGCATTTGAACACCACGGCGGTGAACCGTATATGACACCGATTGACAGCAAGGCATACAAAGCCGCAGCCGCAGCCATTAAGGACACTTTTGGCAAAGAAGTAATTCCTGTGCGTGGCGGAGGCAGTATCCCCATCTGTGCCCTGTTTGAAAAAGAACTGGGTATCAAGATCGTGTTCATGGGTTTCGGACTTGACAGTGATAACCTGCACAGCCCGAATGAAAAATTCAACCTGGATAATTTTTATAAGGGAATTGAAACGATTCCTTATTTCCACCGGCATTTTGCTGAAATGAAATAAACCAGTATCAGTATCATAAAAAAATCCCGTCAGCAAGCTGCCGGGATTTTTTTATGTCAGCCATTGTTTGAAATAAATTATCTGCGAAGTATATTGCCATGATCTTTTACAATTCATAACAGCAGCATACGTAACTAAAATAATGCTTCACTCTGAAAGCACGCATCCATCACTTCAGTATATCAACGGGGGCCGCGGCGGTTCGGTCATATACAGTGATGCAGTCTCTTCCATCCGTTTTTATTTTGAATTTGGCGGTGGTGATTGTGTGGCCATCATCTTTATTCCATCCCCCGGGGACTGGACAAAGGAAACCGGCAGGCCTGAAACTGACCGTGAAATGGTGACCAGGTTTGTGGCTGAGCAATCCCTGCACGACCAGGTAAGCAATGGTTATTACAGCATCCGTGATCATTTTATTGAGCTGTTCCGCAAGCAGTGAAATCCCGTGTTTTCACCTGTTTGATTTGAAAAAAAAGCTGCCTATCTTTAATCTTCTGCATTCTTACTATTTACCGTACTCCATAAAGACGCAATGCCACCCGGGAACCCAGTTTTTTGCTGCAACCATTTCATTACCTAAATTTTTCTTTATGATCACCACATCAGAATTGTTCAGGAAATATGGCACGCCGAATGAAAACGGAACCCCCTATCTTGTTAAACTGGAACTACCCTTTAAAATGACATTGTCATGGGACCGTTCAACACCGGTTTCATCGATCAGGTGTCACCGGCTGGTATCAAAAAATTTAAAGGCAGCGCTCTCAGGTATTTTGAAAGAATATGGTGCTTTAAAAATAAAACAGCTTGGCATCGATCTCTACGGCGGCTGTTTCAATTACCGTAAAATGCGGGGCGGCAACGACTGGAGCCGGCATTCATGGGGCGTGGCCATTGATCTTGACCCGGAAAGAAACCAGTTAAGGAAAAGCCATCTTACTGCAAGATTTGCCCGCCCGGAATATGCCAGGATGATCGATATTTTTTACGAGAATGGTTTTCTTTCACTGGGCAGGGAAAAGGACTATGACTGGATGCATTTTGAAATAGCAGAATAACAATGCAGCCTGTGTACTTTTTTGACATTTGTCATTTTTTTTGAAAAAAAGCTGTTTCATCTTTACGCCGCATTAAAGCGAAAGTATGAAAGCGGCACCGGCAACTGTTAAAAAAGTCACGAACCTGGCACTGGTCATTTTTTCAATGCTGGGATACCTGCAATGGGGCAATAACTATCACGCTTTTCTTTTTGAGGGAGAAAAGGAAGTGCTCTCAAAACTCTTTACCGATCCGCTGGCTGCGCTGCACCCTTTTACGATCATTCCTTTGCTGGGACAAATCATTTTACTGTATACCTTATTTCAAAAGGAACCGGGCAAATGGCAAACTTTCACCGGGATTGCATGCATCGGCCTGCTCCTCTTACTGATCCTGTTCATCGGGATCATCTCACTGCGTGCAGGAACAGTGGTATCTGTATTACCGTTTATGACCGCTGCGGTATATGCCATATACCTGCACAGAAGATCTTCTTTAAAAAAATGACGGCTGCTGCAGGTTTTGCAGGCTGGATGAAAGCGTGACGGCGCTGTTACGGTGCTTGCGTATTTCAGTAATAAGCCGATCGATGTTGGTATTGTTGCAACTTATTGTGATCAGTTACCCAGCAATTTATTTTTCTGTGCAACATATTCATCCTGGGTGATGGCGCCTTTTTGCAGCAGTTCAAATAATTTCTGCAGTTCATCTGCCACCATTTGCTGCGAAGGCGCCGGGTTGCTTTTGGCAATAGCAGCAGCTAGCTGGGCAGCCTGGTTGCTGATCTGCATTTTTTTGTATTCCTCCTGTGCGTGGGTGATGGTGTCTTTTAATAATTTGGGATGATGGATCAGCTGGTATTTTGTCTCTCCCATCTCAGCCGCAGTTTGTATATCCACATTCCCGTATCCCAGTATTCTTCCAATAATGGGCTGATCGTATTCCACATTATTGATCTTGTCGAGCGGGCTCTCCTTTGAATACCTTGTAAAAAAACCGCTTTCATCCACCACCCGTAAATTGGTAACGGCCCAGAGATTGTACTTCCAGTTGATATACTCCACCGCGGGGTAAATGGCAGCCAGTAAGATGATGAGCAATGCGGTACCGGCACTGAGCCAGATCGCCACCACCACACTGATGAGCAGCCAGACAAAAAAAGGCAACACCAGTTTGATCCAGTGCTGCCTTATAATGAGTAATAGTTTTTCGTCTTTCTTTAATGCAGTTCTCATAGTGGAAAGTTAGGGAATGCAGGGGAAAGAAGCAAGAAGTTTGAAGTTGGGAGACAGAAGACAGCAGTCAGGAGATAGAAGAAAGAATATAGAACCATAAAAAATTTTGTGTTCCCTTTCGTATTTCCAACTCCTTTCCTTTCTATCAGCTTTCCGCTGGCACTGAAAAAACTGTTAACCAATTAACTTACCCCTCTACCAAATATTCACCCTTAAACTGTCGGCCCTGTACATTTTATCACCGGGTTTCACACTGAAGGCTTCATAAAATTCAGGTATATTCACCACGGGGCCATTCACCCTTTCTTTCGCTGGTGCATGCACATCTGTTTTCAGCCTGCTGGCCAGTTGTTCTTTTTTCACCTGGTACATCCAGCCCAGCGCATATCCAAGGAAATAACGCTGCAAGGGTGTTAATCCCCCGATCGTTTCATTCTTTTTATAAGCATCCGTTTTCTTGAAGGCATCCAGACCAATCAGCATACCGCCGAGGTCAGCAATGTTTTCGCCCTGAGTGGCATTACCATTTACATGCAGTGAATCCACAGGCATAAATTCATTGAACTGCTGAATGATGAATTTGGCACGTCGTGTAAATTCTTCTTCATCTTTTTTTGTCCACCAGTTAACCAGGTTGCCTGCTGCATCATACTGGCGGCCCTGGTCATCGAAGCCGTGTGTAATTTCATGACCAATGGTGCTTGCTCCCGCATATCCATATACCAGCGCATCATCCAGTTCATTGTCTTTGAAACCGGGCACGGCAAAAATCCCCGCCGGCAACACGATCTCGTTATTGCTTGGATTGTAATAGGCATTGTAGGTCTGCGGCGTCATTTCCCATTCTGTACGGTCAACGGGTTTGCCCAGTTTATTGATGCTGTACTGGTGCCACCATAAATTAGCCCGCTGCATATTGGCATAATAAGAACTGCGGTCGATTTTCAGGTTACTGAAATCTTTCCACTTGTCGGGGTAGCCCACTTTTTTGGTGATCTTCGCCAGTTTATCATATGCCTTTTGTTTGGTGCTGTCGCTCATCCAGGTGAGTTTGGCAATACGGTCTTTGTATGCAAGCCTTACCGCTTCCACCATATCACTGTAACGTTTCTTGGCGGTTTCATTAAAAAACTCTTTTACGAATAACTGGCCCAATGCTTCACCAATAGCATTTTCTTCATTATCAAGCGCACGTTTCCATCTTGGCCGCGGTTCTTTGGCACCACTGAGCGACTGGCGGTAAGCAAATGCATTCATGAAAGTGGCATCATCCAGCACACCGGCATTGCTTTGCACCAGGTGAAAGCGGAAATAATTTTTCCAGTCATCCAGCGAAAATGATTTCAATGCATTGCTCAAAGCCGCAAAAAATTCCGGTTGCCCAACGATCACACTGTCTGCTTTCACACCGGTAATCCTTGCAAATTCAGCCCAGTTGATATTGCCGGCATTTTTTGCAAGACCTGCCCATGCCATTTTATTATAGTTCTTATACGGGTCACGCAGGTCTTCCAGTTTACGGCTGGCTTTTGCCAACGCGGTTTCCAGGTTAAATACCGCAGCTGCATTTTTTTGTGCTGTGGCAGTATCATTACCGAGTTGCTTAAAAGTTTTTTCCAGGTAATTCTTGTAAGCAGCCCTTACATCAGAAGTACGTTTATCGGTATCAAAATAATAATCACGGTTAGGCATGCCCAGTCCGCCCTGGTCCAGTTTATACGCCATCACTTCACTGTTCTTGTCATCCTGCGCCACATAATCGCCAAAGAACAGGTTTACGCCCCGGGTTTTTAAATCAGCGCCCAGGCTCACCAGTTCTTCAGTTGTTTTAACGGCGGCAATCCTGTCAAGATCGGCCTGCAGGGGTTTGATACCCGCTTCATTCAGGTTAACCGAATCCATCGCTGTTTTCCAGAAGTCGCCGATCTTTTGCTCGGTGGATCCTGCTGTTGCCTTTTCTGCGTTGGCAGCGGCATCATCATTGATCTTGCGAAGCCGGTTGTAAATTTCTTCCTGTACCAGGTTGCCGATACCCCAGCCGCTTTCCGAACCGGGAATAGGATTCTTTTTGATCCATCCGCCATTGGCATATTCAAAAAAATCTGCAGCAGGTTTCACCGTTGAGTCGAGGTTAGCCTGCAACAGGTCGGCTTTTTTTTCAGCTGCAGTATCCCCGGTATTACAGGCATATAAACCTGCGCAGATTACCGTAAGTGCTAAATAATGCTTCATTATGTTTTAGTTTATCCTTAAAAATACTAAATCACTCCCCCTGCCCCAATAATTTTTTGATAAACGGAAAGTAACCATCTTTGCACAACTTATAAGTTAGAGATGACACCAGAAAGATTCAACCGCCTCACCGCTGTACTAAACAAACGGCAGCCCGATATCACCGTAGTGCTTGAAAATGTATTTGACCCGCATAATATCAGCGCCGTGATGCGTACCTGTGATGCAATCGGCATGCAGGATATCTTCATCCTGAACACCAAAATCCCCCGGCATAAAAAATGGGGCGAAAAAAGCAGCAGCAGCGCCGCCAAATGGCTTACCATACACCAGTATACTGACGCTGCCGAATGTTTTGCCGAACTGCGTAAACGTTATAAAAAAATCTACACCACGCATTTAAGCACCGGTGCGGTGGGTTTGCATGAACTGAATCTCGCCGAACCCGTTGCGCTTGTATTTGGCAATGAGCACAGCGGCGTGAGTGATGAGATCATTGGCATGGCGGATGGCAATTTTATCATCCCGCAGGTGGGTATCATCAAATCACTGAATATTTCGGTGGCATGTGCCGTTACTTTATACGAAGCCTTCCGCCAGAAAAATATTGCCGGGCATTACGATGCCATAAAACTGGAAGGTGAGCAGCTGAATACGCTGCGGAATGAATGGGGTTTTTTGGAAGAATGATCATTCACTATAAGGATGCTTCAGTTTCACCCGGAAACGCATGGCCCTTTTATGATCAAAAAGAATATCCATGTAATACAGCGAAGCATCCTTCACAACATAATCGAAGCTGTACCGTGAACCGTTTTGGGTGAATGGTATGTATACCTGGCGCCTGTCTGCTGCCGTATCACGCACCATGATAAACTTATGCTTCCCTGCCTGTTCTTTATACCACAGATCCGGGTTCCTGAACACATTTGAATTGACCTGTATTTTTGTGACCGCATGGCTGTACTCAAACTCAATATGAATGGTGTCTCCTTTTTCGATTTCAAGCATTCCGGCAGCCGGTTTTATGAGTTGAATATCTGCAATAATATCTTCAGCGTAATAAGGCTGGTTAAAAAACTGCTGCTTGGTAAAATTATTCCCGGCATTCCATCTGCCGTGTTGCGGGTAATGATTCCGTTTCAGTTGTTCATACGGCGTTAGCCAGTAATATGCTTTAAAATTTTTATGAAAACCGGTGAGCTTTTCGGTTTCTTCCGACTCCGAACAGGCACCTGCCGCCCAGGTTGCATCAAGGAAATACCAGTTACTGTCCAGCAACACTGCATTCCAGGCATGATTCACGCTGATATGATTGCCCACCTGGTAAGGCTTTGTACGGGCATAGCCCTCCACCACTTCTGTCTTTATCCCGGCAATATCACATAAAGTCTTGAATAGTTCCGCATACCCGCTGCACACGCCCTTTTTTGTCTGCAATACTTTTTTTACATATTCTCCTTTCCATTCCGCTATCCGCTGCTCACAATTAACGGCATTATCACAGTCTGGCTTTTTAACCTCCCTGCCCTTATTGATAAACTTATAATCATAAGCAATATTTTCTGTGATCCACCTGAATATGGCCCGGACTTTTAGTTTATTATCCGTGAATATGGAGGTAAGGTCTTTGGACAATTTTACAATATCATGATCATACTTCACCGTCATTGCCAGGCTGTCTGCCGCGGCAAATTCATGCACAGCTGAACCGGTTTGCGCAGCTACGCGGCTTGAGAATAAGAAAATGATTACAAGAATTATTGCTGGCCGCTGAATCAATGGAAATTTTATTTCAAAATACGGCATTTGGCTCAATTATCAGGCCGCTGGCCTTTCATCATCCAATAAGCCCACCAGCCACGGCTTTGTATCACAGTATTTTCTCCCGGTTTACCTTTAACTTTAAACATCCAAAACTTCACGCATGAAAAGACTTCTCTTCTTTACATGGTTGTTTGCCGTGGCAACAACTTTTGCCCAAACCAAAAAACCGATCGACCATTCTGTATACGATGGCTGGAAAAGCCTGGGGGAACGCATGATCAGCAACGACGGCAACTACATTGTATACACCGTTAACCCGCAGGAAGGCGATGGCGAACTGGTGATACAAAACCCTTCCACGCAATACAAAAAAGTGATTGCCCGCGGTTATGGCGCCGTGATAACAGAAGACAGCCGCTACCTGGTGTTTAAAATAAAACCCTTTTACCAGGATACCAGGCAGGCCCGCATCAAAAAAAAACGCCCCGATGATATGCCCAGGGATTCACTGGCAGTTATTGAACTGGGGCAGGACAGTGTGCTTAAAATTGCCCGTGTAAAAACATTTAAAAGTCCCGAAAAAGGCAGCGGCTTTATCGCATATCATTTGGACAAGACATTGCCCGACAGCATTAAAAAAACCAAAGTGGCGGTATTGGATTCCAATAAAATAAAAATGGATATGCTGGTGAAGCTGGCAGATTCTGTGATCAAAAGATCGATCGATTCGGTGAAAGGACATATTGAAAAAGAACAGGTGATCGCCGCTGCACAAAAAGCCGCTAAAGAGATCATCAAAAAAGCAAAAGATGAAACTGCAGATGAGGATGCAAACAACAAGGATGCCGAAGGAGATGATGCCGCCGCAGGTGCTGCCAGCGAAGGCACGGACCTGGTGGTTCGCAACACCCTCTCTGGTAAAACAAAAACATTCAAACTGGTAAGCGAATATTATTTTGACAAGAAAGGTACTTCGCTGGTAATTGAAACCACCAAAAACAGCAAGGACAGTAACAGCAAAGCCATGATATTGCTGTATAACCTGAAAGCAGAGAAAACAGACACGGTACTGAAAGGCGGCAACGACTTTAAAAACTTTGCATTTGATGAGGACGGCCTGCAGCTGGCCTTTGTGGCCGAACGCGACAGCAGTGCCAAATCGCTGCAGAAATTTTACAAGCTCTGGTACTACACACCCGGCAGCGACAGCGCAATCATCCTTGCAGAAAAAAATACGGTAGGCATGGTAATGGGCACCACGGTCAGCGAAAATGCCAGCCTGCTCTTTAGTAAGAACGGCCGGAAATTATTCTTCGGCACCACACCGATTAAAGCCCCCAAAGACACCACGCTGGTGGATTTTGAACTGGCCCGCCTGGATGTATGGCATTACAACGATGATTACCTGCAGCCCCAGCAGCTCAAGCAACTGGAGCAGGAGCTGCGCCGCAGTTATATGGCCGTGATACGCCCCGGTGAAAACAAGGTGGTGCAATTGGGCGCCGAAGATGCAGAGCGTATTACGCTGGTGGATGAAGGCAATGCTGATTATGTGCTGGGGGTAAGCAATAAAGGATACCGCACCGAATCGCAATGGACCGGCAGAAGCAAACAAAATGCTTATATCATCAGCACGCTCGATGGCAGAAGGGCCACGGTTTTTAATGGAGAGCTGGGCTTTCCGCAGGCATCTCCAAAGGGCAAATACATCAGCTGGTATAACCCGGTGCAAAAACAATATTTTGTTTACAATGTGCAAACAGGCGCCACAAAAAATGTAAGCAGCAAAATAAAAGTGCCGCTCTTCGATACAGAAAATGATGTGCCTGATTATCCTTCTGCTGCAGGCACCACCGGCTGGACCGCCAATGACCAGTATTTCCTGGTGAATGATGAATACGATATCTGGCAGGTGGATCCTGATGGCAACGGCGATCCCAAAAATATCACGAATGGTTTTGGCCGTAAGAACAAGATCAGTTTTAACTACATGCGTTTTGATCCTGAAAAACGTTTTATGGATGCGGATGAAACCATCGTGCTCAACTCTTTTAACAAAGACAGCAAGTATGAAGGTTATTTCACCAAGAAGATCAATGAAGCGGGGGATCCGGCCATCCTCATCAGCGCACCTTTTAGTTTTGTTTCCACCATCAAGGCAAAAAAAGCAACACAGTACATCGTGCAGAAAGGAGATATCAGCAGGAATGAACTGTACGCCACTGCCGATCTGAAAAACCTGGTGCCGCTTACCGATATTGCCAGCCAGCAAAAAGATTATAACTGGCTCACTGTTGAACTCACCAAATGGAAAATGTTCGATGGCAAAATGAGCGAAGGCCTGCTCTTCAAACCGGAAAATTTTGATCCAAAGAAAAAATACCCGGTTATATTTTACTTCTATGAAAGAGATGCGGATGGTTTATACAGCTACCGCACACCTGCACCCAGTGCATCCACCGTGAACATCCCCTACTTTGTGAGCAATGGTTACCTCGTATTTGATCCCAACATCTATTATAAAAATGGTGAACCGGGTCAGAGTGCCTACAACAGCGTGGTAAGTGCGGCAAGGTACCTTTCAAAAATGCCCTGGGTCGACAGCACCCGCATGGCCATACAGGGACAAAGCTGGGGCGGTTACCAGGTGGCATATCTTGTTACAAAAACAAACATGTTCCGTGCTGCCGGAGCAGGTGCGCCGGTGAGTAACATGACAAGTGCTTATGGCGGCATACGCTGGGGCACAGGCCTGAACCGGCAGTTCCAGTATGAACATACACAAAGCCGTATCGGTGCAACATTATGGCAGCGGCAGGACCTGTATTTGAAAAACAGTCCGCTGTTTGCAGCAGACAAAGTAAATACGCCCTTACTCATCATGCACAACGATGCGGATGGTGCGGTACCCTGGTACCAGGGCATTGAATATTTTACTGCCCTGCGAAGGCTGAATAAAAAAGTATGGATGCTGCAATACAATGGTGAAGACCATAACCTGGTGGAACGCCGCAACCGCAAAGACCTGTCTGTCAGACTGGGGCAGTTCTTTGATTACTGGCTCAAGGATGCCAGGCCCGCCAAATGGATCACGGATGGTGTGCCCGCCACGCAAAAAGGCATTGACTGGGGACTGAAAGTGGAATAATCCAGTTTAAAGTTTCAAAATAAATTTAGCGCATCTTATACAGGATGCGCTTTTTGTTTGGCTGGGCGTAACAATCGCCCGGAGATTTGAATGATGCATTCAGTAACATCGCTGCTGCCGGCAAAATAACCTTTCGAACCTGCATTATTATATGCCCAACCTGCTGCTTTTTATAATGGGTGGCACCATCTTTGTTTTTTACAAGACACAATAAGTTGTGCTGCCAATATTTAAATCAGGCCTATGCAAAAAATTTACAGCGTTTTATGCTGGCTTTGTATAACCAGCCACTGCTGTGCACAGCCAGACATACCATTTATCGCCGGATACACTCCAAATATCCACCAGTTAAAACCTGATGCGGAACCAGGTCTTTTAAAAAAACAAAGTCTTGCTGACACTTCAGTAATAAACAAGCTGTTGCTTACCGCGACTGCTAAAGCAGTCAAAAAAGACTTTAAAGGGGCTGCAGACGATTACAGCTTTGTTCTGGAAACCGACAGCAGCTGCAGTTTTGTTTTTTTTAGAAGAGCCATTGTTAAAGACAGTATGCAGGATATTAAAGGTGCCATTGAAGATTATACCAGGGCGATTGAAAAGGGGGCTTATACTGCAATGGCATACCTGAACCGGGGAATTGCAAAAGACGGCCTGGGTGACAGCAGCGGTGCATTGGCGGATTTTTCTATGGCAATTTCATTTGATTCATTGTATACACTGGCATACACCAACAGGGCCATTACAAAAGGTAATATGGAGGATTACAGGGGTGCCATTGATGATTACACGCAGGCCATTTCAACAGATCAGCGTTTTACTCCTGCCTGGGAAGGAAGGGCTTCCTCCAAAAAAGCAATACATGATTTTACAGGCGCAATGGAGGATTATAGCAAGGCTGTTGAATTGGATCCGGCAAACCCGGTACTTTACTATTCAAGGGGGCAGGTTAAAGACAGCCTGAGAAATTTTAAAAGTGCCATCGCTGATTATACTGCATCGGTTAAGCTGAGCCCTGACGTTCCTGATTATTATATAAGCAGGGCCGCTGCAAAAGACAGCATGGGTGATTACAAGGGTGCGGTGGCAGATTACGATAAAGCACTGGCCATTGAACCAGCATACGTGCAGCTTTACTTATGGAGCGCACTGGCAAGGATTAAAGTGAACGATTTACAGGGCGCACTTGATTATTGCAATCTTGCGATAAGAACAAACAACACTTGTGCCGAAGCCTGTAAAATCAAAGGGATGATAAAATATGAACAGAAGGATTACCTGGGTGCCATTGGAGAATATAACAAAGCCATCGAACTGCAGCCGGAATTTGCCGAAGCTTACAGGCGAAGAGGTTTTGCAAAAGCAAATCTCCGCGATCTTACCGGCGCACTGAATGATTACAGTAAGGCCATTACATTAAACAGTGAAGACACCGAAGCTTATTATAACCGGGGAATTATCAAACTGGCTGCCGGACAAAATGAGCCGGGGTGCAGGGATATTGCAAAAGCAGCAGCAGGAGGACATGAAGCTGCCAGGAAGATGGTAAAAAAATATTGCGGAGAAATGCAGCCTGATCAATAGCATTGTTGTCCCGGCATTTCAAATTCACCTTTTCACTGACAAATATCATAAGATCACATTCTGCAAGTCATACTTTCTGTATGACCCGTTTTTATTTTTGCACCGGTAATAGCTGTATGCGTTACTTTCCCGCTTTTATCATCCTTATCCATGGCTGTATTCATTGCATGGGCTTTGCCAAAGCATTTGGTTACGGCAATATCACGGCCCTGACAAAATATATATCTAAAGCAGCAGGCAGCTTCTGGCTGCTTGCTGCTTTTCTTTTTATTACCGCGGCGATACTGCTGCTGCTTAAAAAGGAACACTGGTTTTATTGGGCACTGCCCGCCGCGATCATCTCCCAGGCACTGATCATCTCTGAATGGAAAGATGCAAAATTTGGCACCATCGTCAATATCCTTGTTCTTGCAGCCATTATCACCGGTTTTGCTGCAAAACATTTTTCAAACCGCTATAAAAAAGATGTAACCGCCTACCTGAAAAACTCCGGCATGTTTCACCCGGCTTTACTTTCAGAAGATGATATCAAAACCCTGCCGGAGCCTGTAAAAAAATACATCCGTTACACACAAAGTATTGGCCAGCCAAAGATCAAAAATTTCAGGGTGGAATTTACAGGCGGCATCCGCAAAAAAGGTCAGCAGGATTTTATGCCCTTCCAGAGCGACCAGTATAATTTTACCGGGGCAGCCACAAGATTATTTTTTATGAACGCAAAAATGATGCGGCTGCCGGTTGCCGGGTATCATTGTTATAAAAACGGGCAGGCATTTATGGATATACGGCTGCTCTCCTTATTCAGGGTGCAGTACCAGTCGGGGAATGAAATGAATATGGCCGAAACAGTCACATTCTTTAACGATATGTGCTGCATGGCCCCGGCCACCCTTATGGATGAGCGGATTCAATGGCTCGGAACAAAAGAAGATTCGGTTACAGCGGCATTCACGGTAAATAACATCACCATCCGGGCAACACTGGTATTTGGTAAAGAAGGGCAATTGGTGAATTTTATTTCGAACGACCGTTTTGCGCAAATGGATGATGGCAGCATGCAGCGGCTGACATGGAGCACTCCCCTGAAAGACTATAAGGAAATCAACGGCTACAGGTTACCGGGTTATGCGGCGGCGGTATATACTTATCCCGATGGTGATTTCACTTATGGCACATTCAGTCTTCAGCATATCATGTACAATATTCAACCCAAATAAGCAGTATGAAAAAACCCGCCGTTGTTTACCTGCTTGCATCCCTACACCTGTTACTTGGTATCAATGCGGTTGCCGGAGGCTGTATGCTCATTGCAAAACCTGATGGTTCATTGCTGGGTATGGAACAGGGCTGGCTCAATGCATCCCCGTTCAGCAATTACCTGGTTCCCGGCATATTGCTGCTGCTGGTAAATGGTATGATGCCATTGTACATTGCAGCAGGTTTGCTGCGAAAATTCAGCTGCAAATGGAGCGGCCCTGTCAATATCTATCCCAACCGGCACTGGGCCTGGACTTTTTCATTATACACCGGCATTACTGTTATTGGATGGATCATCATACAGCAATTGCTCACCCGGTATTTCTGGCTGCAGCCCGCCGTTGCTGCAACCGGTTTGCTGATCATTATTGTAACCATGCTGCCTTCAGTGATCCGTTATTACACGGAATAAAATTCTTAAGCGGCAGGCAGCAGCCACGGAACATTAAGTATCTTTAAAATATATTTAATGCAGGTATGATCATCCGGGCTATTGTATGTTGCTTTTTTTTACTTCGGTTTTTTACGATAGAGTACTTGCATGCACAGCAATTGAGTTGTGGTTATATGTCTTCATTACAACAGTTGCCCGTTCTTGGCACAGCACCCGGAACCAGTACCGACAGTACAAGTATTCTTACCATACCGGTAGTGATCCATGTTTTGCATTATGGAGAACAGGAAGGCGATATGGGCAATGTTACCAGCAGCCAGCTTACCGAAATGATCAGCTATATGAACAAGGCTTTTGCGGCGGAATGGCCCGGTTACCCCGACAGCACAACCGGCGGACAAAATACCCGGATCCGTTTTGAGCTGGCCAAAAGAACACCCACCTGCCGCCCTACAAACGGCATCGTGCGGTTTGACGCTTCCGGCTATCCGGGTTACAAAAACAATGGCGGGTTAACAGATGATCTGCTGCAAAAAACCACCTGGGATTTCAACCGTTACTTTAATATTCTCATCGTTGAAAAAATTGGTTATTTACCGGTGAGTGGTTATGCCATGCCAATGGGTGCCACCGGAAATTTCCAGGGAATGGTGATCCAGTATTTTTATGCAAAAAAAGGCAATGCCCTGCCCGTGCATGAAGCCGGGCATTACCTGGGCCTGCCCCACACATTTGGTTCGAGCCAGGGCGATGAGTGCGACAACAGTTACCTGCAATGCCTTCCATTTTCAACACGCATTTGTGACGCTGATCCGCATCCTAAAAACACTGCCTGCGGTGATACCAATAAAATAAATCCCTGCACAGGCAGACCCTTTGGCAATATTGTAAAAAACTTTATGAGTTACTCCGACCTGTTTTGCACCGACAGGTTTACCCGGCAGCAAAATTCATTTATGAGGGAATGGGCCTTAAGCCGGATGCCTGCGGTTACACAGCACAATGTAATTTTTGACAGCCTGCCGCATACCACCATCCGTGTGCGCAATGATACCTTGTATTGCAACAACAGCGGCACCACTGAGTGGTATAAAAACGGGGTTTTAACCGCCACTACCAGCAATGGGTATTTTATACCTGTTGAAGCAGGCAGTTACCATGCTGTTGCCAGAATCAATAACTGTTATGGCTGGCCCTCAGATACGGTGAACGTATATAAAACAGGTTTGCTCACCCGGGAAAACATACAGCTCTTTCCCAACCCTTCTGATGGTAATTTTAAAATTGTTTTTAAAGGCATGCTGCTTAAAGGAGCATTGCTGCAGGTAATGGACGCAAGCGGAAGAATACTGCTGGCAACACAGCTGCCACATGGTACCACGGCAATTGATGTTGCCTTAAAAGGAAAAGCAACCGGCCTGCTCTTTATTTATATCAAAGACAATAGTGGCAGCATTGTGCAAAAAATGCTGGTGCTGTAGGTTTGCTTAGACCCCTTTTAGTTTCCCGCAGGTTTATTTTCCTTGCAATAAAGGTTAAGGGCTGATGCGGCATTTTTATTTCCCAGTTCCTTTGCCTTTTCAAAATCAGCACACATTTCAGCTTTCATTGCCATCTCTTTGTATGCATAGCCACGATAGTAATATACATTGTCACCTTTTCTTTCTGACGGCAATACCGCAAGACATTTTGTAAAATCATTCACCGCTTCCTGGTAATGTTTCAGCTGGTAATGCAGGTACCCCCTTTCCCAGAATGCATCGGCATTCTTTTTATCAATGGTAACAATACTGGTAAAATCTTTAATGGCATTGGTACTGTCGTTCTTGCCCCGATACGCACGTGCACGGTAAAGCAGTGCATTTATGTCCTTGCTTTTTTTAGAAAGATAGGTATTGATATGCGCTATGGCGCTGTCGTACTTATACTGGTTCAAAAAACAGGAAGCACGGTACAGCAGGATGCTGTCTTCCTTATAACCCATGCCGGCTGCTTTTGCAAAACTCAGCTGCGCATCTGTATATTTTTTATAGCCATAGAGCGCAATCCCTTTCAGGTATTGCACGGCTGCATCCGACATTTTTATTTTTCCCTGTCCCAGTATTTTTGACAGTGAATCTCCCTTCCATTCGGCCACGGAATATTTACCATCTGGTTGCACCTGGTAACCGTTACGCCGCTTGATATCATCGATAATACTCCAGCTGTACAGGTCTTCGCAGGATCCAAAAAAAACCTTGCCATCCTGCCAGTATATTTCATAAAAACTACCCTCACTAAAATAAGTGCGGCGCACCAGGCGGCCATCTTTGGTAACCCAGTTATTGCCGCTATAAGAACTGCCGGAAAAATAACCATCGAATAATACGGTGCCGTTTTTATAATATTTACCGTTACCGGATGGATAGCCTTTGTAAAAAGCGCCTTCATATAAAAGCCCCGTTTTACTGTACAGCTTTCCATTACTGTATTCTCCTTTATCAAAACTGCCTTCAAAACTGAGTCCGCTCACACTGGTGAATTTGCCATTGCCCTGTGCCAGGTCATTTTGAAAAAAGGCTTCGAGTATATTACCACTGCGGTAAGTGATTTTTCCTTTGCCATTGAACTTGTTTCCCGAAAAATCACCTTCATACACACAACTGTCCTTGTAAATGAATTTACCCTTTCCGTCACGCACATTGTTTTTGTAACCGCCTTCATAACGGTTACCGTTTTTATGGAGGTATACACCATATCCTTCCCGCAGGTTGTTCACAAAATTGCCTTCGTAAACATCTCCATCGGGATAGTAGTTTTTTCCATTGCCATTCCTGAAGCCCTTCGCCGTTGCACCCTCGTACACCTCACCGCTTTTCCAGGTATACTTTCCCATGCCGTTGATGGTATCATTTTCCCACTGGCCTGCATACTTGTCGCCGGTTTTAAATGTACTGATCCCATATCCGTTGTACCTGTTATCTTTCCAGTCACCATCATAGAAGGTACTGTCTGCATAAATCATTTTTCCCTTCCCTTCCTTTTTACCGTTTACATAATTGCCCATGTATTTTTTTCCATCGCTGAATGTATACACACCATAACCGTTTAATTTACCCAGCGAGTAACTGCCTTCATATTTTTCCACACCATCCGCCCCGGTAAATACGCCCTGCCCTTCAAAATAACTGTCTTTATGATAGCCGGTGTATTTACGGCCGTCTTTCCAGGTATAGGTTCCGTAACCGGTGCGGTAGCCGTTTTTCCAGTCGCCATCATATATGTCTCCGCCGCTGTAATACATTTTCCCTTTCCCGTTGGCATAGCTGTTCACAAAATTACCTTCGTAAACATCTTCGTTCTTGTATTTGAACTTTCCAAAACCATTACTACAGTCGCCACTCAGGCATTGGGAAAAAGCTGCGTTGAAGTAACATGAAATGATGCCGAGCATGACAAGCTTTTGCATAAAGGGTAATTTGGCATAAAATTACCTTCTTGTTAAAAAGCAGGAATACCGTTTATTGGGTATTTCGATGAATGGGTTGCATAACTGCAGCAATATCAGGACAGGTATTTGCCTACAATGGGCACGCGGCGGCCCACCCCAAAAGCCTTGGGTGAAATACGGATAATCGGACAAAACTGGTTACGTTTGTATTCATTGATATTCACCATCCGCAGTACACGGTCGGTAAGTTGTGCATCAAAACCCTGCGCCTTGATTTCGTTGGGGCCCTGCCGGCGTTCGATGTACTGGTATAAAATTTTGTCGAGTATGGCATAGTCGGGCAATGAATCGCTGTCTTTCTGCCCCGGTCTTAATTCGGCACTGGGCGCCTTGGTAATGATATTTACAGGAATCAGTTCGCTGTTACGGTTGATATATCTTGCGAGTGCATAAACCTGCTGTTTATAACAATCGCCCAGCACACCGAGCCCGCCGGCCATATCCCCATACAAAGTACCATAACCGGTGGAGAGTTCACTTTTATTGGAAGTATTGAGGAGGATGTACCCGAACTTATTGGCGATCGCCATCAGCAAATTGCCCCGTGTGCGGCTCTGTATATTTTCTTCCGCAATGCTGAAAGGAAGGTCTTTAAACACCGGGCGGAGTTCAGAAAGAAAGCTTTCAAAAATATTTTTGATGGGAATGATATCATACGGGTTCTCGAGGTTCTTACTCAGCTGCACCGCATCATCCACCGAGTGTGAAGTGGAAAATTCTGATGGCATCAGCACGGCCCTTACATTTTCTTTGCCCAGTGCCGTGCAGGCAAGTGCCAGGGTTACGGCGCTGTCGATACCACCACTGCTTCCTAAAATGGCTTTTGTAAAACCCATCTTGGTAAAATAATCCCTGATCCCCATCACAATGGCATCATGCACCTGGGCAATATTCAGGTCTTCTTCAAAACCAGGCGGGTTGAGTTCCTTATCGGGTACACGGCTGGCGGGTTCTATCACCGGCGCATCAACCGTACCATCATCGTTTAAGGTAAATGCCTGCAGGGATGACTGAAACATGGGCAATGCGCCGCAAAGATTGGCATCCTTGTCAAACACGAGGGATGCACCGTCGAATACCACTTCCGTCTGGCTGCCTACTGCATTACAATAAAACAGCGGGAGTTTGTATTTTGTTACATTGGCCTTGATGGTGGCCTTGCGGTCTTCGTCGTGTGTATAATCAAATGGTGAAGCAGATAAATTAAGCATCACATCCGGCTGCTGTTTCATCAGTTCATCCATGGGGCAAATACGGTACATCGGGTTATCGCCCAGGTTCCAGATATCCTCACAAATGGTAACCGCCAGTTTTTTTCCTTTGAAAGGAATCACGTTCCATTCGTATGCCGGTTCAAAATAACGGTACTCATCAAACACATCATAATTGGGCAGGCAGGTTTTATGCACCACCGCCTTTACTTCCTGTTCGTACAAAAAATAAGCGGCATTAAACAGGTCTTTTCCCTCGCGTACGGGATTGCGGTCGGGTGCACCCACCAGCACGGCAATGGTATCTGCATGCTGCCTGATGGTATCAATGGCCTGGTAACATTTATTGATAAAATCTTCAAACTCCAGGAAATCCTTGGGCGCATAACCGCAAATGCTGAGTTCGCTGAACAGGATGATATCACCGCCCTGCTTTTTGGCTTCATCAATGGCGCAGATGATCTTTTGCGTATTGCTTTCGAAATTGCCGATATGATAGTTCTGCTGTGCTAAAAAAATTTTCATATTCCCCAAACCCCTAAAGGAGCTTAACTTTACTTTTTAAAAAAGATTTATTTCTTTGTACCGTAAAGTTAATTAAGTAAATGAGAATTATCACGCCCCTGCTATGCCTGTGTATACTGTTTTCATCCTGCAACAGCGGGGAAAAAATACCGGATGTTTCCCATATCAAAGTGGAGCTTGCTACCGAACGTTTTGAAAAGGATTTTTTCAAACTGGATTCTGCGGCTTTATTGCAGGGCCTGCAGCAGCTGCAGGTTAAATATCCTTACTTCTTTAATGACTTCACCGAAAAGATACTGGGTGTGGAAGGGGATGGAAATGCCGGTAATGCCATCCAGTCGTTCCTGCTCAGTTACCGTTCCATTTACGACAGTACACAACAGCTGTTTGGCGATTTCTCCCAATACGAAAGTGAGATAAAAGGCGGCCTACAAATTGTAAAATATTATTTTCCCAACTACAAACTCCCGTCAAAGATCATTACGTTCATCGGTCCCATGGATGCTTCTTATAAAACGGCGTTTGGGCTGCAGGGAGATATCCTCACCAATAATGCCATCGGTATCGGGCTGCAGCTGCATATGGGCGCCGGTTTCTCATTTTATAAATCTGAACAGGGCATGCAGCTGTACCCGGATTATATTGCCCGCAATTTTACCCCCTATACCATTACGGTAAATGCACTCAGGAATATCACCGATGACCTGTACCCCGAAAAACTGGAGGATAAAACCCTGGTTCAGCAAATGGTGGAGAAAGGAAAAAGACTGTACCTCCTGCACCGTTTTTTGCCCCGCACACCAGAACATCTGCTGATCGGGTATTCATCAGACCTGGTAAAACAATGTTACCAGCATGAAAAAGAGATCTGGAATATGTTTGTGCAAAATAATGTGCTGCAGCAAACAGATGAGAATGTAATCAAGAACTATATCGGTGAATCACCCAAAACACAGGAACTGGGAGATGCTTCACCGGGAAATATCGGCTCATGGGCCGGTTACCAGATCATCAAAAAATACATGCAGGAAAACAGCAGCATTACGCTGCAGCAACTTATTGCCAAAGATGCAGATGAAATTTTCCAGGCCGCTAAATACAAACCCTGATAAACGGTTAAGCAGCGTTTAACCGGTGCTGTGCAGGTGATGGCGCCTTACCAAGCCATTTCATTACACGGAAATGCGATACCAGTGCCCTGGATAAAGTGGGGTAATGGTTATAAGGTAAATTGAACTCCCTGCATTTTTGCTCAACGATCTTGCTGATGGCAGGGTAATGAACATGACTTACTTTGGGAAACAGGTGATGCTCCACCTGGAAATTCAATCCGCCCACAAACCAGGAGATCACTTTATTATTCATGGCAAAATTGGAAGTAGTGCGTATCTGGTGTTCGGCCCATGCGGTTTCAATATGCTTGGTTTCGTCCAGCGCAATGGTTTCAAACTCCGTGTTTTCCACCACATGCGCCAGCTGGAATACCAGGGAAAGCGTAAGTCCCATAAAAGCGTGCAGCATAAAAAAGCCGGCCAGCCAGGAAGTAAAACCCCAGATCATGATGGGCAGTACCATATAAAAAAACACGTACAATATTTTTGTTGCCCAAAAGATCACATGATTCTTCAGCGTCATTTTCCAGGCTTCGGTGGTATAAATCTTATGCGTGAAGTATTTGGTGAAGTCCATGATGAATAACCAGAAAATGGTGGACAGTGCGTAAATAGGCAGCAGGTAAATATGCTGTATTTTATGTGCAGGCACCCATTTTTGCGATTCACACTGGCGGATGATGGGGCTCTTGGCAATATCATCATCCAGCCCGTCAATATTGGTATAAGTGTGATGGAGGATATTATGTTTTTGCTTCCAGAAATAAGAACTGGCACCCATAAAATTCATGCTCAGTCCAAGCAGGTCGTTCAGCCATGGCCGGGTGCAATAACTGCCATGGTTGGCATCATGCATCACACAAAAACCGATACAGGCCAGGTTATAACCCAGCAGGCCGCATAAAAGCAACGATATCCAGCCATCGGGACGGATAAAGATCAATGTGCTGTAAATGGCGATGGCAGTAAGTGTTAAAATGATGGTTTTTGAAAACAGTCTCCAGTCGCCTGTTTTCTTCATGTGATTTTGCTCAAAATAATCGTCCACTGCTTTTTTAAGGCTGATAAAAAACTCGTTGTTGTGGTTGGAGAATGTGAACTTAGGCATAGAATATTTCTTTATATAACAGCACCCCGTTAATGGTTCGGTTTGTTTTGAAAAAAATTTTATTAAGGTATCTACCGGTTTCGTCTAAGGTACAGTATTCAGCTGATTTGGCAAGAATTAGTTCAACTTGGCGGGGCAAGTCATCTGGAATGAGGGGATAACAACAGTGAATGTTTTCTTATTGGTGGCATTTTCCATCAGGTAGGTGCCGTGCATTTTGCCCATTTCGGTACGCAGGTTACAGCCACTGATATACTGGTATTGCTCCCCGGGATTGATCTGGGGCTGCACACCCACCACCCCTTCACCCTCCACTTCACGCAGGCTGCCATTGCTGTCATAAATGAACCAGTGCCTGCTCAGCAGTTTAACCGGGTAAGTGTTATGATTTTCAATGATAATTTTATAGGCAAACATGAATTCATTGTTCACCGGGTTACTGTAATCCGGCTGGTAAAATGTTTCCACGCTTACTTTAATGCCCTGTGAGATTTTAGAAACCATGCATCGGGTTTTGGTAAAAATAGCAATAAAAGTTTTTTTCAGCGTAAATTAGTTGCCAAACAAGAAACTTTAACACCATGCCAGTTACCACGCATAAATATGCCACCGAAGACATCACCGTAACCTGGAAACCGGATATTTGTATCCATTCAGGGATCTGCGCAAAAGGATTGCTGGATGTATTCAATCCCGGCCGCCGGCCCTGGATCGATCTCAGCAAAGCGGAAGCCGACCGCATCCGGGAACAAATAAAAAAATGCCCGAGCGGGGCATTGAGTTTTACAGATAAGGAAGCCTGATCAGGATGCCATTGAAAAATATCCTTTGCATTGTTTCAGCAACACGATTACAAAGAGTGCAAGAAGAACGGCGCCAAGGATGGCTGCAGCAATGGTTAGTTTTTTTATTTTTTCAGCCCGACCTTTTAGCTGCGGTATAACCATTCTTCTGCAGCCACTGCATTACTTTTTCCCTGTTATCGCCTTGTACAATAATTTCCCCGTCTTTTACGCTGCCACCGGTGCCGCAGTAAGACTTTAATTTTTTACCCAGCGCTTCGGCATCTTCAGCCTTGCCTTCAAAGCCGGTGATCAGGGTGACGGCCTTGCCGGCCCGGTGTTTGGTATCAAGGCGGATACGAAGTGGCTGTTTTGCCGGGGGAAGTGTATCCGTTTCTTTTACTTCCTCCTCTATTTTAAAGTTGGGATCGGTGGAATATACCAGTCCGCCTAAACCACTCAATGATTTTATCTTCTTGCTCATGTATTAAATGATTTTTGCTTTCAGGCTCAGGTCAAGACTTTTTGCCTGGTGAATCACAGCGCCGCTGCTGATATAATCCACACCTGTGGCGGCGTATTGTTCTATGTTATCCAGTGTAATTCCCCCGCTTGCTTCAGTTTCATACCTGCCTTCAATAATGGCGAGTGCATCTGTGATCTGTGCCGGTGTAAAATTGTCCAGCATGATGCGGTTTATCTTCCCGGTGGCCAATACTTTTTTCACATCTTCAATGCTGCGGGTTTCCACTTCAATTTTAAGTCCCGGTTTTTTTTCCTGCACATAGGCCCAGGCTTTTTCAATGGCTTTTTCAATACCGCCGCAATAATCAATATGGTTGTCCTTGAGCATGATCATATCGAAGAGGCCAAAGCGGTGGTTCACGCCGCCGCCGGTTTTTACAGCTTCTTTTTCCAGCAGCCTGAAATTGGGTGTGGTTTTACGGGTATCAAGTAACCGGGTACGGAAGCCTTCCAGTTTTTTTACATACTGTCTTGTTAAGGTGGCGATACCGCTCATGCGCTGCATGCTGTTCAGCACCAGTCTTTCGCATTGTAAGATTGTGTGCACTTTTGCTTCCACATCAAAAGCTATTTCGCCATACTGCATGGCATCCCCGTCTTTTTTGTAAGGGATAAAAACAATGCCGGGTTCCATCATGCGGAATATTTTTTCAGCCACCTGCATCCCGGCCAGCACCCCCTCCTGTTTGATTTTTAAAACCGCTTTGCCGTTTGCGTCAGGGTCAATGCTGCTCAGCGTGGAATGATCGCCATCTCCAATATCTTCCTGCAGTGCGTTTTTGATCAGCAGCTCCAGTTGTTTGTTATAATCCATAATAAACAAAGCTAAGAAAGAACATAAAAACAAAGCCCCGGAAATTATCCCGGGGCCCTGGTATGGTTGATTGACAGGAATTATCGGTTTTCAAAGCGGATCTCCTGGAGCAATTGTTTGTCGTTTTTCTGCTTCATGAATACGGTGGTGCGGAAGGAACCATTTTTGGTGATCAGTGTGCCGATGCAATATTGCGAACCGGCATTTTCGCCTTTGTGAATCACCTGAAAATCTTTAACACCATTGGTGCTGAAAAAATCACGCAATACCATTTCTGCCTGGCTTTTACTGTAGGTATTGCTTTTATCGGGCATGGTGATCTCCACCGTATTGTCAAAATGTTTGGATACCGCTGCGGCATCCCCGTTCTTAAGGGCCGCCACCACTTCATCGATACTCAGGAAAATGGTAAATGAGCCCAGGAGTACCGTGATTGCTGTAAGGGTAAAAATTCTTTTCATAGTCGCTGTTTATCGCATTGATCGGGGCTAAAATTATGCCAACCTGTGTTAAAATGACCATCGATTGCGCAAATTATCCACATATTTAGTGGGATTTACCCGGCAAATAGTTGCAAATAAAGTAGTTTTACAATCGCAAAAATCAAGCTAGAATCTAAAAGACAAACAGATGAAAAACAAGAAAGTTATCCTGGTTATTATGGACGGCTGGGGACTGGGACAGGTGAAAAGCAGCGATGCGATCCAGCATGCAAAAACCCCTTTTGTAAGTTCTTTGTATTCCAAATACCCCAATACCACCCTGGTTACCTGCGGTGAGGCGGTGGGTTTGCCTGATGGCCAGATGGGCAACAGCGAAGTGGGGCACCTGAATTTAGGCGCAGGCCGTATCGTTTACCAGGAACTGCAAAGGATTAACGTGGCCATCCGCAGCGGCGAGTTTCAAAAGAACCCGGTGTTGCTCAATGCCATCAGCCAGGCTAAAAACAATGCTAAAACCCTGCACCTGCTCGGCCTTGTAAGCGATGGCGGTGTGCATTCTCATATCAACCATGTAAAAGCCATTGCCTCCCTTTGTAAAGAACAGGGCTTTGATAAGCTGGCGATCCATGCTTTTACCGATGGCAGGGATACCGACCCTAAAAGCGGGCTCGGCTTTTTAACCGAACTGCAGCAGCACCTGGATCATTCCACCGGTCATATCGCATCCGTTACAGGACGCTATTATGCCATGGACCGCGACAAACGCTGGGAGCGTGTAAAACTGGCCTACGATGCGCTGGTGCATGGAACAGGCACTGCAACAGATGATGTGCTGGCTGCCGTAAAAAAATCCTACGAAGAAAATGTTACCGATGAATTTATAAAACCCATCATCAACAGCAAGCTGGATGGAAAAATAAAAGAAGGTGATGTGGTGCTCTGTTTCAATTTCCGTACCGACCGCTGCCGCGAAATAACCCAGGCGCTCACACAGCAGGCATTCCCCGATTTTGGTATGCAGCCGCTGCAGTTGCACTATACTACCATGACACAGTATGATGCCACATACAAAAATGTAAATGTTATTTTCGAAAACGACGATCTTCAAAACACCCTGGGAGAAATACTGGAGCAGCATGGCAGAACTCAGATACGGATCGCGGAAACAGAAAAATACCCGCATGTAAGTTTCTTCTTCAGCGGTGGCAGGGAAACCCCCTTTAAAGGTGAGAACAGGATCATGGTGCAATCACCCAAAGTGGCCACCTACGATTTGCAGCCCGAAATGAGTGCCTTTGAAGTAACGGCTGCCATTGTAAAGGAAATTGAAAATAACCCGGCTGATTTCATTTGCCTTAATTTCGCCAATGCCGATATGGTGGGGCATACCGGTGTATGGGAAGCCGTGATCAAAGCTGTGGAAACCGTGGA
The DNA here is from genome assembly GCA_046329655.1 of Ferruginibacter sp. Taxonomy (GTDB): domain Bacteria; phylum Bacteroidota; class Bacteroidia; order Chitinophagales; family Chitinophagaceae; genus Ferruginibacter. The sequence continues at coordinate 135,474 of JAXLUD010000005.1, forward strand.
CAGCTGTGTTGAAAAAGTAGTAACAGCCGCATTAAAACAGGATTATTGTATCTTCCTCACGGCCGACCATGGCAATGCGGATTACGAGATCAATGAAGACGGCACACCAAATACCGCACATACATTAAACCCCGTACCGCTGTTTGTGATAGACAATGAATGGAAGGGAGCCGTTAAAAATGGCAAACTGGGAGATATTGCGCCCTCTATTTTAACCATGATGCAGCTGCCTGTACCCAAGGAAATGACCGGTGAAATTTTAATTTAACCAACATACCGATCATGAAAAAATTCTTCAAACGCCTGCTGCTGGTATTGCTGGCGGCATTTGTTATCATCCAGTTCTTCAGACCCGAAAAAAACATTTCGGCATCAGCAGGCCCGAATGATATTGCGGCGAAATATGCTGTTCCCCAGGATGTGATGGCGGTTTTAAAAACCAGTTGCTACGACTGCCACAGTAATAACACAAACTATCCCTGGTATAACAATATACAACCAGTGGCCTGGTGGCTGAAGGATCATATTGACGAAGGCAAACGGGGACTGAATTTTTCTGAATTCGGTTCATACCGTATCGGCAGGCAGTACCGCAAGCTGGAAGAGATCAATAAAGAAGTTAAAGAAGGCGAAATGCCCCTGGGATCTTATACCCTCATACATACAGATGCCAAACTGAATGACCAGCAAAAACTGGCCATTGCCAGCTGGGTTACTGCCCTGCGTGACAGCATCAAGGCGCAATATCCTGAAGACAGTTTAAAACGGCCGCAGCGGCAGCAACCTGCAAAGTGATTTTTGCCTTAGCTTTACAGCATGAATGGTAATCTTGAAAAAATAACCGGGTGGTCACTGCTGTTGCTGGCAGCGGCCCCCCTGTTGCTGATTACCGGCTTCTTTATAAAACAGCAGCACCTGCAGCATGAGATGGAAGAGCGCATGGAAAGATCGGCCCTGCATACCATCCATGCAAGTGTTCAAAATATAGTATGGGTTAACCCGGGAAAAGAAGTGGAGGTGGAAGGCCGCCTTTTTGATGTGAAAAGTTTTACCATCACCGGCAATACAATTACACTTACCGGCTTGTATGATCATGAAGAACAGGTGCTGAAAAGCGACCTGCTGAAATTATTCCGGGATAAAAAAAACAGCACCACGCCCCTTTCGCACCTGGTGCTTAAATTTTTTACCATCACCGCAGTACATGACTATTATTCAGTAATCCCCCAGGTAACTGAAACGGCTGTTTCAAATAAATTTATTGTGTATGCCGATGCACTTGCTTCAAGGGTGCGTGCTGTAGTTACGCCTCCCCCCAATATTTAACGCTGAAGATTTTTTTACTGGTGTGCCCGTACAGCGGGACATCCTGTTTGCTGCGCAGTAACGTTTGACGTGCCTGGCAGCCTGTTTCTATTTATCAAAACTACATTTATGAACAAATTATTTTTTACAACCTTTATATCATTGCTGATCACATTTTCTGCCACTGCCCAAAAAGCGCTCAAGGGTAAAGTGGTGGATGCCGCCACTGGCAAAACACTTACCGATGCCACCATTGTATTCGCCAATAAATCCGGCATCACCACCAATAAAGACGGAGAGTTTACGGTGGACTGCAGCAAAGCATCCAAAATCACTGTTTCGCATGTGGGCTACGAATCAAAAACAATTTTCATTACAAACTGTGATGAAAATTTAACGGTGACATTAACTGCTGCGGCAGGCACCATGGATGAAGTAGAGGTTACCGCCACTTCCAGCCAGAATAAATCACTTTTATACCAGCCGGCCTCCATTACAAAACTCAGTCCGGCTGAATTAAAAAGAGGAACAGGTTTATTCCTGGATGATGCCATTCAAACCAATGTGCCCGGTGTAATGATGAACCGCCGTACCGTGGGTGGCGGGCAGCAATTCAATATCCGTGGTTATGGCAATGGCACCAGGGGTACAAGAGGGCCCAACAGTAATTTCGACGGACAGGGTTATAAACTTTATCTCAATGGTATCCCCGTTACAGATGCCGAAGGTATCACCACATTTGATGATATCGATTTTGCCAGCATCGGCAATATTGAAGTGGCAAAAGGTCCGGCCGGCACTTTATACGGACTTGCAATTGCGGGTGCTGTAAACCTCAGCACTGTGAAGGCTGAACCGGGTAAAACCAGTATTGCGCAGGACCTGATGGTGGGCAGCTACGGATTGTTACGCAGCACCACTTCTTTGCTGATTGGCAAGGAAAGGTCTTCCGTAATGATCAACTATGGCCACCAGGAAACAGATGGCTATTCATGGCACAATGCTTCCAGGAAAGATTTTGTGAATTTTATCGGTGATTTTTCGGCCAACACAAAACAATCGGTAACGGTTTATGCAGGTTACAGCAACAGTTATGATGAACGCATTGGCGAGCTCACCCTCTCACAATACCAGAACGATGATTACAGTGGCAACGTGGAATATATCCGCAGGAATGCGCACAGTGCAGTACGCACATTCAGGCTGGGTGCAGGACACACATATACTTTTTCGAACAGTATCAGCAACAGCACCACTGTTTTTGGCACCGGCTTCCAGAGTGATGTAAGCAGTGCCGGCGGCTGGACAGACAAGAACACCATCAACTACGGAGTGCGCTCTGTATTCAATACAAAATTCAGTTTCAAAAATAATATCAGCCTGAGTGGCATCACCGGGGTTGAAGCACAGGCACAAAATGCGCAGGTGGTGGGTTACAGTATGAAGGCAAGCCCCTTTGACACAGCGGTAAACCCCACTGCTTCGTATATCACCGTAAATGATTACAAAAACGGGGTGCATCCTTATTGGGTGGTCAATACTGCCACTTCCAATTTGTTTTACCTGAGCAAAACGGTATCATTGTTCACACAATGGACACTGGCACTGGACAAAGGATGGTCGTTTACAGCCGGGCTTGGCAGCAGCACCATGAAGCTTGACCTGAGCGACCGTTTTAATACAGCCCTTGCAACAAGACCCAGCCGCTTTATAAAAAATTACAGCGGCATGATATCTCCCAATATCGCCATTAACAAAGTGATCCGGAAAAATGTAAGTGTGTATGCATCTTACAGCAAGGGTTATAAGGCACCGGTGAGTTCCTATTTTTATATCACCACGCCTGCCGTTACCCTACCCGCAACACCTGCAACCGGAAGGGTGAATGAAACGCTGAAACCCGAAATTGGTAACCAGTTTGAAATTGGCTCAAAAGGCAAACTGCTGCACAGCAGGCTCACTTATGAACTGGCGCTCTTCAGCACACGCTACACCAACAAAATGACATCGGTGGCCGTGGTTTCTCCTGCAAACCCCAACACCACTTTATACAGTTATATCGTAAACAGCGGCGAACAGCTGCACCAGGGTGCTGAAGCCATGGTAAGGTATGAAGCCATGGCAAACAACAAAGGATTCTTTACCTCTGTAAAACCATTTGCAAACCTTACTTACTGCGATTTCAAATATGTGACTTTTACTTACGACAGCAGCGTAGTGAAACAGGTAAGTTTTAAAGACAAGGAAGTGGCGGGTGTGCCAAAAATAATGGCCAACCTGGGTGTGGATGTTAACACAAAACCGGGCCTTTACGCCAACCTGACCTTTAACTACAAAGACAAATTACCGGTTACCGCGTTAAACGATGTATATACCACCAGTTACAGTTTGCTCAATGCAAAAATTGGTTATAAGACCAGCCTGAGCAGGCATTTTGACCTGGACATATATGCAGGCGGACAAAACCTTACCGGCACCAAGTATTTTATCATGGTGTTTGTAAACCAGCTGCCGGATGCATACATTCCTGCAGCAAGGAATGCAAATATGTTTGGCGGCATTAACCTGAAATATAATTTCTGATCTTTCAAGCGGCAGTGTCAACACTGCCGCTTTACTTTAAACAGGAAGCAATGAAAAAAACGATTATAACCCTTTTGATTGCTGCGGTATTATTTTCCTGCGGCAGGTTTGGCAATAAGGAACCGGATGGCAAAAAAGATATCCGCATCGTATGCCTCAGCAAACATTTAACCGAAATGGTATTTGCGCTGGGCAAAGGACATGATATTGTTGCGGTGGATTTGAGCAGCACCTATCCCGACAGTGCTAAACTCCTCAAAACAGTGGGCTATCACCGGGCACTGAGTCCTGAAGGTATAATATCCATGAACCCGGACCTGGTCATTCACAGCAATGATATCGGCCCGGAAAATGTACTGCCGCAAATTACCAAGGCAGGCTTGCATGTAAAAGCTTTTGGAGGGGCCAACACGATCGACAGTGCCAAATTACTGATGAAAGACCTGGGTAATTTTTTTGGTGAAGAAACAAAGGCTGAAGCCCTTTGTAAAAAAATGGATCTTGATATTGCGGCCGCTGCTGACACACTCACCGCAATGCATATAACGGATACACCCCGGGTGATGATCATCCATTTCGGGCGTGCCAACAATGTGTATTTTGTAATGAGCGGGCGTAAAGGTGTGGGAGATAAAATGATCGGGCTGGCCGGGGGCAAAGTAGCCTTATACGATGGAAAAGGTGCCCGGCAAATGAGCGCAGAAGCAGTTGCTGCAGCAAATCCCGATATCATCATTGCCACAGATTTTGGTTACGACCAGATGGGCAGCATGGAAAAATTTATTGAAGGTGTTCCGGGAGTGGCATTGACAAATGCAGGAAAAAACAAACGGATTGTACGTTTTGAAGAGCACGACCTGATCTACTTCGGACCAAGGACCGGCAACAATATTATTAAACTAAGCAGGCTTTTGCACCCGTCTCAATAATGAACCAGCGCAATAAATACCTGTTTCCTGTACTGGCATTAATGCTGGTGATAACACTGTTATGCGCCATTGCATTTGGCACAGTAAGCATTATGCCTGCAGACATGTTCAGCGCTATCAAACATTTTTTTCAGGGCAAAGAACCCGCCAGTATTTACGAAGGCGTTTTTATCCAATTACGCCTGCCCCGTGTGCTGCTTTGCGCTATCACAGGTGCCATACTTGCCGTGAGCGGTGTTTTAATGCAGGGCCTGTTCCGCAATCCCATTGTTGAACCGGGTTTGATCGGCACCAGTGCAGGAGCAGCTTTCGGAGCATCCCTTGTATTTGTGCTGGCAGTGAATATGAACAAAACTTTCAAAGAATTTACGGGTCCGTTTTTAGTACCGCTTTTTGCTTTCGGCGGCGGTTTGCTGGCCACCTTCGCTGTATACACACTGGCAAAAGACACAAAAAGAATTTCAATTGTTTCGCTGCTCCTTACAGGGATCGCCATTAATGCGGTGGGACTGAGCGGCACAGGTTTTATGAGTTATATTGCCCGTGACCCGCAGGCCAGGAGTATCACGTTCTGGAACCTCGGGGGATTTTCAGGAGCTTCCTGGCTGCAGGTTTGTATCGTGGGTTTGGTAGCCGCCATTATTTTTTTGATGGCGCTGCGTTATTCCAAACAACTGAATGCATTGCTGCTGGGTGAAGAAGAAGCCGGATACCTTGGTGTGGATACTGATAAACTCAAAAGAAGAATCATGATACTGAATACCGCCATGGTTTCCGTGGCAACTGCCTTTGTTGGTGTGATCAGTTTTATGGGGCTTATTGTACCGCACCTGTTACGTTTGGTAATGGGCAGCGATAATAAAAAACTCCTGCCCGCATCCATGCTTACCGGTGCCATACTGCTCACTTTGGCTGATATTGTGGCCAGGCTTTTATTGTCGCCTGCAGAAATACCCATTGGCATCATCACTTCACTGGTGGGTGCACCTGTATTTATCATTCTTTTAAAACGCTTCAATATCCTGCAGCAAAAAGGGGGCGGCCATGCTTAGTGCAGCAAATATTTCATACAATGCCGGTAAAAAAAATATTCTCCGGGATGTGACGGCCCGTTTTTTACCGGGAGAATTCACCATGATACTGGGACCAAATGGTTCGGGTAAATCAACTTTCTTAAAAATTTTCAGTGGCGAAATCCAGTCTTTCGGAGGTTCGGTGAATTATGAAAACAAAAACCTGCACAACATACAAAAAGAAGCACTGGCCACTTACCGTGCCGTTATGAGCCAGCAGCCAGAACTCAGCTTCCCGCTCACTGTTGAAGAAGTGGTGATGATGGGACGTTACCCGCATTTCACTTTCAATCCCTCGAAAAAGGATCTTGATATATGTCATGCTGCCCTGAAATTATTATCCCTCAGTGATTTTAAACACCGCGACTATACAACCCTCAGCGGCGGGGAAAAACAAAGAGTGCAGTTTGCCAGGGTGCTGTCACAAATATGGGAGCCGCCCGTATCGGGTAAACACTACCTGTTCCTCGACGAACCATTGAATAATCTTGACATCAGGTTTCAGCATGATTTTTTAAAAACGGCCTTGCAGTTTAAAGACCGCCACACTATCCTGGTGGCTGTGATGCACGATATTAACCTGGCGGCACAGTATGGTGACAGTTTGCTGTTTATGAACAAGGGCACTGTTAAAGTGCAGGGCCGCCCGGATGAAGTGCTTACAGCCCCGCTCATCAGGGAAATTTTTGAAGTGGATGTTACGGTTAGTGTGCATCCCGTACACGGGAGCCCCGTATTGCTCCATAACTAAAATAAGTTTCCAGTTAAATCATGGGTACGAGATTTTGGTAAAGGCCGGGTATCCTGGTCCTTTTTACTGGACACATGCTTGTTTTTTACCATAAAGCCTCCAATAAAGGGGTGAATTCCTGTTAAAATTTATGGTTCAGGGTGAGGCATGCAGCATTATTTTACCATAAATTGTCTAAATTTATTGGGTAAACAAGCACAAAACTTATGACGGAAGAGCTACTGTTAGCCGGATGTCTGAAAAATAATGCCGCTGCGCAGGAGGCGTTGTATAACCGTTTTAGTCCGCGGATGCTGGGTGTTTGCTACCGCTTTGCTAAAAACCGGGAAGATGCGGAAGATATGCTGCAGGAAGGTTTTATTAAAGTATTTACCCAAATACACCAGTACAGGAATGAAGGGGCATTGGAAGGATGGATCAGGCGCATCATTGTTCATACCTGCATCAATAACCTGAAGAAGAATAAGAAGTTTGCCGACAGCCTGGATATCATCCACGCCAAAAGCATCCATATAAACGAGGAACTGATTCCTTCGATCATGCAGGCCAAGCAGGTGGTGGAATGTATCAGGATGCTGCCGATTGGTTACCGTACAGTTTTGAACCTGTATGCAGTGGAGGGATATCCTCATAAAGATATTGCGGCGATGCTGGATATAGAGGAAAGTACGAGCCGCAGCCAGTATACCAGGGCAAAAGCAATGCTGGAGGAAATACTGGTAAAGAAAAAAATAATTCAAAAACCAAAAGAACGGATAAGCCTTGTAGCGGGAGCACAAGGGTAACTTACTTATTGTTTTGAAAAACCAATTTGTAATTACCAACTAACTAATAGCTTTTTGTGAACGATGGAACATAAATTTTACACGGATAACTTTGAACGGCTGTTAAGGGAGAGGTCAGATGAATTCAGGATGTATCCTTCAAAACGTGTTTGGCACAGCATTTACAATGATCTGCACCCCGACCGTAAATGGCCGTCCATTGCAGTAAGCTTTGTTTTGGTCACCATACTCTTTTTGATTGGCTACTGGAATAACAATCTTACCACCACCACTACTGTATCGGGTCAGCAAAATGCTTTGGCCGCAGCTGGACAGGCAAAAAAGAATATTTCCTTAACTGAACCCACCACGACTGCTCCATTTGCAGCCAATAATTCCACCACGAACACTTTGCCTGTTCAATATAGTGCTCCTGCTGCACAAAGCCCCAATGAGCACAGTAAGCCTGCATCCATTAAAGTCAGCAGCAATTATAACCGCCCGGCTGTTACAGCGGGATCAGTCCGCAATACCGTTGCTTCAAACAGGCATACTTCAGTGAATAACCCGGATGTCAAAAATACCAGAACTGCTTTGGCAGATGCCGGTGAAGGTTTAACCGAAAATATTGCAACAGGTCAAAATACAGCTGACCGTGATGCGATCACTACAACTAATCATAACCAGTATCAAACTGCAGCTACCGCCGCTGCCGCCGCCTCAGTTAACAGTAACGACGATCGTTCAACAGTTGGAGGGAATATTGCTAATGCCAATACAGGTAAAACAATTGCGGCTTCAGCAAGCGAAAATGCAGCAGAAATAACCGATGAACCTGTAACAGGCAAAGATGACATACTGGTGTCACCATCTGGAAACGCCGATGCAATACCGGTTAATAGCAGTCTCACGGGCCTCAGCCAAAAACTGGCCGCCAAACCCACTGCAGCTACATTACAGGCAGCTGCAGGCCAGCTGACACAGGAAGACAAAAGCTGGATTGAGCATTATGCGCTGTATAATAAACCCTCCAAAAAATGGTGGAAGGGCCGGCTGAATTCTGAAATATATTTTACACCAGGAGTTGCGTTCCGTAAGATGACGCCTAATACAGACTATGCACTGGCCTATTCATCCATAACAAATAACATTACGACTCCGGGAAGCACTGTAAATTTTGATCAGCTGAATTACAACCCCGGCGTAACATTTGAAGCAGGTGCAGGTGTTTCTTACGCAATTGCTAAAAATATCCGACTGAAAACAGGTTTGCAATTCAATTTCAACAATTACAGTATTGATGTATCAGAGATCAATCACCCGGTACTGACCACGCTGCTGTTAACGGATATATCCACTGGCAATACTTACCAGGAAGGCCGGAGATCATCCCTTGCAAATGTGCCGGGATATAACAAGCAAAAAGTGCATAACCAAACCTCGCAGATCAGCCTGCCCGTTGGTGTTGCCATTAAATTAAAAGGTGGTAACAAGCTTGAATGGTATGCAGGTGCGGCCATACAGCCCACTTATGTGCTGGGTGGAAAAGCCAACCTGATTTCATTTGACCACAAAAACTATGTGGCAGACCCTGCCATGATACGGTCATGGAACCTCCACACAGCATTTGAAACATATATTCATTATAAACTGGACGGGTTTACATTACAGGCCGGGCCACAGTTCCGTTACCAGATGATGTCGACCTACTCTAAAAAATACACTTATTCGGAAAGCCTGTATAATGTTGGGTTAAAGATCGGGCTTGTAAAGAATTTCTAAACTGGCTATAAAATAACCCGGATTAAAAGCAACAGCAACACTGTTGCTTTTTTATTTTTACTTTTGAAAGATGATAAAATACATGATTTTAGTACTGGCGGTGATGGCTGTATCATGCAGCAATAATGATACAAAAACCGCATCAACAGCATCCGGGGCCGGTGACAGCGCCGCGAAAAAACAAAGTTTTTTCCGGGTTACGGCGTATTTAAAAGGGCAGCTGCAATCGATAAAAGGAAATGGAGTGACGCCTATAAAATACACAACCGTAAATGGCCGCACTGATTCGGCATTTATTAAGTTTGAGGACCTGGACAGCACCGCAAAAGAATTTACAGCAACTTTAATTGACAGCACCAACCTGGTGGGTTTTTTCTCTGAATCAAAATTTCTTGACCAGACGATCAATGCATTCACGTATACGTATGATCCCATCCAAAAGCTGCCTGATTCCGTGCTACTGCAGCACTGGGATGTGTATATCGACCCCGAGAAGGGAAAGGTAAAAAGAGTGTATATCATCAAGAAGAACCGCCAAGGAAAAACGCTTCAGCTCACATGGGTGAATAACGAATGGTTTAATACCACTACCATCAAAACAAACAGCGACGGCACCACAGCTGTTGAAAAAGAGGAAAAAATTTCCTGGGCTTATTAAACGGCATGACACAACAAGAATTTTCTTCCATTGCGCCAACACTTCCGTTACAACCCGGCATTTATAAATATTTTGATGCAGGGAATGAACTATTGTATGTAGGGAAGGCCAAAAGCATCCGGAAAAGGGTAAGCTCCTATTTTGTAAAAACACTCACCAGTTACAAAACGCACGAGCTGGTGCAGCGGATCCATCACATAGAATTTACCATCGTAAATAATGAGCAGGATGCTTTTTTGCTGGAGAATACGCTTATAAAGGAATTTCAGCCCAAATTCAATATTAATCTCAAGGACGACAAGAGTTATCCGTTTATCGTAATTAAAAAAGAGCCCTTCCCCCGGATATTTTTTACCCGCAGGAGGCTGGAAGATGGTTCCCGTTACCTGGGACCCTATACATCCGTAGGAAAAGTAAAAGAGCTGCTGGACTTTATCAAGCAGCATATCCCGATACGAACCTGTAAACTCAATTTAAGTGATGCCAATATAAAGAAAGGGAAGTTCAAGGTATGCCTTGAGTACCATCTCGGCAATTGCAAGGGCCCCTGCGAAGGATTGCAAACAACAGAAGATTACAATGAAGGTTTGCAACAGGTGGCTAACTTATTAAAGGGAAATCTCTCCCCGGTAATACAGCATTTTAAAACCGAAATGAAAGAACATATCGCAGCCCTCGCTTTTGAGAAGGCTGCCCAGTTGCAGAAAAAGATCGAACACCTGCAGCAATACCAGTCAAAGTCTGCCGTGGTGAATACAAAAACCGGTACCGTGGATGTTTTTTCAATCCTTGAAGACGGCAATAACGCGTATGTAAATTACCTGGCTGTGAATAACGGCGCTATCGTGCAAACCAAAACCATTACGCTGGAGAAAAAGCTGGAAGAAACAGCTGCTGAAGTGCTTGCATTCGCGGTAGCTGAAATGCGGCAGACCTTCAACAGTGAAGCCAGGGAAGTGATTGTACCTTTTAAAATGGATTATCCTGAAGCCGGTATCAAGATCGTGGTGCCTGCAGCCGGCGACCGTAAAAAACTGCTGGAGCTTTCTGTCAAAAATGTAAATTATTTCAGGGAAGAGCTGAAGAAAAAGAAAATGCTGAACCTGGAGCAAAAATCAGATACTGAAAAACTGGAAGTACTGCAACAGGTACAGGAAGCACTGCACCTCAGGCATCTTCCAAAACATATTGAATGTTTTGACAACTCCAATTTCCAGGGAAGCTTCCCGGTTTCTGCCATGGTTTGTTTTAAAAATGGTGAACCGGATAAAGGCAATTACAGGAAATTTAAAGTGAAGACCGTAACAGGTATTAACGATTTTGCCACGATGAAAGAAGTGGTTTACAGGCGCTATAAAAGGCTGCTCGACGAAAATGAACCCCTGCCCCAGCTGATCATCATTGATGGTGGTAAAGGACAGCTGAGCGCTGCTATGGAAAGCATACGGCAGTTAAAGATGCCTGCATCCACCACCGTTGTCGGACTGGCAAAAAATGAAGAAGAAATATTTTTCCCGGGGGACAGTGAGTCTGTAAAACTTCCGTGGGACAGCGACAGCCTTAAGCTGATCCGCCGTATCCGGGATGAAGTGCACCGCTTTGGTATCACCTTTCACCGCAGCCTGCGCAGTAAAGGCACTTTTAAAAATGAGCTGGAGCAAATTAAGGGAATTGGAAAAAACACGGCGGATATACTTTTAAAAGAATTCAAGTCAGTAAAAAACATACGGTCACAATCACCTGAAATTATTGGTCAGCTTGTAGGTAAATCAAAAGCCACGATTTTATTTGCATATTTCAGTAATGAAAGTGAAACACCGTAAAAACAAAAAAAGGGGCTGGATAGAAATCCTGCCCCGTTTTAAAATCCAATATCCTATGAAAAACCGAGACAAATATACAGTACCTTGATACGGCTTACAATACCCTAAAAAGGGTATTTTTTAAAAGGTGGATAAAATTTAGTAAACGGTGCTTTTTTTCAAATGAACCGTATAAAAAAAGCCGCTGGAATCAGCGGCTTTTTTAAATATTTAAATGATCCTTAATAACTCCACAGGTCCTGCTCGTAGTTGAATATCTTTTCTTTGATATTTTCGCCTTCCAGCAGTTGCAGGATTCCGTTATCCTTTAATCCCGGAATCTGGTCAATGAATTTATCATATGGATTGTCAATTGTGCTCTTTGTGATCCGGCCATAGAACATACGGCTTTCAAACAGTTCTTCCCAGCTCATACGGCCACCAAAGTTTTTACCATTGTATACTTCATACTTAGCAAAAATGGGGCGCATATCGGGATAATATACCCAGAACAATTCCTGCGTACCTACAAACTGGTTTGTTTGGGCGGTATACACATTGATCACGGGTGCAATGCCTAATATTCTCCAGAATAAACGTGAACTTTCTTTATCAAAAATCACTTCTTCCTTGATCCTGAATTTATAGAACGAGTCTAGTACAATATCCCTTGTTTTTGTATCATAACGTGATACGTTACCAAGAGAATCATAGACTGGAACCACGATGGGATCACCGGCCATTTTACCCAAAATTTCGCTCTTGGTCATTGGCTTGGTAAACCTGTCGTCAATCGGATCAAAAACAGTTACAAGACTGTCCTGGATCGCTTTAAAGAGAATGGAAATGAAACGCTGGTTACCATTGTTTTCATCAGCGGCATACCTGAAAGGCAGGTTCATTTTTTCCCTGGCATCAATCTCTCTCCAGATTTTATGACGGAATAACGCATCATCGGCCCTCAAATGCTCGTATGTTAAAGGTGTTCTGTCCCTTAATGTGGAAGTTTCCACCGCTTCATCCGGGCGTAAAGACGGTAATACTGTCTTTATCGGTAATGAGTCGTTTTTAACAGGCGCCGGTACGGGAGCAGCCTGCGCTACTGTATCAGTAACAGCCTGGGATGCCTGTACCTTTGATTTAGTTTTTGTTTTTGCGGTCTTGCTGGTAGCCGGCCTCTTTTTTACAGTACGGGTACTTTTCTTCTGGGCCGATGCTGCTCCGGCAAATAAGCCTGTGCAAACTATCACCAAAACGAACCTTAAGATGTGTTTTTTCATAATTAGTTACGTTTATATCTTTAGAATAACGAAAAACCTGGAGGGTTTTGTATAGTACGGGTTTGCCCGTCTGGTCCAACTACCCTGATATTATCAAAAGTAACTGTAGAACCCGGCACCAGCTGATCCATAAATGCTTTTGCAGGTGCAAGACTACCACTTGATAACGAAACTGACTTCACATTTCTGTCACCAGGATTGTTAAAATATACGGTAGCCCCGGTAACATTGTATTTAGCTTCAAAATCGAAGGCTTCCAGATCGGCACGTACAAATTGTTGAGACCTGAATACCACGGCTTGCATCCTGCCACCGCCGCTTGGTCCAACTTTGATAATGGGATCAGGTATCCTTTTTACCCTGAAATCGAATTTGCTGGTTTTACCATCAGCAGTTACAGTAATAGAAGCCGTGCCCGGGGCAGTTACTCTTACAATCCTGTTAGAACCCGAACCAGACAGAGTACCGCCAGCCATGCTAACTTGTGTTTTATCCCAGCCTGAACCAGAAGAAATAGTAACAGGATTATCAACGCCAATATAAAATACGTTCATTTTATCAAGCATAACTGCTGCTCCACTGGGCACACCAACTGTATATTCAACCTTCTCATCCAGTACTTGCTCTTTACCATTCTGATCTTTGAATACTATATGAACAGGAACAGTTTTTACACCAGCTCCAGCTGCAGTAAACTCAACTTGGCCGTAACCTTCGGAAGCTGATACAGACTGACCGCCGATAGAAACTTGTGGTGCAGAGGCTGAACTAAACGCACCAACGCCTGCCTGAATAGTTACTTTTTGTCCCGGCATTACATAGTTCGAACTTTGGCTGATTAAAGGTTTGAACCTGTCAAAAGTTAGTACTACAGAGTTAATTTGGTTATTACAATAAGTCACAATTTGATTTTCAGAATTCTTGATATCATTTTGAAACTTACTCAGCATTGTAAGAGCTGCAATAGTTGGCGTCATGTGGAAATAATTATATTCCCATGAATTATTACTGTTGCCAGACTGTGATTTAGGTACAGAAAGATCAATCGGCAGTTTGTTTTGAAACTCACGACCTATTTCTGGGCTGATAGTTAACAGATCAGATTTTAACTTGGTCAGTTTTGTAAGAAGGCTTTTGCCTTCGCCTTGTGTGATAAAAACACGTGTTGCTGCTTCAAGATCACTTTCGTTGAAACTGGTATCCCCTTTTTCTGGGTTAAATCCAGCAGCACGTTTCAATTTATCTTTTAAAGTCTCAATGTCACTATATAATGTTTCCGAATATTTTTTTGCACTTTGAGCCTGAGGTTCCCAGATTTTTGCTTTTTCAGCAGACTCTGGTTTGGAAAGTTTAGCCGCCAGTTGTTCGAAAAGGTTAGTATTCGATACTTCAATGGACTGACTCGACTTATCCAGGCTTCCCCTTACAGTTTTGAATGCATTAAGGATTTCGGCAGAAACGTTTAAGGCCAAGATTGCTGTTAACACCAGGTACATGATGTTAATCATCTTTTGCCGGGGCTCTTTAGGTAAAGCCATAATATTTTAATTTACGGGTTGTTTAAGTTATTGTTTTCTTTTCTTAATGGGGGTTTGTTAGTTCTTTGTATCTCCATTGTAAAACCAATGGGGTAACTGTTAACTGCAAACCGTAAACTTTATTTTACCTGCCCTGCATTGCGCTCAGCATATTGCCGTATACAGCATTCAGGCGGCTTAAATTACCAGCAAGTGCACTGATTTGTTCTTTGGCTTTGGTAGCATCATCAACACTGGTCATCATGGCTGCACTTGCTTCATTCAGTTTACCATAGAAATTGTTCAGCGATTTCAGGTGGTTATTGGCTTCTTTCAGTTCCAGTTCATAAATCGTATTCAGTGAACTTAAATTCTTAGTCAGCCCCTGAACCTGCTCGTGGAATCCTTTCGCAGATTCTGATGCAGTGTTGAATGATGACATGGTGGTTGCACTGGCAGTGAAAGCTGCGCTCATGCTACCGATAGCAGTAGTTGCTTCTTTTGTTTTAGCGCCAAATTCACTGGTGCTTTTTACCACATCACTTACATCGGCAATATTGGCAACTGTACCATTTAATTTATTGAAACTTTCGCTCAGTTTTTTCAGGTTAGAAGGATTGATCTCCGCTTCCTGCATCATTTTATCCATCGTTGCAAGCGGGTTTCCTGCCATGGCTGGTGCCGGAACTTCATCATCTTCTTCATGATGCTTTGGTTTGATCCACTCAATAACCGCATATATAAGAAAGATAGCAGTCTCTGTCCACATACCCGTGGTAAGCATTACATCTGCATAAGACTGGTGAGTTAATTTTGCCCAAGCTGCAAAAATGATTACAGCAGCACCTGCACTTACCAATACATCGATCAGGGTTAAAAAGGTTCTTTTTCTGTGAGCCATGGTTTTTAAGATTTAAATGTTTTAACTGGGGGTTATTATGAACAAAAGTTTATGAGTTGCCCGTAATAGTCAGTATCACGGGCAGCTCAAATAAGTTTTTAATTTTGGAATTTGAAATTACTTTTTGCCTTTGGCAGGTGCTGGTGGCAAATCAATCACACAACGGAAACCAATATAAGATTTGGCTGTATCCTGGTATTCATAACTACGGGTACCGCAGCGTAATAATGCAGCAACATCTTTCCAGCTGCCACCACGTAAGACTTTACGTTTGTCGCGTGGTTTGTCTGTTTCTTTGGCATTATACCTGATATCAGGATTCAGGTCGTGCTGGAAGTTGTATGCCCCTTCGTAGTAAAGTGAAGATGTCCACTCAGCCACATTACCTGCCATGTTATACAGGCCAAAATCATTGGGCCAGTAAGCATCAGCCCTTACGGTATATAAACCGCCATCTTCAGGATAGTTACCACGGCCAGGTTTAAAGTTAGCCAGTAAGCAACCTTTTTTGTTTCTTAAGTAATAACCTCCCCATGGGTAAGCAGCCTGTGAACGTCCGCCCCTTGCGGCGTATTCCCATTGTGCTTCAGTGGGGAGACGGAAATCTGATTCCGGAGTTCTTTTTTTGCTTTCGAGGAATGAATTCAGGTAATGTGTCCTCCATTCGCAAAATGCAGTAGCCTGTTTCCAGCTTACGCCCACAACCGGGTAGTTACCAAAAGCAGGATGTGCATAGTATTGTTTTGCCATTGGTTCATTATAGGCATATGCAAAATCACGAATCCAGCATAAAGTATCGGGATAGATCTTGATCGCTTTTTTGATAATGAACTTTGAACGCGGGATATTGGGGTCCCTGTTCATGGCGGCTGCTTTGTAGTCAAATGTTTCAGACTGGTACTCCAGTTTGTTCGCATCAATTTCTTTTTTACCAAAGATGCGGTTATCGGGAGTAAGGATCATGGCATCGATCTTTTCGAGCGTAGCCTTGTCACCCCATTTGATTGTTTTGATTTTTTTCCAGTCGAGGTAAGTGGTGCCATCAGGCGCCTGTTTTTCATAGCCCATCAGGTGACCAGCAATGGAGTCTTTTACCCAGTTGGTGAACTGGCGGTACTCGTTGTTGGTAATCTCAGTTGCATCCATCCAGAAGCCGCTGATTGAAACCTGCTTATTGCGTGCTGAAAAAGAGTAGCTCACATCTTCATCGCTTGGTCCCATATGAAAGGTGCCCGGATTAATGTAAACCATGCCAGGAGGCTTTGGCAAACTCCACCTTGATGCTGGTGCAACGCCGTGCAACTGGCCATCATTCGGAAGCGATCCGCCTTTATTGCCACCTGTTTTGCAACTCGTGACTGTTAACAATGTAGCAGAAAATGCTACCAGATAGAACAATTTGTTCATCATGTTTTTAACTTTGAGGGTGATTAGCAAATGTAACGATTATTTTGAATTAACTTCATTTTCACCGTTTTCCCCGGATTAAAATTTTCAACAAAAATTAGTCCTGAAACTGATAAACGGCAAAAAAAAACAATTATTGTGACCACTCTGTAGAATAATTCCACTTTTCAAGCTCTTTTACAAGGTTTTCCACACCCCGTAAAGGGGCCTTGCACGCATAATTCCTGCACCAATAAATATTAGTTTTCATATCTTCTCCTTTACCCTTTAACAACGGAAAATGATCATCTCCCTGCTTCGCACTTTGCAATATCCTTCCGGGGATATATTGCTTTAATAATTCCCTGCGCAAGCTTTCAAAGTCCGGTCCGGCAATCACCAGTTCATGCACTCCAAACGACTGTTTCAAAATTATGGATGCCCAAACACCAAAAGAAGTTGGGTATTTTTCAACTGCGGTAAGTAAAGGGGCTAATAATTGTTGCGCTGCCAATATCCAGCCCGGGTTATCAAATACCACGGCGAGGTAAAAAAGGTTTTCACACATGATGCTGTTGCCGGAAGGCGTGGCGCCATCATAAATTTCCTTTTTCCGCATGATAACATCCTGCTGGTCTTTATGCGTGAATGCCAGGTGAGCTGATCCCGGCTCCGCAAAGTTTTCCATCACATACCCGGCAATGTTAGCCGCTTTTTGAAGATACCCGTTATCTGAAGTGATTTCCTGCAGGTGAATGCAGGCCTGTACCAGGTAAGCATAATCATCTAAAAAAGCGGGGTATTTGGCAACACCATTTTTAAAAGTATGATAAAAAGACCCGTTAGAAGGGTGCTCAAAAGCAGCAAGAATGAATGTCATGGTCCTGGTTGCCAGGGCTGCATACGCTTCATCATCCAGTGCGGCAGCGGCCTTGCACAGGGCTGATACAAAAAGGCAATTCCACCCCAGCAACAGTTTGTCATCTGTGGCAGGTCTTACACGGCCTGTTCTTTTTTTCAGCAATTTCAGCAATGCAGCATCAAGCATAGCTTCAAACTTCGCAGGATCGATGTTTTTTTCTGCAGCAAAAGTTTCATGGTTTTTAAGTATCCGCAAGATATTTTTTCCTTCCCAGTTGCCTTCATCGGTTATATCATAAAACGCACAGAACAGCTCGCTGTCATTTCCTAAAACCGCGGTTACTTCTTCCTTTGTCCATATGTAAAAAAGTCCCTCTTCACCTTCACTGTCTGCATCCAGTGCGGCATAAAATCCGCCTTCCGGGTGCATCATCTCCCTTTGTAAAAAATCAATACAGTGCCGGATTGTCTTTTCATATTTTTTTTCACCGGTCACCTGGTAAGCGTCGCATAAAACATTTATTAAAAGTGCATTGTCGTAAAGCATTTTTTCAAAATGAGGCACCAGCCATTCTCTGTCTGTGCTGTAGCGGGCAAAACCGCCCCCCACCTGATCATAAATACCACCACACATCATTTTGTCGAGCGACAACAAAGCCTGTGAAAGTGCAGTTACATCTTTTGTGTAGTGATAATATTGAAGCAGGTATTGTATGGAAAAAGTTTGCGGAAACTTAGGTGCCTTTCCAAAACCACCCCAGCTGGTGTCTGCCTGTTTCAGAATATTGGTTGTAATAAGAGCGCCCTGCTGTTTTGAAAAACCAGGAAGTCCATGGACTTGTTCAAGCTGACCAGACTGGCTTAAATGCCCGAGTAAGTTTTCTGCCTGCGAAGCAATTTCATTTGGCTGCTCTCTCCAGGCAGCAGCAATGGCTTCTATCACTTCTGTCCAGGACGACCTGTTATATGCCCGCAGCGGCGGGAAATAGGTACCTCCGTAAAAAGGTTTTGTATCGGGTGTAAGAAAAACATTCAGGGGCCAGCCTCCACTGCCGGTCATGGCCTGAACCGCATCCATATAAATATGATCCAGGTCGGGTCTTTCTTCCCGGTCGATTTTTATATTGATAAAAAATCGGTTCATTTTTTCGGCCACCACCTCATTTTCAAAACTCTCCCTTTCCATTACATGGCACCAGTGGCAGGCCGCATAACCAATACTCACCAGGATGATCTTGTTTTCATCCCTTGCCTTTTGTAATGCCTCCTCGCCCCAGGGATACCAGTTGACAGGATTGTGCGCATGCTGTAACAGGTAAGGACTGCTTTCATGAACCAGTTGGTTGGAATATGCGTAAGAGGAAGAGGCCATCAATACAAATATCTGTATTAACCCTGTAAAAAAACAAAAGCAGCATATTTGCCGCTTTTGCCACACATGTTATATCAAACTGATATTTTATTTCTTTTTCAGGGAAGACAGGTATACCTCCAGTGCACTCACCATACTTGGAGCCTGGGGCTGGGGAGCTTTGATATCCAGTACAAGACCAGCTTCTTCGGCCGCCTTAAGAGTATTGACACCAAATGCCCCGATCCGGGTGCCATTCTGCTTAAACTTTGGAAAATTTTCGAACAGGCTTTTAACACCTCCCGGGGTGAAAAAACAAATGATATCATAATTTTTCTCCACCACGGTTTTTACATCGTTGCTTACAATGCGGTACATCACCGGGGTGGCATACTCGCAATTATTTCCCTTCAGGTAATTGGTAATCTCACTGTCAAATGATTCAGAACAGGGATAGAGGAATTTTTCATTGTCCTTATGGCGGTTGATCACATCAAACAGGCTTTTGTTGGTGCCATCAGCCCCGTAAAAGACTTTCCTTTTCCTGTAAAGAATGAATTTTTGCAGGTACAGCGCCACAGCTTCTGTGATACAGAAATACTTTGTGTCCTGTGAGATATTGATCTTCATTTCGGCACAAACCCTGAAGAAATGGTCAATACCATGCCGGCTGGTAAAAATTACTGCCGAATAGTTAACAATATCAATCTTTTGCTTCCTGAAATCTTTGGCACTGATGCCCTCCACCATTATAAACGGGTGGAAATCAAGTGTGATCCCATGTTTTTTTGCCAAATCGAAATAAGGAGACTTATCTCCTTCTGGTTTTGGCTGTGTGATCAGGATTTTTTTAACCTGATGGGCTGTATTATCAGCCTTAGCGGAACCGTTTTTAACCATAAATTTTTTGGGTAAATCGTTTTGCAAAATTACAGGTTTTTCTGCAACAAAAACATCAGCCCCCTGTAAATGAGCAAAAGTGGGATGATTTCCACGCCGGCCAGGTACAGTATAAAATGAAACCGGTCAATTTTTAATTGCTTTTGTAAAAGACCATAGGACCGGAAAAAACGCAGCAGGAGCAGCAGGCCAATAAAAAGCACGGAAACAAGTGCTGCTGTGGCGGCAATATCAGCACCGGCAAAAGTGATTAGTATGGTAAAAGGCAGCAATACGATGCCGATAATTTTGCTGATCAGGAATATGATGAATACATAGGTATCGGTTGTTGTGCTGTAACCAGTTACCCATCCGGTGAATTTGAGTACGGCATATTTGGTTACATAAACAACCCCTACTGCTAGCACACAAAGCATCCAGCATAGCCATTTATTGTTGGTAAAAGGGGCCTGGTAATAGGTCATCAGGAAAAAAATAAAACTGCCTGCACTTAAAATGAAAAAGCTGTTGAAAAGCAATGAAGGCAGCCTGGACTGCAACAGCTGATCTGTAAGCTGCCCCTGTCTTAAACTGGTGTTGAAGAAAACACGAAAAATTGTATTAAAGTACCGGGCATAAAAAAAGCGCAGCAATCCCAGTATTAAAACGAGAGTAAGCAGGAGATAAAAAAAAGCATCGGTGCCGGCAGGCTTTTTAAACTTTACAGTAACAACAACAGGGGCTCCGCCGGTATTGAGGTAATGGTTTTGCCCGGCCAGTTGCTTCCATGCGGCATCGTACCTGTTGATGGGTAATTGTATCGCAGGAAGTGTATCCGTTTTGTTAGAAGCACTGTCTGTTTGTGCTGCCGCAAAATGACCTGTGCATAAAATAGCAATAAACAAGAGCAGCTGCTTCACCCGTTTGATTAGTTTTTTGCAAATGTAAAGTCCTGCTGCCAAAATCAGGGCCGCGCCGGTTAAAAATAGTTTATATACCCAAAATGAATTTTTGAAGCCTGCCGCAGGTTAAATGCCACATCTCCCCTTTTTCCTACAGCATAACTCAGGTTGAGCAAGCCCAGTTTTGTTTCAAGCACTGCACCTAATCCCGCACTGAAATAATTTCCGGAAAAACTGGTTTGCTGGTATTTGCTTTTTATCCGGCCTGCGTCAGAAAAGATGAAGAAATAAGAATTCAATTGTGTTCGTACCCTGAACTCAGTGGTAAGCACCCCGTATTGTGTGGCATAGATGCTTTCTTCATCAAAGCCACGCAGCAGCCTGTAACCACCAATCTGGAAAAGTTCATTCCTGAAAATATTAGGGCTGCTGAACAAACCCGCATTGGCGGCCAGTTTTAGCGTGCCCTGTTTGCCGGCAGTGAAATAATGCGCCGCATACATTTTTACTTTCAGCTGGTAAGTCCGCTCCTTCAGTGAATCATACAAAGAGGCATAATTGAAAGACGGATCTTTGATAGAAAGAATATCATTATTCCTTTTTACCTTTTTCAGTCCCGCTGCTGCAATGACTTTAACTTCATTTCCACTGCGGGGATTGAGCCTGTAATCGGTTTTGACAAAATTGTAATCAAGACCAAAGCCGGTGGAGCTGACATCAATATTCGCCGGGAGGGTTTTGGTAATTTTTACTACGGCCGTATCCACCCCGCCTCCCAGCAAAAAGGAGTTTTGCCATTGCGCAAATAATTTTACGCTTTGGTAAGCAGAACCGGTATAGCTTATGCCGAATTGCCCGTTCACCTGTAAAAAGGTGGAGTCTTTTTTGAACAGGTCAAAATTAAAATCGATGCCGAATTTCGATTTAAAAATGTAGGGATGCTGGTACCCGATATTGAGCCTGGGAGATTTTTGCTGTAACTGCTGCCAGTTGAGCAGTATATTCTCTCCACGGCCTAAAGCATTTTTTAACTGGAGGTTTACATCCGCGGTCAGCTGGAACTTGCTGGCCTGGTTGGCTGCAGGTAAAAATCCCAATAAGAAATTAAACTGGCTGCTCTTCTTTGGTGCAAGGTAAAGATTCAGGATGGCCCCTGTCCCCAGCATGGTTACGCCGGGTTGCTGTAATTGCTGCAGGTAGGGTAACTCCAAAATGAGCTGACTGACCTGTTGCAGCTTTGCCTTGCTGTAGATACTGCCATTACTGATCCCGAGATAGCGCTGCAGGAAATCTTTATTGATCTTAGCCGTGCCATACAAACGGATGCTGTCGATATGATAGAGCAATCCCGTTTCAGCTTTTAATATCCCGTAGAGTTTGTCATCTTTGATCGTGATACTGTCTAAATAAATACGGGCAAAGGGATAGCCATTATTTTCATAATAGTCGAGCAGGCGCTGCTGCACTTTTTGCAGCTGCTCTATATTAACGCTTTTATGAGAAAAATCCTTTTCGATAAAACCAGCCACGGTGAGTGCTTTCTTATCAATTTGTTCGCCGGGTTTTACCGCAGCCCATTCATATTTTCTGCCAGCAAACAGTTTTATATACACTGTATCGCCCTTCTCCCATATACTGTCTACCGATGCTGCCGGGTAACCTTTTGCGTATAGCAAGGATGGGATTGTATTGATATAATTGCGGCAGAGCATCACATTTGCAAAAGAGGTTTCCAGTTTCAGGTCCGGAAGGCTGTTGCTGTCTGCTGCGATCATGATCAGCTTCGCGGTTGCATTATTGCCGGTTGCAAGCTGGGCCATTGCATTTTTCACTAAAATAAAATTGCACAAGCCCAGCAGCAGTACAATGTTATGCAGCGGCGGTGTAACTTTGTTCATTGTTTTCAAAACTAAAATTTTATCCCGACCTAAATATAAAATCTTTGCAGGCAGGTTTATCTGCCGGAACATTATAATAAAACACTCAACTGATGTCAGGTATTTACATTCATATCCCCTTTTGCAGGAAGGTTTATCTGCCGGAACATCACAATAAAACGCTCTATTGATGGCTGGCATTTACATTCATATCCCTTTTTGCAGGCAGGCTTGTCATTATTGTAATTTTCATTTTGCCACATCGCTGAAGCATGCGGGGGAAATGACAGATGCCATTATAAGTGAAATTGCGCTTACCCCATACATGGGCAACGAAAAAACGCCGGTTAAAACAGTTTATTTTGGCGGAGGAACGCCCAGCATTCTTAATATTTCGGACCTCAGCCGTTTATTTGATGCGGTGTACAAAAAATTCAATGTGGAGGCAGATGCCGAGATCACCCTCGAAGCAAACCCTGATGACATCCGCAGTGAAAAGATTTCGGAATGGCGCCGGCTGGGCGTTAACCGTTTCAGTGTGGGGATACAAAGTTTTGATGATACCGAACTGCAATGGATGCACCGTGCCCATTCTGCTGCAGAGTCAGCAGCCTGTATTGAAAAAATCAGGAATGCCGGGTTTAGTAATTTTTCGGCCGATCTGATATATGGTTCCCCGTTAATGACAGATGACAGCTGGAAAAAAAATATTGATACTGTTCTTGAAAAAAATATTCCGCATATCAGCTGCTATGCGCTTACGGTGGAACCCAAAACTGCACTGGGCAAGCTGGTGGCCCTGCATAAAAAAGAAGACGTGGATCCTGAAAAACAGGCCAGGCAGTTTTTAATATTGATGGACCGGATGCAGCAGGCCGGATATGATCATTATGAAATCAGCAATTTTGCAAAGCCGGGCATGCGCAGCCGTCATAACAGCAGCTACTGGAGCGGCGAAACCTACTATGGCTTCGGCCCTTCTGCACACTCTTTTGACGGAAATCACCGCAGCTGGAATGTTTCGAATAACAGCATTTATATGATGAAGCTGCAGGAGGGTATCATACCTGCGGAAACAGAGCTGCTTACCCCCACCCAAAGGCTTAATGAATATATCATGACGTCTTTGCGAACTGCGGAAGGTCTGAGCCTGGACTATGTGGCTGATCATTTCAACGAAAGAAATGCAGTACAGCTGAAAAAGCAAAGTACAAAATGGGCAAGTACCGGAAAATTGTATGAATCGGGCGGCAGACTGGTATTGAGCAATGAAGGAAAATTATTTGCAGACGGGATTGCTGCAGACCTGTTCTTTAATGATGATGGATCCGTTTCCTGATATGTTTTACAGCCTCCCCAATACTGAGTACGGCAATCATCAGCAATAATACAGCAGGGGTGATATTTGAAAAAGAGAATGGCATATTTGTACATAAAGTTAGTACAAAACCTATACGAGTTCCTTTTCTATTTCGTTAAAACCTTCCCTTACTGGCAGGTTTTCCCATAAAATTTTATAAATGGTTTCAGCAATGGGCATTTCCGCCATTACCTGCTGATTAATGGTATGCATGCAACGGCTGGCATTATGACCTTCGGCCACCATGTTCATTTCAAGCAGGGCTGCTTTTACTGCGTACCCCTTGCCGATCATATTTCCAAAACTGCGGTTACGGCTGTGCAAGGAGTAACAGGTTACCAGCAGATCGCCCAGGTAAACGGAAGCTGCATAATTGGTGGTGGGCAATTTACCAGGTGCCGCATTAACATGGTGATGTTCGATGGAACCCACCTGTATATTTTGCACGCCCAGTTTCCGGAGAAAACCCGCCATTTCATCTGCACTGTTTGCTATGAGCACGCTTAAAAAATTATCGCCATAGTCCAGCCCGTGCGCCATACCGGAACCGACCGCATAAATATTTTTCAGCACGGCGGCATACTGCACGCCATAGATATCTGTGTTAATAATGGTATTGAGATAGTCTGTTTTAAAATGGGCAGCCAGTTGCGTGGTGGTGGCTTCATCAATGCCTGAAAAAGTAAGGTAGGATAATTTCTCTGCAGCCACTTCTTCTGCATGGCATGGCCCCAGTACTGCAAAGTAATTTTTCAGTTCCACCCCAAACTCTTTCTGCAGAAAATCATTCAGCAGAACATTTTGTTCGGGTAAAATCCCCTTGATGGCTGATATAATTTTTTTGCCCTTGAAAATATTCCTGTCCAGTTGCTGCAGCACATTTACCGCATAGGCAGATGGTACGGCTATAACAATGCAGTCTGAACTTTCAATGACCGCAGCTGCATTGGTGGTAAGTTTTAATTTGCTGGTATCAAAACCCGCTGAAGGTAAATATTGCGGATTGTGATGACGGGCCTCAATATGTTTAATAGCCGCTTCGCTCCGGTTCCACCACATGATGGTATTGCCGTTATCGGTCAGGATTTTTGCCAGCGCCGTTCCCCAGCTTCCGCTTCCTAGTATTCCAAAGTTCATGCTAATTGGTTCATGGCTTATGGTTCATGGTTCATAGTGTGCATTTTACCATGAACTTTCAGCTATGAACCATGAGCGGTTTTACAATCCTAATATCTCCACTGCCTTTTGCGCCGCAATCTGGCTGGCATCTTTTTTATTGTAGCCCTTGGCCTCGGCAATCAGTTCGCCGTCTACGGTAGCGCCAATGGTGAAGAGGCGCCGGCCGTTTTCAAACCTTTCGTCGAGTGTTTCAAATTCGAGCGCCTTGCCGTTTTTATTGGCCCAGCCGTATAATTTATTTTTGATATTGATTTCCACCACCTCAAGATCATCGATAAAGAGATGGGGCATGATAATATATTTTTCCACCCATTTTTGCGTACCGTTGTAACCCTTATCCAGGTATACCGCCCCGATAAGGGCTTCGAGCGTATTCCCAAAAATCTGGGACACTTTTAAAGAGTTATCGTACTTGTTATAAAAGGTGATTTTTTTTAAACCCATTTTCAGTGCGATATCATTCAGCATCTGGCGGTTTACCATTTTACTGCGCATTTCAGTAAGAAAGCCTTCCCCTTTGTAAGGGTATTTTCTAAACAGGTAATGTGCAATAACAGAACTCAGCACGGCATCGCCCAGGAACTCGAGCCGTTCATTATTTTCATCGGCGCCCTCACGCACACTGCGGTGGCTGAGTGCAGTTTTATATAAAGCAATATCTCCCGGAGTAAATCCCAGTACGTTGGTGAGTTGTTTTTTAAACTCCCTGTTTTTGGTCTGACTGAAGAAAAAATCTTTTATGAAACGCAATGCCCGAACAAAATTGTTTAGGTGAAATTAAAGTTTTTTTATCACAGATTGGATGATTTATGCCAACCTTAATAAACAGCATCTGAATATTGCGGGATAAAGGTATGCAGTATAAGTGACCTGATAGCTACAGGGTGACACAAGGATGCCCTGTTAACAAACATCAGCCTGTCTCCCTTAAAGCAGGTACTAGGCGACGTATTTTTTTACGATAATGCTCGCATTATGCCCGCCAAACCCAAACGTATTGCTGAGGGCGGCATTCACCGTGCGCTGCTGGGCCTTGTTAAAGGTAAAGTTGAGCTTGGGATCCAGCTCGGGGTCGTCAGTAAAGTGATTGATGGTAGGTGGAACCACATTTTTTGTTACAGCCATAATACAGGCCAGCGCCTCCAGTGCCCCTGCAGCACCAAGGCAATGCCCGGTCATGCTTTTAGTGGAACTGATATTAAGGTTATACGCATGATCGCCAAAAACATTCAGGATAGCCTTGGTTTCTGCTATATCACCCAGCGGCGTGGAAGTACCATGCACATTGATATAGTCGATGTCTTCCGCTTTAAGACCGGCATCTTTCAAAGCAGCATTCATTACATTTTTTGCACCCAGTCCTTCGGGATGGGGAGCGGTAATATGATGTGCATCTGCGGTAGCACCACCACCGGCCACTTCACAATAAATTTTGGCGCCTCTTGCAAGGGCATGATCCAGGCTTTCGAGGATCAGTACACCAGAACCTTCACCCATTACAAAACCATCACGGTCCTTATCAAAAGGCCGGCTGGCAGTTTTGGGATCGTCATTGCGTTCGCTCAGGGCTTTCATGGCATTAAAGCCACCCAGTCCGGCTGCACTCACCACAGCTTCACTGCCACCCGTAATAATAATATCTGCCTTACCCAAACGGATATTGTCGAAAGCATCAATGATGGCATTGGTGGAAGAAGCACAGGCGGAAACAACGGCAAAGTTGGGACCCCGGAAACCATGACGCATAGATATTTGCCCAGCGGCAATATCCAGGATCATTTTAGGAATAAAGAAAGGATTAAAGCGGGGCGTTCCGTCTCCCAAAGCATAATTGGTCACTTCCTCCTGGAAAGTGATCAGCCCGCCGATACCACTGGCGAAAATCACGCCCACGCGGTCGGGGTCAACATTATCCTTGGAAATACCGGCATCCTTTACTGCTTCATCGCTTGCAATGAGGGCAAACTGGCAGTAACGGTCTATTTTGCGTGCTTCCTTGCGGTCTAAATAAGCGGTGGGGTCAAAATCCTTAACCTCACAGGCAAATCTTGTTTTAAACTTGCTGCAATCGAATTGCTGGATAAAATCACAACCGCTTACACCATTTTCCAACCCCTGCCAGTAATCGGCAACAGTTTTCCCTAACGGTGTAAGGGCGCCAAGCCCGGTTACAACAACGCGTTTAAAAGCCATAAAATTTGCCTGTGATAGTTAATGAAAATTACTTAGCATGTTCTTCTAAGTAAGCAACAGCCTGTCCAACTGTAGTAATGGTTTCGGCCTGCTCATCAGGAATGGAAATATTGAATTCTTTTTCAAATTCCATAATTAATTCAACGGTGTCCAAGCTATCGGCACCTAAATCATTTGTAAAAGAAGCCTCGTTCGTAACTTCTGCTTCATCTACTCCTAACTTGTCAACAATTATCTTTTTAACCCTTGTTGCAATGTCTGACATAATAGTAAAATTTAGTTTGTCTGGCTGCAAAAATATACATTTTGGGATAATTACAAAGAAATATAAAATCCCCGCCAAAAAGCCGCTTTTATATGTTTTATGTATAATAGATACATCGAATTCAACTCCACGCAATTTATATACTGCTGCCGGTAAAAAATGCCGGAAATATTGTAATTTAACGCTCTCGCACTGCTTGTTGTTCATCAAACTCTTAAAACTAACTGATATGGCTTTAAAGCAAATAGACCACGGCAGCAAAGAATACCAGCAAATGGTTAACCTGCGCCTGGCTATTTTACGTAAACCTCTCGGACTTAGTTTTACAAAAGAGGAACTGGAGCATGAAAAAGAGGATATTTTGATTGGCGCTTTTGAAGAGGAAAAACTGCTGGCCTGCTGTATGCTCACCAAACAGGACAATCACTGTGTGCGGCTCCGGCAGATGGCAGTTCAGAATAATTTACAGGGTAAGGGCATTGGCGCCAGCATGATGCTGTTTGCCGAAACCCTGGCACGGGACAAGGGCTTTAAAAGACTTACCATGCATGCCCGCAAAACAGCGCTGGGATTTTATGAGAAACTGGGCTACAAAATAGCCGGAGACGAATTTACCGAAGTTACCATTCCACATTATTTGATGGAAAAAAGATTGTGAAAGGCGATGTGAATTGTGAATGGTGAGCAGTGAGTGAAGGATTGTTGATATTGATACACTCCTTTGACAACCGACTAAGTTCCCTTATACCTTCTTTATTTTTTCCTCCAGCATTTTTCGCACTTCGTGTGCGCCATCTTCTTCAAAAGCATCCTTCGGTACTATAAAAAAGGAGCGGCTGTTAAAATACAAGTGAAAGAAAAAAGGGCTTTCCATCCAGGTGCTGAACTCATTCCAGGCCCAGCTGCGGCCACCCTGTTCATTTTCCAGCCGGAAGTCGTTACCCGTAAGTACGGCACGCAGCCGGTCTTTAAATGCAGGCGCCCGCTTATATACCATATTGGGCATCAGGAACCAGAACGTGATCATCAGCACAAACCATAAAACAGAGCTGACCAGGAAAGCCAGCGGCTGCACTTTCTTAAAAAAGAACAGCCCGGCGGATGCGATCGCGAATACATTTATCAAAATGATCATTATTTTTATTTCCCTGCGTGTGATAAAATGATACCGCAGCGCCTGGATCACTTTGGGTTTGTCGTATGTAAAGTATTTTGAGGTCATGCCGCAAAGATAGTTGAATGAAAGAAGACGGGGATTGAAAGCGGGAAGGCAAGAAAACGGTTACATACAAGGATCTCCCGCAACTTTACCACCGCCATCCGCGGGCATGCCTCCAATCAGGCGGCCCCTTAAAGCTGCATTTATAAAACTGGTACGGCGGTTTTGTGCTTTGCCTTCTGCGCTGCTGTTCTCGGCCACCGGTTTGGAACCGCCAAATCCAACAGGGAGAAGCCGTTTGCAATCAACCCCCATTTCCACCAGTTTTTTGCAAACTGCCAGGGCCCTTTTTTCACTCAGTGTTTGGTTGGCTGAAACATTGCCATTATTATCTGTATGACCTTCCACCCGCAAGGTGCTGATGTAAGACTTATCAGTAAGATATTGTTTGATGATCTCCAGGGCAGCGTTGCTTTCAGGCTTCAGCTTATCGGTTCCGGTTTCGAAAATGATGGCTTTGGAAATTTTAACCTCGTTGCCCTCCAGCTGGTAGTCCTGCGCCTGCAATATTGTTACAGTTGAAAAACACAGTAATAAGAATATCCATTTCATATCAGTGAATTAAATTGTGACAGATAGCTTAAATCATTCAAACTGGCAATTACCATTTCATCTGCAATTTTTTAAGTGCGGTATTTTTAAGATTATTGTGATATGAATTGCCGCAGCAAATATATATACAAACAAGGTTTTTTACCGGCAGTGCTTTTATTGTCCCTGCTGCAGGTTAATTTTTTTTCCTGTAACGAAGGAGCACCAAAGCGCAGCATTGAACCGGCATTTTACTACTGGAAATCGGCCCTGCATATTTCGGATGCGGAACTCAGGGGGCTGGATTCACTGCATATAAAAACACTGTACATAAAATTTTTTGATGTTGACTGGAGCAATACCGCCGCGGCACCTGTTCCGGTTGCCAAACTCATGAATAAAGGGTACCGGCTGCCGGGCAAATTTGAAGTAATCCCCGTGGTGTTTATCACCAATGAATGTATCCGGCAACTTGATACTTCCAAAACCACCATGCTGGCTGATCAAATTTTTTCGCTGGTCCGGCAGATAAGCAGTATCAACGGCTTCAATACATTCCGCGAAATACAGCTTGACTGCGACTGGACTGCCGGCAGCCGGGACAGCTATTTTTCTTTACTGCAAAAAACGGGGGCGCTTTGTAAAAAAGAAGGCATCGCTGTTTCATGCACTATCCGGCTGCATCAAATAAAATTCATGAGTAAATCGGGCGTTCCCCCGGTTGATAAAGGCCTGCTCATGTGTTACAATATGGGGAACCTTAAAAACCCTGCCACCGGTAATTCCATTATAGAAACAGCGGAACTGGAAAAGTATACCGGCAATCTTTCCGGATATCCGTTGCCGCTGGATGTTGCATTTCCGCTGTTCGGCTGGAAGGTATTGTTCCGCAATAATATTTACAGCGGGCTGGTGGAAAACCTGCCGGGTGATGTGCTTACTGGCGATTTTATATCGGTAAGCGGAAACCGTTATACCATTTTACATGACACCACACTGGCAGGTTATGCATTTAAAAAAGGCGATGTGCTGCGGGATGAGCAGAGCAGTTATGCAACCGTTTTAAGCGCCGCTCAATCCATCAGCAGGCGGCTGAAAAATACCGCACCGAGGGTATCCCTCTACCATCTCGATTCAGTAATTTTAAAAAAATATTCCCTGCATGAACTGGAAACTGTTTACAACAGCCTGCGTTAGCCTGGCCATGGTCTCTTTTCCGCAAAATATTATTGGCTGCGGACCGGATGCCGACCCCTATGATTATTATACTTCCTTCTTTCACCAGAACCTGCCCGACGCCAAAGCGTACAAGCCTTTTTATTATACGAGTTATTATTTTTTATACGACGAGACCGAGCCTGTTGAAACTGCGGATGTATTGTGCAGGGAATGGAGCAATTACTGCGGGGGCATTGTTTCTATAAAAGATGCAAAAGATTTTCTCACCCGTTTTGATGCAAAAGATATCAATAACCTGTACTATCACCTTGAAAAAAACCAGCCGCTTAAAATCCCTGATTCCGTTAAGCGCAACAGCATGACGGATTATTTTATGCAGCACAAAAACTTTGAAGCGCTGGGCTATATCCTCTACACAAAAAAAATTGCTCCCTATGTCAGCGGTGGTGCCGATGCATGGGAAATGCCCGCCAGGGATTCGCTGAAGCAGGATAAGCTCATTAAAAACGGTTTCCAGTTACTCAATGCAGCCAAAGAAGATTTTTTTAAACTGCGTTACACATACCAGGTATTAAGGCAGGCGCTTTACAGCGGCCGCAATAATGATGTGATCAGCTGGTACAACCAGTACATGGTGTTTGACCAAAACAGTTCTGTGGTGAAAAATCTTTGTACTGCTTTAAAAGCCGGTGCCTTGTACCGCAGCGGGCAAAATAAAGAAGCGGCTTATCTCTTCAGTAAAATGTTTGCCGCCGGAGAAGAAAAAAGGATCAGCAATTACCTGGGCTTCAGCTGGAGCGTGCAGAGAAATGAAAGCCGGGATACTTACCTGTCGCTTTGCAAAAACAATACAGAAAAAGCCAATATGCTGGCCATGTTTGCGCTGAACGGCATGACTGGTGAAACGGCCACGTTACAGCAGGTTTACACACTCAACCCCGCCGCGGATGTGCTTGAAGTGCTGGCCGTGCGTGAGATCAATAAACTGGAAGAAAAATATCTTACCCCCATGCTCGACAGGCAGAGCGGTGGTAAAAGCCTTTACTTCAGCTGGGATGAAGCCGCTGCTGACAGCACCATTGATGCCGCCCGTAAAGACGCTGCAACGTTGCAGGATTTTTTACATAAAGCAGCACAGAACAACGCGGTAAAAAATAACGGTTTGTTTGAAACTGGTGCTGCCTATATTGCCTATATGCTCAAAGATTTTTCTGCAGCTAAAAAATATCTTTCATCAGCAGAAAAAATGAAACTGACCCAGAAAGTAAAAGACCAATGGGCGCTTACCAACCTGCTGGTGACCATCAGTGAAAAGGAAAAAATAGATGCCGCTTTTGAAGAACAGCTGCTGCCTTCACTGCAATGGATGGAGGAAAAAGCAAAAAAGGAAATCAAATTCAACAACGGATGGTCGGAGCTGAACGACTGGCAGAAATTTTACCGCAACCTGATGAGCGAGGTGCTGGCTAAAAGATATCACCAGCAAAACGAACTGCACAAGGAAGCGCTTTGTATTGGTGCTGCGGATTATATCGTAAAGTCAAACGGGGATTACTGGAATGCCGGCGGGATTGATTTTTTAAGAAACAAACTACTGAGCAGGGATGTGGAACAGCTGTATGCACTGTTTGACAAAAAGCAGCCGGCGAAATATGAATCGTATTTAATGACGCATAATGTGATAAAAAAATCAACTGTCACAGATTTTGCAGGTACCGCTTATTTAAGGGATTATGATTTTGAAAATGCCATCAGTTGGTTTAAAAAATCGGCTGATAAAAAAAGTGGTATCATCAGCACCAATCCTTTTATTGATATTTTATACGACCGTGAAGAGGCGCTTCCGGCAGAAGCGAAGTTCAGCACCACCAAACAGGCATTTGCAGAGGAAATGCTGCGCCTGCAAAAACTGTCAGCCAGCGATAAGGCCAATGCAGCGAAACACCTGTATAAAATGGCGCTGGGCTTTTACAATATGACTTATTACGGTCATGCCTGGAAACTGGTGCAGTATTACCGCAGCGGCAGTGATGGCTATTATCTTCCTGATAATGCCACTGCATTTCAGAAAGAATATTACGGCTGCTTTAAGGCGCATGCATATTTTGAAAAAGCCATGAACAGCAGCACGGATAAAAACTTTAAAGCCCGTTGCCTGTTCATGATGGCCAAATGCAGCCAGAAACTGGTACACCAGCCACAGTACAGTGAATTCAATACCAACTGGGATAAATATGATGCAGCGCAGGCAGATTATTTTAAGCTGTTCAAAAACAACAAGTATTTTCCACAGCTGACGAAAGAATATGCCACCACAGCTTTTTACAAGGAAGCATATAACAGCTGCAGCTACCTGAGGGATTTTGTAAAGAGAAAATAATCAAAAGGCCGGAACAAATGTTCCGGCCTTTTGGTTTAAAGCTGGTTGAACTATAAGACTTAGTCGTGCTTTTCTTCTTTCTCCTTTAATGCCATACCGCATTTAGTGCATTTACCGGGCTGATTGCTGGTAACATCTGCATGCATGGGGCAAACATACATATGGTGTTTCTCCTTCTTTTCCTTTCCGCCTTCCATCTTTTTATTTTTCACCAGGTCCATACCGCATTTGCTGCATTTGCCTGAATGATCTGCTGTAATGTCGGGGTGCATGGGGCAAAGATATTTTTCATGGTCTTCGTGCTTATCTTTTCCCAGCGCCTTCCCTTTGCCGTTTTCACTCACCACAAGGTCCATTCCGCATTTACTGCATTTGCCGGGATGATCTTCGGTAATATCCGGGTGCATGCTGCAGGTGTAAAATTTACGTCCTTCATTTTCCTTTACCCGCTGTTCCGATTGTTTTTTTTGCTTTGATTTACCTTTTGATTGTGCCGCCAGGCCCAGGGATGTGCAGGCAAATAATACCGCAAGCAACAGTTTGACTGTTTTCATAATAAACAATTTTGGTGGTGATAGAATTGATACAAAGATACCGTGTTCCGGACTTACCGGTTATCGCTTTAGTTATATAGACGCAGTGGCAGACTTAAAGGGTTGCGTTGTTATGTTGATATAACCGCTATTAAGGGCCTCTTCCAAACACAAACGCCACCCATATAGAGTGGCGCCCATGTTATGTGCTTGTTTGATCTGCATTTTTATTAGCTGCAGCCCATACTGTTGCCGCAGTTCAGGCATTTGTAGCATGTACCGCTGCGTACAGTGATATGACCGCAGGTATTACAGGCCGGTGCATCACTCTGCATACTTTTGGCTGCCGCATTCACTGCATCCATACCAGATACGGCAGGTTTGGGAGCCACGGTGCGGTGTGCAGGTTTTGCGGGCTGCGGGGCTGCTGTTCCCACCACGCGTACTTCACTCAGTTCGGGCTTACGGTCGCCGATAGTGGGAGAATTTACATCCCATTCATCATTGCCCGTATTCATCACTTCAGGTTTATCCAGTACATGAACCAGGTCGTTACGGTTCAGGTATTCGTAACCTAGTGAGCGGAACATGAAATCCACAATCGATGTGGTTGACTTGATATTCGGGTGATCCACCATACCGCTTGGTTCAAAGCGGGTGAACACAAATTTTTCAACATACTCTTCCAATGGCACACCATATTGCAAACCGATAGACACTGCAATGGCAAAACAGTTGAGCATGCTGCGCATGGTGGCACCTTCTTTTGCCATATCAATGAATATCTCACCCAGTGTACCATCGCTGTATTCGCCGGTGCGGAGGAACAGGGTTTGCCCGTTGATCTTTGCTTTCTGGTTAAAGCCGCGGCGTTTTGCAGGCAATGTTCTGCGTTCAACGATCCGTGCCAGCTGGCGTTTCAATGAAGTATCGGCGCTGCTTTGCACACGCTTGTTCACTTCATCCAGCAGGTCTTCAATGGTGAGTTTGCCCATGTCCACAATTTGAGTTTGGGACAGCTCGCTCACAGTTTCTTCTGCTGCAGCATCTTCCTTATCGTCGGCTTTTTTCTTTTTGTCTGATTTATTGCTCAGCGGCTGGCTCAGTTTGGAACCATCACGGTACAATGCACATGCTTTCAGACCCAGCTCCCAGCTCATGCGGTAAGAGTCTGCAATTTCATCCTGTGAAGCCTCGTTGGGCAGATTGATGGTTTTGCTGATGGCGCCGCTTAAGAATGGCTGTGCTGCAGCCATCATGCGGATATGCCCGTGGGCATGAATATAACGTTCGCCTTTTTGTCCGCACTTGTTGGCGCAGTCAAATACCGGCAGGTGTTCAGCTTTCAGGTAAGGAGCGCCTTCCACGGTCATGGTACCGCATACATATTCATTGGCGGCATCAATCTGTTCATCGGTAAAGCCCAGTGCTTCCAGCAGGCTCCAGCCAAAATCATTGTATTGTTCAGGTTTGAATCCTAAACGCTGCAGGCAGGCTTCTCCCAGTGTGTATACATTGAATACAAAACCAATTTCAAAAGCGCTGGCCATGGCGGCATTCAGTTTCTGAATTTCTTCCGCGATGAATCCTTTTTCGCTCAGGGATACATTATTGATATATGGAGCGCCCTCGAGTGTGGCGTAACCTTTTGCGTAGTTTACAATTGCATCAATTTCCTTTTCGCTGTATTTTAAATTACGCAGCGCCTGGGGCACACCCTGGTTAATGATCTTGAAATATCCGCCACCGCTCAGTTTTTTAAATTTCACCAGTGCAAAGTCTGGTTCAACACCGGTGGTATCACAATCCATTACCAGCCCGATGGTGCCGGTTGGTGCAATTACAGTGGTTTGTGCATTGCGGTACCCATATTTTTCGCCCAGCTGAACGGCATCATCCCATGCTTTGGTGGCAGCCTTCAATAAATAATCCGGGCAATATTTTGCGTTGATACCCTGTGGTTTTATCTGCAGGCCTTCATAAGCATCGGTAGCATCATAAGCAGCCGCACGGTGATTGCGCATTACACGCAGCATATGCTCTTTGTTTTCTTCATACTTATCAAATGCACCGAGGAACCCGGCCATTTCTGCAGAAGTTTTATAAGCAATACCGGTCATGATCGCAGTAACAGCGCCGGCAATGCCCCTGGCTTCCTCGCTGTCATACGCAATACCGCTCAGCATCAAAACAGAACCGAGGTTGGCATAACCCAGTCCGAGTGTGCGGTAATCATAACTTAATTGTGCCACTTCTTTTGACGGGAACTGCGCCATCAGCACGCTGATCTCCAGCACCACGGTCCACAAACGGCTGGTAGCTTCAAAACCGGCCACATCAAAGGTGTTGGTGTTTTCATCAAAGAACTTGCGCAGGTTCACGCTGGCGAGGTTACATGCGGTGTTATCCAGGAACATGTATTCGCTGCAGGGGTTGGAAGCCCTGATTGGTCCGCCTTCGGGGCAGGTATGCCACTCATTAATGGTGGTGTCATATTGTGTTCCGGGATCGGCACAACGCCAT
The DNA here is from genome assembly GCA_046329655.1 of Ferruginibacter sp. Taxonomy (GTDB): domain Bacteria; phylum Bacteroidota; class Bacteroidia; order Chitinophagales; family Chitinophagaceae; genus Ferruginibacter. Next base: position 171,437 of record JAXLUD010000005.1, read on the forward strand.
GCGGCATAATTGATCTGGTTCCACAGGTCGCGGGCCTTTACTTTTTTCATGGTGCGGCCATCGCTGCGGGCTTTTAATTCCCAGTCACCATCTTCATCCAGTATGTTGAAAAATTCGTTGGGGATACGAACCGAGTTGTTGCTGTTTTGTCCGCTTACTGTACGGTAAGCTTCGCCTTCGTAATCGTGGCTGTAACCTGCTGCGATCAGTGCTCCTACTTTTTTCTCTTCCTCCACTTTCCAGTTTACAAACTCTACGATTTCGGGATGGTCCAGATCCAGGCAAACCATTTTGGCTGCACGGCGGGTGGTACCACCACTTTTTATGGCACCGGCTGCACGGTCACCAATTTTCAGGAAGCTCATCAGTCCGCTGGATGTACCGCCACCGCTCAGTCTCTCTCCTTCGCCGCGGATGCTGCTGAAATTGGTGCCCACACCACTGCCGTATTTGAAGATACGGGCTTCACGCACCCAGAGGTCCATGATACCGCCGTCGTTAACGAGATCGTCTTCCACACTTAATATAAAGCAGGCGTGTGGCTGTGGTCTTTCGTAAGCGCTGGTGGATTTTTTCAGCTGGCCGTCTTTTGCATCCACAAAATAATGTCCCTGTGGTTTTCCGGAAATACCATACACTTCATATAAGCCAGTGTTGAACCATTGCGGGCTGTTGGGCACGCAGGCCTGGTTCAGTATACTGTATACCAGTTCATCATAAAATACCTGTGCATCGTTTTCTGATGCAAAGTAACCATAACGTTCACCCCATACCCTCCAGCAATGGGCCATACGGTGGGCCACCTGTTTAACGGTGGTTTCCCTTCCGGTGCTGCCGTCTGCCTGTGGCACGCCGGCCTTACGGAAATATTTTTGTGCAAGAATATCGGTAGCGATCTGGCTCCATTGTTTGGGTACTTCCACATTGTCCATCTGGAATACCACTTCCCCGGTAGGATTTTTAATAACAGAGGTACGATAGTCATACTCGAACATATCGTATGGGCTCACTCCTTCTTTTGTGAACTGGCGACGAAACTGCAACGCCTGGATATTTGGCTTTTTCTTTGACATATAACTAGTGCTTGATGTGGGTTAAGTAATTGTTAAGCAAACGAAAATATTTGTTGTGGGGGAACAAACAAACTTTTTAATATTAACAGTTGTGGACAAAACTGGTGGATAAATCAGTGAAGCCCCTGTGGTGCTGCATTTGCGGATTTTTCCCCACCTGTTTTGGAAAATGTGTGGTAAAAAATCTTGTTTTTATGGTTAAAATTTCCCTCCCTCTAAAAACCCTGTTTCCGCAAATTTTCCGGGTATGCACCTGTTGCAGTCATGCCCTTCAAGGGTTTATACAGCCGGGCTTTATTCCATTTTTTTTATTTGTAAAATGATGGTGCCCGAAAGGGTAAATTCAGTTTCTTTGAAAAAAAACAGATGGAACACCGGAAAATATATACCGTGATTGCGGCCATACTGGGAGCACTTTATCTCTATGCTGCCTATAACCTGGTAATGAGTTTTGTAAATGGCTATTCGCCCGACTGGTCTTTTTTATTGTATGTACTCCCCGTGGCTGCCGGACTTACAGGTGTACTGCTCTTCCTTACGAGCAGGTTTAAAAAAAGCGGGCTGCTGCGCCTTTGCATGTGTTATGAAATCATGAGCTTTCCTTTTACGGTGGTGTTCTATACCAGTTATTTGAGCAACAACTCGCAATACAATGCCCCGCCGCCCGGCTGGCAGTTTTATATGGGCGCCCTGATCGATTTGCTTTATATGGCATGCTGCAGTACCGGTTTATGGTACCTCAGCAAAAGAAGGCTGCCGAAAATTATATACTACGGAGAGGGAGATAGCAGGGTGGGACAGTTTGAACCGGCCGGCGCCGGGCTGCGTTTTGCCAACCGGATGGTGGATATGCTGATGATCATTTTCATTTTACTTAAGAGTTTCAGCAGTCTGCAATATTGGGTAAACAGGAGCTGGTTCCCCGAAACGGAAGGCATGCTGGTAATGGCCGAAGTGATATTGCTTATTGCCTACTATCTGTTATTCGAAGGCATTTTCAACACCACCGCCGGTAAATGCGCCACCAATACCACTATTGTAAATGAACAGGGTGAAAAACCGGGGTTTGCAAAAATTTTGGGCAGAACATTTTGCCGACTGATTCCCTTTGATGCACTCAGTTTCTTAGGCGCTGGGGCCCGGGGCTGGCACGACTCCATTCCAAATACCTACGTGGTGGAAACGGTTGATACAGACGAGGCCGCCATGCATGAAATAACACTGGATGCTGAACTAAATTTGCAATCATGAGAGCAGTAATACAAAGAGTAAGCTCCGCAAGTGTAACCATCAATGGCGTTGTGAAGTCATCGATTCAAAATGGTTTGCTTGTATTGGTGGGTATTGAAGATGCCGACGATATATCGGACGTTGAATGGCTGAGCAGCAAGATCGTGAACCTGCGTATTTTTGATGACGAAAACAAAGTACCGAATATTGCTGTGAAAGAGACTGGCGGTGATATTTTACTGGTAAGCCAGTTTACCCTGCATGCCGCCACCAAAAAAGGCAACCGGCCATCGTATATTAAAGCCAGCAAACCGGCCGTGGCCATTCCGCTGTATGAGCAAATGATTCAGCAGTTGGAAAAGGATTTAGGTAAAGCAATTTTTACAGGATCATTTGGTGCTGATATGAAAGTGGCATTGCTGAATGACGGGCCTGTGACGATTATTATTGACACAAAAAACAAAGAGTAATGAATGAGCTAACCATTAACCAGGCACAAAAACAGGTGGACGAATGGATAAAAACCGTGGGAGTGCGCTATTTCAGTGAGCTCACCAACCTGGGTATTTTAATGGAAGAAGTGGGTGAACTCTCGAGGTTAATGGTACGCCAGTACGGCGAGCAAAGTTTTAAAGAAAGTGATCAGGGAAAAGAACTCAGTGATGAAATGGCCGATGTGTTATGGGTGCTGATTTGCCTGGCCAACCAAACCGGCGTAAACCTTACCGAAGCGCTGCAGAAAAATCAGCAGCCCGTCATTGAGTAGACAAACACCCGACATTTTACCGGCATACACTGAAAATACCGGGTTAATATATTAAAATAAAAAAGCCCTGCAGTTGCAAGGCTTAAAAAGAACAGATAAATTGTTTTATTTCTTTTTAGCAGCACCTAAAATATGCACCTGCAATCCAACATTTACAGGAATATAAAACCTGCTGTATTCACTGGTATAATCATAACCGGTTCCGGTTGAAGGACGGTATTCATACATGGTTTTACTTTTACCATAATTAAACCCAATTGAACCAAAAAAGCCCACATTGGAAGTGATGAAATGTTCGTAACCAAAAGAGAGTCCTGCATTCCAGTCGCCCTTGGGCTTTGTAGTGGTTTCGCTGCTGGCGCCTGTGCTGGTTTTACTTTCGCTCTTTCCTCCACTAATACCATATTGAATGTTTAGCTGGGCAAAAGGCATACCCTTACTGCTGCCACCAAAATAATAGCGGGCAAGCGGTCCGATATAAACGGATGGCTGATTGTACTTGCTTTCTGAGGTAGTGGTGGAGCTGGTATTGCTGCTGTTGCTCTTGCTTGTGTAAAAGCTAACACTTACACCACCACCAACAGCGAGATTATCCTGGATAAACCAGGCCACATTGGGGTTTACGGAAATACTAAAGCTGCTTCCGTCCGAATTGTAAATAGTGGGGGTGTTACTGTAGGTGGTTTTGCTGTCGCTGTTGGTATAGCTAACAGATCCAAAACTTACACCAACCATTTTGTCGCCTTTTTTCGTTTGAGCATTTGCAATAAAACCGATGCAAGTGATTCCAGAGATCACTAAAAATAGTTTTTTCATAATAAGTAGTTTAGTTATAAAAGTCTTTCAGCAAAATTAGAGCCAGTATTTGCATTTAACAATACTTAAAAGGGGGTATGCACAGGTGTTAATAATCAGTGTTTTGGAGACAATTTTTATCTAAACCGCTTACAATCTTATATTTGCAGCCTATGGCAAACGAACAAAACATTTTTGCAGAACTGATTGCTCACTGCAAGGAATATGGATATATTTTTCAGAGCAGCGAAATTTATGATGGTTTAAGCGCAGTATACGACTACGGGCAAAACGGCGCCCAGTTAAAAAAGAATATCCGCGATTACTGGTGGAAGAGCATGACCCAGCTCCAGGACAATATCGTGGGTATTGATGCCGCCATCTTTATGCACCCCACCACCTGGAAGGCCAGCGGGCATGTAGACAGTTTCAGCGACCCCATGATCGATAATAAAGACAGTAAGAAACGTTACCGCGTGGATCATTTGATAGAGGCTTTTGCTGATGAACTGGAAACCGCCGGTGAAAAAGAAAAGGCCGAAGCGGTACTGGCCGAAATGGATAAACTGCTTGCCGCCACTGACTATGCCGGTTTAAAAAAGCTGATAGAGGATAACAAGATGAAATGCGGCATCAGCAAAACCTGCAACTGGACCGATGTGCGTGATTTCAACCTCATGTTCAAAACAGAATTTGGTGCTGTGGCCAGCGAAAACCCCGATGATAATATTGTGTACCTGCGCCCCGAAACCGCCCAGGGCATTTTTGTAAACTTTTTAAATGTGCAGAAAACCGGCCGCATGAAAATACCATTTGGTATTGCGCAAACCGGTAAGGCATTCCGTAACGAAATTGTGGCCAGGCAGTTCATTTTCCGTATGCGTGAATTTGAACAGATGGAAATGCAGTTCTTCATCCGCCCCGGTTCACAAAAAGAATGGTACGAATACTGGAAGGCTGAAAGAAAAAAATGGCACGAAAGCATGAGCATTCCGGCTGAAAAGCTGCGTTACCACGACCACGTAAAACTGGCGCATTATGCAGATGCCGCGGTGGATATTGAATACCAGTTTCCTTTTGGATGGAAAGAGCTGGAAGGCATACACAGCCGCACCGATTACGACCTGGGCCGCCACCAGGAATTCAGCAGGAAAAAAATGCAGTATTTCGATAACGATATCAACCCCGAAACGGGCAAGGCTTATGGCAACTATGTTCCGTACGTAGTGGAAACTTCGGTTGGTTTAGACCGTTTGGTGCTTACCATTTTAAGCTTAAGCTATGCAGAAGAAAAATGGAAAAAAGAAGACGGCAGCGATGACAGCCGCGTGGTATTGCGCATTCCTGCTAAAATTGCGCCCACCAAACTGGCTGTACTGCCGCTGACCAAAAAAGACGGCCTGCCGGAAATTGCCCGTGATATTTTAGCAGACTGCAAAACTGCCTTCCATTGTTTTTACGAAGAGAAAGATTCCATTGGCCAGCGCTACCGCCGCATGGATGCGGTTGGCACGCCCTTCTGCGTTACGGTGGATCATCAAACAAAAGAAGACCATACCGTTACCATCCGCTACCGCGACACGATGACACAGGAACGTATTGCCATCAAAGACCTGAAAGGTTTGATATTGGAAAAGATCAGCTGATAAGGCGATCAATACTTACAAACGGCCAGGGAAATTTTCTGGCCGTTTTTTTATGGTTTTTTCTTCAGCGCCAGCGGCTCCTTCAGGTACTCAAACATTTTTTTATACAATTGCTGCAGCAGGCTGTATTCGTCATAATTGTACAGGCTTTTCTTAAACTCGATCAGGATCATGCAAACAACGGTATTTGTTTCCTTATCATATTCCGTTGAACGGCCAAAACTGATATCATGATCGGGCGTGGTGATCCTGATAGGCCGTGGCATTTCAGGCACAAATCCCGCAGGCAGTTGTACAGATGTGTAAAGATTGATCTTGCGGCCAAAGCCAAAATTGATATTGCTGAAACGTTTCGAACTGGTAAACGGGTTTTTGGCGAGCCCTGAAAAACTGTTCAGCGGAATAAAATAATAACCCCCGGATGCCGTAAGCTGCTTTTCAAATTTAAACTGCTGCTCTGCACGCAGGCTGTCCGCTTCTTTATTCAGGAATTTAAATGCTGTGATCGCTGAAAAATCATCGTTCTTCAGCACATTATTTACAAAGTCGTTATCCCCATTTGTTTTGATCAGTGCTATTTTTTCTGCCTTTGCATAGCCATCGCTTTTGATAATGGCATCACCTGTTACTTTCCCTGCCGTATCCATTTGCATCACAGTATGAATGTACTCATCATAAATCAGGCTGTCGTTGCTGATGTTTACAAGCCCGCCTTTCTTACGGTCAACCACCAGGGCCGTGGTGTTCAGGATATCTTTCGGAATCATATTGTACGGTGTATACTTATCCGTAGCATCCAGGTAATAATTTACATCATTGATCACCACCTTCGCAAAAACCGTATTGAACTGGTCGATAAAAGGATAGTCGGTTCTTACTTTACCATGCGAACGTTCACTAACCAGTACGGGATATGCTTCCAGGCCGGTTTCCCGGAGCAGGTTAACCAATATTAAATTGATATCGCCATTGGTACCCGTCCGTTTATTCCATGCGTCTTTGATACCTTCCACAGAAAACCGGCTGTTATACCCGTTCCACTTCATATTCATCCTTACAAATTCCAGTACTGCTTTTAATTTTGCTTCACCCGTTGGATAGGTTTTCACTTTATCCATAAAATCACCGGTACCGGCCAGGCTTTTACGCAACTGCGATCCGAAATCTGAAGCAGACTGGAATTCCCTGATCACTTCTTCCCAGGTAGTATTTGTTTTCTGGTAACCGGTACTTCGGTTGTTGTAACCGCTTATCTGGAAGATTACTTTCTGTATATAATCCTTGCGTGCATCCATAAAGGGTTCATTATCGATGCCCGGCATATTATTCATCTCAAAATACATACTGGCTTCCTCGGGTACGGGTTTGATCACAATGGGATAATCATGTGCTTTCTGCACCTGGTAAGTAAACTCCAGCCTTGGCGGCACATATAATTTGAAACAGCTTTTTACTACAGGCAGGTAATTATGAAATGCCCATTCGTCCAGGTAACCATAATGCTCGCTGAAAATTTTGTACTTATATTCGATGATGCTGCCCACTTTTATATTGGGAAAAGTAAAAATCACTTTCCCTGTAAACGCATCCACATTATTATCGTAAATGGATTTTTTTTCTACCTGTGTCACGGTTGCCACGCCATTGTCTTCAATATTGGTAACCATGGCTTCCACCTTTTCTACATACTGCTGTTTATCCTTGCGGACATAGGGTATTTCTATATTGGCAAAATCAAAACCGCTTTGCTTCAGTATTTTAATTTTTATATGGCGGATGGTGATCAGGTTGTACTCATCATCATGATTGGCAATGGCTTCATCAATCAGCACCACGGCCGGGGCTTCCTTATCAAAAGCACATTCTTTTAATGCAACTTCGTCGGCAGTAATGGTTCCCCAACTGGGAAAATCCTGGGCGCTAACTGTAATGGAAAATAATGCGGCTGCAAAAAGGGTGGATACAAAACGGAACATAGTACAGGTTTTAGGGTTTGTACTACAAAGTACGGATTTTACCCATACAATTCCTGGTGAATGCATTTTTTATCAAAACCCATTTCGGCAATATGCTTTTTGGCTTCGTCGATCATATGCCTCCAGCCACAGAGATAAAAATGAGCGGGCGGCAACGTATCTCCCTGCTTTTTTGATTGTATGATGTTCATGTACACTTTGTGCACATATCCATGTTCACCCTCCCATTTTTCGCGGCTCAGCACGGGTATATAATGAATACCGGGATATTGTTCAGACAAGGCTGTAAGCTCCGCATAATACAGCAGGGTGTCCTTTGTTCTTGTGCCGAAAATGAGGTATACATTGGTATGCGGTATGTTTTTAACCGCCACTTCATGCAGCATGCTGCGGAAGGGGGCAATGCCCGTTCCTGTGCAAATAAGGTAATAGTCCTCTTCCAGCGCATCGGGTAAAGTAAACACTCCCTGCGGGCCGCGGAACGTAAGCTCATCTCCCACTTTCACTTCTTCAAAAAGATATTTGGTGCCCAGGCCGCCTTCGAGCAGCACAATCACCAGTTCAAATACATTGGTGCCGTCAGGCCAGCTCGCAATGGAATAACTGCGCCAGCGTTTATTTTTCTTTTCATGTATGGGGAGATCAAGCGTTACGAACTGGCCGGGCCTGAAATCGAAATTTTCCAGTTCGGGCACCTGCAGCCAGTAGCGGCGGGTATTATGTGTTTCATCTTGGATGCGGATCACTTTCGCGATACGCCAGGGTTCAATAGCCATCGTTAAAATTTTCAGCTAAAGTAAATATTATCACAGTTTGCAGTTAGCGCAACAGGGAACAATATTTACGCAATCGTTTGAACCAACTATTTTTTATCTTAGCAGAAACAGTCACTATGCCACTTGCAGTACTCAGGGATCTTCCCGTTAAAGAAATGTTTCCGGGTTATACCGGGCGCTTTATCCATACCGACACCATGACATTTGCTTACTGGGACGTAAAGGCCGGAAGTATAGTGCCGGAGCACTCGCACATACACGAACAGGTGGCGCATGTGCTGGAAGGAAAATTTACTTTAACCGTGGATGGGGTTCCGCTGGAACTGGAAACGGGCAAAATTGCGGTGATACCATCCAATGTAAAACATTCGGGCATTGCGGTAACAGACTGTAAATTGCTGGATGTATTTTGCCCGGTAAGGGAAGATTACAGGATTTAATGCAAACCACATTTTATGGGAACAAAAAACAAAGCCATTGATGCCTACATTGCAAAGTCGGCCGATTTTGCAAAACCCATTTTAAACCATCTTCGAGAACTGGTGCACCAGGCCTGTCCTGAAGTGGAAGAAAAACTAAAATGGAGCATGCCGCATTTTGATTATAAGGGCGAGATGATGTGCGGTATGGCCGCCTTTAAGCAACATGCATCCTTTGGTTTTTGGAAAGCTGCGTTAATGAAAGATCCCATACTCCTTGAAACAGCCAAAACCGAAGTGGCGATGGGACATTTGGGAAAAATCACCTCGTTGAAAGACCTGCCTTCGGATAAAAAACTGACGGCCTGGATCAAAGAAGCGATGGTATTGAATGATAAGGGGATCAAACTTCCTTCAAAGTCTAAACCCGCTGAAAAGAAAGCACTGGAAGTGCCTGATTACTTTGTAAAAGCGCTGGCGAAAAATAAAAAAGCACAAAAAATATGGGACGCATTTGCGTACTCGCATAAAAAAGAATACCTGCAGTGGATCACCGAAGCAAAGACCGAACCCACCCGTGAAAAAAGAATTGCCACCACACTGGAATGGGTGGCCGAAGGAAAGGGCCGTAACTGGAGATACGAAAGAAAGTAACTGGCTGTAAAGATTTCCAACCCTTCAAGGGTTTGAAATCTTTCCCCTCACAAGGTTGTACGATTCATCCACCATCTCCTTTACCTGCCTGGCCGAAAGCATCCCGTCCAGCACCACGGTATTCCAGTGTTTCTTATTCATATGATAGCCCGGCAAAACAGTTTCCGGGTACGCCTCCCTTAACTCAATGGCTTTACCCGGATCGCATTTTGCATTGAACTGCGGTGGAATACTGTCGAGCGAAAGCAGCAGGAACATTTTATTATTCACTTTAAACACCAGCGTATCTTCTCCAAAAGGAAAACCTTCTGTTGCACCCGGTTGCTGCAGTGCATATTCCCGCAATAATTCAATATCCATATTAAGGGTTGATATGTTTTTTTGCTTCGGCCAGTTTTTTTTCAATCTGCCCGGTAAGCATATGCCAGAACATTACAAAATCGCTGCCCAGGCTGTACAAGGGATAGGTAAAAGTGGCCGGTTTATTTTTTTCAATAAAGAAATGCCCCGCCCATGCAAATCCATAACCACAAACCGGGATAAGGGCCAGCATCCACCATTTTTGTAGCAGGATGGCGGCGATGAGGATCGCAATCAGTGCAGCGGTACCAATAAAATGAAGGGTGCGGTTTTTTACATCGCTGTGCTCGGTGAGGTAATAGGGATAAAAACTCCAGAAAGATTTATATTTTTTTTCAGCAGCCATCGCAAAGTATTTACTGTTAAGTTACAAAAAACAGTTTACTCAGGCCGTCTTTTTTACAGTTACATTTTGCAGGTCTTTCAGCTTATATAATACTTCTTCCGTACGGTTTTTGGGTATGCCGGCATGTATGATGCAGAACAGCTGCATTTCCTGGCTGAATACGCTGCAGTTGTATTGCTTCAGTATCATCATCACATCATTCATGCGGGTGTAATCAAACTCAATATCATATTTTGTCTCCACCTGCTTTTGCACAATGGGAGTAACCTGCAGTGCAAGCACGGTGGCCGATTTATAGGCATTGATCAGTCCCGGCACACCCAGCAATGTACCGCCCCAGTAACGCACCACGATCACGGCTGTATTGGTAAGCTGCTTGCTGTCTATCTGCCCGAGGATGGGTTTGCCTGCCGAGCCCGAAGGTTCACCATCATCACTGCTGCGGAAATTATTGCCATCGGTACCGATCCGGTAAGCAAAACAATGATGCACGGCTTTGGGATGTTCTTTCTTCAGCTCCTGCAGCCGTTGTTTAAAATCATCTGCTGTTTCAACAGGAAAAGCATAAGCAATAAATTTACTGCCCCTGTCCTTAAATTCAGCGGTGGATGGTTGTGTTACGGTAAAATAAAAATCCTGTTCTGTCATGTCGTTGTATTTCTGGAATCAATGCTTCATGTATGTCTTCAACTAACCGTATGCGATCAGCGCAATAGCGGCCACGGCCAGTACAATACCGGCCCAGTTAATCAGCATCAGCCTTTCTTTAAATAATATCCAGGCCATTACGGCGCTGAATAAAACAATACCCATATTATTGACGGGTATAACGGCAGATGAATTGCCCTGGTAAGCCGCGATCACCTTGCCCAGGCACCAGATAGAAAAATAATTGGGTATCCCGATCATTGTTCCTGCAAGTAAGGCCTTTACGGAAAACTGCTGGCGACCTCCTGCAATCTGTATTATCAAAACCACGGAGCCGATCAGTCCTGCCACTGTAAATGCTGTAATGAGGAAGTGATTGAAATTTGTACCGGGGTTGCTGAAAAAAATATTTTGTACATACACGATCAGTGTATCCAGCAGGCCGCTGCTGATAAACAACACAAAGGGCAGCAGGAGCAGCAGCTGATTTGCTTTTTTAGAGGTGGCCGCATCTTTTTGAGAAGGATAACAGGTGAGCACTACGGCAGCCAGTGCCACTGCAATACCGGCCAGCTTCCATACCGTGGCTGTTTCATCATATAGAAAAATGGAAAAAAGGAAGGGGATCACCATACTCAGCTTATTGGCCACAGAAGCAATGGCCACACCCAGTTTTTGCGTGGTAAAACCGATCACATTAAAAATACTGATGAACATGGTTCCCATTACCAGCGCCCACTTAAACCAGGGTGACTGCACCGCTTGGCTGTTTACCGGGAATGAACCATTGAAAACAGCACCGGTGCAAACACAGGCAATATAATTGAAAACGATGGCCTGGAATGCATTGATATGAAACCGTTGCAGCACTTTAAACGAAAGTGTGAGATAAGAACTGAGTATAATACTCCCGATGAGATAGATCATTATAGCAAGCTGTTTTTAAAATATTCAATGCTGTCTGTTCCTGATTGTTCTTTTTTATATAATGCCGCGTTTTCAAGCACAGGGGCTTTAATACCGGCCCCGGCATACATGCTGTTGTTTGTGATCACCCTGGCTTCATCCCAAAGCCCGGCCGCAATAAATGATTGCAGGAGGATGGCACCACCTTCAACCATCAGTGACTGGGTCTTGTTTTTATACAGGTGTTCCAGTACCTGCGGCAGCAAATTTTCAGCTTCTTCCAGCTTCACCCATTGAATATGGTCTTTTACATTTTCTTTAGAAAAATTGTAAACAATGGTTTTTGCGCCGGCATCAAAAATCCTGTGAGAGGCTGGCAGCTGTAATTTTTTATCAATCACCAGGCGAAGGGGATTATTGCCGGGTACCAGCCGGCTGGTTAATGAAGGATTATCTGTAATGGCAGTATTGGTGCCTACGAGGATAGCTGCTTCCTCAGTTCGCCAGCGGTGTACCAGCCGGTTGGTGATATCATTGCTGATATAAAGCCTTTCTTCTTTGTTGCCTGCTATTTTTTTATCGGCTGTTTGCGCCCATTTGAGCAGGATGTATGGTCGTTGCTTCGTATAAAAAGTAAAAAAACGTTTATTGAGTTCCTGTGCTTCTTTTTCGAGCACACCGGTGATGACCTGAACACCTGCGGCTTCCAGTTTTGCAATGCCTTTGCCATCCACTGCTTCAAAACTGTCTTTACAGCCAATCACCACCCGGGGAATTTTTTTTCCAATGATAAGGTCGGCACAGGGCGGTGTTTTGCCATAATGTGCACAAGGCTCCAGCGAAACATACAGGGTGCTGTTTGCCACCTGTTCCGTATTGCCGTCTGCCACGCTGTTAATACAGTTGACTTCCGCATGTGCCTGCCCGTACTGCCGGTGCCATCCTTCGCCGATAATGGTATCATCATGTACCAGCACCGCTCCCACCATAGGATTCGGCGCCACATTCCCGGCTCCTTGAAGGGCCAGTTCAAAACAGCGGTACATATATTTTTCGTGAACAGTCAAGGGGCAAAAATAATATCTATTTACATTCTATTCAGTTTTAAAATTCAGCCTTACAGCACAGGCAATATCTTATGCCACTGTATAACCCGCTTTTGTTCAGGGATTGTTTGCAGGCGGCATAAGCATCAAAAAATAAATTAAGTTTGCGGAGTGAACAGCAAGGAATTATACCGGAAGTTTTTGGTGGATATACAAAAAGTATATGAGCTGGATGAAGCCACCGTGATTACCGACTGGGTATTTGAGCACGTTGCAGGACTCAAAAAGACAGATCTCATCAAAAACCCTTTACAGCAGGTACCGGCGCCTGTTATAAAAAAAATATCAGATAAGAAAGAGTTGCTTTTACAGTACCAGCCGGTGCAGTATGTAATTGGAGAAACCACGTTTTGCGGGCTGCAGTTCCAGGTAAATGACAAAGTGCTGATCCCCCGACCCGAAACAGAAGAACTTACCCAGCTGATCATCAACAGCTGGCGCTTTGAAACAAAGCAGGTGAGCGTGCTGGATGTGGGCACCGGCAGCGGCTGTATTGCCGTTACCATTAAAAAAAACCTGCCCTCGGCAAAAGTGATGGCGCTCGATGCCAGTTACGATGCGCTGGAAGTGGCGCATAAAAATGCAGTGGCCAATAAGGTGAATGTGCAGATCAACCTGCTCGATTTCCTGGATGAGCAACGCTGGCCCGAGTTGTTATTGTTTGACATTATCGTAAGCAACCCGCCCTATATTCCTTTAAGGGAGAAAGAAAAACTCGACAAGAATGTGGTGGAACACGAACCGCATAAAGCACTGTTTGTGCCGGATGAAAATCCCTTGCTGTTTTATGAAAAGATTGCCCGGTTCGGGCGCAGCCATTTAAACTACAATGGCAAGATATATCTTGAAACACATGAAGACTATGCCAAGGAAGTAGCTGCTCTTTTTAAAGTAAACTACCGCGAGGTAATGATCAAAAAAGATATGTTTGGAAAAGAACGGATGGTGATCGCCAGTTTCTGAATTTATTTACCGGGCTTTACATTAAAACCTGCTTTGGCCCCGGCTTTTTTAGCTGCGTAAAATATCTTGAACACATCTCCGTAATGACTGGCCGTATCTGCTGCAATCACGATGGATAATGTATCCGGTTTTACTTTATCCGCCTCCCGTTTTACCACCGAATCCAGCTCGGCAAAACTGATAGGGAGCTGGCCCATGTATAAACGGCCTTCCTTATCCAGCCCGATCGTAACACTCTGGCGCATTTTTGTATCGCTCTTGCCTTTAGGCAGATTTGTCTTAATCACATTGGGATTGGCCAAAGTGGATATCAGGATAAAGAACATCAGCAGGATGAACAGGATATCACTGAGCGGACCTGCATCCACTTCACTGTGTGTATCTCTTAACCGGTGACGTAAACTCATATTGTTGTTTCACTAATTTTTACGGATTGCACGAATCAAACCATGCGTACAACCTGCGTAATTGTTTTAAATCTTGTGCTTACTTGGTAGGTTCCTGCAAAATATCAATGAATTCTGCGCTTGAAGCTTCCATCTTATTCACGGTTCTGTCGATCTGGGAATTGAGGTAACTGTAGCCGGCATAGGAAAGGATACCAATACCCAGTCCGAAAACAGACGTGATCAGTTTTACATACATCGCATCTGCAATTTCAGAAATGGAAGGACTGGCCAGTGACGCAAATTCACGCAACAGAATAATCATACCAATGATGGTACCGATAAACCCGAATATCGGTGCGATACGTGAGATCACAGAAAGGATATTGAGGTTTTTCTCCATTTTATAAATCTCCAGCTTGCCCACATTGTCCATACTGCGTTCGATGGCATCAATGGGTTTGCCGATACGCTGCAGGCCTTTATCGATCATACGTGCAACAGGGTTTGCGGTATTTTTTGCAAGGCTGCGTGCAGCGGTGATATTACCTGTAACCACATGATCGCGGATAATGCTCATGAAATTATCTTCGATCTTGCTGGCTTTGCGGATGGCGATCAGCCTTTCAATAAAAAAGAAAACAGCCAGTGCAAATAATAAAGCCAGCGGTATCATCAGCACACCGCCTTTCACGAGTATGCCCATTACACTTTCTTTTTGCACAGCCAGCGCTTTAGCCATTCCTGTACTGTCGATCTGCAGAAAAATATCAAACATGCTTTAACTGATTTAGGAACAAAAGTAATTGTTTAATTGAAAACTTATGATGCGATTATTATGCCAATTCATTGCAATAATAAACAGCAAACGCACAATAAGCGCAGATGCTGCCTAAAGAATTGTTAATGTTCCCGGTGAACCGTTTCAATGCTGAATGCAGGCAGGCAAATGCTCCAGTATTCGCAGGGCTCATCAAAGGGATTGCTGTAACGCACCCGGGTACCACCTTCTATCAATATGCTTTGGCCGGCATGCAGCTCAATCATTTCACCATCTGCTTCAATTAATTTTTTGCCACGGCTTACCAGTGTGTATTCATCAAACTGCGGTGTTTGAAAAGGCTCGCCCCAGCCTGCAGGAGCCAGCATATGTGCAATGCTGAGTTTGCTTTCGCCTGTGGTGGCGCCAAAATGTTCTTCGATCAGTTTTCCATCGGTGGTGGGCACCACAAACGGGCTGCTTTGTTTGTAATAAGACATAAGGAGATTTATTAAACGAATGTACGCTGAAAAATAAAATGCCACGCAATGCGTGGCATTCTCTATAACATGATTTGCTTTTACGCTTTACCATCCATCTGCTGCATGGCCATGATCTGCCGCATGGTTTTTTCCATGCCTTCGCTGCTGCCATCAAGAAAGATCACATTGCCCTTTCCGTATTCGGCAAAATTTTTAATGGCTTCTGTCCACATACTGAATAAGATCACATTGGTATCCAGGTTGGCCTGCTTCATCTGTTCTGCAGCCTGGCTCATACCCTTGGCCACTTCCTCGCGGAACAAAGCCACACCCTGACCACGCAACTGTGCCGCCTGCCGTTCGGCTTCTGCAGCAATTTTAATGGCGTTACCTTCAGCTTCTGCAGCCTTTGTTTTGGTGATAAGAAGGGCCTGGCCTTCATTTTCCGCAGCTGCTTTCAGGTTATTACTTGCCACCACCTTGCTCATACTGGTCATGATGGCTTCGTCAAAAGTGATATCATTGATCTGGAGATCCTGCAAATGATAACCCCATGTTTCAAGGGTCTGGTCAACCTGGTCTTTTACATTTTCCACGATCTCGCGGCGCACACTTAAAATTTCAGACTGCCGCCTGGTGGCCACAAATGCACGGATACTTCCTTCCACGGTACGCACCAGCGCCTGCATCAGGTCTTTATCGCTGATAAATTTAAACGCCACATTTTTGATGGTTTCCTCATCATGATTCAGCACTGAATACAGCAGCATGCTTTTGAAATATACATTGGCCTGGTCAATGGTTACGGCCTGGAATTCCAGTTCAACGCTGCGGTTTTGCACACTTACTTTTTTATAAATCTGTTCCAGGAAAGGGATTTTGAAATTCAGTCCCGGGCGCATGATGCGCTGGTATTTACCAAACATTGTTACCACCCCGATCATACCCTGGTTAACGGTTACGAAGCAGCCTAAGAATGCGAATACGATGAGTAAGGCCCACCAGTAATCTCTTAAAAATTCCATAATTAAAAGTTTAGGATTTGAAGGTAGAGGTTTTTTACATAGAAACATACAACTCCACCCTGTTCCCGGCCGGTTTGTGTAAAAAGAGAAGTCAAGTTTTAAAAACTTGACTTCTCTTTTTACAGCACAATATTCTGCACCATCGTACTCTTACCGGGATAATCAGTATTATAATGCAGCCCGCGGCTTTCATGGCGGAAGTCGGCACTTTTTACAATCACATAGGCCGTGGTGATCATATTGCGCAGTTCACATAACTGCGGCGACACGATCGTTTTTTTATACAGCTCCTCGGTTTCTTCAAACAGCAGGTCGAGCCTGCGCATGGCACGGCGCAAACGTTCATTGTTACGCACAATACCCACGTAATCGCTCATCAGCAGTTTTAATTCCTTTACACTTTGCGTGATCAGGATCATTTCCTTGGGTGCATTGGTACCGTCCGCTTTCCAGTCGGGCACCCTTGATCCTGCAGTTGGGAAAGCGGCGAGCCCTTTCACATATTCAACCGAATGCAGGTATGCACGATGGGCAAACACCATCGCTTCCAGCAGGCTGTTACTCGCCAGGCGGTTGGCGCCATGTAATCCTGTACTGGCACATTCACCTGCTGCATATAAATTTTTTACAGAAGTGCGGGCCCATTCATCTGTTTTGATACCACCACAACTGTAATGCGCTGCAGGTGCCACCGGTATCATATCTTTCGTAATATCCACGCCAATGCTCAGGCATTTTTCGTAAATATTGGGGAAATGCTCCACGAATTTTTCTTTGGTAAAATGACGGCAGTCGAGGTACACATGTTCTGTACCATTAATCTTCATTTCATTATCGATGGCCCTTGCCACAATATCCCTTGGCGCCAAATCCTTGCGCTCATCATAACGCTCCATAAATGCCTCGCCTTTATGATTGCGCAAAATACCGCCGTCGCCACGCACGGCTTCGGTGATCAAAAAACTTTGCCCGCGTACACCGGGTTCATACAAAGCCGTGGGATGAAACTGTATGAACTCCATGTTTTCTATCCTCCCTTTTGCACGGTACACCATTGCCACTCCATCGCCTGTGGCAATGGACGGGTTGGTGGTGGTGCGGTACACCTGCCCGTTGCCGCCTGTTGCAAGCAGCGTAACAGCCGCAGCAATTTTTTCAATCTTATTGGTTTGCAGGTTCAGCACATACACACCATAGCATTCTATATCCGGAGTTGACTTGGTGACGAGGTAACCCAAATGATGCTGGGTGATAATATCCAGTACAAAACAATGACTGATGAGTTCGATATTGGGGCATTTCTTAATGGCTTCCAGCAATGCACGTTCCATTTCCTTTCCGGTAACATCTTTATGATGCAGGATGCGGAATTCACTATGACCGCCTTCTTTTCCCAGTTTGAAATCACCATCCGGTTCCTTGTCAAACTGTGCACCCCATTCTATTATTTCATGAATACGCTTCACCCCTTCCTTCACCACAATCTCCACCGTGCTGCGGTTGCATAGTCCGTCACCTGCAATCAGGGTGTCTTCTATATGTTTTTCAAAACTGTCATTATCGGCATCCATCACTCCTGCTATGCCGCCCTGTGCATACTTGGTGTTTGTTTCATCACTTTGTGTTTTGGTAAAAATGGTAACTTTTTTACCGGGGCATTCCTGCGCCACTTTGAGTGCATAGGTAAGTCCTGCAATGCCACTCCCAATCACTAAAAAATTTGTTTGCATATCATTTGTATTAGCGAGTGATAAAATTAGCAGATAAATTTTATTTCACGAAGGGATAGTACATAAGGGTTGTCAGCCTTTCGAAGATTGACAACCCTTATGATAAAAAATTTCCCTGTTTAGGGTATTGACAACAGCTTTTTATCAGCGTAGGTTTGTATCCTGTTTCAGTGATTGCTTTTACCCCAATTACTCCAATACACAGCAGCGAGGTTTAGACAAGAGAAAAGTTTCTGACCATTTACAAACCACCATCCAAAAAAGCGGCTTAACAGTTGCCTGGCGGAGCCTTGCAATTACTGAACAGGAATTTGTTAACCATTAAACCTTTTCAAATTATGGAACATGAAAATGCTTCAGCGATACCCTGCTGTCCCGAACTGATCAAAGATGATCATTGCGATATCATTCATTTCAGCAGGGTGCTTACGTATCCTACTTCGGTACTGGCAGCCAACAGGCGCCGTATCAATGTGGAAGTGATACTGCACTTTAAATTTTCACGCTGCACATTGGGATTAACACTCGGCGATCCTGCTTACAGCACCACCTTGCTGCCGGGAGAAAAAGTTAGGCTGGCCACCACCGACCGCCGCAGCCGTTTTACTTACGACAGTGAAACAAAACTGAGTTACCGCAGCGAACAGATTTCGGAAGAGCAGTATTTTATGACGGCCACACAAAAATATATGGCCGATGCATCAGCGGCACAATCGGGTCATGCAGAAAGCTCCAATGAAGGTCACTGGGATTTTCACGGAGATGCAAAAGGCAGTATCGGCATATTCAGTTTAAGCGCCAGTGCCAGCACCAATGCCAGCGGTAACCACAACAGCAGTTCGGTGGCCGATTACCTGAACCAGCAGAGAACCCATGTGCAAAGCGCAGCATCCCAGGCAGTGGGTGCCACACGCAAGGCGCACTCCGTTTCTGTAGGTGAGGTAAGCAGCCGCACGCATATCGAAGGTGAATCGGAAGATCACTTTGAAGCATCCAGCCGTGAGTTTACCAATTACAACAAATGCCATGCGGTTACCTACATGTTTTACCGCCTCAATAAAAAACAAAAAATAAAATTTGAGCTGGTGGCTATTGAAAGAAGGGTACTGGATGACAATGCGCCTGTTGGTGGTGTGCTGCAGCCTGCAGATGCCAAAATACCGATCGCACTGGTGCCGCAGGATATTCCTGCAACCGCACTGCTGAAAAAAACAGCCGTAACTGCCAATGCCGCCGGTATCAGCAGCCTTGCTTCCTCCAATACAGATACAGCGGTACTGACAGCAAGGCCTGTATTAAACCGTGTTGCCTTTAATAATGACCAGAATTTCGGCACGCCGCTCGATACTGAATCAAGGGCAAAAGCGCTGAAAGAAGTGGATGAACAGCTGGCCGCAAAAAGCCTGGTAGACAAAAACGGGGTTGTTTCAAAAGAAACAAAACAAGTGATCGACTTTGAAATGGAATTCAGTCTGCCCACACCCGGCATTATTGTTAAAGGCTGCCTGGATGATTGCGATGTATGTGAACCATTATTAAAGGAAAAGCTGCAACTGGAAAACGACCTGCTCCGCAAGCAAATTGAATTGCTGGAGAAATCGCAGGAATACCGTTGCTGCCCTCCCGCCCCGGTTATACATGATTAGTGGTTTTTAATCCGGCCCTTACTTTTTATTCACCACTGCTGCAGCAATGCAGCTGTAAAAATATTACTATGCTTATATCCATGCACGGCAACTGGACCATCAGTGTTAAGTCCAAAGAAGCCGCTTATCCGCAACGTTTTGTTATATCCGGCGCCACTACCGGCAATGGCACACATGATGTGACGGCCACCACGCCACCGGTTGCTGTAACCGGTACACAATGGAGCCTGGCCATTTTAAATGATCCCGGCAATGGTTTCCGTTTATCCGATACAAGGATCAAATTTCCTTCCATCGCCGGCAGCAATTTTGTTTTTGACATCGAATCGAATGATGCAGGCAGTGATAAAGATTTTAACGACCTGGTGCTCACCTGCACATCCCCGGCATCAATAACCGATTATATGCTGTATGGCAATGTTACATTGTACAGTGATTTTTGTGTGATCAATCCCTGCAACCGCAGGTTCGTGGTGATCGACACCTATAAAAAATTCCTCGAAGCATTAAAGATCGACCGGCTGAAAGATGCCATCGAAGTATTGTACCCGGAACGTATACCGCCTGTCAATCCCAATCCGCCCGACCCGCCACCGTTTTTCACTCCCATAATGATCAACCTTGCCGATGATTCACAGCTGCCTCCAAAAACGGCCGACGTATACCGCAGGGTGATGATGGAATAGGCTTCCACAGGCAAAAAAGCAACCGCAAGGGAGCAAGCTGATGCGCTTACCGGTTTCAGCCTGGAAAAAACGGTGGCACTTTCTCCCGCTGCAGGTTTGGCAGCTGCCGCTACATTCAACCGGGCCGAACTGGCGAAGATCACTGATAATATCCGCCTGCGCTGCAGTACCGAACCAGGCGTAAACCTTACGCTCAACTTTACGGAATACGACCGTAATGCAGCAGAGCTTGCCGGTGGTGCTTATACAGGCACAGGAGACCGCAGCAATCTCGGCTATGCCATTACAGACATGAACGGTAATTATATTTTCCGCTTTACACAAAGCTTCGGCGAACTGGTAAACGAAATAGACGCAGATGTGGCCAGTGGAGAGAATGTAGTGGTGCAGGCAAGACCTGATATTATTGTTGCAGTTGCAGACAGCCTGTACCCCTCCACTGTTTTATTTGAAACAGCGCCTTACTTTAATGTGCCGCAGTTAAAACGCATCGATCTTTGCCTGCCGCAGGAAAAAGTAAAACCCACTTCGCTTTGCTTTAATGGCAACCTGATCGGCAGCCTGGGCAATGTATTCATTGGCGGCAACCAGAATACCGCAGGCAGTTTATCAGCGGCTGCGCTGGACCGTAATGGCTACAATAATCATCTGAGTGCCGCGGGAAAGATCACCGTTCATAATTCAATGGCCGGCTTTGGAGTGGATTGTGCCTGCTGGGGCGGGCTGATAGATTTTAAAGGATGCATGTATAATTTACAGCGCAAGAAAAACGACCCGGTTGTAAGGCGTTATACCATCCGCTATAAAAAACCCGGGGGTACCTGGCAGTTTGTAACACAGTCTTACCGTCATCCTAAATTCTCCAAACGCTTTATCCCGTTTTATAATGGCGACCTGGTGGGGCCTTTTACCACCGGTTTGAAAGTGGATGGTGGTGCGGTACAAAATGTGCCGGCATACATCAACATACAGGCGGAAGTATTTTTTGATGGCATTGACTGGGAATTCTCCAGCCTCGACCGTTATGCACAGCTCAACAGTGCTATTTACGAAGCAGGCAATCCCGGTAAAGTATATTTTTTAGTGGAAGGTTATGATGCAAACGGCAACCTGGTGCCCGGTGCAAAAGACCTCATTGCATTATACATCAATAACCGCCCGCTCGAATATGGTTTTGGCAATATTGCCTTTACCGGTTCGCCGGAGAAAATTCCCTGCGGCCTGTACAAACTGCTGCCATCCGAAATGAATATGCCGCTCACTGTTCAGTTTAAAGCATTTGATGCATTTGGCTTTACCGATTTTTACAACCTCACCATTGGCAAATGTCCGCAGCAAATTGAAGTGGATATAACATCACCCGTGAGTATCGCGGGCACCAAATCTGCCGGCGTGCTGGCCGCAGGAAGCAATGCTTCCAATACTGACGGCAATAACTGCCCGGGTTACTACGGCACATTGGGAGATTTTGGAACAAGCGGATTTGTAACCGTAACCTTACAACCATCCGCAGCTGAAGGAGGATGGCTGAGAGCCGGGGAACAATTTGCGGTATTGTCGTTCGGACTGGATGCCGCCATTCGCAGGACCAATGGTTATAATAGTGGACTGGGCAATCCCGGCGCCATCGGAGCCGCGATTTACCTGCAGCCAAAATAAATCACCATGGCCATTCCCTGTTTTCATTTCCTGATCGCCGTACTCGCCACCTGGCGCATCACGCATTTGTTAAGCAGGGAAGACGGGCCTTTCGATATTCTGTTCAGGGTAAAAAAGCAACTCGGGCATGGCTTCTTCGGAAGCCTGCTCGATTGTTTTTATTGTCTCAGTATCTGGATATCCGTACCCTTTGGTATCTGGACGGGCAACAGCATACTGGAAAAAATTATTTATTGTATAGGGATTTCGGGGGCTGCCTGCATCATTCAAAAATTTATTGACAAGCAGCAACCGCCTCCATTTTTTGAAGAATAAAACACATTACTATGAGCTGCTGCGGCAACAAAAGAGAAACACTTGCACAATTGCTTTCCTCTGCGGTAAAAAGCACCACACCCGTTGTAAAAATGTGGAACGATGTACTGTTTGAGTATACAGGAACATCCGCTCTCACAGTTAAGGGAAGTGTGAGCCGTAATATTTACCGGTTCAGCAGGCCGGGTGATACCCAACTGGTGGATTACCGCGATGTATCAGGTATGATGGCTGTTCCCATGCTGAGAAAATACCGCAAATAGCCGGTATACAGTATTCATATGACTAAAGTCAGTCGTTTCCGTAACAATTGTTACGGAGCCGGGGTTTGCCGCTGTGTAGGTTTGTGCCGTAAAAGAAAAATACATGCGGTATATTATTATTGGCGGCGTGGCAGGCGGTGCCAGCACAGCAGCAAGACTGAGAAGAATGGATGAAAAAGCAAGCATCATCCTGTTTGAAAAAGGGGCACATATTTCTTATGCCAATTGCGGACTACCCTATTATATCGGTGATGTGATCACCGACCGCAACAAACTGTTTGTACAAACTGCCAGCTCTTTCAGCAGCCGTTTCAATATTGATGTGAGGGTGCTGAGTGAAGTAACCGGCATTAACGCTGCCACACAAAAAGTAACCGTTAAGAATATAAGTACCGGTGAGGTATATGAGGAGGCTTATGATAAACTGGTATTGTCACCCGGTGCCGAACCCATCCGCCCGCCGCTGGAAGGCATTGGCATAACAGGTATTTTCACCCTGCGCAATGTTACAGATACGGACAGGATAAAAGAATACGTACAGCAATTCCCAAATGGTAAAGCCGTGATCATCGGCGCCGGTTTTATCGGGCTTGAAATGGCCGAGAACCTGCATCACCTGGGTATGGATATCACCGTGGTTGAAATGGGTGATCAAATACTTGCCCCGGCCGATTTTACCATCGCAGCCATTGCCCAGCAGCATTTGCGCAGTAAGGGTATACAGCTGAAATTAAAAACAGCCGTTACGGGTTTTGAAAAAAACGGTACTGGTATTAAAGTGCTGGTAAAAGACGATGCACCCATTGAGGCGGATATCGTGATCTTATCCATCGGAGTGAAACCCGATACAAGACTTGCATTGGCTGCAGGACTGAAAGTGAACCGTGGTATTGTGGTGAATGAATATTTGCAAACCAGCGATGAACATATTTATGCGGTGGGTGATGCCATTGAGTTCAGCAATCCCATTACGGGCAACAGCATGCCCACCTTTCTTGCCGGCCCGGCCAATAAACAGGGCAGGATCTGCGCCAACAACCTGGTATTGGGTAACCGGCAAACATACAATGGCGCCATTAATACCGCGATTGTAAAACTGTTTGATTTAACGGTTGCAGTAGCAGGCATGGCTTCCAAACATCTCACAGCTGCAGGCATCGAACATAAAACCGCCATCGTTCACAGCAACTCGCATGCTGGATATTATCCCGGCGGTCACCAGCTTACCATACAGGTTGCTTTTTCTCCAAAAGAAGGAAAACTCCTGGGTGCACAGGTGGTGGGTATCGATGGTGTTGATAAAAGGATCGATATCCTCTCTTCCGTGATTCAGCGAGGCAGCAGCATTTACGAACTCACCGAATTTGAACATGCATATGCACCACCTTATTCATCTGCCAAAGACCCGGTGAATATGGCCGGTTTTGTGGCTGAGAATATTTTACAGGGACGGCTAAGAACAATTCCATGGAATAGAACCGCAGCACTCAGCAGCGATGATATTTTACTGGATGTTCGCACAGCGCCGGAATTTGAACATGGCCATATTGAAGGTGCCATCAATATCCCGCTGGATGAATTAAGAAAGCGCCTGCCGGAGCTTGACAACAGCAAAACGATTTATGTGTATTGCCAGATAGGGCTGCGGGGCTACCTGGCACAGCGCATATTACTGCAGCAGGGATTTGAAAATGTATTCAACATCGCCGGCGGTTTTTACCTATGGAATATTTGCCAAAAGGAAATGGCCCTGGCTGAAGACGCGGTTCCTGCATAACGCACTTGACAAAAACATAGCGGCTTATTATTTTTGGGCCATGAGATATGCATTACTGTTCACCGCTATAATCCTGGCAATAAAACTCCCCTTAACAGGCAACCCCGCATTGGCGCACACCGTCAACAGCCCGGCCGCTGATACTGCAGCCTGGCTCACCAGTTTTAAAGCATTCCGCACTGCTGTTTATAATAAGGACAAACAGCAGGTAAAAACATTTTTATCATTCCCGGTAATGAATGAGGCCAATGAAATATGGTATGTCGCTTATGGCAACGACGAAAAAAAGATGCGCAGCATTCCTGGAAAAATAAAACCGTTTACTGAAAAAGATTTCGACAAATATTATGACAGGCTTTTTTCAAAATCATTCATTGGAGCATTGATGAAAATAAAATCTGAAGAGCTCTACAAAAAAGGAACTGCGGAAACGCCTGAATTAAGAGAAAGCAACAATACTACTTACAGGATGTATGCATCGGTTGACAAAGCAGCGAAAACGCTTTCGCTGAACCTGGCATTTAATACAGTGATAAAAGATGAAAATGGAGAAGTACAGGATGGCGGGGAGTCTAATATTATTTACGAGTTTAAGATCAGCAATCATAAAATTGTATTCCGGCAGCTGCGGATCGCAGGTTAAACAGATGGTTCCACCCATGCTCCATTTTCCTTGAGCAGGCCAATGAGTTCATCCACCGCTACGGCACTGTCCACATTACGCTTCATCACTTCCTTGCTTTTATACAAAGTGATTTTACCGGGACCGCTGCCTACATAACCAAAATCCGCATCGGCCATTTCACCAGGACCGTTCACGATACATCCCATGATGGCGATCTTCACGCCTTTTAAATGATTGGTAACCGCACGGATCTTTGCCGTGGTTTCCTGCAGGTCAAACAAAGTACGGCCGCAACTGGGGCAGCTGATGTATTCGGTTTTGGAAATCCTTGTCCGGGTGGCCTGCAAAATGGAAAAGGCCGTGTTATTGGTAAACTGGTAAATATCTTTCACATCAAGATAAGTGCGGCCGCCTGTTTTTAAATTTTGCATTTGCGCTGCACTGCTGTAGCCGAGACAAATGCCATCACCAAAACCATCCAGCAGCAATGCGCCGGTTTCGGTGGCAAAATGTATCAGGTGCTCATCGGGTGTTTGCAGCCCGCTGTCGGTGATCAGCACCACCGGGTTTTGAATCTGCCTGTTTTCCAGTTCCATGAACATTCTTCGCACGCTCTGCATGGCGTTTTTATTGGTGCTGCTCAAACAAATCACCACCGTTTTATGATTCGCCAGCGCATCCAGGTAACTAAAATCATTCAGGGATGTTTGATCACTGAAACAATCCAGCATTACAAAATTCAGTTGTTCATGAACTGCCGTTGCCTCTGCAAAACCCTTATCGGAAAAAATGGGATGGTATTTTTGTTTATCAGCCGCATCCTGCCATGCCGCTGGATATACAATTACTTTTAAAGTGCCCGGCAAATCAAAATCCAGTAACTGGTGCCCGGTAAAAACATAATCCGCCGCACTATCACTGATATTCCATTTATCAGTTGCGGCATCATAGGTGTAACCGATGCTTTGCAAATGCTGCGGGGATATCTTTTCAATTTTACTGAGATCGGCAATGACCACCGGTACATGCTTGCTGCCGATATGGGCCACTTCAAATGTTTCCCTGCGTTTGTATTCGTAAGGAGCGTAAGGAAGTTTGGTGATCGGAGGGACCGGGATCCGTTGTCCGTCGCCGGTGGCCGGTCGTCCATAATCTTCGTACCGCTTCACCAAATCTTTACAAACCGGTATTTCAAATTCGGGGTCTTCTGTTAAACTCACACGAATGGTATCACCAATGCCATCTTCCAGCAAAGTGCCGATACCAATGGCCGATTTGATCCTGCCATCTTCGCCATCACCGGCTTCAGTAACACCGAGGTGCAGCGGATAACATTCACCAAATTCTTCCATCATGTGTTTTACCAGCAAACGGTAAGCCTGCACCATCACCTGCGGATTACTGCTTTTCATGCTGAGGAGGATGTTATGATAATCTTCATCCCTGGCAATGCGTAAAAATTCCATGGCGCTTTCCACCATTCCAATGGCCGTATCGCCATACCGGCTCATGATACGGTCGCTCAAACTCCCGTGGTTGGTGCCGATACGCATGGCAGTGCCATGTTCCCTGCAAATTTTAACCAGTGGCGTAAAGCGTTCACGTATGCGCTCTATCTCTTCTGCATATTCAGCATCGGTGTATTCAATCTGCTCAAATTTTTTCTTGTCCACATAATTGCCCGGGTTCACCCTTACCTTCTCCACGATCCTTGCCGCGATCTCCGCGGCGTTGGGTGTAAAATGGATATCAGCCACCAGTGGCGTTTCATAACCGCGTTTTCGCAATTCGTCTTTTATATTTTGCAGGTTCTCTGCTTCTTTTTTGGATGGAGCCGTAATACGCACCAGCTCGGCCCCCGCTTCAATACAACGGATGCTCTGCTCCACGGTGGCCATGGTATCCATTGTATCGGTGGTGGTCATGGTTTGCACACGAACGGGATGACCGTTGCCCAGCAACAGCTTGCCTACTTTAACCTCTCTTGTTATTAAGCGCTTATAGGATGTGAGTGATGGTGTGTAAAATTGCATGCTGCAAAATTAACAATTAACGGGGCAGATTGTTTTAATGATTTGACAGCAGGTTTTTGCATTTGTCACAAAAACGCCGCTGCTCCATATCCACCTGGCTGATGGTGCCCCGGGCATCATTCATCAAACAGCCGGGATCGTTGTCGCAATGTGGCAGGCCAAGATTATGTCCCAGTTCATGCAATACAACTTTTGCAAGCCGTTCCTTCAATGTTGCTGTACCGCCGGAAGCGCTCTTAAGCCGGTAAACAGAAACCACGCAGGCTTTACCCGGGCAATACCCTAACCCAAAAACACCCCAGTCATCAGACTTCTCATTACTGGTTGAAATATCCCGGCCCGTTAACCCGATCACAATGCCTTTGCCAGCCGGGTAGTTCTGTTGAAATAAAAGTAAACTGTCGGCCTTATACCGCCGGCGGGGTTTGTAAAACGCTGACGAAGGCAACGCACACTGCTGCAATACTATCACCCTGCAATTATAAAAATTGCTGACCTGCTCTTTTACAAAAGGCACCAGCGAAGTATCAAAATCATTGTAGGGAAGCAGCGACACATTGAATGAGGGCGGGGCGGCAGGCGATTTTTCTGACCTGAGTTTGGGAGCTGACTGGCATGCCATAAGCACTGTTGCAAGAAAGACAAAACCGTATCGGCAGCAATAATTCAATGCGGGTGATTTAACTTTTACCAGTCTTTCTCCGGCTTATCCGGCGAGGCCACATCCACTTTGCGGAGTTTATCCTGCAGGTTTTTTTCCTGTTGCAGCAAGGCCTTTAATTTTTCTTCCGCATCCTTTTTGGATATTTTAGGTTTGGGCTGGGGCTGCTGTTTTTCATCCTGTTTTTGTTTTTCCTTTTCTTTCTGCTTCTCGTCTTCCTTTGGCTTTTGCTGCTGCTTATTATTTTTCTGCTGCTCCTGTTGTTTTTTTTGCTGCTGCAGCGCTTTTTGAAGATTCTGCCGGGCATCATCATCCTGCGGGTTCAGCTTCAGTGCGTCTTTATAGGCTGTGATACATTCCGGGAGCTTGTTGTTGTTTTGAAGCACCACGCCTTTATTGTACAGGGCTTTGGACCGGTCCATTTTAGCGGTTGCACTGCCTGCCGCATTTTCGTAAGCCGTAACAGCTTCATCCGTTTTTTTATTTTTATACAGCGCATTGCCCAGGTTATAATTTGCTGTGGCGTTTGCAGGGTTTTTCTCCGTTACTTTTTTATACTCTGCCGCAGCGTTTTCATACTCACCTTTTCCATAGGCTTCATTCCCTTTTTTG
This sequence comes from Ferruginibacter sp., assembly GCA_046329655.1. GTDB lineage: Bacteria > Bacteroidota > Bacteroidia > Chitinophagales > Chitinophagaceae > Ferruginibacter. The sequence goes on from JAXLUD010000005.1 coordinate 199,761, forward strand.
ATGATGGCTTTTTCGTTTTGAGCAGCGGCTGGAAGCAGGAAGAAGAAAGAAGAAAGAAGAAGAAGGAAAGCTGTTATTACTGGCTTCAGCTTCCGGTCGCCGGATTGCTTTCTTTCTGACACAAAGACTTCAAGCACCAGCAATAACAAAGACAACAGCAGGAAGTACTGGAAATAGCTTTTATAATTCACCAGTGAATCTTCCGTAACGGTGCGCTGGTCCATGCTGTTGAGCTGTGCTTCCAGGTTTGACACCACCGCTTCCGTATTATCGTATAACTGGTACAGCCCGTTCCCTTTTTCTGCAATGGTTTTTAATTCGGTCTCGTTGAGTTTGGTTATAACGGTATTGCCTTCTTTATCTTTTTTCACCTCGTTGGTGGCCGGGTCTATAATGGCGGTTCCTTCTGCCGAGCCAATCCCCACGGTATGGATGATCACACCTTCTGCCGCCATCCTTGCTGCCAGTGAAGCAGCTTCCTCATCATGATCTTCCCCGTCGCTGATCAGGATCACGGCCTTGTATTTTTTTTCTTTGGCATTGAAAGAAGTGTAACACATTTTAAGCGCATCGCTGATCACGGTTCCCTGTGTGGGCACCACATCAGGTGAAGCGGAAGAGAGGAACATCTTAGCCGCACCATGATCACCGGTAAGCGGCATTTGCAAATACGCTTTGCCCGCAAAAACCACGATGCCGATGCGGTCGTTGTTCAGCCGGTCCATCAGTTTACCAAGCAGCTGTTTGGCCCTGTCGAGCCGCGAAGGTTTAATATCCTGCGCCAGCATACTTTTGCTCACGTCCAGCGCCACCATGACATCAATACCATTGCGGCTGACTTTTTCGCTGCCCTGCGGACTGCGTAAATTGGCGAGCCCGAATGCGGCAGCAGCAAATGCAGTAATAACCAGTATAAATTTTAATGCAAATTTTTTGGGCGAATATGTTTTGATCAGTTCCTTCACGAGGCGTTCGTCACCGATCTTTTTAATGGTTTTCTTTTTCCAGTTCAGCACAAGAAAGTACAGTCCCGCCAAAACAGGCAGTGCGGCAAGTGCCAGTAAATATTCGATATGTTGAAAACGGAGCATCTGGTATGGGGCAAATTAGCAAATACCCTGCCGTATAAATTGTTAAATGTGATTAGCCGGTTATTTTTTTCCTTCGAGGAAACCCAGCTGCTTTAAAATACCCTTGGTAATATCCAGCCTTATTTTTTTCATATCCATGGGAGCAGGGCCGCCTTTTATAAAGGTTACAAAGAAATACACATGGTTGTTTTCTTCCACCCAGCCATTAAGCCATCCGATATTATTACCGTTTTCATCATGGGCCCAGCCGGTTTTATAACTGAGTTTATACAGCGTATTGTCTTCCTGCAGCATTACCGTTTTTACAATTTCATGGGCGCTTTTGCGGAAGGGCAGCATATCGAAATATAATTTTTTCAGCAGGCCCAGCTGTTCATCCGGCGAAATTTTCAAACTGTTATCCAGCCAGAAAGTATCCACGGCGCCGCCGATTTTTTTATTGCCATAACCCAGCCTGTTGAGCCATTGCTGCATACTGTCTTTTCCCACGCGGCGGGCCACTTCCTGGTAATAAGGCACACAGCTTACTTTAAAAGCTTCGGTCATTCCCATATCCCTGTTCCATTCTTCAACGGGCCTTTGCTTACCATCCCATTTGATCATCATGGTATCATTGGTGATAACACCCGTTTGCAAACCGATGAGTGAGTTCACAATTTTAAAAGTGGATGCCGGCAGAAAACGCATGGTATCATACTTCATATTATACACCGTGATCTCGCCGCTGGAATTATTGAGCAGGGTAAAACAGCCTTCCACATTGTTCTGTGTAAAATATTTCTCCAGGCTGTTGTCAATTTTAGCCTTGTTGACAGAGCAGGAGGAAAGAATGAATAATGAATAATGAATAATGGATAATGAGAGCAGCATCTTAAACTTCATGTAATATTTTATTTTGAGTTGTTGGCGTATAAATGTTTGGCGGTGGCATCCAGTGTTTCGTAAAATTTTTTACCAAAGCGGCGCACGAGGGCTTCTTTCAAAAAAATGTAGACCGGCACTTTTAGTTTTTTGCCCAGGCTGCAGGCCGCCTTGCAGTTATCTTCCCGCGGCTCGTAGTTTACATACACATTATCGCTGTGCTTGCTTTCTTTCACAATGGCCGGGAAGAGGTGGCAGCTGACCGGTTTTTTCCATTTGATCTTTCCATCAAGGTAAGCCTGTTCAATACCGCATTTTACAATCCCATTTTCGTCGGTAATGCCATATACACAAATACTGTTGCCGATGGTGGGTGTTACCCAGCCATACTCGCGGTGGTAAACATAACGGCCCTGTTTGTTCAGTTCTTTCCGTCCTTCCGGCGTAAGGTAGGGCTCCACCTTATCATAAACTTCGTTGATCCTGTCCAGTTCATCCTTTGCCAGCGGCGCACCGGCATCACCATCCACGCAGCAGGCGCCCTTGCATTTGGTGAGGTCGCATACAAACTGTGCTTTCACCATTTCATCGCTCAGCAAAACATTGTCAATAGCTATCATGGCGGCAAATTTACAACATACGGGATGAATAAAACCGCCTGTGCAAATAAAGAGAAAGCCCGGTAGAAACCGGGCCTTTCATTCCAAAAAACCAAATGTAGAGAGCGTTGAATTCCTTACGGAACGTTATTTTTTATTGCCGGTAACAGGCCTTTCATTCATGCCATGCCCGGTACCGGGATATGTTCCGGTTTATTTATTCGGCACCATCAGTATGGCCCCTGTTTACAGCGTAAGCCCCGATTTTATTACCGGTTACCAGTCCCATTTCACAATCACTGCGGTAGTGGATGGCCCCGTACATACGTGATACGGATGCTTCTTTTGCCATATCCGTATATGATTGCGCTTTAGAAGGAACGATATATCCCAGCACCGTTGATGCAGCACCACTAAATGTGCTGTGCCCGGAAATATAAGAAGGGAAATTAGGCAAGCCGGTCACGGTTTTGATCCTCGGGTCCATTTGCGAAGGACGTGGATTGTAATAGGTGTACTTTGCATCCCAGCAGGCTACAGCCGCATCCATCATGCTCATGTTCAGCAATGCCATATTGCGTGCCCATCTTGCTTCGCTGAAACCCATGTTCACAAAATCATTGGCAGCAATATAATTCCAGTGACCGGGAGGTGTATAGGTATTGATGCCATCGGCCCAATAATGAGCAATGCGCATTTGCTCCCTGGTAAGATTTTTACTGAAATCGTATATCTCATTCAGCTCATCTTTAAATTTCTGGGAGGAAGTGGAAGGTGGCGCCGGCGGCCTCACAACTGTAACCATGGTAAGTGAATCAAATAACCAGGTTCTTACCTTTCCAAATAATGGCAGCATACCGGGGCGCTTGGGACTTTCCTGGCTGATCCAGGGCACTTCTCCCCTTGATACGGCATCCGCTTCCTGTTGTGCCCAAATAGTGGCATTACCCACGGCTGCTCCTGCTCGGTCGCCCCTGGCACGTGCAATAAATTTTGCTGCAACCGCTCTTCCCAATGCTTCGCCTGCATCCAGGTCGCTGCGTACATTGGCGCCGGCAATGAGCCGGGCTCGTTTGTGTTCTTCTGCTTTTTGATTGATAAAATCCTGGTCGCCGGGGAACAGCAGTTTTAATAATTCCACAGACACACCCATTACCACGGCATCTTCACTCGGGTAAGAGGGCAGTGTTGATTTAGGCAGCAGGGTTTGAATGTTAGCATCCACAGTAAAAGGCGCCGCACGGTTGTACAGCTGCTTGTAATAGTAAGCGGCAATACAGGCATCATATTGTGCAGCGCTCAGGTATGCATAAGCCCTGGATGCATAGGGCGGGTTGGCAAAGGGAAATGTGGGGTAAGCGAGCGGGTTATTGGCATTGGGCACCGGGTAAGTGCCGTCGGTGTTTTGATAGGGCGGAATATTGTGCCTGGCCACCAGTTCCCGCATGATCTCGTTCCAGCGTAATACAGCACCGGCACCCCAGTAATTTACCAGGTCTCTTTCATCGGTGCTGATGTCATTCTGGAAACTTTTTATTTCATTCAGCTGAATGATGTAATCAGGAGAGGTGGTGGAAATGGGAGCCGCACAGGCAAACTCGTTGGGGGCGGATAACAAAACGGGCTTCCAGGTTCCTGCATTGGCATCAGCCTTTACAGGGTTTAATAAGGGATATTGCAAATTACCCTCTTCAATTTTTTTTGAACACGACAACAGTATTACAACTGCCGCGGTGAATGATGTGATGATGATCTTTTTCATTTGTCAGCAGCTTTTTTGTTGTCAGATTTTTTTTGTTTTTTACCCAGGTCGAAAATGTAGAAGATGCCGCCTGAAAAACCGGAGGCCTGCCCGACATTTCTGCCGGCAACCGTGGTAAATCCATCGGCCACAAAAGAAAGACCGTTGATAAAATCGGTATCGTATTTTACATGCACACCCAGTTTGGTGGCATTCATTTTATTGCTGATAAACGGCATGTTATTTTTGGTGATATCGAAACCGCCGATGGTGGTCCACTTGTCTGCGATGGCTTCCACAATCCATGTACTGCTGCGGTAGCCGGCACGCAGGTTAAAATAAGTGGCATCCGGCATTTTTACTTCATTGGTGTAATGCATTTCCGTGGTATAATAAGTATCCCTGTCAAGCTCCACATTATTACGGAAATTATAAGTGCCTGATAAAGTGGCAAACCAGTTGCCCCTTTCATAATCGGCCATCAGCCGGAACATAGCAGTTTTTGAATGAAGCCCGATAGAAAGCGGCAGCAGGTCGGGCGTATAGTTTGAAACCGGTGATGACCAGCCACCGATTAAGATGCCCTTGAGGTGTCCCTTGCCAATATGCTTTTCTTTTGCCACCCATTTTACAAAGAGAGAAAGGTCCTGCAGGCCTTTTTGCCCGGCAAGCTGTCCGGCACTTGCTTTTGTTTTGATATAAGGAATGCCAAAAAGCACATTGAGTTTATCAGTGATGCCATAGTTGCCCATCAGCATATAGGCCGTACTGCTTACGGTTCCTAAATTGGCATTGTCTCTTTTGAATGTGCCTTCCCAGTAATTTTTCCAGCTGCTTTTGCCCGCTGTGGGCCCCACGCAGAAAAAACCTTTCTGCATCAGCAGCCCGTCAATATCAGTTTGTGCTGTCACCGGGTTTTTACAGCACAACAGGCAGCCGAGTACTGCAACCAGTTTATATATATGGTAATATTTTGTTCGCATAAAGAGTTAGTTTGTCACTGCATTATTTTACTGAAATCTTTTCCCTTTACATAATACAGCGCTGATTGATTATAATTTAAAAGTCAGGCCTGCACTGATGAGGTAATCCGCAAAAGCCGCATCACCCTGGCGGAAGGATCCGGTTTCGGCAGTTTGCCGTTTGTCTGCATTGCTTTGTGTGCGGTTACGTACCAGCGCCACGGGTACCGCCACATTGAAGCTGATCTTTTTTGCCACATAAGTAATGGCGGGTTCAACAGACATGATATAACCCGGCCGCCTGAAACCACGGCTGCCGCCAATAATATCTTTTGAAGGCAATGCTTCCCAGCGTACGCCACCGGAAAAATTGAAACGCTTAACCATATAGCTGGCGCCTGCACGTACCATGAACAAATCCGGCACACTCATTACATCTGTGTTGTATTTTTTTTGAGTGGCTGATGCGGCGCTTCCCCTGGTGGTGGATGTACCATTTACTTCGCGTGGATTACTGAGGTAAAAAAAGCTGCCATATACACCCAGCTTATGGGTAAAATTGTAAAAGCTGTTTACTTCAAATGTTATTCCGGTGCCGCCATCACCGGGTTGTATCGACTGGTCAACCGGGCCGAGCAACAGTGAATCGGCTTTCTTATAAAAATAATCCTGGTAGTTATAATTGCCCGTGGGCAGTTTGATGCCCATGCCCAGTTGCACATTGCCCTTATGCGTTTTTTTTGGGTCGAACATCCAGCGGTAGGCAGCCACGCGGGTATCACCAATGCCAAAAGAATGGGTGCTGTACCTGTTCTTTCCGTCGTGCTCGTACAATGAACTGCGGCCAAAGCTCATGATGGGCAGGCTCATGGCCACCGACCAGCGCAGGTTAAACGTACGTGTGGCTGTAATGTCCAGTTCGTATGCATGGTTGATCACGTTACTGCCTTCCTCTTCCCTGTGATGCTGTTCTTCCTTTCCTACAAAATGTTTATACGATTTAAAATACCGGTTATTCAAATTCATTTCCCAGCCTTTGGTATCGGCGGGTTTTCCGCAAATGCCTGCGGTGCCTTTTATGGCAACACATCCCTGTGCACCGGCATATAATTGTATGCAGCACAGCAAGGCTGTTGCTATCAACAGCTTGTTCATAGTTCAATAGTTTTTTGTTTTAAAAAATTACTTCTCCATTTTCAGCTTGCCCACGATCATATCGCCCACCTTGCGGCCGTACTCTGTACTTACGATACAACTGGGGTGAAAATGGATTCCTCCGTAAAATCTTGCTGCGTTATTTTCTTCTGCAGCCTGCCTGAAAGATGTAAAGGAGCGGTTGGCAATGCCGAACTCCAGTTCACTTGAATCGGTATAATTGAAATTGTCACCAAACATTTTTGTAAGCGCTTCTGCCGATGCCGACGATACCGTACTGTGACCGCATGTATACTCAGGAAAGGGCGGTGTTTGCAGGTATGGCCTCCACTCCTGGTCGAGATACTTGTTGATCACTGTTTCAGGACGCACTGTATTATGACGGAATTTTTCATCCCAGCACTGTATGAATGAATCGAACATGCAGATACCGGTAAGTGTGTAAGCTGCCACGGTTTTATGAAAACCGGCTTTTGCCTTTTGCGCAGCAATACCCACAATATTCATCCAGTGACCGGGAGGAGAGAATTTTTTTGTCACAAACATCACATGCCCTGTTACATTCAGTTTACCACCCAGGTCGTCCCAGAATTCGGCAATATGTTTTTGCTCATCTGTCAGGCTGTCTACCGCATTTTTCACCGCGATCACCTGTTTGTAATAACCGCTGTTTTTATCCGTCATGTTAAAGGGCATGGGCGGGGGCGGTGTAAACTGGCTGGCGCTGTCCATCACCATGGTGCGAATTTCGTTCCAGTGGGGTTCCAGCGCACTTGCATAAGCAGGTGGTGTGGGCACCCAGCGGCCCGGCGTATCGATCACATTGTAACGGGAGGCGCTGCGTGTTTGCGCATAATTATCTTTCTTGCTCCATGCCAGTACCGATTTTGCAACGGTATCAGCAAACTGCAGTGAGTTGTCGTACATTTCTGAAGGCATCCCCTGGTCTTTTGCAAAGGTTTTCATGCTGTCTACATAATTCTTCATACTTCCTTCCGGGAAAGTAACCGCCTCACCCACTTTACAAAAAGCCAGCAGTGATGCAAACTCATAGTCGATCTTCCTGTCTTTAAACCCGCCCAGGTCCGGCATTTTAAATCCGTTGAGCTGGCCGCCGAGCGACTGGTATTCATTGGGAAAACCCGCTGCAATACACTCGTACGCTGCGATATTGGCATACGCATAATTGCGGCTGGCCACAATGGGCGGAAAGCCTACAAATTTTACCACTTCGTTCAATTCTTTTACTGTTTTACTATACCAGAACGGATCTGAGAAATAGGTTTGCTGAACCGGTTTATTGGAACATGACCATAGCAATACGATCACAGCAATAGCTGTTACAATCTTTTTCATACTGGGAACAATCTTTAAATAATAAGTGAGCAGGGCTTTTACAAAAGCCTGTTGAATAAAATTAGAATTATACCGATGCAGAGGTCATGTCGGGTGGCTGTTCAACAGTAGCCTTGTGAAGCAGGCCCAACTGAACGTCGTATAATGCAGGATAAGGTTTTGCATCTAGCAGTTCTGCCTCACGGATTTTTACAGCTGTATATAATACAAAATCGCTGAAGGATTTTTTAAGCGTATTGTCTGCCGGTTTGTTTTTACCGGTGGTGTTTTTCTGGATATCTGCAGTCAGAGAAAAATAATCATCCTTTGCCTTTTTGATCCTGGTTCTTTGCGTATCGGGCAGGCAAAGCATTTCAAGCACATCATTATAGATACGGTATTTCACATACCTGTAGATCACCCCATTCATTTCCACCTCACCGTTGGCCGAGGTAAATGCTGCAGAGTTATTGTAGTATGGAAGGGAAACCTGTTTTTTGATGAGAAGGAGGGATTCGTTATCGTACTGGCTGTTCTGCAAAACTGCCGCAATTTGTTTACCCGCTTTTTGCTCAGCGTAATATACCCACAGCCTGTACCCGAACAGGTTGAATACAAACACAGCCATCAGCAATATAGCAGCCAGTTTTTTCATCTTGGTATTTGCAAAGTACTACTATTTACCCGTAATCAGACAGTAATTTGAAAGATTTTGCTGCAACCGTTTGCAGTAAAAAACCCTGTTTTCTGCCTGTATAAAGCCTTTAGGAATAAGCCGGTAAGACAGCGGAAGCTTCCTTCAGGAATAATGATGCACAAGGGTCTGCGGTTGAAAGTAATGCGACGCAACGATGCCCCGGCAGGGCACAACCGCCCGTACCCCACCTTCGTTTAACTTCGGTGGGCAAGCAAAAAATCACTTTACGACAAACGTCTTCTTCTGCACACCCACACCGGTAATGGTTAGACTTTTCCATTGTTTTGGCAGGGAAGATTTTATTTGCGTGATACCGAGCGGTGTAATTTCCAGTCCGCCAAAACCATTGAGCACACTTTGTATGATGCCGCCGGCACCGGTGGAAAAATAAGGATTGGTGCCGCCCTTTGTTTCGGCGATCACGTTAAACGGCGGGTTTAAATTGGGCACGTATGCATCCTTGAAAAAATGAAAGGCTTTTTCACTGTCGCCCAGTCTTGAATACAATAATGCAAAAATGGCCTGTGTCATGGCAGGCGTTCCCTCATTGGGCACCCGAACACTGTAATAGTCCAGGTCTTTTTTTATTTGTTTGGGATCGGTGATTTCTTTTAAAGGATAGGCCAGCAAATTCACATCGGCCTGTTTGATACCTTCTCCCTTGTAAGCAGCATGTTCACTGGTAACACCATCAGCCCCGCCTGCTTCGCCCGGGCGGGCAAGCATTTTTAAAATGGGAATATTGTTGGCTACGTTCATCCAGTCGGCATCAGGCACCAGCCCGATTAGCTTTGCAGCTTCGGTGGCATATAGCAAATTGGCTTTTGCCGCGGCGTTGGTAAAAGCATTGTTGTCTACATTCTCGGCCCATTCATCTGCCGCCACTACATTTTTGATATCGTAATGACCGGGACCATTTCTTTCCACGCGGCTGGCCCAGAAGTCGGCCGTGTTTTTCAGTATGGGCCATCCTTTTTCTTTGAGCCAGTTCTTATCCTGTGTTACACAATAATAATTCCAGGCGGCAATGGCCACACAGGCGGTGATATGATGTTCAAAGGGACCGCTCAATGCCCATACCGGTGTTTCTTCCACGCCGGAGCCGGCACTTTCCCATGGATACATGGCGCCCTTGTAACCCTTGCCGTAAGCATTGCGTTTGGCGGCTTCCAGTCTTTCGTAGCGGTATTCCACCATACTCTTTGCCATCTCGGGATGCAGTTGTAAAATGGCGGGGAACATCCACAATTCCGTATCCCAGAAAACATGGCCGTTATAACCCAGTCCGCTTAAACCCATGGGGCTCGGACTGTTACTGTTTCCTTCCCTCACAAACGAGTAGAGATGATAAAGCATGCTGTGCACATCCTGCTGGCTTTGTGCGTCGCCATCAATGATGATATCGCTTTTCCATAATTCGTTCCATGCGGCAGTATGCATTTCAATCAAACGGTCGCGGCCCTGCAGTTTTGCAAAAATGGTGAGGCGCTCCGCCTCGTTTAAAGGATCATCGTGGTGAGCGGATGTAATGGAAGAACCCACGATCGAATAACGGTAGGTCTCCCCTGCTTTTATCTTACGTGCAAATTTCACCAGGTGCATATTATTGTCCCACATTTCATGAATTACCCTGGGTTCGCTGCCATGCGCTTCACTAAAAATAAAAGCGTTGCTGGCGCACATGAGTAATTTCCCTGTCGGGCTTTTTGCAGAAGAAGTAAGCAGGCTGATCGTAGTATGCGGCCGGTCGATTTCATTGTAATAATTCTGTACATCCTTCAGTGCATCCGGCGCTTCCATTACGGAAGCGCTTCCCAGCGCAATATCCCTTTTGGCGGTAACCGTAATATCCATCAGCACGGAGTAAGGCAGTTGCCGCAGCGCATAATAAGTATAACTGACGGTGGCCACATCTTTATAATTAAATGATGTGGTAAAGCTGGCGGTTTTCATATCCAGGCTTTGCTGCATATTGCTTATATCTGCATTGCCCAGCCTGCGGCCGTCAATCTCCATATACATATTGAGGAGATTAAAGCTTTTTAAAAAATTGCTCACCCTTCCCCTGCCATACAGGTCGTAAGCGCCGGCCAGCACCACATCCTTTACTTTAAAAGCTTCGGGGCTGCTAACGATTCCCAACTGGCCATTGGCCACCGTGATACCGTAATAATTTTTGGAATCGATATTGCCGGCGGTAATTTTCCAGCTGTCCTGCGACAATACACTGCCGCAATACGATACTGCAGCAAAAAAGATCAACGCTGTTTTTTTCATATTAAATTTTTATGCGTATTGCATAACGTGGGTGAGCAATCCTTTCCTTTATTTTAATTTTATAATACAGGCCTGGTATGGCTGCAGCGTAACAACAGTTCCGTTTGGTTTTAACGGAAGCCCGTTATTGATCCACTCCTCTCCTAACTGCATTTTTCCCAAATCAAATGTGCCGCCATTTTTCCGGAAGCTTAATAACACCAGCACTTTTTCGTCGTTACTTTCCCTGGTGTAAGCATATACTTCGGGATTATTGGCGTCCAGCAAGGTATATTTTCCATACACCAATACATCTTTATGATCCTTGCGCAGCTTTACCATCTTCCTGAAATAATTGAGTGGTGATGACGGGTTTTTATCTTCTGCCTCCACATTGATCTCCGATTTATTATCATTAACTTTTAACCAGGGTGTGCCGGTGGTAAACCCGCCGTTAACGCCAGCCGTCCATTGCATGGGTGTACGGCCATTATCCCTGGCGCCGCCATTTTTCTGGCTTTCGATAAATGCCTTGAGATCGCCGCCTGCATTTTTCACTTTACCATATTCAGCCATGATCTCAATATCACGGTAATCTTCAATGCGGTCGAATTTAATATTGGTCATGCCCAGTTCATCACCATAATAATAATAGGGTGTGCCCCGCATACTTAATAAAAATGTGGTGAGCATTTTGGAAGAGGCTTCCCTGAATTCAGGTGCATCATTACCCCATCGTGTTACCATACGCGGCTGATCGTGGTTGCCGAGGTACACGGTGCCCCAGCCTTTATGGGCAAACACACTGTCCCACTCAGAATACACTTTTTTAAACTCCGCCAGGTTCCAGTTGGGATTCATGGTTTTGTATTTCCCCTTTTCATAACCGATATCCACGCCTTCAAAATGATAACTCATATTCAGTTCATGCCTTTCGGGATCAACAAAATTCATGGCGGTGGATTTTGTCACACCGGCACCTTCGGCCAGGGTCATGATATCATATTTGCTCAGCACTTCCCTGTTCATTTCGTTCAGGTAATCGTGCACGGCCGGGGTGCTGGCAAAATAAGTGAACCAGCCACCATTGTATTTTTCATCCAGTTCCTTTTGGGTGATCACCGGGAAACTGGTGTCTTTTGCAATAATGGGAATCACATCCATACGGAAGCCGTCAATCCCTTTTTTAAACCACCAGTTCATCATGCTGTAAATTTCCTGGCGCAGTTTCGGGTTTTCCCAGTTGAGGTCGGGTTGTTTGTAACTGAAGTAATGCAGGTAGTAAGCATTGGTGGTTGAGTCAAACCGCCAGCCGCTGCCATCCACTTCAAAACTGCCGGGGCGGAATGCGGGTTTGCCCCTTTCGGCCGGCCACCAGTGATAGTAATCACGGTAAGGGTTGTCCCTGCTCTTTTTACTTTCTAAAAACCATTTGTGTTCATCACTGCTGTGGTTCACCACCAGGTCCAGCACACATTTGATGCCACGCTCATGCATGCCTTTCAGCAGTGCATCAAAATCATCCATGGTGCCAAACTCCTTCATGATGCTTTGGTAATCGCTGATATCATACCCGTTATCGGCATTGGGCGAACCATAGATGGGGTTCAGCCACACAATATCCACCCCGAGGCTTTTAATATAATCCAGTTGTGAAATGATCCCTTTCAGATCGCCGATACCATCGCCATCACTGTCTTTAAAACTGCGGGGATACACCTGGTATACCACGGCTTCCTTCCACCATTGTTTCGCTGTACTGTCTGTAACAGCGGCCTGGTTTTTTGGGGATTGATCGTTACATGATATCATAACTGCAGCCATTAAAATCGCCGGGAGAAAAGAACTTTTGTACATAGCAATCATTTAAAGTTTAAAGGTATTGATTTATAAAAATACCTGCTGCCTGTTTTTTGTGAACAGCAATCGTTTGCGGGTGGTGAATCATTTTATTTATCACTCCCAATCCGGTGGTTTTGCTTAATTTACTGCTGAAAGCTTGCTTATGAATAATAAACTGATCTTCTGGAGTGTGGTGGTGGCACTCGGTGGTTTCCTTTTTGGAATGGATGTGGCCGTTATTTCCGGCGCAGAAAAAAAAATACAACAGCTATGGGGGTTGAGTGATGTACTGCACGGGCAGGCCATTGCCACCGCATTATACGGCACCATTATCGGCGCCCTGCTCGGTGGTATTCCTTCGGAAAAGTATGGCCGCAAAAAAACACTGGTGATCATCGGTGTGCTGTACCTTGTTTCATCCATAGGAGCAGCCGTTGCCCCCGATGTGGTGACCTTTATGGTTTTTCGGTTTATTGGCGGACTGGGTGTTGGCGCTTCCTCCATCGTGGCACCCATGTACATTTCAGAAATTGCACCGGCAAAAACAAGGGGAAGGCTGGTGGCTATATTCCAGTTCAATATTGTATTTGGCATTTTGATCAGTTACTTCACCAACTACCTGATACGGGGTCATGGAGAAAACGACTGGCGCTGGATGCTCGGCATTGTGGCCATCCCTGCTTTAATATTTATTATACTGCTGTTCTTTGTGCCTGAAAGCCCGAGATGGCTGATGGTAAAGCTTCAAAAATATGATGCTGCCCGGGATATACTTGCGGTAAGTGACCCCGCTGGTGTGGATGATGCCATTGTGGCCATCCAGAAAGAACTGGAAGAAGAAAAACAGAAAGCAGGCCTCGGCAGTTTTTTCAGCGGGCGTTTTACCAAACAAATCATGCTGGCATTTTTAATTGCTTTGTTCAACCAGTTATCGGGCATTAATGCCATCATCTATTTTGCACCACGCGTTTTCGAGATGGCTGGTATTGGTGAAGACGCGGCATTTTTACAAAGTGCCGGTGTGGGACTGGTCAATTTAATTTTTACCATGCTGGGATTATTTTTAATTGACAAGCTTGGCAGGAAAAAACTGATGCTGATTGGTTCTGTTGGCTATATCATTTCACTGGCCGTGGTATCTGCAGCATTTTATTTTAAATGGCAGGGCATGGTGGTGCCTGTATTTGTTTTTTTGTTTATCGCGGCACATGCCATCGGGCAGGGTGCGGTGATCTGGGTGTTTATCTCTGAAATTTTTCCCAACCAGGTGCGTTCGTACGGGCAAACGCTGGGCTCTTCCACGCATTGGGTACTGGCGGCGGCTGTTTCGGCCGCATTCCCCTTCTTTGCAAATGCTCCCGGTATCGGGCCGGCTAAGATTTTCATGTTTTTTGCGGTGATGATGGTGCTGCAACTGATCTGGGTGCTTACGAAAATGCCGGAAACCAAAGGGGTGAGCCTGGAAGAACTGGAGAAGCAACTGGGCGCATAGTGATCGCGGAAAAAATTTTGTGTGTTTTGTGGCTTTGTGAGAAATATACACGGAGATGCACAGAGAAAACTCATCCTGTGAAGAAACTGATTAAAAATATTAGGTGATGTGTTTAAAAAATATATTGATTGCCGGCTTACTATTTTCATCAGCAGCAATCGGGCAAAATAAATTATATACCGAACAATACCGGCCGCAATTTCATTTCTCCCCTGCCACCAACTGGTGCAACGATCCAAACGGTCTTGTATACCATAATGGCATCTATCATTTATTTTACCAGCACAATCCTTTTGGCAACCAGTGGGGACATATGACCTGGGCACATGCCACCAGCCAGGACCTCATTCACTGGAAACACCAGCCCATTGCCATACCGGAAGAAAATGGCATCATGATATTTTCCGGAACCTGCATCGTGGATAAGAACAATACCAGCGGTTTTGGTAAAGATGGAAAAACGCCCCTGGTGGCTGTTTACACTGGTCATATTGAAAATGTAAACCAGAGCCAGCATATTGCTTACAGCCTGGATGATGGAAACACATGGACAAAGTACAGCGGCAACCCGGTGCTTGACCTGCACAAAAAAGATTTTCGTGACCCCAAAATTTTCTGGTACGAACAACAAAAATATTGGGTAATGGCACTCATGTTCCCGGTGGAGCACCAGGTACATTTCTATTCATCACCCAATTTAAAAGAATGGAAACACCTGGGTTATTTTGGACCGGCCGGTGATACCAGCGGTGTGTGGGAATGCCCGGATCTTACACAAGTGCCCGTTGAAGGAATGCCCGGGAAAAAGAAATGGTTACTGCAGATGAGCATGAACGGAAGCATGCAATATTTTGTGGGGGAATTTGACGGTGCAAATTTTAGTAACGAAAATTCACCTGCAGCAATATTGCGGCCTGATGATGGCCCCGATTATTATGCGGCCATTTGCTACAACCAGTTACCGGCAGCTGAACAGCCAGTGTCAATTGGCTGGGTGAACAACTGGAATTATGCCAACGATATTCCTGTTACACCATGGAAAGGCGCCATGAGCCTGCCCAGGAAACTCAGCGTCAAAAAAGAAAACGGCCACTGGATACTGCTGCAGCAACCCATCAGTGAATCAGCACAAATGCGTGAAAAAAAGTGGACCCCGCAGCCGATGACAATAAGCGGCGAAAAAGTTTTGCCATTCAGGGGCACACAATTTGAAATGACCGTTACGTTGATTCCGGGCAAGGGCAATACTGTTTGCGGTGTAAAAATCTGCACTGGTAATAACGAATGGTTCGAAGCCGGTTACGATGCCGTACGCCAGGTGTTTTATACCGACAGGAGCCATTGCAGCAACAACGGGTTCAGCAAAAAATTTGGGGAAATGAAAAGGTTTGAGAAAAAAGTACCGCTGAAAAATAACCGGCTGCAGCTGCATATTTTCGCCGACAACAGCATTGCCGAAATATTTGTAAACAACGGTGAACATGTAATGACCACCCAGTTTTTTACACAGCAGGGCAATAACGGGCTGGTATTTTTCAGCAACAACGGCCACACTGCCTTCCGGGATATTACGATCTGGAAGATGCGGTCAGTATGGCAAGGAATTTTTAATTAACAGGTTTTAACAAGCGGACTATCATGAAAAAACTGGTACCTGTCATTTCAATGCTTTGTGTTGTCCTGTTTTCATGCAATGAAAAAAAACCTTTGTTCCGTTCGCTCAAAAGTGAACAGACAGGTATTCTTTTCAGCAACACCATTACCGAAGACAATGAACTGAACCCGCTGACTTATGAATATTTATACAATGGCGGCGGCGTGGGTATCGGCAATTTCAATAACGACAGCCTGCCCGATATTTACTTCACGGGCAATATGGTTTCCAATAAACTGTACATCAACAAAGGCGGGTTGCGTTTTGAAGATGCAACCACTGCTGCCGGTGTGGGGGGCGGCGGCAAATGGTGCAAGGGCGCCAGCGTGGTGGATATCAACAACGACGGACTGGATGATATTTATGTATGCGCCGCGGTGGCCACCGATTCTTTCAAAAGAAAAAACATGCTGTATGTAAACCAGGGTGCGGATAAAAAAACAGGCATTCCTGTATTTAAAGAAATGGCCGCAGCATATGGTCTCGATGACAACTCACATACACAGATGGCCGCTTTTTTTGATTATGACAACGATGGCGACCTGGATGTATACCTGCTGGTGAACGACCTGATTGACGGAGTTTATCCCAATGAATTCCGCCCGGTTCGTACCGATGGCAGCTGGCCCAATACCGATAAATTATTCAGGAACGACTGGAATGACTCCCTGCATCATGCTGTATTCACCAATGTATCCGCGAAAGCGGGCATACTGACTGAAGGGTATGGCCTGGGAATCAGTATTACCGATATCAATAAAGACGGCTGGAAAGATATTTATATTACCAACGATTATCTATCAAACAATATTCTTTATATCAATAACCATAACGGCACATTCAGCAACCAGTGTGCCGCTTATTTTAAGCACAGCAGTAAAAACGCCATGGGCAATGATGTGGCAGATATCAATAACGACGGACTGGATGATATCATTGAGCTGGATATGGCACCTGCCGGCAATTACCGGCAAAAGATGATGATGAATGATATGAGCTACCAAACCTACCAGAACTTTGACCGCTTTGGTTATATGTATCAGTATGCACGCAACACACTGCAGCTAAATCTCGGTATGGCACCGGAGAGCAGCCGGCCACTGTTTGCAGAAATTGCGTATTACAGCGGGGTGGCCCATACAGACTGGAGCTGGGCGCCTTTACTGGTGGATGCCGACAATGACGGTTACCGCGACCTCATGATCACGAACGGTCTGCCGAAAGATATGAGCGACCTGGACTTTATTGCTTACCGAAACAATACTGCAGCCAATACACCCCTGCCGGTATTACTGGAGCAAATACCCACGGTTCAGATCAGCAATTACATTTATAAAAACAACGGCGATCTCACCTTCAGCGATCAAACGAAAGAATGGGGATGGGAAGCTCCCGGTTTTGCAACCGGCATGGCTTATGCCGATCTTGACCGGGATGGTGACATGGATGTGGTGATCAACAATACCAATGCCACTGCCAGTGTAATGGAAAATACTTCAGCAAAAAAAAATTACCTGCAGGTGATATTGCAGGGCGACAGCATGAACAGGAATGCTGCAGGTGCACTGGTCAGCATTTATTGCAAAGGCCAGCAGCAGGTGTACGAGTATTCACCCTACAGGGGATATATATCCTCTGTTGAGCATATGGCGCATTTTGGTATTGGGGAAAATAAAACAGTTGATTCACTGATCATCACCTGGCCCGGCGGTCAGCAGCAACTGCTCACCAACGTCAACGCCAATCAAACCTTAGAAGTAAAAAAGGAAGCTTCAGCCATGGTAAAAAATATCGCGGGCATGCAAGCGCCTCTCTTCAGCAACTGTAACAACACAACAGGCATCAGTTATACAGCCGCTGAAGTTGATTTTATTGATTTCAATATCCAGAAACTTTTACCGCATAAACTTACGCAATATGGCCCTTCACTTGCTGTAGCGGATGTTACAGGAGACGGGCTCGATGATATTGTTGCCGGTGGCGGCTCCCCCACTTATGCAGCTTTATTCGTACAGCAAAAAGACGGCCGTTATATCAAACAGCATTTGATCGACAGCACGGCCAGCATGAAATACCAGGATGATGGCGGTATTTGTCTTTTTGATGCAGATAATGACGGGGATGCTGATATGTACATTGCTTCGGGTGGTTGTGAGAACGGGCCGGGTTACGAATCCTATGCCGACCGCTTTTACATCAATGATGGTAAAGGACATTTCAAAGAAAACAAAGAAGTGCTTACGCCCAATTACACAGCTAAAAGCTGTGTAAAAGCGGCAGACTATGATAACGATGGCGACCTGGACCTTTTTGTGGGTGGCAGGGTTTTTCCCGGCAGCTATCCCAAACCGGTAAGCAGCATATTACTGCGCAACGATACACAAAACGGTGTGGTGAAGTTTACCAATGCAACAGCATCTTCTGCCCCTGCATTGCAAAACACCGGGCTGGTTACGGATGCGGTGTGGACCGATGTGGACAACGACGGCTTTACAGACCTTATCATTGCGGGAGAATGGATGCCGCTGACTGTTTTAAAAAATGAACAGGGAAAATTGATAAAAACAGAAACTGCATTGTCAAAAACCAGTGGGTGGTGGAACAGTATTGCCGCTTCCGATATCGATAATGATGGAGACATGGATTATATCGCCGGTAATTTTGGCAGCAATGGTTATCTCAATCCATCTGCTGAATTTCCTTTAAAAATATATGGAAAAGATTTTGACAACAATGGCAGTTTCGATGCTGTGCTCACGCATTTCTATCCGCAGCACCCCGGTGATGCTCCGGCAGAATATCCTGTTGCTGGCCGGGATGACTTTATCAAAGAGATGACAGTGATGAAAGGAAAATTTCCTAACTACGCTTTGTACGCCAATGCCACACTGCAGCAGATTTTTGACAATGCCGCACTGGCCGATGCGGTACAGTCTGCCGCCAGCTTATTCATAACCTGCTGGATCGAGAATAAAGGCAACATGAATTTTGAAATGCACCCGCTGCCTGCAGCCGCACAATGGGCACCTGTATACGGTATTGCTGCCGGTGATTTTACAGGCGATGGCAATATCGATCTGGTGCTCAATGGCAATGAATATTCCATGTCGCCGATGCTGGGCAGGTACGATGCGATGAATGGTTTATTGTTACAGGGTGACGGCAATGGAAACTTTAAGACCCTGTTGCCAGCTGTGTCGGGCATATATGTTCCGGGGAATGGCAAAGCAATCGCAGCACTGGTAATCAATAATACCCTCGCAATGGCAGCATCACAAAATAAAGGACCGCTGCTTTTATTCAGGTCGGCCGTTGCCGGCAATAAAATAACCCCCGTGATGGCGGATGACAGGTATGCATTGCTGCACCTGGAAAACGGTAAGACGAGGAAAGAAGAATTCAGTTACGGATCTTCTTTCATGTCGCAGTCGGGCCGGTATATTTGTTTTACAAAAAATGTATTGAGCGCCGATATTTATAATGCAAAAAAAGAAAGACGAACCATCAATAATAAGTAATGTATGAAACCGCTCCAGCTTATTACCATACTGCTGTTTACAACCGCTGCATTTACTCAGTGTACAAACCAGCCGGCAAAAAACGAAACTGTTAACGGCAACCTCCAGCAACAATGTGTGCACCGATTAACCGATGTGATCGTGTATGATATTTTTACGCCCCCGGTGGCCAGCAGGATTTATGCTTACTGCAACCTCGCATATTACGAAGCACTGCGGATGAAAGACAGCGGCAGCATCTCCATTACTAAACAGCTGAGGGGCTTTGATGCAATGCCTGTACCGGCACCGGGAAAAAATTATGACCATACCCTTGCCGCAGTACATGCTTTTTTTAACACTGCAAGGGCGCTTACATTTTCAAAAGACAGTCTTACCCAAACAGAAGATGAATTGCTTGCTGCTTTCAAACAAAACATGCCCGGGGATGTATACGAGAATTCCCTGCTGCTGGGAGAGCAAACTGCTGCTGTGATTTTGAAAAGAGCCGCATCCGATCATTATAAAGAAACCAGGGGAATGCCGCGTTACAGTGTATTTAAAGTAAAGGGACAATGGGAACAAACACCCCCCGATTATGCGGATGCGGTTGAACCCAACTGGCGTTTGCTAAAACCCCTGCGCATCGATTCTGCTGCCGCTTTTGCGCCAGCACCACCGCCTGCTTACAGTTTGGATAAAAACAGCGTTTATTACAAGGAACTGATGGAAGTTTTTAATACAAGTAAGAACATTACACCTGTAATGGATACCATTGCACATTACTGGGACGACAATCCCTTTGTTACCGAACACCGGGGCCACCTCATGTTTGCTACAAAAAAAACCACTCCCGGCGGGCACTGGATGGGGATCATTGCAATTTTATGCGGGCAGGCAAAGTCGGGTGAATTGCAAAAAGCAAAAATATATGCGCTGACATCCTGTGCCATTTTTGATGCATTTATTTCCTGCTGGGATGAAAAATACAGAAGTAAAATGGTACGGCCCATTACCGTAATAAGAGAAAATATCGAACCTGAATGGAATTCATTCCTGCAAACCCCGCCCTTTCCTGAATATACCAGCGGCCACAGTGTGATCACCGCTGCAGCATCCACGGTGCTTACACATATGATTGGTGACAACACTGCTTTTACTGATACCACTGAAATGGAGTATCTCGGCATGAAAAGACATTTCAGTTCTATCAACCAGGCAGCAGATGAAGCTGGCATCAGCAGGCTGTATGGTGGCATCCATTTCAGGTCGGCGATTGAAGAAGGAAAAAAACAAGGGCACCATATTGGAGAACTGTACAACCTGGTTTTTAAATAACCGTTATTTTTTAACAGCACACTCATTTAACTTTGACCGGAAGTTTCACTTATGAAAAAAAGAGTATTAACCCTGCTGGCTGTATTGGCTGCAGCATTCCTGGTTGCCTATTTTGTAATTGCACCACCCGAAAAACACAGCAATACGGTGCAGTTGCAATGCACACAAACAGCATTCACCCGTTTCCTGCTCAATAAAAAGAAATGGCCGCAGTGGTGGCCCGGGAAAATACAAAACGACAGCACGCTTGAATACAGCGGGCTTGAATTTTCTGTGCAAAAGGTACTGCTGAACGGCATCCTGTTTTCGATCAAAAAAGGAGATGAACAATACAGCGGCAGGCTGGATATTTTACCGGCTGACAGTAATTTATGCACGGCCGGATTTACAACGGCTTTTGATGTTCCCAGCGGTATTATGGAACGGTTCCGCAGTTATGGTGCGGCAAAAGAAATCAATGCAGTAACCGATCATTTGCTTACTGACCTGCAATCCTTTTTCAACCAGCAGGAAAATGTATATGGCATGAAGGTGGAAAGACAAAAAGTAACCGACACCATGCTGATCTCCACCAGCAGGGTGCAGGATCATTACCCTTCCACTACCGAAGTGTATGATATGCTGGCTTCACTTAAACAATATATCCTTTCAGTAAATGGTAAAGAGACCAACCCGCCCATGCTGAATGTTTATAAAGAAGACAGTACCAGGTATAATGTAATGGTGGCCATCCCCACTGCGGCATTACTGCCTGCCACTGAAATATTCAAACCCAAAAGAATGGTGCCTGGTTATATACTGGTGGGTGATGTTAAGGGTGGTATTGCCGTGATAAAAAAAGCGGAAGAGGAAATGTATAATTACGTGATTGATTATGGCAAGAGTTCACCGGCCATCCCGTTTCAGTCGCTGCTCACCAACAGGCAGCAGGAACCAGACAGCAGCAAGTGGATTACACGGCTCTATTACCCGGTGATGTATTAATCCTTATTTTAAACGGATGATTTCTGCCGCTTCATTGTTTTTTGCAAGCACAAAAGCGGTATGACCATTGATGGTGATGGGAGCGATATGCCTTACCTGGCCCGTAACAGCAATCCCTGTGAGCGGGCACACATCAAAATTTCCATTGCCCTTATTGATAAGCAGTGTGAGTGCCGCTGCATCGAAGCGGCCTGCCTGCACATTGTTTTCATAAAAATTACCGGCAAGTAAAATATCCTGCAAATTATCGTTATTGGCATTCACCAGCACTGCATCCCGGTATGCAGTCAGCTGTGCCCGCCATGGCAGCGGGGTCACGGCAAACTGCATGGCCCCTTTATTTAACAGCACACTGCTGTTTAAATATCCTGCCGTTCGTTTTTGTGCCGCCTGTATTTTATCCTTTCCAAAAAGATCGGCCAGGTCTGCTGAGGCAAAGTCGGCCGCATACAAAAATTTTTTCTTGAGGTATGGAAGCCGTTTTTCAAGTTCCATTTTGGATGAAAAAGGCATTTCCTTTTCGCCTACATAATAAGTAAACAACTGTTCACTGATCCCATTGCCGTCAAAATCGCCATAGTAAAGTGACATTGGCTTTGCGGCTGTTACACCAAATTTATTATTGATGCCTGCATTACCGGCAATGATATCCGGTTTGCCATCAGCATTTACATCTGCAGGCAATATAAAATTCCACCATCCCTGTTCTATAGCGAGTGTTTGCTTTTCAAATAATTTCTGCCTGTTCAGGAACACGTCCACGCCGCCCCATTCATAAGAAGCGAGCAGGTCTTTTTTTCCATCACCGTCTAGATCAAACCAAACCGCATGGGTGATCATGCCCGCGTTTGCAAGACCTGGTGCATACTGGTTTGTAACATCTGTAAAATTCCCTTGCCCGTCATTCTGCAGGAGAAAGGATGCGGGTGTTTTACCATAATTCCATGGCACGGTTCTGCTGCCGATAAAGAGATCGGTAAACCCGTCCTGGTTAAAATCAAATGGCGTCACTACAGATTGCGTGCTGGCAATTCCTTTAAAAGCATCTGCTTTCCTGGAAAGGTTACCATTCCCGTCATTCAGGTATAACAGCGGCAGCAGGTGTTCATCTGTTCCATAATATTCATTGCCGCCATTTGTGATGACAAGATCGGGATAGGTATCACTGTTCACGTCGGTCCATACTGCACTGGTATTTTCCCACATACTGTCTTTCAGCAATGCAGGTTGAACAGTTTTTACAAATGTGCCGCCCCGCTGCTGTAAAAAAACCGCATTGTGAAAAGTTTTGGATGCCCCGATAAAAAGATCTTCCAGCCCGTCGTGATTGATATCAGCAACGGCAATGGCAGGACCTTCGGTTGATACCATATGCGGCATCAGCGGTTCCCTGTCAAATTCGTTGAAATTATTTTCTACATGCAAATAGTTCAATCCTGTTGCAGCGGTAATATCTTCCGCGGCATACTGCTGTCCTTTTTGGAAGTCTGCAATATGCCTGTAATCAAACAAAGGCAAACCCTTTTTATAGCTGAGGGATATCGCTGCACCGGGTTTCAATATAACCTGCTCATAACTGTTATCTGGCCATATCACGAATGCCGAATCCACCCTGGTATTGCTGAGCCCCACAAGCAGGGGCGACTGCATGCTGGATTGAAAACCCCTTACGGGATAATTCTCATAAGTTCTCACCTGGTCCTGTGCAAACAATACCAGCTTTGCTCCAATGCCATTTATATTTTCTGAAGCTCCTTTAAAACTGACAGCTGCTGCCGCATTCTCTTTATTGGTGGCCGACTGGTTTTCATACAGCATCACCGGGTCGTTGATATTATTCACCACAATATCAGGATCACCGTCATTGTCAAAGTCGGCGTACACACAGCCATTTGAAAAACTGGGCACATTGTTTTCGATATCACCTGAGATATTTGCAAAAGAAATATTTCCGCGGTTTTTAAAAAACTGGTTGGGCAGTTTGATCTCAGGGAATTTATTCACCAGCGCCATATCCTGTTCTTCCATATTACTGCCACGAATCTTTTCCTGCACCTGCTCGTCTGAAATAAAATTGATGTAGTCGATATCATTCATCCGCTTGGGAATACCATTTGAAATAAAGAGGTCTTTCAGGCCGTCGTTGTCAAAATCCATCCATAAAGCACCCCAGCTCCAGTCGGTGGCATGGATACCTGCATACTGGCCGGCTTCTGTAAATGTATTATCGCGGTTATTCAATTGCAGGTTATTACGTGCATACTGCCAGGTATAGCCATACCTTATTTTCTGCATGAAAATATTGTAATCATCTTCTGCAAGTGAACGGCGCAGCATGTAAGGATCATAAGGCAGCATGTCGAGCGAAATGATCTCCGGGTAAGCATCGTTGTTGATATCCGCGGCATCCACTCCCATGCTGAACTGGCTGGTATGTTTCAATGCCTGCTGTCCTTCTTCTTTGAATGTTCCGTTACGCTGGTTGATGTAGAGATAATCGTTTTCATGAAAATCGTTACCCACATAAAAATCGGGCCATCCATCCATATTCACATCCGATACCACCACCCCGAGCCCGTAGCCAATGCGGCTGCCATTGATGCCTGCCTCTTTGGTTACATTGGTAAAATAATGTGAACTGGTTTTGCCGTTCTTCACCAGGTCGTTCCGGTAAAGCCGCTGTCCTGCCAGCGAATCGAATGTATTGATAAAACTATCCCTTGGTGCATAGTTTCCGTCGTGGTTAACAGAATGGTTGAGTAAAAACATATCCAGGTCACCATCGCCATCATAATCAAAAAATGCAGCCTGTGTGCTGAATCCTGAAAAATCAAGCCCGTATGCAGCGGCTTCATCCTTATAGGTGGGTATTCCTTTCGCATCGGTTCCCTGGCAAACCAGTAACTGGTTTTTTGCATGAAGCGATTTATAATGCCCCACTTTGCAAACATAAATATCCAGCAACCCGTCGTTGTTGATGTCTGTAACAGACACACCGGTACTCCATCCGCCATCCTGCGGAATAGCCGCTGCTGCGGTAACATCTTTAAAATGCATCCCGCCTTCGTTCAGGTATAGTTTGTTATCGCCCTGGTTTGCTGAAAAGAAAAGATCTGTTTTACCATCATTGTTAAAATCTCCTGCACCAACGCCCGCGCCGTTATAATAATACATGTAGGAAAAAAGATTCAGCTCATTATTGGGCGTGAGTTTATTGGTAAATGAAAGACCGGTTTCGCCGGCACTGCGTGTTTTAAATATTGCCGGGGCAGCGGTTTTATCGCCTGAACAGGAAATAAAAGTACCCGCTGCAATTACGCCCGCCATCAGCAGCAGCCATTTTGTTTTAATTTTTTGCGGGGAGATGACAGTAGTTTGTAAGATCATTTCGCTGCAGCAGTTTGGCGGTCATTTATTTTGTACAACGCAGGAAAACCATTGTTTTGCAGGAAAAGTACTGCGTTGCTTGTTGTAGTGTTCAGCAGCCTGATATCCCTTGTTTCGCCTTTCAGGTATAACCCGGTCATGGTGCCCGGCACTGCGGCAAAATTACCTTTTCCCTTATTCAGCAATACCAGTCCGTAACTCGCATCTTCACTCCCGAACTGCGGCAGCACATTCACACAATTGCCTGCAGCAATAATATCCGGCAAACCATCATGATCCATATCGGTTAAGACAATGGCATTGATGGCCGACAACTGCGCCTGGTAGGGCAATGGTACCGCGGTAAAATGGCCTTGGCCATCGTTGATGGCCACGATGCTTTTTGTATAGTTCACTTTTTTTTGCTCCGCATCATTGATATCGGCACCAAAAATTTCCTGCACGGTTTTT
Organism: Ferruginibacter sp.; assembly: GCA_046329655.1. GTDB lineage: Bacteria > Bacteroidota > Bacteroidia > Chitinophagales > Chitinophagaceae > Ferruginibacter. The sequence continues at coordinate 225,102 of JAXLUD010000005.1, forward strand.
TCAGCATACTCATGGTGGCGCAGGTTGAGTTTTTTTAAAGACGGCAGCTGATCGGTGATCTCCCTTTTCATAAAAACAGGAATATCCTTACCATTAACTGTTTTTGTAAATATCTTATCCACGGAGCCGTTCTGGTCAAAATCTTTCATCCATATTTTTACCGGTTCATTTTCACCTGCCTGCAGGTAAAAATTATCACCCATATTACCCAGCACCATATCCATATCGCCGTCATTGTCCGTATCGGCCAGTTGGATGGTTTGCCACCAGCCATCATAATTTTCAAGTCCGGTTTTTACAGCAACAAATTGCTGACCGTTAAATGAAAATGCAAGAGGGCTCATCCATTCGCCTGTTATGATCAGTTCTTCCTTTTTATCCCCGTTGATATCAGCGGCAGCAAGCCCGGTGATCATACCTGGCTTTTTCATTGCCGGTGCAACTTTATCAGTCAGGTCTTCAAAATGTCCTGTTCCGTCATTGTGCAGTAAATAACTCTGCGGTGTTTTACCATATTGCTGCGGCACACTGCGGCTGCCGATAAACAGGTCCGTGTAACCGTCTTTATCATAATCAAATGCCAGCACGGCACCGCAGTTGGTACTGCTGAGCGGCAATGCCCCCCGCTTCAGCGAATAATTGCCTTTGCCATCATTGATATAAAGCAGGTTCTGGTAATTGCCCTGTGCTTCGGCACTGAAATTACCACCGCCGCCGGCAAACAAATCCATATCACCATCTTTGTCGCAATCAAAAAATACAGCCGCAGTTACATCATTAAAAGAGAATGTTTTAAAATCAGGTGTTTCTTTTTTTACAAAACCATTTGCGGTTTGCAGGTACAATTGAGATGCCTGCCCTTTTGCACCGCCAATAAAAATATCCGTAAGCCCGTCGCCATTTACATCAGCTGTGGCTGTTTTAGGCCCCTGGCGGGATAACATGAAGGGAATATTTCTTTCAAAATAAAAATCCACAAATTCATCTTCGGTGTGTTTGTCAAATATCACAGGAAGCGAGTCAAACATCTTTTGTACTGCAGGCTGCAGAAGGCCCCTGTTTATTTGCTGTGAGTCGTAACGCAGTTTTATTACTGTATTCAGGGACGGCTTGCTGATATGGCTGCTTGTACCGTCGGGCCAGGCAACAACAAGCGAATCTGCCCCGCCATTTCCCGTACCGATCACCTGTTTGTATTCTACCGAAGACTGGAACCCCCTGCTGGGCATCAGCTCCCTGGTAAATACCTGGTTTCCCTGGTATACTTTTACCGTGGCGCCCACAGCAAAAGGGTTGGGTGTTTTGTAGGCCAGTGATACGGCGATATAATTATGATGATTTTGTTCCCGGCTGTTATTTTTATACACGAGCGCAGGCTGGTTCACATTGTTGATGATCATATCAAGATCCCCGTCGTTATCAAGATCGGCATAAGCAGCACCGTTTGAAAACGTGGTTTGTGAAAGGCCCCACTTCTCCCCGGCATCTTCAAACTTAAGATTACCGGTATTGTGAAACAGTTTATTGGCAATTGGGGTGGAGGGCATTTTATCGATCACGTTATTCACTTCTTCCTTCTGCCCCTTCATCACCATTTGCTGCACCACATCATTGGCAAAGAAATCAATAAAATCCTGGTCGGTCACGTCCCTGTAAATACCATTGCATACGAGGATATCATTCAGCCCGTCGTTATCTGCATCAAACAACAGGGCGCCCCAGCTCCAGTCGCTGGCGGCCACACCGCTGTAAAAAGCGGTTTCATAAAAATGCCCGTCGCCATTATTCACCTGCAGGGCATTTTGAGTAAACTGGTTGTAAAAACCCCTTGTTTGTTTCAGGTGAAACTGGTCGTAATTATCGAAAGAGGTGTTTGCTTTCAGGCGCCTGTCATCCGAGGGCAGCATATCGGTGGTAAACAGATCGGGAAAGCCGTCGTTATTGATATCCTGCACATCTGCCCCCATGGATGAATAGCTGGTATGCTGCATCCTTGTTTCCAGCTCGTCCTTAAAAACGCCGTTGCGCTGGTTGATGTATAAATAATCCCTTTCGAAAAAATCGTTTGACACATATACATCGGGCCAGCCGTCCATATTAAAATCGCTCACGGTTACGCCCAGCCCAAGACTGATCAGGCTGCCATGGATACCGGCTTCTTTTGACACTTCCCTGAAATACCCGTTATCATTCCTGTATAAATGATCGCCGCCGCCTTTTAAAAAATCGGCCACTTCCCACTCGCCATCTTTCAGGTCGCGGTTATTGGCATGGTTGAGTGCATTCACCGGGATGGGGCTGTTATTCACAAGAAAACAATCCAGGTCCCCATCCATATCATAATCAAAAAAGGAGGCCTGTGTGCTGTAACCACTGTTATCAAGCCCATATTTTGCAGCACTTTCTGTAAAAGTGAGGTTTTTGTTATTGATAAAAAGCTGGTTCCGCCTCAATGTGGTATCAAACATGCTGCCCGCATTGCACACATAAATATCCAGCCAGCCGTCGGCATTCACATCTGCAAACACCACACCGGTGCTCCACTGTTTTTTATCGCCAAAACCGGCTTTGGCTGAAATATCTTCAAAGCTGAAATTGCCCTTATTCAGGTACAGCTTGTTTGCGCCCTGGTTGGCTGTAAAAAAAACATCTGCCAGCCCGTCGTTATTGAGATCGCCGGTTGCCACCCCACCACCGTTATAAAAATTCCGGTATTTGAATACGTTGAACTCTTTGGTTTCCTTTATCGCATTGGTAAACTGGATGCCTGTTTCCTTCATTTCGTCAAACAATACAGGAGCAGCCGGTTTTTTACAGGAAAAAATAAGCACGCCAAAAATCAGGAAGCAATATCTATACATACAGGCCTGTAAAAATAAGCAAAGGCCATTAGTAAATGGCCTTTGCTGTATTAAAAAACATTTAGAAATTAATTTCTCTTAGTAACCTGCATTTTGTTTCAGGTTAGGATTGGATGAGAGTGCAATATTAGGTATGGGGAACACCACTTTTGTACCTGCAGATGCATTGGGTCTTTCACCAACAGGCGCATTGAATTTACCAAAGCGGATCAGGTCATTCCTTCTCCATCCTTCGAGGTACATTTCACGGCCGCGTTCTTCCAGCAGCGTGGTAAGGTTTACAGTACCCAGGTTACCAACACCTCTTTTTGCACGAATGGCGTTTACAATATTGGTGGCAGTTTCGGCATTGGGATCTGTACCGCCACGCAGCAATGCTTCAGCCTTCATCAGTCTTACATCGGCCAGGCGGAAGAACACAAAGTCGTTGGAACTTCCCCAGCCACCACCGTTGATCTCGGCAGGGTTCAGCGGGTATTTCATGGTACGGATACCTTTTGTTTCTGTTGAGAAGAACAGGCTCACATCAGAAGTGAAAACAAGCGGGTTACCGCTCCTGTCTTTCAGGTTAACCAGTGCACCACCGATTTGTCCGCCTGACGGACCCTGGATCTGTCCAACCAGAAAACCGGCATTTACACCAGTCTGGCTGGTAAAGCCCGGTACATTTGAATTCCTTCTTACGTCGGCTGCATCAAATGTGTTATAGAAATCAGCCAGTGTGGTAAAACCATTCCAGCCACTGGGAGCCTGTGCATAGTGCTGACCCATACAGGTGGCCCATACCACGTTGATACCTTCACTGTTTTTACGAACAAAGATATTTTCTGTAGAAGTGGTACCGTTATTCCAGGTAAAATTATCCCAGTAGTAGTTGTTCAATGAAAGGCTGGCATTGCCTGCAATTTCATTGCACAAAGTGATCACCTGCGACATATCAGCAGCGGCGAAAGTATAAGGACCGGCAGGCGTACCCGGATCCTGCTTATACACGGCTTTATTGAGCAGTGTTTTTGCCAGCAGGAATTTAGCGGCTTCTTTTGTTGCCTTGCTTCTTGTACCCGGGGTATAAGACGGCAGGTTAGGAATGGCAGCCTGCAATTCTGAAATGATAAAATCACAAGCCTGTGAGCGGGTGAACACTTCAGGAATCACATCAGCAGCGGCAGTGGCGGGCCTGTGCTGTACCTGTCCGAAAAGATCGCACACCAGGTAAGAGAAATAAGCCCTTAAGAATTGAGCTTCAGCCTTTGTCTGGCCGGAAGCCGTTTCAGCCACCAGGGTGCTTTGGAATAAGGCGCCGTTCAGGCCGTTCCATGTATCATTGATCTGGTTGTGAGAACCATCCCAGGTATGCAGGTGAAGTTTACGCCAGGTTCCAAAGTCATCCCAGTCGGTACCGCGTGTGGGGCCGATCAGTTCATCCGTAGTATGTTCTTCCATCGCATACCAGTTTACCTGTGTTACCAGCTGGTTCAGCTGTTCGTACACTTTGGATAACGAAGGCGGCGTGGGTGCAGTACCAGCCTGTACCGTTGCCACAGAAAGCGGGTCTTTTACTTTTGGCTCCAATTTGGAACAGGAGGCAATCGCTCCCATCGCCATAACAGCCAGTGACCCTTTTATAAAATTTATTTTAAATGATGATTTCATATTGCTGTGTTTTTATGTAATGAATTAAAAACCTACGTTAACACCCAGTGTGAATGTGCGTGCTTTTGGATAACCTGCATAATCGAATCCCCTTGAAGGAATACCGTTGATGCTCTTATCAACGTTTACTTCAGGATCCAGTCCGCTGTAATCAGTAAACAACGCCAGGTTCTGACCAGAGATAAAGGCAGACAATGTGCGGATTGTTTTTGATTTCATATTGAACTGGTAATTCAGGTTAGCATTGGATATCCTGATAAAATCACCTTTTTCAAGGAACCTCGTGGAAACACTGCCCGGGTTAATCGGGTTTTCATTGCTGTTAGCCACTGCATACGTTACGTTGTGGGCAGTTTTGATACTTCCTTTCAGGAACAGTGCGTTTGCAGTATTGTTATATACATAGAAACCACGGGTAGTGTTTGCAAACACGCTCAGGCTCCATCTTCCCAGTGAGAAGTTGTTGGTTAAACCTGCAAAGAAAGTTGGCAATGCGTTACCCATGATCTTATCATTAGCTCCATCGGCATAACGGGCGTTACCGTTGCCATCCAAACCTAAATATTCCGGCATTTTCCATGAAAACAGGGAATAACCGTCCTGGATCGTTTGTGCATACGCGCCGGTTAAACCCTGTCCGCTTACCGCACCGGTATTCACGATCTGCTTCAGTTCTTTCACCTCGTTCTTAACCGTGGTCATGTTATAGTTAACGCTCCATTTGAATTTCTTGGTTTCAACAGCCTTGATATCAAAACTGAATTCCCAGCCTTTGTTATTTACATAACCCGGCAGGTTGATCCAGTAATAAGCCGAAGGCGCGAATCCGCCCGGAGTTGGTGCAAAGAAGATGAGGTTTTTACGCTTGGTGTTGAAGTAATCCACTGTAACAGCGATCCTGTTTTTCCACAAAGCGAAGTCAACACCCAGGCCTGTAGTGGCCGCTTCTTCCCATTTCAGTTTATCATTACCATAGAAGTCAGTTGATGTTGCTTTGGTTGTATTGGCAGCATCTGTCCACCAGGTGGTTTGCCTGTACAATGCATCGTATGGGCCTATACCATCCTGGCTGCCCAGCACACCATAGTTAGCCCTGATGCTCAGGTTGCTGAACAATTTGGCCAGCGAAGCGCCAAAGCTTTCATTCAGCACATTCCATTTAACCGCAAATGCAGGGAAGGTACCATAACGGTTGTCTTTACCAAATTTGGATGAACCGTCGATACGAACTGTACCGGTTACATAATATTTATCTTTATAAGAATAGTTCACACGGCCAAAGTAAGACTGAAGTTCAACCTTAGAATAACCGGGGATAAAGTCCCTGTAGTTTTTAAAGTTGTTGAAGTCTTTTACAAATACATCTCCCGCATTCACCACAGGGCTGTTCAGTCCCCAGCCAAAGCGTCCGGCATAATCAGACTCAGTGCTCTGGTAAGCATAACCGAGTACCGCATTCACTGTGTGGAATTGTTTGAAAGTTTTGTCGTAAGACAGGGAGTGTTCGAGCAGTAATGATTTCAGGTCAAGATTCTGCCTGGTGGTACGGCCGTTACCGAAAATACCATTGCCATAATCAACACCGAATACACTGGTAGTACCGCCAAATGCGTTGGAACCAAGCCTTGGATCAGAGAAAGAAGTCCTTTCTGATTTTGCCTTATCATATCCCAGGGTAGTTTTCCAAACCAGTCCTTTTTTGATTTCGTAAGAAGCGTTCAGGCTGGTGAGGAAACGGTTGTTATTATCCTGGTCATCAAAATAAGCGAGCATTTCTGCGGGGTTCCTGTTACCATCTTTGGGATCGTAGAAAGAACCGTCTTTATTATATACCGGGAATGTTGGGTTGAATGTGATGGCAGCACCTACCAGGCTTCCCTGGTAACCGGCATTATTGGTATTGGGAGCGTAGCTGCTTTTGGTATTGGAAACAGTAATGGCCGCTTCCAGTTTTAATTTATCCTTCAGGAATTTTTTAGAGGCGTTCGCCCTTGCGGTGAGCCTTTTCAGGTCGCTGTTTTTGATGATACCTTCCTGCTTATCGTATGAACCGCTCAGCCTTACATTGGTACCATTTTTATTGATACCCCAGCTCAGGTTCAGGTTATTTGAAACTGCTGTTCTGAAAATTTCATCCTGCCAGTCTGTATTGTATCCTTTATCCACCTGTGCAACAGCAACGGCGGCATCGGCCGGGCTGGTACCTGCATCAATATTGGCTTTTTTCACTGCAGCAAGGAAATCACTGGGATTCAGCAGGTCATAACGGCTGGCAGGTTTTGCCATACTCGTGCTGGCGCTGAAAGTGAATGTTCCCCTCTTGCTCCTCGCATTTTTGGTTGTTACGAGGATCACCCCATTTGCACCGCGGCTGCCATAGATAGCTGCTGAAGAGGCGTCTTTTAAAATGGTGATGCTTTCAATATCCGCAGGGTTTAAAAAAGCCAGCGGGTTTTTAGGAGTAGTGGAACCTTCCACACCAGCTGCAGATCCTACGGTACCTCCATCACTGATAGGCACACCGTCGATTACATACAGTGGCGCCTGGTTACCGCGGATAGATGCGGAACCCCTGATGGTAATAGTGGCCGCTGCACCGGGTTCACCGCTGGAAGGTGTAACGATCACACCGGGTGTTCTTCCCTGGATCAGCTGTTCAGGAGTGGCTATCACGCCTTTGTTAAAATCTTTTTCTGACAATGCTGCTACAGAACCAGTCAGGTCTTTCACCTTCCTGGTACCATAACCCACCACCACCACTTCGTTCAGGTTGGCAGCGCTGGTGGTCATGGTGATATTAATTACAGAGCCTGAAACCTTCACGGATTGTGCCGCAAAACCAGTACCTGTAAATAATAATGTAGCACCATTGGTAACACCGGCCAGGTTAAAAACACCCTTTGTGTCGGTGGATGTTCCTTTGGTGGTTCCTTTAACAACTATCGAAATCCCGGGGATGGGATCTCCTTTTGAATCGGTTACGGTGCCACTTACACTTTGGGCTTTTGTAAATGCCGTAAACCCGATTACTGCCAGCAATAGCATGGCAGTCTTTCTCATAATAGCAAGAAGCATAATCGTTTGGTTTTTTGGAATGAAAAATTAAGTGCCGGGAAATCAGGCCTTAAAATCAAAGCAATCATCTGTAACAAACAGACCGCTGTTTGGTTCAAATAGCTGCAAACGTTAAAAGAATCCTAAAATCCTGAACTTAAAAGTACATTTAAAATAATGTAGGAAATACACGTTATAAGCCAATTTGCCCGCAAACGTTTGCGAAATTGTTTGCGAAAACGGTTGTTGTGTAAATATTCTTTTGTTATTTTAGGGCGAATTGACTGCTATGAATAATACCACCCTGAAAAAAATATCGGAGATTTTGGGCCTCAGTATTTCTACTATTTCGAGGGCGTTAAAGGATCATCCGGATATTTCTGACAAGACCAAACAACGTGTGGTGGAACTCGCGTCCACGCTAGATTATGAGCCCAATGCCAATGCCATCAACCTGCGCACCAGCAACAGCAAATTGTTCGGGCTGATTATACCCACCATCGGCAATACTTTTTACAATGCCTTTATCGCTGCGGTGGAAGAAGACTGCAGGAAAGCCGGGTATTCCCTGATGATACTGCAATCCGGCGATGACCCGGCCACCGAAATTGCCAATCTCAAACTTTGCAGGCAAAACCGTGTTACCGGTCTTTTTGTTTGCATTACGCCCGAAACCACCGGTATTGAAGCCTTCCTGAAACTGAAAGATATTGGTGTGCCGGTGATCTTTTTCGATAAGGTACCGGAAGACCCCACCTGCAATAAGGTATGTGTGGCCGATGCGGCTTCTGCCACGCTGGCGGCCAATGCGATCATCAGTAAAAAGAAAAAGAAAGTGCTGGCACTGTTTGGCAACCCCAACCTGCTCATCACCAAAAAAAGACTGGGTGCTTTTAAACAGACATTCGACGACCATGGCAATAAAACAAAAATAATAACAGACACAGCTTCGAGCACTTTACAGGCAGAAGAACAGATGCTGCTTCACTTAAAAGATAAGCCCGATACCGTTTTTTGCATGAGTGATGAGATATTAATGGGTGTGATGAAAGCGATCCAGCGGAAAAACCTCCAGGTACCCGGTGATATTGCTGTTATCACGATCAGCAATGGCGAAATACCAAAACTATATTTTCCCGAAATCACTTACGTGGAGACCAGCGGTTCCAAACTCGGAAAACTGGCATTTTCGAGAATGATGATTTGCCTCTCAGGCAGTACCTTTATACAAAATTTAACCGTTGACGCCACCCTGGTTGAAGGCGGCTCTTTATAATCAAAAAAACTCTTAACAGCATGGCACTTGACTGGACAGGCGTGATTCCTGCACTAACCACCAAATTCACCAGTGATGATAAACTGGATCTTCCCCTTTTCAAAAAAAACCTGGATGCACAAATAGCCGCCGGTGTGAGCGGCATTATTGTGGGCGGCACCCTCGGTGAGGCAAGCACCCTTACCACTGCCGAAAAAGAAACACTGATAAAATTTGCAGTGGAAAAATGTGAAGGCAAAATTCCTGTAATCCTCAATATTGCTGAAGGATCCACCAGCGCAGCGCTGGAACAGGCTGCATTTGCAAAACAATGGGGCGCCGAAGGACTGATGGCCTTACCACCCATGCGCTACAAAACCGATCACCGCGAAACAGTTACTTACTTTAAAACCATTGCAGACGCCACCGACCTCCCCATCATGATCTACAACAATCCCGTAGATTATAAAACGGATGTTACCCTGGATATGTTTGCCGAACTGGTTGCCTGCAGCAATATTACCGCAGTGAAAGAAAGTACAAGGGATGTTACCAATGTAACCAGGCTGAAGAACCGCTTTGGTAGCCGTCTTAAAATTTTATGCGGCGTGGATACACTTTCTGTGGAAGAACTGCTGCTGGGAGCGGATGGCCTGGTGGCAGGACTGGTATGTGCTTTCCCTGCAGAAACAGTGGTATTGTACAAACTGGTAAAAGCCGGCCGCCTGGATGAAGCCATAGCGATCTACCGCTGGTTTATGCCATTGCTGGAACTTGACATTCATACCAAACTGGTACAATACATCAAGCTGGCCGAAACACAAACCGGCATTGGCTCCGAGTATGTGAGGGCTCCCCGTTTAACACTGGTGGGTGAAGAAAGGGAAAGAATTTTAAAGATTATCAATGATGGTATTGCAACCAGGCTGGTGTTGCCAAAGCTGTAAAACAATCATGTATCAATATTTCAGACCGGCTGCGCAACTGCGGCCGGTTTTTTATGCTGCCGTGAAAGCCGGAGTGTTACAAAAAAAGAAAGGACGAAGTATCCCATAATAATATAGCCCGCAGCTGTAAAATAATTATTCATGCCAAACCAGTCGCCGGAAACAATGATATATGTTACCGCAGCCACACATTTCAGCAGCTCCCATAAAACCGTGTAACGGCTGCCATCCATCAGTTCGGTAAAAGCATATACAAACAGGAAGATAAATGCCCCGTAATAAAAAATACCCGGGCTTCCAATGGGCGCAATATTGCCAAACAGGTAGCTTACAAAAAGCAGGAGTACGATCATTTGAATCCAGCACCAAACCAGCATGGGTTTTGTTTCAGGCGTGCTGTACTTTGAAAAATGATATACATCTTCAATCTTGTACACAGGATATTTTGCCTCCACATCTGCAGGACGCCAGCCCGTGGGCATCATCCAGATACGGATTTTATCATAAAAGTTTTTTGCACGCCATGCGTCCTTCATTAACAACCATAAATGCTGGAAATTGATCTTGATGGGATTCCAGGTTTGTGCAGGCCGGGTGATGCCATAAACAGGCGGCACTTCTTTCAATTCTTCCTGGAATGTACCGAAGAGTTTATCCCAGATGATCAGTATCTGTCCCAGGTTTTTATCCAGGTATTCTTTATTGATGGCATGGTGTACCCGGTGATGCGAAGGTGTTACAATGATTTTTTCGAGAAAACCCATTTTTCCAATATGCCGGGTATGATACCAGAACTGTGCAAACAGGTGCAGGGGCGCCACGATGGCAATTACTTCAGCCGGCACACCCAGTAAAGCGGCGGGCAGCAACAGGATCACAAAAAGTTTTACAAAAACAGAGACACTCTGGCGCAGGGCGCATGCCAGGTTAAACTCCTCGCTGCTGTGGTGTATGATATGCGCATTCCAGAAAAAATTGAACTTATGATCTACCAGGTGCACCACGTAGCCTGCAAAATCGAGTACAATAAAGGTAACCAGGTATACCAGCCAGGTGGCTTTGATATGCGTAATTGCGACATGCTCCAGCAACCAGGAATAAGTGATGATGGAAACACCCAGTCCCAGCACATCCTTGGTAACATTGGTAACCCCGGATGCAAGGCTGGAGATCATATCAAAATTCCGCACCGTATCATTTCCTTTTCTCCATCCGTACCATTTTTCAAATAATACCAGCAATAAAAATGCGGGCATGGCAATCAGCAATATTTTTCCATATTGTTCCATACAGCAAGAATGTTATTAAAGAAAAAACGGCACCTTTCTTACGGCATATTTTAAGAATGAATCAATCGTATCACTAAAACATAAAATTGAATCCCCGTTTATGGGCCGTATTGATTAAGTTGCATAACAAATGTAATGATTGTAATGAAGAAAACATTTACCTGCACCGATGCGCATACCTGCGGCAATCCCGTACGCCTTGTAAAGGAAGGAGGCCCTGCACTGTATGGCAGTAATATGAGTGAAAAAAGACAGCATTTTTTAAAAGAATACGACTGGATAAGAAAGGGGCTGATGTTTGAACCCCGCGGTCATGATATGATGAGCGGCAGCATCCTGTACCCGCCGCATGACCCCGCCAATGATGTGGCGGTTTTATTTATTGAAACCAGCGGTTGCCTGCCCATGTGCGGCCATGGTACTATTGGCACCATCACCATCGCCATTGAAGAAGGACTGATTCAGCCCAAAACACCGGGTATGGTGCGTATGGAAGCGCCGGCAGGACTGGTACTGATCGAATATAAAATGGAAGGCAGCAAAGTAAAAAGTGTAAAACTTACCAATGTGCCTTCTTTCCTGCATTCAGCTTCCTTAACGGCCCAATGTCCTGAACTGGGCGAACTGGTGATCGACGTGAGTTATGGCGGAAACTTTTATGCCATTGTGGATGTACAGCAAAATTTTAAAGGACTGGAACATTATACAGCAGACAAACTGGTTGCCTGGGCAAGGGAACTGCGAAAAAACATCAATGAAAAATATGAATTTGTTCACCCGCTGAATGATACCATCAGGGGTTGCAGCCATGTGTTATGGACCGGCGCAGTGCTTGACAAGGCATCCACTGCGAGGAATGCCGTTTTTTACGGCGACAAAGCCATTGACCGCAGTCCCTGTGGCACGGGCACTTCTGCACGTATGGCACAATGGTATGCCATGGGCAAATTAAAACCCGGTGATCTTTTTATTCATGAAAGCATCATTGGAAGTACATTTACGGGCAGGATCGAAGAAGAAACCAGTATAAACGGAATACCGGCCATTAAACCAAGCATTGAAGGATGGGCGAAAATTTACGGGCACAATATCATTTCGATCGACACTGACGACGACCCTTATGCGTTGGGCTTTCAGGTTATTTGAAATTTGCGCCGTAAATTACATCCTCTTAGTGTTCAGGCCTTAGAAAAATCACGCAACAATTTTTTGAAGACAAACTGCTTCGTAGAAAATGGATGTAACTATCGTTGGTGGTGGTGTGATTGGTTTATCAGGCGCCTACTACCTTAACAAGGCCGGATTTAGTGTAACAGTAATTGACAGTGGTGATATCACCGACAACTGCTCCTTTGGCAACATGGGTTATATTTCGCCCAGCCATTTTGTGCCGCTTGCCAGTCCTGGTATTATTTCACAGGGCTTAAAGTGGATGCTCAGCTCCTCCTCTCCTTTTTATATTAAGCCAAGGCTCAGCACCGAACTCATTGAATGGGGCATAAAATTCTGGAAAAGCAGCAATGCAGCCACCGTGGAAAAAAACGTACCGCACCTTAATAACCTGCTGCAGCTGAGCAGGAGCCTTGTGGATGAGCTCCGCAACGACCTGGGCGATACATTCGATATGGAAACCATCGGCTGCCTGATGATGTGCAAACAACCCAAAACACTGGAGCACGAATTTCATATGGCGGATGAAGCAGAGGCGCTGGGCTTAAAGGTAAGCCGCCTGGTACGGGAGGAAGTGCAGCAACTGGAGCCTGATGTGGAAACCGATGTGGCAGGGGCCGTATTGTTTAAAGATGATTGTCATTTTCATCCCGGCAAAATGATGCTTGCACTCAAAAAACACCTGGAAGCAAAAGGGGTGCAGTTCAAACTCAATACAAGGGTTACCGGTTTTGAAAAAAGTGGCCGGCAGGTAACCGCCATCATCACAGATAAAGAAAAGATCAGCTGCCGGCAGGTAATACTGGCTGCAGGAAGCTGGCTGCCGCTTGTGGCGAAAAAACTCGGTATAAAATTATTACTGCAGCCGGGTAAAGGATACAGCTATACCTATCCATATGTTGAAAAAAATATAAAATATCCTGCTATACTCGTGGATGGCCGCTGTGCCATTACACCCTGGGGACAAGCGCTCCGCATTGGCGGCACGATGGAATTAAGCGGCATCAATAACAAAGTACTGGTAAAACGCATGGAAGGCATTTACCGCTCTGCCAAAGATTTTTACCCGGGATTGAAAATTGATTTCCCCCCCGCAGACAAAATATGGAATGGCCTGCGGCCCGTTACACCCGACGGACTGCCCTATATTGGCAAACACGAAGATTATGACAACCTGGTAATTGCCGGTGGCCATGCCATGCTGGGCATATCCATGGGCACCGGCACAGGAAAAATTGTGAGCGAAATACTGCAGCGCAAAACCACTACAGTAGACATCAGCGCATTCAGGGTGGAAAGGTTCAGCTGATTATTTCTCTTTCCTGAATACGTATTGCTCATTAAGCAGGTCAAATAATTTTTTATAAAACTCCCTGAATTCCGGGTATTCACTTTTTGCAAAAAATGGTTTCCTGAACTGCAGTTTGTAGCGGATATTCAAAATGCCTGCATTATATACCGATTGCCTGAGGAATGAAATACTGGTATCAGGCATGATCATGCGCAGGCTTTTGGGCAACTCTTCCATTGTATAACCTTCCGGGATAAATACAAGCCCGTTGATCTCGTAATCCTGGTTGGCACTGTAAAAAATATCTGTAGCACGGTCTTCAGCTAAAAAGGGATTTTTTTCAAGCCCGGTAAAAAGGTTCACCGAAAAATATTTGTAACCACCCGAGCTGTTGCCCTTGCTCTGGAAATAAATATTTTCAGTCAGCGGCAATGAATCCACTTCCGCATTTTCTGTGCTGATGCTGTCGATGGTAATACCCTTCAGGTCTTTAAAGCTGTTGCTGATACTGCCGATGCTTTTTTTGCCTTCAGGCAGCAGCCTGCATCTTTCATAATCATTGGCCACCAGTTTGGCAGCACCTTTCAGGTTACCATTTGTATCCGCTTCGGCATTGAGTGAAACGGTTCTTTTATAGGCATGACTGTCATCCCATAAAGTTTTCCATCCCCATTCATAGCTTTCGGGTTTGGCAATCAGCAGTCCTTCAGACAACATTACTTCCAGTGGTATTAAATTGGAAGGGGTGGTTTTTTCAGTGGCATCCAGCACATAGTATTTATCACCAATGGTAACATGTGCCAGCACTTTGTCAAACTGGTCTTCATCAGCAATGGCTATATTCACCAGCCCGTTTGATTTAGTGCTCACCAGTATGGGGTTTACATTCAGACCCGCATCTTTCAGCAGGTTGATGAGTATGAGATTGATCTCGCCGCTTGTTCCTTTCTTATCTTTCCAGGCGCTCTTTACACCATCGAGTGCCCAGATACCGTAATAGTGATCCCATTCCATATTATTGCGTACGTAATTATGAATGGTGGTCATTTTCTGGTAGGGATCGGTAAGTTGTTTTAACATGGCATCCAGGTCTGCAGTACGGGGAATTTCCCTTTTCAGCTGCCGGCCAAAATACTCATGCTCCACCATCCGCCTGATCACCATGGGCCAGCTGGATAATAAGTTTCTTCTTGGTATGCCCGGAAAATCCAGTGCGGTGATCTGCATTTGTAATTTTTGCAGGTAGTCTTCACGGCAACTCATAAATGGTTCATCTGCCAGGCCGGGAATATTTTGCATCGTATACCAGCTGTAATTGCCCGACCCTTTACGGTCGCTGCTGGCCCGTTCAAAAGGCATGGAACAAACCGGTGTTACCGCCACCACCAGTTCGGGCGGGAAGTTTACAATAAACCTGCTGTACTGCACCGGGATCGGTTTCTGAAAATACCAGATGCCTTCTGATGCGTTATCCAGCGTGTATTTATATTCAATCACACTGCCCGCCTTCACATCAGGAAATGCGAATGACTTTTCTGAATAATTATTATTGATCTTTTTATCGAAAACGGAAGCTTTATCCACCTTCGTACTAACGATATTTCCTGAAGCATCGAGGTTATAGGTTTGCGCAGAAAATTTTACAATCGAAATGGTTTTATCGTAAGACGGATAGCGTATTTTGATATTGGCCTGGTCAAAACCTTTCTGGTTAAATATTTTAATGCGGATGCGGAAATCAGTCTGCCTGAAAAATGGATTTACTTCGGAAGTCTGGTTCAGCTGAAAAAAAGATTCACCTTCATTGAAAATAACCATGGCGGCAGCGCCTTTGTCAAAACTGCATTCCGTTAGCTGCAGTTCTTCTTTGGTAACGTCTCCAAATGCGGGTAATTTTTTAAAATCCTGAGCGCTTAGTACGAATGAAAGCAGGGCACATGCAAGGGTTAGGGCGGGGCGTTTCATAAAGTTTTTTATAAATATAAACCCTTTTTCTATCCCAACCCAACCTCATAATGAAGTTCAGGAATTTCAACTTCATAGCCTTTCTTCATCAGCCTTTGCTTAAAGTCCTGCTGCACATTGTATTCACCATGTACAAGAAATAATCTTTGTACTTCACGGGGATTCTGGCAGGCTAAAAACTGACAAAGATCATCATAGTCGCCATGGGCACTCATGCTGTGTATGCTGCCCACTTCGGCATTTACCTCGTGCATCACACCAAATATTTTCACTTCTTTTACACCGCTCTGCAGCCTTGCCCCCAAAGAATTGGGTTCACAATACCCGGTGAGCAAAATCGTGTTGCGGCTGTTTTCAATATTATTGCTGATATGATGTTTCACCCTTCCTGCTTCAGCCATACCGCTGGCAGAAATGATGACGCAGGGACCGTTGCGGAAATTGAGCATCTTTGATTCGTCCACCGACTTGATAAATTTCAATCCCTTAAATCCAAACGGATCATTATCGCTTTCCAGTACTTTCTGGATGGTTTTATTAAAATACTTCGGGTAGCTCTTTATGATTTCGGTGGCTTTTACACTCAGGGGGCTGTCGACATAATACGGCAGCTCGGGCAATCTTCTTTCCAGCTCCAGCTGGTTCAGCGCATATAATATTTCCTGTGTGCGTCCCACGCTGAATGCTGCGATGATGAGCTTGCCCTTTTTTTGAATGCAGGCTTTTTCCACCCATTGCAATATCTGGTCGGGAGTGGTTACAGCTGTATCATGCAGTTTATTGCCATAAGTGGATTCAAGCAGTATATAATCCGCCTGTGGAAATACTTCCGGTGATTTCAGGATTACATCTCTGTAACGGCCCACATCGCCGCTGAAAGTAAGACGGGTTGTTTTACCATTCTCTTTAATTTTAAGGTGCACGGCGGCGCTGCCAATAATATGACCGGCATCTGTGAACAATACTTCTATATGCTCATCCACCGTAAACCAGGTGTTGTAATCCACTTTTACAAAGCTGTCTGCTGCAGCCAGCGCTTTGTCGGTGGTGTATAAGGGTTTTAAATAAGGAAGCCCTTCCTGTGCCCGGCGTTTGTTTTCATATTTCACATCATTTTCCTGGATGCCTGCGCTGTCTTCCATCAATACGGCCGCCAGTTCCTTTGTTGCAGGTGTGCAATATATTTTTCCTTTGTACCCATCGGCCACCAGTTTAGGCACCAGTCCGCAATGATCAATATGCGCATGTGATAAAATCATCGCCGTAACCTCGGTTACATCAAAACCAAAATTGCGGTTCAGCGCATCCGTTTCCCTGCCCATACCCTGGAACATGCCGCAGTCGAGCAAATATTTTTTGCCGTTGGTAAGTGAGATGAGGTGCTTGCTTCCGGTTACGGTACGTGCGGCACCATGAAATGCTATTTTCATACAGACTTTTTTTACTTTTTTAAGTATGGATGGAACACTGGTTAAACTGATAAAACTGATTTTCACTTATCACATCATTGTTTAACACTTCAACCTGTGTCATCAGTGTTCTATCCCCAGCCATGCCATCACTCCCATCCCCACTTCAATGGCTGCTTCATCAATATTAAACGTGGGCGTATGCACACCACTGGTAATACCCTTTGCTTTGTTGCCGGCGCCCAGTCTGAAAAAACATGCAGGCAACTGGTGCGAATAATAGGCAAAGTCTTCGGCACCCATGCGCAGTTCCGTTTCACTTACATTTTCTGCACCCATATATTCCACTGCTTTTGCAACGGCAAGAGGATGCAGTTTTTCATCATTGAGCACGAAAGGATAACCCACATCAATTTTTATTTCGGCTGCAGCACCCATTGTGCTTACCAGCTCAACCGTATGTTTCCTGATCAGCTCATGTGCTTTAAAACGCCATGCTTCATTCATGGCACGGAAAGTGCCCATCAGTTTCACTTCGCTGGGAATTACATTGGTGGTGTTACCGCCCTGGAAAGAAGTGATGGACAGTACAGAAGGATTGAAAGGATTATTATTACGGCTTACGATCTGCTGCAGGCTTACAATAAGCTGCGATGCAATTAAAATGGTATCCGCAGTTAAATGCGGTGATGCGGCATGTCCGCCTTTTGCCTTAATGGTGATATATAATTCATCGGCACTGGCCATTACCATGCCTGAACGAAAACTCAGCTGGCCTGCTTCCATACCTGGATGCACATGCAATGCGAAAATCTTATCCGGTCTCGGGTTTTCGAGCACGCCTTCCGCGATCATATAACTGGCGCCACCCGGGTTCTTTTCTTCTCCGGGCTGGAAGATCAGTTTTACGGTTCCCTCCCATTCCTCTTTGAGTTGATTCAAAATTTTTGCGGCGCCCAGCAAACAGGTGGTATGCACATCATGACCGCAGGCATGCATTACCCCTGCATTCTTTGAACGGTAGGGCACATCGTTTTCTTCCAGTATGGGAAGGGCATCCATATCGGCCCGCAATGCGATGACCTGTTTAGCGGGATTTTTTCCTTTAATCAAACCCACCACACCGGTGGTGGCCATTACGGTAAAAGGTATACCCCAGCCCTGCAGTTTTTGCTGTACAAATTTTGAGGTTTCAAATTCTTTATAGCTTAATTCAGGATGGGCATGGAGCTGGTGGCGCACTTCAATAAACTCAGCAGCATATTCTTTTGCCAGTTGTTGTATTTTTTCTTTCAGCATAACTCAGATTCTGGATGTAAATTAAAACAAAAAGAGTTCCGTTTCCGAAACTCTTTTAAATGCGCTGACCTGTTTTACTCCGTGTCTCCTTCTTTGTTTTTATCAGGTTTCACTTCTATCACATCGGGCACCACGTAAATATTATTGGTAACTATTTTTTGCGCCACCAGCTGTTTCTTCATTTTCTCTGCATCATCCTTGTCTAAAAAATTCCCGAATTTGAGTTTAATGAACGGCGCCTGGAAGCTCATGTATACTTTCTGATCGGGGAAATTCTGCAGTAATTGCCCCCGCACCCGCATGGCATAATTACGGTCGTTGCTGTTAAGCACCATCAGCCGGTAACCTTTTGCGGCCCGGGGGCCCAGGGCAGAAACCGCATTGAATTCAGCTTCCTTCTTTCCCAAAATATCCAGCCTGGCATCACGCACCACGGTTACCTTGCCTGTAACCACCGTATCGGCAGGCACCACCGCCGGTTTATCTGTAACCGTTTTTTTAACCGGTACTGTGGTTTGCGCCTGTACAGCAAACGCGGCGCAAAGTAAGAGCGTTGCTATAATTATTTTTTTCATATCCTGTTGTCTGCAAAAATTATTCCATCACTGCTGCATGGCAGCTTCTTTAACGATTTGTACACTGCTGCTGCATCCCAGCCTGTTGGCACCCGCAGCAATGAGTTCGGCGGCAAATGTATAGCTTTTTATACCGCCGCTGGCCTTGATTTTAACGGCATCTGCCAGGTGCCTGCGCATCAGCGCCACCGCATGAACCGACGCCCCCTTCTCTGCATACCCCGTACTGGTTTTCATAAAATCAACCCCGGCGGCCCCGTATAAATCGCAGCAGCGGATAATTTCCTCATCGGTTAAAATACCGCTTTCGATGATGATTTTTATCACCCGGCCCTTTTGCCTTACCACCGGCAATATCGTATTGATCTCTGCAGCCAGGAATTGCCAGTCGTTGTTTTTGATCGCACTGATATTGATCACGAGATCCAGTTCATCTGCCCCGTCTACAATCGCCAGTACCGTTTCGGCCAGCTTGGCTTCAATGGCACTGTAACCAAAGGGGAATCCAATTACCGTAGCTGTTTTTACAGCCGAACCTTTTGTGAATTCTTTTGCCTTTTTTACAAACAGCGGCGGCACACAAACTGCGGCAAAACCATTTTCCCTTGCTTCGCTGCACAGTTTTTCAACATCCGCCACCGTAGTGGTGGGTTTTAAAACCGTATGGTCGATATAAGCTGCAATATTCATACTATCAATTGAGGGACAAAAATACATCATCACCATTACTTATTCCATCAATGGCAGGAGGATATTCAAAATCATTCCCTAAATTTATTGCCCTATCTTAATACCAAAACTCCCAACATGCACAAACTAAAACTTTGGACAGCGTTGCTTTTTTGCATAACCGCGGGTTTGCAACTGAAAGCACAGAGCACTTT
The DNA here is from genome assembly GCA_046329655.1 of Ferruginibacter sp. Taxonomy (GTDB): domain Bacteria; phylum Bacteroidota; class Bacteroidia; order Chitinophagales; family Chitinophagaceae; genus Ferruginibacter. Next base: position 244,754 of record JAXLUD010000005.1, read on the forward strand.
CCCGGCCAACGATGTAGCAAACCCCAGAAGCGGGTATTATGCATTTACCAATGCCACCATCGTTAAAGACGCCGCCACCACCCTTCAAAACGCCACCTTGCTGATAAAACAGGGTAAAATTGAAAATGTGGGCACAACAGTGAATATTCCTAAAGATGCCGTGGTGATCGACTGCAAGGGCAAATACATCTATCCTTCATTCATTGATATTTTCAGTGATTATGGCATCACGGCACCGGTACCGCCTGCAAGGGACGGCAATTTTTTTGCACGCCAGCAGTTAACCAATAATACCAAGGGAGCTTATGGATGGAACCAGGCCATTAAAAGTGATGTGGATGGCAGTAAAATTTTTACCGGTGATGATACCAAAGCAAAAACACTCCGTGATATTGGCTTTGGCACCGTGCTTACCCATCAGAAAGATGGTATTGCACGGGGTACAGGCCCCGTGGTGAGCCTGGCCACCCAGCCCGACAATTTCACCCTGCTGAAAGAAAAGGCTGCCGCATTTTATTCGTTTAACAAAGGCACTTCCACCCAAAGCTATCCCGGGAGCATGATGGGCATGATCGCATTGCTGCGCCAGACTTACCTGGATGCACAATGGTATAAAAGCGCCCCCCCTGCACAAACCGCGAAAGAAGGAGTAAACCTTTCCTTAAAATCATGGAACGAAAACCAGGGCCTGCCACAGATTTTTGATGCAGGTGATAAATGGAATGACTTAAGGGCAGATAAAATCGGGGATGAATTCGGCGTGCAGTATATTATTAAAGGCGGCGGTAACGAATACCAGCGCATTAAAGATATCGCAGCCACCAAAGCTGCATATATTCTTACACTGAATTATCCTGCGGCCATGGATGTGGATGATCCCAACGACCTGCGTTTTACAGGGCTGGATGACCTGAAACACTGGGAAATGGCTCCAGGCAATGCTGCCGCTTTTGAAAAGGAAGGTATCAGCTTTTGTCTTTCTGCAGCAGACTTATCCAGTCTCACCGATTTCTTTCCTAACCTGCGCAAAGCCATTGAATATGGTTTAACAGAAGCGAAGGCCCTTGATGCCCTGACCAAAACACCGGCCACACTTGCAGGTGTATATGATAAAGTGGGCAGCCTGGACAATGGAAAGATCGCCAGCTTTATCATCACCAGCGGACCAGTATTTGCAGAGAAAACGGTGATATTGCAAAACTGGACACAGGGTATTAAAAACGCGGTAAAAGAAGATGCCTGGTACGACGTAAAAGGCTCGTATAAACTTACTGCAAGCAATGCACAAAATTTTACACTGGATCTGAAAGACGGCGGAGCTGCCAGTTTTATCAGCAGCGATACCACTACCGGCAAATACAGCTATGACGGCAAACAGGTGAAGCTGAGCTTTACAAAAGGCCGCGGCTCCAATGCAAAAGATGTAAACTACAGCGGTATCGCCAGCGGCAATACATGGACCGGTATGGGCCGCGACGGGGATGGCAATACGTTTACATGGACGGCCATTTATGATCATGCGCCTGAAATAAAATCCGACAGTGCCAAAGCAAAAACACCTGTTACCTCCGGGAAAATAATCTACCCGTTTGTAAGTTTTGGCTGGGAAGAGGCTCCCAAACAGGAAAATATCCTGATTAAAAATGCCACTGTATGGACCAGTGATGCTGCCGGCAAACTGGAAGGCACCGATATTTTGGTGAAGAACGGAAAGATCGCGGCAGTTGGCAAAAACTTAACGGACCCCACTGCAAAACTGATTGATGCCACCGGTAAACATGTTAGCCCGGGTATCATTGATGAGCACTCCCATATTGCTGCAGCTTCTATCAACGAAGGCGGCCAGAGTGTTACCTCCGAAGTGCGGATTGCAGATAACCTGAACCCCGAAGACATCAATATCTACCGCCAGTTAAGCGGCGGTGTTACCACCTCGCATATTCTTCATGGCTCTGCAAATACCATTGGCGGGCAAACACAATTAATAAAACTCCGCTGGGGTGTGAACGCAGAAGAACTGAAATTTGCAGGCGCTGATCCCTTTATCAAATTTGCATTGGGCGAAAACGTTAAGCGCAGTGCCAGCACGCAGGGCAATACCCGCTTCCCCGATACAAGAATGGGTGTTGAACAGGTTTTAACAGATGCTTTCCAAAGGGCAAGTGATTATCAAAAAGCCATGAAAGCAAACCCGGCGGGTACAAGGAGAGACCTGGAACTGGATGCGCTCGTGGAGATTATGAACAGAAAACGTTTTATCACCTGCCACAGTTATGTGCAGAGTGAGATCAATGCCACCATGAAAGTGGCAGAAAAATTCGGCTTCCCCGTTAACACATTCACGCATATCCTGGAAGGTTACAAAGTGGCCGATAAAATGAAAACGCATGGCGCCAATGCCAGTACGTTCAGCGACTGGTGGAATTATAAAATGGAAGTGGTGGATGCCATTGCCTACAATCCTTATATCATGAACAAAGCGGGACTGAATGTTGCCATCAATTCTGATGATGCGGAAATGGCCCGCAGGCTGAACCAGGAAGCCGCTAAAAGCATTAAATATGGCGGCCTTACAGAAGAAGAGGCTTTGAAAATGGTTACCATCAACCCGGCAAAAATGCTGCATGTTGACAGTAAGGTGGGCAGTATCAAAGTGGGTAAGGATGCCGACCTTGTTATTTGGACCGACAATCCGCTGAGTATTTATGCAAAAGCGCAAACCACCATTGTTGACGGCACAATTTATTTTGACCGTGATAAAGACATGGAACTGCGCAAACGCAATGCAGCAGAAAAAACAAGGCTGATCGCAAAACTGGCTGCTGCAAAAAAATCATCCGGCGATACGCCTGGTGGTCAGCGTAATTTCCAGCGTGCAAGGCCCCGGTTTGAAATAATTCATAATTGTATGGACCATTACCATAGTCATGGTTTACTGGCGATTGATGCAGATGATGCGAATGACGACGGAAACAATGGCAATTAAAAATTAACAATGAAAATTTTACAATGAAAAAAATACTGACATACTGCGTAACGGCCTGCATCATTGCAACGGCCACTGCCCAGGAAACCGTTTACCCGGCTCCCCCGCAAAAAGAAACCATCACGCTCACCAATGCCACCATTCATGTGGGCAATGGCCAGGTAATTGAAAATGGCAGCGTGGTATTTGCCAACGGTAAAATAACCGAAGTTGGCAACAGCGTGGCCGCCAGTGGTAAAACCATCGACTGCAAGGGCAAACATGTTTACCCCGGACTGATACTCACCAGCACACAACTGGGTTTAGTTGAAGTTCCTTCTGTTCGTGCCACCATTGATGCCAGTGAACTGGGTGATATCAGCCCCAGCATCCGCAGCATTGTGGCGTATAATACCGATAGTAAAGTAACCAATACACTCAGGCCAAATGGCATTTTGCTGGCCAATGTTTATCCTGATGGCGGCATTATCTCCGGGCTATCTTCCGTGGTACAGCTGGATGCATGGAACTGGGAAGACGCCGCTTACAAAACAGACAATGGTGTGCACTTCAATATGCCTTCTTTATTAAGCCGCCAGCGTGGCCGTGGTGGTTTTGGCGGATTTGGAGGCGCACAGCAGAGCAACGAGGATCCCGTAAAACGCGGGCTGGACCAAATTGAAAAAGTAAAAGCTTTTTTCCGTGAGGCAAAAGCTTACCAGGCAGAAGCCTCACATGAAAGTGTAAACCTGAAATACGAAGCTGTAAAGGGCCTGTTCAGCAAACAGCAAAAATTGTTCATTCACTGCAATATTGTAAAGGAAATGCTGGTGGCGGCCGACTTTGTAAAAGAATTTGGTTTTGATGTGGTGATCGTGGGTGGTGTTGACAGCTGGCAAATTGCAGACATCCTGAAGCAAAACAATATTGCAGTTGTTTTAGACCAGTTGCACAGTCTGCCGGTAATGGCCGATGATGATGTTGACCAGCCTTTTAAAACACCTGCCATGCTGCAAAAAGCCGGGGTGCTGTTTGCACTGAATGATGATGATGGCAACAGCCGCAACCGCAACCTGCCATTTAATGCAGGCACCGCCGTGGCTTATGGTTTAAGCAAAGAAGAAGCCCTTAGCGCCATTACATTAAATGCCGCCAAAATTTTAGGCATTGATGATAAAACCGGCAGCATTGAAAAAGGAAAAGACGCCAATATTGTGATCAGCGATGGTGATTTACTCGACATGAAGGGCAACCTTGTTTCTGCCGCTTTTATCCAGGGACGCCAGGTGAATCTTGATAACAAACAGAAGCAGCTGTTTGAAAAATACAAATACAAATACGGCATTAAATAGCATTCAGCTTAATGCTCACCTGTTTAAAAATCCCGGTTCTGCACCGGGATTTTTTTGGTTACAGGCAGTTGTGCCTGCATCAGCAGCAGTGGCGTCGCATTACGTTCAGCAGTTGAATACCGTTTGATCTTTTATCTGCAATTGCTAAAACAGCTGAAGTGTTAATCCATCAATGGAACGTACTTCATGATCGGGGCCTTTCACTTTTACATCATCAAATACCACCGTGGTTCCTGCACCGCTGCGGTCCATCAGCTGCCGTATGGGCTTCAGGCTGTTGCTGGTGATCCTGCCTTTTTCAACTCCCTTAAAATTTGGACCGGTAAAGTATACAGTGGCGCTTACCACGGTATAGTGCACCTCAAATTCAAATTCGGGCAGCTCGGCACGGCAATAATCCTGGCTTTTAAAAATGATTGCAGGCATACGGCCCGGTCCGCCGTTTTGCTGCGTTCCAAATTGCAGCTTGCTGTTTTCAACCGGTGCCGGCAGACTGGCTGTTTTTTTTGCAGGTGGTGCTTCTGTAAACGCATAAAGCCCGGCGCAGGCGCCCATTAAAAGAATGAGTCGTTTCATGATGTTTGGTTTTGGGATAAATGATGAACCTGAATTTAATACCTGAAAAGTGAAAATTATGTTAGAGTTGTTTACACATTAAAAAGATGCAGGCTTTAAAATAATTAAAGAGAAAGCCTGGAATTGTTTTATAAATTGTAGCATGAACCTGCAACTCAAAAATAACCAGGCGGTGTTGCTGCGCCGGCTTCGGCTGGAAGATATGGATAACCTGTCAAGGTATTTACATGCGCTGAGTCCCCAAACAAAAAAACGTTTTGGTCCGCACGCCTATGAAAAAGAATCCCTGGAACAGTTATATGCAGGCAATCACTATACCGGCTATGCAGCCGTGAGTACCCCGGAAGAAACAATCGTCGCTTATGCCATTGTAAAAACAGGTTACCTGCAACATGATAAACCAAGGCTGGAATCTTGTGGCCTGCACCCCGATGAAAAAACAGATTGCACTTTTGCACCTTCAGTAAGTGATGACTGGCAGGGCTGCGGACTGGGAACTGCCATGCTCAGGTTTATTATTGCAGATTTAAAAGCATCGGGTATCAACCGTATCATCTTATGGGGTGGTGTGCAGGCGGCAAATAAAAATGCGGTAGCTTATTATTTAAAAAATGGCTTTACCATCCTCGGTGAATTTGAGTATTATGGCCACAACTACGACATGATAAAAGTAATCTGAACTGGGCGGATGAATATTATTTTGCCCGTTTCGGAGATTTCTTACTTTTAAACATGGATACAAAAAAGCTTGCTGATAAACCTCACTATCTTATTTTAGATGCACTTCGTGGCGTGGCTGCCGTTATGGTGGTTGTTTTTCACACTTTTGAAGCCCATTCAAAAGGGCCCCTGTTCCAAATAATCAATCACGGTTACCTCGCCGTGGATTTCTTTTTCCTGCTTTCTGGTTTTGTGATCGGGTATGCGTATGACGACCGCTGGGAAAAGATGAGCATCAAAGAATTCTTCAAACGCAGGCTGATACGGCTGCAGCCCATGGTGGTTATGGGGAGCATTATCGGTGCCCTATTTTTTTATTTCCAGCAATCAGCCGTTCTTTTCCCTGCAATTGGTGAAGTACCGGTTTGGAAAATGTTATTGACAATGGTAATTGGCAGTTTAATGATCCCGGTGCCGCCATCGATGGACATACGCGGCTGGCAGGAAACCTACCCGCTGAACGGTCCGGCCTGGAGCCTTTTTTACGAATATATAGCCAACATACTCTATGCAGTAATTGTACGCCGCTTTTCCAAAACACTGCTCAGCATCCTTGTTATTGTATCCGCAGGTGCACTGGTTCATTATGCCGTAACGGTGAAGGGTGATATGATTGGTGGCTGGTCACTTGACCTGACGCAAATACGCGTAGGCCTCACCCGGGTTATGTTCCCGTTTTTTGCCGGCCTGCTTTTATGCCGTGCAGCCAAACTGCCGCATATTAAAAATGCTTTTTTATGGTGCAGCATCCTGTTAGTGGCAGTACTGAGTATCCCAAGGATCGGGGGAGCTGAACAGCCGTGGATGAACGGCCTCTATGAATCACTCATCATCATTTTCGTTTTCCCTGCCATTGTTTTACTGGGTGCAGGCGGTACCGTTGAAGGGAAATGGCAAAAAAGCCTGAGCAAATTCCTCGGCGATATCTCCTATCCCATTTATATCACGCATTACCCGCTGATCTACTGGTATACCGCCTGGGTGGTGGATCATCAATATTCAATGCAACAGGCATTTCCGGTTTCCTTATTAGTGGTTACGGGCAGTATCGCCCTGGCCTACGCCTGCCTTAAATTGTATGATGAGCCGGTAAGGAACTGGTTACAACGGAAGTTTTTACAAAAGAAATAATATGTAGCCGGCTTATTTGCAACAAGGTTTAAATCGCTGAAACCGTGGCGATAAGGTAAATACCATTCATCATACATACTTTACCATTTGTGAAACCGCAAGTCCCGTTCATATCGAATGGCATCTTCAAGATTTCAGCCGCACTTATATCTTTACGCCATCAAAACAAAACAGGAGCACTGCTCCACTACAATGAACGACATCCATTTTCTTGAACAAGTATTTACCCTTTGCAGATTAAGGGAAAATCCACCGGAAGTCTCCAGCCTGTAACAATCTCCAAACAGTAAAGATCATTCACAGATTTGCCCGGCTGTAAAGCCAGGTACTTTCCAAAACGAACAAACCATCGTAACAGATGAAACTTATTAAACGGGTATTCACTGCCTGTATCACTATCGCTATGTGCATTGCAAACATTCATTGCACGCATAAAAAGGATAAGCATGTATCTGCTTCAAAACAGCACGCCGTTGAAAACGACAGCGACTTTTATGCAGGCATATATCTTATCCCCGACGGAATAGTATACTGATTTTCCATAAGCAAGGCTTACAATAAAAAAGCATTTAAACACTGCAATGGCGGAGCCTTGCCCCAAACAAGCGCATTTTATAACCAAAACAATATAACCACTATGGCAAGTTTCGGAAAAAAAATCCTCTCCGCATTTGTGGAAGTAACTGAAGAGAAAAAACCAGTTGCTGCGGAAGAAGTGATACAACCATCCACAAAGAGTGACGGCAATAAACCGGTTACTGGAACAGTGAACGAAAAGTTCAGCAACTATTTCACACAGCTGTTCAAAGATGCCAACCTGCCGGGGCCCGACTACTTTGAATTTGCAAGCATGATCAAAGCGATGCAATCCATCCCCGATGAGCGTGCAAGATATGCTGCCGCATTTGCAGGTTTAAGTGTACAGGGGCTCAACAAAGCGACACTGCTGAGCACGGCAAACACCTACCTCGAACTGCTTGAAAAAGATGCAGCCAGTTTCAGCAGTACTGTTGATGCGGCGCTTGCTGAAAAAGTAAAAGGCAAACAGGAAGAGGTGGCCGCTAAACAGCTGCGTATTGAACAGCTCACCCGCGAGATCAGCGACCTGCAAAACCAGGTACAGCTGCTGCAGCTGGAAGTAAAGGAAAATGAAGAAAAAATTGCAGGCAACAGCAGCAGTTACAAAACAAATGCAGCTGCTAAAAAAGCTGAAATAGAAAAAGACATTGAAAGGATTCAGCAATTTATTTAACCCATTGCACAAGATGCATCACCATTAAAAAACAACCATGATCAACAACATGCAACAAACAAAAAAAAACAAATGGTTTTCAGAACCCAAAAATCTTGCAGCCACAGTAACCGGGGTTTCGCTTTTTGCCGGGCTGGGTTACCTGTTTCTCACGTTCGTTTTGCCCTGGCTGGTAACTGTAACATGGAACCTGGTTAATCTCATCATTGGCGGTACTGTTTTAGGATTACTGCTGATGATAGTAACCAACAAAAAGTTCTGGCGTGCGCTTAAATACTTTTCTGAGTTCATTGCCAATTACACCATTGGCCTGGCCATTGAGCTGAACCCCTTCAACATTCTTCAGTTGAAAATTGAACAGGGTTACAAAGACCGTAACACCCTGTTCCAGCAAACTTCCAAACTCAAAGGCAAACAAACAGAGCTGGTACAAAAGCTGGATGAAAAGGAAAAAGAACTGCAGCTGAATGTACAAAAGGTAAAAATTCTGCAGCAGGAAAAAGGCAATACCCGGCAAACAGACCTGTATGCTAATAATGTACTGCGCTGCAGGGAATACATTGACAATGTATCACCCATTGTTGGCGACCTGAACAAACTGATACGCTTTTCTGAAGCGGCTTATGAAGAGAGCGGTATTATGCTGGAAGATGCAAAGCTTGACCTGGAAGCAAAGAAAGACCTGTACTACAGTGTAACCACCGGTCTGTCTGCCGTTACCAGTGCCATGAAAGCATTTAAAGGCGATGACGAACTGAACCAGGATGCAGAAAAAGCACTGGCCATTTTGAAACAGCAGATCGGTGAAAAGATCGGGCATATCAAAAGCGCCATTGACGTGACTTCGAGATTTATGGACGACAAGGTGCTGGAAGACAAAGCAAAATCGGCACAGGCCATTGAGCTTATCAACCAGTTTGATATGCACAAAGATTTTAACTACAGCAACCAGGCCCTGCAAAAAAATGAAGGCCGGTTAAAAGATGTACACATCACCGACCGCTACAGGGGATTGCTGGATTAAAAAAGATGAATGAAGAACAAATGCACAAGGGTGCGACGCAACGGCTGCCGAACAGGGAGCGGCAGACCGTAACATAATATCCCTAATCAAAAAATTTAAACAATTCAAAAAAATACAACTATGGCAATTAAGTTAAAACCCGCAGGTAAATTATTCATTATTGGTGCAGTGATCACTGCCGGAATATTAGGTGTGAGATGGTATCAAAACCGCCCGAAAGAAGTAAACCAATCGGTGGAACTTGGAAAAGTAACATTACCCGATGCACCTGAAGCATCTTTGAACAGCAATGCCCTGTTGCTGGCGCTGCCATCTGAAGAAGATGCCGCAAATGGCGGCACACCGATCATTTGGGAACGCATGGCATGGAACAGCCAGTTCTCGGGCATGTATGCAAATGGTGGTGTGCGTACCACAAAAAATTCATTGTTCGATAAAGCACACCTGGATGTAACCTATATACGCCAGGATGACTGTAATAAACAAATGGCCGACCTGGTAAAATTTGCGAACGATTATAAAAAAGATCCCCATACCAATGCGGTGCTGATCACCTTTATGGGAGATGGCATGCCGGCCTTCATGACTTCTTTATCAAAAGAACTGGAACCATTGGGCGCCGAATACCAGCCGGTGATCATCCCGGTAGCGCATGGTAAATCTTTTGGTGAAGACCAGGTGATGGCGCCCTTAAGCTGGAAGCAGGATCCGCACAATGCAATTGGTAAATGCGTGGCCGGCGTGCTGCGTGACGGCGACATCAACATACTGCTGAAATGGGCCGGCGATAACGGGTTAAAAGTAAACCCGGATGAAACCACCTATGATGCAGCAGCCATTAACCTGATTGCAGCCAATGACTTTTTGGATGCACCCAACAAGTACATTACAGGATACACCGAAAAACGCAAACTGGTATTAAATGGTAAAACCACCGGTAAAGACACAACCGTAAGTGTGGATGCGGTGGCCACCTGGACACCCGGCGATGTGAATGTGGCTACTAAAAAAGGCGGACTGGTAACCATTGCAAACACCAAACAATACGCATCGCAGATGCCCAACCAAACCATTGCCATCCGCAAATGGGCCAACGACCACCGCACTGATATAGAAAACATGATTGTGGCCCTGGCGCAGGCAGGTGACCAGGTACGTTCTTACAACGAGGCAAAAATGTTTGCAGCCAAAGTAAGTGCAACTGTGTACCAGGAAAAAGATGCCGACTACTGGCTGAAATATTATAACGGTATTATTGAAAAAGACATGCAGGGTTTGCAGGTAAACTTAGGTGGTTCCGCCGTATTTAACCTGGCAGATATGGCCAACACATTTGGCCTGGGTGATGATAAGGTTGACCGCTACAAAGCAGTATACAACACTTTTGGTAACCTGATGGTGAAAATGTATCCTTCGCTGATGCCATCCTTTATGCCTTATGAAAAGGCAGTGGACAAAAGTTTCCTTTTCAGTGTTATTGCCAATCATCCTGAACTGATGGAGGGGAAGGCGATACAAACCAGTTATGCCAATGAAATTACAGCGGCAGTTTCATCCAAAAGCTACAGTATAGAATTTGAAACCGGTTCGGCCAATATCAAACCAGCTTCTTATAAAATGCTGGATGAAATTTTTGAGTCGGCTGTTGTTGCCGAAGGCCTGAAGCTGGGTGTGTATGGTCATACCGATAACAGCGGCACCGATGCCGTGAACATTCCCTTATCGGAAAAAAGAGCCGCTGCCGTTAAAGCCTGGCTGCAGAAAAAGGGTTTGCCAGCCAGCCGCGTGGAAACAAAAGGATTTGGCAGCATAAAACCTGTTGCAGATAACAGTACGGAATATGGTAAAAGCAAAAACCGCAGGGTGGAGATTGTGCTGGGTGAGTAGGGAATGGCGAGTGGTGAATTGTCAATGGTGAATTGTGAATAATTGACAAGAGAAAGACAGTGCATCGACGAAAGACCACGAACAACGACCAACCCACAACTATGAACTATGAACAATTAACCACGGGCCATCAACCCCGAACCAACTAACAAAAAAAACATGAAAAATATATTCAAACCCTTTGGGCAAATAAGCAGGCAAACCGTATGGATAATGGCGGCACTGCAGGCAGCCCTTGTATTAACCGCCTGGCACTTTAGTGCCGGCGGTTTAATTCCAAAACCGGGCAGTATTGCAATCGCATTTGGCAAACTGGTAAGCAGCAAATTATTTTTAGACAATATGCTCACCAGTCTTTTGTTAACGCTGAAGGCCATGCTGTATTCCATTATCATCACACTGATGTTCAGCTATGCATCCGTTATACCCTTCTTCAAAAGCATGGCACAATTCATTGTGAAATGCAGGTATTTAACATTGACAGGATTGATATTCATTTTTACGCTGCTCACGCAGGATGGCAGCCAGCTAAAATTATCGCTGCTGGTGTTTGGCATTGTGCCTTTTTTCACCACGTCATTTTTATCGGTGATCATCCACACAGACAAACAGGAATATGAATTGTGCAAAACACTGGGCTATAATAACTGGAAGACTTTGTACGAGGTAATTATTGTGGGCAAAGCCGACCAGGTATTTGAGATCATACGACAAAACTTTGCCATTTCCTGGTTAATGATCACCATGGTGGAAGGACTTAGCATGAGTGAAGGCGGCATTGGCTCCCTGCTCATTAAATACAACAAGTATAATGACCTTGCCAATGTAATAGCCCTGCAACTTGTGATATTCATAACAGGTTTATGTTTCGATTATTTATTTGGTGTAACCCGTAACTGGTTATTCCCTCACAGCAAATTAAAACAACAGCAATCATGACAGCTTATACAAAACACAATGTACTGCTCGAAGCCAAAAACATACAGCTCTCGTATGGCGACCAGGCTATTTTAAGGGATATTAATTTCTGTATCCGGGATATTCACCGGCCAGGGTTGCAACAAGGACAGGTAGTATCACTGGTTGGCCGCAGCGGTATCGGAAAAACACAGCTTTTTAAAATATTATCTGGACTGCAAAAGCCGGGATCAGGCACTGTAACCATTTATGGAAAGAAGAATGTGGAAGCGGGTGATATGGGCGTTATTTTCCAGAACTATTACATGTTTGAATGGCGGACGATCTTCAGTTCTTTAAAACTGGCAGCTGCAATGAACCCTGCCTTAAAGAACCAGGAAGATGCGATGATCCGTCATTATGCGGCCACCTTCCATATTGAAGAAGTGTTAAAAAAATACCCGCTGCAATTATCGGGAGGCCAGCGTCAAAGAGCCAGCATCATACTGCAATTATTAAAAGGCTCGGATTTTTTATTACTGGATGAGCCGTTTTCAGGACTGGATATTTGTGTACTGGATAAAGTAACCGAACTCCTGGTACAGGTTTCCCTTTCTGATGAAAAGAAAACACTTATTATTGTGTCGCACGATATCAGTACCGCGGTGGCCATATCCGATACTGTATTGATCCTCGGTAATGAACCCGGAAAAAATGGGGCTACTATTAAAAAGGAAATTGACTTAATCGAAAGAAACCTTGCATGGAACCCAGGCATAAAAAAAGAAAAAGTATTTGCAGATACGGTGGAAGAAATCAAATCATGGCTTTAGAAGGGCAATTATTTAAAGCTAATACCGGCCGCTGTACATTTTTTGTTAATTACTATTATTTATAATGACTTAAAAGTCTCCTGTGAATTTGAGTGCCACAAAGAGCAAATCGATATTAATGAGGGTGTTAGTAAGGAAAAAGCCAGCACCATATGGTTTTTACTAAGAAATTTTACCTGGCAGGATAGTAGTCATTTATCAGAACATGATCGTTTTTTGGAGAATTTCAAAATTAATCAGGATTTAATTCGGGAATTAGATACATATTTTTTCTTTCGTTAATAAAAGATGTAACTTTGTACTCTTAAAATTTAAGCTGATGAAAAAAAACCTGTTTACCACATTAATTCTGGCATCCCTGTGTTCTGTTACGTTTGCGCAAACGCATGTTTATAAATTTGCAGGAACATTCACGGAATTTGGAGGTGTTGGACCAACATTAACCGAGGTTATGGATGCTACCTGCACCCCGGCTGGTGTGAATGGAAGTTTCGGTAGTGAAACCATTGTCACATCCGGAGGTACGTCACCCATTCCAAAATCTGTATTCCAGTTTAGCGAGAATGGGGGACTTTCTTATTCAAATACACTGGGAATTACCGGCACTTATACCGTGCATATTATGTTCCGTAAAACGAACCTGGGTGCAGGAAGTTTCGGGTTCCAAAAAATCGTGGATTTCTCTAATGGCACCAATGATAACGGACTTCACTCCAATGGCAATGGCCTGGGTGCCGGCAATCCATCACTTGATAATGTGTATGGTGTAAGCCCCCATCCGATCGCAGGCACGCCATTAGTCAATAACCAGTATTATCTTGTTTCTATTGTAAGAAACGGCGGTACTAAAATGGTGGATATATACCTGGACGGTGCTCCAGTGCTTACAGGATATAACGACACCCCCGATGATTATGCATCTGATGGCACTTCCCCCATCATTTTTTTCAGGGATGACATCAATCCTCCTGCTACTTTCCACTGTGAAAGCGGTGAAGGTGCTGTAAGATATATTTCAGTATCAAATGCAACCTCCACAGCCGGTGATGTTAGTACTGTCTGGACTGATCTCGTTGCCAGTGTGCTGCCTGTAAACCTTACTGGTTTTTCTGCCCAGAAAAACAACAGCAATGTTTCTTTACAATGGCAGACTGCAGCAGAAAGCAATACGATCAATTATGCCGTGGAAAAAAGCATCGACAGCCGCAGCTTCTTTGAAATTGGTAAAGTAAATGCAAAAGGCGGCCAGTCAAATTCATATGCATTTACAGATGGCACTGGTTATTCTTTAACCGGCAAAACCTATTACCGTTTAAAAATCACTGATATCAACGGCAATTACAAGTACAGCCCAGTTGTAACAATTTATCCTTCTGACAATGATGTGTCACTCAGTGTTTTTCCAAACCCGGCCAAAGACTTGATCACAATCAGTGGTGTAAACAGCAGTGATGTTATCAGGATACTGAATGTTGACGGAAAACTGTTGTACGAACAGGTTGCAGGATCACAAAGCAAGATCGTCGATATCCGCAAATTTGCCCCCGGCACTTATGTGGTACAGGTGGTAAGCGGAAAAACAAGTTACCAGAGCAAGGTGATCAAGTATTAACCTGATCAAATAATTTACTTTAATAAAAAGACCGGAATAAACCGGTCTTTTTTATTGAATCAATATCAAGTAAAAGCGTGTAACTTCATTGAAGAGATTATTCACTTTTAAACATTGCCATGAAAAAAATGATCACCTGCATCCTTGCATGCACTATTACCTGTTTTGTATACAGCCAGCAAAGCTACACTTACAAACCCGATGACCAGAAACTGTATGACACAATTCTCCATTTAGACAGTATTTTCTTCTCATTGTATAATAACTGCAGTACACAACTGCAGGCTTATGCCGGTTTTTACAGCGACAGCCTGGAGTTTTATCATGACCGGGGCGGACTTACCACTTCAAAAAAAGATGTGGTGGAAGGAACAAAAAATAATATTTGCGGCAAAGTAACCAGGGAACTTGTAAAAGGCAGTGTGGAAGTATATCCCATCGCAAATTTTGGCGCCATAGAAATGGGCCTGCACATGTTTCACAACAACCAGGAAAAAGAAAACGGGCCTGCAAAAGTTTCAAAATTCATTATTATCTGGCAGCAAACAAATAAAGGCTGGAAAATAACCAGGGTGGTAAGCCTTCATTAAAATCTATGCAGCCACACTTTTGTTGTATTTATTCCTGTACTCAACCGGCGAAAGGCCGGTTATTTTTTTAAACAGCTCCCTGAATGCCTTTACATCATTGTATCCCACTTCAAACATCACTTCATTCACATTTTTCCGGCCTGTTTCCAGCTGTTTTTTAGCAGCTTCAATTTTTACACGCTGCATATATTCCACCACTGAATTGTGTGTTGCTTTTTTGAACCTTCTCTCAAAAGTGCGGCGGCCGATTGCAAACCTGTCGCACAGTTCATCAACAGATATTTTTTCGGCAAAATGCAGCTCAATATATTCCTGCACCTTCCTGATCTCCTCATCTTCATGAATTTTCTGGCCCTTGAAAATGGTAAAGGGGGATTGCGATGTTCTTTCTATATCCAGTACAAAAAACTTGGATGCCAGGATGGCCAGTTCCCGGTTGGTATATTTTTCTACCAGGTGCAGCAATAAATTCCAGTATGAATTGGCGCCGCCACTGGTGTAAACGCCATTTTGTTCTGTCACCACTTTATTATCCACCAGGTTCACCGCGGGAAACATATTCCTGAATTCATTGGCGAACAACCAGTGAGTGCTGCAATTTTTACCATCCAGCAAACCGGTGGAAGCGAGTACAAAAGCTCCCAGGCAAAGGCTGGCCACTTCTGCCCCATTCTTATATTGTTGAACAATCCAGGGAATAAAAAGCTGGTTGAGGCGTACTGCCTGTTCCAGGTTGCCGCTTACCGCAGGAACGATGATCAGGTCGGGCTTACGGGCCGTTTTTAAAACTGTATCTGCATGGATCGTAAATAAACCATCCGCCACTTTTACATCTTTTGTTAACGCAACCAGCTGTACATTAAACAACGCCGGCTGTCCCTGGCTTTTCAAAAATTCATTTACTGCAGTAAACATATAGCGGGGATCGGCAACAGCTTCCACCACTGCAGTTTCCGGAACAAGAATGGCAATATTTTTCATGGTGTTCAATTATTTGGTAAAGATAAAAGTTGTTATTGTCGTAAACAACCCTTCACATTGTCGTAATACCACAGTACAAAAGCCTGAACCCGTAAGTATGTTTGTATACAAATCAAAACAGCAGGGATGACACAAATAAATGCCTACTTAAATTTCGACGGTAAAACCCGTGAGGCCATGAGCTTCTATAAGGAATGCCTGGGAGGTGAGCTGGTAATGCAGAAAATTGCAGAATCGCCCATGGCTGCCCAGATGCCCAGCGAATTGGGTGCAAAGATTTTACACAGCTCACTTACGAACAGGGGCATTGTGCTGATGGCTTCAGACTGTATGGGCCGGTCGGTTACGATGGGAAATAATATTTCGCTCTGCATAAACTGCAGCAGTGAAGAAGAAATCAACAATTTTTTTACCTCGCTGTCCGAAGGCGGAAAGGTAAACGAGCCCCTGCAACAATCTTTCTGGGGAGCCACATTCGGGAACCTTACTGATAAGTTTGGTATCACCTGGATTTTAAACCATGCTAAAAACTAAAACGATGTCGTTCCAGGCCTATATAGATAATATTAAAACAAAAACCGGCAAAACACCTGCTGATTTTAAAAAGCTGGCTGAAGCCAAAGGATTTCTGCAAAAAGGTAAACTAAACCCGGCGATTAAAGCTGCCCAGGTTACAGACTGGCTGAAAAAAGATTTTGAACTGGGCCATGGACATGCAATGGCTATTTATGCTATTTTTAAAGGAATAAAAAAATAAACTTAACATACTTGTCATGAGTAATACAAAAACGGTTATAACAATCAGCGCAACAGTGAATGCACCCATCGAAAAAGTATGGGAATGCTGGACAACACCGCAACATATTATGCAATGGAACCAGGCCTCTCCCGACTGGCATTGTCCTGCATCATCAGTGGATTTAAAAATGGGTGGGAAATTTTCTGCAACCATGGCTGCTAAAGACGGCAGTTTTAGTTTTGACTTTTGGGGTACCTATAACGACATCCTGGAAAACGAACTGATCATCGCAACCCTGGGAGATGGGCGCTACTGGAAAACCAGCTTTGCCAGCAATGGCGATGTTACAGAAGTGGTGGAAAGTTTTGAGGCAGAAGACCAGAATCCCGTTGAAATGCAGCAAGCCGGCTGGCAGGCCATACTGAATAATTTTAAACAGCATACCGAAAATTGTAAGTAATGGAGAAGTTAAGTTTTGAAATTACCATTCTTACTGCGGCCCTCAAAGTATACAACACAATGCTGGCCGATCATACATACCGGCAATGGACAGCCGTTTTCAACCCGGGTTCATTTTTTGAAGGTAAATGGGAAAAGGACGCTAAAATGCTTTTTTGCGGGATAAACAAAGAAGGAAAAAAAGAAGGTATGGTGAGCCGGATTGCCGAAGCCATTCCCGGCAGGCAGCTCAGCATCGAACACATGGGTATTTTGAAAGATGGGGAAGAAATCACCAGCGGTCCGCAAGTGGATGGATGGGCCGGTGCAATGGAAGAATACTTTTTTATAGAAACGGATGGCAGTACGCTGCTGCGGGT
Organism: Ferruginibacter sp.; assembly: GCA_046329655.1. GTDB lineage: Bacteria > Bacteroidota > Bacteroidia > Chitinophagales > Chitinophagaceae > Ferruginibacter. Next base: position 262,131 of record JAXLUD010000005.1, read on the forward strand.
GGAGATGGATGTGAATGAGGATTTTAAAACTTATTTTACTGAAACCTGGCCCCGGGCCCTGGAGGTTTTAAAACAACTTTGCGAAAACAATTAACTTAATCATCAATAAAAACAATTGTATGGCCAGAACAAGCACTTACCTGAACTTTTCAAACAAAACTGAAGAGGCATTTACTTATTATCAATCCATTTTCGGAACAGCATTTAATGCCCCGGGCATACAGCGTATGGGAGATGCCCCGCCAATGGAAGGCGCTCCCCCAATGAGTGAAGCCCTCAAAAAACTGGTACTGCACGTGGAGCTGCCCATTACCGGCGGACATGTACTGATGGGTACTGATGCACCGGAAGAAATGGGTTTTAAAATGAATTTTGGCAACAATATGCATATCATGCTGGAGCCAGACAGCAAGGAAGAGGGGAAAAAATTATTTGATGCACTGTCTGCCGGCGGTAATATCACGATGCCGCTGCAGGACATGTTCTGGGGGGCTTATTTCGGCAGCTGCGTTGATAAATATGGTGTGCAATGGATGGTGAATGTTACCAATCATTAATTCACAAAATTTCAGTAATGAATAATAATATACATCCCTGCCTCTGGTATGATGGTAATGCCAAAGCAGCCGCTGAATTTTATTGCACTGTTTTCCCCGGATCCGTGATTACTGCTGACACTCCCATGGTGGTAAAATGGCAAATGGCGGGGCAAACGTTTATGGGGCTCAACGGCGGCCCTATGTTCAGACAAAATCCTTCCATTTCCATGATGGTTACCTGCGAAGAGAACGCAGAAATTGATGCGCTCTGGGCCAAACTTTCTGATGGAGGTATGGTGATGATGCCGCTGGGCAAATATGACTGGAGTGAGCATTATGGTTTTGTACAGGACAAATTCGGTTTGTGCTGGCAATTATACAAGGGCAACTACAGTTATGTGAATCAAAAGATCACCCCAACATTTTTATTTGTGGGAAAAAGTTTCGGGCAGGCAGAAGCCGCTGTAAAATGTTATACAGATGTTTTTAAGCCATCCCATATCGACGGAATTTTATTGTATGCAGATAATGAAGGGCCTGCCGCCGGAAAAGTAAAGCATTCCCAGTTTGTGCTGGATGGAAAAGTATTCATGGCCATGGATGGCTATGGAGATCACAAATTTGAATTCACAGAAGGTATTTCTTTCGTGGTGGAATGCGAAACACAGGTGGATATAGATTATTTCTGGGATACACTAACCTGCAATGGCGGGCAGGAAAGCATGTGTGGCTGGCTAAAGGATAAATTTGGTATCAGCTGGCAAATCATCCCTAAAAATATCGGCGCTATTATGATGGACCCCGTAAACGGACCGAAAGCCATGCAGGCTTTAATGAAAATGAAAAAAATTGAAGTGGATAAGTTAATGAATGCTTCATAATGCCTGCCGCAAAAACATTACGCACCTGTAAAAACGGGCACCAGTATTATAAAAGCAGCGATTGCCCCGTTTGTCCTGTTTGTGAAAAAGAAAATAAGCCGCAGGAAGGTTTCCTGTCTTTGTTAAGCGCCCCGGCAAAACGTGCATTGCAACAAAAAGGCATTACCACGTTGCGCCGGCTGGCATCACACAGTGAAAAAGAAATTTTACAGTTGCATGGCATGGGGCCTGCTTCCATACCAGGGCTGAAAGCTGTATTAAAGCAGGCGGGTTTATCTTTTAAAAAATAAATTACTTCTACACACAAAAACTATTGTATGCAACCAAAAACCATTAACACCCTTTACTGGGTATTCACTGTTTTATTTTCGGGCCTCATGATATTTTCTTCTTTAGGAGGGATACAACTTACAGAACAGGCAAAAGAAGTATTTGTAAAATTTTTGGGATACCCGGCCTATTTTATACAATTCATCAGCGTGGCTAAAATAATTGGTTCAGTTGCCATCTTAGTTCCGGGTTTAAATAAAACAGTTAAAGAATGGGCATATGCCGGTTTGTTTTTTGACCTGGCGGGCGCCATTTTCTCTGGTGTGGCCGCTGGCGGAAAATTTGATCCCCTGATGCTCACGATGCTGGCCTGGATAATACCCGGCATCCTTTCCTATTATTTCTGGAAAAAAAAGAATGCATAATATGAAAAGCAAATTAGCAGCTTCAGTTGAAGAATATATCGCCGCATTCCCGGAGGAAGTACAGAAAGCATTGAACCAAATGCGCAAAACCATTAAAGCCAATGCACCTGGTGCAGAGGAAGGGATATTTTATGCCATGCCCGGTTATAAGTATTCAGGCAAGCCATTGGTATATTTTGCGGGGTATGCCAATCATATCGGTTTTTATGCAACACCAACCGGTCATGATGCATTTAAAGATGACCTGGCAAAATACAAACAGGGCAAAGGCTCTGTGCAATTCCCGCTGAACGAAAAACTCCCACTAAAACTGATTGAGCGCATTGTAAAATTCAGGCTTAAGGGGAATGAACTGAAAACAGCAGGAGCCGGTAAAAAAAAAGCAACACCTCCCATTAAAAAAGCCGGAAAGATAAAACTGACCGATGCGGAACAGGTAAAAGCATGGCTTGAAGCACTTGAACCCGTTCAAAGAAAAGCAACTGATACGGTGAGAAAAATTATCAGGTCAGCCGCACCCGCACTCCATGAAAGGATCAAGTGGAATGCACCCAGCTTTTATTATAAAGAAGATGATGTGGTAACATTTGGGCCTTACAGGAATAACAAATTATTACTCGTGTTTCACCATCCCCTGGTTACAAAGATCAAATCGTCCCTGCTCGAGGGCAATTACAAGGACAGGCGTTTGCTCTATCTTCAGCCAGACATAAAGTCTATCAATGCGGCGAAAGCTGAAATCACCCGGATCATAAAAGAACACATGACCCTGCTGGATCAATAACGATTGCTATGGTGGAAATTTTTAAAACAGATGTGGCCGAAAGCAGGGATGCGGCGGTATTGCTGGATGCACTTGCGGCCCAACTGCCGGACTGCGCTGTAAATTTTGACCTGGAAGACTGTGACAGGATACTCCGCATCCAGGGTGATGCGATCCCGGTAACAGCCATCAGGGAAATACTCCTCAACAAGGGATTTAACTGCACCTTACTGGATTGAAAGAATAGCCATGTTATGGCCCGGTAATAAGTATGGCCGGACAATTATTTCATATCAGCGGGCCGGTGGTTTCAAAACATATGCATCCAAATTTGCAATGACGGCAACCTTTGAGGCAAAAGGAAATCAAACACTGGCAACACTGCATTCCTTGTTTGAATCGACCGAACAATTGCAGGATGTGATAAAAGTATTTAAGGCAGATGTGGGCATGGTGCAGAATATGGACCGCATGGAACAATATGTGCTGGCTTTGAAAAAGTATTGACCAAAAAACAAAACCCTGCATGTTTAAATGCAGGGTTTGTTATATCACTGAAGTGGTGATTAGTCTTCCACTTTCATTTTTCCTTTGCTCTTTGCAATTACTTCTTCTGCAATGTTATTTGGTGCAGGATTGTAATGACTGAACTCCATGGTAGAGCTTGCACGTCCGCTTGACAATGAACGCAGCTGCGTTACATAGCCAAACATTTCGCTCAAAGGCACTTTGGCTTTAATAACCTGCAGGTTATTACGGCTGTCCATACCTTCCAGCATACCACGGCGGCGGTTAAGGTCACCGGTAACATCACCCATGTACTGGTCTGGTGTTAATACTTCCACTTTCATGATCGGTTCCAGCAATGTTGGTTTTGCCTTGCGGCCTGCTTCACGGAAACCCGCTTTGGCACACAATTCAAAACTCATTGCATCAGAATCCACATCATGGTAGCTTCCGTCGAAAATGCGCACTTTCATGTTGTTTACAGGATAACCTGCCAGCACACCGGTTGTCATCGCACTTTCAAAACCTTTCTGGATCGGCTGGATGAATTCTTTTGGAATAGATCCACCGAAGATATCATTTACAAACTGGAAGTGTTTGCCTTCGTTCTCTTTCAGCCATTCTGCATCAGCAGGACCGAATTCAAACACGATATCGGCAAATTTACCACGACCACCGGTTTGTTTTTTCAGTGTTTCCCTGTGCTCAATTGAAGCACCAAAAGCTTCTTTATAGGCAACCTGGGGTGCACCCTGGTTCACTTCCACTTTAAATTCACGCTTCATACGGTCAACAATGATCTCCAGGTGGAGCTCACCCATACCACGCAGGATGGTCTGGCCGGTATCTTCATCTGTATTTACACGCAGTGTTGGATCTTCTTCCACCAGTTTGGCAATGGCCATACCCATTTTATCAACGTCGGCCTGTGTTTTAGGCTCAACAGCGATGGCGATTACAGGCTCAGGGATGAACATGTTTTCCAACGTGATCGGGTGATCTTCATGACAAAGTGTATCACCGGTTTTGATCTCTTTAAAACCAACTGCTGCACCAATATCACCCGCTTCGATGAAATCGATGGGGTTTTGCTTATTGGCAAACATCTTCATGATACGGCTGATACGCTCTTTCTTGCCACTGCGTACGTTCAGTACATAACTGCCCGCATCGAGGTGACCAGAGTAACAACGGAAGAACGCCAGGCGGCCCACAAACGGATCGGTCATGATCTTAAATGCCAGGGCAGCAAATGGTTCTTTTGGATCGGGCTTACGTATCAGTTCAGCACCGGTGTCAGGATCGGTACCTTTAATGGCCTCGATATCCACTGGTGAAGGCAGGTAACGGCAAACCGCATCCAGCGCTGTTTGCACACCTTTATTTTTAAATGAAGAACCGCACATCATAGGCACGATCGACAGGTCGATTGTAGCCTTGCGGATCGCTTCATGCATTTCTGCTTCGGTGATGCTGTTGGGATCTTCAAAGAATTTTTCCATCAGGTTGTCATCATATTCAGCAACGGCTTCCACCAGCTGTCCCCTCCATTCATTGGCTTCTTCCACCATATCAGCAGGTACATCAATTTCATCAAAAGTCATACCTTCTGTTTCCATATGCCAGATGATACCTTTCATCTTGATCAGGTCAACCACACCGGTGAAGTTATCTTCAGCACCAATTGGTAACTGTAAGGGCACCGCTTTAGAACCCAGCATTTCACGTACCTGCTTCACCACGTTTAAGAAGTCGGCACCGGCACGGTCCATTTTATTTACGAAACCGATACGGGGTACATTGTAACGGTTGGCCTGGCGCCATACAGTTTCAGACTGTGGCTCCACACCATCCACCGCACTGAACAGTGCGATCAAACCATCCAGTACACGCATAGAACGCTCCACCTCTACGGTAAAGTCCACGTGACCCGGAGTATCGATAATGTTGAAATTATATTTTTTTGTATCAGCTGTTGCCTTACCCAATACAGTTGGGAAGTTCCACTGGCAGCTAACAGCAGCAGAAGTGATCGTGATACCACGCTCTTTTTCCTGCTCCATCCAGTCGGTAGTGGCAGCACCATCGTGCACCTCACCAATTTTGTGGATCATACCGGTATAACGCAAGATACGTTCGGTAGTGGTGGTTTTACCGGCATCGATATGGGCGGCAATACCAAAATTCCTTTGAAATTTTAAATCGGCCATTTTACTAAGTGTTTATAGTTTTATGTTTTGTTTATTCTCACCACGGTTCATTGCTGAACTTTGTGATGTCCTTCCCGCCTTTAACGGGATACTCTGTTATATTGAAATATGTAATTGAAAATCCGGAGCCAGTTTGGCTCAATCTCCCCGTAAATCCGGCCCTTTTATGAAAAACCGGGGGGTAATATGGTGTGTTAAACTCTCATAGACCGCTAAATAAAGCGCTGCTTTCCCTACTTGCCTGCATTTCGTCAGCGACTTTTTAGCGGCGCAAAGGTAGGGGTTTTAATTGAAGAAAGGAAGGGATTGGATAAGTTTTTAATCTTAAATACCGGCAAAAACCATTTACAGGGCCACTTTTCCACAATAGCCGCCCATAATCTTTTTCAATCAGTTAAAAAGAGATGAAAAGCAGCCATCTCCATTGCTTATTTTTGAAGCATGCCCAGCCTCTCACTGTTTGTACAGCAAATACATCCCTTGCCGGAAGCCGCCCTAAACGCTTTTACTTCCGGCTGGCAGCCGCTTACCTGCAAGCGCAAAACGGTGCTCACTGTTGCCGGGGAAACGGAGCGCTGGCTGTATTTTGTGGAAGAAGGGATACAGCGGGCCTATTACCTGGGCGACGATCATAAAGAAGCAACTATCGTATTCTCTTATCCCCCATCGTTCAGCGGAGTAGCTGACAGCTTTTTAACTCAAACACCTTCTTTGTATTTTTTAGAAACCATTACGGCCAGTAAATTGCTGCGCATATCGCACCAACAGGTGATGGAACTGGCTGCTGAATACCCCGCGGTTAAAGAACTGCTTTTTAAAGCAACCGCCTTTGCACTGAAGGGCGCCCTGGAGCGGCATGTGGAACTGCAATGTTTTAGCAACGAAGAAAAGTTTAAAATTTTACTCAAAAGAAGTCCGCATATCCTCAACCTGGTACCGCATAAATACCTGGCCTCCTATCTTGGAATCGATGCCACCAATTTCAGCAAACTGCTGGCATCTGTAAAAATTTAATTGCCTCCTCCTCTTTTTTACAGAAACTAAAAATGAAAATCTTGGTAAATGCCAAGAATGCTTTTTCAGAACCCGGCCAATTTTACATCAAAATAAAATTTATGAAATTTAAAAGCACCGCCTTACTGAGCCAGCTGGAGCTGGATGTAAAACAAATCATTGCCCGTTGCAAACAACTGGAGCATATGGATGATGCCACACTGCAAACCGTTCCGGCACCCGGAAAATGGAGTGTTGCACAGGTGCTCGAACACCTGAACATTTACAGCAGGCACTATATCGCCGCAGTGGAAAACAAACTCCATCACCACCAGACCAGTCCTGCATTCAGCTTTAAACCCGGCTGGCTGGGTAATTATTTTACCAGGTTAATGAAACCCGGAGCGGATAATAAAATCGCTAAAAAAATGAAGGCCCCAAAAAACGCACAGCCTGCAACGCAGCCCGCTGCAGCAATGATGCTGCAGGAATTTTTAGCGCACCAGTTTCATTTACTTAACCTGCTGGCCATTGCCCGGTCGGCCAGCCTGAATAACATCCGTATTCCCACATCACTGAGTAAATTCATCCGCCTGAAACTGGGTGATACTTTCCGGTTTTTTATTGCACATGAACAAAGGCATTTTGTGCAGATAGACAACACCCTGAAAACTGTTTTGAAAAACAAACCTGCGGCTGTCTCAGGGATTTTGCAGGTACAATCTTATGCACAGAACCGCAGCAGTACCATATTGAACCAGTGAGCACAGCTAAGGCAATGAACAGCGGCGCAAGTAACATTGTGCTGCTGTTTTATTTTAAGGCCATTGCATTTATTTCATCAACTTTGTGTTTACTGATCAACTAAATATGATGATAAAACAATGCGCTGTTATTTTTGGCTGCTGGGCTCTGGGAGAATTGCTGGTAAGCATCACTAAAATCCCCTTCCCTTCCAGTATTGCAGGCATGCTGCTGCTCACCCTTTTTTTGCAACTGGGGTGGATCAAACTGAAATGGGTAAAGGGAATATCCGACCTGCTCACCACCAACCTTGCCTTATTTTTTGTACCGCCCGGTGTGGGACTGATGCTCTATTTTAACCTGATTAAAACATCTTTCTGGCCCATCATCATTGCCGCACTCGGCAGTACGGTAATTGTACTGGCAGTAACCGGCTGGGTGCACCAGCTTACAAGGAATAAAAAATCATGAACCATTTTTTTCAATCGGAAATATTTGTACTGGCTTTCACCTTTATTGTTTTTTTCGGGGCACAATGGCTGCAGCAAAAAACAAAACGCATTGTGCTGAACCCGATACTGGTATCGGTGAGTATCATCATTGCTTTTCTTTCTTTGACCGGTATCAGCTACCAGTCTTACCACGAAGGCACGAGGGTGATTGAGTTTTTACTGAAGCCTGCGGTGGTGGCATTGGGTGTGCCCTTATACCAGCAGCTGGGCCGGATCAAAAAACAGGCCATCCCCATCCTGGTATCACAGCTCGCAGGTTGTATTGCAGGGGTGGTTTCGGTTGTAATGATCGCAAAACTGCTCGGTGCATCCAAAGAAGTGATCTTATCACTGGCACCAAAATCGGTGACCACGCCCATTGCGATGGAGGTTTCCCGTACCATTGGCGGTGTGCCTTCTCTCACCGCTGCCGTGGTGATTGTGGTAGGCATCTTTGGTGCTGTATTTGGTTATTCGCTGATGAAACTATTGAAGGTGAACAGCCCGGTTGCGCAGGGTTTATCAATGGGTACAGCGGCACATGGCATTGGCACTTCCAAATCGATGCAGATCAGTGAGCATTATGGCGCATTCTCCAGCCTGGGCCTGATCGCCAACGGAATTTTTACAGCTGCACTTACACCTTATATTTTAAAACTGCTTCCATTATAACCTGGACACAATAAAAAACAGCCCGTTGCCGGGCTGCCTTCTTAACTATTAAATACAAAATACTGCTGCGGTTATACAAGATCAAAACGGTCGAGATTCATTACCTTACTCCACGCGGCCACAAAATCATTAACAAATTTGTCCTTTGCATCTGCACAAGCATATACTTCCGCAATGGCCCTCAACTCTGAATTGGAACCAAAGATGAGATCGGCACGTGTGGCTGTCCATTTCACATTGCCGGTTGCACGGTCGCGTCCTTCAAATAAATCCTGTGCTTCTGAAACAGCTTTCCAGGTAGTGCCAAAGCTGAGCAGGTTTACAAAGAAATCATTGGTGAGTGAATCCGTTTTGCCTGTGAATATGCCATGTTTCGATCCATCATAATTAGCACCCAGGGCACGCATACCTCCCACCAGTACGGTCATTTCAGGCACCGTAAGTGTGAGCAGCTGCGCCTTATCAACCAGTAAATCTTCAGCCAGGCGGCCATGTTTTGGTTTGGCATAATTGCGGAAACCATCTGCAGCAGGTTCCAGCACTGCAAAAGACGCCACATCGGTTTGCTCCTGTGATGCATCCGCACGGCCGGGCGTGAAAGGCACCCTGATACGATGCCCTGCGTTTTGTGCTGCTTTTTCAATCGCTGCGCAACCACCCAGGACAATAATATCTGCCAGCGATATTTTTTTGCCACTGCTTTGTGCATTATTAAATGCAGTTTGCACGGCTTCCAGTTTGTCGAGCACTGTTGCAAGCTGCGCCGGGTTATTGGCTTCCCAGTATTTTTGAGGCGCCAGCCTGATACGGGCACCGTTTGCACCACCGCGTTTATCCGAACCACGGAAAGTGGATGCTGATGCCCATGCAGTGGTAACCAATTGTGCAATGCTCAATCCAGAAGCCAGGATATTTTCTTTTAAATAAGTGATATCCTTTTCATCCACCAGCGCATGTGTAACTGCGGGAACGGGATCTTGCCAGATCAGTTCTTCTGAAGGTACTTCGGGGCCGAGGTAACGTGCACGTGGCCCCATATCACGATGGGTGAGTTTGAACCAGGCCCTTGCAAATGCATCTGCAAATGCTGCAGGATTTTCTAAAAAATGCCGGGATATTTTTTCATACGCAGGATCAAAGCGCAATGATAAATCGGTAGTCAGCATAAAGGGTGCATGGCGTTTAGACGGATCATGCGCATCGGGCACCAAACCTTCGCCCGCATTTCCTTTGGGTTTCCACTGGTGTGCACCAGCAGGACTTTTAGTCAGCTCCCATTCATAACCAAAAAGGTTTTCAAAAAAGTTATTGCTCCATTTGGTGGGTGTGGTGGTCCATGCACCTTCCAGTCCGCTGGTGATGGTATTGTCACCGTTGCCACTGCCAAACGTGTTCTTCCATCCAAGGCTTTGTTCTTCAATAGAAGCGGCTGCAGGTTCCCTTCCCACATATTTTGACGGGTCTGCGGCTCCATGTGTTTTACCGAAACTATGACCGCCTGCAATCAGTGCCACGGTTTCCTCATCATTCATGGCCATGCGTGCAAAGGTTTCCCTGATATCCCTTGCAGCTGCAATGGGATCGGGATTGCCATTCGGTCCTTCGGGATTAACATATATCAGTCCCATTTGCACGGCAGCCAGGGGATTTTCCAGGTCCCTGTCGCCACTGTAGCGCTTATCTCCCAGCCACTGTGTTTCTGCGCCCCAGTAAATATCTTCTTCCGGTTCCCAAACATCTTCACGGCCACCGCCAAAACCAAAGGTTTTAAAGCCCATGGATTCAAGCGCACAATTACCCGCCAGTATCATCAGGTCGGCCCAGGAAATTTTTTTTCCGTATTTCTGTTTTACAGGCCACAGCAATAAACGTGCTTTATCCAGGTTGGCGTTATCGGGCCAGCTGTTCAGCGGTGCAAAACGCTGTGTGCCTGCACCACCGCCGCCGCGGCCATCTGATACACGATAGGTTCCGGCGCTATGCCATGCCATGCGTATGAATAAAGGACCGTAATGACCATAGTCGGCAGGCCACCAATCCTGCGAGGTGGTCATCAGTTCCATGATATCTTTCTTCACTGCGGCAAAATCGAGTGAGTTGAATTCCTTTGCATAATCAAATCCATTATCCATCGGATTGGTGAGTGAGGAATGCTGGCGGAGTATATTTAATTTAAGCTGGTTGGGCCACCAGTCGCGGTTGCGGGTGCCGCTTCCGCCAAAGGGTTTGTTTCCTGCTCCCGTGAACGGGCATTTGCCTTGTGTTGTGCTGTTGTCCATGTTATATGATTATTTTTAAGGTTAATGACAAGCGTATATCGTTGGTACGGTGCATCAAAACTACGGCCGGGCGGTTAATAAGACTAATTGATTAAATTGATTGTTATATAGTTAATATCTATCAGTTTAAGCTGCCGCACATCATTAAGAAACAGCAAGCCCCGGCATTTATTCCCTATCTTACACACAGTTATCACCAACAAACCTTAAATCCTGAAGTATGCCAACTTTCTTTGCCCCGCAACTCACTATACCAAACGGGGTCACCGACATCAGTTTTTACAGTAAAGCTTTCGGCGCTGTTGAGATACAGCGTTACAGCAATGAGGATGGTTCTGTGCATGTATCAGAACTGTCGATTGACGGTGCCATTTTTCACCTGCATGAAGAGACATCCAATTTTGATGTGGTGAGCCCGCAAACATGCCGGGCCACCACCACCATCATCGGCTTATTTGTTCCTGACGTGGATGCCGTGATGGAAAAAGCCCTTGCCGCGGGCGCCACACTTATACATCCCGCCACCAGTTATGATTATGGTTACAGGCAGGGTGATATCAAAGATCCCTTTGGACATCACTGGATGATAGAAAAGAAGATTTAGTAAAAAAGAAAAGCGCCCCGGAGAGGCGCTTTTCTTTTTGCGGCATACTTACCGGAACAGCATTTTTTCAAACACCTGCTCACCTGTAGCAGTATTGATAATGCACACTACATAAACACCGCTTACCATGGATGCAGTTCTGCCAATAGTGAATATTTTATGTTGTGCAGTATTCAGGATCGTATTGTACACAGTGTTGCCGGCAGCAGACAATACCGTAACCTTATAGGTACCGGTGGCTTTTTCACGGCTTAAATCAAGTGTTAACTGCGTTGATACAGGATTGGGGAAGACCGTTATCATATTGTTTTTTCCAGCCACCATCACCGTATTACTGAACAGTACTGCGCCATTATTACCTATGATCCGCAACCGGTAATAATTATTGCCATCAGCAGGGTATAAGTCGGTGTAGTTATAATGGCCGGATATGCCGCCGTTATATGGAAGCTTTCCTATTGCAATGAACTGGCGCAGGCCATTACTGCTTCTTTCAATGATATATTCTTTTACACCGGCTTCATTATTGGCATCCCATTCAAGAAGGTTGCCATTTGCCGCAATGCCGGCTTTGAGGAATAACTGCACCGGCAAAGTAACGCCGCACATGTTTTGCAGGTGATAATAAGCGGTGCGGGTGAGGCAGTAGTTATTCACCGAAACATGGCATACATACCAGCCGGTATCTGCAGGCTGTATGGCATGAATAAAATACCAGTAGGTACTGCTCACCAGCACGCTGTCGTTCGGACCGGTTTTATGCCACCATTGATAGGTTGCGTTGGCAATGGTATCCACACTCAGCGTGAGTGAATCGTAATAACAGGTGAGCGGTTTTGATGGAGTGATCAGCACGGGCGCCAGCGGCTGCATACTCACATCATTGATTGAAGCATTGCCGCAACCATCCACCACACGAAGCCTTATCAAAGAATAACTGGTGCTGTTATTGAAAGTAAACACCGGGTTGGGCTGCGGCGGGGTGATGATACTGGGTGTAGCCGGAATGCTCTGGAAAATCTCATACAGGTAAGGCGTCATCCCGCCGGTGGCCACAGCGCCAATACTGATGGTATTGCTGTCGCAGTTATAAGCTCTCGACTGTGACAGGTCGGGATACACATACGAAACCACTGTAACCGTGTCAAATAATTTGGCGGTACAGCCCGTGGTGCGGTATTCTATGATATAAGTGGCTGGCGGCAGTTCATTAAAACGGAATAAAGTGCCGCTGTTATAATTATAAGTGATCACCACGGCAATACCATTTTTGAAAATGATCTTTGGTGTGGCAGTGCCCATATTGGTGGATGCCGTTACTTCCATATCAGCCCCGCCATTGGGGTTGATACCTGAAGGACATTTTTTTGTAAGCTGTACTTTTTTATTGAGCACACTTGCATTGGGAGTTATATAGCTGGTATCCGTATTACCGCACTGGTCTGTAACGATTATGGTGTACTGTGCCGGCGGCGGCAGATCCGGAAGGCCATTAACCTTATAGGTTGATGAAGACGTAACCGTGGTGGCTTTTACATTACCGGCATCATCCAGGATTGTTATAGCATAGGATGGAATACCGGAGCTGACTGTTACTGTAATATCGGTTGTGCCATAAGCACTGCATGATTTTGCCGCACTCAATGAAACCTGTACCGGTACAGGTGAAGCAGTAAAGCATCTTGAAATCACCGTATCATAACAGGCGGGATTATTGGCGATCCGGATACAATAACTTCCATAGGGCAGGTTGGTGAATTTACCGGTGCTGTTGCACACCACCAGCACATTACTGCTGTTGTACAAACAATATTGTGCGTTGTTCAGGTTTTGTTGTCCCTGTATTTCTGCAGTGAATGCAGTGCAGGTTTTGGAAGATATTTTTACATTGGCATTCACGGAAGGCAGTGGCCTGTTAACGGTAAAACAGCGCCACATGGTGGTATCGTAACAGGCCGGATCATTGCGCATCTCTATGCAATAAGTGCCATAGGGCAGGTTGGTAAACACACCGGTGCTGTTGCACACAATGATCACATGGTTGATATCATACAGGCAAAACTTGGGATTGTTCCAGTTGGCAGTATCCTGCAGGGTTACAGTAAATGTGCTGCAGGCCATATTGGTGATGTTTACATTATTATTGGCTGTTGGCACGGGCTGAAGTACGGTGAAACAACGGGTGATTGTGGTATCATAACAGGCGGGATCGTTGGTGATCCTGATACAGTATCTTCCATAAGGCAGGTTATTGAATATACCGGTGGTATTGCAATACATCAGCACATTGTTCTTATCATAGATACAAAATGTGGGATTATTCAAATTGGTAGTGGCTGTTACCGATGCCGTAAAATCGTTACAGCTTTTATTGGTGATAGTCACGTTTGCAGCTACCGAAGGCACGGGCCTGTTTACAGTAAAACAACGGGTAATGGTGGTATCATAACAGGCATCTGTTATCCTGATACAGTAGGAACCATAAGCAAGCCGCCTGAACTGACCGGTTGAATCACAATACATCAGTATGCCGGCGGCATTATAAATACATATTTGTGGGCGGGTTAAATTCACCATGCCTGTTACGGTTGCCGTAAAAGTTGAACAGGCCAGGTTGCTGATGGATACAGTGGCATTCACGGCAGGCTTGTTATTATCTGTCCATACCAGTTTTTTTATGTTGCCGCATTTATCTTTTGCCAGCAGTGTAACACTCCTTTTATTCCCGATGTAAAAACTAAACGTACCGGAGTTGCTCCAAACGGTATCACCGGGGGCACGGACAACGGCATAGGTAAAAAGATTGAAAACCGTATTGGGTGTAGTAACGCCACGGCTGTCTTTCAGTTTAATATAGGCAAGGGCGCTGTCGCAGTTACGGGTAACCCTGCCGGAGTCGATCCACCAGTCATAATTGTCAATTGTCATGCTCCTTGTTTGAATACCACCGCAGGAATCGGTAAGCCTTATTGTATAGTTTCCGTATAAAAGCCCGGTAAATGCACCCGTACTGTTTTGCATTCCGATATTGGAAGCGGAGGGCGTAACAATGGTATACATGAACGGCGCCCTTCCGTTGAGCAGGTTATAGGCCGTTATGGTGCCATCACTGCCATTGATACAGGTAACATCTGTTTTGCGCATCAAAAAAGAAGCGGCCAGGTAATTGCCGGGCACGGTAACAGAATCCTGCTGGTAAATACAATTACCGGTGAGGTCTTTTACCACGGCGAGGTAACGGCCCGCAGGCAAACCTGTAATGTTGTTGCTGGTGGAGAAATTAGTGGTAACAGGGCCAACAACCCTGTACAGGTAGTTCCCTGAACCACCACTGGCATTGATCTGCACAATACCGGTGGAGGCACATCTTGATTCAGTGATTACATAAGTGGCCGTTACACCGCTGCAGTTTTGTGCAGCTATGCTGAATGGCAATGAGGCGAACAAGTAAAACAATACAAACAAAAACAGTTTGGGGTAAAATTGTTTTTTCATAATCCGGATTTTAATGAGGCCGGCAAGGGTACAGCCTTTATTCAAAGCAGTAAGGGTATGTTTTGGAAGCGGACAGGAGGTATGGACCATAAAACTACAAAGCCTGACAGGTTTTTCCTACAAATACAGAAATTTTCGTCGAAACTATTTTCCCTTAGTAAATCTGCAACTCCGGCCAGTATTTTCCGTTAGGTTGTGTTGGCGGAATACGCATTTGCAGGATTCAGCAATGCCGCTGAAGTGTGCCCGCAGGGCCCTGTGGGCGACGCAACGATGTTATACAGGAGCACCAATGCCGGGACAAAAAAGGACAAAACACAAACCCCGCCTTTTCAGGCGGGGCAAAACATACATACCAAATACAAACATATTTTATAGTGCGCCGCGGCGCATTACTTAATCCGGTTTCTTACCATCCAAAAATGTATTGATGGTGCTGATTTCAGCCTTGTTATTATCATCCGATTTTACGGTATAGTTGCTGTAAAAACTCTCTACGTCGGCAATGGAGTTGCGGAGTTCCATGTTGCGGCGAAGGTAAGCTGGCACCGTTTCAAACTCGTTGTTCGGATCAGCTGCATTGATGTTGAATGACAAATTACGCAGCTTCGCAATGCGTTCCATAGCCCGGCGCCTGAGTTCCTCTGTCTCGTCCTGCGTTGCAGGTTCCTCTACATTGGACATCATGATGGGCTGAGTTTGTTGTACAAGTTGTTGTGCTTCCTCCGCCGCTTGATGGGTTTGTTTCACCACCAGCTGCATTTCAGGTTCGGGTTCGTCGGCCTTTACCGTTATATGCAACGGCTGTGGGTCTTCTGTTGGTTTGGATTCTGTTTTGGGCGTATCCTGCACATAAATCTGTGCCGGTTTAGCCACCCGGTAGCTACCGGGTTTAACTCCCGACGAAGGAGTATTGCTAGCCTCTTTATCAGTTGCTGAAACAGCGGGTAAACTGGTTTTTGTAACAGGTTTTACAGGGGGTTGCGGAGCTGCCGGCAGATCAAATTCAATTACGGGTGAATGATCTGTTGACGAAGATATTTCATAAAACACAGGTGCTTCCTCTGTTTTATCCCCCGTAGTTTTACTGCGTACTTCTTCTTTTATCACCGGTGCCACAGGTTTTACTTCCACCAGTTTCGGCATCATGGCATCTTCCTCTTCTTTTTCCATCACCGGCTGCTCTGTAATTTCAGCAATGGCCTCCTCTTCTTCCTTTTCATCAAACTGCAGCACTGGCTGTGTTATTTTAGCTGCTTTAGCCGTGGCGGGTTCTTCCTTCACGGGCATTTCGAGTGTGAGTACGATCTTATCGTCTTTTTGTTCTTCAACTGCAGTTACTTTTTGCTCACGGTCAAACGGATCTTTGTGTTCAAAACCTGTTGCAATCAGTGTAATGCCGATCTTGCTGCCCAGCGTGCTGTCGTAACCCATACCCAAAATCACATCGGTATCTTCACCTGCATTGCTCAGCAAATAATTTTGAATCACTTCCACTTCATCCATGGTAAACTCATGTTCGCCTTCGGCAGAATTGATATTGATGAGTATCCATTTTGCACCGCGGATATCATTATCATTAAGCAATGGCGAGTTCAATGCATTTTCAATGGCACGCTGCGCCCTGTTTTCGCCTTCAGCAGAAGCGCTGCCAAGGATGGCCACACCGCCATTGCGCATTACCGTGCACACATCGGCAAAGTCAACATTGATCTGCCCGGTGCTGTTGATCACATCTGTAATACATTTTGCAGCTGTGGCGAGTACATTATCCGCTTTTGCAAAAGCTTCTTTCATTTTTAAATTGCCAAACTGGTGGCGCAGTTTATCATTGCTGATCACAAGTAATGTATCCACATGATCTTTTAAATAACTGATGCCTTCCTCGGCCTGTGCAATTCTTTTCTTGCCTTCGTATGCAAAGGGGGTGGTAACAATACCCACCGTAAGTATCCCCAGGTCTTTACAGATTTTGGCAATGATGGGTGCACCGCCTGTTCCGGTACCACCACCCATACCGGCTGTAATGAATGCCATTTTGGTATTCACTTCCAGTATGCGTTTTATTTCTTCCAGGCTTTCTTCCACTGCCTGGCGGCCAATTTCAGGATTGGCACCGGCCCCCAGTCCCTGTGTTAAATGCGGACCGAGCTGAATCTTATTACTTACTTTACTTTGTGCAATGGCCTGTGCATCGGTATTGCAGATAATGAAGTTCACGCCTTCAATGTTCTGCGCATACATGTGGTTTACAGCATTGCTCCCCCCGCCCCCTACTCCAATCACTTTTATAATGGAGGATTGCTCTTTAGGCAAATCAAAATGTATCATAGCTTGTTTGTTTGTGGAAGCCCCCGATCCCCCTGAAGGGGGACTTTGAAGTGTTTCCAGGTTTTTGACAGCATTATTTTCAGTTAGTAAGAAAAATACTGTACTTGAATAATGGGTTAGTTAAGAACACTTGTAACAATATTTGAAAAGAACTGACTTTTACCGAGTCTCCGGTTCCCCTTCAGGGGGCGGAGGGGGTTATAATTTCGCGTCTTCCTCTTCTTTAAACAAATCGATCAAACCGATCTTGAATGAATCCATAAAGCTCTTCAGTGTTTTACGCTGTTTGATCTTTACAGGTTTAGTTTCGTCCACCACATCCAGCACTTCATCTACCGGTTGCTGCTGCAGACTGCCGGGCACTTCCACTCTTTTGAAAGTTTCTTCGAACTGTTTGTTTTTATTTTCGTAGTCGTTGTATCCTTTTAATATTAAACCGATACAGGTGCTGTACATGGGTTTGGCCAGTTCATCAATATGACCGCTTGCCAGGTGTTCGTTCGGGTAACCGATGCGGGCGTTTAAACCGGTTGCATATTCTGTTAACTGTATCAGGTGTTTTAATTGAGAGCCACCACCGGTTAAAATGATACCGCCATTGAGCATCCTGGTATCTAAACCAACCTGTTTTAAATGATAGCTTACAAAATCGAGTATCTCACTCATACGTGCCTGGATAATACCAGCCAGGTTCTTTACAGAAATTTCTTTGGGTGCCATGCCGCGTAAACCGGGGATGGTGATGAATGCATTTGATTTTGCTTCATCACTCAGGGCACTGCCAAACTGCACTTTCATTTGTTCGGCCTGTGTTTTCAATACACCCAAACCGGTTTTGATATCATTGGTGATGTTTTCGCCACCGAAAGGAATTACGGCTGTATGCTTCAGTATACCTTCATAAAACACTGCCAGGTCGGTGGTACCGCCACCAATATCCACGATGGCCACACCTGCTTCAAGGTCCTGGTCGCACATTACTGCTGCCGCAGAAGCCAGCGGTTGCAATACGAGGTCTTTGGTACGCAGGCCTGCTTTCTCCACGCTGCGGTTAATATTGCGAATGGCATTTTTATCACCGGTGATGATATGGAAATTGGCGCCCACTTTTACACCGCTGTAACCAATGGGGTTTGGTATGTTCTGGAAATTATCCACGGTAAATTCCTGTGGTATCACATCGATGATCTGGTCGCCGGCAGGAATATAGGTGCGGTACTGATCGGCGATCAGCCTGTCAATTTCTTCCTGGCGGATCTCTTCTTCGATTGACTGCCTTACAATATCTCCCCTTGTTTGGAGGCTTTTGATATGGTGGCCCGCAATGCCCACATATACTTCATTGATCTCCAGGTTAGGATTACTGTCGTAACAGTTTTTCAAAGCCATTTCAATTGCCTTGATGGTTTGGTCGATGTTGAGCACCATGCCGTGTTGTACACCGTTGCTGTTGGCACGGCCAAAGCCCAGTATCTCCAGCTTGCCGTACTCATTCTTGCGTCCTGCAATAGCGGCAATTTTTGTGGTGCCGATATCCAGGCCTACAATGATGGGTTGTTCGTGATTCATAGTTGTATGTTTTGTGTGTGTTTGTATTGGTTGATGGCTGATGGTTCATGGTTCATGGCCGATGGTTGATGGTTGATGGAAAATTTGCACTTTCACTTTCCTGCTATGAACCATATGCTATGAACTATTTACCATGAGCAATGAACTTTTTTAATAATCATTTTTAGGCGGCATCACCACGCTGGGTTTGTTGGTATGGGGTTTTGCTGCCGGTGGTTTTTTAACAGGATTTGGATTGGATACAGGCGGCTTTGCAGCTGCGGGTTTGGGTTTTGCAGTTACTGGCTGCGTTGTTAGAGGTTTTACCCCTGGTTGTTTCGCAGAGGGTAACGGATTAACGACCGGTTTGTTAACCACCGGTGGGTTTTCTGGTTGCAGGGGGTTGCTGATGATTGCGTTTGATGATTCTGTATTGTCTTCTCGTTGAATCGACTGCTGTATCATTGAACTGTCGGCAGTATTACTGCTGTTATCCTGTATAATGGTTTGCACCGAATCTTCCGCCATCCTTGCTGCATCCGCAGCAATCAGCTGCATCAGCTGCAGCGTTCTTACAGAGTCGGCCGTTTTATCTTCCTGGCCGCGAAGCTTTGCCACCACCTGGCTTTTGTACTGCACATTGATAACACTGTATTTGCCCCACCCCGATTTCACCATCACATTTTTATAAAAAACCTTTAGCTTCTCAAATTTTGTACCAGCATCTTCTGCAGTTCCAAACACAATAAGCTGGTTGCCGATCTTGGGTACCATTTCAAAATTTCTTTGCGCATTGATATCCACCTGGTCGATCAATGCCATGCAAAATGAATCCTTCTGCAATGCCACACTGATATCCCGCACTTGCCCCAGCAAATTGCTGTCGGGTGCAGAGAGCACGATATTCTCTGTGGGGAAACCGGTAAATACCGGCAGCCTTGCAGAAAACTTATCGCTCAGCGGCAAAATCTTCATGGCTGTATCGATATAAAAAGAACTTCCTGTAACAGTGAATACCCTGGCCACCGGTTCCCTTTCATACACTTTTACATGCAGCACATCGGCATTGTCGAAATAAAGCTGGGCCGATTTAATCCATTCATTCTTCTGCAGGGCCGTTTCTATCCTGCGCAAATCAAACCCGCCCTGGCTTTTACCCACCGGTTCCCTTTCACAAATGGCTTCAATGGTATGCAGCACATCTTTTTCATCTACAAATTTTTCTTCCGCTTCAATGCCATAAATATTTACTTCCACCGCCTTACAGGGTGCCGCATCGTTTTTACGGATGGCTGCCACCAGCAACACAGACACAGCTGTTCCCACCGCCAGCCAGGTGATGGCCAGCAGTATCTTTTTAATGCTGTATCTTTTTTTTGTTTCCACTATCTTAAGAGCAATTCTTTAATGGGTTCCACCAGCGTATCAATATCCCCGGCACCCGCTGTAATGATCAATTCCCGTTTATTTTCCTCCACCCAGTTGAGCAAATCATTTTTTTGCATTACCCGGCTGCTGCTGTTTTTCATTTTTTCAAAGATCATTTCACTCGTTACACCCGCTATGGGCAATTCCCTCGCGGGATAAATGGGCAGTAAAATGATCTCATCGGCCATATCCAGCGTGGCAGCAAATCCATCCGCAAAATCCCGCGTGCGGCTGAACAGGTGCGGCTGAAAAATCACGGTGCACTTTTTTTGAGGGAACAAATTTTTTGCCCCGCTGATCAATGCATGCAATTCATCCGGGTGATGAGCATAATCATCGATGAAAATATTTTTTCCGTTTTTCACGATGTACTCAAACCTTCTTTTTACCCCTTTAAAAGAACTGACTGCCGCCCTGATTTTTTCATCCTCCATTTCCAGGTGATGCGCCACAGTGATGGCGGCTGTAACATTTTCAATATTGTGCAGCCCGCCCATATGCAGCTCCACGTCTTTCAATTCCCAGCCTCTTGCCTTTATATCAAAAACATAGCTGCCGTTATTGGTTTTTATGTTTGCCGCATGCACATCTGCCTGTTCAATTTGCTGATGATAGGTAATATGATTGGCCGCTTTTAAAGCACTGCTTCTTTTTAAACCATATTTGCTCACCAGCAATCCTGCAGGTTTTACCTTGCCTGAAAAATCGATGAATGCCTGCTCCACATTTTCGGCCGTGCCATAAATATCCAGGTGATCGGGATCCATGGCGGTGATAATGGCGATATCAGGATTCAGTTTCAAAAAACTCCGGTCGTATTCATCCGCTTCCACCACGCATACATTATTGGCGCTGCTCCAGAAATTGCTGTTGTAATTGGCTGCGATCCCTCCTAAAAACGCATTGCAGCCAAAACCGCTGTGCTGTAAGATATGCGCCACCATGGTGCTGGTGGTGGTTTTACCATGTGTGCCCGCCACGCAGATATTGAAAGCGCTGTTAGTGATGGCGCCCAAAATATCACTGCGTTTTACAACAGTATAGTTGTGATCCCTGCACCAATTCAGTTCCTGGTGATCTTTGGGAACCGCCGGTGTATACACCACCACATCTGCACTTTTGTCAATGAACTCCGCATTATCCTCGTAATGCACCGCAATACCTTCGGTTACGAGCTGTTTGGTGAGCACCGTTTCGGTTTTATCATAACCCGAAACGATCACACCTTTTGCGTTGAAGTAACGGGCAATCGCACTCATCCCGATCCCGCCGATACCTATAAAATAAATCCGTTTTATATCTTTTACTTCAATCACTGTAAATATTTCAATATTGCTTTGGCAATTACTTCATCGGCATTGGTAACTCCCAGTTGGCCGATATTGTTTTTTAATTCGTTTTGCAGGGTTTCGTTTTTTGCCAGCTGCAGCAGTTCCGGCACCAGTTTATCTAACGCCTCGCTGTCTTTTACCATTATGCCTGCATTTTTATTAACTAAATTTTGTGCATTCACTGTCTGATGATCTTCTGCGGCAAACGGAAAGGGTACAAACAGCACCGGTTTTTTTGCCACGCAGAGTTCTGCAATGGCCATGGCGCCGCTGCGGCTGATCACCACATCTGCGGCAGCATAGGCATATTCCATCTGCGTAATAAAATCGCTGACCCACACATTGGATTTACCGGCAGCTGCAGCCCGTCCTTTTTCAGCATAAGGCCTGCCCGTTTGCCAGATCAGCTGCAGGTTGTTCATGGCAAAAGCATCCACATTTTTATCCAGCGCCTCATTAATGCTTTTGGCACCCAGGCTTCCGCCGACAGACAGCACTGTTTTTTTTGCCGGGTTTAGCCCGAAAAACCGTATCCCTTCGTCCCTTGTAACCCTGCTTTGTGAAATACTGCTGCGGACCGGGTTACCGGTTACCGTTATTTTTGCTGCAGGAAAGAATTTTCCCATCCCGTCAGTGGCTACAAAAATTTCCGTGGCGTTTTTTCCAAGCATGATATTCGACTTACCGGCGAATGAATTGCTTTCGTGAATAAAGGTT
The DNA here is from genome assembly GCA_046329655.1 of Ferruginibacter sp. GTDB lineage: Bacteria > Bacteroidota > Bacteroidia > Chitinophagales > Chitinophagaceae > Ferruginibacter. The sequence goes on from JAXLUD010000005.1 coordinate 284,359, forward strand.
TTTAATCCCTGGCTTTGCGCATAACGCAGTACGGGAAAACTGGAATACCCGCCCACCCCGATTACTGCATCCGGCTTAAATGCCTTTATTATTTTCCGCACCTGTATAAAACTTTTTACCAGTTTCAGCGGCAGTGAAAAATTTTTTATCAAAGAACTCCTGTTAAACCCTGCTATATCCAGCCCTTCAATTTTGTACCCGGCCTGCGGCACTTTTTCCATTTCCATCTTTCCCTTGGCGCCCACAAATAAAAATTCAGTTTGTGGTTCCAGTTTTTTAATGGCATTGGCAATGGCAATGGCAGGAAATATATGTCCCCCTGTTCCACCGCCTGCTATAACAATTCTTTTTGCCATGTTGATGTTTTGTTGCCGTTGAAGTGAGTGACACAACGATGCTGAATTGTGTACAACTGCCCGCTTCAAAAAACTATTCTTCTTCAGCCACCACCGGTTGATTTTTGCCTTCCAGTTGCTCCACGTTTCTTGCCACACTTAAAATAATCCCGATGGATAAACAGGTGAACAAAAAACTGCTGCCGCCCATACTCACCAGCGGTAATGTTACCCCGGTATTGGGAAAAACATTTACCGCCACACCCATATTGGCAAGTGCCTGTATCACCAGTGTGAAACTGAGTGCCAGTGCCAAAAATGCCCCAAACGCATAAGGGCATTTCTGGTACAGCCTGATGCAGCGGAATAAAAACAACAGGTAAATAAATACCATGAATGCTGCACCTAAAAAACCATATTCCTCAATGATAATCGCATAAATAAAATCGCTGTAAGAATGTGGCAGAAAATTCCTTGCTTCACTGTTTCCCGGACCCCGGCCCATCCAGCCACCATTGGCGATGGCAATCTTTGCCTGATTGATCTGGTAGGTTTTATCATTCTGTTCATCATTCTTGTCGCTGTAAATAAAAGTCTGTATCCTGCTTACCCAGGTTTTAACACGGCCGGCATCCAGTATCGCGGGCATATCTGCCTTATGTGTTTGCTTATTGTAGGTGGTAACAGCCAGTAACAGCAAAAACATTACCGGTATGGCCGCGATACCTGCACTTAATAAGATATGCTTGGTGCTCACCCTGCCAATAAACATCAGTAAAAAACTGGTGGCACCCACCAGCAGGGCTGTGGAGAGGTTGGCAGGAGCAATCAGCACACAAATAATGGCAACGGGTGTGATAACCGGAATAAAGCCTTTTTTAAAATCCTTGATCACATTTTGTTTACGGCTGAGCAGTAAACTCAGGTACATGAACAATGCCAGTTTTGCCAGGTCGGATGTTTGCATCGTCATGTTGATGATGGGCAGTTTTATCCAGCGGCTGCCTTCATTGATCTTTGCACCAAAGAACAATGTATAAATCATCAGTGGTATGGAAACGAGGAATAAGATCTTCGCCACTTTTGCATAAATGGTATAGTTCACCCTGTGAGCAAAATATATCAGCAGCAGGCCCAGTACAATAAATGCAAATTGTTTGAACAAATAGCTCTCTGTGCTTTTACTGTATTTATAGGCCAGCGAGCCCGTACTGCTGTACACCACCAGCAGGCTCACCAGTGTAAGGATCACCACGATGCCCCAGATAACACGGTCGCCCCGGGTTTTGCTCACCAGGTTATTACCAATGTTTGGTGTAAACAGTTCTTTTATGTTTATTGAGTTTGCCATGTGGCCACAGGCCTTACTTATTACTTATTACTTAACACTTATAACTTCATTCTCACAATTCTTTCACCGCCTTTTTAAACTGGTTGCCCCTGTCTTCATAATTTTTAAACAGGTCGAAGCTGGCACATGCCGGGCTCAGCAGCACCACATCACCTTTTTCTGCAAAACGGAAAGCTGCCTGTACCGCTTCCACCGCAGAAGAGGCATCGGCCATATTGCTCACCACATTTGCAAAGGCCTCATGTATCTTTTTATTATCAACGCCCATGCATACAATCCCTTTTACTTTTTCCTTCACCAGTTCTGCCAGCAAAGAATAATCGTTACCCTTATCCACCCCGCCGAGAATGAGCACCACAGGTTTTTTCATGCTCTCCAGTGCAAACCAGGTACTGTTTACATTGGTGGCCTTGCTGTCGTTGATGAACTCCACGTTTTTAATGGTGGCCACCGGCTCCATGCGGTGTTCGAGGCTTTGAAATGTTTGCAGGGCTTCCCTGATCTTTTCCTTACGGATGTCTACTGCCGATGCGGCTAAACTTGCTGCCATACTGTTATACTGGTTATGTTTTCCTTTTAATGCAAAGTCTTCAATACTCATCTGCATTTCTTCATTCTTCCATTTCAGGTGCAGTTTCTGGTTCATCAGGTAAGCACCTTGTGGTAATGGTTTACTCATGGTAAATGGGGCTGGTGTTGATTTAATGTGATAGTTAGTTATGTTAAGGGTTGTTACTTCATCGTCTAAAGAATAAATGAAAACATCATCCTGCTGCTGGTTCATGGCAATGCGGAATTTGCTGCGCACGTAATTCTCCATTTTATAATCGTAACGGTCCAAATGATCTTCGGTGATATTGGTGAGCACGGCAACATCCGGCCGGAAGGTTGCGATATCATCCAGCTGGAAAGAGCTGATCTCCGCCACATACAAAGGCTTGGGTGCTTCAGCCACCTGCCTGGCAAACGAATAACCGATATTGCCCACAAGTGCGCAATCGGCGCCGCCCTGTTTGCAGATATGATACGTAAGTGCCGTGGTGGTGGTTTTTCCATTGCTGCCGGTGATGGCAATGATCCTGCTGTTGCCCTTGTAACGGTAAGCAAACTCGATTTCGCTGATGACAGGAATACCTTTTTCCCTGATCTTCCTGACCAGTTCATTTTTTTCTGGTATGCCCGGGCTCTTCATCACTTCGTTTGCGTTTAAAATTTTTTCTTCTGTATGCCTGGCTTCTTCAAAGGGGATATTGTAATCTATGAGATCGTTCCTGTAATTTTCCTTAATGGTGCCGCCATCGCTCACAAACACATCATACCCCTGCCGTTTGGCAAGGATGGCTGTGCCAATGCCGCTTTCGCCCGCTCCCAGTATCACAATACGTTTACTCATTCGAATCCGCCTTGATTTTCTCCGCTTTTGAAAAAAATGGTTTTTCAGTAGTTTGGGCTTTTATTAAGCTTTTCGCCAACTACGCACTGGTAATAAAAAGGTTCTTCAAGAGCATAGAATTTAACAGGTATAGGGTTTCACTGAATAGGAGTTTTTTCACAGATACCGGGTTTTCATCAAAAATTGAAAAACGCAGACCGCCTTACGGCGTATCCAGGTTGTGGCTTTTCAATAAATCCTTATTCCAATCTCCTTGCGGAGAGCTGTTATTCTTATCTCAGTTTTAATGTTACTATTGCTACGATCATACTCAGTATGGTCACAATCCAGAAACGCACCGCGATCTTACTTTCATGATATCCCAGCTTCTGGTAATGATGGTGCAGCGGGCTCATTAAAAACACACGCCGCCCCTCTCCATACTTTTTCTTGGTGTATTTGAAGTAGCTCACCTGGATGGTAACACTCAGGAGTTCTACAAAAAACACAAAGCAGAAAATGGGTATCAGTAATTCCTTTCTTACAATAATTGCCAGCGCAGCAATAATGCCGCCCAGTGCCAGGCTGCCTGTATCACCCATAAACACCTGTGCCGGGTAGGCGTTGTACCACAAGAAACCGATACATGCTCCCACAAATGCCGCAATGAAGATGGACAGCTCACCCAGGTTGGGGATGTACATGATATTGAGGTACTCGGCAAACTTGATATTACCGCTTACATATGCGAATATGCCCAGCCCGATTCCCATTACGGCACTTACACCGGTGGCCAGTCCATCAAGTCCATCTGTGATATTGGCGCCATTGCTTACCGCCGTTACAATAAAAATCACCACGATGATGTAAATGATATAGGTGATGCCTTCCAGGCTTTCGGGCAGCAGCCTTGCATAATTGAATTCGTGATTTTTGAGGAAAGGGATCGTGGTGCTGATGGTTTTTACCTCGGCATACACTTTTTGTTTTCCATCGATCATCACCGTGTCAAACTTTGTTTTAGTAAGACGGTCGCCCCGGCCCAGTTCCACCTTGTTATTGAACACTTCTCTTTTAACCACCACGCTGGGTGTGAAGTATAAAGTGGCGCCAACAATAATTCCCAGCATCACCTGTCCAAAAATCTTGAACCTCCCGGCAAGGCCATCACTGTCGCTTTTTTTGTACGGAATACCTTTTTTAAGTGCAATGCGCTTGGCCCTTATTTTTAAATAATCATCTATAAAACCAATGGTACCCAGCCATACCGTACAAACCACCATCAGCCTGATATACACTTTACCCAAATGAGCAAACAGCAGGGTGGGTATGAGGATGGCGAGTATGATGATGATGCCCCCCATGGATGGGGTACCTTTTTTCTGCTGTTCACCGGCAAGCCCCAGGTCCCGTACCGTTTCGCCCCATTGCTTTGCCTGTAAAAAACGGATCAGCCTTTTACCATACACTGCTGTGATCACCAGGCTCAGCATCATGGCAAGCATTACCCTGAGGCTGAGAAACCTGTACAGCTCACTTCCGGGGAAATGAAACTCTTCTTTTTTAAGCCATTCGAATAAGTGATACAGCATACCGTTATCTGATTTATTAAACCGTTTGTGTTATTTCTCCAGCAATTCAAACATTTCCTTCAGCACTTTTTTATCATCAAAATCATGTTTCACGCCTTTGATGTCCTGGTATTTCTCATGTCCCTTTCCGGCAATGAGTAAAATATCTTCCCTGTTTGCAAGTGCCACTGCTGTTTTGATCGCTTCCTTCCGGTCGGGAATACGAAGCACTTTTTTTTTCGCCACCACGCTTACACCTGCTTCCATGTCTTTCAAAATTTCCAGCGGATCTTCGCTGCGTGGGTTGTCAGAGGTAAGGATCACTTTATCACTGTACTCACAGGCCACTTCTGCCATTACGGGGCGTTTGGTTTTATCCCTGTCGCCGCCGCAGCCCACCACTGTTATCACCTGCTCATGTCCCTGCTTTAATTTTTTGATGGTGGCCAGCACATTCAGCAAGGCGTCGGGTGTGTGCGCATAATCCACAATACCGATCAGCTTTTCCTTCCCGCTCACGCTGTAATCAAATCTTCCTTCTGCACCATCCAGACTGCTGAGTACCTGCAGTACATTATTTTTTTCTTCCCCCAGGCAAATGGCCGCACCATATACTGCCAGCAGGTTATAGGCATTGAACTCACCAATCAGCCTGAAATGCACATCGGTATCGTTTACCACCAGGTGCAGGCCAGACAAACCATTCTCCAGTATCTTGCCTTTGAAGTCGGCCATGGTTTTAAGACTGTAGAAATGTTTTTTTGCCGTTGTATTCTGCAGCATTACGGCACCCCGTTTGTCATCTGCATTGCTGATGGCAAAGGCAGCAGATGAAAGTCCGTCGAACCATGATTTTTTCACACGGATATACTCATCAAATGTTTTGTGATAATCCAGGTGATCATGCGTGATATTGCTGAACAGTGCACCTGCAAACTGCAGTCCTGCAATGCGGTGCTGGTGAATGGCATGACTGCTCACTTCCATAAACACATACTCGCATCCACTGTCAACCATCTGCTTCAGCAATGCATTCAGGCTGATGGCATCGGGCGTGGTATGTGTGGCAGGAATGATTTCGTTTGCAATTTGATTTTGTACCGTACTGATCAAACCACATTTATATCCCAGCGCCCAAAATAACTTAAAGAGCAGGGTGGCAATGGTGGTTTTGCCGTTGGTGCCGGTAACACCCACCAGTTTGAGCTTCGCAGAGGGCGCACCGAAAAAATGATGACTCATCAGGCCTGCGGCTTCTGCGCTGTTTCCCACTTCAACATAGGTAACGCCTTCAGATAAATTTGCAGGAAGTGTTTCACATATAATAGCGATGGCACCTGAAGCAATGGCTTTATCAATAAAAACATGGCCATCGGCAGCAGCACCTTTAACAGCAATAAAACAGCTGCCTGCAGTGACCTTTCTTGAATCGATCTGCAAATCACTGATTACTGTACCGGTATTACCGTGCACAGAGCGAATAGCAACTTTATATAGTATATCCTGTAAAATCAATTTAGCCTCACCCTCGTTCCCTCTCCTGAAGAGAGGGAGGCCGGGCATTTATTTTTTAATCAATATTTGTTAATCGCATTTCAACATTTCTTTCGCTGCTCAGTTAAGGGCAAGCGAAATTTTTTGTCCTTTCCTGTAAATGGTTCCGGCAGCCAGGGACTGGTTCATTACTTTACCACGGCCTGTTACCGAAACTTTCAATCCTTTGTTTTCCAATAAATACACCGCATCCTTCAATCCCATTCCGACAACGTCAGGGGTTACAGAACCGGATGATGCAGACGAATAGAGCGGTGCATATAATGAGCTGAAATTATTTTTCATGTTTGCCCTGCGCATCATACCTGCTGCAGCAGAATCGGCATAGGGCAGCTGTAAAAAATTAAATACGGTGGCCAGTTCTTTTTTCATGCCATAAAAACTGTACAGCGAGCTGTCGCTTACCACCGGGGCAGTAAATTTTTTCTCTGCTACATACCGTCCGTATATCCTGTCGCTGATCTCTTTGAAGACGGCTCCCGAAACATCGGCACCATATACCAGTTTGGATTCCTTGCTGTTCTGTATCACCACTGCGATGGTGTATTTGGGCGCTTCGGCAGGAAAGTACCCGATAAAGGAAGCCTGGTAAATTTTATTGCCCTTGTTATATCCCTTGTTATCCAGTGCTGTAACAGCAGTGCCGGTTTTACCCGCAATACGATAAGTGCTGTCTTTAATTTTGCGGGCCGTACCATGTTCTGCTTCCACCACAGCGAGCAGGCAATCTTTTACTTGTGCCAGTGTTTTGTCACTGCATATTTTTTCTTCCACCACCTGCGGTTCAATTTTCTTAACGGTGATCCCGTATTCCTGCACTTCATTTACCAGGTAAGGGCGCATCATTTTTCCATTATTGGCAACGGCATTATACAGCGTGAGCATATGCAGCGGGGTTACCAGTTCTTCATAACCATGTGCCATGAAAGGAATGGTGGTGGCTGCCCAATGGCGGCTGGTTGCTTTTTTTACCACCGGGAAACCCGATGATGCTGTAATCTCAACACCCGTAAGCGTATCCAGCCTGAACTTGTGCAGGTGTGCTAAAAACCTGGATGGCTGGCTGTGATAATACTGATCAGCCAGTTTTGCAAAAGCAACATTGCTGCTGCGTGCAAACGCTTCTTTTACAGAAAGCGCCCCGGCTCCCAAATGCGAATCTTTGATACGAAGACCATAAAAAGATTTCGCACCACCTTCACAATCCACAATGCTTCCTGCTTCAACATAACCATCATCCATCAGGCTTATCAACGTGGCCAGTTTAAAAATTGAACCGGGTTCGGTGCGTTTGCCAATACCATAGTTCAGGTCTTCGGTATAAGTACCGTCGGACTGTTTGCCCAGGTTGGCAATCGCTTTTATTTTTCCGGTTGCTGTTTCCATTACAATGGCTGTTCCATGCAGCGAGTTATTGCCTGCCACCATATTCATCAGTGCTGTTTCTGTAACATCCTGCATGTATGTATCCAGTGTTGTGATGATGTCTTTCCCATTTTCGGGTTCCACTTCCGCGTCATCTACCGGTAAATAAGACCCGGCGACGTAACGCATCAGCTTTTGTCCCCTTCTTCCCTTCAGCACACTGTCATAACTTCTTTCCAGTCCTACATTTTTTGTACTGTCTTCCCGCGATAAACCGATCGTGCGGTTTGCGAGCAGTACATAGGGGTTGATCCTTTTATCTCTTGGATTGATCATAAACCCGCTTTTGTTTCTTCCAAGCCTTACCAGCGGGAATTTTTCCATTTCCTGGCGCTCAAGGAAAGAGATTTTTCTTTTCAGAAAATAATAGCGGCTCTTTTCCCTGAACTCACGCTGCAATTCTCTTTTATACTCTGCCGCGGTTTTATCTTTAAAAAGTCCTGCAAGTGCTGTGCTTAAAGAGTCTACATTTTCCCTGAAACGTTTTCCATTCTTTTCAACGAGCCCGTCTGCTTCAAAGTCTACTATCACATCATAAATGGGAACTGATGTGCTCAGCATATTGCCATCCTCACTGTAAATAGTGCCGCGTTCTGCATCAGTAGGAATATATTTCAGGTGATCTTTTTTGCCCAATTCTTTCCAGTGACTTCCTTCCACCCGCTGTATATAAAAAGCCCTGCCCAGTACAACTGCACCCAGCACGATCATCCCCAGGAAACAGAGATACACTCTCCACAATATGTCTTTTCTTATATCCATATCCCGTTACCGGGTTATTCTGTTTTATTTAATTATTACAGCGCTTTTATTCGCCTTGTTTTTTTGTACCGGTTTCAATGATCACCGGCGGCTTAGTGAGTTGTTTTAATCCCATGGGCTCCACCGCTTTTGCCAGTTCACTTGCCTTGCTGCGGTATATCACTTCACTCTTCACCGTTTTATATTCGTACTCCAGTTCTTTAATATGTTTTTCGGTAGTGCTGATTTTTTTTCGAGCCCGTCTGAAAATGCCTGTTATAGATATACAATACCGCCAGTACGCTCAGGAATAAAAAGAATGGAATATTCTTCACCACCCATTTATAGCTGAGCAGGCGTTTCAGTCTGTTTTCTGATGAGCGATGCTTGTTCTCTGTTTTATTTTCAGCCATCCCTATTTTGAATAAAGGTTTATTTTTACTTATTATGCTAAGCCTGATATCCGATACTTATTACTTACAACTTATCACTTACAACTTATTTCATTTCTGCAAACCTGTATTTCGGCACTCCTGCTTTGCGTATTTCTTTTTAGCTCCTTCTCCCCGATGCGGTAACCGGTTTTTTCGTGATGACATCGAAGGGGACTTACCGGCCTTGCGGTATGCCAAACACATCATCTGCCACCGGTTCATCAAAGCTTCCGTTTTTGAAAAAAATTCTTAACCAGCTTGTCTTCCAAAGAGTGAAAAGTGATGATATGCTATCAGCCACTGGTTTTAATACATGGGGGATTTGTTGCAACAACCTCGCAGCACTCGGTAGCTCATTAACCCAGTGCGCAACGCCTGGAATACCTGGGCAAAGTATTTCTGGGGATTACCTTTCACCGCATCTTTTACTGCCAGCTTAAATTCATTAATGGTACGGATGGGGGCCACTGCACGCTGGTGCACAATCGTGCGTGCCAGTGTTTTTGCATTGGTCACTTCCCCAAACTGTTCAAACAATTTATGCAGCTGCTGTTCAGTAAAGTCTTTTATTATACCGGCCGTGCGGTAATCGCGGCAGAACGCTGATTCAGCGCGCATATCCAGTGCTGCATCAAACCGGGTGGAGAAACCTCTCCTGCCGTCAAACTGGCAGACTGAAACGCCCAGGTCATAGTAACCCGTCAACGGCTGTTACCTGCTTCTTTCTTGGCGTAGTTTTAAAAAGCTTGCAGGTACTGTGCACCAGAATAAATACCACCTCAGTCACTTCAGCAGGTACGTTTTGTTTGGCATCAGCATCCTGGTCGCGCCCACATAGAGTTTGCCTCCCGCATCCAGGTGCTGTAAATAGCCTTACTGTGTCCTGCCACCTCCAACGCAGTCCACGTAAATACCAGCAGGTATAATATGCAAATCCTTCAATATCTTGTTCAGCAAAACAGGCACATGATAGCAGGCTTGTTCAATATCGGCTAACTGGCTAACTGGTTTTCCGCTTTCTTTTGTGTGTCATACTTTCAACCAATTAACTGATTAACTAATTAACCATTTGCCGCTTTGTTCATCACCTCGTTCGCCAGGTCACTGAAGGCCTGCGGTAAAAGTTTCAAAGAACTGTGTATACTTACTTTTATCCCAGATCTCGATTTTATTAATGGCTGAAACCAGCACGATATCCTTATCCAGCTCCTGCATGCTCGCTCAGGTTTTTTGGCAACAGCAATCTTCCGCCGTATCCAGCTCCACCTGGGTGGCGCCATTCAAAAAGTAGCGGCGGAATTCACGTACCTTCGGGTCAAAACTCATTCAGTTTGCTTATTTCAGAAAATATAGGCTCCCAGCTTTGCAGCGGGTACAGGGTGAGGCATTTTTCAAAGCCCCTGTTCAATACAAACTGGGCGGTACCTTCCTGTGGCAGCTGCTTTTTTATTCCAGCCGGTAACAGAAAGCGCCCTTTTGCATCCAGGGTAGCTTCATATTCACCTAAAAAACCTATCATTTTCAAATAATTAGCACTAAATATACAGAAATTACCACAAAATAACACTTTTTACCACTTTCCAAACATTTTTGGGATGAAGTTTTTTTTCCACATGAACCAAACACGCTGTAGCAAAGGGTTTGAGACCTGTTTGGCAGAACCACACTGTGAACTACCTGTGGATAGCGGTGAATAAGTGTGCATAACCAATTACATGGCCGGATATTCTGGAACACCACTCATTAAAAAACTGGGGATTACCGATACAACAGGACTCCTGTTGCTGAATGCGCCTGCGGATTATAGTGCAATGCTGGATATGGATTATCGCTCATTATTGGTAAATGAAAAAACCAGTCCAGACATTGTTCATCTTTTTGCTGCAGATGCAGCTGCGTTTTTAAAAGGGATGAAAACCATCTTACCACTGTTCGGAAAGAATAATAAAATGGTGCTGTGGGTATCCTGGTATAAGAAAACCGCAGGTATAAAAACCGATATTACTGAAGATACCATAAGGGATTTTGCACTGAAGCAAGGCCTGGTGGATGTAAAAGTATGCGCCGTAAATGATATATGGAGCGGGTTGAAACTGGTAGTGCCGCTGGCTAAAAGAAAATAGCCATTATACTGCGGCCAGTGGTATGCTGATGATAAAACTGCTTCCCTTTCCTAAAATACTTTCTGCCCGGATGGTGCCGTGATGGGCATCCACCATCGTTTTAACATAACTTAATCCAAGCCCGAATCCCTTTACATTGTGAATATTACCCGTATGCGCACGGTAAAACTTTTCGAAGATGCGGTTCAGTGTTTCCTTGTTCATACCAATGCCATTGTCTTCGATCTTTATCCGCAGGTTATTACCTGTATTGCTTGTTGACAGTTTAATGTGAAGATTTTCCTTTGAGTATTTTACGGCATTATCAAGCAGGTTATTGATGAGGTTGGTGAAATGCACTTCGTCTGCCAGTATCATTTCCTTATCCGCATTAAACTGCATCCAGTTTACCGCCTTTTTCCTCCACCTGCTGTGATATTATTCAGGAGCTGGTGATCATGTCATGTGCTGATAATTTTTTCAGGTTCAGCTGCACTTCCTGCTTATCGAGTAAAGCTGCCTGCAAAATGGTTTCCACCTGCTTGTTCATCCGCTTGTTTTTCTTCCTTGATGATATTGGTGAAATAAGCGGTCTTCTCAGGATTCTCCGGCACTTTTTCGTTTTTGAGCGCATCCACTGCCAGTGAAATGGTAGCCAGCGGGTTTTAAACTCGTGCGTCATGTTGTTGATGAAATCTGATTTGATCTCGCTCAGTTTTTTCTGTTTCAGCAATGTGCGCAGCGTGATGAAAAAAGCGGTGGTTATAATGAGCGTGAAAAGAATGGCGCCAATAATGAACCACAGCATTTCCCTCCAGATAATCTTTTCCTGGTTGGGTACGATTACTGTGAGCAATTCTTCATTCACGAGGTTTTCATAATCGCTCCCGCTTGGTGGAATAAGCGGGTACACATAATTTTTATTATTGGAAGAGTCCTGGAAAAATTTATAAAAGTTATCAGAAAGCAGTTGCTTGCCAGTAATGGAATTTTCAATGATTGCAAACTCAAAAGGATAATGTTTCAGGTTGTTGCGGTTAAATTCGAGCCGTATCACTTCGGCAATTTCCTCTTTTGAAAAACGCTGCATTACAGAAAGGCGGAATGGCTGCATCTGCATCCTGTTTTCACCGGGGAAAAGAATATCGTTGCGTTGCTGCGGCAGCGGAATCACCGTGCCACTGGATGCCGTAAGTCTTTCGCTTACATTTTTCATGGAGCTGATGATATTTTCCTCCACTTGTTTATTCTTGGCATCGCGGGCACTTTTGATCCATAGAAACTGGAAGAAAATCAGTCCCAGCAAGGATAGCGAAATCAGCACCGTAATGATGGGTAAAGTTCTCTTCATGATACAAAAATAACATTGTTAGCAGCCGTAAAATATGGCAAAATACTGAAAGCTGCAGTTTTAACGCAGGTTTAAGCTTTATCAAAAAAGAAAAAAAAGGACAAAATGATTGTTTTAGTTTTTTAAAATATTATTTTAGAAATATGATTACACCAGCAGCGGGAATATTATTGATAGCGGATCCCTTTTTAAAGGATCCGAATTTTTTAAGAACCGTGGTGCTGCTGTGTGAACACCAGCAGGAAGGCAGTTTTGGTTTTGTATTAAACAAACGGACCGACAACACCCTGGATGAGCTGCTGGCAGATTTTGAAGGATTTAAACTGCCGGTTTATTATGGCGGGCCGGTTCAGACAGACACCATTCATTTTGTACACCAGTATCCCGACCTGATCGATGATGCCTACAAAATAAGTGAAGGTATTTACTGGGGTGGCAATTTTGAATCAGTCAAAGTGCTTGTAAAGAACAGGCGTATTGACCCGGAAAAAATAAAATTCTTTTTAGGGTATAGTGGCTGGGGCAACGGACAGCTCAGCAATGAGATGGATGAAAAAAGCTGGCTTACAGTATCCGCAACACAAAATCTCGTTTTCAATACAGCGCCTGATGCAGTCTGGAAGGGAAGCCTGAAGCAACTCGGCGGAGAATACGAGCAGCTTATCAACTACCCGGTTGACCCGCAACTGAACTGACCTGCAAATAATTTTCTTAACTTTCTTTCTAAATTTACTGCTTGCTTTACGCCCTGATAAAAATATTTGCGAGGATAGCCATACATTTTTACTGCAGGAATATTGCTGTCAATAAAAAAGAACTGCTCAGCCATAACGGCCCCCTGCTGCTTGCCGTAAACCACCCCAATTCCTTTCTTGATGCCATCATACTTTGCACACTTTTTGACAGACCGGTTTATTCACTTGCGAGGGGCGATGCATTTAAAAGCAATTTTGCCGCACGCATGCTGTACAAGCTGAAAATATTACCCGTGTACCGGGTAAGTGAAGGTGCAGAAAACCTGGAAGAGAATTACAAAACCTTTGATGCATGCAAAAAGATATTCAGGAAAAACGGCATTGTGCTTATTTTCAGCGAAGGGCGCTGTATCAATGAATGGCACCTTCGGCCGCTTAAAAAAGGCACGGCAAGGCTTGCCATCAGCAGCTGGCAGGAAGGGATTGATTTAAAAGTGCTGCCCGTGGGCATCAATTACAGCTCCTTCAAAAAATTTGGTAAAAACATCCGCCTGTTCTTTGGTGAATTTATTACTCGAAAACAAATTGATGTTTATGGCAGTCATGGTAATGCCATTAAACTTTTTAACAACAACCTTTCATCACAACTCAAATCTTTTGTTTTTGAAATTGGCAGCAATGATAAACCGTCACTGCATGCACATTTTCATGTTCAGCAACCACTGTTAAAAAAAATTCTGTTCGTTTTGCCGGCCGTTGCCGGTTTGCTGGTTCATGCACCGCTTTACTATCTTGTTGATTATATTACCGGAAAAATAGTACCTGAAGAAGGGCATTATGATTCTGCAATGGTGGGATTGGGACTTTTTATTTATCCTGTTTTTATTTTGCTCATCAGCGTCGTGGTTTTGGTCTGCACAGGCTGCTGGTGCAGCCTGCTGTTGCTGGTTTTACTGCCGTTTACCGCTTGGAGTTATATCCAGTTAAAACCTCAGCTGGATTAAAATGAAATCAAATAAGACTGGCTGATCAGTTTTCAACCAAATTACCGGAAGCACTGGTTACATAACTCGTTCCATTATAACCACTCAGTTTAAGGCTGCAGAAACGCACCTGGAGCTTACCGCCCGTATGGCTCACATAAACAGTTTGTGACGCCTGGCTGCTCCAGTAAATACTGCTTTTGGTGGTGCTGATAAAAACCTTGTTGTAATTGTAATCAAACTGGTCGAATGTTTGGGTATTAACAGTGGTATAAATACCGTCTTCAGGTTCCTTCGTACGCCAGTAAGGGTGAAAGAACACCTGCATATTTGAAGGCAGGTATGCATCGAGCATCAGCAGTGATGTGCCGGCATCAATATGTTTTTTCACACTGGTATAGGAATCATCAAACAGGTTGCTGTAAATGGCTGTATTGGCTGTAACCGTACAGGAAGGAGTGCCCTGCAGCAGTTTTACATCAATATAAACACTGTCTGTTCTCGATGTACAGTCAGGACTGGATACATGCACATAATACCAGCCTTCGTGTTTGAGTTCGGCAGCGGTGGTGATTTGGTTATCTGGGTACTGGCTGGTAAAATTATTGGGACCAACACAGGAATATATCCTGTAGCCGCCCACTTCCGTTGCATTCACCTGTATGGGTTGCCCGATGTTAACCGGGGTGGTGGCCGTGATTTTCATGTTTTTAATATTGACACAGGTAGGATTGCTGCTGTTATTATTACCCTGTGCGTCTCCGGAGTTATCTTCTTTTGTACAAGAACCAAGGAATACGGCAATGGCAATACAGCCAGCTGAGATTGTTTTATTCATAGTGTAGTATTAAAAAAAATATCCTGTAAAATACAGGATATTTTCTATATAAAAAAGATCAGATAGCGTACCTGGAAATTATATTTCCTCGGCCCCTTCCACCAGCACGGTTACTTTATTATTCAGCACTTCCACAAAACCACTTTTGATTTTATAAGAAGCGGCGGCATGTTTGTCTTTCAGAATTTTCAGTTTGCCATCCTTTAAAGCACTTACCATGGGAGCATGTTTGTCCAGCAGCTCAAACAAACCACTGATACCGGGAAGCTGAACGCCGTAAACATCCCCGCTGAAAATTTTAGATTCCGGTGTTAATATCTCTAAAGTCATAAATACAATTTGATGATTTGATAATCACATGCTCCAAAATCAATGCATGCCCAGGTTATCAAATTTCCAGATTAAAATTAAGCCTGTGCAGCAGCCATCAGTTTCTTACCCTTTTCAATTGCATCTTCCAAAGTGCCCACCAGGTTAAACGCCGCTTCAGGGTATTCATCCACTTCACCATCCATAATGGCATTAAAGCCGCGAATAGTATCTTCAATGGGAACAAGCACACCTTTCAGACCGGTAAACTGTTCAGCAACAAAGAAAGGCTGGCTCAGGAAACGCTGTACTTTACGGGCACGTGATACCACCAGTTTATCGTCGTCGCTCAACTCATCCAGACCAAGAATGGCGATGATATCCTGTAATTCCTTATAACGCTGCAAAATTAATTTTACACGGTTAGCGGTGTTATAGTGTTCGTCACCCACAATCTGCGGGGTAAGAATCCTTGAAGTGGAATCCAAAGGATCCACGGCAGGATAGATACCCAGATCCGCAATTTTACGAGACAACACGGTGGTTGCATCCAGGTGAGCAAATGTTGTTGCAGGCGCCGGATCGGTCAAGTCATCCGCAGGTACATATACCGCCTGTACAGATGTGATTGAACCATTTTTAGTAGAAGTGATACGCTCCTGCATCAAACCCATTTCAGTGGCCAGCGTTGGCTGGTAACCCACCGCTGAAGGCATACGTCCCAGCAGGGCCGATACCTCTGAACCTGCCTGCGTAAAACGGAAGATATTATCCACGAAGAACAGGATGTCTTTACCTTGTCCCTGGCCATCACCATCACGGAAATATTCAGCAACAGTCAGACCACTCAATGCCACACGAGCACGGGCCCCGGGGGGTTCGTTCATCTGGCCAAACACAAAGGTTGCTTTTGATTCTTTCAGGCCTTCCACATCCACGGTGCTCAGATCCCAGCCACCTTCTTCCATGCTGTGCTTGAATTTATCACCATAGTTCATGATACCTGCTTCAATCATTTCACGCATCAGGTCATTACCTTCCCTGGTACGCTCACCCACACCCGCAAATACGGATAAACCACTGTAAGCTTTCGCAATATTGTTGATCAGTTCCTGGATCAATACCGTTTTACCCACACCGGCACCACCAAACAGACCAATTTTACCACCTTTTGCATAAGGTTCGATCAGGTCAATTACTTTAATACCTGTAAACAGTACTTCTGTAGCAGTACTCAGGTTTTCAAATAAAGGGGGTTTGTTGTGGATAGGACGGCCACCCACTTTGCTAACCTGTGGCAAACCATCGATCGCATCACCGGTTACATTAAACAAACGGCCCTTAATACCTTCGCCCACAGGCATGGCAATAGCAATACCGGTATCAATTACAACAGTTCCCCTTACAAGTCCTTCAGTACCGTCCATCGCAATGGTACGTACACTGTCTTCACCGAGGTGCTGCTGTACTTCCAGTACCAGCGTATCACCATTTTCACGCTTTACTTCAAGCGCATTCATAATTTCAGGGAGTTTGCTGTCGCTGTCGAACTGAACGTCCACAACCGCACCGATAACTGATTTAATCTTACCCGTATTGGCCATAAAATAGTATTGAGTATTTGAACTATATATTTTCGAGCCGCAAAGGTAAGGTATCAAACCCAAAAACCAAAGGCGGTCTAACTGTTTTTGGCCACTGTACCGGCCATGTGAATAAGTGCGGTATTACTGTTTACGGGACTGAACCTCATTTTGCCGGGATAAACCCGGGTTTCGCAGTAATTTGCAGTCTGCCTGCATGACCAAAAGATTAAAAAAAATAATATGGCCGGCCTTTGTAACAGGTAACTGCCTGGCATTATTGCTGGGTATGCTGGCTGATATTGCACCATTTATTCATTCCGGGCGTTTTCCGCTGGTGGCCCTGCTGGGGCTGGCTTTTCCATTGCTTTTTTTGGGCAACAGTTTGCTGGCTGCCTATTGGTTTTATAAAAAATCCAGGTGGCGCTGGCCCTCGGTTGTGGTACTGCTGCTGGGGCTTTACCAGCTAAGCATGGTGTTTGGGTTCAGGGTTCCCGCTAAGTTCGATAGGTCTAAGGACGACCATACCCTGCGGATAGTAACCTGGAACCTGAGCAGCTGGGGGCTCACCAACCGGAATAATTACAGCGGTGCCAGTTACAGGCATGAAATGACGGAATTATTGAAAACCACGGATGCGGATGTGATCTGCCTGCAGGAATACCATTTTTTAAATACCCTTTCTTTCCGGGATTCGGTGATTCCTGAACTGGCAAAGAACGGTTATAGATACAGCTATTTTGCAAGAAAGCTTTACACAGTACCTGTACCTGATTCGGCCACCATTACAGGGGTGGCCATTGTTTCGAGAATCCCGATCATTGATTCTGCATGCTTCCATTACAAAGACCCGGAAGATGCCGAACCCCTGTTGTCAGCCGATATTCTTTTCAACAACCAGCGCATCAGGATATTTACAGCCCATTTGCAATCGGTAAGATTTAATCCCTATGATTATGCAGCGCTGCATAACCTGAAGAACCCTGGCAACGCCAGTATCAGCCGGTCAAGGGCCGTAGGAGGAAAATTGAAAATTGCCTATAAAAAGCGGGCGGAGCAGGCTGCGTTCTTTCACAGCAGGATCAAACAAAGTCCCTGGCCAGTTATTGTATGCGGTGATTTTAATGATGTACCTGGTTCTTATACTTACACCAGCATCAGGGATAACCTGCAGGATGCCTTTTTAAAAAAGAGTTTTGGCTTTGGAAGGACCTACCGGTTTTTATCTCCCACCCTGAGGATCGATTTTATCCTGGCTGATAAAAAATTTTCCGTAGCGCAGTACAGGAAATATGAAGTGGATTATTCAGACCATTATCCTGTGCTGGCAGATCTTCACTGGAATCATTGATGCATTGCTGTGTACAATAATGCCGCCAATACACCTCCGATAACCGGCCCCAAAACAGGAATCCAGCTATATGCCCAGTTACTGTCACGCTTATTTTTTATGGGAAGCATAAAGTGCATGATCCTCGGCCCAAGGTCACGGGCAGGGTTGATGGCATAGCCGGTGGAACCTCCCAGTGAAAGACCGATACCCAGTACCAGTAAAGCTACCGGAAGCGCATCCAGTGAGCCGAGAGAAAAAGAAGTATCATTCATTTTGGCACCTGAAATTGAAAAGGCCCCAAACACCAGCGCAAAAGTTCCGATAATTTCTGTCATTAAATTATCGATGGTGGAAGGGATGGCAGGTGCATTACAAAAAACACCCAGCTGCCCGTTTGCATCTTCCGTTGCATCAAAATGTTTGCGGTAGCTGAGCCATGCCAGCAATGCCCCCGACATAGCACCGGCAAACTGTGCCGCAATAAATACGGGAGCCTTGCTCCAGTCGCCTGATTTCACTGCATCTGCAATTGTAACAGCGGGATTGAGGTGACCGCTTCCTCCCAGAGAAGCACTTACGTACACGCCGGCAAAAACGGCCACAGCCCAGCCAAATGCAATGACTATCCAGCCGCTGTTATTACCATATGACTTCGCAAGGATCACATTTGCGTTCACACCATTACCAAGTAATATCAGGAGGGCGGTACCAATAAATTCGGGAAGAAAGGCCGTCATAAGCAATCGTTTTTAGGTTTAAATGATGGTCAAGATAATAAATATTGTTTTGCAAGTTGTGTAAAGTCATTTATCTGCCGTTCGGTCCACAACGCATCTTTCTGCAGTTCGTTTGCCATCAGCTTCGCCACAGTTGACGCAGATTCCATGGCCGCAGTTGCATCCAGGAAAAGCAGTCTTGTACGCCTTGCCAGCACATCCTCGATCGTTTGTGCCATTTCGTTACGGATGCCAAAGATCACTTCTGCCTTTATGAAA
The DNA here is from genome assembly GCA_046329655.1 of Ferruginibacter sp. Taxonomy (GTDB): domain Bacteria; phylum Bacteroidota; class Bacteroidia; order Chitinophagales; family Chitinophagaceae; genus Ferruginibacter. The sequence goes on from JAXLUD010000005.1 coordinate 303,331, forward strand.
GGATGAGCCGGGTGCAGTTTTTCATTGAGGCTTTTATCCTCGTTGCCGATCGCTTCGATAATAGCGCCATCAGTTCCGTATACAGCCAGGCTGCTGTTGATCTTATCAGCAGTATAACCATGAATTTTCAATCCGGCGGTGAGGCAATTTTTTTTATCATGCAATACATCCTGCGCAGCTTTATCTACCGCATCTTCAGCCATTTTCCGGTAGGTGGTCCATTTACCCCCGGTAACCGTAATTAAACCTGACGGTGAAGAAAAAACTGCATGATGCCGGTTTAGTGCAGCCGTGCCCTTTACGCCTTCTTTTTTTATTAATGGCCGCAAGCCGGTAAAAACACTCAGTATGTCTTGTTTGTAAATGGGTGTGGTTGCATAGCGGTTAAAATTATTGATGATAAAATTAATTTCCCCGCCTGTAGCAACAGGTTCAATAGCCGTTTTATCAACCGCGGTATCGGTGGTTCCAACAATTACTTTATTATGCCATGGCACGGCAAATAAAACACGGCCGTCAGTGGTTTTGGGAATCATCAGGGCATCTGCACCCCCGAAATGTTTTTTATTTATAACGATATGCACTCCCTGTGAAGGGGCGATACTGGCTGTATTGTCATTTGCTGCTTTCATCAGCACATCTGCAAAAACGCCGGTGGCATTTATTACGGCTTTTGCTTTAAGCTGATATTGTTCACCGCCCAATATATCTGCCGCAATAAGCCCGCTTATCTTATTTTCAGTAAACACAAATTCTTTTACCCCACAATAATTGATCACGGCTGCCCCATGCTCAACGGCTGTTTGCGCCAGGTTTACGGCCAGTCTTGCATCATCAAACTGCCCATCGGTATAAACCACCCCGCCTTTAAGTTGTTGTTCTTTGATACCGGGCAAATGCTCCAGCACATATCTTTTATTTACAATCCTGGTACTGCCCAGGCTGCGTTGTGCGGCCATCAGGTCGTACAGCTTCAGGCCAAAACCATAATACAGTTTACTCCACCAGGAATAACATGGAATGATGAAAGATTGTGTATGACAAACATGGGGTGCGTTGCGTAACAAAATACCTCTTTCCTTTAAGGCTTCCGTTACCAGTTTTATATTTCCCTGTGCAAGATAGCGCACCCCGCCATGCACCAGTTTGGTAGCCTTGCTGCTGGTTCCTTTTGCAAAATCATATTGTTCCAGCAGCAGGGTTTTATATCCCCGGCTTGCCGCATCCACGGCGGTACCCAGCCCGGTTGCGCCGCCCCCGATTATAATGATATCCCATACAGCAGTGCAATGCAACTGCTGCAGCATTTCGTTTCTGTTCATAAGCTTTGTAAAACAGCTGCGGTACCCGGTATTATTTTGTCCAGTCAACCGTGGTTCTTACTGCCCGTTGCCATCCCCGGGTTAATGCGTTTCGTTCATCTTCATTCATACCCGGTTCAAATATTTTTTCTATCTGCCATTGCTGCTGAATGTCTTCAATATTTTTCCAGTAACCAACTGCAAGTCCTGCAAGATAGGCTGCCCCCAGTGCGGTGGTTTCAGTTACGGTTGGCCGCAGTACCCTGGTGTTCAAAATATCACCCTGAAACTGCATCAGTAAATTATTGGCTGTGGCCCCGCCATCCACCCGCAATTCTTTGATGGAAATACCTGCATCCGCTTCCATGGCCTTCAGCACATCCATAGTTTGGTAGGCAATACTTTCCAGCGCAGCCTTGGCAATATGAGAAGTATTGGTTCCCCTCGTAATACCCACAATCGTTCCTCTTGCATCCTGGTTCCAGTAGGGTGCACCCAAACCTGTAAATGCGGGCACCACGTACACGCCTTCATTCGAAGCAGCTTTTGCTGCCAGTGCCTCCACATCGGCAGCGTGGTGAATAATACCAAGTCCGTCACGCAGCCATTGCACCACGGCCCCGGCAATGAACACACTTCCTTCGAGTGCATAATGCGTAATGCCATTTACTTTCCAGGCCACCGTGGTAAGCAGGTTATTCCTGGAAACTACGGGGGTTTCGCCGGTATTCATCAGCATAAAGCAACCGGTGCCATACGTGTTTTTCACCATGCCCGGCTGTGTGCACATTTGCCCGAAGAGTGCACTTTGCTGGTCTCCGGCCATACCGGCCACGGGAATATTTTTTGCGGTGAGTATATTCTGGGTATACCCGTAGACTTCACTGCTGCTGCGGATTTGCGGCAGCATACTGCCGGGTATGGTAAATATTTTTTCCAGCTCACCATCCCACTGCAGCGTATGAATATTACAAAGCATGGTACGGCTTGCATTGCTTACATCTGTGGCATGCACCTGCCCCTTGGTGAGATTCCATAAAAGCCAGGAGTCAATGGTTCCAAAACACAACTCACCTTTCTCAGCTTTATCCCTTGCACCGGGCACATTATCCAGTATCCATTTTACCTTGGTGGCAGAAAAATAGGCATCCACCACCAGCCCGGTTCTTTGCTGTATAAATTTATCGAGTTGCTTTCTTTTCAGTTCATCACAAAAAGAAGCGGTCCTCCTGTCCTGCCAAACTATGGCATTATAAACCGGTTTACCGGTGGCTCTTTCCCATACCACTGTTGTTTCCCGCTGGTTAGTTATCCCAATGGCTGCTATATTTTCCACGGTGAGACCGGCCTTGCTGATCGCTTCTGCTGCCACCCCCAGTTGTGTGCTCCATATTTCATTGGCATCATGTTCCACCCATCCGGGTTGCGGGAAAAACTGGGTAAATTCTTTTTGAGCCACTGAAACAATGGAACCGTTCTTATCAAATACAATGGCACGGCTGCTGGTAGTGCCCTGGTCGAAGGCCAGAATAAATTGTTGCATGCAATCTTATTTGCTTTCAAGATAGCCTAATTTTCTATTCAACCGGCGGGCTTTCCGTTCATAAAAATTATTGCAACAATGTTGCAGGATATTTATACTTTTGCTACATGACAGTAACAGCATTATACCGGAAAACCGCGGCGGCCTTTCTTGTATGCATACTCCTGCTCACTACTGTTGTACAACTCTCCCATTCCCATAAAACCATTCAGCCTGATACGGTCAAAACGGAAAAGACAGCGCTTCTCCATGCGAAAAAACTATATTCCGTACCGGGCACAGACAGCCGTTGTTTTTTATGCGAATACCAGCTTGTTAAGGATGCGGATCTGCCCGCATTGATTTTATATACTGATAATGGGTTGCAAACTGCCACACTCCATTGTGAAATATTTGCATCCGTTCCTGCCATTTTTAATGACTGTTCCGAAAGCCGCGGTCCCCCTGCCTGCAATTTTATTTGACTTCTTTTACCAGGCACATGGCGGCATTTCCGCAAATAAACTATTCAATACATTAACCAGCTGCACCAATACTGCAGCAACATTAACAGCATTAAATAATGAAATATATTTTATCACTAATCGTCATAAGCATCGTGCTTAACCTCCCCGTTTCAGCACATCCGCACATTCTTTACAAGGGCAGTTTTTCAGGCAAGGTAACCGATACAAAAACCGGTCTGCCGATTCCGGATGCAACCGTGTACATCTCTGATATCAAAACCGGCACCGCAACCGATAAGGATGGAAACTTTTCCTTTAAAAACATTCCTGAAGGCAACCATCTCCTGGAAATATCACATATTGGTTATACATCTGTAATAGAAAACATCAGCATTAACGGGGATACGAAAAAAGATTATGCCATGACTGAAGCCGTGGTGGAGAACAATGCGGTGGTGGTTACAGGTGTTACCGGCGCCACTCAACTCAAAAAAGTCCCTTTTGCCGTATCTGTTATCAAAAAACAGGATTTGTTTCAAACCCCGGCATCCAATATTATTGAAGCGCTTACAAAAAACCCGGGAGTAAATGCACTGGGAACCGGGCCAGCCATTTCAAAACCTGTCATTCGCGGACTAAGTTATAACCGTGTGCTTACCATCAATGACGGGGTGCGGCAGGAAGGTCAGCAATGGGGCGATGAACATGGGATTGAAGTGGATGAAGCCAGCGTAAATAAAATTGAATTACTGAAAGGGCCGGCTTCACTGATTTATGGAAGTGATGCCATGGCAGGTGTGGTGAATATCATTACGAATGTGCCCGTGCCTTCCAATACCATCAAGGCGAATATCAGCAATAATTACCAGACCAATAACCGGCTGAGAAGCATCAATGCCAATATTGCCGGAAATAAAAATGGTTTTAACTGGAACTTCTATACATCCAACCGTGCCGCAGCAGATTACCGGAATAAATATGATGGCTATGTATATAATTCCAAGTTCAGGGAAAATAACCTGGGTGGTTATGCCGGCTATAACGGCAACTGGGGTTTCAGTCATTTGCTCCTCAGTAATTTTGATCTCAAAGCCGGGTTGGTGGAAGGAGAACGTGATAGTGATGGCAGTTTTATCAAGCCCATACCCGGAGGTATGTTTACAAAGGCAACAGCTGCAGATTTTAACAGTACAGATCCGCAGTTTCCGCACCAGCGCATCAGGCATTTTAAAATTGCAACCGACAACAGTATTAAAACCGGCAAGGGAAAAATCACATTCAATATCGGGTTCCAGCAAAACCGCCGGGAAGAGTTTGGCAATGTGGATGACCCCGCAGAAAGGGAACTGTTCTTTGACCTGAAAACGGTAACCTATACCGCACAATATCATTTTTCAGAAAAGAATAACTGGAAAACCTCCTTGGGAATAAATGGTATGCAACAGCACAATACCAATAAAGGTGAAGAGCAGTTGATTCCCGATTACTCCCTTTTTGATTTTGGCAGTTATTGGTATGCACAAAAAAGTTTACAAAAACTGACTGTCAGCGGGGGCCTGCGTTTTGACAGCCGGAGTATTGATGCAAAAGACCTGCTGGATGGCGGTAATGTGAAAGGGGCCGGGTTTAAACAATCGTTTTCAAATATTTCAGGAAGCGCAGGACTGGCATGGCAGGCAACAGAAAAACTCAATATTAAACTCAATGCAGCAAGAGGTTTCAGGGCGCCTAGTATACCAGAGCTTTCAAGCAACGGCGCACATGAGGGCACTAACCGCTACGAATACGGTGACAATACGCTGAAAAGTGAAACCAGCCAGCAGTTTGATGGCGGAATCGATTTCGTTTCGGAGCATATTTCACTGGGGCTTTCTTCCTTTTATAACAGCTTCAGCAATTTTATATTTTACAGCAAGCTGGAAGCGGCAGGCGGTGGAGACAGCCTGGTAAATGTAAATGGTGATCTGATCCCGGCATTTAAATTCGGGCAGCGCAAAGCAGCACTGGCAGGCTTGGAGGCCAGTTTTGATATCCACCCCCACCCCATCGACTGGCTGCACATTGAAAACAGCTTTTCATTTGTGAACGGGCGCTTTGCGGAGGCAATCGAAGGTTCAAAAAACATCCCTTTCATGCCTGCGCCCAAATTAACAACAGAGATACGCGGTAATTTCAATCACCTGAATAAAACCATCCACGATTTTTATGCGGCGCTTGAACTGGATAACAGTTTTACCCAGCACAAAATCTTTACCGCCTACAACACCGAAACAAAAACACCGGGTTACTCTTTATGGAATTTCAGCATCGGGGCCAACCTGGTAAACAGGAAAAAACAGCCAGTGCTGAATATAGGCGCTTCGGTCATCAACCTTACAGATGTGGCGTATCAAAATCACCTGAGCCGTTTAAAATATGCAGCGGAAAACCTGGTTACCGGCAGGATGGGGGTTTTTAATATGGGCCGGAACATCAGCATCAAAATAAATGTGCCGCTGAGTTTTGATCTAAAAAACTGACGCATTTTGTGAAATAAAAAACGGGCGGAACGGTTTATACTGTTCCGCTTTTTCTTTTGCGCCAAAGCAGGAACCCTGTTATGCTGAGTAATGCCGCTGTAATGCCAAAAACTCCATACAATAATTTAACAGGCCAGCCGCCGTATTTTCCCATGTGCAGTTGTGAGTTTACGATATCATAATAATCACCCGGAGTATTTTCATTTACAAAGCGTGTTGAAACTATTGCGCCCGCACTGTCCAGCGCTATCACATCCGCGAATTTTTTGGAATGGATGAATCCATTGGTGCTGTTGCTGCCATACACCGCAGTCTTACCTTTATTACTTTGGGCAAAATAAACCACATAAGCTGTAAAAGCCGGATATTGTTTTTTTACTTGGTTAAGCGCACTATCGAAACTAAATGAGAGGGCTGGCGATGGTTTTGAAGTTTTATTCCAGGCACTTACGGTATAAAAATCTTTTTTGAAAACATAGCGCTGCATCCAGTAACCGCTCACGCCCCACATTAAATTAAACAGAAGGGCATACACACCAATTAACTGGTGGAGGTTCTTTCTGTTCCAGGCATGTTTACGGAAGAGAAGCACGTTCAGGATATTTTCCCGGTAAAGCACCAGTCCGGTAACAATGCCCAGCACAAAAAATATTGCGATAACACCCAGCAACCACTCCCCTGTTTTTCCTGCATGGAATGTGCTGTGAAATTTCGACAGCCATCCCATGAAATTATGCCGGATGTCTTCACTGCCGCCTCTTATGCCTGAGATATTCCCCGTAACCGGGTCGATGAATATTTCCCGTGCCTGCTGAAAGCGGTTAAGGGAGCTGTCGTACACAAAAAAAGAAAAAGGCTGTTTGCCTGCTGGCAGCTGGCAACTGCTGATTTCTGCTTTGGGATATTTTTGCTGCAATATCTTCCGGCAGCTGTCAACCGTAATGGCGGTTCCAGCGCTTTTACTGATTCCCGGTTTTTGAAAACTGTCAAGCGTCTCTCGAAATACCAGTAAAGTGCCCGAAACGGAAAGCAGGAATAAAAAAATGCCGGCACCAAGCCCTGCCCAGGAATGTATTCTTAACAGCAAAGGTTTTTTCATACACAGTTATGTATCTTGCAATAATACTTCAAAAATGAAGACTGCTGCAGTTATATCGTTTTTTTTCATCTTCCAGGCACTGCAAAGCATTGCGCAAAACGCCGACATTGATATTTTACGGCCCATCAATAAAAACAGCAGCTGGTTCAAGGATAAATACCTTGAGCTGAATGCATCTTCAGTAAGCGCTTTAAGCATTGGAATTCCAGCAGGCATTGCAATTGCAGGGTTCGTCAATAATGATCCAAAACTTAAAAAAGATGCATTGTATATGGGCGCGGGTTATATCGTTTCAGCGGTCATCACACAGTCGGTAAAACGAATCGTAAACCGTAAAAGGCCGTTTGAAGAATATGCTTTCATTGTAAAAAGAGATGATGAAAGCGGGGGACTTTCTTTCCCTTCGGGTCATACGTCTGCTGCATTTGAAACGGCCACATCTGTCGCACTGAGATACCGGAAATGGTATTTTGTTACGCCGGCATATATTTTTGCGGGCAGTGTTGCATGGGCAAGGATGTACCAGGGAGTGCATTATCCCAGTGATGTGCTTGCAGGAGCTGTGGTGGGAGCAGGCAGTGCATGGCTGAGCTGGAAAGCGCAGTCAAAGTGGTTTGTGAAAAAAAACAAAGCAGCAGCATCCTTATCCGGTACAGTATTTTAAATTCTATTTTATGATCGACCTAAACATCAACACCCCCGCACTCCTGTTCCCGGCCATTACATTATTAATGCTGGCTTATACCAACCGTTTTTTGTCACTGGCCTCGCTGGTAAGAAACCTTCATGAAGAATATATAAGGGGGGAGAAAGAAAAAAATATTCTGAGCCAGATAAAAAATATCCGCAGCCGGATCAACCTCATCCGTTATATGCAGGGACTGGGCATCCTGAGTTTTTTATGCTGTGTGCTTTGCATGTATGTAATCTTCAGGGGATGGATGCAGGCAGCGCATATTATATTCGCCTTTAGTCTTATTTTTTTACTGGCATCCATTATTTTTTCACTGATAGAGATCAACAAAAGCACCCGTGCCATTGAGCTGGAGCTAAGTGATATAGAAGAACTCGACAAAGCCAATATTTTTACCGATATTTTTAAAAGCCCGGAATCCTAGTAGTCGAATTCCTTTGGTTTGTGCTGTTCAAAATCTTCATCGTAACGTACAAAAAAACGGATATAGATCACCCTGCTCAGCCGCATCATCCATGGCTGCAGCAACACAAGGAAAAGAATATCTAACCCGAGCCACCAGAACAGCCTGTTATCATTGATAGAAATGCCCACCAGCACATACCAGGCCACAAAAGTGGCAACAGAAATAGCAACAGCCAGCGCATAGCTCACATAACCCGTACCATACCAAAACCCGGTTTCCATATCGTATTTCTGGTTACACACCGGGCAGTTATCATGCATGTCGAAAATATGTTTCAATGAAAATTTCTTATAAGGATTCGCATCCTTGAACATGGGGCCACGCCGGCAACGGGGACATTTCATGGTTAAAATACTCCAGTAATAGTTGGGTTTGGGTGTATCACTCATAATTGCAAAGATACTGAACTGTAACAGGGCATCGGTAACAAAAGTTGCAGTGCTATTTATACTTCCACTTAAAATATATCATGATAATGATCATTGACAGCACAATACCATTGGTGCCCATGATGGGAACATCGGTGATGAGAATGCCGTACAATAGCCAGAGTGATACATTTAAAAACAAAAAAAACAGGGTAAGCGAAGACAGGTCCTTCGTTGATTTTGTTTTCCAGATTTTAATTACCTGTGGTAAAAAAGTAATGGTAGAAACAAAGCCGGCGGCTGTACCAATAGCGCCAATTAAGGTTAGTGCCATAATAAATTTTAAATAGTTGTTACCAGTTTTTTTCTTTCCCCGATCTGCTGGCGCCACATGGCATAGTACAATCCTTTTTCTTCCAGCAGTTTTTCATGCGTACCTGTTTCGGCCACTTCGCCCTGTTCCAGCACATATATTCTGTCGGCATGCATAATGGTGCTTAAACGGTGTGCAATCAAAATCGTGATTTGTTCTTTGGAGGCAGATATATCCCTGATCGTATTGGTGATCTCTTCCTCTGTAAGCGAATCCAAAGCTGAAGTTGCTTCATCAAAAATGAGCAGATGCGGCCTGCGGAGCAATGCCCTTGCGATAGACAGACGTTGCTTTTCTCCGCCCGATAATTTTAAACCTCCTTCACCAATCATGGTATCCAGTCCTTTTTCCGCCCTTGCCAGCAAATTCGTACAGCTTGCTTTTTTCAATACATCGTTCAGCAATGCATCATCCGCATCAGGATTTACAAATAATAAATTCTCTTTGATAGTTCCGCTAAAAAGATTGGTGTCCTGTGTTACAAAACCAATTTGCCTGCGGAGGTCTTCAAAATGAATGGCGGTTTCATCAAGATTGTTATATAGAATTTTCCCTTCCTGAGGACGGTACAGTCCTACCAATAATTTCATTAAGGTTGATTTGCCGCTCCCGCTCGGACCAACAAATGCAATTGTTTCACCAAGACCGGCATTAAAACTTATTTTATCGATGGCCTTTTGAGAGGCTGTTTTATGCTGAAAGCTGACCGCATTGAAAGAGAGGCTTTCAATACTTCCCAAAGATTTTGGATTGGCGGGCTCCATTTCAGGCTGTTTTTTCATCAATGCATCAAAATTATTCAGTGATGCCTCTGCTTCCCTGTAAGAAAGTATAATATTCCCGATTTCCTGTAAAGGGCCGAAAATAAAGAATGAATAAAACGTAAGTGTCATTACTTCTCCGGCAGTTAGTTTTCCCTTGAAAACCAGCCACAGTAAAGTAAACATAATAACCTGCCGCAGAAAATTCACAAACGTGCCCTGTATAAAACTAAGTGTTCGGATGCTTTTTACTTTTCGCAACTCCAGCCCCAGAATTTTGTATGTATTGCTGTTGAGCCGTTTTATTTCCTGGCCGGTAAGCCCGAGGCTTTTAACCAATTCAATATTTCTTAAAGACTCTGTTGTTGTGCCCGCAAGTACAGTCGTTTCTTTAACAATATTCTTTTGAATAATTTTTATCTTTTTACTGAGCACGCTTGTAAGCAACCCAAGAATGACCATTCCGCCCACATAAATGGGCATGATGGACCAATGCAGCCTGAAAGCATAAACTGACACAAAAACAATCCCCACCAAAATCCCAAACAGCACATTAATAAATGATACTATAAACCGCTCTGTATCTGTCCTTACCTTGGAAAGCACCGAAAGCGTTTCACCGCTGCGCTGATCTTCAAATTCCTGGTAAGGCAAGCGCATGGAATGCCTCAATCCATCGGTAAAAATTTTTGCACCAAACTTCTGCACAATCACATTAGTGAAATAATCCTGGAAAGCCTTGGCTATACGGCTAACCATAGCAACACTTATCAAAATCCCGAGAATACCAAGAACCCCCCAGATAAATTCAGTCTCTGTTCTTACACCCGTGGGCCGGAATACTTTGCTCTTATCAAATTCGCCCGTTTCAAATGGATGAGTGGCATATTTATCAATCAGTCTTCCAAAAAAATATGGATCCAGCATGGAAAACACCTGGTTAATGGCAGCAAGAAACAGCGCCAGTACAATCAGCCATTTATATGGCTTTAAATATTGCAGCAATAATTTCATCTAAAGAAAATTAAGATGCAAAGTTAGGAGTTTGGGGTGTTTACAAATGAAACCCGGGTTCCGTTTATTTAACCCACCTGAATGTATTGATCATATGATTGATATCTTCCTGCAAAAAATCCTGCACAGGTTTGAGCGAATCAGCATTGGGGGTAACGTCGAAATATAAAGCCCCCCTGATAAAATTTTTGGTGGTATCGCTTAAAAAAAACTGCTTGGATGTGGCTGCGTTTCCGCCCACTTTAAAAAATACCCCGCTTACCCCGTTGGGCGTATGCACCAGGCTGTCCTTGATCGCCGTGGTGATCACCTGGTTTTTATTGGTAAGGTTGAATGCATCGTTTACCATCCTGTCAAAAACATTGATCCCGGATGAATCCCGGTAACTGCCATCGGGCTGCTTTATCTTATACACCGCTTTACCTCCCACAATTTTATAACTCAGGAAAATACGGCCGCCAAAACGGGGAAAGTCGATATTGACCCAGTAATCATTTTCCGGTTTGCCCTCAAAATAAGTACTGTCCTGCAATACATTCGCATATACAGGATATTCAAAAGTATAGGGAAAGCCTTCTCTTGTAAACTGCACATATTTATGTTCCGGGAAGTCGATCCGGAAATAACCTTTCTTCTTGGATGTATAAACCGAATTGCATGCCGCCAAAATGGTAATTACGAATATTGCAGCAGCGGGTCTTAAAAACTGAATATTGAACATTGAATGATGGTAATTGAATATTTACTCCGGCTGTTTAATAATGATCTTTACTTTATCTATCCTGTTTTTATTGATCTCGAGTGGCACAAAGGTAAAATCCCCTGATACCAGCTCTTCGTTCACCTGCGGAAATTCACCGGCGATTTCCAGTACCAGACCTGCCAGAGAATCACTGTCTCCCCGAACCGGTTCAAATGTATCAGACGGTAGCCCCAGCGCCTTGCAAACATCATTGATCATGGTTTTGCCTTCAAAGATATAGGTATAGTCATCTATTTTTTTATTCCCGCTTTCCTCATCATCAAATTCATCTTTGATATCACCAATGATCTCTTCCATAATATCTTCCAGTGTCACTATTCCCGAGGTTCCGCCAAATTCATCCACCACTACAGCAAAATGATTGCGGCGGTTCCTGAATTCCTGCAGCAGGTCTTCAATCAGTTTTTGTTCATGCACAAAATAAGGCTGCCGCATCAGCTGGTGCCAGTCGAAATTTTCACTTTCCCCCAGGTAAGGAAGCAGGTCCTTGGTGTGCAGCATCCCGGCCACTTCATCCAATGTGCTGTTGTATACGGGCAAACGGGAATAATGCAGTTCTTCCACCTTCCTGATCACATCTGTAAACCGGCAGTTGTATTCAATGCCGCTTACATCCAGCCGGGTGCGCATGATCTGTTTCACCGTAGTATCGCTGAATTTCCTGATGCCTTTCAGTATTTGTTTTTCTTCAACGGTTGCCTCATGTTCGGGCAGCAGGTCAATCGCATCATCCAGTTTGCTGCTGTCCATCGAAGGCGTGCTTTCAGGCGAAAACTGTTTTTCGATCCCGTCGCTGAAACGCACCATTCTTTTTCCGAAACGGTAAAAGAGGCTGTTAAATATTTCCACCACCAGCGAAGCCGTGGCGGCAAACCATACTTTATGATGGGTGGCCCAAACTTTTGGCAGCACTTCTGCAAAGAGTACGAGTAAAAAAGTTACAGCCACCACTTTTATTAAAAACAAAGACAGAAAATTCCAGTGCAATCCGCTGGTCCATCCGTCTATCAGGATATTTGCAATCAAAATGATACCAATATTCACAAAACTGTTGGTGATGAGCATGGTGGCCAGCAAGGTTTTTGGCTGTTCCAGCAAACTCACAATTCTCCTGTACGAAGGCTGCTGCTTTGTTTTGAGAATATTTATGTCTTTATAGGTAAGTGAGAAAAAGGCCACTTCAGAACCCGCCATTAAAAAAGAGATGATCAACAGCAGGGCCGCTAAAAAAATCAATACCGCATTGGCGGCGAGTGTAACCAGGAAAACGGGGGTGTAAGAATGTAACAAACCTGTTACCGAATGATAGTCCAAAATAATAAATTTAAATAAAAAATAGTTTGTCAGTGTATTTCTTGTCTACTGCAAACTTTACAATCAGAATGGCAAACGTTCACTGCCATCATCTATTGGCGGGATATCATGCCCGCCCATTCCTTCCATGCCTTCACTGCCTGCAGGCGAACTGCCGTCATTTCTTTTTTCAAGCATGATAAGATTATCACCAACTATTTCAGTTGCAAATTTTTTGTTGCCGTCTTTGTCTTCCCAACTGCGGGTTTTCAAACGACCTTCGATATAAACCAGGCTTCCCTTGTGCAGGTATTTTTGAGCAAGTTCAGCCAGTCCTCTCCATAATACCACTGTGTGCCATTCGGTTTGCGAAATCAGTTTGCCGCTTCTGTCCTTGAAAGTTTCTGTGGTAGCCAGTGAAAACTTTGCCACGCAGATATTGCCTTCCAGGTACTGGATATCCGGGTCTTTTCCCAGGTTTCCGATCAGCATCACCCTGTTAACGCCTCTCATAGTTTTTAGTTTAATTGTGCCCGCAAATATTGCCTATATCAAATTTAAAGATACATTTTTATCTTTCAAATACGAGGTTATAATTTTTGGGAATGGCAGCTGGTTTAATTGCGAAACGGCTGACCATTCATAACCTTTAAGTGTTATTTTTTTATTAAGTGACACCCTCACAAACCGGGCATGAATGGTTTGGTGTGTAAGTTTTTGAACATAGGGTGAAGAAATAACTCCCGGCTCTTTAAGGCTGACTGCCAGTTCTTTTAAAATAACCATTTTGTTTATTTCAGTCAGATCCAGTGCTTTGCTGTTTTCAATCAATATAAACTCGTAGAGATTTTGCCAAATATCCTTTTGTTCTCTTTTTCTCACCAGCAACTGGTCTTTATACTCTGCCACCACATAATGGAACCAGCGGTTTTTAATAACTGTTTTTTTATCTTTAACAGGCAGTTTGTTCACCATGTCTTTTTTTAACGCAACACAATCTTGCCGTAAAGGGCAACTGCTGCAGGCGGGAAGCTGGGGTTTGCAAACAGTAGCACCAAAATCCATAATCGCCTGGTTATACAACCCGGGTTGCTTCCTGTCAAGCAATTCGTTCGCCAGGGCAGAAAATATTTTTTTGCCTTCGCTGCTGTCAGTTGGTGTACTGTAACCAAAATATCTTGCCAGCACCCTGAATACATTGCCATCCAGCACGGCATAAGGCAGATTAAAAGCAAACGAGGCAATGGCAGCGGCTGTGTATGGACCAACGCCTTTCAATGCCAAAATATCTTCGTATTGGCCGGGAAATTGCCCGTCATAATCTGTTGCTATCTTTTTTGCAGTAGCAATCAGGTTCATGCAGCGGCTGTAATATCCCAGTCCTTCCCATAATTTGAACACTTTATTTTCGGAAGCCCCGGCCAGTTTTTTTATATCCGGAAAAGCCTTGATAAACCGGTTATAATAGTCCAGGCCCTGGTCAACTCTTGTTTGCTGGAGTATGATTTCACTCAGCCATATTTTATAGGGATCTTTTTCGCCCTTCCAGGGCATGGTCCGGTTATTTTCTTCCTTGTTCCATGTCAGGAGATTTTTTTTGAAAAACAGTTTTTGCGTGTTTACTGTATTCTTATTCATTTTGTAACGATGTTACCGTAATTATTTTATACATATCAATTAAAGCACATAATGTTGATATTCATTAAGTTATTGAAATAAACAACCTGCTACTCAAAAGCAAATATTCTTTAAAGTAGTTGATTATCATTTACTTATTTGGAAATTTCAATCTTCTTTTGTAATTTTCTATTCAAATAAAAAACCTCATATGAGAAAAGCTGATCTTATTAATCAAATTTCTGAAAAAACCGGGATTCCTAAAGTGGATGTTTTGGTAACGCTTGAAACTATGTTTAAGGAAGTAAAGCATTCTCTTGCAAATGGTGAAAATATCTACATCAGGGGATTTGGCAGCTTTATTACTAAAAAAAGAGCTGCAAAAATAGGCCGGAATATCAAAAAGAATATTGCCGTGGAAATCCCGGAGCATTTTATACCCGCATTTAAACCCGCCAAGGAGTTTATGCAGGAAATAAAATCTTCTCCCAATGTGAAAGAAAGCAACGAAAAGCTGGAAGACAGTGAAGACTGATGTAACTTTGCGTCCTAAATTTCACAGGTGAAAAAACAGCTTGTACTTGCAGTTTCGGGAATTACGCTTGTAGCCTTACTATTTATATTTGGGCGTACCACTCCCCCAAAAACTGCTGCCCCGGCCGCTATGCCCGAATCTTCCATAAGGGCATTTGATATCCAACATTTTATTACCGATGCAAAAGCAGGGTTAACCCCTTCCCAAAATATTTTATTGGGTAAACTGGAAAACAGTGTTACCAGGGGTGATGTAAAAGAACAGCAGATTGCTGCCAATAACCAACTCGCCGCATTCTGGAAAGACAGTGTGCAGGTTTTTGAGCCTTATGCATATTATTTATCGGAGGCCGCTAAGTTGGATAATTCAGAAAAAAACCTCACCTTTGCTGCCCAATTGATTTTAAACAACCTGCGTTTTGAGCAGGATGAGGCAAAATTAAACTGGGAATCGGCACTGGCCGCGGAGTTATTTGAAAAAGCGATCTTGATCAACCCTGACAATGACGAACTTAAAATAGGGCTCGGAAGCAGCTATATTTTTGGAAAAGGACGTGCCGGGGGTAACGAAGCCACCATGAAGGGGATTCAGCAGCTGCTTTCTGTAGTAAGAAAAGATTCTTCCAATATGAAAGCGCAGATGATGCTGGGATTGGGCGGACTGGTATCCGGGCAATATGACAAAGCCATTGAACGTTTAAATAAGGTGGTGAAAGCACAGCCCCGGAACATGGAAGCCATTGAATACCTTGTAAATGCATATGCAGCAAAAGGGAATAAGACTGAAGCCATCCAATGGCTGAAAGTCATGAGGGGGATGGATAATAACCCTGAGTTTTTGAAACAGGTAGATGAAAAGATCAAATCGCTTGAATAAGTATTAAACCGCATTAAACATATTTTTAAAAAATTAAAAAAGACTAGTTATGCCTTGTGGTAAAAAGAGAAAACGTCATAAAATTGCTACTCATAAGCGCAAAAAACGCTTGAGAAAGAACCGTCATAAGAAAAGATAATCAAATATCTTCTTGTGATGCCGGGTAACTTTTCCCGGCATTTTTGCCTGCGTACCTGATGTATGCATTATTGTAATGCACCGATGTTCATGTATCCGGCACTATTCTCTTTACCATAGGCATTGGTCTGATCAAATTTCTTTACTTGACCAAGGAGCTTATTATCAATGCTGCACCGCAGGGTGTTGAGATTGCCCTGCTTGAAGACAAAAAGCTGGTGGAACTGCATACTGAAAAAGCAGATGCCCATTTCGGCGTGGGAGACCTGTATCTTGGAAAAGTCAAAAAGCTGATCCCCGGGCTGAATGCTGCATTTGTGGAAGTAGGCTTTGAGAAAGATGCATTTCTTCACTATACCGACCTGAGTCCCTACGTCCGTTCCATCCTGAAATTCACCAACCAGGCGATTAACGATAACACCGAGGGAGGTTTTGATTTCGGAAGATTCAAAGTGGAACCTGAAATCATTAAAACCGGTAAAATTACCGAGGTGCTGAATGGTAAGCCGAATATTTTAGTGCAGATCCTCAAAGAACCCATTGCAGCCAAAGGCCCGCGTTTGAGCTGCGAAATTTCCCTTCCCGGCCGTTTTGTTGTTGTTACCCCTTTCAATGATATTGTAGCTGTATCCAGAAAGATTCACAGCAGTGAGGAAAGAAAGCGCCTTCAAAAAATTGTTGAGGCCGTAAAACCCAAAAACCTGGGCGTTATTGTACGTACTGCAGCGGAAGGCAAAACCACTGCAGAACTGCATGAAGACCTGCTGGCACTGGAAGCCACCTGGAAACAAATACAGCAAAACCTGAAAGGTGCAGCAGCTCCAACAAGAATCTTAAGCGAGCAAAATAAAACAACCAGCATACTCCGTGACCTGCTGAATGAATCGTTCAACCGCGTGGTGGTGAATGATAAAACCATATTCAGCGATACAAAAAATTATATCCAGCGTATTGCGCCTGATAAAACCGATATCGTTTCTTACTACAATAACGGCTCTCCCATTTTTGATAATTTCGGAATCACCAAACAGGTGAAAGCCGCATTTGGAAAAACCGTGAACCTGCCCAGCGGCGCCTACCTCATAGTGGAGCATACAGAAGCTTTGCATGTAATAGATGTTAACAGCGGCTATAAAAGCGTAAGCAATAACCAGGAGCAAAATGCACTGGAAACAAACCTGGAAGCTGCTGAAGAGATTGCCCGGCAGTTACGTTTGCGTGACCTGGGTGGTATTATTGTGGTTGACTTCATTGACATGAAGCTGATGGAGAATAAAAAGAAGCTCGCTGATGCTATGGAACAGCTGATGCGGAGCGACAGGGCCAAACATGCCGTACTGCCTATCAGCAAGTTCGGGCTGATGCAGATCACACGTCAGCGGATGAAGCCAGAAATGAACATCAATACTTCGGAAATTTGTCCAAGCTGTGACGGCACTGGAAAAATTTCATCCACATTAATACTGGAAGATGAAATTGAAAAGAACCTGAGTTACCTGATCATGCAAAAGCATAAGGGACTATCAATTGAAGTACACCCCATGCTGTACGCCTATCTTACCAAAGGATTTTTCTTCAGTTCAATACTGGCCAAATGGCGCCGTAAATACAAACAGCGGATAAAGCTTAAGGCCAATACCAATTACCACCTTACCCAGTTTCATTTCTTTGATGAAAACGACGAGGAGATCAAACTGTAATGCATTCCTGAGTATCTTTATTACATGAGTACAATACAATTTGGCAAAGCTGTAATCTTTGTAAGTTTAGTGCTATTCTTTTCCTGCTCGAAACAAAAAAATAACTGTCCGGAAACACTTGGCATCGACATCACGATGAACAAGGATTTGTTTTACAAAAGCAACACAATGATATTAAGTGCCCCAACCTCGGCCCTGAACACCTATGAGTGGAGTGGACCAGGTGGGTGGACAAGTAATCTTCCTGTTCCAAAACGTGTGGATTTACAATACCAGGACGCAGGCATCTACAGCGTGAAAATATTCAATAGCAATAAATGCCTGGTATACCAGTCTTCAAAAAATATAGCAGTCAATACTCCGCCCCCATCACCCTGCAGTTTGGCAGAAAACACGATCAGCAGCACTACAGGAGTAGCTGGCAATTTCTCTTTCAATTACCCGGCTAATCTGCTGGTTTATACCCAAAATTCTTATTTCTACTATTATGCATTTAAAGGTGCCGAAAGCATTGCCATTTTATTTCCAGGCACACAAGCACCGGAAACAGGGATATACACCACATTTGCCGGTTACCCCTCTCAGTCGACAACGGCTTTTGTTCAGCTTATTAAACAAGGGATAGAATACCGGTCGGCAGGGGGGGACAATCTTTATTATACCATGGAAGGCAACCAGAAAAAAATTGTATGCTGTGATATCAGGATGTTTGAATTCAATAATCCCGCCAATTCATTTTTACTTTCAATGAAAATAAACATTTACTAAAGAAGCTCCTTTACGATCACCTGCTTCCCGGATACATTACCTTCGGACTATATCCGCACAGCCTCTCGCTTCATTTTTTTAAACGAGCCTTTTTCAGCATCACATAAAGTACAGGAATACGCATCCGTTAAGCTTTCAAAAGGGGTGCCGGCAGGAATGCCGTTTTCAGGATCTCCTTTTACCGGGTCATATATATTCATGCAGTTGCTGCACTGGTACACATACCCTTCCGCCCTTTTTGCAAGCACCTGTTTAAATATCAGGTCCGCTTCGGTTTCTTTCTTATTCAGGTCTGCCCTGTAATGATAATACTTCAGCACACTTCTCCGCAATTGTTCCGGTAAAACAGCCCTCGGGTTACCACTGCTGAATATTTCTTCTGTACGCTCATTGGGATTAAAATCCCTGGCACATAGAATATCATATACAGGCAATAAACGGATCCCTAAAAAATCAACCAGGAAGCGCCGGCGCACCAGGATACTGCTGAATATTTCGCTTTTCTTCCTTGTTTTAATTCCAATACAAATTCCGAATGTACGGGTATCATCGATGCTTAAATGTTTTACCAGGTACGTTTTCAATGCCAGGCCTTCATCTGAATTATCCTCCACCTGGAAATTCAATTCATTGGCTGCATGCCGCATATTAATCTGGAACTCTTCCAGCAATAAATTCCATGTTTCCTTATCCTGCTCTTCAATCCCCTTTATCATAATGGATTTCCATGATGTACAGCACAGCTGTGTGAGTTTGGTATCCATACAAAGCCTGCTCAGTCTTTTGAGAAAAGCCACACTGAATAATTCATCTCTCCTGTAAATTCCCAGCCAATATTTGTCACCATAGCGGTTCAGGCCTTCATAATATGGCAGGTTGAACTGGGGCAGCACTGCTTTTTGTGATGCCGGTTTCAGCTCAGCGGTACCTGACTGCAGCATGCCGAATAACTGCTCACCATCTGCAGATGGGTTATCAATAAATCTTGCAGCGTTCGACGTAATGATCTCTTCCAAAGCTTTTGAAATGCGGCTGATCTGTTTTGTTGGTGTTAACTGGTTCCATTCATACACTACGTTTGTTTTGGGGAAACGGATGAATAAATACCAGTACCCTGCGTTGGAGGGATCGGCAATCCAGTTGATATTGCCGGTAAGCATGGGCGTAAAACTCTGGTTTGTATCGCAGATATTTATTTTGACGGAAGGATTGTAATTAAAATCACTCAATACTTCTTTATAAATGCTTTCTGTAAGCCAGGTGTCTTTTATAAAAACGTCTTCAGCGGGGTAGGAGCTGATAATATTGGGAAATGTATTGGTATCCACTTCGTAAGGTATCCCCAGCTTATCAATATCAGCAGAAAAATCAGCCACACTGTAATCTTCCATATCGATCAGCAATTGCTGGCGCAAGCCAAAACGTACGTTCAGCACTTTCACTTTTTGCGCTGCACTCATTACCTGGTGCAGTTTTTCTGCAGCAATAATGCCGCCCCTGAAATTGATAAAGACTGTTGTTGCCATAGTATAGTTTTTTACAGATGAATAAATCAATTATGATTGCGTATTGCTGTATGCTTTGGATACAGCAATACCGGGTACAGGAACATTACTTTCACTTCCGGCTACGGGGAATAAACTCGTGTAATAAATCCTGTCTGTAAATGCTATGGCAAGCGATCTGGATGCGTTGAATCGTTGTGTAAATATATAAAAAAATACAGGGAGAAATATGACACACAACAGTCCTGCTGCTGAGTTTTATACAAAACTGCCTGTCATGGCCGGCTTGCACTTATAAAAAATTTTCATCAGAACAGGGGTAACAATTTAAACCGGTCAATTCTTTATGCAACTATATTTTAATACGCACTATAGTAAATGAATAGGGTTTCAGCAGGAGATTTATTTTTTTCCCTTTTACAGGAACCAGGGTTTCAACAGGTATAACTGATCCGGGTTGATCGAATGAATTTACCGTATCCAGTTCGCCGGAAATTTCCAGCAGTTTTGCCGATACCAGTTTTTTCACCCCTTCTGCTATAACAGCTTTTGATACGATGCTGCCGGATGTATTTACCAGTTTCAAAATAAGTTCCCCGCTATTTTGATCGATACAGGCTGACGCATAGAGACTGTCTTTCCCCGTAAGGGCGATGCCATTTTCTTCCAGCGGCACCACATGCGTTCCCTTATTTAAAGAAAACAGTTTTTGCACCTGGTAATTCGGGGTGCCATAACTCCGGAGATTATTTACCCATATCAGGTCGGGAGCCCATTGCCAGCCTTCTGCATGCGCAAATAATGGTGCATAAGAAGCCATTTCAACCACATCCGCATTGCGCTCGAGCCCGGTCATAAACGCCGCTTCGGCAATGGCAGCACGCCAGCTGTTACGGCGAAGCGCCGTGGTATCCCAGTTTACATGTGCCGCATATTCACCTGCAAAAATTTTAGGTCCTTTACGGTCGTAGGAATCATAACGGGCTGCATTTTGTAAAAACCATTCCGGATTCCTGTAATAATGTTCATCAATAAAATCAGTATTCATCTTGCGCAGCTCGCCATTTAAATAATCAAAGCGTCCTCCTTCCGGGTCGGTGCCGGAACTGCTTACAATCTTGAATCCGGGATATTTTGCCTTGATGGCTTTAAAGAAAAGCTGCAGGCGTTCCATGTATTGCGGGCCCCAGTTCTCATTACCCACGCCCATCATTTTTAAATTAAATGGCTGGGGATGCCCCATGGCTGCACGTACTTTACCCCACTGTGTATTGATATCTCCGTTGGCAAACTCAATCAAATCCAGCGCATCCTGAATGTAGGGATCCAATTGGTTGAGCGGGACCACTTCGGCACTGTTGAACTGGCAGGCCATGCCACAATTTAAAATAGGAAGGGGCGCTGCTCCTATGTCTTCTGCCAACTGGAAATATTCAAAAAAGCCCAGGCCGAATGTTTGGAAATAATCGGGCGCCTGCCGGTTGGCAAACTCTGTATTCCACCGGTTGATGATGAGCTGGCGTTCTTCAATGGGACCAATGGTTTTTTTCCATTGATAACGCCTTGCTAGATCAAAGCCTTCCACGATGCAACCACCGGGGAAACGGATAAATCCCGGCTTCATGTCTGCCAGCAGCTGCACCATATCAGCCCGCATGCCACCCGGCCGGCCCTTCCAAGTATCCGAAGGGAATAATGAAATCATATCTGCATCGAGCTCACCATCTCCCTCCATCCAGATATTCAGTTTAGCCTTCATTGCTGTGTCGGTGGCATTAAAACTGGCTGTAATTTTTTTCCACTCACCATTGGTGGCCGGAACTGTAACAACAGTGGATCCAATCACAGCATCCTTGCTGTTCACCAGTTCAAGCAGCAGCTTTGTTTCACCGTTTTTTTTACGAATTATTGCAGAAAAGTCATATCGCAGCCCTTTTTTGATACCCATGCCCCTGAAGCCTTCATTGCTTAAACCAATCGTTCTTGCTGCACTTTGGTGAAGTGTAACTCGCAAAAACCTGGGGTTATTGGTGTTTTCATCATTGCGGTTTATTACGAGAAAGTCTCCTTCTGTTTTAGGTTTGCCCAATACCTTCCAGCCCATGAGTGGTTTTGTAAATTCAAAAGAGCGGTTCTTGATGAGTTCAGCATAAATACCGCCATCCGCCCCGAGGTTGATATCTTCAAAAAAAACACCCCACATGGTGGGTTTTATAGCTGCTTTTACCTGGCTGGCCTTTACCACCAGGGGCAAATTGTTTTGGGCTTTTCCATGAAGACCGGAAATAATGACAAGAAGTAAAACCGCAAGCGTCTTTTTAATATTCATAGCAAGTTGATTGTATCCCCGAAACTAATAAACTTTTGGTGCTAACATACCCGTACCATGCTGGTAAAAAAAAAGCGGCAGTTTTTTTAACCGCCGCTTTAAAATTTATCTGGATCAGATTAATGATGGTGATTGTGCATCATACCATTTAATGCTTCACCTGTTACTTCCTTTTCTTTCGGTTTTACCTGCCCTTCCATCCATGCAAATAATTTATCGGTAATCAAACGGCGGTAACTGCTGTCAACCTGCTTTTCGTCTTTCATCATCCGGTCAATATAACTATCGAGCCATGCAGTGTCTTCACCCAGGTTCATGGCACCAAAATAACGCATCACTTCAGCTTTCATGCTTTCACGCAGTTCTTCTGCACTAACCTGCAGTTTGTTATCCTGTACCAGTTTTTCACTGATGAGTGTCCATTTCAAGGAGTTGGCAAAAGAAGGATATTCCTGTTCTGCTTCTTCAGCGGTTTTTGGCTTTTCGCCACCATTCTGTAACCAGCGTTTTAAAAAGTCGGCCGGAAATTCCATGCTGGTTTCATCAATTAGATAATGGTACAGCTGGTCCTGCAGCTGGTTGCGGCTTTGTGCATCCCAATACTGCTGCACTTCTTCTTTGATGGCAGCTCTTAATTCATCAGCTGTTTTAATGTCTTTGGCCGGATATATCTCCTTAAAAAATTCCTCATTCAGTTCCCTTTTATCCACCAGACCGATCTTCACAATTTCCAGGTTGAAATATTTTTTTACGGCATCTTTATCCTCCGCATCCAGACCCAGGTCTTTTGCAATTGCCACCAGCTTATCATCATCAAAAGCCTTGTTCAGTTGCACCGTAACCACATCACCCGTTTTTTTACCCATCACTTTTTTCTGTACAGCGCTGGTAAAATATTTTACGATTACTGAATTTTCTTTTGATGCACCGCCCTCCACAGCATTGCCTTCCTTATCTGCTTCCCTGAACAGCACATTGAGTACACACTCTTCGTTTTCCACAGTTTCAGGTTCATTCATTTTACCACCACGTATCTGCATGCGGCTCACTTCTTCCTCCACCATTTCATCCGTGGCTTTTACCTTGTGCAGTGTTAATTTGGCTTTTGAGATTTCAGCAATCTTATAGTCTGGTTTAAGGCCCATTTCGAACCCAAACTCATAATCAGCCGGGTTATTCATATCCATTTTAGCCAGGTCACTGGCCAATGGCAGCGGCTGTGCAAAAATTTCAGGTTTTTCTGTATTCAGGTAGTTGTACAATTCTTTCTCAACGGTCTTTACCACTTCATCGGTAAAAATGGAAGCACCATACATTTTTTTGATCATACCTGCAGGTACCATCCCTTTGCGGAAACCGGGAATATTGGCAGTCTTGCTGTATTCTTTCAGTTTCTTGTCAAATGAAGGATAATAATCATCCTTGCTCACTTTTACCACCAGTTTTTCGTGCAGTAAACCGATGTTTTCTTTTGTTACTGTTGCCATGTTATTTGGTTATTCTGTTAATGGGTTAATTGGTTAACCAATTAACCCAAATTGTCCGGATGATAGGGGTCGAACCTACATGGATTGCTCCGCCAGATCCTAAGTCTGGTGCGTCTGCCAATTTCGCCACATCCGGTTTTATTGCTGGTGCAGGCCTCCCGATAACTATCGGGATTCGCCACATCCGGGAATGAACTTCTTTTTCCGCCGCAAGCCTTGCCTGGTCTGCGACAGCCGTTTTAAACGGGCTGCAAAGCTAAGGCATTTTGGGTAAAGAAGGAAACGAATTGTTTTCCGTAAATTCGTTTTTCCACAATGGAAACCACTTTGGACATACCTAAATACAATCTCAACGAAGAAGAGGAAAAAAAGGAGATTTTGCGGCAGTACCGCGGCCTGCTCCGTGTTTTAAAGCCCAAGCTCAAACCGGGCGATAAAGAACTGCTCCGTATTGCTTTTGAAATAGCTGCCGATGCCCATAAAACCATGCGCCGCAAAAGCGGTGAACCCTATATCCTGCACCCGCTGGCCGTGGCAAAGATCTGCGTGGAAGAAATTGGACTCGGTGTACGCAGTACCATCTGCGCCCTCTTGCACGATACTGTGGAAGACACCGATATTACACTGGAAGATATACGCCGGGAATTCGGGAACGAAATTGCGAAAATCGTGGATGGCCTTACCAAAATCAGCACGGTAATGGACACCAACAGCTCCCAGCAGGCTGAAAATTTTAAAAAGATCCTGCTCACGCTGACCGACGACCCCAGGGTGATACTGATAAAACTGGCCGACCGGCTGCATAACATGCGTACACTCGACAGCATGAAGCGGGAAAAGCAGCTCAAGATCAGCAGTGAAACCGTGTATGTGTATGCGCCGCTGGCCCACCGCATGGGTTTATATACCATCAAAACAGAAATGGAAGACCTGGCCATGAAATACATGGAGCCAGATACCTACCGTTATATTGCCCAGAAGCTGAACGATACAAAAAGGGAACGCACCAAATACATCAACGATTTTATCAGGCCCATCAGGGAAAAACTTGAAAAGTCAGGTTTTGATTTTGAAATTTACGGCCGGCCCAAAAGCATCCACTCCATCTGGAACAAGATGAAGAAAAAAGGCGTGGCTTTTGAAGAGGTATACGACCTGTTTGCCATCCGCATACTGGTAAACGCTTCGCTTGAAAAGGAGAAGGAAGAATGCTGGAAGGTATATTCGATCATTACCGACGCTTATAACCCTTCGCCTGAAAGACTGCGTGACTGGCTCAGCAATCCAAAGAGCAATGGCTATGAAGCACTGCATACCACCGTAATGGGACCGCAGGGAAAATGGGTGGAAATACAGATACGCACCCGCAGGATGAACGAGATCGCCGAAAAAGGGCTGGCTGCACACTGGAAATACAAGGAAGGCAAAGATGATGAGAGCAGGTTCGACATCTGGTTTCACCAGATCCGCGAGGCGCTGAGCAACCAGGACTCTAATTCGCTCGACTTTCTCCACGACTTTAAAACATCCTTTCTTACAGAAGAGATTTATGTTTATACACCGAAAGGTGATGTTAAAATGCTGCCGGTAGGTGCATCGGCGCTCGACTTTGCCTTTGGGGTGCACAGTGCCGTGGGCAGTCATTGTATTGGTGCCAAGGTGAACCACAAACTGGTGCCCATCAGTCATAAACTGCGCAGCGGCGACCAGATAGAGATCATTACCAGCGCCAAACAAAAGCCCAACCCCGAATGGCTTAATTATGTGGTTACCACCAAGGCCAAAACAAAAATAAAAGACACGCTGAAAGAGGAAAAAAGAAAAGTGGCAGAAGATGGCAAAGCGATACTGCAGAAAAAACTGGATGCTATTGGCGGCATGGCCACACAGCATAATATGGAAGAGCTGGCCTCTTTTTATAAACTCAACTCGTCGCTTGATTTACTGTACGAGATAGCAACAAAAAAAATAGACCTGAAGGAGCTGAAAGATTTTACAGCCTCCGGCGACCGTTTATTTTTACCCAAACCAGCCCGGCCCGAGCATGAAGAGCAGGCGCATGATACACATAAGTCTGCCGGTAAAAAAGATAAAGATGCCGAACTGATCATATTTGGGGAAAGCAGCGATAAAATACAATACACCCTGGCCAATTGCTGCAAGCCCATACCGGGCGATGATGTATTTGGTTTTGTAACACAGGGCGAGGGTTTAAAAATTCACCGCACCAACTGCCCTAATGCAGCCAGGCTGCTGGCCAATTATGGCCACCGGGTGGTAAAAACCAAGTGGGCTAAAAACAAAGAGATATCCTTCCTTACCGGACTGAAAATTATTGGCCTCGATGACGTGGGTGTTATTCATAAAATAACCAATCTTATCAGCGGTGAAATGAAATTCAATATTTCGGCCATGACGATTGAAGCAGCTGAAGGGATTTTTAAAGGAAACATGAAAATATTTGTACATGATAAGGAAGAACTGGACGAACTGGTGATTCGTTTAACCAAACTGCCCGGCATTGAACGTGTGGACAGGTATGATACAGAATAAACGGTCTGAAGGCGGTTATTCATTCTTAAAAAAGAGCATTACTCTCCCGAACCGCCTTTTGGGATACTATTGTACGTTATTTGTATTTTTTTACCGGCAGCTTAACAATTAGTTTACCGTTGATACAACCAACTTTACTCAAAACACGTCATCTTTGTGTAACTAAATTAAAATACATTCTATGCAAGAGTTAATCAACCGCCTTACCGCAGAAGCAGGCATAAGTGCAGAGCAGGCCGCTAAAAGCCTTGAAACAATAAAGAATTTTGTAAAGGAAAAATTTCCCATGCTTGGTGGAGCCGTGGATAATATGTTTGCCGCCACTTCCGAAACAGCAGCTGCAGCAGCCCCTGCTGCAGAAAAAAAAGAAGAAAGCATCATGGATAAAATAAGTGATGTTATACCCGGAGAAGCGGGTGAAAAAATTGAGGCCTTTGCGAAAAATGCTGCCGATAAAGCCGAAGATGTTTTTGACAATGTAAAAGATAAACTGAGCGGCATGTTTGGCGGCGAAAAAAAGTAATTTATTAAAACCCGGTAAAGCCCTGCATAACCTGCGGGGCTTTGTTTTACCTAAAAGCCCCGCCAAAAATGGCAGGGCGGTTGAAGAAAAAAACCTGCTTACAGTTAGTGTATAAAACTGACAGGTATACAAACTATCTGGTGGCCGTTCAGGTGCCCGAAGAAACACCCCCGTCTGCAATTGCAGTACCGCTTAAACTGTTATCGGTGACTTTTGTACCGGTATAACTGGCCAGGCCGCTGAAATTGAACACAAAATTGATCGAATTGCCTGATGAGGTCCAGGTGCCGGCATCTGTTTTACTAAAGCTGCCTTCCGTATAATCCCATTTACCATCTGCCTTTAAGGTTGCCTTTTATAAAAAGGTGTTATGGCTTTTTAAAAGCACCCCGCTTACGGGGCGGCTTTTGTTTACAACCCGGTATGCTGTAAAAAGTACTTTAAAAAAATGTATGAATGATGCTGAAACCGAGATTAAATTGTATATCTCTCGCTGTGCTGGCGCTGATACTTTTGAAATTGTTTGCTCGCAAATAAAGGCCTGCAGCAGCTTTAATCACAGTATTGTTATTTACGAAGTAAGTAGACAAAACAGAAGTATTAAAAGTACCACCAATACCCTTTAAGGTTTCAGCAGAAGTATAAATCCCGTCACCAGTAGCGTTTGAATAACCTACATTTAAAGTTGCAGCCCCTTCTATACTGGTACGCCCGTTGGGGTAGTAACGCCGGGCATATTGGCCATTTATATATAAAGCGGTGGCTTTAGGGTAAGAACCGGTAGTTGCAAGAATTTCTGTAAATCTGTCTTGAAAAAACCTTAACCCCACTCTTGCGCTGTTTGTGGCGGTAAAAAAATTAATGTTAGCAGTAAAATTTTCCTGCCAGTGCAGGTTTATGGGTTTTTGTTTTTCAAAACCTGCCTGTGCCACCATACCTTTAACCGAATTGGTATTACTTTTAGAATATCCCCCTCTTACACGGGCAAATATTTTTTGACCACTCAGCCGCATGGTTTGCTCATTGGTTGGCTGTAAAGTGTGAACAAAAAATTCTGATAAATAATCTGGATAATTTGTAAGGTCGGAAAAAGAATTAAAGAGATAAAATTGATCAATAGGTAAATATTGACCGGGGTTAATCGGATCATCGAAATAGATTTCACTATAACCACCTTGATCCCCTTTATGTATAGCATTGGGCAGTGCAGAAAAATCATTATTGAAGGAGAAAAATAAATTGTCGTTTATAATGCTTATTTCATCTGCGTCTGTGGCAGTAATAATTTTATTATCTCTTAAAAAAGCATCTATTTGTTTAAGCTGAAATTTTGTGCGTTTTCTTAAATCAAATACACGGCCGTTTCGCAAACTGGTTATGTATTGTCCAAATTTTTCCACCAGTTCAGGGCTTACTGTACTGGTTTTTCCGGCTTCATGTAAATCCTGTAAAATAAACAGGGCGGTTTGTGCATCGCTTACATGCTCCAGCCTTCCTTTTCCAATACCCAGGCTGCCTTCTGCATTTAAGAGGAAGGAATTATTTTTGGTAACTGAGCCATTGTTTTTCTGTTTTGCTAAATTGCCATTAAAAGAGGCATCGGTACCAAACTCAATAAAGTATTTCTGTTTATACAGGCGGTTTAAATCGTGCCAGGCAAAATTTGCAAACGATTGGCTGGAAGATGTTTTAGCATTGTTTTGATTTTGAGAACTTATGGTGGCAGGGTTTAAAGTGCCTGCAATTAATGTTATTCGCTGTTTAGCGTCGGTAGATTTGGATTGAATGTATCTTGCTGAGGCATTTATTCCCAAACCCAATGCGTTTTGTTTAAGCGTGTCATTTGCTTTTCCATTTCTGATAAGGTTATCAAAATCGCCGGCAAAGCTTAATGCCCTGTACCCTTCTGTACGGTATTTAAAATTACTGAGCTGGTAATCACTTACTTTTTGCTGGGCTGATGTATTTTTTACAGTACACAGCACTAAAAGAAAAAAAGCAGTAAGGGTTTTGCCGGTGTATTTGATAAAAATCATATCGTTTTTGATTGTTTACTTTTAGTCTTTAGATTTTTTTATACCAGAGATGACAGCTTTTTAAAATTTAGCAGCTACACCAAGTTGGGCATATGAACCAGTAACAAAACCAACTTCTGCATAAGCCCCGATTTTATCTGAAAAAAAATATTTTGCCCCTATGTCAAGTGTATATGCAAATGGACTTCGCAGTAAAGTGAATGGAGAATTTTTAGATATACCGTTTAATGTAGTGGTTGTATAAGGCTTAAAACTGTAAATTCCTAATCCAAAGCCCACATAGGGGTCAAACTTAGCCGGCTTTCCAAAATGGTAGTTTGCCCTTGCCATACCTACAAAAAAAACTAATGTTTGTGTTAGAGTGCCTGTATAAGACGGGTCATACTGGTATTGTTTGGTAAATTTGCTATAGCCCAATTGCGCACCTACTCCAATTTTATCAGATATACCGTACTCAAATCCAACTACGTAAGGACCAGGAGGCGGTCCTATTTTGTGCCATTCTAAATCTCTATAGAATCTGTTGAGAAAACCATAGCCAATATTAACCGCCTTAAATCCCTTACCGGAAAAAGAAGGGCTATCAGTTTTTTTTTTGTGCAAATAATTGCAAAACCAGTGCTGATGTAAAAAATGCCGTTACAAGAATTGCTTTCGTCATTGCGATTTTTTTAGGTTGCTTAATTATTTACAGTTTTATCATTTGGAGGCAACACTTTTTAAAAAAGGTATCATCTCGTTACAGATATTTATTTATTCAACCGTTTCCAGTTTTCTGTATCACCCATTTCCACATTGGGGTCAAAAGCGGGGTTGATGGTTAACAGATAGGTTCCGTCGCTTTTACTCCAGGCATTGCTGTAGCCGCTGGTCAGTTCCACTTTGTTTCCGCCCTCGTCTGTCCAGGTTTCCACGCCCCGTATATATTGGCCAAACCATTCGGATGATTTGTCAGGATTCTCATTTCTTTTTTCCCAGCTGCGGGCAATGTTATTGCTGATCTCCTCCTGCGCCTGCTGCGATATCTGAATGCGTTTCCAGGTTTCATCCTGCACCATTTTACGTATGTTGTTAAACATGGTTTGTATGGCGTTGATCCAAACGGTATTTACCCGTACACTGCTCTGTATAGTGCCTAACAGGTTTCGTGCATTGGCGGCTTCTCCTTTGGGATATTTAAGTACCACACGGTTATTTACCGCAGTTTGATAGTGCGCAATGGCACTGCCATCGTACCCCTGCATGCTTTGTATTATTTGAGAAATGCTGCAAAGGGCAATACCTTCGCTGCCATCGGCAAACTGCAGTTTTCCCTCGGCAACGCTGGGCACTATGCTGTAGCCCGGTGCACTGTATTGCGCTGCCTGCTGCTTCAGCTGCTGCTCAATACTTGTTATTGCTGTGGCGCTTATTGCCGTGGCATTTACCAAACCGGGCAGCTGTTGTTGTATATAAGTGGCCGCGTCAACCGGTTCTGCAATAGTGCAGCCGCTGCCATAGCCGCCGGTACGCAGGGCATACATCATTTGCTGGTTATTCACCCAGTCGAACTGTGTTGTGGGGAATACAAACAGTTCGTATTTTTTGTCTGGCGACAGGGCATGTGCCGAAAACTGTACAATATCAGAGAGGCAGCGGGATGTATTCCAGGTAACCCCTCCTTCCATATGCCAGTTAGCCGGCAATAAAAAAGAAGCTGCTTCCACCGGCTGGGCAAAGCCCGAGGGATCTATTACCCGGAAGCGCTTTAAAAGCAAATAGTCTTTTCCGTCAGTATACGTCATGGCTTTATCCTGTTTATGGTTGTTTGAACTGCCTGCTTTACCGCCGGTTTGCGAGCAGGCTGTTAAGCCAAAAAATACAATACATAAAATAACCTGTATGCGGGTGGTTGTGGCAATCATGTGTTAGCTGGTTTAAAACTGATCAATATTTTGCCATTTAATGGCGGTATTGGTATTGATTTCATTAATGATTCCGGCAATACCATTTAACGCATTATTAGGATCAGGCTGCAGGCGGCTGTTGGCTACAAACGAAACACAAAGGCCGTTACTGTTACGGTAAATTACAGATGCTGTACCGGGTAAGCTTCCAAACCAGTACCACTCCGGGCCTTCCACGGCCCAGCCACACCCGTAATATACATTGGCGGCGGTGGTGGTAACCATAGTTTTTAGTGTAGCTCCATTCAGCAGGTCGGGCCTGGTGGCACTGCTGTCTATTGCCGTTAAAAAACGAAGCATATCTGTGGGTGTGCTTATCCACCCAAATGCACCGTCGGCCCTGCTGTAATTATACAATGCGTATACGTAAGGAATATCCCCGGCCTGTCCTTTATAAGTAACTTCATTTGTTTTACGCTGTGCAGCATTATTACCGGCAATAAAAGTATTTACAGCACCCAGCGGATTAAGTATGTCTGTTTTTACATAATCTTCATACGTTTTACCAGAAACTTTTTCAATAATTCTTGCCAGCAGTATAAAGCCAAAGTTGCTGTACCGGTAAGTGGTACCGGGTGCATTTACCAGGGGGTTATTATCCAGCGTCCAGTTAATTAAAGCGGTATGGGACATGGATGAATCATAAAAAGCCGGATCACCGGGGGCGTTAGTACCCCAGCCCCCAAAGGTTTGGTGGAGCAGGTGATCAACTGTTATGTCAGTAACATAGGTTTTATAAGGCTGCGTACCATACGTGGTTCCCAGGATGGCGCCGGCGCCAAATACTTTCTGGTTAAGGGAAAGCTTGCCATCCTGTACCAATTTTAAAATCGCCGCACTGGTAATTGTTTTGGAAACGCTGGCCATCCGGAAGCGGGAATCAACCGCAACTTTTTCACCCGAAGCAGGGTCGGTTACCCCATAGCCTTTGCGATACACCAGTTTGCCATTTCTGGAAATGGCAAGTGAAGCCCCGGGCATACCGTTTGCAGTCATCCAGGCCGTTATTTTGCCATCAATAACAGCAATATCATTTTGCTTCACATCAGTGTCTGTATTATCCTTTGTACAGGAGAACAGCACCGAACCAGAAGCAAATACTACCGGAAAAAAAAGGCCGAATTTCATATTACCTGGTTTTGGTTTGATACCTGCAAAATTTGCCGATATTTAAACCCGGCTCAATACTCCATTTGGATAGATTTTTAACCCCGGGCCGCATTTTACATTTGTAATAAATTGAAAGATGAAAATAAATTACTGTTGTCTGGCACTGTTGTTTTTTGCCTCACCCCTGCTGGCACAGTTTCCGCAGCTGGATGCCGCCAAAACTGCTGTGTACAACGCAAAAAATGATACAGAAAAGCTGGAAAAATTACTGTTGCTGAGCAAACACAGAAATTCAATGAACAGTGATACTATTTTGTTTTATGCAAAATGGGCCGCAGCGCTTGCGCAAAAATTAAATGATAAAAGAGGCCTGGCATTTTCAGCCTACAACTTAATTACCGCCGACCTGGTTAAAGGAAATACCGACAGTGTAATACCCAAAATTGAAAAAAATCCTTTTTTCAGGGATGTGAAAAGCGTAGACATTGGCCTTTATTTTAAAATACAATTACTAAAAGCCAATATTTTAAACAGGCAAAACAGGAGAACTGAGGCGCTGGAACTGGAGCTTAAAATGCTGTCGGAAGCCGAAAAAATCCCACACACACTTTCGCAGCTTTTTTTGCTGAATTATATTGGTGCAACCTATTTAAACATCAACAACTACCCGGAAGCCCTAAAGTCATGGAGAACAGCCTATACAATCATTAAAGAAAAAAACAACCCGGAAAATGATGAAATAGAAGGATACATTCAGAATAATTTCATCAAATATTACATGAACCAGTACAGTGTCAGTCCATCACCTTCGCTGAAGGACAGTATTCAGTTTTTTTTAGAAAAAAACATAGCGCTTTGTCAAAAAACAGAATCAATGGGGGTACTTGCCACTGCGCTTTCATACAGGGCATTATTCCGGAACAGTCAAAAAGAGACTGCAGGTGCTGAAGATGATTTTAAAGCCTCGCTGGCAATAAGAAAAAAAATTGACGACCCGCTTTATATTGCAGAAGACTATAAAAACCTGGCAAATTTTTACCTGCTGAACCGTCAATTAGACAAATGTTACAGCGCCGTAACTGAAGGAATTGATGTATGCAATACAAAAAAAATTGCCGAAGCGAATATTGAACTGCATGGCATTTTGGCGAGTGCTTACAAAACGCAAAACAGGTATAAAGAATACTCCGCCACACTGGAAAAAATATTACTGCTCACCGACTCCGGCTACCGGGCTAATTCACTGGAGAAAATTGCGGATATACAAACAAAATATGAGGTTCAAAAAAAGGAAACACTTATTGCACAGCAAAAGCTTGACCTGTTCCGGCGCAATTTTTTCCTTTCCGGCGGCGGCATAGTAATTGTTTTGCTGCTTGTCTTTTTAGCCTTCAGGTTTAAGAGATACCAGCAAAAACAAAGGATGGAAATGGAAGAAAAAAGAAGGCTAAGCGAACAGGCAGTGAAAGAAGCTGAAGAAAACGAACGTAAACGCATTGCCGCAGAGCTGCATGATAACTTAGGCGTGCAGGCCAATGCTATTTTGCACAACAGCAGCCTGCTGATCACACAGGAAGAAAACAATAAAAATATTGTAGAAGATTTGCAGGATACGGCAAAAGAAATGCTGCTGAATTTAAGAGAAACACTTTGGGCAATGAAAGCAAGTGATGTAACAGCAACCGATTTATGGCTCCGCATCATCAGCTTTATGAAGCAAATGGGGAGACATTACAGCGCCATCAGCTTTAAGTCAGATGGTGTGCCGCCGGCAGATCTTACCATTGCATCAGCAAAAGCGCTCAATATTATTTTGGTACTCCAGGAAACGGTAAACAATGCGGTAAAACATGCCCGGGCCGGTTCAATTACTGTAAAAAGCAGCATAACAGATAATAGCTGGCAACTTCGTATTGAAGACGACGGAAAGGGGTTTGACATTGCCGCAGCCGGCCAGAAAAATGATGGTTACGGGTTAACCAATATGAAGGAAAGAGCAGGCAACAGCGGTTTTTCTTATAATTTACAATCGGAAATAAACAAAGGAACAACCACCACTATCAGCATAACAAAATAAACTATCCATCTGGAGTATTGGAATTGGTTATAAGTAAAACTATTTTTACCTGCAATGATACGAGTAGCCATAGTTGATGATAAGATAAATAACAGGAAAGTCATTATCGACAAACTGTCCCGTAATAGCTTTTTTACCATTGCCTTCCAGGCCGTAAATGGTGAAGAGTTTTTGCATAAAATGAAGCTGTCGTCTGAGGATGACCTGCCACATATTGTATTAATGGACTTAGAGATGCCGCAGGTAGATGGTGTTTCCGCAATAGCAACAGCTTCTTCTTTCTATCCTGCAGTAAAATTTGTGGTGCTTACCATTTTTGATGACGATGACAAAGTCTTCCGTGCTATTAAAGCCGGTGCATGCGGCTACCTGCTTAAGGAAGAAAGCGGGGAAACGCTCGCAGACATGATTATGAATTTATGGGAAAGCGGGGCCGGGCCGATCTCCCCATCGATTGCCTATAAAATTTTACAAATGGTGCAGCAGCCTGCAACACAAACTGAAAAAAACGGCATTAATATCTTCCAGCTAAGTGAAAGGGAAAAGGAAATTTTGCAATTACTGAGCGAAGGGGATGAATATAAAGAAATCGGGTCCAAACTTTTCATTAGTCCCAATACGGTAAAAAAACATACCATCAGCATTTACCAGAAGCTGCATGTAAACAGCAAGGCCCAGGCTTTGCGCATTGCCTATACCAAAGGACTTATTTAGGATTTCAACGCTTCCCTCGCAATTACAATCTTCTGTATCTCGCTGGTACCTTCGCCAATGGTGCAAAGCTTGCTGTCGCGGTAAAATTTCTCTACCGGAAAATCTTTTGTATAACCATAACCGCCAAAAATCTGTACCGCATCGGTACTTACTTTTACGGCCACTTCACTGGCATAATATTTTGCCATGGCAGCTTCTTTTGTCATGGGGAGGCCACGCATTTTTAAGTCACAGGCATTGTTGATGAGTAATTCGGCTGCTGCAATTTCTGTCGCCATATCAGCCAGTTTAAAACTGATACCCTGGAAATTTGCAATGGGCTGGTCAAACTGGTAACGTTCTTTTGAATATTGAACAGAAGCTTCATAAGCGCCTTTAGCAATACCCAATGCGAGTGCGGCGATAGAAATTCTTCCGCCATCCAGCACTTTCATACTTTGTTTAAACCCTGCGCCCACTTCACCCAGCCGGTTGGCGTCGGGTATGCGGCAGTTGTCAAAAATCATTTCGGCAGTTTCACTGGCACGCATACCCAGTTTATTTTCTTTTTTTCCCCCGCTAAAACCCGGTGTTCCTCTTTCTACAATAAAGGCGGTGGCATTGTCTTTTGCACGGGGTTCGCCGGTGCGGCAAATCACAACCGCCACATCACCTGTTTTGCCATGGGTAATCCAGTTCTTGGTACCGTTGAGCACCCATGCATCGCCATCCTTCACCGCAGTTGTTTTCATATTACCTGCATCACTGCCGGTATTGGCTTCTGTAAGTCCCCATGCCCCCAAATGTTCCAGCGTAGCCAGCTTAGGTAAATATTTATGTTTCTGTTCCTCGTTGCCAAAACTTAAAATATGGCCCGTACACAAAGAGTTGTGTGCCGCCAGCGATAATCCTACCGAACCGCATACTTTGGCAATTTCCTGTATGATGGCACTGTATTCAAAATAACCCATCCCGCTGCCACCATATTGCTCGGGCACAAATACACCCATTAAACCCAGCTTGCCCATCTCTTTGAAAATATGCAGGGGAAATTCCTGTGTTTCATCCCATTCCATTACGGATGGTTTGATATACTGCTGTGCAAAATCACGTGCGATATGTGCGGCGTGCTGCGTTAATTCAGATGGTTGAAAATTCATACAGGGCAATTATGTTCATGACAAATTTATGTGATTTGGCCCCGCTGCACTGAAACAGCAGCAGCCATCTTTTAAAATTATTGAACTTTTAAATAAGGCGCAGCTTTGCTGTATATTTCTTCAGTAACCAGCATGATCTTTTTTATTTCTTCTACCGAACTGAAATTGCCGTGCTGATTACGGTACTGCACAATGGCATTGGCCAGGTTAAAACGGATATAAGGATGCTGCCTGAGTTCATCCGCTGAAGCAGTGTTGATATTGAATTGCTTCACGGTTGCCGGGCCGGCACTCAGCCTGTCTTTGATCCTTTGAAAGACGGAATCAGCCAATCCATATGTTTCACCCAACTGGTCAATTGAATAAAATCCGCCCAGCTTTTCACGAAAGCTGATGATACGGCTGGCCAGTTTACTGCCAATACCCGGCAGGGCAATAAAGGCGCTGGTATCGGCGGTGTTGATATCAATTGCGGCGGGTGGACGTTTTACTGTTTCTGTACCTGCATTTTGATTGTATGATTTTGCAAAGCCATTATCACGCGGGACAATACGCACCCATGGCAGCAATCGCTCTACCTCATCTTTATGCAATCCCCATATTTTACCAATATCTTCCGGCTTGTAAAAATGGCCGCCCCGGGCTACATATTTTTCAATGGTGGCGATTGTTTTATCACGCACACCCAGCCGCTGCCAGTCGGAAGCTGTTGCAGTATTGGGATCGAAATAAAACATTTCGCCCTTTGTGCTGCTGCCTGAATATTTTCTTTCTGAAGACGGGTAGTAACCGGGATACCCCCCATCTCCCGTTTTTTGCCGGGCATAATTTTCCTCAGTATCCTGCCGCAGGCGCAATGCGTCTGTTTCTTTTTTAAAAGCAGCCATATCTGCCGGTTGCTTTTTTTTAATGAACAGGGGATACAAAAAAGGAATTACCGCAAAGAAAAGAATCAGCAGCAACAGGCCGATAATACCGCGGCGTTCTTTTTTGGTAAAATCAAAATAGGCCGAAATTTTTTGTTTCAACATGGTACGGGGTTTCCCGAAAAATAATACACCATTCCGGAAACCGCAACGGTTTTTCCACACTAGTTCATGCGTATTTCCAGTCCGTCGTAAGCAAGTGAAATGTCACCGGGTAATTCGGCATTGACAGTATCATGTAATCCCAATTGGTGACTGATATGGGTGAAATACGCCCGGGGAATATCCATACTTTTTACTTCGGCTACGGCTTCATCGAGTGTATAGTGGGAAATATGTTTTTCCCTCCGGAGTGCGTTGAGCACGATCACTTCGCTGCCGCGTATCTTTTCCTTTTCGGCATCCTCAATACGGTTGGCATCGGTGATATAGGTGAAATTACCAAAACGGAAACCCAGTACCGGCATCTTATGGTGCCATACTTCCACCGGAAGCACCGGTATATCTCCAATATAAAAAGGCGCATCACTGATGGTATTAAGCTGCAGCTCGGGTACGCCGGGATATTTTTTATCTGCAAAAGCATAAGCAAAATCCCTTTTAATGGTTTCTTCTGTAAGTGAATTGGCGTAAAGCGGCATGGCCCTTTGCTGGAAAAAATTAAAAGCACGTACATCGTCCAACCCCGCCAGGTGATCTTTATGAGGATGTGTGAATACCACTGCATCCAGTCTTTTTACCGTTGCACGAAGCATCTGGTACCTGAAATCGGGCGTGGTATCCACCACAATGCTTGTTGCCGCACTCTCAACGAGTATGCTGCTGCGGAGGCGTTTGTCTTTTTTGCTGGAAGAGGTGCACACTTCACAGGCACAGCCGATCATGGGCACACCGCTGCTGGTACCGGTTCCTAAAAACGTTATTTTTAAAGGGGGACAATGCACTTTGTAAAATTAGGAATTAGGAATGTGGAATCCTTAATTCCCAATTGATAATTTCTGATTATTTATGTGCTTCCACACTCATGATCTCCTCGTACATTTTCTGGCTTTCGTGGGTGAGTGCATCAAAATTGATCTCCAGTTGGGGCATCAGGTCGATCAGGGTATTGATACGGCCCTCGGTCTGGAAAAATTTATTCAGTACGATAACTTTTTTTGCCTGTAAAATGCAATAGCCGCTCTGGAAGTTGCCTCTTTCGTAACGGATGATATAACCGGCTTCTTCAGCTACCTGTTCAATTTTATCTAATGTGTGTTGATTGTATTTCATAGTACCTCAATCTTGCCTGCCATAACACGGGGTTTGGCGTTTTATCAGCTGCAATTTCCTTTAATAGCCCCTGACTACAGAATATAATTTTCAACAATCGTTGATAACTAAAAAAGGCGGTTGCGATAAACCATGTATACAAAGCTTTCAGCACCGGATCAAACACCATTCGTGGCTGCAGCCGCCGTCTTATTTATTCGTCATTCTTACCACGGGAACGATCATTTCCTCCAGGCTGATACCACCATGTTGAAACGTGTTACGGTAATAGTTCACAAAGTGATTGTAGTTATTGGGATAACAGAGGTACAGGTCTTCCTTGGCAAATATGAAAGAGGAATTCACATTCGGCACCGGCAACCCCGCTTCTCTCGGGTCACGGAAAGCCAGCACATCCTTTGGCTCATAATTGAGGTTGCGGCCATGCTTATACCGGAGGTTGGTCGTGGTTTGCTTATCACCGATCACTTTTACCGGTGTGCGCACTTTTACGCTGCCATGATCGGTGGCAACGATCATGTTGATCTTTTTATCGGCGATTTTTTTAAGGGCCGCATGTAGCGGACTGTGCTCAAACCAGCTTTGTGTAATACTGCGGTAACTGGTTTCATCACCGGCCAGTTCTTTCAGCACTTCCATTTCGGTACGTGCATGACTCAGCATATCCACGAAATTATATACAATCACATTGATATCATTGTTGAGCATGTTATGGATATTGTCCACCAGCTTTTGCCCGTCGTTATTATTCGTGATCTTGGTATAGGAATATTTCAGGTCGCCTTTACCCAGCCGCTTCAGCTGTGCTTTAAAAAACTCTTCTTCAAAAAGGTTCTTTCCTCCTTCCTCATCATCATTTTTCCATTGCACCGGGAATTGCTTTTCAATATCCACCGGGAGCATACCGGCAAAGATGGCATTGCGTGCATATTGCGTGGCCGTGGGCAGAATGGCATAAAAGGTTTCTTCCTCGTGAATGCGGAAACTTTCGGCAAATATGGGCTGTATGGCTTTCCATTGGTCAAACCGCAGGTTATCGATCAGTACAAAAAACAACGGCGTGCCTTTCTCCAGGTGGGGCAGCACTTTAAATTTCATCAGCGAATGACTCATAATGGGCGCTTCGCTGCCTTTGGGGTTTACCCATTTTGCATAGTTCCTGCTTACAAATTTGAAAAACTCCGTATTGGCTTCGTTCTTTTGTGTTTGAAATACTTCCTGCATTTCAGGGCTGTCGCTTTTCTTGATCTCCAGTTCCCAGTACACCAGTTTTTTATAAATATCCATCCAGCCGTTATAATCAGGATTGTCGTTCAGGGCCATGAACAAATTACGGAACTGCTGCTGGTAGGCAATGGTTGTTTTTTCGGCCACCAGCCGTTTGTTGTCGATGATCTTTTTCAAACTAAGCCAAACCTGGTTGGGGTTAACTGGTTTTATCAGGTAATCGCTTATCTGGCTGCCAATGGCTTCGTCCATCAGGTTTTCGGCTTCATTTTTAGTAATGAGCACCACGGGCAGGTTATTGTTATACTCCTTTATCTGCTGCAGTGTTTGCAAACCAGTAATACCGGGCATGCTTTCATCCAGCAACACCACATCCACGATATTTTCCTTTACAAATTCCACCGCATCAAACCCGTTGGTCTTGGTCTGCACTTCGTAGCCCTTGTTTTCTAAAAATATGATCTGGGATGTAAGGCTGTCGATCTCATCATCCACCCAAAGTAATTTTGCTATGCTCATTATTGTTGAAGGTTTGTGGTTTTTTGTTAAAGGTTCATAGTTCATGGCTGATGGTTCATGGTTAAATGCAAATAGCAGCACATGAATGAACCTTATCTATAAACTGTCGGTTATTTGCCATGAACAACCATTACAAATTTAATTTTTTATGCCATTGCTGAAACCCTTTGTTTAGCTTTGTGCATCTTTTAACAAAATCACCCGGTTTCAATCATAATTCGGGACCGGCAACAATAAAACATAATGCCATTTCGCAAAATAATCAACGACCCTGTATATGGTTTCATCACCATTGATGATGAACTGGTATACCAGGTAATTTCCCATCCTTATTACCAGCGCCTGCGCCGGATCAACCAAATGGCCATGGCCTACCTGGTATATCCCGGGGCAGTACATACCAGGCTGCACCATTCACTGGGCGCCTATCATTTAATGTGCAATGCCATCACCGAATTAAAGAGCAAGGGCACCGAAATCACTGCAGCAGAAGAACAGGCTGCCAAAATAGCCATCCTGTTGCATGATATCGGGCACGGCCCGTTTAGTCATGCCCTGGAACACGTACTCATCGAAAGCATGCACCACGAAAAAATTTCCCTGCTCATTATGGAGGAACTGAACAAACAGTTCAACGGGCAGCTGGCGTTGACATTGGAAATATTCAAAGGCACCCATCCAAAAAAATTCCTGCACCAGCTGATCAGCGGGCAACTGGATGTGGATCGGATGGATTATCTCACACGCGACAGTTTTTTTACAGGCGTGAGTGAGGGCGTAATCGGCTACGACCGCATTTTAAAAATGCTGGTGGTGCACAACGGCGAACTGATGGTGGAAGAAAAAGCCATTTATTCGATCGAAAAATTCCTGGTGGCACGCCGGCTGATGTACTGGCAGGTATACCTGCATAAAACCGTGCTCTGTGCCGAACAGATGCTGAAACGCATTATTAAAAGAGCCAAGCAACTAAAAGCCGATGCCCCCTTCCCGCTGAATAAACTCATTGCGGGCAACGTGGATAATATCACCATTGAAGAATTTTGCGGGCTGGATGATTACGATGTGCTGGCTGCGATCAAAACATGGAGCAACCATGATGACATTGTGTTGTCCGCACTTTGCAAAGGCATTATCAACCGGCAATTACTCAAAGTGAAATATTTTGGCGAGCCGGTAGCTGCCGCCGTGGTACAGGAACAGACCGGTATCACATGCGCTAAACTGAATATATCCCCCGAAGATGCCCAATGGCTTGTATTTACAGGCGAAGCCGTAAGCAGTACTTATAATTTTGAAGATGAGAACATCCGCATTTTGTTTAAGGATGGCAGTGTAAAAGATATATCGGAGGTAGACAATGCCCTTATCAACCAAAATTTAAAAGGTAAGGTCAAAAAATATTACATTTGTTATATGAGATAATGGCTCAAGGATAATGGTTCACAAAGAGCCGGCCTGAACAGTATCACCCACCCATGAAGAATCAACTATTAACTATCAACTAAACATGCAATTTTCCGCAACTCAAATAGCAATGCTTATTGGCGGCAAAGTGGAAGGAAATGCCGATGCTGCCGTGGGCTCTTTTGGCAAAATTGAAGAAGCCCGGGCCGGCCAGCTGGCTTTTTTGGCCAACCCCAAATACGAAGAATTTTTATACAGCACCAGGGCTTCCGTCATCATTGTAAACGAATCGCAGGAACTGAAAGAACCTGTGGCGGCCACACTGATCCGTGTGCCGGATGCTTATTCAGCCTTTGCCACGCTGCTGGATAAATACCAGCAGATAAAACAGCAGCAGCTCAGCGGCATACAGCAACCCGTGTATATTGATGCCACCGCCAAAACCGGTAATAATGTTTTTATCGGCGCCTTCAGTTACCTGGGAGAAAATGTGATCATCGCCGATGGCGCCAAAATTTATCCCGGTGTGTTTGTGGGCAATAATGTCAGCATTGGAGAAAACAGCGTGATACATCCCGGTGTAAAAATTTACCACGACTGTATAATCGGTAAAAATGTGGTGATACATGCCGGCACCATCATTGGCGGTGATGGCTTTGGTTTTGCACCGCAGGCAGATGGCAGTTTTAAAAAAGTTCCCCAAATTGGCAATGTGATTGTTGAAGATGGCGTTGAGATTGGCGCCAATACCACCATAGACCGGGCCACCATTGGCAGCACGCTGATAAAGGCCGGCGCCAAACTGGATAATCTGCTGCAGATAGCTCACAATGTTGAAGTAGGTCATAATACCGTTATTGCCGCACAGTCTGGCATCAGCGGCAGTACAAAAATTGGCAACAACGTAATGATCGGCGGCCAGGCAGGTATTGTTGGCCATATTAATATCGGCGATGGCGCCAGGATCAACGCACAAAGCGGTGTAAGCAAATCACTGGAAGCCGGCAAGGCAGTAACAGGGTCCCCTGCCCATGATTATACTGCAGCTTTACGCAGCCAGGCAGCCATGCGCAAACTGCCCGAACTGGAAAAAAGGGTAAAAGAACTGGAAAAGATCATTGCAGAACTCACCGTAAAGCAATAATTCATTTCATTTAACAGGTCATTGCCAACTATTCCGCGGCTTTTATAATCTTTACCTAAATCAGGTTATTATTTTGAGTATTTTATACAGGCAAATCGCTATCATATTACTATTGGCCGTAACGGCCTCCCCATGCCTGTCGCAGGAGCTGAATTTTACCGGCATCATCCAGGATGCACATACAAAGGAACCCATTCCGTTTGCTTCCATTTATTTTAAAAATTCAGGTGCAGGCAAGGTAACCGACAGTGCCGGTAAGTTTTCTTTTTACTTTACTAAATTCAAAAGCGACACACTCATTGTATCGTATGTTGGGTATGAATTATACCGGCTTCCGTTAACAGATTCGGTAAATAACAGCCAGGTCGTGATCCAGCTGCAGCGGGGTGCCGCAGTAA
This sequence comes from Ferruginibacter sp., assembly GCA_046329655.1. Lineage (GTDB taxonomy): Bacteria > Bacteroidota > Bacteroidia > Chitinophagales > Chitinophagaceae > Ferruginibacter. The sequence continues at coordinate 345,917 of JAXLUD010000005.1, forward strand.
ATGGCGTGCTGGTAAAGTCGAAATTCAACAAGGGACTTTTTTTGTGGAAGAAGATCATGAGCAAAAAGAAACAGTACGACCGCTACCGGCTCACCAATTTTGGATATGAGGCTTATAATAAACTCGAGATCGACATTAAGAACTTCAATCCCGGCAAGGCAAAAAAGAATTTCCTGCTCAAGCCTTTTTCATTCGTGTTTGACAATATGGACAGCACCAGTGAAAAAGAGCCTTTTTTACCGGCCTATTTACTCGAAAGCGTGAGTGACTATGCTTACCAGCGCAGCACCAAAAAGTTTTTTGAAAATATCCGGGCAAGCAATACAAAGGGTTTTACCAACGAAAGCATCACCAAACTGATGGGTGTGATGAACCAGAACGTGAACAGTTATGGCAATTACATCAATGTAATGGATAAGGACTTTATCGGTCCCTTTAATGACAATGCCGATGTGTACTATAACTTTTTTGTACCCGACACACAGGTGGTGAATGGCAAAAAAATATTTCATTTTTTATTTTCACCCCGGCACCCGGGCCAGAATACTTTTGAAGGTGATGCCTGGGTGTTTGCAGGCAGCTTCCAGGTGCAAAAGATAAATCTTTACCTGGGCAAGGATGCCAATATCAACTATATCGACCGCATCAGTGTTTTCCAGGAATTCATCCCTGTTAACGACAGCATTTATTTTTTAAGCCGGGATAAATTCTTTGCCGATTTCAGGATACTGGGTAAAAATTCCCTCACCCTGATCGGCAGGAAAACCACTTCCTATAAAAACATCAGCATCAACAGCGATTCCATTACGGCATTGTTTAAACAGCAGCCCGTTGAAGAAGTGGTTAAAACAACACCCGGCGGTAATTTTACGCCTGATTCGGTGTGGAACACACTGCGCCATGATACACTGTCTAAAAATGAAAAAGCCATTTATGCCACGGTTGACAAGCTGCTGCAAATGCCCAAATTTCAGCGCCTGCAAAACACCCTTAAGTTTTTAGGTACCGGTTACAAGCAGCTGACCAATTATGAGATCGGGCCCTGGTTCAACTGGATCAGTTCCAACAGCTGGGAGGGCCTGCGCACCCGTTTTGACCTGGGTACCACCACCGGTTTCAACAAACATATTTACCTGCATACCTATCTCGCCTATGGCTGGGGCGACCAAAAATTCAAGGGAAAAGCCGAGGCTTTCTGGATACTGAAGCGTGATCCCAGGAGATTCCGCCTGCATGCTTCCTATTCAAATGATATTGACAATGGCATCAGCCAGGTGGGAGATGTGGGACAGGATAATATTTTTTCACTGGCCATCCGCAAACCCAATACCACCCGTAAATTTCTACAGTTGCAGGATATCCGGTTTGAAGTATTCAACGAGATCGGCAAAGGATTTTCCACCGAATGGTTTGTATCGCACCGTACATACAACCCTTTAAAAAACCTGCCGTTTAAAAATGAATACCCGGTAAGCAGCGGTGAAAGTCTTACCAATTTTGAAGTAATGCTGAAACTCCGCTTTGCGTACGGAGAGCAGTTTGTTGAAGGCGATTATTTCCGTTATTCAATCGGCACAAAATATCCCATTGCAGAGTTAATGCTTGCAAAGGGCATGAGCGGTGTTTTCAACAGCGCCTACAGTTATACAAAATACAGCGCATCTGTGAGGGATTATATGAAGATATCGCCCTACGGTTCCTTCGCGTATAAAGTGTATGCAGGCAAGATCAACGGTACATTGCCCTTTACCTTCCTCGAAAACCACCCCGGCAACGATATTTATTATTACAACGCCGGCAGTTTTAACCTGATGAACCGTTTTGAATATCTCAGTGATCAATACGCAGGCCTCAACATTGAACACAATGTGGGATCGGGCCTGTTCCGTTTTATCCCGGTAACCCGCAAATGGAAATGGCGCCAGTTCTGGAATGCAAAAACCTTATGGGGCTCCCTGTCGGACGCCAACAGCAAATTGAATAATACAGGCAATACTTTTAAAACACTCAACGGCTCCACGTATGTTGAAGTGGGTACAGGCATTGATAATATCCTGAAGATATTCCGGCTCGATTTTGTATGGCGTTTATTGCCCAGGCCGCTGCCGGAGAATAAAACATCCAGGTTTGGTGTTTTTGGCAGTTTCCAGTTCCAGTTTTAGGGAAGTTGGTTTATGGCTGATGGTTCATAGTTCATGGCCAATGGTTCATGGGAAAACACAATAACCTGTTTATGCCAAACTATGAACCATCAACTATGAACCCCGAACTATCTTATCTTTGCCCCCAAACAAAAAATGAGCATGGACAGTAACTTTAATCCAGATAAACAGCATACACTCTCGGCAGCAGTCAGCATTTCAGGAACCGGTTTACATACAGGCGTAAATGTGGATATGACACTCCGGCCCGCCAACCCGGGATTTGGATTCCAGTTTCAGCGTATCGACCTGCCGGGTATGCCCGTGATCAAGGCCGATTGCGACCTGGTAACGGATACATCGAGGGGCACCACGCTGGAACAGGGTGAAGTAAGGGTGAGTACAGTAGAGCACATATTGGCCGCCCTGGTGGGTATGGGCGTGGACAATTGCCTGATTGAGATCAATGGCCCGGAAATTCCGATTATTGACGGCAGCAGTGAACCCTTTGTGGAGATCATTGAAGAAACCGGCGTGCTGGAACAGGATGCCGCCAAAATATGGTACACCATCGATACCAATATTTCGCATTTTGATGATGTGAAACGGGTGGATATGACGGCGCTGCCTTCCACACATTACCATATTACCACGCTGATTGATTTTAACAGCCCGGTACTGGGCACGCAGCATGCCAGCATTAAATCGATCAAAGACTTTAAAGCTGAAATTGCACCCTGCCGCACTTTCTGTTTTTTACATGAACTGGAAATGCTGCTGGAGCACAATCTTGTAAAAGGCGGCGATATCAATAATGCCATTGTGGTGGTTGACAAACCGGTTACCGATGAGGAGATGACAAGGCTGGCCAAAGCCTTTAAACGTGAAAAAATAGAAGTGAAGAGCGAGGGATATCTCAATAACCTGGAGCTCCGCTTCCCCAATGAACCTGCCCGGCACAAACTGCTGGATGTGGTGGGAGATCTTGCACTGATTGGTTATCCCATCAAGGCCCATATCATTGCCAACCGCCCCGGCCACAGCACCAATGTTGATTTTGCAAGAAAGATCAAACAATACATCAAAAAGAACAAACACACCAGGGATATTCCCATTTACAATCCCAACCAGGAAGCCGTATACACCCAGCAGCAGATCGAAAAAACGCTGCCGCACAGGTATCCCTTCCTGTTTGTTGATAAGATCATTGAATTAAGCGACAAGCATATTGTGGGTGTGAAAAATGTAACCTTCAATGAGCATTTCTTCCTGGGACATTTTCCGGGTAACCCGGTAATGCCCGGAGTGCTGCAGATTGAAGCGCTGGCGCAAACCGGCGGTATCCTTTGTATCAATGCCATGCCAGAAGGCCAGTATGATACTTATTTCTTAAAAATTGAAAATTGCAAGTTCAAACAAAAAGTGGTGCCCGGAGACACCATGCTGCTGAAGATGGAACTGATTGAACCCATACGCCGCGGGATATGTGTAATGCGTGGAAGTGTTTACGTAGGCAACAAGTTATGCACCGAGGCCGACCTGACCGCACAGTTAGTAAAAAGAACCTGATTAGTTCATCAGTTAACCGGTTAATTGGTAAATTCGTTCAGATACAGTACCATAGAAACCGGAGCATGTTAGCTAACAAACAAATTAACGAATAAACATTTTCATGATTCACCCGCATACGTATATTCACCCCAACGCAAAAATTGCCACAAACGTTAAGATAGACCCGTTCAGTGTGATTCACCAGAACGTTGAAATTGGTGAAGGCACCTGGATTGGCAGCAATGTCACCATTATGGATGGTGCACGCATTGGTAAAAACTGCCGCATATTTCCCGGCGCTGTAATCTCTGCCATCCCGCAGGACCTCAAGTTCGAAGGCGAACAAACCACAGCCGAAATTGGCGACAATACCACCATCAGGGAATTTGTTACCATTAACCGGGGCAGTAAAGATAAATGGACCAGTAAAGTGGGCAGCAACTGCCTTGTAATGGCATACAGTCATGTAGCACATGATTGCATTATTGGTAATAACTGTATCCTGAGCAACAATACGCAAATGGCCGGGCATGTTACCATGGGCGACTACTCTATTTTAGCGGGCATGTGTGCGGTGCACCAGTTTGTACAGATCGGCCAGCATGCATACGTGGGTGGCGGTTCGCTGGTAAGTAAGGATGTGCCGCCCTTTATCAAAGCCGGCCGCACCCCATTAAGTTATGCAGGCGTGAATTCAGTTGGTTTGAAACGCCGTGGTTTTTCGCTGGACCGCATTAACCAGATACTGGATATTTACCGCATCATTTACAATAAAGGCCTCAATACTTCGCAGGCATTGAATTTTATAGAAGAAGAACTCGCTGCCACTGACGAAAGGGATGAAATCGTGACCTTTATCCGTGAAAGCGGCCGGGGTATTATTAAACGTTTTACCAAGGGCAGCTCCGACGACGAATAATCAATGATCATCTCGCTTCATAATACAGGTAAACGCTATAACAGGGAATGGATCTTTCGTGGATTCACTTACACTTTCAACACTGGCAACAGCTATGCCATTACCGGCTCCAATGGTTCGGGCAAATCAACCTTATTGCAGGTGATTGCCGGTGCGCTCACGCACAGCGAAGGCGAAATTGATATTAAAAACGAAGCACAAACTGCAACACCCGCAGACCAGTTATATCAATACATTTCCATTGCAGCACCATACCTTGAACTGATCGAGGAAATGACCGCCACCGAAATGCTCGGATTTCACCAGGGTTTTAAAGAATTAACCGCATCCATCCCTGCCATACTCAGGGAAGTAACCCTGGAAAAAGCAGCCCATAAGCAAATCCGTTATTACAGCAGCGGTATGAAGCAACGGCTCAAACTGGCACAGGCTTTTTTCAGCAACACACCCGTTTTACTGCTGGATGAACCCACCACCAATTTAGATGCCGATGGTATTGCACTCTATCACCAGCTGATCAGGAATCATACAGAGGGAAAAATGATCATCGTAAGCAGCAACGACCTGCAGGAATATGACTTCTGCAAAGAAGTGATCAGGATCAGTGATTATAAATAGGGATTTTATCTCCTGCTGGCGATGAGCAAATTCAGGTCAGTATACTTCAGGTCAAACCTTTCACTTAAATAAAAGTTGGTAAGACTCCCTTTGAATAAATAAATACCGCTGCGGATATTGATCTTATACCAGATCAGTTTTTCCACGCCGCCTTCAGCAGCAGTTTCCAGCAACAGCGGCATCAGCACATTACTGATGGCCTGGCTGGCCGTGCGTGCAAAACCACTGGGAATATTGGGCACACAATAATGGATCACATCAAATTTTTTGAATACCGGGCTTTCATGCGTTGTTACTTCACTGGTTTCAAAACAACCGCCGCGGTCAATGCTCACATCCACGATCACGCTGCCCGGCCGCATATTGCTCACCATCTCCTCCGACACTACCAGCGGTGTTCTGCCGCCATCGCCGCTGAGCGCACCCACCGCCACATCACAGGTCTTTAACTGCTTGCCTAAAATTTTGGGTTCAATCACACTGGTCCACATACGCACCCCGATATTATTCTGCATCCTTTTGAGGCGGTAAATATCATTGTCGAACACTTTAACGCTGGCACCCATGGCCAGAGCCGTACGTGCAGCATACTCTCCCACAATACCGGCGCCAATAATGATCACTTTTGTGGGGGGAATACCACTGATACCACCCACCAGCACGCCCTTACCATTATTGGCATTGCTTAAATACTGGCCGGCAATCAGCATCACCGCACTGCCTGCGATCTCGCTCATACTGCGTACAATGGGATTATGACCGGTTTCGTCTTTGAGGTTTTCAAAACTCAGGGCCGTGATCTTCTTGTCCATCATCCGCTGCAAAATCTCACTCTTCATCACGGCGAGGTGTATGGGCGAAATAATAAACTGCCCGTATTTGAGCAAATCACATTCGGCCTCGCTTACCGGTGCGCTTTTTACCAGTATATCCGCTTCATAAACTTCTTTACGGTCATAGGCAATTTTAGCGCCCGCTTCACTGTAGTCCTTATCACTGTAGCTGGACCCGGCGCCCGCCTTTGTTTCCACCACCACCCTGTGCCCGTTGGCCACCATCACACTCACGGCTTCGGGTGTTAAGGCAATACGGTTTTCGCTAAAGGAAGTCTCTTTTGGAATGCCAATAAACAACTCGGCGCCCCTGGGTTTTACATCCAGGGTTTCTTCCAGCGTTTCGTAAGTAAAGGATGATGAAATAAAAGGTTTTGATGTAGCCACGGTAATGAATAATGCGTAAAGCGTGATGAATGAATAGCGATCCGTTTATCCATCTCAAATTACAAACTAAAACTGACTTTTCTTGTATTTGCACCCGTGGAAATAATGTGAACATGCAATGTTTCATCCGGGAAAATACCGGGGGCTTTTTCGGGCCATTCCACCAGGCAGGTTTGGGCGGAATACAGGCAGTCTTCCACACCGGCATTCAGCGCCTCCTGTTCATCCTTCAGCCGGTAAAGATCCATATGGTAAATGATTCGGTCACCTGCAGTGAGGTATTGATTGATGATGGAAAACGTAGGACTGGAAACCGTGCCTTTCACACCCATCACTTTGCACAATGCATGGATAAAGGTGGTTTTGCCTGCTCCCATTTCGCCGTGAAATGCGAATACGGTTTTATCACCTGCCGCCTCCAGCAACTGTTTTGCGGCAGCATTGATACCTGCCAGTTCAAAATTTAAATCCATGTTGCAAATATATTTTCCTTAGTTGGTAATTGGCTGCATCCGGGAGTTGATAATTTTGTATTATGGAAAAAGTTGAATGGAAAGTGGAAGGTATGGACTGCACCAACTGTGCACTCACCATTACCAAATTCCTTCAAAAAGAAGGACTGAAGGAAGTTAAAGTGAACTTTATCGGCGGCGACGTAAGCTTTGACATGGAAAACAACCAGTCAAAGGAACAGCTTGCAAAAGGCATTGAAGACCTCGGGTATAAGGTAATTGACGAGGAACTGCCGGCAACAAGTACAGAAAAAAAGGGCAACTGGTGGGCAGTGGTCAGTGGCTGGTTTTCTTTTACCAATCACCTGCAACGCTTCCTGTTCTGCCTTCCCTTTACACTGGTGCTCATGCTGCACATGCTGCCCTGGCATATCCATTTTTTGATGAATCCCTGGATACAGCTGGCCATTTGTTTACCGGTATTCCTGGTGGGCATGGGTTATTTTGGTGTGAGTGCTGTAAAAAGCCTGCGGCGTGGCATTCCCAATATGAATGTACTGGTTGCACTGGGCGCCACCGCTGCATTTGTTTACAGCCTGATTGGCACAGTTGGCAATATGGGCATGGATTATGTTTTTTACGAAACCACGGCCACCATTATTACCCTGGTGTTCCTGGGCGAATGGGTGGAACACCAATCTGTTTCCACCACGCAAAAAGCGCTGAACCAGCTGGCCGGCAAACAAAAAGTGATGGCCAATATGATTGCGTTTGATGATGAACATAAGGAACATGTGTTTCCTGTGGAAAACACACAATTGCGGCCCGGCGACCTGGTATTGATCAAATCAGGCGAACAGGTACCAGCCGATTGCAAAATTTTATGGGGGGATATCCATGTAAGCGAGGCATTACTTACAGGCGAAAGTCACCCGCTTCACAAACAAAAAAAAGATACACTGATCGGCGGCAGCCTGGTAACAGATGGCAGTGCAAAGGCACAGGTAACAGCCGTGGGAAAGGATACAGTGCTGAGCAATATTTTAAACCTGGTAAAACAGGCACAGGGAGAAAAGCCCCCCGTACAGCAACTGGCGGATAAGATCAGCGCCATTTTTGTACCGGCTGTGGTGGGCATATCCGTCATTACTTTTTTACTGAATTATTTCGCATTTGATGTTTCAGGTACGGCCTCTTTAATGCGGAGTATCGCGGTACTGGTGATCAGTTGCCCCTGTGCCATGGGACTGGCAACACCTGCCGCCATTGCCGTTGGACTGGGAAGGGCCACCAAACATGGTATCTTATTCCGCAATGCCAGGAGCCTGGAGTTATTTAAAAACATCCAGGCGGTGGTATTTGATAAAACGGGCACGCTTACAAAAGGAAATCTTACCATTGCAGGCTATGAACACAATTCGGCTATTAGTGAAGCCGATTTTAAGCAGGTTATTTTTTCACTCGAAAAATTTTCCAATCATCCCATCGCAAAAGCCGTGGCAGCATCCTGGAAAACGGTCACTCCCATTCACTGGAAAAAAGTGGATGAGATAAAAGGTATGGGTATTAAGGCCGAAACAGCAACAGGTGATATTTATTATCTCGGCACTGCTACGAACCTGCCGGTGAACGATAAGCTGCACACTGCTTATCTTGAAAAAAACGGCCAGGTTATTGGATGGTTTGATACTAATGATGAGATCAGGGAAGAAGCAAAAGCCGTGATCGCTTACCTGCATTCAAAAAACATAAAAACCGTATTGCTGAGTGGCGACAGCATGGAGCGTTGTAACCAGGTGGCTGCAGCACTGGGAATTGATGAAGTGTATGCACAGAAATCGCCGGCAGAAAAACTGGATATCATCGAATCACTGAATAAAACAGCGCCTGTTGCCATGATTGGCGATGGTATTAACGACGCCCCTGCCCTTGCAAAAGCCACTATCGGTATTTCACTCGCCGATGCCTCTCAACTGGCCATGCAAACTGCACAGGTGGTGCTGATGAATAAGGGCATACAGCATTTACCACTGGCACTGGGACTGGGTAAACATACATTCGGCACCATCAAAGGCAATCTCTTCTGGGCATTTATCTATAATGTGGTGGCCATTCCTGTAGCAGCCATGGGTTTTTTACAACCGGGCATTGCTGCGCTGGCCATGGGTTTTAGTGATGTGGTACTGGCCATCAATTCCATACGCCTGAATTACCGTAAAGTACTTTAATTTCATTGCAAATTTTTTGCCTTGACCATTCAGCAGGTTTTAAAAGAATACTGGGGATATGATGATTTTCGGCCCTTGCAGGAAGATATCATCCGTGCAGTGCTGGATGGTAAGGACACGCTTGCACTGCTTCCGACAGGAGGCGGTAAATCCATTTGCTTCCAGGTGCCGGCCATGGCAAAAGAAGGCATTTGCCTGGTGGTGAGCCCGCTCATTGCACTTATTAAAGACCAGGTGGAACAATTAAGACGGCGCAATATTCCTGCACTGGCGATTTATTCGGGCATGAGTTTCCAGGAAGTAAAGAAAACCATGCAAAATGCTGTGCATGGCAATTTTAAATTTCTTTATGTATCGCCTGAAAGGCTCGAAACAAGGTTATTTTTAGACTACCTCCCTTCGCTCAATATCAGTTTAATTGCGGTGGATGAAGCACACTGCATCTCACAATGGGGATACGATTTCCGGCCGCCTTATTTAAGGATCGCGGTGCTGCGTGAACAACTGCACAATATCCCGGTGCTGGCACTTACAGCCTCCGCCACTAAAAAAGTGCAGGATGATATTTGCGAAAAACTGCAGTTCGGCAAAACGCAGCAGCGCTTCCGCCAGTCGTTCCAACGGCCTGAATTATCCTACAGTGTTTTCAATGCGCCCTCCAAACAAAATAAACTGCTGGAAATTTTACGCAATGTTCCGGGTACTGCCATTGTGTATTGCAAAAGCCGGAAGCATACAAAGGATATTGCTGAGCTGCTGCGGACGAATCATATTAATGCGGATCATTACCATGCCGGGCTCAACAATGCGGAAAGAAGCAGCAAACAGGAAGACTGGATCAGCAACAAAACAAGGGTGATCGTTTGCACCAATGCTTTTGGAATGGGTATCGACAAACCCGATGTAAGGGTGGTGGTGCATTATGATGTGCCCGATTGCCTCGAAAATTATTACCAGGAGGCCGGCCGTGCAGGCCGGGATGGCAAAAGATCTTACGCGGTGCTCCTGTATAGTAATAAAGAGCTTGAAGACCTGCAGCAACAGGCCGGAATCCGCTTCCCGGATGAGGCCAGTATTAAAACAGTGTACACCGCCCTGATGAATAACCTGCAGGTGGCTGCAGGCAGCGGTGATGGCAGCTGTTATGATTTTGATATCGGCAGCTTCTCCAAAAATTTTAAACTCAGTATTCTCACGGCCACTTATGCCATCAAGGCATTGGAGCAGGAAGATATCCTGAGCTTTTCGGATGCGGTATTTAAACCATCCACCTGTTTTATAAATGTTAACCGGAATGACCTGGCTGATTTTGAAACCATGCACCCGGAAATGGAAGATCTGATCAAAGGCCTGCTCCGTTCCTATGGCGGCATTTTTGATTACCCGGTCATCGTTAATGAAATGCAGCTGGCAAAATTTATACGTAAGGATATTGGCGCTGTAAATGATGCATTGAAGCGGTTAAATGAATACGGCATCATTACCTACACTCCTCAAAAAGACAAACCGCAGGTAACCCTGCTGCAAAACCGCATGTACAATGACAGTTACCGAATCGATATGACGGGTTATAAGCTCCGGAAAAAAAACTTCGAAGAAAGGGTGGCTGGCATGGTTAGCTATATAAAGGAAACAAAACCGTGCAGGAGTAAGGTGATCGCGGCATATTTTGATGCCCCGATCGATAACAACTGCGGGATATGTGATAATTGCATCAGCCAGAAAAACCAGGAAATATCCGCAAAGGAATTTGACCATATTTCGGGCAGCATCATCGCAGCGGTTAAAGCAAGGCCAATGCCCCTGAAAGATATTTATGTGCTTTTAAAAGACATAAAAAAAGAAAAAACAATGAAAGTGATACAGTTCTTACAATCCGAAAACAGGATCAGGGCCGATAAGGATGGAACAATATTTCATACCTGAAGAATGCGTGACTGGTTACAAGGATTTGGAAAGGGATAAAAATAAAAAAGGGACCAAGATAGAAATCTAGTCCCGCTTTAAAATCCAATATCCTATGAAAAACCGAGACGAAGATAATACGGAAAATACTATCGAACAAGTTTTTATTAAAATTTTTTATAAAAAATCTATAAAATACCGCATTTATTACGCCTTCAAACCAACTTCAAATAATTATTAATCAATCAATTAAACTGATTGCATAGTTTTATTTTTGTATTTTATATTTTCCTGATTTATAAAGGTAGTTTGCGCCCTGGTACCAGGCAATTGCAGCATTAACCGCCGAATCGCTGGCAGGCGTTTTAAGGTTATTGCCGGTGGAGAAATCGGGCTTAAACTGTTCGATTTTTTGCTGGGGCGAAAGAATGACCAGTTTGTCTTTGCTGATATAGCCCATATCCTGGTAGGTGCTGATAAAGACCCTTTCATTACCGGGTGCAACTTTAAAAATATCATATCCCAGGAACCTGGAAGTATAGTTAAGGTTCAGCAGCCCGAGCACCGTTGGCACCAGGTCTACCTGGCTGGTAAGCCTTTGTTCAACAGCAGGCCTGATCAGCGAAGGCGCATAAATAAAGCAGGGAATATGGTAACGTGTAACGGGCAAATCTGTTTTACCGGCGCTTTTACTGCAATGATCAGATACGATCACAAACAGGGTGTTATTGAACCAGGGTTTTTGCCGGGCATCTTTTAAAAATTTATTGATGGCATAATCTGTATACTTCACACCCCCCTGTACCGATTGTGCCGAAGAAGGGATATCAATCCGTCCGTCAGGGTAAGTATAGGGCCGGTGATTGCTTACCGTCATCATGTGGTTAAAGAACAGCTTGCCGGCTTTATAACTTTTGTCGCACTGCTGCAATGTATAATTGAAAACACCTTCATCATCGGCCCCCCACGCTGTAACATGGTTAATAAGGCTGTCGGGGATATCCCGTTTGTCCAGCACCGTATAACCATTACCGCCAAAGAACTTTCCCATATTATCAAAGAAGGCATTGCCGCCGTAAATATAATTCACATCATACCCCTTCCCACGCAGTACATTGCCCATGGAGAACATGTCACCGTTATCCGGCCGGCGTACAATTGACTGACCCGGTGTTGGCGGAATAGCCAGCGATAAAGCTTCCAGCCCGCGTACAGTACGTGTACCGCTGGCATAAAAATTTTCAAAAAATAAACTATGCGGTATCAGTGAGTCGAGGAAGGGCGCAATATTTTCCTGGTTGCCGAAATGCTTCAAATAATCTCCGCTGAAACTCTCCACACTGATCAGCACCACATTCCATTTGTGTTCGGGGCTGTCATTTTTTATTTCCCGTTCAATACTCAGCGGGTCATTTACAAACCTGGCATTGGGTGCCTGCAGCATAGAGCGCAGTATGCTGAAATTTGCCGTATCGTTCCGGGTGGCATAAAAACGGTTATAATCAATTTCATTGTTCCAGAAAGCCGCCCCAAATTCATAAATGCCGTTGCCGCCCAGCTCATTTACATAGTTGTTGCTGCTGATATTTTTAATACGGTTGTTCACCAAAAAATATCCTGCCACCGGGAACAGTAAAAAAAACAAAAAGAAAGCAGAGCGCTTTTTAAAACGCATGCTCACCAGTTGGGAAGCCGTTATTCTTTTGCGCAGAAAGAATAAAATAAGCAGGGTTGCCAATAATACCCCGCCGGCGATCAGCGGAATATTGTACGACTCCCAGATATTATTGAGCACTTCTGTTGTATAAATGAGATAGTCTACCGCGATGAAATTATACCGTACATTGAACTCATCCCAAAAAACGATCTCACTCCCGGTATTCAATACCAGTATCAGCGTTATGATGAAAAACAAAATGAACAAGGGTATGCGCTGCCATTTTTTTTGATACCAGCTGTCCTTCATCAGCCAGCAATACAGTGCAACGGGGATGGCGAAAAAACTGCTCACCACCAGGTCGTAGAATAAACCCACAACGAAAATCCCGGCAAACTTCAATGGATTTAATTCCAGGCTGGGCCAGCTTTTAATCATCAGGATGATCCTGGTAATAAAACTCAATGAACACACCAGTAATACAACTACTGCAACAGGACCATAACGGTGCCCGAACAAATTTCTTAAGCGCTTCATACTGCAAAAATACAGAGTGCCGGACTTTCACCCGGCACTATATCTTTTAATTGAATGAATTAAAACCAGCTGTTTGATTTCTTCCGGGTGGTACGGCCTCCCAAACCCAGGGCACCCAGCAACGAACGCACAATGGTATTACCTGCGGTACGCATCATGCTTTTCACCACGGTATTATCCATCGCTTTTTCAACAACATTTTTTTCCGCTTTGGCTTCTTTGGCAGGCTTTGCATCTTCTTTTTCCTCCGCTGCCTGTTCAGCCGCAGCATTCAGTTTGGCTGTAAGTATTTCGTACGCACTTTCACTGTCAACCACCTGGTTGTATTTGGCCACCAGTTTTGATTTACCGGTGAGTGCATCAATTTCAGTATCGGTAAGCACATCCATACGGCTGCGGGGTGCGCACAACATCACATGTGCCAAAGGAGTTGGAATACCTTTTTCATTCAGCATCGTTACCAGCGCCTCACCAATACCGAGCTGTGTGATGAGATCTTCCGTTTTATAAAATTCCGTTTCGGGATAGTTCTCACTGGTTTGTTTGATCACTTTCCTGTCGGCGGCAGTAAAGGCACGCAATGCATGCTGTACTTTTAAACCGAGCTGCCCCAGCACGCTGGCCGGCACATCCATGGGGTTTTGTGTACAGAAGAAAATACCGATTCCCTTTGAACGGATGAGTTTGATAATGGTCTCAATCTGCTGCAGCAATGCTTCACTGGCTTCATTGAATATCAGGTGTGCCTCATCGATGAACATCACCAGCTTGGGTTTGTCCATGTCGCCTTCTTCAGGACTTACCGCGTATAATTCTGCCAGCATCTGCAGCATAAAAGTGGAAAACAGTTTGGGCTTATCCTGCAGGTCGGTTACCCGCAGCACATTGATCATGCCCCTGCCGTCATCACTCATGCGCATCAGGTCATCCACTTCAAAGCTTTTTTCGCCAAAGAAAATATCAGCACCCTGCTGCTGCAGTTCGATCACCTTGCGCAAAATGGTACCCGTACTGGTCGTCGAAATCTTTCCGTAAGTTTTTTCAATCTCGGCCTTTCCTTCATCGCCCACATATTGCAGCACTTTGATAAAATCTTTCAGGTCGAGCAACGGCAGTTTATTATCATCACAATATTTGAATATCATGGCCACCACCCCGCCCTGGGTATCATTCAGTCCTAATATCTTACTCAGCAATACCGGGCCAAACTCACTCACGGTGGCACGCAGGTGCACGCCTTTTTGCCCGGTAAGCGTCATCAGCTCTGAAGGGAACAGGGCCGGCTTGTACTCCATATTCAGTTTGGCATAGCGGTCTTTTACCTTATCGTTCACACTGCCTTCTGCAGCAATACCGCTTAAATCGCCCTTGATATCCATCAGCAGCACGGGCACACTGTTATCACTCAAAAACTCGCTGATCATCTGGAGGGTTTTGGTTTTACCCGTACCCGTGGCCCCGGCAATCAGCCCGTGGCGGTTCATCGTTTTCAGGGGCAGGCTGATAACCGCTTCAGGCACCACCGCCCCATCCAGCACAGCGGCTCCTATTTTCACACTTTCGCCTTTAAATGTATAACCATCCTTAATGGCCTGTATAAATGCTTCTTTGTTGGGCATGCAATAAAATTTTGTGAAAGTTACAAAGCAGAATTGATTTTGCGTTCGCTATTTTATCTACCACTTATCAAAAAGTGAACAGTATTTTTTGCGGTCGCCGATAACTGCCTAATTTTGCCCGCATATCAACATTATAGTTATGAAAAAAGGTTTTTTGTATCTGCTGTTCTCCGCAGCCGCTTTTCCCGCCCTGGCGCAAAAAGTGGCTTTTACGGAGTATAAACTTAAAAACGGGCTGGATGTGGTGCTGCACCAGGACAAAAGCGCTCCTGTGGTAGCCGTATCCGTTATGTACCATGTAGGAAGCAAAGATGAACTGCCCACACGCACGGGCTTTGCCCATTTTTTTGAACACCTGTTGTTTGAAGGTTCTGACAATATCAAAAGAGGCGAGTTCATGAAAATTGTAAGTGCCAACGGTGGCCAGAACAATGCCAACACCACACAGGACCGCACTTTTTACTATGAAGTGTTTCCCAGCAACCAGCTGGAAACCGGCCTGTGGCTTGAAAGCGAACGCATGATGCATCCCGTGATCAACGAAGTGGGGGTGAAAACACAAAATGAAGTGGTAAAGGAAGAAAAACGCCTTCGCGTGGACAACCAGCCTTATGGTAATTTTTTGGCTGAAGTGATGAAACGCCTCTTCACCAAACATCCCTACACCTGGGTAACCATCGGCAGCATGGAACACCTGGATGCAGCTACCCTGCAGGAATTCCAGGCCTTCAATAAGAAATATTATATCCCCAATAATGCGGTGCTGGTGATTGCCGGAGATATCGATATCGCCAAAACAAAAAAACTGGTGGAATCTTATTTTGGTGAAATACCCGCCGGCACACCGGTGGTGAAAACCAAATATGCGGAAGAACCCATTAAAAAGGAAATCATTGATACGGCTTATGACAATAATATCCAGATACCTGCTGTGATTGCAGCTTACCGTATCCCGGGCATGACAAGCAAGGAAGCCAAAATGCTGGAAATGGCTTCGGCTGTATTAAGCCAGGGCAGCAGCAGCCGCATGTTTAAAAAAATGGTGGATGAGAAAAAGAATTCCCTGCAGGTGGGATCATTCAGCTATTCACTGGAAGACTATGGCGCTTATTTCACCTATGCTTTGCCCAATAATGAAACACCACTGGACACACTGGTAAAAGACATGGATGATGAAATTGTAAAACTGCAGACCGAACTCATCAGCGAAAAAGAATTCACCAAACTTCAAAACCAGTTTGAGAATGAGTACGTGGATAAAAACAACCGCATGCTGGGTGTGGCCGAAAACCTGGCCGATGGTTATACCTTCTTCAAAAATACCAACGCCATCAATACCGAACTGGAGGAACTGAGAAAGATCACCCGCCAGGATATTCAAAATGTGGCTAAAAAATACATGAACAAAAACCAGCGGGTGCTTTTGTATTACCTGCCTAAAAAATAATTCTAAAACGTACTAATCATTCTGCAATGAAAAAAATAATTATAGCTGTACTGGGTGTGCTGCTGCTGCAAAACAGCTTTGCACAGGTTAAGATCGACCGCAGCAAAAAACCTGCTGCCGGTCCGGCACCCGTTATCTCCATTAAAGAACCAGTTATCTTCACCATGTCCAACGGACTAACCGTGCTGGTGGTGGAAAATCATAAACTGCCCAAGGTAAGGGCTACATTGAATATTGATGCAGGCCCCATTTTTGAAGATAAAAAAGCGGGTGTGATGGACCTGATGGGCCAAATGCTGGGCGAAGGCACCCAGTCAATGACCAAGGCCGAATTTGATGAGGCCACAGACATTATTGGCGCGGATGTATCGCTTTATTCCGCCGGCGGCTCTGCGGCAGCGTTGACCCGGTATTTTGAAAAAGCCTTTATGCTGATGGCCGACGGGCTGAAGAATCCATCTTTCCCGCAGGAATCATTTGATAAGTTGAAATCTCAAACCATTACCGGTTTGAAAAGCCAAGAAAAAAGCGCTTCGGTGATTGCCGGCCGTGTATCACAGGCACTCAATTATGGCAAACATACTGCCATGGGTGAATTCACTACTGAAGAAAGTGTGAAAGCGCTTACACTAGCAGATATTAAAGAGGCTTACAAAAACTATATCACGCCTTCCCGCGCTTACCTCACTTTTGTGGGTGATATCAGCGCGGCCACTGCAAAAGCACTGGCAACAAAAGCTTTCGGCAGCTGGACCGGCAAAAAACTCGAACTGCCTTCTCCCGGCGATGTTAAAAACCCTGATAAAACAGAAATTGATTTTGTGGATCTGCCAACTGCCGTACAGGGCGAATTAAGCATGGGCAACCTCGTTAAAAACCCGCTGAACGGCAAGGATTATTTTCCGCTGCTGCTGGCCAACCAGATACTGGGTGGTGGTGCCGACAGCAAATTATTTATGAACCTGCGGGAGAAACATGGCTTTACTTATGGCGCTTATTCCAGCGTGGGCAGCGGCCGTTTCCAAAGCCTGTTTAAAGCAGGCGCCGCGGTACGCACCGAAAAAGTAGACAGCGCTTTGCAGGAAATGGTACGTGAAATTCTGAACATGCGTGATGGAAAAATTACCGCTGAAGAACTGACCATTGCCAAGGCAAAATACAATGGCTCTTATGCACTACGCATGGAAGATCCGGCCATCACAGCCACATATGCTTCCAACATACTCATCAATAACCTGCCCAAAGATTTTTATACCACTTACCTGCAGAAGATCAACGCGGTTACCATCGATGATATTAAACGAGTGTCCAACACTTATTTCAGCGAAAGCAACAGCCGGGTGGTGATTGTGGGCAACGGCAAAAAAATATTGCCCAACCTGGCCAGGCTGGGTTTCCCGATAAAAAAATATGACAAGTATGCCGAACCGGTGAAAGAAGAAGTGAAGGAAGCTACTGTAAATGAATCGGCCAAAACTTCTGATGCGGTTTCCGGTTACAGCATTATCGAAGATTACCTGAAAGCCATCGGCGGCAAGGCGGAAGTACAAAAAGTAAACAGCATCGTATCTACCATCAGCATGGAAATGATGGGCCGCACACTTTCCGGTAAAGACATCCGCATGAACCCGGGCAAAAATGCTGCAGAAATTAAAATGGGTGCCATGACGGTTTTCAAATCTGTTTTCAACGGCACTACGGGTTATACCCAGCAGGGGCCTTCTAAGAAAGATATGACACCCGATGAGATCAAAGAGGCACAGGATGATAAAGGCGTGATTCCCCAGCTGTTTTACAATACCGCCGATTATAAAACAGAATACCTTGGCAAAGGAAAAGTGGGTGATGAAGAAACCTACCGCCTGAAAGTGGTGATGCCCAGCGGCCGCACATCGGTACAGCAGTACGCCATTAAATCCGGCCTGCTGTTACAGGAAGAAACCACCAGCAAACAGGGTGATGCAGAAGTGCCTTCCACCATTGAATACAAAAATTACCAGAAAGTGGGCAATATTTTGTTGCCAACGCAGATTACGCGGAACGCCGGCGGACAGGAATTTACCATGAACCTGTCTGATATCAAGATCAACGAAGGTGTAACGGAAGCTGATTTTAATTAGTTTTTGTGAAATAATCCTGAACAGCCACTCAGGTTTTGAGTGGCTGTTTTATTTTTGATACATGAGAATATTGATTGCGGTACTCACCTTTGTTACAGCGGTAATGCTGCTGAGTTTTTATCCCGGAACGGGCATCAGCACCCGGGCAGCGCTGGGTAAAAAACTTTTTTCAGAAAATATCTTATCCAAAGATTCCACCGTGAGCTGTGCCAGCTGCCACAAACCGCAATACGCTTTTGCCGACACGGTGGCTTTCAGCACGGGTATCGGTGGTAAACTTACCAAACGCAACACCCCTTCGGTACTGAACATGAAGAACCGCCCCTATTTTTTTTGGGATGGCCGTGCCGCATCACTGGAAGAACAGGCATTGATGCCCATTCAAAACCCCGACGAGATGAACCTCAGCATTGAAGAAGCCGTGCAAAGGCTCAATCAATCTCCCCAATACAAAAAACTTTTCCTGCAAATTTTTAAACAGGCGCCCAATGCAAAAAATGTAGGTGCCGCATTTGCTGCCTATGAAAGAACACTGGAAACAGTGGACAGCAAGTTTGACGACTGGAGCAATAACCTTAAAAACCTTACGCCACAGGAAGAAAGGGGCCGTCAGTTGTTTGTGGGTGATAAAGCAAAATGTTTCGACTGCCACCGGATGGAAGATTTTACCACGGATGATTTCCGCAATATCGGCCTCTACAATGAAAAAGACCTGGACGATGCCGGCCGCTACCATATCACCCGGCAAGAAACTGACAAGGGCAAGTTCAAAATTCCCGGTCTGCGTAATATTGCCGTAACCGCTCCCTATATGCACAATGGCATGTTTAAAACACTGGAAGAAGTGGTGGATTATTATAACAATCCTGCTCAATTTGTAAAAGATGGTATCAATACCGATGCGCTGCTGCAAAAACCGCTTGGCTTAACAGAAAGAGAAAAAAAAGATTTAGTCGCATTTTTAAAGACCCTTACGGATAAGAAATACTTAAGACATTGATTATTGAAATTTGAGCATTGAAACCTGAACATTGAAAGTATATGTATTAAACCCGTCAATACGCAATGCTCAAATTTCAATGTTCAGTAACGGGATCCCGGCCACAGTTTAACAAAAAATTACACCCTGTACTAACTCTACTAAAAATGATTTAATTTTATTTGCTCATAAACCAACAAACATGGAAGCAGCTAAACCTAAAGTATTATTGTGCGAAGATGACACGAACCTTGGCATGGTATTGAAAAATTACCTGGAACTGAACGATTATGACGTAACACTGGAAAGAGACGGACGCCTGGGTCTTGCAGCTTTTCAAAGGGAAAGATTCGACATCTGCCTGCTGGATGTAATGATGCCGAATATGGACGGATTTACACTGGCCGAAGCGATCCGTGATGTGAACCCGGATGTGCCATTGTTCTTCCTCAGTGCAAAAACCATGAAGGATGATATCATCCAGGGGTATAAACTCGGCGCCGATGATTATATCACCAAACCATTCGACAGCGAAGTGCTGCTGCATAAAATAAAAGCCATTTTAAAACGCAACGAAGAAATGCATAAGGAAGAAGCCAATGCAGAATTCGACCTGGGTAAATACCATTTTAATCCCCGCCTGCGTGAGCTCACGGTGAATGGAAAAACACAGGTGCTTTCTCCCAAAGAGAATGAACTGCTTAAAATGCTGGCAGAATATAAAAATGATTTGCTGAGCCGTGAAACCGCCTTGAAGAAAATCTGGGGCAGCGATACTTATTTCAATGGCCGCAGCATGGATGTGTATATTGCCAAGTTGCGCAAATATTTAAAAGAAGACGGTAATATCGAGATCGTGAATATTCACGGAAACGGTTTCCGTTTGGTGGTGCAGGGATAAAGAATTGTACCGGAAAATAATTGAGACCCGTTTTACGACGGGTCTTTTTATTTTACTGCAGTGATCAGCACCTGCGGTAATGACGGGCCCAGGGTTGTACAGGCCACTGAACCGGCTGCACCGGGCCGCTGAATGTTTACATAGAGCCTGTTTCCCATGGCATATAAAACCTTCGGCAGGCCGTTGGCAATATAAATGCCTCCGTTATTGCCAATAATAGCGTATGCTTCCTGTTGTTTGTCGATAAAAATAATTTCAGGTAACCTGCAATCTGCATTGAGCGGTGATCTTATCTCAACCTGGAACCAGTTTTCAGCTGGAGTCTTTTCCTTCTTACAGGAGCAGGCAAGCAGTACAGGAACCAGTATTAAAAAACAGCATTTCATTATAGCGGCGACAACCCGTCTTTCGCGAACGTTGCATGTTCAGGAGAACAAAGTTCCGGCCGTATTCGGACCAGCTTTACCAAGATGTTCATAGGCTTTCGCCGTTACTTCCCTGCCCCTTGCCGTACGTTGTAAAAAACCTTCCTGTATCAAAAAGGGTTCGTACACTTCTTCCAGCGTACCGGGTTCCTCGCCCACCGCAGTGGCAATGGTGGTAATGCCTACGGGTCCGCCCTTGAATTTTTCAATGATGGTACTGAGGATACGGTTATCCATTTCATCCAGCCCATAAGTATCCACATTCAGCGCCTTTAAGGCGTGTTGTGTAATCCCCATATCGATCTGTCCATCATTCAGCACCTGTGCAAAATCACGCACCCTGCGTAATAATCCATTGGCGATCCGGGGTGTGCCGCGGCTGCGGCCAGAGATTTCTGCAGCCGCATCTTTAGCAATGGAAGTACCGAGTATTTTAGCCGAGCGCAGCACAATATTTTTCAATGTGCCGGCATCGTAATATTCCAGTCTTGATTTAATACCAAAGCGGCTCAGCAGGGGCGCTGTAAGCAAACCGCTGCGTGTGGTGGCGCCAATCAATGTAAAGGGATTCAGGTTGATCTGCACACTGCGGGCATTGGGACCACTGTCGATCATTATATCAATGCGGTAATCTTCCATCGCGGCGTACAGGTATTCTTCCACCACGGTGCTCAGCCGGTGTATCTCGTCAATAAAGAGCACATCATTGGGTTCCAGGTTGGTGAGCAGGCCCGCAAGATCACCGGGCTTTTCAATAACCGGTCCGCTGGTTTCTTTAATATGCACGCCCAGTTCATTGGCCACGATACGGCTTAAAGTGGTTTTGCCCAAACCCGGCGGCCCGTGAAACAAAATATGATCCAGCGCTTCGCCACGGATCTTGGCCGCCTTTATAAAAATGGAAATATTTTCAATGATTTGCTGTTGCCCGCTGAAATCGTTGATGGCAGAAGGGCGGATGGTATTCTCAAATTCCCTGTCCGCAAATGAAGCATCACTGTTTAAATGAGGGTTGGCCATGAACAATTTTTTATCAACTTTGTAAAACTAATCATTAATCACTAAATATAATTTTTATGAAAGCAGGAATATTGGGCAGTGGTATCGTGGGCCGTGTACTGGCCAGCGCTTTTTTAAAAGAAGGATATGATGTAATGCTCGGCACCCGGGACATTACCAAAGATGAAGTGGCCATGTGGAAAGCGGCTAACCCCGAAGGCCAAACAGGCACATTTGCCGAAACTGCGGCATTTGCGGATATCATTGTACTGGCTGCCGGTGGCAGCGTGGCCGGCAAAGTAATTGAAATGGCAGGCATCCCGAATTTTTCAGGCAAGGTGGTGATCGATGCCACCAACCCAATTGCACCCGCGGCTCCTGAAAATGGTGTGCTGAAATTCTTTACCACGCTCAACCGATCGCTGATGGAAGATATACAGGAGCAGCTGCCGGAAGCGCATGTGGTAAAAGCCTTCAGCTGTATCGGCAACGCGTTTATGTACAAGCCCGATTTTGGAGGCATACAACCCACCATGTTCATTTGCGGCAATAACGATGAAGCCAAAAAAACGGTAACAGGTATTTTAACAGCCTTTGGTTTTGAAACAGCAGATATGGGCAAAGCCGAAGCGGCCCGTGCCATTGAGCCATTGTGCATACTATGGTGCATTCCGGGTATTACCAAAGGCGAGTGGAGCCATGCTTTTAAACTGCTGAAAAAATAATCCTAAAAAATACGGTTCAAATGCGCTGACGGTTTTTTCTTTACTGCAGCGCATTTTTTTTATAACGAACGCATGCTGCAAATGACAGTAATGCCCCTTAATACCGTTCGGGCAGGATAAAAATTTATCATTACAGGGTTTATGCTCCAGGCATGGACAGGCAATTAAAATTTCAAATATTCATAACATAACCTCTCAAACCTGCAATTAGCCATTAATCAAATCAAGCAGCTTTTTCCCTATCTTGTTGCATAGTTTTACACAATGGGAAAAATGAATATCCGCTATTGGTTGTGCCAGGTACTGGGCTGGGGCGTTTTTGGCCTCATCCATGCCTATATCAACCTGGTAATGCTGAGCGAACGTTTTTCGCAGCACGGGGGGCAAAATGAGTATATTTTCAGTCTGACCATCTTCCTCGTTTCCGGTATTCTTTCCACGCACCTGTTAAGAACGGTGGCCAAACGCATGCACTGGCTGCGGTTTTCCTTTTCAAGGTTTTTCTTTCTCTTCGTGATTGGCTGTGCCGCCACCTCCATCATCATGTATTATGGCAGTGATGTGCTGGAAAAAAGCACGCCCTATTCATTTGAACAATACATTCAAAATTATAAACTCGATAAGGCAAAAGATGCGGAAGCAAAAGCCGGGCTCGACAAAGTGCAGTATTATATCAATACGCCATTAAAAGATTCTGTTGCCATTAAAACGGTGTCCGACATTAAAAAAAGTACCGGCTGGTACCGCAACAACAAGGGCGAATGGAAATACGATGACAACCTGCAGCTGCTCGGCATTTACCAGAATATGCTGCTGGTGGCATTATGGTTCCTCATTTATATCGTATATCATTACCTCGATAAAAACCGGAAAGACCAGCTCGACAGGCTCAAACTGGAAAACACGGTGAAAGAACTTGAATTAAAAACCATCAAATCGCATATCAACCCGCACTTCATCTTCAACTCGCTCAACAGCATCCGGGCATTGGTGGATGAAAATCCCGAGCGGGCGAGAAAAGCCATTACCGAACTCAGCAATATCCTGCGCAGCAGCATGCAGGCCGAGAAAGCCGAAACCGTAACACTGCAAAGGGAAATGGATATTGTGGAAGATTACCTGGCGCTGGAGCATATGCGTTTTGAAGAAAGGCTGAAAGTGGAAATGGATATTGACCCCGACACGCTCTCTCATCCTGTTCCGCCTATGATGCTGCAAACACTGGTGGAAAATTCCATCAAGCACGGCATCAGCAAACTGGTGAATGGCGGTGTGGTGCGTATTGTGGCCGACTTTAAAGGCGATAACCTGGAACTGCTGGTGCAAAATACCGGCCAGCTCAATGGCATGCGCAACGGGGATGGATTTGGCATCAAAAGCACGCAGGACCGCCTGAACCTGATGTACCAGGGCAAGGCCACTTTTGAAATTAAGAATATCGAAAACAATATGGTGGAATCGAAAGTGACCATGCCGGTTACTGTATAACGCACTAAATTTTAAGCCATGCATAAAGCTGTAATCATCGATGATGAACGTTTGGCAAGAACCGAACTGAAAAAATTATTGCAGGATTTTCCCGAAGTGGAAGTGATTGGCGAAGCCTCCAATGCTGCGGAGGGAATTGAAAAAATTGAAAGCCTCTCTCCCGATCTTATCTTCCTCGACATACAGATGCCCGGCAAAACCGGTTTTGATATGCTCACTGAAGTGGAAAGGGCGCCGCATGTGATCTTCACAACCGCTTATGATGAATATGCACTGAAAGCATTTGAAGTAAATGCACTCGATTATTTAATGAAGCCGGTGGAGCCCAAACGCCTGGCTGATGCCTTGCAGAAACTACAGCAGGCCGAGGAAAAAGAAATTGCAGCCAGCGTGGCCGGTATTAACCGCGGTATGCTTACCGAGCACGACCAGGTTTTTGTAAAAGACGGGGAACGCTGCTGGTTTGTAAAGCTGGGTGAAGTGCGTTTGTTTGAAAGTGTGGGCAATTATGCCAAGGTATTTTTCGGCACCAACAAACCACTGATATTAAAATCGCTCAATGCATTGGAAGAAAGGCTGGATGAAAAAGTTTTTTTCCGTGCCAACCGCAAACATATTGTTAACCTGCGCATGATCGAAAAAATCGAACCTTATTTTAACGGCGGTTTATTACTCGAACTGCAGGGCGGCGAAAAAATTGAGGTCAGCCGCAGGCAGGCCGTTAAATTTAAAGAGATGATGAGTTTGTGAGGTGGTAAATGGTGAATGGTGAGCGGTGAATGGTGTGTACAGAACTCTTTGCAACCGCCAACTATCAACTATCAACCATCAACTGTCAACTATCAGCCGTCAACCAATAACAGCAACTATAACACCAATGAAGATGAAGCAACTATTTGCAACACTCCTCGCGGGCCTGTGCGGCCTGTTTTCTTTTTCGCAGAACATCGACAAAATTATCAATCCCGTTGAAGTGGAGCGTATCGAGCGCATCCTTTCTGCCGATGATATGCAGGGACGCAAAACTTTTACGCCGGGCATTGACAAGGCCGCGGATTTTATTGCCGGCGAATTTGCCGGCAGCAAACTGAAGTTCTGGGGCGATAACAAATCTTATTTCCAGGAATTTACCATGACGAAGGCAAAGGTGAAATCCGTTACCGGGATGCTCGACAATGAACCGCTGAATGAAAACAATGTAGCGGCCAATACCACGCTGGCCAGTTTAGATATCAGCACATTAAAAGGGTATGAAATTGTGGTGGTGAAAAAAGATGACAATTTCAGCAAAGTGGTGTTTCCCGTTTTTGAAAAGGAAGTGAATACCATTATTCTTGTTGATACGGCACATGCCCGCCGTTTTAAAAGCATGCAGCGCTTTGCAGGCAATGCGAAGTTTGCTTCGCAGGTATCACAGGTGCTCATCTTAACCACCAATACAAACCCGGCAAGTATCAGCCTGCACATACAAAACGAACTGACCGAACAGCATTTAAAAAATGTGCTGGGTGTGATACCGGGTAAAAGCAAAAAAGACGAGTATGTTGTTTTCAGCGGGCACTATGATCATCTTGGTGTTGGCAAGCCCGATAAAAATATGGACAGTATTTATAATGGCGCCAACGATGATGCCGCCGGTACCACGGCCGTGATGATGCTGGCCAAATATTTTGCAGCGCAGAAAAATAATGAACGCACACTGGTGTTTGTGGCATTTACGGCAGAAGAGATCGGTGGTTTTGGCAGCCGTTATTTCAGCAAACAGATGAATCCCGATAAAGTGGTGGCCATGTTCAATATTGAAATGATCGGTACCACCAGCAAGTGGGGCACCAACAGCGCCTATATCACCGGTTACGAAAAAAGCAATATGGGCAAGATACTGCAGTCGAACCTGGAGGGTTCCAAATTTCATTTTGAACCCGATCCCTATCCCCAGCAAAATTTATTTTACCGCAGCGATAACGCCACGCTGGCCGAACTGGGAGTACCGGCACATACCATCAGCACCAGCAAGATGGAAGAAGCACCCAACGACGAGCCCAACTACCATAAGCAAAGTGACGAAATTGGTACGCTTGACATGATCAATATGGCCGAAATCATCAAAGCCATTGCCATCAGCAGTAAAACCATTGTAAGCGGTAAAGACACACCCACCAGAGTGGAAAAGATCCAATAAGCAATCATACAAAAGACTAACCGGGCTGTTCATTCAGCCCTTTTTTTTGCCCGCATGTCTCGATATCCGTCTGCATACGCTTAATAATCCCGCAGCATTTTCTTTCAGCCGGATATTTTTTACATTTAAGTCTTCAATCCGTTTCCCTAACCTTACTGCAGTTGGCAAAAGCCGGCGGCAGTAAAGCAAACCGTTTATATGAATCCTGTTACCCTTACCGCCATGCTGCATCGTGGTCATGAATGCATCGGCATCATTTTCTCCAATATTGATGAGCTCAATGCTGTAGTAAGAAAGTTACCCGGCATAAAATGGAGCCGCACCCATTCCTGCTGGTATGTGCCGCTCAGCAAGGAAAATTACCTGGTCATTGTAAAGTCGTTAAAACACCTGGCACATATCAATAACAAACAGCTGTACGATTATCTCCGCAGCAAAAAGAAAGCAACGCTGCAGCCACAGGATGTGCAGGTGGCACCCCGGGCAAAACCCGTATATAAGCCGGTGGTAATGCTCATTCACCCGGTAAATGCACATGTGCTGCCGGCGATGCTGCAACGGCTGCAGTTAAAAGCATACAGCAGTTCCACCATTACCACCTATACAGGAGAGATGAGCCGCTTTTTAATGCATATCCAGTCCAGGGCAGCCGACATGCTGAACCCTGCCGATATCAAACGTTACCTGGTATATTGTTATGAAAAACTGCAGCTGCGGGAAAACAGTTTGCACAGCCGCATGAATGCACTGAAGTTTTATTACGAGCAGGTGCTGGGGAACGACAAGCTATTCTGGGAAATTCCGCGGCCGAAAAAACCATTGCAAAATCCCCGCTTTTTTAACCAGGATGAAATTGCGAGGATACTGAAACAAACAGGAAATATCAAACACAAAACGATGCTGATGCTTACCTACAGCACGGGAATGCGGGTGAGCGAAGTAACGCATTTAAGAGTGTGGCAGATCGATAGCAGTCGTATGCAAATCATTGTGGAGCGTGCAAAAGGAAAGAAAGACCGGATCACCACTTTGAGTCCTGTACTGCTGGTAATGCTGCGTGAATATTTTATGCAATACAAGCCCAAAACCGACGGGTATTTATTTTACGGCCAGCATCCCGGCGAACCCTACAGCACCCGCAGCCTGCAGTTGGTTTTGCAGGATGCCAAAAAAAGAGCCGGAGTGATAAAACCCGGGAGTGTGCATGCCCTGCGCCACAGTTTTGCCACGCATTTGCTTGACAAGGGAACTGATGTTACGATGATCATGAAGCTGCTGGGGCATAACGATATTAAAACCACGTTGCGTTACCTGCATGTCACCAACCGGGATGTGCTGCAGGTGATCAGTCCGCTTGACCAGCTGGATTTAGATGACTGAGTATTCCACGGGAAATATTTCCATTAGTCCGGCAGGCTTGCAGGTGCGATATAGAAGTAAGCGGCTGGATTCTTAAAGGCACAAGGCATATAAAGTTTATAAAGAAGGGAGCGGTTAAGCAACTGATGCTGCTTTCGGCAATCAAATTATCAGCGACACCGGCAAACTGCAGTTTTCATATAAAAAATATCCTTAAATTGCATTTGCGAAACCCATTTTTTATCAAAATCCCTTGCGCATATTTTTTTAACCCCTTCTGTATAAGCAACTTAAAAATTATTTGCGCAAGTTTTAGGATTGGAAAAGCTTGCTATATTTAAGAGTTAGCCGCCATTAAGCCGGACACTCTACTATTCAAAAACCCACGCGACTTTGAACAAAAAACTCCGACGTAATCAAATGAAACTTTTACGATTCATGGTTTATATTTGGACTAGCTTCAAATCATCATATGTTTTAGGATATTTCGAGCAAATAAAAAGCTTCCACCTTTTGAGAGACTCAAGAGTTATAAGTATCAAGACTTCTATTTCGTCGTACAGCATCTTGGAAGCGCAAGACCGTATTACAATTTTTGTTATCGATCCAAATTCACCTCGAGTTATTACAATGGATCCTTGGCCACAAAGATTTTCATCGCACCAGATGGACAAAAAACAATTTCAGAATACATTTATGAAGTTTCAAAAGAATATCTGGTACAATTCCAAATCTTTTAGACGATACTATAATAGTAAATCGAAACCTTACTGAAGATGAAAAAATCATTGAGCTTCATAAAAACAAAATGCGACCCGACCCGCAACATGATGAGGAAACAGAAAGATCTGACCCCGAATCATGTAACGGCGGCCAACAGGGTTTTGCGTTAGCGGGGCTGGACGAATATATTCTCAGCTTTACCAATTCTATTCTGCTTTTGTCCGGGCGACACTTATCCACTTCAGCATTTTCTGTATGGGCGTAAATCAATCACGGGCTTCCTGTGGCCGGGCAGGACGTTCACTATGCCCGCCAACGCAAAGCCCTACCGTTAACGGCAAGCCAGCCGCGGGCGCAAAACTGGGCAATTATTTTTTCAATTTTATTTGCGGAGGTTTTTTCTTATGAAGCTACTCATCAGCATTTTCTGCTTCAGCTTTTGGCTTTTTAAATGCGACAGCTCCTTTTGGTTTGGCAACCGTTGTAAACGGTTTTTTGAGCAAGTGTAGCCCGAACAATCTAATTTCAGCTAACTGCATCGCCAATCTTTAGTTTCGGGCTGGACAAACGGTACAGCTTTAGTTCTTAACTTCAACTAAACAAAAAATCCGGCTGCAGTTCCGGGCGGACAGTTGGAAAAATCCCCTGGCCAAAGCCGCCGACGTTGGCCGCAAGCCTTCCGCAGGCGCAAAGCCGGGTAATATTTTTTCAATTTTATTTCGCAGTTTCTTTTTTGCTTGTATGCTAATCATCAGCTTTTAGTCTCTTAACGCTTTTAGCGCTTTTGGTTTTATGGCCAGCGGCCAACAAGGGTTTGCCAAAATGCGGGCAGGACAATGTTAACATCGGCTTTTGGTCCGCTCATCTGCTTCGGTTCCGGGCAGGACAATCTTCTCTGGGCAGTTGTACGCAACACAAAATTTGATCATACTTTCATCTTCAGTTCTGGGCGGACGATCCGGTCAATTCCACGTACTTCGGCAAGCCTCAGCGATTAACAGCAAAAACCAGCTGCAGGCGCAAAACCGGGCAATTATTTTTTCAATTTCATTTTGCTGCTTTTTTTCTTACTCGAATGCCCATCGCCAGCATTTGTTCTTAGCCCAGCTTTTGGGTTTTTAAACTTGCAAGCTCTTTTTGGTTTTATGGCCAGCCGTTAACAAACGGTTTTGGGCAAGTGTGGCTGGACAATCTAATTTCAGCTAACTGCATCGCCAATCTTTTGTTCCGGGCTGGACAAACAATTTTCAGCTTTAATTCTTAACTTCAACTAACAACAAAATCAACTGCGGTTCCGGGCGGACAGTTGGAAAATTCCACACCGGCCCAAAGCCGCCGACGTTGTGCGCCATACTAAAGACACCGTTATAATGAAAGCGAAATTTGGTAATCAAACCATTTTTATCCTTTGCTGGACATTTTCACACTGACTGTATCAATCTCTTGTAATAGTCAAAGTCAATCAAATAAGGAAAAACAGATAGTACAGACTAAAGCAGACAGCAAACTGTTGAAATTTACAACGGGTTCAGTCATTTTTAGAGGACAGTAAAGGAAATCTTTGGTTTGGTAGTGACAAAGAAGGCGTGTGTTTACTTCATAACGGCATGTTCAATATTTCACGACAGAAGACAGGTTAAGTGCAACCAGGTAAGAAATATTTATGAAGATAAGAATGGAGTAATATGGTTTGAATGTGGTGAAGGATTAAGTGTTTATGATGGAAAAAATATCTGTGTACAAGAAAGAAATTACGATTCAAC
This sequence comes from Ferruginibacter sp., assembly GCA_046329655.1. GTDB lineage: Bacteria > Bacteroidota > Bacteroidia > Chitinophagales > Chitinophagaceae > Ferruginibacter. The sequence goes on from JAXLUD010000005.1 coordinate 375,875, forward strand.
AACAGAATGGAAAATAGGTGATAAAGACATTTTGGTTTAAAGCTGACCAGATAGGATCCAGCTACAACGATCTTGAAAGGAGCCTCGAGGTGTACCAGTATGACGGAAAGAAACTAAACCTCCGCATATTCCACAACACTACCAAAATCAAATGATGTTTATGGAGTTTCAGTACTCCAATTTCGACACCTTTTGGCAAGAGGTAAAAATGGCACGATCTGGTTTGGGGCCTACAAAGCACTGGTTGGATACAACAGCAAACATTTTAAAATATTAAATGACGATTTTTTTGGTTACCCAAAGAAAAAGGGAGGTCTGCATATCCGGGGTTTCATAGAAGACCGCGAAAGGAAATCTTTGGATGGCGAATAATGGAAGCGGTGTTTTAGTATACTTAATTAGGAAAGAAGCAATTAATTTCACAACGAAACACAAACTGACAAGGAAAGACTAAAGGCAATTCACTTGAGAGGCTTATTCTATTGGAGAGGATGCTGAAGGAAATATCTGGATCGGGACAGTAGAATCCAGAGTCAAATATGATGGTACATCTGTTACAAATTTTACAAGAGAAGGATGGGCTTGGACCTACATTCATTTCCACCATATATAAAAAACAAGCAAGGAGAATTGTGGTTTGGAGGAATGGAGTTTATCGTTTCAATGGCAAGTCTTTTGAAAGAATATATTAACGGCAAGTACGAACGCACAACAAACGGTTTTGGGCAAGTGTGGCCGGACAATCAAATTTCGGCTAACTGCATCGCCAATCTTTAGTTCGAGCTGGACAAAACCAATTTTTACCGGCTTGTAAGTTCTTAACTTCAACTAAACAAAAAATTCGGCTGCAGTTCCGGGCGGACAGTTGGAAAATCCCACACCAGCCCAAAGCCGCCGACGTTATAGGCTAGCTGGCTTTTAGACAAAATTGGCAGCTCAGTTTTCGAGGGGTTGGCAGTATTCTTCTCATCACCTTTTTGCGGTTGGACACTTTACTTAAATACGCTGGCAACAACTCGCAGCTCCTCTTCTTTCTGTTTCACTCCTTGCAGGACGGCTTTACAGCAATCGGCTCAAAGTTCATTCGGCTTGGCTGCAGTTACAGATTTTCTGTTGTAGCGCTTTTACTTTCTGTCGGCTCGGGCTTCGGTAAGTTGCGCAAGCTCTCATACTTTTCGGTTGGCTTGGCAGCTTTAGTCTTAGTCGCTGCGCTTTTCGGTGGCCTTACAAGTTGCGGTTTCTTTTGCGTTAGTGGCAATCCGCTGCCCAACGGTTGGCCGCCTTTAAATCTCACAGCTCCGTTCAGCTTGTTTCTGGCCGCAAAGTGCAATTACATACGCAGTTATCGGCAATGCGGCGGCGTTACAGTTTTACAGTTTTTTGGCGCTGATTCAAATTGTTGCCTGTACTTCTTTTATATTCGCCATCTCGTAAGGCAGTAGTTATTTTACTCGTTCTTAAAGTCGGAGCTTCGGCTTCACCGCAAAAAGTCTTTCTGGCTGCCGCCAGCCTATAACACATGGTTTTGCGCAATCATGGCAGGACAAACTAAACTTCAGCTTTTGTACTTTGCTGGGCTTTGGTTCCGGGCTGACAGTTCAACTTTGGGCTTTAATTCTTAACTTCAGCTAAACAAAAAAACCAGCGGCGGTCCCGGGCGGACAGCCATAAAATTCCATGTCTGCGCAAAGCCAGGCCCGTTAGCGGCTATAAATTGACGACACTACAATCAATAAGCAATGGAGCAATATCATGGGACAAATCAAAATAATGCGATAGCGATTTCAAGTGGACAAATTGATGTAACGAGAGGTGGCGGTGAACTTGGACAAGGATTTTATACCGGCGACTTATCTCATGAGGCGTTTAACTGGGCTTGGCATCAATATAACAAGGATAAAGCAGTCGTTAAACTGACACTTAAAGACAATGACTTTCTAAATCTTAATCCTTTATGCTTAAATCAATATGAAACTCATATTCGTCGCAGACGAATTAGAGACAGCGGAGAAACAAGAACGTTTAGATTTTTAGTTAATGTTGTTTGGGCACCTGTGGTTGGCAAACACATTCCGAACTTCAATCAATTCAAGTATGAAAGTGACAACGCAGAGATATATTTGAATGGGCTTACTGTAATTAAGACTATTTACTAATGAAAGCAATTCATTATTTAACATACTCGGATAAACCAGAAACGGAAGGACTAGTTTTTCCAAGTGAACTATTACAAAACACTTATGCTCCTGGACTCTGGGTAATTGACTTACAAGATTTTGAAAGATTACCTGACACTTTTGAATTTGACGCTGTTGACAATAATGAACTCCAAACTTTGAAAATGACGAGAGTAAATCGTTCTGTATTTCAAGTTGACACCGAAAAATTTGGAAAATTTTATTTTAGAATTGTCAATATATATTTCCGTTATCAGAAATACATTGGCAAGAGCAAATTAATCAACGCAAATAGCAAATTGCTTCAAGTTGTTTCAATGGACGTCCAAAAACTCGATAGGACTTGCGTCGACAAAGGCTTTTTTTTCGTTGGACGAGTTGACAATAATTTAGAACGAACAAATAAATGATTGCTAACCTACGACAACAGACACTAATTGACCGAAGTATTACAGCCGCTAACATTGGTATTGCCAATAGTGGGGCTTGACATTGGAGCAATCAGCAGCGGTAATTCTGTTGTACTTCGGTTCGGGGCTTGACGAATAAAGCCCAGCTTTAGTTCATAATATTTAACTTTATCAAAAAGCCTGGCAGCAGTTCCGGCGGACGAATATAAAATTCCCCACCATCGGCAATACCTGCTCGTTACCAGCTATGCCCTTGGACGACTTTCG